>NZ_VSSS01000075.1 GCF_008123425.1 Bradyrhizobium rifense
CCATTCTAGTCCGGTGCGCTAATACAAGGGTGGGCAAAGGCGCAAAGCGCCGTGCCCACCATCTCGCCGTGAGGAACAAAAGAAGCCGTGGGCACGCTTCCGCCTTCGCTCTTCGAGCTACGGCGGACAAGTCGCTTTGCCCACCCTACGGCAGTGTGTGTGAAGGCTGTAACCTACGCCGCCGTATCCACCTTCAGCACCCCGCGGCGGATCTGATCTTCCTCGATCGACTCGAACAGGGCCTTGAAATTGCCCTCGCCAAAGCCGTTGTCGCCCTTGCGCTGGATGAACTCGAAGAAGATCGGGCCGATCGCGTTGGCCGAGAAGATCTGCAGCAGCACCTTGGTCTGGCCGCCGTCGACCACGCCCTCGCCGTCGATCAGGATTCCATTCTTCTGGAGCCGTGCAACGTCCTCGCCGTGCTTGGGCAGTCGCGCGTCGATCTTCTCGAAATAGGTCTCGGGCGGCGACGGCATGAAAGGCAAGCCGGCCGCGCGCAAGCCCTCAATCGTGCCGTGGATCTCGCGGCAGCCGCAGGCGATGTGCTGGATGCCCTCGCCGCGATAGATTTTCAGGTATTCCTCGATCTGGCCGGAATCGCCGGCGTCCTCGTTGATCGGAATCCGGATCTTGCCGTCCGGGCTGGTCAGCGCGCGCGAGAACAGGCCCGACGCGCGGCCCTCGATGTCGAAGAAGCGGATCTGGCGGAAGTTGAACAGTTTTTCGTAGAAGCCGGTCCAGACATCCATGCGGCCGCGATGGACATTGTGGGTGAGATGGTCGAGATAGAACAGGCCGGCACCGACCGGCCGCGGGTCGCGCGCACCGAGCCACTCGAACTCGGCATCATAGGCGGAGCCCTTGGCGCCGTAGCGATCGACGAAATAGAGCAGGCTGCCGCCGATGCCTTTGATCGCGGGCACATCGAGCGTCTTCTGCGCGGAAGGCACATCTGCTGGCTCCGCACCGAGCGCGACCGCGCGGTCATAGGCCGTCTTCGCATCGACCACGCGGAACGCCATCGACGGAGCACAGGGACCGTGCGCGGCGACGAACTCGTAGCCGTGGGTGCCGGGCTCCTCGTTGACGAGATAATTGATGTCGCCCTGGCGATAGACCGTGATCTTTTTGGTCTTGTGGCGCGCGACGGGCGTGTAGCCCATCAGCTTAAACAAATCATGCAGCTCTTGCGGATCGGGATGCGCATATTCGACGAACTCGAACCCGTCGGTGCCCATCGGATTTTCGGCGGTGATCGTGGCCGGGGGTGCATCGTGCGGAAACGGACCCATGGTGTTCTCCCAATTTGCTGCTGGGATGAACTATCCTTCACGAGACGTGCAATGAGCGTGCAAACGGGACGCGTTTTGGCTATCATATGCACGATCCGTGCATTAGATGGACAAAGGACGCATGATTTCCGTGGATGCCTTCGACCTCAAGATCCTGGGCGCGCTCCAGGATGACGGCCGCCTCACCAACCAGGAGCTCGCCGATCTCGCCGGGCTGTCGGCCTCGCAATGCTCGCGGCGGCGGATGCGGCTGGAGGAGGAGAAGGTGATTGCCGGCTACCATGCCGACCTCTCCAGCGAAGCGCTCGGCTTCGGCGTGATCGCCTTCATCCAGGTGGGGCTCGCGACCCACTCACCGGACAATTCAAAGCGCTTCCGCACCCTGGTGAACCGGATCGACGAAATCCAGGAGGCCTATTCGCTGACGGGCGATGCCGACTACGTGCTCAAGGCCGTGCTGCGCGACCTGAAGGGGCTCTCCAACCTCGTCAACGACGTGCTGATGCCGCACCAGAGCGTGGCGCATGTGCGTTCCTCGATCGTACTGGACAGGCTGAAAGAAAGCTCACGGCTGCCGCTGAAGGAGATCAAGCCTGGCTGAAATCGAGGGAACTACGCCATTCGCGTCGCGCGCTCGATCTGCGATGATCCCGGCCAGCTTTTGGAGATTCAACCATGGCCCTCCAGCTTCGACCGAACTGCGAAAATTGCGATCGCGACCTGCCGCCAGATGCGACGGATGCGCGGATCTGCTCCTATGAATGCACGTTCTGTGCGGACTGCGTGGAGACAAAGCTCTTCAACGTCTGCCCGAACTGCGGCGGCGGTTTTGCCCCGCGCCCGATCAGACCGACGCAGGAATGGCGCCCCGGCGTGTGCACGACCAAGCAGGCGCCGTCCGACAAGCGGGTGCATTTGAAATACAGTGTGGAGGACGTGGCGGCGCATTGCGCGCGGGTCAAGGACGTGGCGCCGGAGAGGCGATAGACTCTATCCACCTACTCCGCCGCCAAAATCGTCCCCTCGACCTCGCCGAACCCGACGCGATAGCCGTTGCCCTGGCACCAGCCGCGCATCACGAGGCTGTCGCCGTCCTCAAGGAACGCACGCTTGGCACCGCCGGGCAATTCCGCCGGCTCGGTGCCGTTCCAGCTGATCTCCAGCAGACTGCCGCGCTGATTCTTCTCCGGGCCCGAGATTGTGCCGCTGCCGAGGAGATCGCCGACATTCATCGCGCAGCCAGAGGAGGCGTGATGCATCAGCTGCTGCACCGAAGACCAGTACATGTATTTGAAGTTGGTCCGGCTGATGCCGGCAGGCGCGTTGGCACCGGCCGCACGCAAGGAGACATCGAGCTCCAGATCATAATTCTGCGGCCTGGCCTGCTTGAGATAATCCAGTGGCACCGGTTCCTGCACCGGCCCCTTCAGACGAAACGGCTCCAGCGCCTCGCGCATCACCACCCAGGGGCTGATCGACGTCGCGAACGCTTTTGCCAGGAACGGACCGAGCGGCACATATTCCCATTGCTGGATGTCGCGCGCGCTCCAGTCGTTGAGCAGCACGAAGCCGAAGATCATCTCCTCGGCCTGGCTCTCCGTGAGCATGCCACCCATGGCTGAGGGCTGGCCGACCACCACACCCATCTCCAGCTCGAAATCGAGCCGCTTGCACGGTCCGAAGCTCGGCACCTCCACATTCGGCGGCTTCAGCTGCCCGCGCGGACGCTTCACTTTGGTGCCCGAGACCACGACGGTGGACGCGCGGCCGTTATAGGCGATCGGCATATGCAGCCAGTTCGGCTGCAGCGCATTGTCCTTGCCGCGGAACATCACGCCGACATTGGTGGCGTGCTCTTTCGACGAATAGAAGTCAGTGTAGCCGGAGACTGCGAACGGCAAATGCAGTCTTGCCTCGCGCATCGGCACCAGCGCCTGCTTGCGCAGCTCCTCATTGTCGCGCAGCTCCGGATGATCGTGACGCAGCAACTCACTGATCCGCGCCCGTGTCTTGGTCCAGACCTTTGGCCCGAGCGCCATGAAGGGATTGAGCGAGGAGCCGGAGAACACGCCGAGTGGGCCGACATCGAGCCGGGAATCCTGCTCAAGCTCCCAGAGATCGAGCACGAAGTTGCCGATCGCAACGCCGACCCGCGGCGTCGGATTGGCCGCAGTCGAGAACACGCCATAGGGCAGGTTCTGGATCGGGAAGTCGGAGCCGGGGTCGATTTCGATGAAGGAGCGGAGGCTGGGATCGTTGGGGTGCGTTGTCACTTTTCGCTCGGTCTCTTTTTTTCCTTCTCCCCTTGTGGGAGAAGGTGGCGCGAAGCGCCGGATGAGGGGTTCTATCCGCGAGTCCGAATGAGAGAGGCTTGTTCGCGGAGGCAAACCCCTCACCCGTCTCGCCGCTACGCGGCGAGCCACCCTCTCCCACAACGGGAGAGGGAAAAACCACTACGGCCGGTTCGGATCGAACCGCTTCTCGAGTCCCTTCCAGCAATCCGCGTAATCGTCCTGCAGCGTCGAGGCATTCGCGGCATGCGCCGTCACACGCTGCGGGTAGCGGGTCTCGAACATGAAGGCCATGGTGCCCGTGAGCTTCACCGGCTTCAGCTCGCCATTGCTGGCGTGCTCGAAGGCGTCGCGGTCGGGGCCGTGCGGCAGCATGCAATTGTGCAGGCTGATGCCGCCGGGGACAAAACCCTGCGGCTTGGCGTCGTAGACGCCGTAGATCAGGCCCATGAACTCGCTCATGATGTTCATGTGATACCAAGGCGGACGGAAGGTGTTGTCGGCCACCAGCCAACGCTCGGGGAAGATGACGAAATCGATATTCGCGGTGCCCGCCGTCTCCGACGGCGAGGTCAGCACCGTGAAGATCGAGGGATCGGGATGATCGAAACCGATCGCGCCGACCGGCGAGAAGGTACGCAGATCGTATTTGTAGGGCGCGTAATTGCCGTGCCAGGCGACGACGTCGATCGGCGAATGCGGCAAGGTCGTCTTGAACAGCGCGCCGCCCCACTTCACGAACAGCTCGGTCGGCGTGTCCTTGTCCTCGTAGTGCGCGACCGGCGTCAGGAAGTCACGCGCGTTCGCAAGGCAGTTGGCGCCGATCGGCCCGCGTTCCGGCAGCGTGAAGGCGCCGCCATAGTTTTCGCAGAGATAGCCGCGCGCGGGACCATTCAGAATTTCGACGCGGAATTTGACGCCGCGCGGGATCACCACGATCTCGCCGGGCTCGGCGTCGATGCGGCCGAACTCGGTGACGAGGCGCAGATTGCCCTGCTGGAGCACGAACATCATCTCACCGTCGGCATTGTAGAAATGCTGATCGACCATCGACTTGGTGATGAGGTAGACATGCGCGGCCATGCCGGCCTGCGTGTTGACGTCGCCGGCGGTCGTCATGGTCTGCACGCCCTGGAGGAAGGTCGTGTCCTCCTTCGGGATCGGCGCCGGGTCCCAGCGCAGCTGCGCGATCGGGAGATCGTATTCGTGGCACGGCGCCGAGCGCCACAGGCCGGCATCGGCCTTCTCGAAGCGGCCGGAATGCTTCACCGAGGGGCGGATGCGATAGAGCCAGGAGCGCTCATTGGTGCCGCGCGGCGCGGTGAAGGGCGAGCCCGAGAGCTGCTCGGCATAGAGCCCGTAAGCGCAGCGCTGCGGCGAGTTGCGCCCGATCGGCAGCGCGCCCGGCAGCGCTTCGGTCTCGAAGCTGTTGCCGAAGCCGGACATGTAGCCCGGCGTCACCTGCGCCGAGCTTCGGATGATTTGATCAGGCGAGGTATTGATGTTCATGACTATCCTCCTCCTTGCAGGGCAGCCCACATGTCCTGGTCGCGCTTGTCGGTCCAGATCACGGGATCGTCGATGCCCGACGCCTCGTCATAGGCGCGCGACACGTTGAACGGCAGGCAGTGCTCGTAGATGGCGAAGCTATGGAATTTCGGATCCATCACCTCGCGGGTCGCGGCCATCGATTCCTTTAAGCTGCGGCCCTTGGCAACGGAGACTTCAGCCGCGCCATAGAGCGAGGTGACGAAGTCGCGCGTCATCGCGATGGCTTCGCGCACCGTGCCGGTGCCCTTCAGCGCATCGCCACGACCCGGCGCGATCGCCTTGGGATTGAAATTGCGGATCTCGTTCAGCGTCAGCGGCCACTCGCGCAGATGCGCATCGCCGCAATAGCAGGCCGAGTGATATTCGATGAGATCGCCGGAGAACATCACCTCGGCATCCGGCACCCAGGCGACGATATCGCCGGAGGTGTGACCGGCGCCGAGCTGCATCAGCCGCACCTCGCGCTTGCCGAGATAGATCGACATCTCGCCTTCGAAGGTCAGCGTCGGCCAGGTCAGGCCGGGAATGCTCTGGGCATCCTGGAACAGACGGGGAAAACGGCCATACTCGGAATCCCAATCCTGCTGGCCGCGCTCCTCGATCAGTCGATAGGTCTCCTGCGAGGCCACGATGCCCTGCGCCTTGTAGGCGGAGGCGCCGAGCACGCGCACGGCGTGATAATGCGACAGCACGACATATTTGATCGGCTTGTCGGTGACGGTGCGGACGCGCTCGATCACCTTGTTGGCCATCGCCGGCGTCGATTGCGCATCGAACACGAGGCAGCCGTCGTCACCGACGATGATCGCCGTATTCGGATCGCCCTCGGCGGTGAATGCGTAGAGATCAGTCCCGATCTCGGAGAAGGTGATCTTCTTCTCGGAGAGATCGCCGGTGGATGCGAAGTTCTTCGCCATCAATTCGTCCTTCACGTCTTGGGTTATTGTTGTTGCTGTTGTTGTTGCTGCTGGCCGTCGATCATGCGGCGTTTCGCCAGCACGAGCGCGTCCCGCAGCACGTCGATATCGCCGATGTGGTTGGCGAGGATCAGCACCAGCGCCGCATCGAAATCGGCGCTCTGCTCGTCGGTGAGGCCGCGATGCGCTTCGACGATGGCGCGAAAGGCATCGTCGGGCCGCGCGAAGTTGGAGCTGGTGGAAAGCGGCATATGAGACCTCAATTCAGACCTGCGGCGCGCGACAGCGCGGCCGCGATCGCTTCACGCGTCGGATGGCGGAAGCGCGCCGCGACGTAGCCGTCCGGCCTGAGCAGATAGGCGGAGCCCGGCTCGGCGTCATAGCGCTTGGCGATGAGGCCCAAGGAATCGGCAAGTCCGCCCTCGCCGCCGATACGAATATCCTTGACGCCACCGGGCACATCGACCGGCGCACCATTGCTGAACGAGAGCAAAGTGAAGTCCGTTCCATCCTTACGGAACGCGTCTGTCAGATAGGCCTGCTCGCCCGCGCGCGTCGCGACCGGTGCATCGAGCATGGAGCAGCCCGGCGATGGTCCGCTGCGCCAGGCATCCGCGTCGCGCGATGACAGCGGAGAATCATAGCTGCATGGCACCGACAGCCGGCCGCCATTGACCATGCGCTTGCCGAACTCGGTTTCCTTGGCGAGCGCCAGCACTGCCTGGCGCAGCCGGGCCTCCTGATGCGAGTTCGGCGCCATGAAATCGGTCGAGCGGGTGGATTCGCGGATATTCTCGTCGGCAGCCCCGCTGCGCTCGACATGGTAGCTTTCGAGCAGGCTTGCGGGCGAGGTGCCGCGCAGCACGCGGTCGAGCTTCCACGAGAGATTCTCGGCGTCCTCGAGGCCCGAATTGGCGCCACGCGCGCCGAAGGGCGAGACCTGGTGCGCGGAATCGCCCGCAAAAATCACGCGGCCGTGGATGAAGCGGTCCATGCGCCGGCACTGGAATTTGTAGAGCGAGATCCACTCGAACTCGAACTTGTCGTGGCCGAGCATGCGCGCGATCCGCGGCCGCACGTTCTCAGGCTTCTTCTCGACTGTGGGATCGGCATAGCGATTGAGCTGGAGATCGATGCGCCAGACGTCGTCGGGCTGCCGGTGCAGCAGCGCCGAGCGTCCGGCGTGAAATGGCGGATCGAACCAGAACCAGCGCTCGGTCGGGAATTCCGCCGTCATCTTGACGTCGGCGATCAAGAACTGATCCTCGAACACCTGCCCGGCAAATTCAGCCCCGACCATCTGCCGCAGTGAGGACCGTGCGCCATCGCAGGCGACGACATATTGCGCGTGCAGGCGATAGGCGCCTTCGGGTGTCTCGATTGTCAGCGCAACGGAATCGTTGCGTTGCTCGACCGCCGTCACCTTGTTGCGCCAGCGCAGGTCGATCGCGGGCAGATCGCTGATGCGATCGACCAGATAGGCTTCCGCGTAATATTGCTGGAGGTTGATGAAGGCTGGCCGCTTGTGGCCGTCCTCAGGCAGCAGATTGAACTGATAGAGCTGGGACTCGCCGTGAAAAATCCGGCCAACGCTCCACACCACACCCTTGTCGACCATGCGGTCGGCGACGCCGAGCCGGTCCCAATATTCCAGCGAGCGCTTCGAGAAGCAGATCGCCCGCGAGCCCTCGCCGATGCGGTCGGCATCATCCAGAAGGACGACGCGCTGGCCGCGCTGGGCGAGATCGATCGCCAGCGACAGCCCGACGGGCCCTGCGCCGACGACCACGACCGGATACTCGGCCGGACTTTGGCCGGGCCGGTCCTGGTCGGCGTGACGGCGATAGCCGAACTGGGTTTTGGCCTGATGCGTATTGGCGCCCGCCATACACTAACCTCGGCTCTGGTCAGGAGAGGACTGATCTGCTAGATAGTCTCACGTGCAACTATTTTGGACCGGAGCCGGCCGGCCGTCAACTGAAATTCGGAGCGCTCTCCTTGGCGAGGACATCCAGCGACATCGCGCTGAAGACAAGAGAAGCCGACGCGGCTTCACCGCGGCCCAAATCGCGACTCGATCTGTTCAGATTCGTGCCGTTTCGCCTCAACCGGCTCGCGGCGGAGGTCAGTTCCGCGCTCGCGGTCGAATATCAGGAACGTCACGGCCTCGACATTCCGGCCTGGCGCGTGATTGCCACGCTTGGCTTCCGCAACGATGCCTGCAGCGCGCAGTACATCTCGCAATGCACCCGCACGCACAAATCCACCATCAGCCGCGCCGTGACGGCGCTGCTGCAAGACGGCCTGATCGAGCGGGTCGAGAACGAAGCCGACCGCCGCGAATTCCGCCTGCAGCTGACGAAGAAGGGCCGCGCGCTCTACGAGGAGCTGTTCCCGCGATTGCTGCGGCGGGAAGACGAGATCCTCGCCTGCCTGTCCGCGCAGGAGCGCAAACAGCTCTCGGCGCTGCTCGGCAAGATCGAGGAAAGCCTCGACCTGATCCAGACCAGCGAAGAGGCCGACGCCAAGCAGGCGTATTAGGGCGTGTACTATGGTTGAGCAAAGATGCGCCTCGACCGGTTGAGAAAGCTTGCCAGGCCGGTGACGGCACTGGCTTACATGGCAACGCTGCTTGTCGCGTTTGCCGCAACTCGCGCATACGCCGCCGACATCGGTTATCTGGCTCCCCCCGGGGTCGCTGCAAACGAGTTTCCCTCACCGCCGCGCCCTGTTGCACGGATCGTCAGCCCGCAGCGCGCCGCCGAAGAGCGCCGCGACGCCCTCAATGAGGCCGGCCAAATCGCGCGTGCTCTTGAACTGAAACCAGGCATGACAGTCGGCGACATTGGAGCAGGCAGCGGCTACCACACGGTCAGGCTCTCGCACCTCGTCGGCCCCGCCGGCTCTGTCGTTGCCGAAGACGTCACGCGGGATTACCTCGTCGAGCTAGCCAAACGAACCGAACGGATGAAGTTGACGAACGTGCAATTCGCGCTCGGCGAACCACACGACCCGCGCCTGCCCGCTTCATCGCTGGATGCCGCAATCCTCGTGCACATGTATCACGAGATAGCCCAACCCTATGCCTTCCTCTACAATCTCGCGCCCGCCTTGAAGCTGGGTGCGCGGGTCGGAATTGTCGATCTCGAGCTTCCGACGTCGAAGCACGGCACGCCAATTGAACTCTTGCGCTGCGAATTGACCGCCGTCGGCTATCGCGAGGTCGCCGCATATCAGCTCGCAGGAGACGGAGGATATCTGGCGGTATTCTCTCCGCCGGCGCCAGCGGCACGAAAATCTCCCCGCGATATCGTTGCTTGCGCGGATCCGGCCGGCACTCGCTGACACCACGCCGGCCAGCCCGTCTCAGAGGCTGAACATGTCCGAAGAAGAGGTCAGACCGGAAGTTGCCGGCCGAGATCCAGGCCGGCGCTTTTGACCCTGGCTGTGTG
>NZ_VSSS01000076.1 GCF_008123425.1 Bradyrhizobium rifense
CTGCCAAAGTAGTGCTAGGCCGTGTACCCATGACCCCGGCGACATCATGTGACTGGTGACTACGTCTGCTTTGCTCCTATAGCGACCAGTTCGCGCGGCAGCGCGACACGCCGCGAAAGGCCAGAAGCGGTCATGGCATCTTACCCGACTATGCCAGTCACCAAGACGTAGGCACGGACAATGAGTCGCCGAGAGCCCTTAGCAGGTCCCTAAACGTCAGCCTCGGTCGAGGCTTTACTATCGGGACGCTCGTACGACTCGGGGGACTATCTTTCCGCTCTGTTACGGCTTCCTCGGTCATTTGGTTCTCAATTCTCAAAATCAGAAGCCAAACCCGACTTAGCTCTTTTGAATATAGTCAGAATCAAACCGACCTGTGTACAGGTCATCACGACGGCGTCATCCTTCATCGCAACGGTTCAGCTTCTGCAGTGCTAGTCGTCTCGTTCGAGGCCCGTTCGCAGAAAAAACAATCAGTAGAACTGACCAAACTTTCAACCGGCGGCGCCTCGAATTCTCCTTCGGACTTCTCTTCCCGCGTGCTCGCCCAGAGCGTGTACCGTTGTACACATATCGTCATTGGTAGTATTGTCCACTCGGCTTGGGGCGCGCAATGGCAACTAAACTCACTATGGGAGGGTTGGCATGTCCAGAAATTTGCGGGCCTATCTTTATGCCTCTGCAGCAGCGGGGCTGTGGTTGACTGCGTCTACGAGCTCGTTCGCCGCGCCATGCACCGGACCGGGCGCGCCGACCACCACACAGACGAAATGTCTGACGGCGATCCAGATCCCAGGAATCCCGCTGCAGTCGTTCGACATCAGCTGGGTCAATCCGAAGCGCGCCGAAATGTATTTCGCGGATCGCTCCAATGGCGGGGTCGAGGTCATCGATACCCGGAGCCTGAAGTGGAAGCGGCTGCTCCCCGGCTTCAAAGGGGCTGTCCACAATCCCAACGGCACCGTCAACAACAACATTTCGGGACCGGACGGCGTCGTGAGCCACGGCCGCTGGCTCTACGCCGGCGACGGCGACAGCACCCTCAAGGTGTTTGATCTCGATGGGGCTTCAACGGCTGTGGCCAGCATTCCGACCGGCGGAACCACGCGGGTGGACGAAATGGCCCTGACATCAAACGGCAAGTTGCTGCTCGCAGCCAATAACGCCGAGGATCCACCCTTCGCAACGCTGTTTGTGGCAAACGGGCACGCCGCCAAGAACAGCGTCAGCATAATCGCCCGGATCATTGTTGATCAGACGATCATCCCCCCGGGCTTCGGGTTGTCACTCGAGCAGCCAGCCTGGGACCCGGAGACGAAGCGCTTCTTCAACTCGATACCGATCATCGCCAACAATCCGTCCGGATGCAATTACGGGCAGCTTTCTGGACCGATCACCTGCCATGGTGGCGTCCTCGTGATCGATCCGAAAACCGTGACGGGGCCAACCACGCAACTCGGTTCATTCAATCCGGCAACCAACACCGGCGTCATCGCGCTCAATGGCTGTTCGCCGAACGGCGCGTCGGTTGGTCCGGACTCCAAAATCCTCCTCGGCTGCACGCCGCAGAACAATCCGAACGACGTGATCCAACTGGTGATCAACGCGGTCAGCAAGAAGCAGACCGCAATCGCTGACATCACCGGGTCCGACGAGGTATGGTTCAACTGGGGCGACGATCGCTACTACACGGGGTCAAGCCGGAACTGCAAGGTGTTCCCGCCCCCCGGCGGCAACTGCGCCGCCGCGAGCCAGCAGGCGGCCGTGCTCGGCGTGATCGATGCCAAATCCAACCAGCTGATCGAAACCATCCCGCAAAGCTCCAACTCGCATTCGGTGGCGGCCGATTCCAAGCGCAACCTGATCTTCATTCCGCAGGTTGCACCGGCTTCGGTCGTCATCGGCGGCGACACGACCACTGTTGGACAAGGCCTTTGCGGCCAGGCCACCAACGGATGCGTCGCGGTCTTCCGGCATAAGGTCGAGGGCAAGGATGACAACGACGACCGCGACGACGACGACCAAGATGCGATGGACTGAGAACTGACGCGACCAGACGATTCAGCCTATCGCAACCAGGGACCTCAGCGTCTCTGATATTTGTCGAATGCGCCACGTCGGGAGGCCGGGACCAAGCCCGGCCTCTTTCGATTTTCACAGCGCCTTGCCGCGGCCAAGATCGGCGACTGCGCCGCCACGCTGGCGGACCGCCAATCCGCACGCGGTCAGTCGGTGCGCCGAACGTGCTTTGCCGGATAGGTAGGCGGCGCAAACACAGTCGCCGGCACCGCCTGCGACGATGCCGCGCCCAACACGACCACCTCGAGCACATCGCCACGGGTCTCGACAATGTAGTTGTACCCATCGAGCACGCGCCCCACGACGCGGCGCAGCGGGCCCTCGAACGTCGCGGTCATCACGTTGCCGCTTCCCGCGGCGCTGCGATAGCGTAGCGCGAAGCGCTCACTCAGCGCCGCCAGGATCTCGGCAACGGTTGCATCGTGCGCCTCGACGCGCACGTTGCCTGCCTGTCCTTGCACGCGGACCTCGGCACGGAGGGAATTGGCAGGAAGTGCCGCGAAGATCACACTGGCGATCGCCAACGCAGCGAACTTGATGTTTCGCATCGGCCGGGTCCCCTCATCGAAAAACCTAGCACCGGCCGTACAAGTGTCAACGCGGGAAAGAATGGAGCCCTCAGCGCGGCGATGGACGCATCCTGAAGTGATGCGCGCCCCACTTCCGGGTTACAACCGCCGAGGTCGAGGAGGCGCTACTCAAGCCGCTTCAATCAAAGTCCGTGCGTGCATCATCCGCGGTGTACTCCAAGGCCGACGTGTTGCTCTCACGAAGCTATGGTGCCGTAGCGTTTCTTTGATCATGGCAATTGCTCCGACACAAAAAAACCCGCGACGGATTTCTCCGCGCGGGTGTTACGAATTTCGATGATGCCATTCTGCCAGTGTTTTGCCCGACGTGTCAAATCCCGATGACGCGGGGCGGTGCGCCGCCGGGATATCGGTGGGCTGTTTGCGTCAAACAACGTCCGGGAAGGGCTGCTTGGCAGCGACTCAAAATGGCGAACGCTTTCAATGTCTCCGCTACTGTGCATGGGGTTGTTTTCGACATAAATTCCCCTTCCCCGCAATTGAAGCCGATACCCAATGACCGCTCCTTTCGTCCCGCAGATCGCCCTCTACCGCAACTGGCTCGCCGAGCAGCGCGGCCTCACCTTCGCGAATTACGAGGAGATGCGGCAGTGGTCGGTGCGCGATCTCGACGGCTTCTGGCGCAGCATCTGGGACTATTACGATCTGCAATCGCCGACGCCGTTTACGGCCGTCATCACCGAGCGCAAGATGCCCGGCGCGGTGTGGTTTCCCGGCGCGCAGGTGAACTACGCGCGGCAGGTGTTCCGGCATGTCGACGCTGCACATGCCGCCGGCCTGCCCGCGATCGTCAGCGGCGGCGAGGACGGCAAGCTTCACGAGACCAGCTGGCCGGAGCTCAAGCGCAAGGCGGCCGCACTCGCGCTGGATCTGAAGGACAAGGGCATCAAGCCCGGTGATCGCATCGCGGCCTATCTGCCCAATATCGCCGAGACCATCATCGCGTTTCTCGCCAGCGCCAGCATCGGCGCGGTCTGGAGCGTCTGTGCGCCCGACATGGCCGCGCCCGCCGTGATCGACCGCTTCAAGCAGATCGAGCCAAAGGTGCTGATCGCCTGCGATGCCGTCACCTATGCCGGGCGCAGGCATGATCGCAAGGACGTCGTCGCCGAACTGCGGCGATCGCTGCCGAGCGTCGAGCACGTCATCCTGCACAGCGACGCAGGCGCGCCGGCCGCACCGGAGGCCCTGCTCTCCGATATCACCGCAAGGACGGGTGCTGCGATCGACGCGTTCGAGCCGATATGGCTGCCGTTCGATCATCCGCTCTGGATCGTCTATTCCAGCGGCACCACCGGCCTGCCCAAGCCGATCGTGCACGGCCATGGCGGCATCGTCATCGTGGTGCTGGCGCTGCTCGGCCTGCACAACGATCTCGGCTGCTCCTATCACGAGAACTCGTTCGGCGAGCGCTATCACTGGTACTCTTCGACCGGCTGGATCATGTGGAATTCGCAGGTCGGCGGCCTCCTGAGCGGCACCACCTGCTGCATCTTCGACGGCAGCCCGGGCGGCACCAAGGACAAGCCGGATTGGACCACGTCGTGGCGCTTCGTGGCGCAGTCGAAGTCGACTTTCTTCGGCGCGGGTGCGGCGTTCTTCGCCAATTGTGCCAAGGCCGAGATCGATCTGACGGCCGCCGGCGATCTGTCGCGGCTGCGCTGCCTCGGCTCGACCGGCTCGCCGCTCAGCGCCGACACGCAAGCCTGGTTCAACGAGCGCTTCGCTGGCTTGTCGAAAACCAACGGCAACAAGGCGCAGGCCGACATCTGGTGGGCGAACATCTCCGGCGGCACCGATTTCGCCGGCGCGTTCATCGGGGGCAATCGCGAATTGCCGCAGACGCCGGGCGCGATGCAGTGTCGCCTGCTGGGCGCTGCGGTCGAAGCCTTCAGCGAACAGGGCCGCGCCGTGATCGACGAGGTCGGCGAGCTCGTCTGCACCGAGCCGATGCCGTCGATGCCGCTCTATTTCTGGAACGACAAGGACAACGCGCGCTATCTCGCCAGCTATTTCGAGACCTATCCGGACAATTTCGACGGCAGCGGCCGCGGGCCGGTGTGGCGCCACGGTGACTGGCTCAAGGTCAATCCGGACGGCTCCTGCGTGATCTACGGCCGCAGCGATGCCACCATCAACCGGCACGGCCTGCGCATGGGCACGAGCGAGCTCTATTCCGCGATCGAGGCGCTGCCGGAGGTGCTCGATAGCCTCGTCGTCGACCTCGAATATCTCGGCCGCGACAGCTACATGCCGCTGTTCGTGGTGTTGCGCGATGGCGTCGCCTTCGACGGCGCGATGCAGGCGAAGATCAACAAGGCGATCGAGGCCGGCCTCTCCCGGAGATTCCTGCCGAACGAAATCTTTGCCGTCGCCGAGATTCCGCGCACGCTGTCGGGCAAGAAGCAGGAGTTGCCGATCAAGAAGCTGTTGCTCGGCCAGCCCGTGGAGAAGGTCATCAACAAGGAGGCGATGGCCAATCCCGCCTGCCTCGACTGGTATCTCGCCTTCGCGCGCGACTATCTGGCGCGCACGGCGGCCTGATGGAAGATCGCCCCAATTGCGCCGATCCCGTTTGGACTCCGTTCACCGATCGCCGCTAGATCAGGCAGGATCCTCTGCAACGAACGTACGCCATGGCCGACCTCAACGCCGTCCTCTCCAGGCTCAACGACCGCCTGCTCCGCCTCGAAGGCGAGCTGTTCGTGCTGCGCTCGCTGGCGCGCGCGACGCTGACGGCGGGTGACGACCACGCAGCGCGGATGCGCAAGCTGGTCGAGGCCGCCAAGATCGCGCTCGATGACGAGGCGAAACGCGAGCTCGACAAGCCGACGCGCAAATATGTCGATGCGGCAACCGCGCTGGTGGAGGAATTGCTGGAGGAGCCGACCCCGGCGCGGCCGCTGTTCACCGTGATCGACGGCGGCCGGCGCGACTGAGCACGCTTAGCGGAACCGCGTCGGACCGAGCTCGGGCGCATCCGCCGCCAGCCTGGCCAGTCCTGCCTCGATGATCGCGATCTCCTCTTCGATCTTGCCGATCGGCAGGCTGAAATCGTAGCTGCCTGACCTGCTCTTCAGATCGACCGCGAGCCGCTGCCTGTGCATCATCAGCTCGTCGAGGCCACGGCGGTTCTTCAGCCGCACATAGGCGTCCACGATCTGCTCAATGGCGTTCGGCATGAAATCGGTCCCGGCAAAAATGCCCGCGGCGCGCGCACCCGCGCCGTCGAGGCATTTTTGATGTCGCGGTACGCAATACAAATCCGCGACGGGTTCGTCGATACGACAGCGAGGTTGAGAACGTGTTACCGTTTGATGATTTCACGACACGCGGCATGAAAAAGCCGCTGGCAAGTAGGCCAGCGGCCAAAGCCGGGTTCGAAAACGGATTCGGAATCAAATGTCGCCAGCCCCGGTAGGACCAAATCCTAATGGCGGGGCAAATTCCGTCTGTTCGAAATCAAACACAGGAACCGTCGGATCGACGATTTGCCGCAGGCTGGTGCCCTGCGGCAACGCTAGTCAGCCACGCAAAAATACGTTCGCGGCAGCCTGCGATAGGCGCTGTAGCGGTAATACGGCCGATAGGCATAGCCGCGATAAAGCGCCGGCGGCTCCTCGCCGTAATAGGCGCCATGGTAGAAATTGTAGATCGTCCCTTCCGCGCAGCGATAGGCATCCCAGGTCGGGCCGATGACGGGAGCCACCCCGTTCTCGGGCGGAACCACCGGGTAAGGTCCGCCGGCATGGGCTGGAGCGGCCGCAATCAGGACAGCAAGAAGGACAAACCACGCGCACCGCATGTGCTCGCTCCGGGCAGGTCGCAATGCGCCCATGGAAGCACCGGAACGGGCGGCAACGCAATCGCCGCGTTCCTCGTTCCCTGCGCACCTTGCGCATTGTTGATAACCGCCGCAAACGCCGCGCGGGTGGTGACAGGACGGCCTGACGTGTTATCGGGGGATGACGCAGTTGCGAGACGGATCAGACACCCATGCGCATTACCCTCGTCGGCTCCCGCCATTTCGGCGTGACCACCCTGAACATGCTCCGCGAGCACGGCGTCGGGATCGTGCGGGTCGTGGTGGCCGACGCCGATGACCGCCTGGCCGCGACCGCACAGGCCGCCGGCATCGAGGTGGTGGTGCAGGTCAATCCGAAGCTGGTGGTGGCCTCCGAGATCGCCCCCGACACCGACCTGATCATCACCGCCCACAGCCACGCCCGGATCGGCAAGGACGCGCTGGCAGCGAGCAAGCTCGGCGGGATCGGCTATCACCCCTCGCTGCTGCCGCGCCATCGCGGCAAGGCTGCGGTGGAATGGACCATCAAGGAAGGCGATCCGATCGCCGGCGGCACGATCTATCACCTCGCTGATCGCATGGACGCCGGCGCCATCGCCGCCCAGGACTGGTGCTTCGTCAAGAAGGGCGAGACCGCCCGCGAACTCTGGGAGCGTGCGCTGGCCCCGCTCGGCCTCAAGCTGCTGGCCGACGTGATCGATTACGCCAAGGTCCACAAGGCCTTGCCGTCGAAAGCTCAGGACGAACAGTTCGCGACCTCGGCACCAAGTCTGTCGTGAGTCGCTGCTCGCGTTAACGATTAACGTGAAGCGGCATTGATTCTGCTTCGAAAATTGAAACCGGAAACGCAAATAAACCATTGTTTCCACAGGAACAATTTTCGACTTTGCATCGCACCAAATTTCCGTCACATTTCGTCTGAATAACGACAACATATCAGACATATTCAAGGACGGAATTCATGCGTTTTGACCGCATCGCGGCGTTCTGTGCCGCTTCAGTTATTACCGCCGCGCTCGCCGCCCCCGCCGTCGCGCAGACCCCCTATGACGGCAACTGGCAGGTCACCATCGTGACCAAGACCGGCACCTGCGAGCCGACCGCAAGCTCCATGCTGACGGTTGCCGACGGCAAGATCACCGCGCCCGGCGCTAACGTTTCCGGCACCATCGGCAGTGGGGGACTTGTGAAAGTTTCGATCAATGGTGCATATGCCAACGGTCAACTCAGCGGCAACGCCGGATCGGGGAAGTGGAATGGAGCATCTGCAGGCATACCGTGCAGCGGGCGGTGGGAAGCATCGCGCCAATAAGCTATTCGGGACTAACCTCCTCAACCGGCGGCTGCTCACGGCGGCCGCTGTTTTGTTTGTGACAGCCGTTGCCAGCTCGGAGAGCAAGGCTCAGTCCGGCCCCTTCGCGCCGCTGGCGGGAAGCTGGAGCGGCGCCGGCATCGTCACGCTGGACGACGGCTCGACCGAGCGGATCCGCTGCCGCGCCAAATACGCTCCGGTCGGCCCGACCATGGAGATGTCGCTGACCTGCGCCAGCGACGCCTACAAGTTCAACCTCGGCGCCAACGTGAAGGCCGAGGGCGGCGCCATCGTCGGCAACTGGAGTGAGACTAGCCGCAATATCAGCGGCTCGCTGCAGGGCAAGGGTAGCGGCGGAAGCTACGAGCTGGTCGCCTCGACCGCCGGCTTCAACGCCAACATCTCGCTGCGGACGTCCGGCAACAAGCAGAGCGTCAGGATGCGCGCGGACAGCCAGTTCCGCGGCGCTGACATCTCGCTGTCGAAGTAAAACATAGCAATGACACGACAATCGATCCGGCGCCCGCGCCGGATCGATTTTTTTATGCGCCCGGCACGAACGCCGTGACCTCGATCTCGACCTTGGCGCGATCGTCGACGAGGCCACCGATATAGAGCAGCGTGGAAGGCGGGAAATTGCGCCCGAGCGTCTCCTTCCAGGCCGCACCGATGCCGGCGCCTGCGGCCTGATATTCGCTGCGGCTGGTCAGATACCAGGTCAGGCGCACGATGTGCTCGGGGCCGGCGCCGGCCTCCGCGAGAAGCTTGATGATCCGCTTCAGCGCGGTCGCGACCTGGGCGGCCATATCAGGCTCGTAATTGCCGGCCTCGTCGCCGCCGGTCTGCCCGGCCAGCACGACCCATTGGCCCGGCCCCTCCGCCACCACGCCATGTGAGAAGCCGCGCGGTTTCTTCCATTCGGCTGGCTGCAGGATACGCATGAGCGGAGATCTCCCGATTTTCTTGTTGATCGCCGAAGCCTTAGCACGCCGTCCCGCAACGCTGCACCCGCAGATTTGGCCGTTGCAAACCGCGGTGATGTCGCCGATACCGGCCCTCCCCTCAGGATCAACTCTCCCGCACCCTGCCCGATGAGCACGACACCGTCCAAAACGATGGCTGCATTCTGGATGGCCGGCTGGCTGTCGCTGACACTGGTCATGGCGGTCGCGGGGCGCGAAGCCGTACGCGAGATGAACGTCTTCCAGGTGATGCTGGTACGATCGCTGCTCGGCCTCTGCATGCTCTATCCGATGATCCGGCGCGCCGGCGGCTACGGAACGCTTAGGACTGCGCGCCTGCCCCAGCACGTCGCCCGCAACCTGATCCACTACGTCTCGCAACTCGGCTGGTTCTTTGCGCTGACGTTGATTCCGATCGGCCAGGTGGTGGCGATCGAGTTCACGATGCCGATCTGGACCGCGATCCTCGCCGCCAGCTTCCTGTCCGAGCGCATGACATCATGGAAGATCGCCGCGATCGTGCTCGGCCTCGTCGGCGTGATCGTCATCGTGCGGCCCGCGACCGGCGAGATCAATCAGGGCCAATTGATCGCACTCGGCGCCGCCATCGGCTTCGGCGTATCCATGGCACTGGTCAAGTCACTCACGCGGACCGAGAGCGCGCTGGCCATCCTGTTCTGGATGCTGGTCGTGCAGTCGGTCGCGGGCTTCCTGCCGGCGCTCTACGTCTGGGCCTGGCCACCCACCTATGTCTGGGGTTGGGTGGCCGTCATCTCGGTCTGCGGCACTTTCGCGCATTACTGCCTCGCCAGTGCGATGCACTACGCGGACGCGACCGTGGTGGTTCCCATGGACTTCTTGCGGGTCCCACTGACCGCCACGGCGGGCTGGCTGCTCTATTCCGAGCGGCTCGACGCCTGGACCGTGCTCGGCGCGGCCCTGATCCTGTTCGGCAACCTCCTTAATCTAAAGCCGGCCGCGGCGGTTCCCGCCCGCGTGCAGTGAACCGGCACACGGCCTGAGGCGACAAATCAGAGTGGTCGAGCGTGATTTGGATCACGTTGGAGAGCACTTCCATCGTGCACACTCGGTCGCAGAGCAACGGGTTGGGTGAGTTGGGTGTACTGTCGTTTTTGCTAGCGCGAAGCCGGGCGCTTTCGTGTAAATTCGACACCAATTTGTTGCTGCCTGTCATTCGATTCTGTTGGGGATTTCAGATGCGCACTCTCACCATCATCGTTTCGCTGATGTGCATGGCGCTGTCGGTCAGCGTCGCCAAGGCCGATCGCCGCGTCGCCTTCGTCGTCGGCAACGGCGCCTACAAGAACGTCGCGCAATTGCCGAACCCGCCGATCGACGCCAAGGCGATGGCATCGACGCTACGCAATGTCGGTTTCGAAGTGATCGAGGGATCCAACCTCACGCGTGACCAGATGACCGAGAAGCTGCTCGACTTCGGCCGCAAGGCGCAGGGCTCCGACGTCGCGGTGTTCTATTATGCCGGTCACGGCATCGCCGTCGGCGGCAGCAACTATCTCCTGCCCGTCGATGCCGACATCAAGTCGGAGATGGACGTCAAGCTCGGGGCCGCTATCAACATCGACCTGACGCTCGACCAGACCATGGGCGATGCAAAGGTCAAGCTGGTCTTCCTCGACGCCTGCCGCGACAATCCCTTCGCCGCCAAGATCAAATCGAACTCGGCGACCCGAAGCGTCAACGTACAGAGCGGCCTCGCCGAAATGAAGTCCGGCGAAGGCACGCTGATCGCGTTCGCGACCGGCCCGGGCCAGACCGCGCTCGATGGCCAGGAGGGCAACAACAGCCCGTTCACCCGCGCGCTGATCGACAACATCACCAAGCCCGGTGTCGAGATCCAGCAGGCGATGACGTCGGTGCGCGCCCAGGTCAATGAAGAGACCCACAAGGGCCAGCTTCCCTGGGGTCACACTAACCTGATCGGCGCCGTCTATCTCAACCCGGCGCAGCAGACCCAGCAGGTCGCCAACGCAGCTCCGACCGCATCGAGCACCACACCGGCGGCTGCGGCCAGCGGCAGCTCCGACGGCGTCGAGCTCGAATACTGGCGCTCCGTGAAGGAAACCAACAAGCCGGAAGAGCTCAACGCCTACCTCTCCGCCTATCCGAACGGCCAGTTCAAGGCGCTGGCGCTGGCGCGGCTCGCCGCGATCCAGAACGGTCCGTCGACCACGACCCGCAACCTCAATGCCGGCGTCGATCCCGCGACCTTCACCGACGACGCCAGCCAGCTCACCGAGGACCAGATCGGCCTCGACAAGGGTCAGCGCCGCGACGTGCAGCGCCGCCTCAACGGCCTCGGCTTCGACACCAAGGTGACCGGCGCGTTCAACGACGAGACCCGGACCGTGCTCAAGCGCTGGCAGGCGGCCCGTGGTTATCCGTCGACGGGCTTCCTCAACAAACTCCAGCACAAGGCCCTGCTCGCAGAGATCGTCGCCTCGACCACGACCGCAAGCGATGACAGCGCGAAGCCGGCCCGGCGCGCTGCCCCCGCGAGCAGCGGCGGCGGTGGCGGTGGTGGCCACCGCGGCGGCGATGCCGGCGCGGCCTTCATGGGCGGCGTCGTCGGCGGTATGATGGGCGGCATGTTCCGACGCTGAGACGAGACCAGATCGCAAACACAAAAGCCCGGCTCGCGCCGGGCTTGTTCGTTGCTAATAGTTTTGGGTGAACCAGGGCACAAGCGTCCGGATGCGCGGCATGGCCTGGGTCGTAATGCTCGACCGAGCCATCTCTGCGATGCGCGGCGCCAGAGACGAGAGATCTCCACGGCGGGTCACCAGAAGCAGCTCTCGAAAAAATCCAGGGCCCGGCAGAGGGAGAGCGCTGACCTGAGCAGCGTGAGCGAGCCCCTGCAACAAGCACAGCGGAGTCGTGATCGCCACACCCATCCCGGTAGCGACCATGGCGACCAGGCTGTCCGAGGTGTCAAACTCAAAGGCCCGCGGCGGGCGAATACCCATGCGGCTCAGATGACGCTCGACCTGAGCCCCCGCATAGGAACGCTCGCTGTACCGGACCAGGCGATGTCGAGCGAGGATCTCCCGCAGATCAAGGCCGGCAAATTCGGCCTCCATGCCGCGCGGCACTACCAGCAGATTTGGCTCGCGATAGAATGGGAAGCGCTCGACATCATACAGGTCATCCATCGCATCGCATGTGATCGCGGCGTCGATCTTGCGATTCATCAGCGCCTCAGCATGCGAGTGAGCGAGGCCCGACCATGCGGACAGACTCAGTGCGATCTCGCCCGTCATGAGCTCTTTAACGAGGTGCGCGCCGACCGTGGCAGCATAGGAGTCGACGAGGCCGAGCCTCAGATCAACCCGTTCGGACTGTTCCGCCGCGACCCGGAGCGCGCTGAGAAGCGCATCAAAGTCGCGGTTCAGATCGAGAACGCGGCTTGCGAGGATGCGCCCCGCCCGGGTCGGCGTGAGCGGCCTGCGCGTGCGATTAAAAAATGCGACGCCGACCGAGGCTTCGGCACGCCGCACCGCCTGCGATACCGCGGATTGCGTCATCCCGAATTGGCGGGACGCTTCGAGCATGCTGCCGGAGTCCGCAACCGCAGCGACAATCTGCAAGCTGCGCAGGTCTGGAATGGGTGACGCCATGTCCCAACTTAAGCAAAAGTCATGTGAGTATGCAAATCCCCTTAATTATAAGAATTATCCTTGTCGATGAGCTGATCAAGAGGGCAAGCTCCGCATCGTCCTAATAATTGAGCAGCTTCAACTTATGCACGAGCGAGCGGACATTCTGGTGATTGGCCTCGGTGCGATGGGCAGCGCGACGCTCTATCAACTGGCCAAGCGAGGGCTCAAGGCGGTCGGCCTCGATCGTTTTGCCCCTCCCCACATGATGGGATCCAGCCACGGCGAAACCCGCATTACCCGGCAGGCCGTCGGTGAAGGCCGCGATTACGTACCTCTCGTGCTGGATTCGCACCGGATCTGGCGCGAGCTCGAAGCCGAGACATCCGACCAGCTCCTAAACCCGTGTGGCCTCGTCGTGATGGCACCCGGTATTGGCGAGACGTCGCACCACGGCAAGCCGGATTTCGTCGCACGTTCGATCGCGGCGGCCCGTGACTTCGGTATCGCGCATGAGGTGATTGACGGGCAAGAGGTGGCTCATCGCTTCCCGCAGTTCTTGAACCTCGAGGGTAACGAGAAGGCCTATTACGAGCCCGGCGGAGGATACGTTTTTCCGGAGCGCTGCATCAAGGCGCAATTGACGCGCGCGGAGCAGATCGGAGCGGTGATCCGCACGGGGGTCGAAGTTCTCTCGCTCGCACAGACTGGCTCCGTGGTTCGGGCGGAAACGTCCTCAGGCACATTCGAGGCGGCCCAGGTGGTCGTGACGGCCGGCGCCTGGAATGCCCACCTGCTCGGCGCACCCTTCGATCGTCTGCTCACGGTGAAGCGTCAGGTGCTCCATTGGTACGAACTCGAGGATACCAGCGCGTATCGCGCCAACGCCCCTGTGTTCATCTGGATGCATGGCGCGACGGATGTCGACTATCTCTACGGCTTCCCGCCCCTGCCCGGCGATCGTCGCCTCAAGGTCGCGACCGAGCAGTATGAGACCAGTACGACAGCCGACACCATCGATCGCACCGTCGATCCGACCGAGTCCGCCAAGATGTACAGCAAGCACGTCAAAGGGCGGCTCGCCGGCGCTACGCCCCGTGTCGCGCATGCGGCCGCTTGTCTCTACACGGTGACACCCGATCGGGGCTTCATCATCGACCGGCATCCCGAGCAAGACAGGGTCCATGTTGTCTCCGCGTGCTCGGGGCATGGCTTCAAGCACTCAGCAGGCATCGGAAATCTCGTGGCCGGGATGGTGACCGACGGCCGAAGCTCGATCGACGCTACTCCCTTCTCCGTGTCCCGATTTTCGTGACGCATGGCACAAACTTTGTAACGCGAAAAACTACGTGCGACGCGTATCTTGATTGCAATCCCGGAGGTGTCAGCCGATGAGAAATTTGGTCCGTTCCATAGTGACAGGCGCGGCGGCGCTGCTGATGTTTGGCAGCGCGCAGGCTGCTGATGGCGTCGATGCCATCAAGCAGCGCGGCACGCTGAACGTCGGCGTCAAGGCCGACTACAAGCCGTTCGGATACCGCGATCCCGCGGGGACTATCGTCGGCATCGAACCTGATCTTGCCGCAGACATTGCCAAGCGTCTCGGCGTCAAACTCGAGCTCGTCCCTGTCGCGGCCTCGAACAGAATTGAGTTTCTTCAGCAGGGAAAGATTGATCTGCTGATTGCAACCATGTCCGACAGGCCGGAACGCCGCCGTGTCGTTCAAGCCATCGAGCCGCTTTATTACTCGGACTACGTGAACATACTTCTCAACAAGAAAGCCGGCATCAAGGACTGGGCCGACCTCAAGGGAAAACCCGTGTGTGCAACGTCGGGGGCCTGGTACAACAAGGATATCGCCAAATCCTACGGCCCCGAAATTGTTGCGTTCGACGGCTCGGAGAAGCCTCTGTTCGCCATGAAGCAGGGCAACTGCATCGGCTATGTCTACGATCAGACCTTTCTGCAAGGCAAACTGATCGAGGACGAGTGGAAGGCGGATTACGATCTGCCCCTGAAGGGTGTGCTGCCTTCGCCATGGATGATCGCCGTCGCGCTCGAGAACACCAGTCTTCAGAAGCTGCTCGAAGACACGACGAAGGACTGGATGAAGACCGGCTTCATCGTGGACGCGGAAAAGAAATGGGGCATTACTCCGACCGAGTATTCGGTTTCCATGCATGAGCAATACAAGGACAAATAGGCGGGTGAAGCGGAGCGCCGGATCAGTCTGGCGCTCCGAACAGGTCGAGCCCATGCACTGATACGAGGCATCGCCTCAACAGCTCGGTGTCGCGCAACATGCAAGCAATTGGCAACTGGTTTCAGCGGCTCTATGAGACCACGGGGCTGAATTTTACGGTCTTCTACGACGCCTACGACTGGGACCGCTATTTCGCCGGGCTCAAGATGACGCTGCTTTTGAGCGTCACGACCATTCTGCTGAGCCTCATCATCGGCGCTCTCGGCGCCCTGATCCAGGGCAGTCCGTCCCGGCTGTTGCGGCTCTGTGTCAATGCGTTCGTCGTGGTGTTCCGCAACACGCCGCCGCTGGTCCAGCTTTTCTTCTTCTATTTCGGCCTCGGCACCATGCTTCCGGCCGTCGAGACGGCGGGCATGCGCGTTCCGCTGCTGAACAACGTCCAGTGGGCGATCATTTCGCTGTCACTGTTTGCGGCCGCTTTCAATGTCGAAATCTTCCGCTCCGGCATCGAAGCGGTGCCGAGAACGACATTGGAAGCTGCGGAGGCGCTCGGATACACGCGCTTCAAGGCGTACATTCATATCGTCTTCCCACTGGCCATTCGCGTCTGCCTACCAGCGCTGAACAACAACCTCGTCAACCTGCTCAAGACGACCACACTGGCCTACGCGATCGCCGTTCCCGAAACACTGTACGCGGTCAAGCAGATCTGGTCGGAATCGCAGAACGTGTTCGAGATGATGATGGTCCTGCTTGCGACCTACGGCATCCTTGTCGGCATTCTCGTCTGGCTGATGCATCGCTGGGAGCGGGCGATGCGCATTCCCGGATATGCGCGATGAGCAACGCCGAGCCCGGGCACAGGCTTGCCGTCCTTCTGCCATACCGTCTCGCGCCGACCCGGATCTCCGTTCGGATCAGCCCGCTGTCCGCCGCGATCCTCTGTTTCTGCGCCATTCTGGCTGCATCCACTGCGTGGGCCGAGAGCGGACCGACGATGCTGTCGCCGCTGCAGGTCATCCTGAAATGGTCGCCACTCCTGTTGCGGGGATTCGCCTTCAACATCCTGATCTCGCTGCTGGCCATGCTGCTGGGGACCGTCGCCGGGCTCGGCCTGGGCCTGGCTTTGTTGTCGGAGTTCCGGCCACTCGCCGCTATCAGCTGGCTCATCACGCAATTCTTCCGCAACGCGCCCTGGCTGGTGCTGTTGTTCTTCGTGATGTTTCTGGTGCCTTTCCAGGTCATCATGTTCAAGACGACCATCCCCTTGCCGGACTGGATCAAGGCCACAGTCGGCTTCGCCTTGCCCGTCATGGCAAACGTCGCCGAGGTCGTGCGTGGCGCCGTTCGGTCCATTCCGTCGACGCAATGGGAGGCTGCGGAATCACTCTCATTCACGCGACGCCAGACCATGTGGCTGATCATGCTGCCGCAATGTATCAAGCGAATGTTGCCGCCCTGGATGAATGTCTATGCGCTCGTCGCAATGTCGACGGTCCTCGCATCGATCGTCGGTGTTTCGGAGATGCTGACGCTGACGGCGCAGGTGCACGCTGCCGAGGGCGGCAGACCGGAACTGTTCGCGCCGCTCTACGGTTTCGCGCTGCTGTGCTTCTTTCTCTACTGTTATCCGATCAACCTCTGGACCGCTCGTCTCGAGCGTCGGTTCCGCGTGCGCTGAGGGACAAGAGCATGGCCACGAGCTGGACTCCGGATCAGCCCATCGTTCAATGCGTCGAGGTCAGAAAATCCTTTGGCGCTCTCGAGGTTCTGAAAGGAATCAGCCTCTCGGTCCGGAAGGGCGAGGTGATCTGCATCATCGGCCCGTCGGGATCGGGGAAATCCACACTGATCCGATGCATTAATGCACTTCAGCCGATCTCGTCCGGCAGCATTCAAATCGAAGGCATCGAGGTCACCGATCCCAGGCTCGACAAGCTAGCGCTTCGCCGCAAGGTCGGGATGGTATTTCAGCAGTACAATCTCTTCCCGCACAAGACTGCGCTGCAGAACGTGATGATGGCGCCCATCCATGTTCTCCGCCAGGATCGGGCCGAAGTCGAAATGCGCGCCCGGGCGCTGCTCGCCAAGGTGCGGCTCGCTGGGAAGGAGGACAGCTATCCCGGCGAACTCTCCGGCGGACAACAGCAGCGCGTGGCGATTGCCCGCTCACTGGCGATGCGACCGGACATCATGCTGTTCGACGAAGTGACCGCCGCACTCGATCCGGAAACGGTCAAGGAGGTCCTGGTCACCATCCGGGAGCTGGCCGAGGACGGGATGACCTGCATCCTCGTCACCCACGAAATGAACTTCGCTCGCGAAGTCGCCGACCACGTCTACTTCACCGATCGCGGCGTGATCGTCGAGCACGGCCCTCCGGAGACATTGTTCACGGCGGCCAAGGACGAGCGCACCCAGCGGTTCCTGTCGCAGGTCCTCTGAATTCGCAGGTGAGCCGGTTTTTGGACGCCCCGATCTGGCGCTGGCGCTACTTCCCCGCCGCCTTGCGCAGCGCCTCGTTGATGCGGTCCTGCCAACCCGGGCCGCTCTCCTGGAAGAACTCCAGCACGTCCTGGTCAATGCGCAGGGTGACCTGCTCCTTGATCCCCGGCGCGACGTTCGGCTTCGGCGGCGCCACGGCGACCTTGGCCGTCACCTTCTTGAACGCTGCCTCGGCCTCCGACCGCGCATCGCCCAGCGTGCGCGGCCGTCTCGGTTGATCCGCCATCTCTCAGATTCCTTCAAACAGAGCCGTCGAAAGATACCGCTCGGAGAAGGACGGCACTATAGCCAGAATGGTTTTTCCCGCAGCTTCCGGCCGCTTGCCGATCTGGAGCGCAGCCGCAATCGCGGCGCCTGAGGAGATACCGCCCGGAATGCCCTCATGTCGCGCCAGCGCCCGGGAGGTCTCGATCGCCGTCGTCGAGTTGATCTTCACGATCTCGTCGATCACGGAGCGGTCGAGAATGTCGGGCACGAAGCCCGCGCCGATGCCCTGGATCTTGTGCGGCGTGTGCTGGCCGCCTGACAGCACCGGGCTCTCCTCGGGCTCGACCGCAACCACGCGCAACGACGCCTTGCGCGGCTTCAGGACCTGACCAACACCGGTGATGGTACCGCCGGTGCCGACGCCGGCGACGAAGAAGTCGATATTGCCGGCGGTGTCGTTCCAGATCTCCTCCGCGGTGGTGCGACGATGCACCTCGGGATTGGCGAGGTTCTTGAACTGCTGCGGCATCACCGAGTTCGGCGTCGTCTTCAGAAGTTCTTCCGCCGCCGCGATCGCGCCTTTCATGCCTTGGGCGGCCGGCGTCAGCACCAGCTCGGCACCGAGGAAGGCGAGCATCTTGCGCCGTTCGATCGACATGGATTCCGGCATCACCAGCTTCAGCCGATAGCCGCGCGAGGCGGCGACGAAGGCGAGCGCGATGCCGGTATTGCCGGAGGTCGGCTCGATCAGCACGGTGTCGGGCTTGATGATGCCCGCCTTTTCCATGGCGATGATCATGGCCGCGCCGATGCGGTCCTTCACGCTCGCGGCCGGATTGAAATATTCAAGCTTTGCCAGAATGGTCGCATTGACGCCGTGCATGCCCGGCAACCGGCGCAGGCGCACGATCGGCGTGTCGCCAAAAGCCTCGACGATCGAGTCATAGATCCGGCCGCGGCCGGGTTGGTGCGCTGCACCCGTGTTGGACGATGCGTCCATGATGAACTCCCTGTGACGACAGTATGTGCTTCTATCGCAGCTCTTGCGCAGTTACGGACAGCTTGCGACGACACGCAAGCGACAATGCTGCACACGTTAAGTACGCTGCATCGCAAAATCGCGTGAGCTTTAATTATCAGAAAACCAACGCATTTGTGTTGCGACCTCGTCAACTGATTCTGCTTATGTTAGACCTAGGTCTCAAAGCAGGGGTCTAAAGCAGGGAGGTCACCACGATGTCAGCAGTCGCTGAAGTGTTGTCGACCGTAGTGCCGAAGCGCGATCCGCGTTGCAGCGAGTTGCCTACCTGTCCCGTGTGCGCCGATTCCATGATCGCCGCTGAAGCTTCCGCCTACGTCTCGGACCACGTGATCAGCTATCTCTGGACCTGCGACACCTGCGGCTACGGCTTCGTCACCAAGCATGCCGTCAAACAGCGGCTTGTGTGTAATTGATCTAGCGCGGGGCGATGTCGCCCCTCGCCCAATCCTCGCGCGTACGCTGATAGAACTCCTCGAACGTTCCCTGTGCGATCGCGTCCCTGATGCCCTGCATCAGGAACTGGTAGTAAGCGATATTGATTTCAGACAGTAGCATCGCCCCCAGCGTCTCGCCGGCCTTGACGAGATGGTGCAGGTAGGCGCGCGCGTAATTGCGCGCCGACGGCCATGAGCTCTCTTCGTCGAGCGGACGCGGATCGTCGGCGTGGCGCGCGTTGCGCAGATTGACCTGGCCGAAGCGCGTGAAGGCGACGCCGTGGCGGCCATTGCGCGTCGGCATCACGCAATCGAACATGTCGATGCCGCGCTTCACCGCCTCGAGAATGTCGTCGGGCGTGCCGACGCCCATGAGGTAGCGCGGCCGATCGGTCGGCAGCGCCGGCGCGGTCTCGTCGATCATCGCCAGCATCACCGCCTGCGGCTCGCCGACGGCCAGGCCGCCGATCGCATAGCCGTGGAAGCCGATCTCGACGAGGCCCTGCGCGCTGGCATGGCGCAGCTGAGGGATGTCGCCGCCCTGCACGATGCCGAACAGCATGTAGCCGTCGGGCGCGCTCTCGAAGGCCCGCTTGCTTCGCTCGGCCCAGCGCAGCGACAGAAGCATCGCGCGTTCGATGTCGTCGCGCTCCGCCGGCAGCCGCACGCATTCGTCCATCTGCATCGCGATGTCGGAGCCTAGCAGGCGCTGCACCTCGATCGAACGCTCGGGCGACAGCTCGACCTTGGCGCCGTCGATATGCGAGCGGAAGGTGACGGCGTTCTCGGTGACCTTGCGCAGATCAGCCAGCGACATCACCTGGAAGCCGCCGGAATCCGTGAGCATCGGCCCGTTCCAGCCGGTGAACCTCTGCAAACCGCCAAGCGCAGCGATACGCTCTGCGCCGGGGCGCAGCATCAGATGGTAGGTGTTGCCGAGCACGATGTCGGCGCCGGCCTCGCGCACCTCGCGCCAGTGCATGCCCTTCATAGCGCCGGCGGTGCCGACCGGCATGAAGGCGGGGGTCCGCACCACCCCATGGGGCGTGGTCAGGCGGCCGGTACGCGCTGAGCCATCGGTGGCGAGCAGCTCGAAATGATTGGGTAGATCGGTATCAGGAAGACTCATGGCGCCGCTTATTGCGTGTCGAGCTTGGCCGATCAACCCGTTCGGGCCGCACGATGCCCCAGACTGGGACACCGCTGACGCGGACGTGATACCGGTCACGCTTGATCAATAAAACGATACAGTATAGTTTCGTAATTGGGGGTTGGACGAGATGCCGTGGCAAATTGCCGACGGCCGTAGATGCGTGATCGTCAGCCACCGACCGATGCCCCTCCCCCATTGTTCGACTGAGATGTCCGCCCGCCCCGATGGCCGGACTAAGCGGACAGGCGCCCGCCTGATCAGGTCGCTGGGACTCGCGTGCAGCCTGGCGCTCGCCGCCTGCACCTCGCTCCCCCGCACGCCCTATACGGCGGCCGATGCGAGTGCTTCACGCGTGCTCGATATCGACGGCCTGCGGCGCTACGCCGACGAGCCCATCACGAAGTTCAGCTTCGAGCAGGACAAGGCGACTGGAAGCAGGAACTATCTGGCGCTGTCCGGCGGCGGCGCCGATGGCGCCTATGGCGTCGGCGTGCTGAACGGCTGGACTGCGGCTCGCAATCGCCCGACATTCTCCGTCGTCTCGGGCGTGAGCACGGGTGGCCTGATTGCGCCCTTTGCCTTCCTCGGATCGCAATATGACGACACGCTTCGAGAGCTCTACACCAGCGGCATCGCCGAAAGCCTGCTGAACGATCCCAGCATCATACGCGTGCTGTTCGGCTCCGGCCTGTTCGGCAATACGCGGCTGCGCGAGCTGGTCGCGCGCTATGTCGGGCCGGAGATCATGGCACAGGTCGCCCGCGAGAACGCCAAGGGCCGTCGGCTCTTGGTGGTCACCACCGATCTTGACACCCAGCGCACCGCGATCTGGGACATGGGCAAGATCGCCGCGGTTGGCACGCCCGAGGCGCTAAAACTGTTTCGCGACGTGATGGCGGCGTCCGCCAGCATTCCCCTGGTGTTTCCGCCGATCCTGATCGAGGCCGAAGGCCAGGGCCGCAGGTTTCAGGAGATGCATGTCGATGGCGGCGTGACGGCGCCCGTGCTGACCTTGCCGGAGGCCCTGCTGTTCCAGGGGCGCCTGCCGGGCAACGCGAAGATGGACATCTACATCCTCGTCAACAAGAAGATCGAACGCAACTTCGAACTCGTCGCCAACAGCACGATCGATGTCGCCTCACGCAGCCTGTCCTCGATCACGCAATCGCAGACGCGCTCGATCATCTTCTCGACCTATGATTTCGCCCAGCGCAACCACCTCGGCTTCCATCTTTCCTACATCGAGCGCGATTATCCGGCGCCGCCGTCCGAAGGCTTCGATACCGGCTATATGCGGGCGCTCTACCAATACGGATACGAGAAAGCGGCAGGCGGCCAGGCCTGGACCTCGCGGATGCCGTGACGTCCGCGTCGTGGAACGGGGCTCGTCACGAGACCGTTGACGATACGGCCAATTCGGCCAGATTCGCGATGACGCCCCGGTCGCTGCGCGTTATAGATCAATGACCACCGGCACGACCGCGCAGGAATCATTGGGCATATCATTGGGCATGGGATTGGCTGCGACCAAGACAAGAACGGCTGCACCACGCCGCGAGGCCTCGAAGTCGCGCGGCGGCCGGCCGACCAAGAGCGCTGCGATCGAGCGCGATCAGCGGCTGATCGAGGTTGCCACCCGCCTGTTCCTCGATCGCGGATTTGATGCGACCTCGCTCGACGCGGTGGCGGAAGCCGCTCGCGTCAGCAAGCCGACCGTCTATTCCCGTTACGGAGACAAGCGCGGCCTGTTCACGGCCGTGCTGAGGCGCGAGATTGCGCGCTGGCTTGCGCCGCTGTCGGCCGCGGCCGAGACGCAGCTCGGCAGCTCGTCCGACATTTCGGTCGAGCGGCGACTGGTGGAGATCGGGCGCGAAATGCTCAATTTCACCACCGGGCCCGACGCCATGGCGTTCAGCCGCATGATGACGTCACAGGCCATCAACTTCCCTGACATCGCCAAGCTCGGCAAGGAAGAAGGCTGGCTCAAGGCCGTCGCCACCACCGCGCGCTTCTTCGACCATCTGGTGGCGCAAGGCGCGCTCGATGTCGACGACACCACGATCGCGGCCGAGGTGTTCCTCGACGTCGTCGTCGGCCACACCCACCGCATGGCGACGTTCGGCACGCCGATGGAGCTCAAGGCCGCCGAGAAGCGGATGCGCGCGGCGATCAAGCTGTTCCTGGCCGGCGCGATTGGTCCTGCAGACCGCGTCCAGAGCGCCCCAAAAGCCGCCCAACGGCGTCGCCCCTCCCGCTGACATTTCCGTGAGACCGGCGATTTGTCCTCTGCGGACGATGGCCTCTTCGTTGACCGAAATAAAACGATACGGTATGGTTTTGTTATTGAGCGGTGCGGGCCACTTTTTTCACCAGCCCCAAAAGAGGTCCGAACCGCTTTGATCGCCGCCGCGGGTACAGCCCGTTGCGACAATCAGCGGCCGGCCATTGCCCGTGGTCGGCCGCGACTTCTTTACGATTATCCGGCACACTCGCCGGGCGAGGGTTCCGAACATGAAGGCAGCACGACGACGCACCTGGCAGTTGCTGGCGATTGCCCTGTCGGGGCTGCTCGTCGCAGCGCCGGCCCGCGCGATCGTCTCGGCGGACAGCACACCCACCACCCTTCACGGTGAGACAGATGGTGACGCCGCGGCGGACCGCCAGGCCGTCAGCCGCGAGATCGAACGCTTCCGCAGCTCGTCGATCTCGATCGGCCAGGCCATGGCGATTGCGGAAGCCCGTCATGCCGGCGCCACGACCGCGGATGTCAGCTTCGACGGCGGCTCGGGCGTACCGGTGTACCGGGTCAAGACCCTGCACAACGACCGGATCTGGCGGCACACCATCAACGCCGCGACCGGCGAGCTGATGGGCGGTGAAGCCGCCCTGCCCCTCGCCGAGCTGGACCGCGACGATCGCAGCAACCTCGCAGCGCTCGGCATCATCAAGCACCGCCTGGCGGATGCGGTCCGCGTCGCCGAGCAGGCGGCATCCGGCAAGGCCATCAGCGGCGGACTGGTGCGCGAAGGTGGCCGGCTCAATTTCGCAATCGTGGTCATCAGCGGCGACGACCTCAAGGAGGTGATCCTCGAGCCGCCGGGCGTACGGGGCAAGTAACGCGGGCCACAATCCCGCCCAAAAGCCATTGACGGGCGCAAGACTCTCCCGCATAAGTCGCCACCATGTTCACGACCACCAAACGCATGACCAAAACCACCACGGCCTTCGGGGCCCGGGGAGGCATGCGCTTGTAGTCGTCGACTAGAACGCAATCAGCTCTACCGAAGCCCCGCCCATGATGGTCCGGGGCTTTTTTGTTGTCTGCAATTCAATGGAGGAGAATGTGAGTAACGATCCCGTCGTCGCGATTGTCGGCGTCACCGGTGCGGTGGGCGCCGAATTCATCGCCACCATGGACAAGCGCGGCTTTCGCATCAGTAAGCTCAAGGCGCTCGCCAGCGCCCGCTCCGCCGGCAAGACGGTGTCGTTCCGCGGCCAGACCATCGTCATCGAGGAGCTGACCGAGCGCGCCTTCGAGGGCGTCGACATCGCGCTGTTCTCGGCCGGCAGCGGCATCTCGAAGAAGTTCGCGCCAATCGCCGTCAAGGCCGGCGCCGTCGTCGTCGACAACTCCTCCGCCTTCCGGATGGACCCGAACGTGCCGCTGGTGATCCCCGAGGTCAACGGCAACCGCATCCGCGACCACAAGGGCATCATTGCCAACCCGAACTGCGCGGCGATCACCGCACTGGTGCCGCTGTGGCCGATCCATCAGAAGAACCGCATCAAGCGCGTCATCATCTCGACCTATCAGGCCGCCTCCGGCGCCGGCGCCGCTGCAATGGACGAGCTCGTCGAGTCCACCCGCGCCAATCTCAACGGACAGGTCTATACGCCCAAGGTGATGCCGCACCCCTACGCCTTCAACCTCTTCAACCACAACACCGCCGTGGACCCCGAGACCGGTTACAACGACGAAGAGACCAAGGTCATCAACGAAACCCGCAAGATTTTCGAGGATGAGAAGATCGCCATCGGCGTGACCTGCGTCCGCGTACCGGTGTTGCGCGCCCATTGCGAGGCCATCACCTTCGAATGCGAGAAGCCCATCACCGAGGACCAGGTTCGCGCCATCATGGCGAAGGCCCCGGGTGTGAAGGTCGTCGACGACCGCGTGAAGAACTACTTCCCGATGCCGATCGACGCCTCGGGCCAGGACGACGTCCTGGTCGGCCGCATCCGCAAGGATCTCAGCGATCCCTCAGGACATTCGATCTCGATGTTCGTGGCGGCCGATCAGTTGCTCAAGGGCGCGGCTTTGAATGCCGTGCAGATCGCGGAGCTGTTGCCGCAGCGGGTGATGGCGTAACGGGAGGTGCCGTAGGGTGGGTTAGCGTAGCGTAACCCACCACGGTCTCTATCCGCAGAAACAGAAGTGGTGGGTTACGCCTTGCGGCTAACCCACCCTAAGGCGCCGGCGCCCGAAACAGCAGACACGCATCCCCATACGAGTAAAACCGGTAGCCGCTCGCTATCGCGTGCGCATAGGCCTGCTTCATCGTGTCCAGGCCGGCGAACGCCGACACCAGCATGAACAGCGTCGACTTCGGCAAATGAAAGTTCGTCATCAAGATATCGACCGCGCGGAAGCGATAGCCGGGCGTGATGAAGATCGAGGTCTCGGCCGTGAACGGCTGGATGATGCCGTCCTCGCTGGCGGCGCTTTCCAGCAGCCGCAATGACGTGGTGCCGACAGCGATGATGCGGCCGCCGTTTTTCCGCGCGGCGTTGAGCCGCTCCGCCGTCTCGGCTGAGATCGTGCCCCACTCGGCATGCATCTTGTGACCGTCGGTGTCGTCGACCTTGACCGGCAGGAAGGTCCCTGCCCCGACATGCAGCGTGACGCGATTGATGCCGACGCCGCGCGCGCCGAGCGCCTGCTCCAGCGCCGGCGTAAAATGCAGGCCCGCGGTGGGCGCGGCGACCGCGCCTTCATTGGCCGCGAACATGGTCTGGTAGTCGGCGAGATCCTGATCGTCGGGCGTCCGTTTCGAAGCGATGTAAGGCGGCAGCGGCGGGCTGCCGAGATCGGCGATGGCCTGGTCGAGCGCCGGGCCGTGGAACGAGAATGACAGCGTCACCTCGCCCTCCCCACCCTTGGCCTCGACCTCCGCCTCGAGATGGCCGAGCAGGCAGACCTTGCCTTCATTGCCGAAGCGGATGCGGTCGCCGGCGACAAGCTTCTTCGCCGGCTTCACCAGCGCCTGCCAGCGCGAGCCGTCGAGGCGCTTGATCAGCGTCGCCTCGATCTTCGGCTCGGTCTCGCGGCCGATGCGGCGGCCTTTGAGTTGCGCCGAAATCACCTTGGTATCGTTGACGACGAGCTGGTCGCCGTCCTTCAGCCAGTGCGGCAGGTCGGCGATGATCTGGTCGCGCAATGCGCCGTTCGCCACCACCAGCATCCTGGCGGAGTCGCGCGGGTGCGCGGGGCGCAACGCGATGCGCTCGGGCGGCAGGTTGAAATCGAAGAGGTCGGTGCGCATTCGTGGCTTGCCACCAGGAGCGCGCCAATGCGCGCTCCTGGAATGAGGAGCTTACTCCTTGTCAGCCGCCATCCGCGCCTTGACGATCTTGTCCGGGTTCTGCACCGGCTCGCCGCGCTTGATCTTGTCGACGTTTTCCATGCCCTCGGTGACCTTGCCCCACACCGTGTACTGGTTGTCGAGGAAGCGGGCGTCGTCGAAAACGATGAAGAACTGGCTGTCGGCGGAGTCGGGGCTCGCGGCACGCGCCATCGAGGTCACGCCGCGCACATGCGGCTCCTTGTTGAACTCGGCCTTCAGCTTCTGGCCCGAGCCGCCGGTGCCGGTGCCGTGCGGGCAACCGGTCTGCGCCATGAAGCCGTCGATCACGCGATGGAACACGATGCCGTCGTAGAAGCCTTCGCGGACCAGCTCCTTGATGCGCGCGACATGGCCGGGCGCCAGGTCGGGCCGCATCTCGATGGTAACCGGGCCCTGCGTGGTCTCGAGGATCAATGTGTTTTCGGTGACGCTCATGCTCGTCTCTCTTGCGTTGGGGGTGAAGTTTTGCGGTTACGAAACTGGATCGCGAATGGACGTCCCGCGGCGGCGCCGGCCATTGCATCGGTAAATGGCACCGGCGTGCAGCGTTGCAACGCCTCCATCACCGCGATCCGGTATTGCAGCCGGTCACTGTCGGAGGCCTCCGCGGATTCATAGGTAATCCTCGGATGGCCAAGAATGTTTCCGGCCCGGTTAAAGCTCACGACGACGGTGATGTCGATAGGGCGAGCCTTGGCCGGCGGCGGCGGCTTCCAGCAGGTCCGCAGGTGCTGGAAGATGTCCTGGATGGTGTTGACCGGTGCGTCCTGTGCGGTCGCACCGCTGATGCCGAACAGCAGCACTGCTGCAGCGAACAGGAGCCTGTCGCCGCGGCGCGCCATCACCTTGGCTACTTGATGTCGGAGGCGACCTGCACCTTCACCATCTTGTCGGGATCGGTGACGGTGCCGCCCGGCGAGCCGGCCGGTGCCTTCTTCAGCTTGTCGACCACGTCCATGCCCTGCACGACCTCGCCGACCACGGTGTACTGGTTATCGAGACTGCCACCGTCGGCGAACATGATGAAGAACTGCGAATTGGCGGTATCGACGCTGTCGCCGCGCCGGGCCATGCCGACAATGCCGCGGGCGAAGTGAACCTTGGAGAATTCCTGCTTCAGGTTCGGATATTTCGAGCCGCCGGTGCCGTTGCCGTTCTGGCCGTCGCCGGTCTGCGCCATGAAGCCGTCCATCACGCGGTGGAACGGAACGTTGTTGTAGAAGCCCTCGCGCGCGAGCTGCTTGAGGCGCTCGGCGTGCTGCGGCGCAAGGTCGGCCCTCAGCTTGATGACGATGCGGCCCTTGGTGGTATCGATGACGAGCGCATTGGCCTTGTCGAGATTGGCCGGCAGCTGCTGCGCCATTGCCGGGACGGCGCCAATCAGCGCGACGAACATCGTGGCAAGAATTGCGAGACGACGGATCATGAGAACTCCGGATCAGGTGAGATGAAAAAGCGTGCCGTTATCCGGCGAATTTGGCCTTGAGCAGGGATGCGACGAGCGGCGGCACGAAGGTCGAGACGTCGCCACCCATAGCCGCGATCTGTCGCACCAGTGTGGCAGTGATCGGGCGGACCATGGGAGATGCCGGCAGGAATACCGTGTGCACCTCCGGCGCCATGGCCTCGTTCATGCCGGCGAGCTGCATTTCGTAGTCGAGATCGGTGCCGTCGCGTAAGCCCCGAATCATAATGGTCGCGCTGTGCTTGCGGGCGGCGGTCACGGAGAGGTCGTCAAAGGTGGTGGCTTCCAGCGCACAACCGGCCTGGGCAGCAATCGGCCCGCAGACGTCGTGGACCATTTTCAGCCGCTCCTCGGTCGAGAACAGCGGCTTCTTCCCAGGATGGACCCCGATCGCGACAACCAGCCGGTCGCACAGGGGGACGGCATGCCGGACCACGTCCAGATGGCCGTTGGTGATGGGGTCGAAGGAACCCGGGTAAAAGGCAATGCGCGACATGGCCTCCTCCTACCCCGCCCGGCCCGGCCCGGCAAGCCGGGCAGGTTCCTTGTCCATTTCCTGCCGGTTTTTCCGCCAGTCCCTGTCGGCGGACCCCGGATTGTTTCGTCCTCGGGGCGTCCACGAAACAAAACGGGCCGTGAACGAAACCATTTCCGGCGTCGGCGAAGACGTCCGGAAACTGGCCATGGTTACTAATCCAGCCAACGAATGACGGGCCGCACACTGGGCGTAGCGGCCGCATCACAGGGGACCGTCAGAATGATCAAGGCTCTTTCAGCGATCGCTATTGCTGCGTGTGTTGCTACCGCCCTCACCCTCCTGCCCGGCTTTGCTCCCACCGTTGAAGCCAGCGTGCCGCAACCGCTTGCCAAGAGCGACCGGCTCGACATCAAGACCATCGGCAGGGAGTGCTCGGAACGGGCCTGGCCGAATTTCGAGGCGTCCTGCCTGCGCCGCGCCGGCACCAAGGCTGACGTTCGCGTCGCGCGCCTGGTGACGGCAGACCGGACCCCGTAGGCGGTCTGTCAGTTTGGCGTCATAAACCTCGCGATAAACACCATGGATATTTGCGGCGTCTCGTCGCAGACTGTGTGACGCTCGCGCCCCTCGGAATGGCCCGACGGGCGCGATCCCATTGAGGGGTCGCATTTGTCCAGTACGCCCGCAGTCGCTTCCGGCCATCATCCCGATCCGCTGCCGCTTGCCATGACTATGGGCGCCCTCGGGGTGGTCTATGGCGATATCGGCACCAGCCCCCTCTACGCCCTGAAGGAAGCCGCCAAGGCGGCTGCGCATGGCGGCACAGTGACTCCCGAGGCTGTCCTGGGCGTTGCCTCGCTGATCCTGTGGGCGCTGCTGCTGATCATCTCGCTGAAATATGCACTGCTGATCCTGCGCGCGGACAACCGCGGCGAAGGCGGCATCGTCGCGCTGCTGGCGCTGCTGCATGCGCGTCACGCCCAGGCTGGCACCTGGCGCGCGCATCTCCTGGTGGTCGGCCTGATCGGCGCTGCGCTGCTCTACGGCGACGGTGCGATCACGCCGGCAATCTCGGTGCTCTCGGCCATCGAGGGCCTCAAGGTCGACGCGCCCTCGCTAGCGCCGGCGGTGGTGCCCATCACCATCGTCATCCTGGTCGGCCTGTTCATGATGCAGAGGCAGGGCACCGGCTTCATCGGCCGCATCTTCGGACCGGTGATGCTGGCCTGGTTCTTCGTGCTGGCCGCGCTCGGCATCCACGGCATCATCAAGGCGCCGGCGGTGCTGGCGGCACTTAGCCCGCTCTATGCCTTCGACTTCCTGATCCACCAGGATTTCCACGTCTCCTTCGCGATCCTCGGCGCGGCCTTCCTCGCCGTGACCGGCGGTGAAGCCATGTATGCCGACATGGGGCATTTCGGGCGCCTGCCGATCCGGCTCGCGTGGTTCGCGATCTGCCTGCCGGCGCTGGTGCTGAATTATTTCGGCCAGGCCGCGCTCCTGATCACCGATCCCGGCATGATCGAGAACCCGTTCTTCCAGCTCTGCCCGGACGTCCTGCATTACGGACTGGTCGCGTTCTCGGCCGTGGCGACCGTGATCGCCTCACAGGCGATCATCTCCGGCGTGTTCTCGCTGACCCAGCAATCGATCCAGCTCGGCTTCCTGCCGCGCATGCAGATCCGCCACACCACCAGCGATGCGATCGGCCAGATCTACGTGCCGCTGGTGAACTGGCTGCTCGCCGCCGCAACCCTCGGCGCAGTGGTCAGCTTCGGCACGTCGGATGCGCTGGCCGGCGCTTACGGTATCGCGGTCTCGCTGCTGATGGCGATCACCACGCTGCTTGCCGCCCTGGTCGCGATCCAGTGGGGCTATTCGCCCTGGCTCGTGGTCCCGGTGAACGGCTTCTTCTTCGTGATCGACGTGATCTTCTTCTCCGCCAACTCGATCAAGCTGTTCGAAGGTGGCTGGTTTCCGCTGCTGCTCGCCGCTCTCGTCGCCTTCCTGATGCTGACCTGGCGCGCAGGCGTGAAGTTGGTCGAGGCCGCGCGCGCGAAGCTGCGCCAGCCAGAGGAGGACCTGATCGAGACCGCGGTCAACAAATGCAGCGCGCGTCTGCCGGGCACCGCCGTATTCCTGGCATCGGCACCGAAAGGCGTGCCGCTGGCGCTGACGCAGTTCGTCAAGCACAACCACGTCCTGCATGAGCGCATCATCCTCGTCACCGTGCTGATCGAGGAACTGCCTCATATCGCCGACCAGGACCGTACTGAAATCATCGAGATCATTCCCGGCATCACCCGCGTGATCCTGCATTACGGCTTCATGCAGAACCCGACGATCTACGAGGGACTGACGCTCGCCTGCCGCCAGGGCAAGCTGCCCGGCATCGATCTCTCCGACATCACCTATTATGTCGGCCGCGAGACCATCATCCCGAGCGAGGACATCCCGGGCATGTGGGTCTGGCGCGAAGGCCTGTTCGCCTTCCTCCAACGCAACGCCGAGCGCTCGGCGGCGTTCTTCGGCGTGCCGACCAAACAGGTCGTGGAGTTCGGCACGGAGCTGGAGATCTAGCGAGGTTCGTAGCCCGATGGAGCGAAGCGCAATCCGGGACTCTCTGCGCGTAGCAATGCCCCGGATTTCGCTTCGCTCCATCCGGGCTACAGGGGGTGAAGCATCACTCCCCGCTCGTCTCCCCATTCGCCCCGTTGCCGCTCTCGGCCTCTTCCGTGATGTGCTCGACCGAGACGACGTGCTCGTCCTCGGCGGTATCGAACACGATCACGCCTTGGGTCGAGCGGCCGGCGATGCGAATGCCTTCGACCGGGCAGCGGATCAGCTGGCCCTTGTCGGTGACCAGCATGATTTGATCAGCATCCTCCACGGGGAAGGACGCCACGAGGTTACCGTTGCGGTTGTTGACGCTCATGGCGACGATGCCTTTGCCGCCGCGGCCGGTGGTGCGGTACTCGTAGGACGAAGTCCGCTTGCCAAAGCCGTTGACGGAGACGGTCAGCACGACCTGCTCGGCCGCCGACATCTCGGCATAGCGCTCCTGCGGAAGCTGGAAGCTGCCGGAAGTCTCCTCAGCCTCGGCATCCACTGCCGGCTCCTCGGCCGCAGCTTCGCCAGCAACAGCGCGGCGCATCTTCAGGTAGGCCGAGCGCTCGTCCGAACTGGTCTCGACGTGGCGCAGGATCGCCAGCGAAATCACCTTGTCGCCCTCGCCAAGCGCAATGCCCCGCACGCCCATCGAAGTGCGCCCGGTGAACACGCGCACGTCGGTGACGGGGAAGCGGATGCACTGGCCGCCGGCACCGGTCAGCAGCACGTCGTCGCGCTCGGTGCAGATCTGCACATCGACGATCGCTTCGTTCTCGTCGAGCTTCATCGCGATGATGCCGGAGCGGCGGACGTCGACGAAGTCGGACAGCTTGTTGCGCCGGACGTTGCCGCCGGTGGTCGCGAACATCACGTCGAGATTGCCCCAGGTCGATTCATCCTCGGGCAACGGCATGATGGTGGTGATGCGCTCGCCCTGCTCCAGCGGCAGGATGTTGATCAGCGCCTTGCCGCGCGCGTTGGGCGCGGCCATCGGCAGCCGCCAAACCTTCTCCTTGTAGACCTGGCCACGTGACGAGAAGAACAGCACCGGCGTGTGCGTCGACGCCACGAACAGGCGGCTGACAAAATCCTCGTCGCGGGTCTGCATGCCGGCGCGGCCCTTGCCGCCGCGGCGCTGGGCGCGATAGGCCGACAGCGGCACGCGCTTGACGTAACCGGCGTGCGACACGGTCACGACCATGTCCTCGCGCTGGATCAGGTCCTCGTCCTCGACCTCGCCTTCCTGCTCGATGATCACGGTGCGGCGCGGCGTGGCGAACTCGGCCTTCACCTCGGCGAGCTCGGTCTTGATGATGCCCAGCACGCGCTCGCGCGAGCGCAGGATGTCGAGATAATCGGCGATCTCGCCGGCGAGCTTGTCGAGCTCGTCACGGATTTCGTCACGGCCGAGTGCGGTGAGGCGTTGAAGGCGCAGGTCGAGAATGGCCCTCGCTTGTTCCATCGACAGCCGGATCGTGCCGTCCTCGCTGATGCGATGGCGCGGATCGTCGATCAGCGTCAGCATGTCCTCGACATCCCGGGCCGGCCAGTCACGCGACATCAGGGTGTCGCGCGCGGTGGTCGGGTCAGGCGAGGTCCGGATGACGCGGATCATCTCGTCGATATTGGCGACCGCGATCGCCAGACCGACCAGGATATGGGCGCGATCGCGCGCCTTGGCGAGCAGGTATTTGGTCCGGCGCGTAACGACCCGCTCACGGAAGTCGACGAAGATGGCCAGCAGGTCCTTCAGATGCATGATCCGCGGACGACCGCTGTCGAGCGCCACCATGTTGACGCCGAAGCTCGTCTGCAGCGGCGTGAACCTGTAGAGCTGATTCAGCACCACATCCGGTACGGCGTCGCGCTTCAATTCGATGACGACGCGGTAGCCGTCGCGGTCCGATTCATCGCGCAGGTCGCCGATGCCCTCGATCTTCTTTTCCTTGACCAGCTCGGCAATGCGCTCGACCATCGTCGCCTTGTTCACCTGGTAGGGAATCTCGGTGATGATGATCGCCTCGCGCTCCTTGCGGATGGTCTCGATCGCGACCTTGCCGCGCATGACGATCGAGCCGCGGCCGAGGTGGTAGGCGGCGCGGATGCCCGCGCGTCCGAGAATGACGCCGCCGGTCGGAAAATCCGGTCCCGGCACGATGTTGATGAGCTCATCAATGGTCAGCGCGGGATTGTCGATCAACGCGACGCAGGCATCGATGACCTCGCCGAGATTGTGCGGCGGAATGTTGGTCGCCATGCCGACGGCGATGCCGCCCGCGCCGTTGACCAGCAGGTTCGGAAACTTGGCCGGAAGAACCGACGGCTCGGTCTCGTTGTTGTCGTAGTTCGGCTGGAAGTCGACGGTGTCCTTGTCGATATCGGCCAGCAGGGCCAGCGCCGACTTGGTCAGTCGCGCTTCGGTGTAACGATAAGCGGCCGGGGGATCGCCATCGACCGAGCCGAAATTGCCCTGACCGTCGATCAGCGGCACGCGCATCGAGAAGTCCTGCGCCATGCGGACCATCGCGTCGTAAATCGACTGGTCGCCGTGCGGATGATACTTACCGATGACGTCGCCAACCACGCGGGCTGACTTGACGTACTTCTTGTCGGGCGTGTGCCCCTGCTCGTGCATCGAGTACAGGATGCGGCGATGCACCGGCTTCAACCCGTCGCGGGCATCAGGCAACGCACGCGCCACGATCACGCTCATGGCGTAATCGAGGTAGGACTTCTTCATCTCCTCGAAGATGGAGACGGGACGAATATCCGAGCGCTCCGGCTCGTCGCCGGTCTTCTTGTTGTCGTCGTCAGCCAAGGGGGAATCCGGTGAGTTTTTATCTGGGAATCATATAGCGCATCGAGGCCCTGATAACCACCCTTGCAAGCCGTTGGGAAGCGGTTTTTCCGTTTGTTTTTCCAGAGACTTACGCGCTTCTCGCCACCGTCGTCAGCGGCATCGGAACAAGCCACCCGGAACCGCCAATTATGTCCCGAAGAACACCTGGTGCATGATGCGCCCGGGCACCAGCGTGAACAGGCCCGCCACGACCAGCGCGCCGATGAACGTCATGATCATGATGCGCCGGTGATCGGCGACCCGATGGGTATGCGCCCGCCACACCGCCAGCGGCAGCATCACCAGTGTGAAGATCGACAGAAGATGGATCGGGCTGAACGGCCCAACCATGCGGATCTGATGGATCCAGAACGACGACGCGGCCACCACGGCCATGAGCGCCACCCAGATCCAGCCGACCGTCCGATGGGGCAGCGTGCCCTTTGGCGCAGCGAATTGGACGATGCCAAGCACGAAGGCCGCCATCGCCGCGAAGGCGTGCAGCGGGATCGCCGGGGCAGCATCAAGCAGTGGCGCGAGGTTCATGTGGCGCGTCCTCCGGGCAGGAACCGATCATGTGAATACGATTAACATTAAGTTAATACCATTCACATCGCGGCCCGTCAAAGGCTTGAGGCAGCACATGAGGCCAGCTCCAAAAAGCCAAGCCGACCGGCCAATTGGCAAGAAATCCTGCCGCCTCACGCGAGCCGGCAACGCTGATGAGAAGAGAAACCCTCTTCAGCACATGACTGGGACGCCGATGATTCCGCCGGCTGCCAAAAGGTATGTATCTAGACCGAGGTGGCTCGGATTATTCCGGTCCCTCTTCCCGGAGCGGTCAAAGTGACCAACGTCCTCTTCGTTTGCAGCGCCAATCGCCTGCGCAGCCCGACCGCCGAACACGTCTTTTCGACCTGGCCGGGCATCGAGACCGACTCAGCCGGCATCTCGAACGACGCGGACGTGCTGTTGTCGACCGAGCAGGTCGAATGGGCCGACATCATCTTCGTGATGGAGAAGGCCCACCGGAACAAGCTGAACCGGAGATTCCGCGCCAGCCTGAATGGCAAGCGGGTCATCTGCCTCGACATTCCGGACGACTACGAGTTCATGGATCCCGTCCTGGTCCGGATGCTCGAAAGCCGCGCGGGCCGCTTCCTGTCCCGCGCCGAGCCGACTCGTCCCAGCCCTTAGAAGGCCTCGCCTCAGAACGGGATATCGTCGTCCATGTCGTTGTTGCGGCCACCACCGCCGCCGGCGGCCACGGCGCGGCGCGGTGCGCTGCTGACGGGACCGGATGAGCCGAAATCGCCGCCGGGCTCGTCGCCGAAGCTGCCGCCTCCCCCGCCACTGCGGCCATCGAGCATCGTCAGCGTCGAGTTGAAGCCCTGAAGCACGACCTCGGTGGAGTACTTCTCGACCCCCGCCTGATCAGTCCATTTGCGGGTCTGGAGCGCGCCCTCGATGTAAACCTTGGCGCCCTTCTTCAGGTACTGCTCGGCGACCTTGCAGAGACCTTCATTGAAGATCACGACGCGATGCCACTCGGTCTTTTCCTTGCGCTCGCCGCTGTTCTTGTCGCGCCAGGTCTCCGAGGTGGCGATGCTCAGATTCGCGATCGGCCGCCCGTCCTGGGTGCGGCGGATTTCCGGATCCTTGCCGAGATTTCCGACCAGAATGACCTTGTTGACGCTTCCCGCCATCTCCGCTCTCCACTCCAAATGCCACTGAATTTCGAAAAGGCGCGCCCGCGCTGTCGCCTGTTGGGCCGACCCTATACGCTTACGAGCACCGATCGGCCCGCCGCACCCTCGGTTATCCCCATATATAGCATCGACGCGAGATTTGTTCCAGATTTGTTCCCATCAAAATCGCCCCTGAAAACGGCGCCCTCGGGGTGTCCTATGTCATCCCGTGTCCCGTCGACGGGACCCTTTACAGGCTCCTGCCTACCAGCCGTTCCGTCGTCGCAAGTACTGATATCCTCCTGATTTCATTCGGAGATCGAAGGCCGGCCTCGCGCCGGCGGGTTCCCGATGGAAACTGCAGGTCAGCGATTGTTACATTTTGCGTTTGTTGTGACTTTTGAGAGACACAACTTGCGGCTTCAGTGGTGTAAGCACGTACCTAAGTTGGACCACAGCGTCCGACGCTGCTTCCGACGCACGGAAGTCCAAACAGAAACTGGGACTGGGATTTGTTGAATATGAAGAAGATTTTCTTGGCTTCGGCCTGTCTGCTCGCTCTCACCGGCGCCGCTTCGGCTGCCGATCTGGCGGCTCGCCCCTACACCAAGGCTCCGGTGGCCCTGGCTTCGGTCTACAACTGGGGCGGCTTCTACATCGGCGGCAACGCCGGCGGCGGCTCGAGCCACAATTGCTGGGATACGACCACTGTGGCCGGCGCGGCGGTCCCCGTCACGGCTGAAGGTTGCCACAATGCAACCGGCGCCATCGTCGGCGGCCAGATCGGCTATCGCTGGCAGTCCGCCAACTGGGTGTTCGGCCTCGAAGCCCAGGGCGATTGGGCTGACCTGAAGGGCTCGAACACCAGCTCGCCCGCCGCTTTCTTCCCGCTGGTGAACAACACTAAGATCGACGCCCTTGGCCTCTTCACCGGTCAGGTGGGTTACGCCTGGAACAACGTACTCTGGTACGTGAAGGGCGGCGCGGCCGTCACCCACAACAAGTTCAGCGGCACTCTGGCCGGCGTCACGTTCGGCTCAGCAAGCGAAACGCGTTGGGGTGGCGCCGTCGGCACCGGCATCGAATTCGGCTTCGCTCCGAACTGGTCGGTTGGCGTGGAATACAACCACCTTTTCATGGGCAAGCACACCGACACCTTCACGTTCCTTGGCGCGCCGTTCCGCAGCGACAGCATCAAGCAGGACGTGGATATGGCCACGGTTCGCGTGAACTACACCTTCGGCGGCCCGATCGTCGCGAAGTACTGAGCTTCGCCTCACAACCGACGTCACATCGTCACGAAAGGCCGGCCTCGCGCCGGCCTTTTTGTTTTCGCGGCCGGTGCGCTGAACCGTCAAGGAATCGTAGGGCGCGCGCATCGCGCCCGCGCATTGGTTCGGCGAGTTGGGGACGTGAAATGAAGATCTGGGCAGTGGCTGCGATCAGCCTGTTCGCATTCGGTGCGCTTGCACCGGCCGTTGCCGCGGATCTCCCGCTCTATTCCAAGGCGCCGGTGGCGCCTGTACCCGCGCTCGAATGGACCGGCGTCTATGGCGGCCTCAATGGAGGCGGCGGCCTCGGCCATGCCTGCTGGAGCGTTGTCGGCCTCGGCGGTGTTGCGATCGATCCGGCTGTCGGCGAAGGCTGCCACAACGCCAGCGGCGGCACGGTCGGTGCCCAGCTCGGCTATCGCTGGCAAAAGGCGCACTGGGTTCTCGGCGTGGAAGGCCAGGGCAACTGGGCCGACTTCAAGGGCAACAATGTTAGCCTGGTGCTGGCGCCGCTGAACAACCGGACCAGGATCGACAGCTTTGGTCTGTTCACCGGCCAGCTCGGCTACACCGTGAACAGCCTGCTGTTCTACGGCAAGGCTGGTGCTGCTGTCGCTCACGACAAATACGACGAGTTCATTCCCGGCGTCGGCGTCGTGTCCAACACGCTGAGCCAGACCCGCTGGGGCTACAGCGCAGGCTTCGGCGTGGAATACGCCTTTGCGGAGAACTGGTCGGTCGGCGGCGAGTACGACCATCTGTTCCTCGGCCATCACGGCGGCGATCTCGCGAGCAGCATCCTCGTTCCGCCCGGACGCACCGAGCGGATCGGCCAGGACGTCGATATCGGGCTGATCCGCGTCAACTACCGCTGGGGCGGCCCAGTCGTCGCCAAATACTGAGCGAGCCCGCGAATTCAGCGCCATCAGAGGCCGGCCTCACGCCGGCCTTTTGCTGTTCCGTTCGTCCCAATGCCGAGCTCTGCTGCCAAGTGCCGCCAGCGCGCCAACAATCCGTTGACGATTCGCAAGTCCCACTGGAAATCCGTCCTCGTTCTTCCTACGTTCGCTGACAACCCCATCGGCGCCGATCCCGGTTCCGGGCGAAGCGCGCCTTTTACGTCGGCGCGATCGCGTACCTTTGGGATTCCTTGAGGGCAACTCGGATGGATGAAGTGATCAAGGCGAAGCGCCAACAGCAGAATGCGGGGTCACACCTGCACGCAATCACGATCCGTGGCGCGCGCGAGCACAACCTCAAGAACATCGACGTCGAGATTCCCCGCGACAAGCTTGTGGTGTTCACCGGCCTCTCAGGCTCCGGCAAATCCTCGCTCGCCTTCGACACCATCTACGCCGAAGGCCAGCGCCGCTATGTCGAGTCGCTCTCGGCCTATGCCCGCCAGTTCCTGGAGATGATGCAGAAGCCTGACGTCGACCAGATCGACGGCCTGTCGCCGGCAATCTCGATCGAGCAGAAGACGACGACGAAGAATCCGCGCTCGACCGTCGGCACGGTGACCGAGATTTACGACTACATGCGCCTGCTCTGGGCGCGCGTCGGCGTGCCCTATTCGCCGGCCACGGGCCTTCCGATCGAAAGCCAGACCGTCTCGCAGATGGTCGACCGCGTGCTGGCGCTGCCGGAAAGCACCCGCCTCTATCTGCTCGCCCCCGTCGTACGCGGCCGCAAGGGCGAGTATCGCAAGGAGCTCGCCGAATGGCTCAAGAAGGGCTTTCAGCGCGTCAAGATCGACGGCACCTTCTACGAGCTTGCGGAGGCGCCGACGCTCGACAAGAAATTCCCGCACGACATCGACGTCGTCGTCGACCGCATCGTGGTGCGCGCCGACATCGGCCAGCGCCTCGCCGAAAGTTTTGAGACAGCGCTGAAGCTCGCCGAAGGTCTCGCCGTGGTCGAGTATGCCGATGCACCGGCCGCCGCTGCGCCTGCCGAAGAGAAAAAGAAGACCGCAAAGATCCACGACAAGAGCGGGCCCGAGCGCATTCTGTTCTCGGAGAAATTCGCCTGCCCCGTGTCCGGCTTCACCATTCCCGAGATCGAGCCGCGTCTGTTCTCGTTCAACAACCCATACGGCGCGTGCCCGGCCTGCGGCGGCCTCGGCGTCGAGCAGCATGTCGACGAAGACCTCGTGATCCCCGACAAGGAGCTCGCGATCGGCAAGGGCGCGATCGCGCCCTGGGCCAAATCGTCGTCGCCCTACTACACGCAGACGCTGACCGCGCTCGGCAAGCACTACAAGTTCACGCTGACCACCAAGTGGAAGGATCTGCCGAAGAAGACACAGAACGCGATCCTCCATGGCTCCGGCGAGGACGAGATCAAGTTCTCCTACGAGGACGGCGTCCGCTCCTACGACACCAAGAAGCCGTTCGAAGGCGTCATCACCAACATCAACCGTCGCTACCGCGAAACCGAGAGCGAGTGGGCGCGCGAGGAGCTGGCAAAATATTTCCACGACGTGCCCTGCGGCGCCTGCAACGGTTTCCGGCTCAAGCCCGAGGCGCTCTGCGTCAAGATCGGAGCTAAGCATATCGGCGAGATCTCGGAGCTGTCGGTCAAGAATGCCGGCGCGTGGTTCGAGACCGTGCCGGAGGCGCTCAACGCGCAGCAGAACGAGATCGCAGGCCGCATCCTCAAGGAGATTCGCGAGCGCCTCACCTTCCTGCTCGACGTCGGCCTCAACTATCTCACCCTCTCCCGTTCCTCCGGCACGCTGTCCGGCGGCGAGAGCCAGCGTATCCGCCTGGCCTCGCAGATCGGCTCGGGACTGACCGGCGTGCTCTACGTGCTGGACGAGCCCTCGATCGGCCTGCACCAGCGCGACAACGCGCGCCTGCTCGACACGCTCAAGCGGCTTCGCGACCTCGGCAACACCGTGATCGTGGTCGAGCATGACGAGGACGCCATCCTGCTGGCCGACCACGTGCTCGACATCGGCCCCGGCGCCGGCATGCATGGCGGCAACATCATCGCCGAAGGCACGCCCGCCGAGATCATGCGCAACCCGAAATCACTCACCGGCAAATATCTCACCGGCGAGCTCGAGGTCGAGGTGCCGGAGCGGCGGCCGCCGAACCATCGGCGCACCATCAAGGTGGTGAACGCGCGCGGCAATAACCTCAAGAACGTCACTGCAGAAATTCCGCTCGGCCTGTTCACCTGCGTCACCGGCGTCTCCGGCGGCGGCAAGTCGACGCTTTTGATCGACACGCTCTACCGCGCCATCGCCCGCAAGCTGAACAATGCCAGCGAAGGCGCCGCTCCGCATGATCGCATCGAGGGCCTCGAGCATATCGACAAGATCATCGACATCGACCAGTCGCCGATCGGCCGCACCCCGCGCTCGAATCCGGCGACCTATACCGGCGCCTTCACGCCGATCCGCGAATGGTTTGCGGGCCTGCCCGAAGCCAAGGCGCGCGGCTACGAGCCCGGCCGCTTCTCCTTCAACGTCAAGGGCGGCCGCTGCGAAGCGTGCCAGGGCGACGGCGTCATCAAGATCGAGATGCACTTTCTGCCCGACGTCTACGTCACCTGCGACGTCTGCAAGGGCAAGCGCTACAACCGCGAAACGCTGGAGGTCCTGTTCAAGGGCAAGAGCATCGCCGACGTGCTCGACATGACCGTCGAGGAAGCCGCTGACTTCTTCAAGGCGGTGCCGCGCGTGCGCGAAACTTTCCAGACCCTGCACCGCGTCGGCCTCGACTACATCCATGTCGGCCAGCAGGCGACGACCCTTTCGGGCGGCGAAGCCCAACGCGTCAAGCTCGCAAAGGAGCTGTCCAAGCGCGCCACCGGCCGCACGCTCTACATCCTGGACGAGCCGACCACCGGCCTGCACTTCCACGACGTCAAGAAGCTGCTGGAGGTGCTGCACGAGCTGGTCGCGCAGGGCAACACGGTCGTCGTCATCGAGCACAATCTCGAAGTCATCAAGACCGCAGACTGGGTCATCGACCTCGGCCCCGAAGGCGGCGACGGCGGCGGCGAGATCGTCGCCTGGGGCCCGCCGGAAGATATCGTGAAGGCGCAGCGGAGCTACACGGGCAAGTTTCTGGAGCCGGTGCTGGAGAAGGCGCGGAAGCCGAAACGGAGACGGGCTGCGAGCGAGGCGGCGGAGTGAGCTCCGTCGGCTTGCGTGACCGGGATCAAGCTACCGTGGAGTGATCTCCATGCCCAGCTGAGCCTACACGCTCTTTCGCAACGCCATCATCGCCGAACAGCAAGTGACCTGCGTGTACGAGGGTCGCTATCGCGAGCTTTGCCCGCATATCATCGGCACTGACAAGAGCGGCGGAGAGGCTGTGCTGGCCTGGCAGTTCGCCGGCGAGAGTAGTGGGCAGCTGCCGCAATGGCGCTGCCTGAAGCTCTCCAATGTCAGTGGCGACCAAGCGCGCGATGGCCGCTGGCATGAAGGCGGCTCGCATCGGACCACCCAGACCTGCATCAAGAACATCGATCTCGACGTCAATGTTCACGTGCGCAGATCGCGCTGAGCACCGCTAGTTGCCGACGAATTCAATGACCGCCTCGCCCCGCGCGACAGCTATGGCAAACCGCATCGTATCCGGCGCGACGCATGGCTTCCGCGAGTGCAGGAGGAAGCTGAGCGTCGATCAGGTAGAGCAAGCTACTTGGCCGCTATGATCGGGTGATCAACCTGGCGCGCGGCGTAGGCGAGCGCCGCGTCGAGGTCGGCCTCTTCCAGGTATGGGTAATCTTCGAGGATGCTGTCGCGCGACTGCCCCGCGGACAATAGCGCCAAGACGTCGGCGACCGTGATTCGTAGATCGCGAATGCACGGGCGTCCATGCATACGCTGCGGGTCGACCGTAGTCCTTGCCAGTAGCTCCGACATCTGCCACCTCTTCCGATGCAATATAGCATCTCCAACTGCATCTGTCAGCGCGCCGCCCGCGGTGCCCCCTCCCCGTCATGCCCTACTCCCTCGCCATCTTCGACCTCGACGGCACGCTCGTCGACAGCTTCCCCTGGTTCCTGCGCACCATCAACGACGTCGCCGACCGCTTCGGATTTCGGCGTGTCAGGGATAAGGATGTCGAGGAGCTGCGGCATGCGTCGACGCGCGAGATCCTCGCACGGCTCGAGGTGCCCGTGTGGAAGCTGCCGGCGATCGCGCGGCATGCGCGGCGGCTGAAGGGCGAAGCGGCGGCGGAGATTTCGCTGTTTGCGGGGGCCGAGGTGATGCTGCGAACGCTGGCCGAGAGCGGCGTGCAGCTCGCGCTGGTGACGTCGGACAGCGAGGTCAATGCGAAGGCCAAGCTCGGCGACGTCGCATCACTCTTCTCGCATTTCGACTGCGCGGCTTCGGTGTTCGGCAAGCCCGCGAAATTCCGCCGCGTGATCCGGCGCGCCGGCGTCGCCCCGCCAGAGGTCATTTCGATCGGCGACGAGGTCCGCGACATCGAGGCGGCGCGTGCGGTGGGGATTGCCTGCGGCGCGGTCAGCTGGGGCTATGCTGCGCCGGCCGCGTTGCAGGCGCTTGCGCCGGATTGCATGTTCGAACATATGCGCGACATTCCGGATACTCTATGCGGAAACGTAGGGTGGATTAGCGAAGCGTAATCCACCACTGCTCGCATCCGCCGAGGCAGAAGCGGTGGGTTACGCCTTACGGCTAACCCACCCTACGAATTGTTCGAGGAGATGGTGAATGACACTCACGGATGCAGCCCGCCTCAAACTCCTCACCCCGCCGGCCGGCCGGCCGGTTGCGTGTCGTGCTCGACACCGACACCTACAACGAGATCGACGACCAGTTCGCGCTGGTGCAGATGCTGCTGTCGCCGGAGCGTTTTGATGTCGAGGCGATCTATGCCGCACCGTTCTTCAACGCGCGTGCGGACAGTCCCGGCCACGGCATGGAGCTGAGCTATCAGGAGATCCTGCGCCTGCTGGAGCGCCTGAACGTTGCGCCGGATGGCCTGGTTCATCGCGGCGTCACCGACTATGTCGGTTCGGCCAAGATGGCGCAGCCAGCCCCCGCGGTGGACGACCTCGTGGCCCGGGCGCGCGCGGGCTCGCCTGACAACCCGCTCTACGTCATCGCCATCGGCGCCATCAGCAACGTCGCCTCGGCGCTGCTCAGGGCCCCTGACATCATCGACCGGGTCGTGGTGGTCTGGCTCGGCGGCCATGCGCTGGAATGGCCTGACACCATCGAGTTCAACCTCAAGCAGGACGTCGGCGGCGCGCAGGTGCTGCTCGACAGCGGGGTGCCGCTCGTTCTCGTGCCCTGCCGGGGCGTCACCTCGCGCCTGCACGCGACGGTGCCGGAGATCGAGCGCTACGTCGAACCGCATGGCAGCATCGGCGCGTTCCTCGCGATGCGGTTCAAGGAGTATTCGTCGGACCATATGGGCTGGGCCAAGGAGATCTGGGACATGGCGCCGGTCGGCTGGCTCCTCAATCCCATGTGGGCCCCTAGCGTGATCATCCCCGCCCCCGTTCTCACCGAACAGATGACCTGGAGCGTCGACCGAAGGCGGCATCCGATCCGCTACGTGACCTATGTCGATCGCAATCCGATCCTGAAGGATTTTTTCATGAAGCTGCGGGACTTCGCCGCGTCGAAAGCACCGTAGGGCGGATCAACGCAGGGTAATCCGCCAATTTGTCCCGGGGAGAAGGGCAATGGATCACGCTACGCTAGTCCGGCCCACCACCCTCCACAATCTCTTGCGTTGCCCGACAGGCAAAACACGCTAGATCACGGTCAATGCTCTCCAAGCAAAACAATTCGCTTTACGCGAATTCGGAAATGCATCATATTCCGGCCATCCCAACCCGGCCGAGGGGCGCTATCGCGATCGTCACGACACGCGGGATGGGACGTGGTGGACGTGGATCACATCGGCGCGAAGGGTTTTGCAGGGCGGGCAACCGTGAGCAAAAGCGTCGCGCGCACGACCGGTGTGATCTGCGTACGGCGAAATCGTGTGGTCCTGGCGCCCGGGGTCTGTGCGCCAAGTCTTCCGGTGATGCGTTTGGCCCGACCGGGTCTCCGCATCAGCCATCCGTGAGGCGACGGGGGCAATAGTGCATCGCTCCCCGGGGAGAGCGCGACATAAGCCGTCAAACCACTACGCAGGGAAGGCCGGATGTTTGGCTTCACCTGTATGCCGCTGTGCAGCTTCTCGTAGCGCAACCATCGCACAGTGGACCGCGGGTGCCAGCCGGCACCCGGCCTTCCCTGCGCCCTCGGCACTTTCGAGGGCGGCAACCGCCGCAAAGCTCGGGCACGATGTGCCGCGAGGACGTCAAAGCGTGCCCGCGATCGCAGATGCCAATGGGACGATGAAGCTTACTCACGTCTTGCTTGCGGGAGGCTTGCCGGAACGATCCATATAATGCGGCACTTGGACGCAAAATCGTACCTGAGGTTGTCGTTCAGAATCGCAGCAATGAATTGTAACAATGTTTCTGTCTGCTGGCATGAGGCCAGCCCCTGCCTTGCGACCCGGCAATGATTGACGGACGTCCAGGACCCGCCGAGCCGTCAGGAATTCCCCATGGTGTCCACCTATTTTGGCTTCAGCTACGTCACGCGCAATCTCGCACAGACCCTGACGCGGGTGGCGCAGCAATCGGACGTATCGCGCGACGCCGCCTATTACAAAGCCAACATCGGCAAGGTGCACTCCGTCGACGATCTGATGAAGGACTATCGTCTGTATCACTACGTCACGAAAGCCTATGGCCTGGAGGACATGGCCTACGCCAAGGCTTTCATGAAGAAAGTGCTGCAGAGCGATCTCTCAGACCCCAAGAGCTTTGCCAACACGCTGATCGACAAGCGTTACCGCGATTTTGCCGCGGCATTTTCCTTCGGTGGCGGCGAGACGAAGGTCGCGCAATCGGACAGCCAGACCGACGACATCATCGGGCTGTACACGGCAGCCATGAAGCGCAACGTCGATGCCGTCGCCGCCGACACGACTTACTACAACGCCACGATCGGCAGCGTGACCAGCGCCGACCAGCTTCTCAATGACGACCGTCTTCGCAACTATGTCGCTTCGGCATTCGGGATCGATCAAAGCAAGTGGCCGCGCGACACCATCAAGCAGGTCTTGTCCAGCGATCCATCCGATCCGAACAGCTACGTCAATGTCACCTTTTCGTCTCAGCTCAATGGACTGAACGCCCAGCTGGCCCAGGCGAAATCGGATGCCACCGACGCCAGCTCGAAGATTGCCGACTACACGACGCAACTGTCGCAGCCCGGTGCCGACGTCAATCAGTTGAATGTGCAGATACTGGTCGAAAAATATCGCCTGCAGACAGCCGTGAGCAGCATATCCAGCACCAACGACGCCATCGCGACGACCGGCCACTTCATGGATCTGGCCGGCGCGTTCGAGTTTTCCGCCGACGGATCGCTTCCAGCGGGTACACCTGCGCAGACCGCTGCAAACATCGCAAGCACGACCCAGAGCTTTGACGACAGCAAGTCGGCGGTCTATTCGGCGGCAAGCCCGTTGCAGGAAGCTCTGGTCATCGCACAATTCAGAAAATTCATCCCCAATGTGAACTCACTCCAGACGCTCGTGTCCACACCAGGCGCGTATAATTTCGCGCTGGCAGCCGTCGGCCTCGATCCCACACAGGTCTCACAGTCCACCGTGAAGGCTGTTCTCGAAAGCGACCTCAACGACCCCAAGAGCTACGTCTACACGCTCAAGGACGATCGATACGTCAAGCTCGCGCGCGCGTTCAACTTTGACGCCAAAGGCAATCTGACGACGCCCCTGGCGGCTCAGGATTCGGCCGAGATCCTCGATATCGCCAAGGACTACGTCATTGCGAAACTGAAATCTGCAAGCACGCAAGACCAGGCGAAAATCAAGGCTCAAGCCCAGAAAGACGCGACGGACTATCAACAGTCGATCGGCCACATCGACAGCGTCTCCGACCTGCTTGCGAACAAAAAGATGGTCGACTTCATTCTTGTCGCCAAGGGTCTGGACCCTGCGAAAGTGACCACCGCCTATCTCAAGAAGATCTTCGCCTCCGATCTGAATGATCCCAAGAGCTTCGCAAACACGGAGAGCGACCCGCGCTTTGCCGAGATTGCGGCGTCGTTCAATTTTGACAGCAAGGGCAACGTCGCGCGTCTTCCGACGGTGGGCCCGCAAAAGCGCGATCAATTTCTGGCAACGCAAAAGAACTTTCTCGAGCAAAGCCTGGAACAGCAGCAGGGCGATACGAATCCCGGCGTGCGTCTGGCGCTGTATTTCCAGCGCATGGCGGGACACATCACGTCCGCCTACGACATCCTCGCCGACAAGGCTCTTTCGGAGGTGTTTCGAACCACCTTCGATTTGCCCGATCAGATGGCCTCGATGCAGATCGATCAGCAGGCCAAGATCGTGGCGAAATACCTCAATATCAAAGATCTCGGAGATCCCACGAAAGTGGCAAAGCTGTTGAGCCGCTTCTCGGCCATGTATGACGCGAGGAACGCCAGCCAGACTTACTCGCCCGTGCTCGACCTCTTTCAGGGATCGAGCTCGGGGACATCAGGCTTCAGTGAATCGACGTATTTGGCCATGGCGAAAATGCGCGCCAGCCCGTGGTGATCGGTCGCTGTCATTGCGAGCGCAGCGAAGCAATCCAGACTGTCTCCGCGGAAGGATTCTGGATTGCTTCGCTGCGCTCGCAATGACGACGGAGAGACCGTTGTCGATTAAGGTCCCTCGCCTATTCCGCCAACGTCGCCTCGACGAAACCGCGCGGGTCGTCGCAGAATTCCCGCATCACCCGGTAATGATCCGTCTGCTCCACCGTTGTCGGCTCGAGCCCGTATTTGCCGAGCCGCAGCAGCTGCGCATTGGGATAGGCCATCAGCAGGGGCGCGTGGGTCGCCATGATGACCTGGCAGATGCGAGAGTCCTCCATGCGTCGCAGCAGCTTCAAAAACTCGATCTGACGCGCCGGCGACAGCGCAGATTCCGGCTCGTCGAAGATAAAAATGCCCTGGCGCTGGCAGCGTTCTTCGAAAAAGCGCAGGAAACCCTCGCCGTGGGAGTGCGACAGGAAATCGGGGCCGACCTGACCAGCATCCCGCGCGGCCTTGTCCAGATATCGCGCGACCGAGAAAAAAGCTCTCGGCGCGAAAGAACCAGCCGTTGGTGATTTTCGGCAGCCAGCTTGCGCGCAGCGCCTTGGAGAGCTGGCCGCCCATCTTCTCGCGCGCCTCGGAGTGATCGACCGGCATGTATCCCTTGCCTCCACCGGCATCGTCGTAGCCGGCCAGCGCTGCGATGCCCTCCAGGATCGTCGACTTCCCGGTGCCGTTCTCGCCAACGATGATCGTGATGGGGGCCTCGAAGTTGAGTTCGAAATCATCCGGAAAGATGGGCAGGCAAAACGGATAAGCCTCGCGATCCTTCACTCGCGACGGATCGAGCCAGAGCCGCTTCAGATACGGCGCGGGAAGGTTGATTGTCCGATTGCCCTTCCACGCCATTGCCGCCCTCCGCGCCTCGCCCGAAAGGAACATATCAGGAACACGGAGATTGCAAAGCGGTATGTTGCCCCCGCCCCGGGGGCACTGGGGTTAGCCCAAGACCTCCAGCACCAGCTCCATGGTCATCAGCACGGGATTGTCGCCGCGAGCCAGACGGCCCTCGGCGATGCCGCCGGTGTAGTCGATCAGGGCGACGTCGAGCGCGGCTTCGAGCGCGCCGGATCCGCCCGGCGCAATCGTGCCGGCGGTGATCGCCAGCTCCGTGGCAAACGGCTCGGTCACGCCGCCATGGGTGAAGCGCGCACCAATCGTCGAGCCGACGCCGCCGTGGATTTTTGCACGCGCAATGCCGTGTGCCCGGCAAAAGGCTTCGAGGCAGACCGCAAAATCCTGATTGGGGCGCAGCCTCAGCGCGAAGGCGCGGCTGGTCGTACGCGCACCGGTGCTCGCGGAGACGACCGGCCCGAACAGCTTGAAATTGGTCTCGGGGTCTGGCTCCGCCGTGAACATCGCACCATCGACGCCGAAAGCCTGGACCTCGAACGGCTCAGCGACAACAGTCTCATCCGGCAGCATGTGGCCGCCGCTCGCCTTGCCATCCGCCTCAATCCACAGCCCGTGGCAGTGAAAGAGCGGCGCACCGTCGCGCGATCCCAGCGTCATGCTACCGAGCCTGGTGCGCGTCACGCCTGTGGGCCGATACGTGTCGCTGTAGAAAGCCGCATTCTCGCCGGTCTTCGACAGCGCCGGCATCACATAGCCGAACGGCCCGAGCGCGCCCTGGCTGAAATTCAGCACGCCACCCGCAAACCCTTCCGCGGCAAAGCCGCGGTGCGCGGCCTCGAGCAGCGGCAGGCCGGCCGGAAGCGTGAACGAAAAGGCGCGCCCCCTCGCCTCTACCCATTGGATGCGCTCAGTGACCGGCGCGCCCGGCTGCTTGATGCTCCGCATGCCCCGCGCTCAGCCCGTCTTGGTCTTGTCGAGATCGAGCAGCCCGCGCGCCTCGAGCTCGTCGCGCACCATGCGTTTCGGCACCTTGCCATAGCCGGATTTCGGCAGCGCCTCCCAGAAGAAAAACCGCTTCGGCATCTTGTAGCGCGGCACTTTCGGCAACAGGAACGCCGCCATCTCCGCTTCGCTCACAGCCTTCTCGCCGTCGCGCGCAACGCAGACGGCGACGCCGACCTCGCCCCAGGTCGCATCGGGCACGCCGAGCACGGCGACTTCGCCGACCGAAGGATGCGTCAAGATCTTCTCCTCGATCTCGCGCGGATAGATGTTGGAGCCGCCGGAGATGTACATGTCGGAGGCTCGGCCGGTGATGTAGACGAACCCCTCCTCGTCCATGTGGCCGAGATCGCCGGTGCGAAACCAGCCGTTGCGGAAGGCCTTCGCATTGGCTTCAGGATTATCGTAGTAACCCGCGAGTACCGCAGGCCCGATCACGCAGATCTCGCCGCTCTGGTTCGCCTTGAGCTCGCGCCCCTCGTCGTCCTGGATCGAGACCTGCATGCCGGTCCGCTCGAAACCGCAGGTGCCGATCTTTGCATGCGGTCCGTCTTCGGGATCGTGCAGCGCCGCCGGCAGCACAGTGATGTTCCCGGTGACCTCGCCGAGGCCAAAATATTGCACGATGACCTTGCCGAGCTTCTTCAGCGCAGCCTTCTGGTCCTCACGATACATCGGCGCGCCGGCGTAGATGACGTGGCGCAGCGAGGAATGATCGTATTTGTCGGCGGCGGGGTGCTCGACCATCATCTTCAGGATCGTCGGCACCGTGAAGAGATTGCCGACCCGGTGCGTCGCGATCAGGCGGAACGCCTCGTCGATGTCGAACTTCTCGGTCGACAGCAGCACGGTGCAGACGCCGCGCGCGGTTTGCACCAGCTGGTGCACGCCGGCGCCGTGCGACAGCGGCGCCACCACCAGCGACGCATCGGCTTCCGTGACGCCGGGGGTGAGATCGGCGAGATGGTTGGTGACGACAAAGCCCATCTGGCCATGGGTCAGCACCGCGGCCTTGGAGCGGCCCGTGGTGCCGGAGGTGAAGAAGAACCAGCAGGGATCGTCGTGCTCGACGGCAACGTTCTCGACCACTTGGCCTGCCTGCGAAGCAATGGCGTCGGCCACCGAGCGCTCGCCGAACGATGCCTTGCCGTCGATGCTCCAGGTGAATTCCAGCGCGCCGCCGTTCACGGCCGCGGCGTGCTCGGGAAAATCGACGTGGCACAAAAACGCTTTCGCACCGGAGGCCTGCGCAAGATAGGCCACCTCATCCGGCATCAGGCGGAAATTGGTGGGCACCCAGACCGCGCCGAGCCGGAACGCCGCGAACATCGAGACAAACATCTCGTCGCCATTCTTGGAATGGACCAGGATGCGGTCGCCCTTGGCGATGCCGCGCGCAGCGAGCGCCGCGGCCAGTGCGGAAACCTGCGCGTCGATCTCGCGCCAGGTCCAGGATTTGCCACCCCAGACGAATCCGGGACGCGATCCATGCCGCCGCGCATTCTGGGTCAGCATGTAAGCGAGATTCATGACGCGGCGGGACATGCGGAGCGGCTGCATCGGGCTTCCTCTTCGACGGCAGACGGCACGCAAGCCGCCCGCTTATTGGAGCCCATTTATCGCCATCGGCGGTGGCCTCGCAAGGCCGCCAACCGGGCGGCATCCATGCGCCCGTTCAAGGAATTTTAAACATGATGGGGGCAACCTCGCTCAGTATCTGCGTACAGAGTGCTGCATCATGGTCAAAGCGCCCGTCGTTCTCCTGCTCACGTTGGCACTTGCCGGCTGTGCTGTCGCTCCGCAAGCGCACTTGGCCTCGGATCCTGCCTTCAAACCCGCGCGCTATGCCTGGGATGGCGCGGGCCAGGACCCCAATCAACCGCGTGCCACTCCCGAGCCCTCACGCGCAACGCGCACTGCTGCCCGGCTCGATAGCGACGGCATCGAGGCCGAGCAGGACGCCAAGGTCAATCGTTCGCTCGTCATCTGCCAGGGCTGCCTCCCCACAAAACCTCAGCCGGAAGATTCGCGCCTCGCCAAGGCGTCCGATTGAACCGAACCACGCGTACTTCGGTCTACTGAGATACCGCGCTGATATGGCCATGTCGGCCTATCGTCACGCGCCATCATCTCAGGGACGATCCATGCTCACCCGCCGCAGCCTCATTGCCGCCTCTCTCTTCGCCGCCACCACACCCGCCTTCGCTCAGGCGCCTGCCCCCAACGATCCCGCAGCCATCCTGACCGCGATCTACGCCCGCGCGGCCAAGGGCAAGGGCGATGGCGGCGCCGCCTTCGTCACCGAGAATAAGGCCGCGAAAGCAAAATATCTCTCCAAGACTCTGGTTGCACTGTGGGCCAAGGCCGATGCGCATACGCCGAAGGGAGATGTCGGGCCGATCGATTTCGATCCCGTCACCAATTCGCAGGAACCCGACGTGAAGTCGTTCAAGGTTGACGCGGAGAAGACGGAGGCCGACAAGGCGACGCTCGCGGTAGCCATCACCGGCCACCGCAACGACCGCAAACCCGCCGACCAGATCATGCGTTACGACTTCGTGCGCGAGGCCAACAGCTGGAAGATCGACGACATCAAGGGTTCATCCGACGGCGAGGCCTGGTCGATCCGCAAGATGCTGACGGATTCGCTGAAGAGCTGACCGGAGACATTATGAGCGACGTCATCAACAACAAGGCCCACAACCGCTACGAGCTCGAGGTGGAGGACCACCTCGCGACCGAGCATTACAAGCTCGACGGCAATGTCATCACCTTCGTGCATACCGACGTGCCGAAAGAGCTCGGCGGCAAGGGTGTCGGCTCAAGGCTGGTACAAGGCGCGCTCGATCAGGTCCGCGCGGCCGGCCTGAAGCTGATCCCGGAATGCCCGTTCGTGAAGGCGTGGATCGAGAAGCATCCGGAGTATGCGGATCTGGTGAAGAGATGAGCGAGCTCAGGCCCGCCGATCGCGCGGCGGGCCTGCCGAAATCCAGGGCCTATTGCCCATGCTTCAGCATATCCTGGTCACTCAGATCCCAGTCCTGCCACAGCTGGAGCACGCCGAGGATCACCGCCACCGCGCCGAGACTCGTATGGTAGATTCGGAGAAAACCTTCACCGGAATAGCCGAGCACCAAGGGCGAGACGATGAGCCACAGCCCAACCAGGATCGTCGCCACCTCTTGCCAGCGCTGCAAGGCGACATATTCGAGCTGGCTGAGGCCAAATATGACGAGGCCGATCGCGACCGTGTTCACGACCATCATCTCGTGTCCAACGATGCCCGAGCGATCCTGGATGGGAAACCACGGCGACGCGACAATCAGCGCGCCGAGCAGCATCCCACACCAGTCTTCCCATGTTCGATGAGTATTCAAGAAACCAAAGTCCGACATAGTACCCTCCTACAAAAAGAGGCACACGTCGGCGGCTGGCGATCATGACACTCCGAATGTCTAGCAATCCTGCCGGCCGCATTCGGGCGTATGTCCTGCAACAAGACGTGGGGAACCGGTGCAAGATTGCAAGGCGGATCAACATTTTTGCAGATACCTCCCCTGCGGCAACCTCCCTTGGTCGCGTCTTGGCAAGGCAGGGTTCAGGCGCCTAGATCAGGGAATAAGCATCGCTTCGGAAGGATCAGGCATGGCGGCACCGGTACGCGACAACAAGGACAGGAGCCGCTTCGAGCTCGGTGTCGAAAGCGAAATCGCCTTCGCCAATTACCGGCTGACGCCGTCGGCTGTCATCATCACCCACACCGAGACGCCGCGTGCGCTGCGGGGTCGCGGCATTGCCTCCGAGCTGATCAAGGGCGCGCTCGACCTGATCCGCCGCGACGGCAGGAAGGTGATCGCGGGCTGCGGTTTCGTCGTCGATTATCTCGACAGGCACCCTGAGGATGCGGATCTCGTCGCCTGAACGCAAAAGGGCCCACGAGATCGCGGGCCCTCTTTTAGTTGCTTGGCGTCGACCGATGCGCGTCGGTCAGTGCTTGATTTCCGGCGGCAGCTTGCCGCCATTGGCGGCGAGCTTGGACATCACCTGCTTGTGCAGCCAGACGTTCATGCTGGCGGAGTCGTTCGTGTCGCCGGTGTAGCCGAGCTCCTTGGCGAGATCCTTGCGCGCGGCCAGACTGGAATCGATGTCGAGCGCCTTCATGAGATCGACGATCGAGGTGCGCCATTCCAGCTTCTCCTTCTGGGCAGCCACCAGCTTGTCGACGATGGCCGCGACGTCCACGGTCTGCGCAGGTGCGGCAGACGGTGCCGCACCCGGCGCGGACGATGGCGCTGACGCGCTCGGCGCGGCGCCTGCCGGCGCGCTGCCCGCGGGTGCGCCGCCGGCGGGCGCAGCGGAAGCCGGATGGCTGCCGAAAATTGCGCCCATGATTTTCCCGAAAATGCTCATGTCTGCTCCCCGAAAAGGATCCCGTTGGAAGGCCCTGAGTGGGCACTTATAGACGAAGTTACGTCGTTGCGCCCGCGAAGTTCCGCGAACCACAAACAGCATGAGCTTATCTGCGGCGAAATGACGACCGAATGACATCATCGAGGTTGCACTGCGGCATCGAATCTCACCCAAGCGTGAGGGACAGGACTCGGAAAGAGGCGTACGCTTTTGGTTCAGTTCGCGATGCCATCCGGAATTCGCGTCTGGTTGGAATCGCGAAACTCAGAAAAAGCGGCCGCTCGCGCCGTTTGCCGGCGCCGGATTCGGCTGCATGGCAAGGGAGCAAGCGACGACCATGGCCACACTCTACCAGGGCAATGTCCCCACGGTGGCCCAGCCCGCAGATGCGGCTGGACCGGTGATCCGAACCATCCAACTGTCCGACCTGCACGACGCGCTCAAGCGCGGCTGGGAAGATTTCAAGGCGGTTCCGAGCCACGCCATCATCCTCTGCGTGATCTATCCGGTGCTCGGCCTGGTGATCGCGCGCGTCGCAATGGGCTATTCAGTGATACCGCTGCTATTTCCGCTGGCCGCGGGCTTCGCCCTGATCGGCCCGTTCGCGGCACTCGGCCTCTATGAGCTCTCGAGCCGTCGCGAGCGCTATGAAGAGGCCAGCGCCTGGGATGCCTTGGAGGTGCTGCGGTCGCCCTCCTTCGGCGCCATGCTCGGCCTCGGCACGCTGTTGCTCGCGCTGTTCGTAACATGGGTCGCGACCGCACAGGCAATCTATGTGGCGGCATTCGGCTATGAAGGCGTCACTGGAATCTCGGATTTCGTGACGCGCGTGCTGACGACATCGCAGGGCTGGTGGTTGATCGTGATCGGCTGCGGCACGGGCTTCCTGTTTGCGCTCGCCGCGCTCTGCATCAGCGCCGTCTCATTTCCGTTGATGCTCGACCGCCATGCCGGGGCTCTGGACGCGATGGTCACCTCGCTGCGCGTCGTCGCCAAAAACCCGGTGCCGATGGCGGCCTGGGGCCTGATCGTGGCAGTGCTGCTGGCGCTCGGAACGGTCCCCGCGTTCCTCGGGCTCGCCGTCGTCATCCCCCTGCTCGGCCACGCCACCTGGCATCTCTACCGCAAGGTCATCGTCTCCGAACCCGGTGCCCGGCCGGTGCCGCCTCCGCCGCAGCGTCCGCGCAAGCCGGCAGCCGATTTCCCCGCCAATCTCTTCCCGTGGCGGAATCGGGAATAGGACCGACGCCTGACGATCTTGCGCCTAACGATCTTGCGCCTGACGGTCTTGTGACAACCGATCCCGCCCCGGAGGCCCCGGGCGGGATCGGTTACTGTCATACGCCTTGCTTTGGCCGCGGTTACAACCGAGATTGCCGCCGCCGGTCATGCCACTTCACGGAATCAATTTACTCGAATGACCCTGACGATTTCTCGTCTCGCTCTCGCAGCCCTCGCCCTTTCAGCGTCAATCGTGTCCGCCGAGCCTACTCTGGCCGCGGTCGCCTGCGGTTCAGGCAATTTCGACGCCTGGCTCACCGACTTCAAAACCGAGGCCGCGGCCAAGGGCATTTCGCAACAGGCGATCGCCGCCGGGCTTGCCGGCGTTACGCTGGACCAAAGCGTGCTGAACCGTGACAAATCGCAAAAGGTCTTCACCCAGACCTTCGAAGAGTTTTCCGGTCGCATGGTGCCGCCGCGGATGACGCGCGGCTCCAACATGATGAAGCAATACGGCTCGGTGCTATCGCGCATCGAGCAGACCTACGGCGTGCCCGGCGAGGTGCTGGTCGCGATCTGGGGTCTCGAGACCGATTTCGGCGTCAACACCGGCAAGTTCGCGACGATCCGCTCGCTGGCGACGCTGGCCTATGATTGCCGGCGCGCCGAGCAGTTTCGCGGCGAATTGCTGGACGCGCTACGCATCGTCCAGCGCGGCGATCTCGCGCCGGCCGACATGAAGGGCGCCTGGGCCGGCGAGCTCGGCCAGACCCAGTTCATGCCATCATCCTGGATGAAATACGCCGTCGATTTCGACGGCAACGGCAAGCGTGACCTCTTGCACAACGCCCCCGACGTGCTGGCCTCCACCGCGAACTATCTAGCGGGCTATGGCTGGCAGAAGGGCAAGGATTGGCAGCCGGGCAGCCCGAACTTCGCGGTGCTCCAGCAATGGAACAAGAGCGAGGTCTATTCCAAGACGGTGGCCTATTTTGCCACCCAGCTCGCCCACGCCCCTTAAAGCACACGCCCAGACACAAAACGCGTAGGGCCGATCGCCTTGCGACCGGCCCTCTCTTGGGTTTGCGTTTACCTACCCGTTTACTTGCCCATGGTGGCTTGCATCGCCTTGTTCAGGTGCGCGCCGCACACACCCATTTTGCCATTGAGCAGCGCGTCCTGCGCAGCCGTGATCTCCTTCTCTGCAACGAACTTGCCGTCGCCGTCGGGCATGGCCTCGATCGCGGTCTCCGTCTTTTCCAGATTGGCCCCGCTGCAGCCGCCCATGCTGTGCTTGGCGGCCTGGGCCGGCGCGACGGCGAATGCGACGGCGGCAATTGCAATAACCCCGAGTAACTTCGTCATGATGTTACTTTCCTTCTCTTGTTCTTGGGACAGACCCAGCGACATTGCCGGAATCTGCAACATGACTTTGCTGCTGACGCGGCAACTTGCCGCAATAAATTCCCCGCGAGAATTGCGTGATGTTGCGCGCTGCGCAGAGCCGCATGCGAAATTTCTGATTTTCATTACAACTTTGTAATCCGGACCGCACGCACAGCGTGTGTGCACTGCATCAACGAGGGGGGCGGATAGCCTCAGCCGATCGGCGAGACGCGTCACGCAGATTCCCGTCCCGCCGAGGACCAGAGAATCGTCGCGGCGCCCTCGCATCGGATCGACAGGTCTCTCAACGATACTTTGAATAAATATTCATTTCTTTGAATCGCCGTTCATGCGATTCGCGCATGCGAGACTTGGGCCTACAAGCTGGCATATCGCCTTGCGGGTCACGGAAACGCAACTTATTTCCATCAGCATCGGAACCGCAGGATTTGCTACAAACCCGTGATTTCACGGACGTTTATTGCACCATGCGAGGATTTCCGCCTAGCAGTTGGGCGGGAGTGCCGACAGGTTAATCGTCTCTTACCGATGCCATGCGTTCTTCGCTTAGCTGCATCGCAACATCGGAACTTTCGCACTGCACCACTCTCACCTATATTCATTTCAACGATGACGCCCGGGCAAGGGCTGAATCGAACTACAGGAGACTACCAATGCTGCTCTCGCTCATCCGCATGATCCAGGCTTTCCGGGACTATCAGCGCAACGTTGCCGAGCTGTCCCAGCTCAGCGATCGCGAACTGGCTGACATCGGCCTCGATCGCTCGGACATCCCGCGCGTTGCCGCCGGTCAGTATCAGGGCTGATATCGTTCAGCCCTTTACCGGACGGACCGATAACGCCCGCCTCGTGCGGGCGCTGTCGTTTTCAGCGGCAGAAAACTCGATCTCTGCGATTCCACTGGACGCCGAAAAGCGCTACCTGTCCGCCCCATGACAGGACCCCTATCCAATATTGTGCACGTCATCGGCGCTGGCCTTGCCGGTTCCGAAGCCGCCTGGCAGGTGGCAAAATCAGGCGTGCCCGTGGTGCTGCACGAGATGCGGCCGGACCGCATGACCGAGGCGCACCGCACCGACGGGCTCGCCGAACTCGTCTGCTCCAATTCATTCCGCTCGGATGACGCCGCCAACAACGCCGTCGGCCTGCTGCACGCCGAGATGCGACGGCTCGGCTCGCTAATCATGCGCGCAGCCGATGCCAACCAGGTCCCCGCCGGCGGCGCGCTTGCGGTCGACCGCGACGGCTTCTCGGCCGCCGTCACCAAGGCGCTGAACGACCATCCCCTGATCGAGATCGCCCGCAGCGAGGTCAAAGGCCTGCCGCCGGCCGAGTGGAGCAACGTCATCGTCGCGACCGGCCCCCTCACCTCCGCGCCGCTAGCGGATGCCATCCGCGAGCTGACCGACGAGAACGCGCTCGCCTTCTTCGATGCGATCGCGCCGATCGTGCATCGCGAATCCATCGACATGTCGGTGGCCTGGTTCCAGTCGCGCTATGACAAGGTCGGTCCCGGCGGTACCGGCGCCGACTACATCAACTGCCCGATGACGAAGGAGCAGTATGACGGCTTCGTCGCCGCGCTGATCGCCGGCGAGAAGACCGAGTTCAAGGAATGGGAGACCAACACGCCCTACTTCGACGGTTGCCTGCCGATCGAAGTGATGGCGGAGCGTGGCCCCGAGACCTTGCGCCACGGCCCGATGAAGCCGGTCGGTCTCACCAATCCGCATGATCCCACGACGAAGGCGTACGCGATCGTGCAGCTGCGCCAGGACAACAAGCTGGGCACGCTCTACAACATCGTCGGCTTCCAAACGAAGCTCAAATACGGCGAGCAGCAGCGCATCTTCCGCACCATTCCCGGGCTGGAGAAGGCCGAGTTCGCCCGCCTCGGTGGCCTGCATCGCAACACCTTTCTCAACTCGCCGAAGCTGCTTGATGGCCAGTTGCGCCTGCGCGCGCAGCCGCGACTGCGTTTTGCAGGCCAGATGACGGGCTGCGAGGGCTACGTCGAGTCCGCAAGCGTCGGCCTGATCGCCGGTCTCTACGCGGCAGCTGATGCCCGCGGCGAGACGCTTGCGAGCCCGCCAGGCACGACGGCGCTCGGGTCCCTGCTCGGCCATATCACCGGCGGCCATATCGAGACAATCGAGCCGGGCACGCGATCGTTCCAGCCGATGAACATCAATTTCGGCCTGTTCCCGCCGCTCGCCACCGCGCCGACGAAGAAGCCCGATGGCACGCGGCTGCGCGGCAACGAGAAGACGGTGGCCAAGAAGCAGGCGATGAGCGCATTGGCGCTCGCCGATCTCGATCGCTGGATCGCCGATCATTTGCGCATTGCCGCAGCCGCGTGAGTTTTCGATGAATCTCCCGAAAGACGACGCCGCGGTGCTCTCGGCGCGCTGGACCGAGGGCGTGCTGCTCAAGCGCGACGTGTTCTCGACCGTCGAGCGCGGCCGCTTCCGCGCTGACAGTGGCGAGGTCGACGCGGTGCTGCGACGGCTCGATGAAGTGCCGTGGTGGTCGTTCCTGCTGGCCCGTCATCTGTTCGCGCGCGAGAAGCACGCGCTGGCGCTCGCCAAAGGCCTCAATGTCGGCCCTGAATTGCTCTGGGCCGGCCGCCGCGCGCTTGCGCGCGGCTTCGTCGACGGCGTCGCGCTGCATCTGGCAAAACCCCATGGCGATCTCGCCTATTTCCGTTCGGCCAAGGCGGCGCTGCGACGGCTGCGCCGCGCCGGCATCTGCCACAACGATCTCGCCAAGGAACAGAACTGGCTGGTCGGCCGCGATGGGCGCGCCTATGTGACGGACTTCCAGCTCGCGGCCTGCTTCAACCGCCGGGGCCGGCTCTATCGCGTCCTCGCCTATGAAGACCTCCGGCATCTGCTCAAGCACAAGCGCTCCTACGCGCCCGAGGCGCTGACGCCGCGCGAGCGAAAGATTCTCGCGAAGAAATCGTTCGCCGCGAGCCTGTGGCTTGCCACCGGAAAGAAGGTCTACCGCACGATCACCCGAGGCCTCTTCAACTTCACCGACCGCGAGGGCGGTGGCCGCCGTCTTGTCAACGACGCGCCGGTCTTGGCCGCGCTGATCCGCAAGAACCCCGCGGTGCGCGACACCGCCATCGTCGCCTTTGCCGACCGCCGCTCGGGCGTTGGGCTCTACGCCTTCGTCGAAGCGGATCAGGCCGCGCTCGAAGGCCAGCTCCGCAACGAGCTCACTGCCGCCAAGGGTCCGAAGCCGCCGGAACACATCCAGATCGTGCACGCGCTGCCGCGCGACAGCAGCGGCAAGCCGCGCACCGAAATCCTGCAACTGGTCGCGATGAACCAGCTCGACCTGATCGAGCCGATGATGAAGAACGACCAGGACCGCGCCTTCCTCAAGGACATCCTGGAGCAGCGCAAGAACCTGCGCGATCGCTTCAACTTCGAGGCGGACCTGCCCACCAGTTAGATCACGGGGGGCGCCGCGCCTTGAAGCGTCCACAATGCCGGTGGAGAAGCCGGGGGATCACACTGACTTGGGGAACGATGAATCGCTGGGGGACCATGAGGCGCCGCGCAGCCCTGCTGATCGCAGGTCTCGTGCTGCTGGTGGCGGCGCCCGTGATGGCCGCGGAATCCCCTTCCGAACAGATCTCCGGCTTCCGGCTGAAACATGGTGAGGGCCGCGTCGTACGCGACACAACCCTCGACCGCATTGCCATGGACCAGGCCCGTGCGATGGCAGCGAAGGACGATCTCAGCCACGACGCCCTCGGCCCGTTCAACAAGCGCGTCGCGCCATCGGGCGCGGGCCGCGCCGCCGAGAACATTGCCTATGGCTACGACAATTTCGAAAAGACGCTCGGCCAGTGGATCGACTCCTCCGGGCACCGCAAGAACCTGCTGCTGCACAACGCCTCCCGCGTCGGCATCGCCAGCGCGAAGACCGCCAGCGGCAAGCGCACCTATTGGGCCATGGTGATCGCCGGCGACTACGAGCCGAAGAAGGGCAAGGGCAAGAAGGACAGCGAGCCGCTGGTCGCCGTGAAACGCGAGGTCGCGCCCGCCGGCAAGCCCAAATCCAGCAACTGCCATATCAAGCTGCTCGGCCTCTGCATCTGAGCCGAAGCCTGGCTTCGCTCCTCGTGCCGCCCATCTTGCCCGCGTTCCTGGACGCGTCTAATTCATGCGCAGAGGTCGCAAGACGGGAGGTGTAGATGATCGACATCGAGCGAATACGGGCCGATACACCGGCCGCCTCCCGGCTCGCCTATCTCCACAATGCCGGCGCGGCGCTCATGCCGATGGCCGTCGTCACGGCGATGAAGCAGCATATCGATCTGGAGAGCGAGATCGGAGGCTATGCCGCCGCCGACCGCGAATCCGAGCGGCTTGATGCGGTCTACGGCTCGGTAGCGCGCCTGCTGAATGCCGCGCCGGACGAGATCGCGCTCATGGAGAACGCGACCGTTGCCTGGCAGATGGCGTTCTATGCGCTGCCGTTTCGCGCCGGCGACCGGATCCTGACCGCCGAGGCGGAATACGCCGCCAACTATGTCGCATTCCTGCAGGTCGCCAGGCGCACAGGCGCGGTCATCGATGTCGTGCCGAGCGATGCCACCGGCGAGCTCGACATCGAGGCGCTCGAACGCATGATCGATGACCGGGTGAAGCTGATCGCCATCACCTGGGTTCCGACCAATGGCGGGCTCGTCAATCCCGCCGCAGCCGTCGGCAAAATCGCGCGCGCACGCGGCATTCCCTATCTGCTCGATGCCTGCCAGGCGGTCGGCCAGATGCAGGTCGACGTTGAAGCGATCGGTTGCGATATGCTGTCGGCCACGGGGCGCAAATTCCTGCGCGGGCCGCGCGGTACCGGCTTTCTCTACGTCCGCAGGCCACTGCTGCAACAACTTGAGCCGCCGATGATCGACCATTTCGCGGCGCCCTGGGTCTCGCGGGACCACTATCAGCTCCGCGATGATGCCCGCCGGTTCGAGACCTGGGAGAACAATTACGCGGCCCGGCTCGGGCTCGGCGCCGCCGTCGATTACGCCCTGGCGATCGGCCTCGGCCCGATCGAGCAGCGCTGCCGCCTGCTGGCGGATCGTCTCCGCAACGGCCTCGGCGCTGTCAGCGGCATCACCATTCGCGACCTCGGCCGTGCGCCGGGCGCGATCGTCAGCTTCACGATGGAGGGGCGTGAGGCGGATGCTATCGTCCGCAGCGCCGCCGCGGCCGGCCTCACGATCGGCGCCTCGGATCCGTCGAGCACCCGCATCGACGCCGAAGTCCGCGCGCTGCCGGTGGTCGTGCGGGCGTCTCCGCATTACTACAATACGGAAGCCGAGATCGATCGGCTGATCGCCCACCTCGCAAGTCTGGCGGCGCGATAGCTCCGCTCAGGTGCAGCGCGCGCTCAGTCCGGATGCGCCGAGCTTGGCCATTACCTCGTCGAGATGCGCGCTGTCGCGGGTCTCGATGACGAGTTGCAGCAGCGTCGCCTTGGCCGGCAGGTCGGAGAAGGTCCGCTGGTGCGAGACCTCGATGATGTTGGCGCCGGCTTCGGCGAGCAGCGCCGCGACCGCAGCCAATTGGCCCGGCCTGTCAGGAATATCGAGCGAGAGCTGCGTCAGCCGCCCCTCGCGCGCCAGTTCGCGCGTGAGCACCGAGGCGATCAGCCTCGTGTCGATGTTGCCGCCGCTCAGGACCAGGCCAACCTTCTCACCAGCGAAGCGCGTGGGATCGGACATGATCGCCGCAAGGCCCGCGGCGCCGGCGCCCTCGACGACCGTCTTCTCGATCGAGATCAGGGTTGCGACTGCACGCTCGAGCTCGGCTTCGTTGACGAGCGCGATGTCGTCAACCAGGCGGCGGACGATTTCAGTGGTGATCTTGCCCGGCGATTTGACCGCGATGCCTTCGGCGAGCGTATCGCCGCGTGCCGGCAGATTGCCACCATGGACAGCATTGTACATCGAGGGATAGAGCCAGGCCTCGACGCCCAGGATGCGCAATGACGGCTTCAGCGATTTCGCGGCAATGGCGATGCCGCTGATCAGGCCGCCGCCGCCGATCGGAACGACCAGCGTGTCGAGCTCCGGGACCGCCTTGAGCATTTCCAGCCCGACCGTGCCTTGCCCTGCAATGACCAGCGGATCGTCGTAAGGATGGACGAAGATCATGCCGCGGGCCTCGCCGTGGCTTCGCGCGTACGCGGCCGCCTCCTCCAGCGTCGCGCCGGTGACAACCACCTCGGCACCATGATGTCTGGTGTTCTCGACCTTCACCATCGGCGTGCCCACCGGCATGACGATCGTGGCGGGAATGCCGAGCCGCTTGGCGTGATAGGCCACTCCCTGCGCGTGGTTGCCCGCCGACATGGCGACAACGCCGCGCGCGCGCTCCTCCGGCGTCAGCGCCGTGAGCCGGTTCAGCGCGCCACGCTCCTTGAACGAAGAGGTGAACTGGAGGTTCTCGAATTTGAGCCAGAGCTCGCAGCCGTAGATGTTGCTCAGCGTCCGGCTGTAGCTGCAGGGCGTCTCGACGACGGCACCGCGGATGGTCTCGGCAGCAGCTTGAATGTCGCCCGGTGCGACCGGAAGGCCGCTTAGATCGGGGATTGCGGTTTGGGACAATTCAGCCATGGGACAGCATAGAGCATTCGGCCGCCGCGGGCGATAAGCCAACCGCTATTTGGTAAATTCCCGGGATCGTGAAGCCCGCCACAGCGTCCAGAGCGCGCGCAACCGCGACACCGGCTGCGGCGCGAAGGGATTGCGCCCCGGCCGCGACAGGCGATCGAGATCGGCCCGCGCCTGGCTCAGCGGCAGGAATGCAGCCCGCGCCGGCGGCGCCACCTGCGCCAGCAGCGACGAGGCCGTCGCCAGATGTTGCCGGGCTTCGCCCATGAGCTGGTCCAGCACGGCATTCAGATGGGGCGTCTGCTTGCCGGCGAACACATCCTCGATGCCACAGCCATGGCCAGTCAGGAATTGCTGCGGCAGGAACAATTGTCGATGGGCCGAGTCCCGCGGCAGGTTCGCGATCACCTGCACGATGCCCTGCGCCAACCCGGCGTGCCGCGCGAGGTGCTCGCTCGCATCCGAAGCTTCGCCCATGATCCGCGCCGCGAGCGCGAACAGGGCCGAAGAGGTCGCCGCCAGATAGCCTTCAAGCGCCGTCATGGTCGGCATCGGATCGTTGTAGAGATCGAACTGATGCTCGTCGACGAGCAGCGACAAGGGCTCGACGGGCAGGTCAAAATCGCGGATCGCGCGCAACAGCTCGGCCGCCACCGGATTGCCCTCGGCGCTGCCGTGAACAAGGCCCGAGAACAGATCGGTCCACCATTGAAAGCGGATCTCGCCCGGCAAGGGCTGGCTCACCTGGTCGCGGACCCGGACGATCTCGACATTGAAGGCGTAGAGCGCAAGCAGCGCACGACGCTCGGCAGCGGGCGCGAACAGCGTCGCGGCATAGCGCGGAAAGTCATGGTTGCGCACGAGGTCGGCGCAGAATGTCACGGTGTCGGGCGGCGTCGCAGCGCTGCTCATGGCACGGCAATCAGCGCGGCAGCGACGCGGCGCCGTTCGCCGATCATGATGTTGTAGGTGCGCACGGCGGGGCCGGTCTGCATGGTGTCCAACACCACCCTCACCGCCTTCAGCGCCTGGCGCAGCTCCGGCGGCGGCAGCCAGACGCCGGTTCCAGTCCCGACCAGAAGCGTGTCGATGCTGTTGGCAGCCGCGAACACCCGATCCAGCGAATAGCGGTCGATCCTGGTGGGATCGGTCACGTCCCAGGCCCAGATCGCGTCAGGCAGGCACAGCAGCGAGCCCCTATGCGACATGCCGGCGAAGGCAAAACCGCCCTTGCCATAGGCCTCGATCGGCGCCGAGCGCGGGAAATGGGGAGCGTTGGGATCGCCGGCCATGAGCTTCATCCGAATGAGCTGACTGCCCTCGCAAACTCATGCGAGGGCCTGCGGTTCGGATCACGCCTTGCTTTTCTTCGCCGGCGGAGCCTCTTCTTTCGCATCTTCGCGATGCTCGCCGACGCCGAGATAGATCAGGATCGGCGCTGCGATGAAGATCGAGGTGTAGGTGCCGACCAGCACGACGCCGAACATCATCACGGCCGTGAAGCTGTGGATGGCATGACCGCCGAACAGCAGCAGCGCCAGCAACGCCAGGGTCACGGTGAAGTGGGTGATGATCGAGCGCGACAGCGTCGAGTTGATGGACTCGTTCAGCAGCTGCGGCATCGGCATCTTCTTGTAGCGCCGCAGCATTTCCCGGATGCGGTCATAGATGACGACGGTGTCGTTGAGCGAATAGCCCAAAATGGTCAGAAGCGCCGCGATGCTGGTCAGGTCGAAGTCGACCTGGCTGATCGACATGAAGCCGATGGTCAGCACGATGTCGTGCACGTTGGCGATCATGGCGCCGAGCGCGAACTGCCATTCGAACCGGAACCAGAGATAGATCAGGATCGAGACGATCGCGAGCATCAGGCCGAGCATGCCGAAGGCCAGCAACTCGCCGGAGACGCGCGGGCCGACCACTTCGACACGGCGATACTCGAAGGCATCGCCGAGCGCCGTGCGGACCTTCTGCACGGCTTCCTGCTGCGCAGCATCGCCACCCGGCTGCTCCGCGACACGGATCAGGACGTCGGCGGGACCGCCGATTTGCTGGATCTGGACTTCGCCCAGGCGCAGCCCATCCAGTGTCGTGCGCATCGCCGCGATGTCGGCGGTGCCGGACTTGGCCCGCACCTCCAGCAGCGTGCCGCCGCGGAAGTCGATGCCGAAATTCAGGCCGTGGGTGAAGAACAGCGTGATGGCGACGATCGACAGCGCCGCCGAGATCGGGAAGCTGATGCGACGGAAGCGCGTGAAGTCGAAATGCGTATCGTCAGGGACAATGCGCAGCGACGGCAGCCAGCCGAACACCGAGACGACGGTGAGGACAGCAATCAGGATGCCGAGCCCGATGAGAACAATGTGAGTCACGGTCAGGCTCCTAGATCGGCACGCTCTGCGGCCGCTTCCACCGCACCCACCCGGCCACGATCAGCCGGGTCAGCGTGAAGGCGGTGAACACCGTGGTGATGATGCCGATGCCGAGCGTCACGGCGAAGCCGCGCACCGGACCGGTACCGATATAGAACAGCACCGCGGCGGCAATGAAGGTCGTGATGTTGGAATCGAGGATGGTCGCAAGCGCCCGCTTGAAACCGGCGTCGATCGCCGAGATCGCGTTGCGGCCGCCGCGCAGCTCCTCGCGGATGCGCTCGTAGATCAGCACGTTGCTATCGACCGCGATGCCGACGGTGAGCACGATGCCGGCGATGCCGGGCAGCGTCAGCGTGGCATTGAGCAGCGACAGCAGGCCGAAGATCATGGCGACGTTAATCGCCACCGCGATGTTGGCGAACACGCCGAACAACCGGTAGGTCAGCAGCATGAACACGATGACCATGATCGAGCCGACATAGGCCGCAAGCTCGCCCTTCTCGATCGAGTCCTGGCCGAGGCCCGGACCGACGGTGCGCTCTTCGACCACCGTGAGCGGCGCCGGCAGCGCGCCGGCACGCATCAGGATCGCGAGATCGTTGGCGGACTGGACCGTGAAACTGCCAGAAATCTGCCCCTGGCCGCCCGTAATGGGCTCGCGGATCACTGGTGCCGAGATCACCTCATTGTCGAGCACGATCGCAAACGGCAGACCCACGTTTTCCTGCGTAGCCTGCGAGAATTTGCGGGCCCCGGTGGAATTGAAGCGGAAGGAGACGATTGGCTCGTTGGTACGCTGGTCAAACCCGGTCTGCGCATCGTTGAGCTCGGCGCCCGAGACGAGCACCTGCTTCTTGACGACGTAAGGCACCTTCGGCGAGCTCTGGCTCATCAGCAGCTCGGAATCCGGCGGCAATCCGCCCCGCTGCGCCTGGTCCGGCGGCACCGAGGTGTCGACCATCCGGAATTCCATCTTCGCGGTCTTGCCGAGCAGTTCCTTCAGATGCGTCGGATCCTGAAGGCCGGGAACCTGCACCAGGATACGGTCGTTGCCCTGGCGCTGGATCACCGGCTCGACGGTGCCGAGCTCGTTGACGCGGCGCTCGACGATCTGGATCGACTGCTCGATGGTCTTGCGCATGCGCTCGACCATCGCAGGCTGCGATAGCGCCAGACGGATCAACCCGCCGCCGGCATCGGATATGTCGAGGTCGCGCTGGGTACCCGACCCGAGCAGGCCGCCGATCGGCTGCGACAGGTCACGCAGCTTGGTCAGCGCTGCCTGGAGATCGGTATCCTTGACCCGGACCTCGACGGTATCGCCGCGGGTCACGAGGCCGGTATAGCCGATCTTGGCCTCGCGCAGCGAGCGACGGACGTCGTCGCGGACCTGGTCGAGCTTTTCCTTCTTGACGTAGTTGGCATCGACCTCGAGCAGCAGATAGGAGCCGCCCTGAAGGTCGAGGCCGAGCACGAGCCGGCGCTGCGCCCAGGCGGGCCAGGTCTTCACCTGCGCCTCGGGGAAGAAGTTCGGGACCGCGCAGAGGCACACGATCAGCGCCGTCAGGATAATCCCGAGCGCCCTCCACCGCGTGAAATACAACATCGACTGGACCTGTCAGATCAGGAGATTTGAGATGCTCGCGGAAGCGCTTACTTCGCCGCGGCGTCGTCCTTGGCGCTTTCCTTCGCGCTGTCCTTGGCCGGCTCGCCCTTGGCGCGCACGCCTGAGATCATCGACCGCATCTGGCGCACGCGCACGCCGTCAGAAATCTCGAACTCGATCTGGTCGTCATCGACCACCTTGGTGACCTTGCCGACCAGGCCGCCCGAGGTCACGACGGTGTCGCCGCGGCGGATGTTCTTCACGAGCTCGGCGTGGTCCTTCACCTTCTTCTGCTGCGGGCGCAGAATCAGGAAGTACATGATCACGAAGATCAGGGCGAACGGCAGCAGCGACATCAACATGCTGTTGGTGTCACCGGCGCCCGCGGCCTGGGCATACGCAGGGGTAATGAACATTCGGACGATCCTCGTGGAAACAGGGGAAGCCGGTCAGGCCTTGACGGCGACCGGTTCGGTCAAATTCGCGCGGACTATAGCGGCCATTGCCCCAATTGCAACGCTGCCAGACCGTCGATTTGGCCACCTTGCGGCGGGCCGTCAGGCCCGATAAAGGCTGCATTCTCAGGAACTTCGGACATGCCCAAAAAACCAAGCAAAAGCCCGGCCGGCAAAGGCCCCCGTACCGCTGCCACGAAGCCCGCCCAGGTCGCGGCAAAACGCCCCAAGGCGGTCTCAAAGGCGGCTCCAGAGGCAGCCTCGAAGGCCTCCCAGGACCTTTCCCAGGAGCGCATCATCCGCGCGCTGGAGACCATTGCGGCCCACCTCGCCGCCCAGGGCAAGCCGGCCGTCGAGCGCGAATCGTTCAAACAGGCGGACGCCTATGTCTGGCACCCCGACGGCCGCCTTGCTGCGGTGCCGCGGGTCAGCCGCGTCGAGCTGTTCCTGCTCAAGGGCGTCGATCGGATGCGCGACATCCTGATGGAGAACACCGAGCGGTTTGCCAACGGCCTGCCCGCCAACAACGCCCTGCTCTGGGGCGCGCGCGGTATGGGCAAATCGTCGCTGGTGAAAGCGGCCCACTCCAGCATCAACGCCGACCGCAAACCCGCCGACAAGCTGAAGCTGATCGAGATCCACCGCGAAGACATCGAGAGCCTGCCAGCGCTGATGGAGCAACTACGCGCCTCGTCCTTCCGCTTCATCGTGTTCTGCGACGACCTCTCCTTCGACGGCAATGATGCGTCCTACAAGTCGCTCAAGGCTGTGCTCGAAGGCGGCATCGAGGGCCGGCCCGAGAACGTCATCCTCTACGCCACCTCCAACCGCCGACATCTGCTCGCGCGCGAGATGATCGAGAACGAGCGCTCGACCGCGATCAATCCCGGCGAAGCGGTCGAGGAAAAGGTCTCGCTGTCGGATCGCTTCGGCCTGTGGCTCGGCTTCCACCGCTGCAGCCAGGACGAATATCTCGCCATGGTGCGCGGCTATTGCAGCCATTTCGACATCAAGGTCGACGATGAGGCGCTGGAGCGCGAGGCGCTGGAATGGTCGACGACGCGCGGCTCGCGCTCAGGCCGTGTCGCCTGGCAGTTCGTGCAGGAACTGGCGGGACGGCTCGGCGTGAAGCTGGCGGCCAAGTAGCACTTTCTTCGAAAACAAGATCGCCCGCTCCAGTGCGCAATTGCGCACAGGGCGGGCGATCAATGGGCTCGTCTTGATGTGGCTGGGAGGCGCTCGAGGCCTCACGCCCCGTTCAAAAACTGAAGCGGGTCAACCGGGCTCGATCCCTTGCGGATCTCGAAGTGGAGCTGCGGCGACGCCACCTCCCCGGATTGACCCGACTTGGCAATGACCTGACCGCGCTTGATGGGATCGCCGCGCTTCACCAACAGCTCACTCGCATGGGCATATGCGGTGACGTAGCCGTTGGAGTGCCGAACCAGGACCAGATTGCCGTAACCTTTCAGCTCGTTGCCGGAATAGGCGACGACGCCGTCTTCCGCCGCCTTGACCGGCGTCCCCTCGGGCACCGCGACGTTGATGCCGTCATTGGACTTGCCGTTGGTCTTGGCGCCGTAGCTCGTGATCACCTTGCCGCGCACCGGCCAGCGGAAGGTCGGCAGCGAGCTGGTGGTCTCCGCCGCTTTCGCCGGCGTCGTCTCGGCGGGCTTCTCTTCGATATTGGTGGTGGCCTGAGCCAGGCGCGCGCTCTGCGCAGGCTGGGCAACAGCGGCCATCTTGGTGGTCGGAGCGGGAGCGGCCGCGACCGGCTGCAGTGCAGCCGCCACGGGGGCCGCAGCGACAGGTGCCGGAGCAAGCGGAGCGGCAACCGCTGCGGTCTTGGCGCCCGGCACGGTCAGCTTGGTGCCGAGTTTGAGCTTGGCCGACGGTTCGAGACCATTGGCGCGGGCGAGCTCGGCCGCGGAGATATGGTTCTTGCGCGCGATGCTGGCGAGCGTGTCGCCGTGATTGACGAAGTGAAGGCTAGACGGCGCGGCAACAGCCGCCACCGGCTTCGGCGCCATCGCCGGAGCAGCAGCAACTGGAGCCATGAGCGGCGCAGGAGCAGCAGCCGTTGCACCCGGATGCGGGATGACCAGCTGCTGGCCGGGCGAGAGCGCGCGCGGACCCTTGTAGCCGTTGGCGGCCATGATCGCCTGCGGGCTCACATGATAGCGCTTGGCGAGCACGTCGAGCGTGTCGCTGGTGCCGACGATGATCTTGGTCCCGCCGACCGGCTGGGCGGCAGCGACCGAGCGCGGCGGCACGGTGCCGGTCGCTTCAAGACGCGGCTGAGCCGGCGGCGTGTAGGAGCCGAGCCCGCGGCCACCTCCGGAAACTCCCCCACCCGCTGCAACCGGGTAGGATTGCGGTGCGGCGACCGCCGGCGGCGGTAAGGCCTGGGACTGATAATAGCCGGACTGGGTCTGCGGCCGCGCATATTGCGGCAGCTCACGCTGCGGCGGCGGGGCCTGCTGGACCGAACCGGTCTGTTCAGACGAAAAGGGATTGGAGAAGTTCGACTGGGACAGCCGCGACTGCGTGTCGGCACTGCACCCTGCGAAACTGATGGAAATCAGCGCCAGCACCGCGACCTGCGGTACGCGGCGCGAGTAAAGCAACTCGGCGACTACAGACATGGTTACTCACTCGTACGCAACAAAACTGGTCTTTTAAGTAAACACGCGCCGAGTAAATAACGGCTTAACCCTCCCAATAAGACGTTGGCAGCGCAGCTAATCCGGAGTTCTACAGCTCCCGCGCCACGCCGGGCAGTGCCGGCACGAAGCGGACCTCGACGAGTTCCCTGCGCTCGATCCCGGCCTCGGTCCGGCTCAGGCGGGTCAACGTCTGCACGCCCTGATGCGGGCCGACCGGCGCAATCAGGATGCCCCCGACCTCGAGCCGCTCGACCAGGTTCTCCGGAATTTGCTCCACCGCGGCCGTGACGATGATGCGGTCGAACGGGCCGATGTTGGGTGGCAGATTGAGCCCGTCGCCGAGCATCACCTCGACATTGTGATAGTCGAGCTTTTCAAGCCTGGCGCGCGCGGCGTCCGCAAGCTTGCGGTAGCGCTCGACCGTCAGCACCTCGCGCGTCAGCCGCGACAGCACGGCGGCCTGATAGCCGGAGCCGGCGCCGATCTCGAGCACGCGGTGGCTCTTCTGAAGCTGAAGCTGCTCGGTCATGTAGGCGACGACGAAGGGCTGGCTGATGGTCTGCCCGCAGGCGATCGGCAGCGCGCTGTCACGGTAGGCGGCGTCGCGATCGGAGGCCTCGACGAAGAGATCGCGCGGCACCTCTTCCATTGTCCGCAGCACCGTCTGATCGCTGATGCCGCGACGCCTCAGCGCGAGCTGAAACATCATCTTTTCCGGCGGGGGCTGATTGGAGGTCATCGCTGCTTATATCGTCTCGTCAGAGGGCCGGATCGCCGCACGCCTCGCTCGGGCCCGGGCAAGAATCCTGTTCCTGCTCAGGAACCTATGATAGCGTTTTGCTGCGGTATTTGACCATAGATCGGCTTGCAGCGGGCCAACAGCAAACGCCATTTTCGGGCATCCGTTGGCCGAAACGCGCATTGCGTCGATTCGTGTAATCTGCGAACGTTTTCCGGAGATGGGCAAGGACTCAACGACAATGACCGCGACCGGGCTTTCGGGCCGCTCTGTATTCCTCGTCGAAGACGAGGTCATGATCAGAATGATGGTCGCGGATATGTTGGAGGAGCTCGGCTACAAGGTCGCGGCTGAAGCGGGCGATATCAACGAGGCCCTGCGGCTGGTCCAGGCCACCGAGTTCGACATCGCCATCCTCGACGTCAACGTCAACGGCAAGGTCATCTCGCCGGTTGCCGATCTCATCAGGGAAAAGGGCTGCCCGTTCATCTTTGCCACCGGCTACGGCTCGTCGGGCCTGCCCGAGCAATATCGCGATCGGCCGGCGCTGCAGAAGCCGTTCCAGCTCGACGCGCTCGGCAAGACCATCGAAGCCGCGCTTCGCGGCGGCTAGCCGTTATTTCAGCGTGGCGCTCAGCTCTTCGGAAAACGCTTCATTGGTGCGATCGAGCCGCAGCGGCGTGACCGAGACATAGCGCTCGCGCAGCGCCGCGAGATCGGTACCTTCGGCCGGCGTGTCCAGCATTGCGGCACGTTCGAAGCCGATCCAGAAATAGGGATTGTTGCGGCCGTCCCTGCGCTCATCGATCCTGAGGAAACCGAGATTGCGCTTGCCCTGCCGCGTGACGCGAATGCCGAGCACGTCCTCCGGCGCGCAGGACGGGAAGTTGACGTTGATGACGGTGTCCTTCGGAATGCCGGCCTTGATCACCTTGCGCAGGATGTCGGGACCGAATTTGCGCGCGGTGTCCCACAGCGGCCGCTCGCGCGTCTCAATGCTGAACTCCTGCGACAGCGCGAATGACGGAATCCCTAAGATGGTGCCTTCGAGCGCGCCGGCGATGGTGCCGGAATAGACGACGTCCTCGGCAACGTTGCGGCCCTTGTTGACGCCGGAAAGCACGAGATCGGGTGGCTTCGTGCCCAGGATATGGCGTGCGCCCATGATGACGCAGTCGGTCGGCGTGCCCCGCACCGCAAAGTGCCGAGGCCCGACTTCGCGCAGGCGCAGCGGATCGTTCAGCGACAGCGAATGCGACACGCCGGACTGATCGAGCTCGGGCGCCACCACCCAGACGTCGTCGGACAGCGCGCGTGCGATCTCCTCCACGACCTTGAGGCCGGGAGCGTGGATGCCGTCGTCATTGGTGCAGAGAATGCGCATGCCGGTGGTCGATTCCTGAGCTGGGGTCAGGCCGTCTTATCCGGCTATGGCGGATCAGGCAAACCGGCCGAAGGCGGGAATTCGGCTGATACAACGCGGGTCTCCTCTGTGATCTAGCTCATTGCAGCGCCGCAACGCCGCATCCTAATTTTCTCGCGCATTTTCAGGCGACCGGGCACGGAATGACCCGCTTTTCAGCCGCAATCGTCCTCGGTCTCGGCCTCTGCGTGGCAGGCGCCGGATGGGCGCAGGATTCCGAACCCGCGGACCGCTGCTTTCCCTGGCAGGAGTTCCGCAACGGCGTCTGCGCTGCCAAGTCGGTCCCCGTTGCGCCCGCGCCAGTCCCTGCGGCGCCAGAGCCGAGCCCGCCGCCCGCCCAGGCCGAGACCAGCACGATGACGCCGCCGCTCGCCTGCCCGCCCAACTCGCATGTCGAGGGTGGCGCCTGCATCACCGACGTCGCACCGTCCTCCGTCCCGCCGCGCGCGCTAATCCCCGTCACTTGCATTGGCGGCACCGTGAGCGATGGGCAATGCACCTGCCCGGCCGGATTTCAGTTGATGGCGGCGGGCACGGATCCGGGCGGCACCTGCGTGCGATCCAACGCGGACAATTGCCTCGGCGGTCAGATGACGGTCGCCGGCGCGTGCCTGTGCAATGGCCAGGTCACGATGTCCGGACAGATCTACGATCTCGAATTCGCACGCGGCAAATGCGTGCCAAAACGCTGTCCGCGCGATGGCCCTTGCGTCACGGCCGCGGTGAAGCCGGATATCGACGCCTCGCCGAAATTGTCATCAGAGGAGCGGCCGCGTGACTGCGGACATGGCTTGGCCGCAACGCGCCATGGCTGCGTGCCAACGCGACACCGCTCACACGCAACGGACACGAACACCTATTTCCGGATCACGCCGAACTTTCCAGGCCCGATGCATTATTAACGGCGGACGCGCCATTGCGGCAGGAAGCGCGCGAGCTTGCCCTCCGCGCGCAGCTGCATCGCCGGCACGACTGGGCTGACGACGGGGGTCTCAATCACACCGAGCGCCTTCAGCTGCGCAACGAACGGGGCCGACGCGGGCGTCTCAGGAAAGCGCTCACGCGCGACCGTCACCGCTTTGTCAAAATCCTCGACATTGACGCCCGGCTTGGCGCGCCGGCTTTGCACATGCGTGTCGTCCCAGAGCCGCGCGATGTCGATGTCCAGCACGCCACGCAAGCGCTGGTCGACGGCCTGGATGCCGGCACCGGTCACCGCCCATTGTCGGCCGACCCAGAAGATGTCGCTGTGCAAGGCCATGGACGATCGGTTCGCGTTGACGGATGGCCGGCAGGATAACCGGCCGCCCGATCTTCGCAACCAAACGTTTCTGCGTTTCAGACGGGCAACGAGAATTACTTTGCTTGACGCGTTTTCTTGACGCGAACCGGTTCCCACTTCGCTCGAAAACGCTTTAGTCCCGCGCGACCACCTTCAGCCCGCCCATATAGGGCTGAAGCACGCTCGGAACGGCAATCGAGCCGTCCTCCTGTTGATAGGTCTCCATGACGGCGATCAGCGCGCGGCCGACCGCCGTGCCGGAGCCGTTCAGCGTGTGCACGAAGCGCGGCTTGCCATCCGGGCCGCGCGAGCGCGCATCCATGCGCCGCGCCTGGAAATCGCCGCAGACCGAGCAGCTGGAGATCTCGCGGAACATGCCGCCCTCGCCCTGCCCGGGCATCCACACTTCGATGTCATAGGTTTTTTGCGACGAAAAACCCATATCCCCTGCACATAGCGTCATGACGCGATAATGCAGGTCGAGCTTTTGCAACACCTGCTCGGCGCAGGACAGCATCCGCTCCAGCTCGTCCTTGCTGGTCTCTGGTGTCGTGATCGAGACCAGCTCAACCTTGGTGAACTGGTGCTGGCGGATCATGCCGCGCGTGTCGCGCCCCGCAGCGCCCGCCTCGGCGCGGAAGCACGGCGTCAGCGCTGTCAGCCGCATCGGCAGTTGCTTCTCGTCGAGAATGGATTCGCGCACGAGGTTGGTGAGCGAGACTTCCGCGGTCGGGATAAGCCAAAGGTTCTGTGTCAGCTCTGTTCCAAAGAAGTCGTCTTTCTCTTCAACCGAAGGGAGCTCGGTGCGATCTCCTTCTGCGAGCACATCCAATTTCTCCGTTAGGCGGCCGATCTCTGCACGAAACTTATTCAGAGCTTTCGCCATGCCACGAGAAGTTTGAAACTGATCCTCCTCAAACTTTGGAAGCTGCCCCGTACCGAACATGACCTCGTCACGCACCAACAGCGGCGGATTGATCTCGGCGTAGCCATGTCCGGTCGTATGCAGGTCGAGCATAAACTGCCCGATGGCGCGTTCAAGGCGCGCTAATCCTTTCTTCAGCACAACGAAGCGCGAGCCGGATAATTTCGCGGCTGTCTCAAAATCCATGAAACCTAGCGTTTCGCCAAGATCGATATGCGACTTGGCAGCGAACGAGTAATTTCGCTTGCTGCCGAACACATGCCGCAAACGGTTACCATGTTCATCTGTACCATCTGGCACCTCGTCGAACGGCAAGTTTGGAATTTCCGCTAGCAGATCCTGCAATTCTTTTGCGGCCGCCTTATCTTCCTTCTCGGTAGTCGCGATGGTCGTCTTGAGCTCTAACGCCTCATCTGTCAGTCGCTTTATCGCGACCTCGTCATTGTTTTTTCGCGCAATCTCATTTTCCTTGGCTGCCGCCTTACGCCTAGCTAATGCCTCTTCGTTCACCCGAATAATCGCGCGGCGTCGATTGTCGATAGATAGAATATTGTCCGAGGAAAACCTGCGCTTACTTTCAGAATCCAAATTTCGACGGCCTAGCTGGCGATCAAATTCGGCTGGATTTTCACGAATCCATTTGATGTCGAGCATGGTCATTTTCCCGTTAGGGCCAAGTTAGCCCAACCGTCCACGTGTCTGCCGCCTTAGATCAAGCCCTGGATGCTCGGGTCAAGCCCGGGCATGACGAATCATGGGCTAAGCGGCGACATGATAGAGCGAAAAGCGCCCTACTCAGCTGGATTCGGCGGCGTCGACACGTCGGTGCCGGTCGTAGACTGCGAGGCGGCCGCCTTCTTCTCCACCATCGAGACCGCGATGATCGAGCCCTCGTAGAGCAAAAGCAGCGGAATCGCGAGCGAGCATTGGCTGAGCACGTCCGGCGGCGTCAGCACGGCCGCGATGATGAAGGCAACCACGATGAAATAGCGGCGCTTCTCGCGCAGCATCTTTGACGTGATGATGCCGATCCGCCCGAGCAGGGTCAGGATCACCGGAAGCTGGAAGGCGATGCCGAAGGCGAAGATCAGCGACATCATCAGCGACAGATATTCGCCGACCTTGGGCAGAAGCTGGATCTGCGCGGTCTCGTCGCTGCCGGCCTGCTGCATGCCGAGCGAGAAACGCACCAGCATCGGCAGCACGACGAAATAGACCAGCGCTGCGCCCAGCACGAAGAAGAACGGGGTCGCGACCAGATACGGCAGGAAGGCCTGCTTCTCGTGCTTGTAGAGGCCGGGCGCGACGAACTTGTAGATTTGCGTCGCGACGATCGGGAACGAGATGAAGCCGGCACCGAACAGCGCGAGCTTGAGCTGGGTGATGAAATATTCGAGCAGCGCCGTGTAGATGAATTTCGAGTTGTCGGCGCCCGCGACCCACACGAACGGCCAGACCAGCACGTTGTAGATCTGCTTGGCGAAGAAGAAGCAGAAGATGAAGGCCACGCCGAAGCCAAGCAACGCCTTGATAAGCCGCGAGCGCAGCTCGATCAAATGGTCCATCAAGGGGGCCTTGCTGGCCTCGATCTCGGCGTCGCTCATGACGCTTTGGCGTCCTTGATCGCCTCGGGCGCAGTGTCCTGCTCGACCGGCGCCTGCGGCTCGACCTCGCGCGTGATCGCGAGCGGCTCGTTCACCGCCGCGTGCGCCTCGGCCTCCACAAAGGTTTCAGGCGTCGGGGCTTCCGGTGTCGTCGGAGTCGCCGGCGCTTCACTTGAAATCGCCGGCGCTTCACTTGAAGTCGCCTGCGCTTCACTTGAAGTCGCCGGCGGTTCACTTGAAGTCGCCGGCGGTTCGAGAGCAGTTGTCGTGGTCGACGTCTCGGCCGGCTTGTCGAGTGCGTCGACGCGCAGCGCGTCGCTGACGTCCTTCTGCAGCGAGGTCATCAGACCGCCGCCGGTGAAGCCGGTGGCGGCTTCCTTGACCTCGTCAAAGCTCTTCTTGAGGTCGGCCATCTCGGCCTCGCGCATGGCTTCCTGGAACTGGCCCTGGAATTCGGCGGCCATCTTGCGGGCCTTGCCCATCCACTGGCCGACCATGCGCAGCACGCCCGGCAGTTCTTTCGGGCCAATGGCGACCAGGGCCACGACCCCGATCAGAACCAGCTCACTCCACCCGATGTCGAACATGACGTCTTCCGTTCACGCGAAGCCACGATCGGCCCAATCCCTCACGCGCAGGATCGGGTCCGTTTCCCGCGTCTCGCGTGCTCCTGGCTCAGACGGCCTTGCTGCCGACGTCGGATCGCGCCGCGGTCGGCGCCGCATTGTGCTCGATGGACTTGGACGGCTCGGCCGGCTTGTCGGCGACCTTGTCGTCGTCCTGCATGCCCTTCTTGAAGGCCTTGATGCCCTGCGCCACGTCGCCCATCAGATCCGAAATCTTGCCACGGCCGAACAGCAGCAGGACCACTGCGATCACCAAGATCCAGTGCCAAATGCTAAGAGAACCCATCCTGCAACCCTCCAAACGCGCATCGCCGGGACCCCGGCCGATCTTCACCGAAACCTAGGCTTCGCAGGCCTCAAAAACAAGGACCAAGGCAGCGCCAATTCGCTGTTGGCGCTACGTAATCTTGCCTAGTGTTAACTGGTCGCAGGCGGCCCGTAGAGGGACCGGAGGATCACTCCTCGCTCCCGCCCTCACCACCCTCATGGCCGCCTTCCGGCGGCGTCTCGGGCTCGACCGCAGGCGCCAGGGCCAGATCGAGGTCCTCGCCCGGTTCCAGGGGGTCCTCGTCCTCGCGCAGCTGCGGATCATCCGACGGCGTCGGCACGCTGAAGCCGGTCGGCAGCCGCGAATCCAGCAGGCCCGTGCCCTTCAGCTCCTCCAGGCCCGGCAGATCGCCAAGCTGTTCCAGGGTGAACTGCGACAGGAAGTCCTCGGTGGTTCCGAAGGTCAAGGGACGGCCGGGCGTCTTGCGGCGGCCGCGCGGCTTGATCCAGCCGGTCTCCAGCAGCACGTCGAGCGTGCCCTTGGAGGTGACGACGCCGCGGATTTCCTCGATCTCGGCGCGCGTCACCGGCTGGTGATAGGCGATGATCGCCAGCACCTCGATCGCGGCACGCGACAGGCGCCGGGTCTCGGTGCTCTCACGTGTCATCAGCCAGGCGAGATCGCCGGCGGTGCGGAACGTCCATTTGTTGGCGACCCGCACGAGGTTCACGCCGCGCAAGGAGTAGTCGGCCTGGAGCTGCTCGAGCGCAGCCTTGACGTCGACGCCCTCGGGCATGCGCTTGGCCAGCGTCGCGGTATCCAGCGGTTCATTCGAAGCAAACAGCAGCGCTTCCAGCAGCCGCAGTTCTTCCGGACGTGCCTGGGGCTCGTTCTCCATCGGCTCGACCTCTTCTACGCGAACTTCCGCCAAAGCCATGGCAGCTTCTCCTTCTTGCACTTAAGCGACCGGTGCATCGGGCGCAGGAGCTGCGTCCGGAACCGGTTTAGGACGCCCCTTCCGGAAATAGATGGGCGCAAACGCTTCTTTCTGATTCAGCTCGAGCTGACCTTCGCGCACCAGCTCGAGCGCAGCGGCGAAGCTTGAGGCGAACACCGTCGCGCGCTGCGTCGGATCAGCGACGTGACGGACCAGGAAATCGTCGAGCACGCCCCAGTCGTCCTGTTCGCTGATGCTGCCGACCAGCCGTTCCAGCGTGGCGCGCGCCTCGGCGAGCGACCACACCGTGCGCTTGGCCAGATGCACGCTCGCCAGCACGCGCGACTGACGCTGCGATGCATAGGCCGTGAGCAGGTCGTACAGCGTCGCCGTATATTTCGGATGCCGGATCTCGGCGATCTGCTCGGGCTCGCCACGCGGAAAAATGTCGCGCAGCAATTGCTGCCGGTTCATCAGCCGGTTGGCGGCTTCACGAATGGCTTCCAGGCGGCGCAGACGGTTGGCGAGCGCAGTTGCCATTTCCTCGGCGCTCGGACCTTCCGCGCTCGGCGGCTCCGGCAGCAGCAGGCGCGACTTCAGGAAGGCAAGCCAGGCGGCCATCACGAGATAATCGGCCGCAAGCTCGAGCCGGATCTTTCGCGCGGCTTCGATGAAGTGGAGGTACTGGTCGGCCAGCGCCAGGATCGAGATCTTGGCGAGATCGACTTTCTGCTGTCGCGCCAGCGCGAGCAGGAGATCGAGCGGGCCCTCATAGCCTTCGACGTCGACCACCAACGCCGGCTCGCCCTCGGCCAGCTCCGCGGGCCGCCCGGTTTCAAACGATAGGATTTCTGCGCTCATGCGGATGCCGTGGTTGCGGTCAATGCGTCCAGTTCCGCATTGTCATTGCTGTGAAGCGTCGTGTCGCAGCCGGCCGCGAACATGGCGCGAATTCGCTCGGCGATGCCTCCCGCCAGCGTGTTCATCGGCACGTCATCACTCATTAACAAACCCTGGAACCCGACTGCGCTGCGAATCACCTGAGCGATCATTGTCGCAGAAGTCGTCACCGGATGGGCGGGGTCGGCGGCGCCATCCACGGGAATGCTGAGACCGCCGAGATTGGCCGCAGTCACCCCCGCGACCGTCAATTCCTGAAGCGGCACCGTGACTTGCGTCGAAATTTCGATGCTGCGCCTGAAGGGAATGAAGTCCCATGGGCATCCTCGACGGCCAGACGCCCGCTCGGCGGCGGTCAGATCCGTTCCGGATACGCCGGTATTGAAGGCCCGCGTGCTCATAGGGCCGATTAACCCTGCCCCGGGAGGGGGTCAAGGAAACGGCCGCTAATTCCTCTGGACGAAGCAGGACGGCAGGCCAGCCGACTTCAGATTGTTGCAGGCCTGCACCGCCTCGTCGGCCGAGCCGTACGGTCCGGCGAAGGCGCGATAGACGATGCCCTTGCCCTTATCGGTTAGATCGACGCGCTTGATGACCGGCGAACGGCCGCCGAGAACGCTGCCATATTTGCTCTGCAGCACCCGGTAGGATGCGGCGGCGCTATCCTCGCTCTGCTGCGAGGAAACCTGGACGACGAAGCCGCCACCGCCGCTGGGCGCGGGTGCAATTTGGGTCGGATTAGTCGCAGCCATTCGCTGCGGCGGCTCGGCCTGCGGCGCCAGCGAGAGCGGCTGGTTGGCGCTGGCATTGGCCGAGGTCGGCGGCGTACGCGGCGCGGCCGGTGCAGCAACCGGCTTCGGCGGCGCGGCCGGCTTGGCTGCTGGCGGTGCGGCGCCCTGCGGCACGGCGCTGTCGGTCTGGTCACCCTTCACAGCCACGGTCTTGATCGAGCGAGGCGCACTGTTCGGCATCGTCCCGTTGCTCGGGACCGGACCGACATTCGGCGGCGGAATGTTGGACGGCGACACGCTCGCAACCGGCGGCGGGTTCGCATTCTGGTTCAGCGGCGGAAACACCACGCGCGGACCGGCCGCCTTGGCATTGACGTCGACAGGCGCCTCCTCGCGCGGCACGATCTTCTCGCTGCCGTCGCCGCTCGCCATGCGATCGGGTACCTTGGCCGAGGAGTCCGACGGCGCCGGCACGATCTTGGTCGGCGTGTTGTCGGCCTTGATGATCGGCGGCTCGCCGCTGCGGGGCGATCCGACATAGGTCTTGTAGGCGAAGGCCGCACCAGTTCCGACCACGGCCAGCGCGAGGATCGCGGCGACCGTCATCATGCCGCCGCGCGATTTCCTGGGTTCGTCGAGATCGGCCTCGGGATAGTCGCTCTGGAACGCGTAAGGATCGTCCGGATAGGCCGGCTCACGCTGAAAATCCTGCTCGCCCGACTCGAGCCGCCCGTAGAGCGCATCATCGTAACGTGCCGGATCGGGCTGCTCGTACGGCGCCTCGTAGGCTTGCTCCTGGGCTTGCTCCTGATGGTAGGCTTGCTCCTGGTAAGCCTGATCCTGGTAGGCGCGGTCCTGATGGGCCTGCGACTGATGAAACTCAGGCTCCGGCGCCGCCGGCTGGGCTGAATAGCGATGCAGCGGATGAACGGGCTTCACGGCGACGGGATAGTCAGGCTCGGGCGCCGGCTGCGGTTGCACGTTGGCGCGCCGCATCCATGACGGCGGCCCCGGCTGAGGCGCTGCTGCCTGCTCGGAATAGTCCTGCTGATAGCCATCCTGCGAATAATCTTCGTCCTGATAAGTCTGCGCTGGCGCTGCTGCCGGCCGCGCACCCGGGCGGCCCTGTGCCGCGAAGGGATCGGTCTGCCCGATCAGGCGGGCGAGCTCGGCCAAGGGATCGTTTTCCGCCTTCCCATGCTGGTCGGCGCCGCGGCCATAGTCGTCGGAATGAAACGGTCTGTCGTGATATCGATCGGCCATCGTGATGATGCGTCCCTTCGGGAAAGCCGCGCGCCCCTCGACCAAGGCGCGGCTTTCGACCCACAAGGCTTTCAACCAAGTCTAAGCGATCCGGCTTCTGCCGGTACCCCCAATATTATTCCCCTTAAGTAGTTCGCCCCAAACTACCGCATCTCGTCCGGAGCATGGACGCCGAGGATGGCGAGGCCCGATGCCAGGACAGAGACGACGCCCTGGACCATGGCCAGCCGCGCCTTCGTTAGATCTGCATCATTATTGATAATGAAGCGTAAATAGGGCAAATCGCGCCCCTTCGTCCAAAGTGCGTGAAATTCGCTCGCTAAGTCATAGAGATAGAACGCAATTCGGTGCGGCTCATGCGCCGCAGCGGCAGCTTCCAGCATCCTCGGATAAATTGCTAGGCGCTTGAGAAGGTCGAGCTCAACAGGGTCGGACAGCCGCTCCACGGCCGACTCACTGAGCCAGGCAATCCGCTTGCGGGCATCCTCGGGGAGTTCCGGGAACACTTCGGCCCGGGCGTTGCGGAAGATCGAATGGCCGCGGGCGTGGCCGTACTGGACGTAGAATACAGGGTTGTCGCGCGACTGTTCCATCACCTTGGCGAGGTCGAAGTCGAGTACCGCGTCGTTCTTGCGGTAGAGCATCATGAAGCGGACGGCGTCCTGGCCGACTTCATCCACCACCTCACGCAAGGTGACGAAGTCCCCGCTCCGCTTGGACATTTTCACCGGCTCGCCATTGCGCAGCAACTTCACGAGCTGGACGATCTTGACGTCGAGCGCGCCCTTGCCGGAGGTCGTCGCCTTCACCGCCGCCTGCATGCGCTTGATGTAGCCGCCATGATCGGCGCCCCAGACGTCGATCATCTCCGCAAAACCACGGTCGAACTTGTTCTTGTGATAGGCAATGTCGGAGGCGAAGTAGGTGTAGGAATTGTCCGACTTGATCAGCGGACGGTCGACATCGTCGCCGTAAGCGGTCGCCTTGAACAGCAGCTGCTCGCGGTCTTCCCAGTCCTCGACCGGCGCGCCCTTCGGCGGCGGCAGGCGGCCTTCATAGATGTCACCCTTGGCCTGCAGGAACGAGATGGTCTCGGCAACCTTGTTGTTGCCGGTCTCGATCAGCGAGCGCTCCGAGAAGAATACGTCGTGGCGAATGTTGAGCGCGGCGAGATCGCCCTTGATCTCGTCCATCATCATCGCGATCGCCTTGGCCCGGACTGTCGGCAACCATTGCGCCTCGGTCATCGCGAGGAGCTTGTCGCCGTGCTCCTTCGCCAGCGCCGCACCGACAGGCTTCAGATAGTCGCCCGGATAGAGGCCTTCCGGGATCGCGCCGATGTCTTCGCCGAGCGCCTCGCGGTACCTCAGGAACGCGGAACGAGCGAGCACATCGACCTGCGCGCCGGCATCGTTGATATAATACTCGCGCGTGACGTCGTGGCCGCCGAACTGAAGCAGGCTCGCCAGCGCGTCGCCGAACACGGCGCCGCGGCAATGGCCGACATGCATCGGTCCGGTCGGATTGGCCGAGACGTATTCGACATTGACCTTGGAGCCGCCGCGGACACGACCGTAATCAGCGCCCTCGCGCAGCACCGTCCGCAGTGCCTCCGCCCATGCGGCGGGTATCAGCGTCAGGTTGATGAATCCGGGGCCGGCGACATCGACCTTGGCGATCAGCGCATCAGCGCGGAGCCGCTCGGCGATCTGCTCGGCGAGATCACGCGGCTTCGCCTTTGCCTCTTTCGCGAGCACCATGGCGGCGTTGGTCGCCATGTCGCCATGGGAGGCGTCGCGCGGCGGCTCGACCACCACGCGCGAGAAATCGATGCCCTCGGGCCAGTTGGCTTCCGCCGCCAGCGCGCGGCAGGCGGCGTGCACGCGTGCGAGTACGTCGGCGAACAAATGCGGTGCTGAGGATGTGTCGGGCATGGGCGCCGCCTAACGCAAATCCGGGGTCGAGTCAAAGAGCCGCTGGTGCTCGGTCAGGGCGAAACGGTCGGTCATTCCGGCAATGAAATTGCCGATCCGGCGGGCCCGGTCGCCCTCGTCGTCCGCCTCCGCCCCGACCAGCCATTCCGGCGGCAGGTCGGCCGGCGATGTCAGGTACTTGGCGAACAAGTCGAACAGGATCTGTTCCGCCTCCGCCATCACCCGCATCACCCGCTTGTGGCGATACATATGCTGGTAGAGGAAGTGCTTGATGGCGGCCTCTTCCTCGGCGACCTCGGCGGGGAACGCGATCAGCGCCCGGCTCTGCTGGCGCACGTCCTGGGCCGATTGCGGCCTGACCGCAGCGACGTTCTTCTGCGCCTCCGCGAATACCGCACCGATCAGATGCGAGATCAGCTCGCGCACCAGCTCAGCCCCGCGCCTGACGTCTTCGAGCTCGGGATAATGCGCCGATGTCTCGGCGATGATCTCCGCCGTGAGCGGCATGACCTTGAGATCGTCGAGATGGAACAGGCCGGCGCGCAGACCGTCGTCGATGTCGTGGGCGTCGTAGGCGATATCGTCGGCGATCGCCGCAACCTGTGCTTCCAGCGAGGCGAAGCTCCAGAGTTCGAGATCGTAGGTCTCGATATAATTGGCGATGCCGACGGGAATGCCGTGCTCGCGGTAGCGCCCGACCGGCGCGCCGCTGCGATCGGTCAACGGGCCGTTGTGCTTGACGATGCCCTCGAGCGACTCCCAGGTCAGGTTCAGCCCGTCGAACTCGGGATAGCGGTGCTCCAGGGAGCCGACGACGCGGAGTGCCTGGGCGTTATGGTCGAAGCCGCCGAAATCCTTCAGGCAGGCATCCAGCGCCCGCTCGCCGGCATGGCCGAACGGCGGATGCCCGAGATCGTGGGCGAGCGCCAGGGTTTCCGTGAGATCCTCGTCCAGCCCAAGCTGGCGCGCCAGCGCGCGGGCGATCTGTGCCACCTCCAGCGAATGGGTCAGCCGGGTGCGGTAATGGTCCCCCTCGTGGAACACGAACACCTGGGTCTTGTACTTCAGGCGGCGAAACGCGGTGGAATGGATCACCCGGTCGCAATCCCGCCGGAACGGGCTGCGGGTCCGGCTCGGCGGCTCGGCGACCAGCCGGCCGCGGCTGCGCTCGGGGTCGCAGGCATAGGGCGCGCGGGGGGCAGCCATTCCGACGGACACGACGAATTTAGTCCCTATCCATTTGATTCTGCGTATCCTTGCACTTAACTATGCCGGACGCGGGATACCAAATGAATTGGCCAAGTGAATCTGCCAAGTGAATTTGGTATGACTGCGGGCCTATCGGAGACGAGCCATGACGACTGACGTGACCATCAGTGACCGCGCCGCGCGCCGGATTGGGGAGATCCTCAAGGGCGAAGGCACAGGCGCGATGCTGCGCATCTCCGTCGAGGGCGGCGGCTGCTCCGGTTTCCAGTACAAGTTCGACATCGACCGCGACCGCACCGACGACGATCTCGTGATCGAGCAGGCGAACGCGGTGGTGCTGGTCGATTCCGCCTCGCAGCCGTTTCTGGCAGGCTCCCAGGTCGACTTCGTCGACGACCTGATCGGCGCCTCGTTCCGCGTCAACAATCCCAACGCGACAGCGTCCTGCGGCTGCGGGACCAGCTTCTCGATCTGACGGGCGCTTTAGGCCCCGGTCATCTGCCTTTCCTCGTCCGTCCACTCCACGTCGACCGGCATCAGATCTGGCTGGAGCGGCGCGTCCTCTGCCATCACGTGACCGTCCAGCCCGCGCAGCAGGGCCGCGGCCAGCGCGGGCTTCCGTAATGGCTTGGCCAGGAAGTCAGACATGCCGGCCTCGCGGCAGATCTTGACGTCTTCGGGGAATGCGTTGGCGGTCAGCGCGATGATCGGCAGGGTCTTGAAGCGCCCGCCTTCCGCGCGGATCGCCCGGGTCGCGGCAAGGCCATCCATCTCGGGCATGCGCACGTCCATCAGCACGATGTCGTAATCGCCTTCGGCGACAGCCGCGACGGCCTCGACGCCGTCGGCAACGACTCGCAGCTCGACCTCGAAGGCACCGAGCATCTTGCTGACGACCATGCGATTGACGGCATCGTCCTCGGCGACCAGCACCCTCAGCGGCCGGTCGAGGCTCGCAATGCGAGCCTTGAGATCGTCGGCTTCATCGCGGCCCGCGTCCTGATTGGACGCCTGCGCCTGGCTCCACGGCAGCACCAGCGTGAAGCGGAAGGTCGAGCCCTCGCCCGGCGTCGAGGTGACGCCGATGGTGCCGCCCATCTGCTCGATGATGCGCCGTGAGATCGCAAGACCGAGGCCAGTGCCGCCGAAGCGGCGGCTGATCGAGGCATCGGCCTGGGCGAAATCCGAGAACAGCTGCCCGAGTTTCTCGGGCGCAATGCCGATGCCGCTGTCGGTCACGGTCCATTCGACGGTCGCGAGCAGATCGCGGCGCGCCTGGCAAATGGCCTTGATCGTCACCTCGCCTTGGTCGGTGAACTTCACCGCGTTGGAGGCGAGATTGAGCAGCACCTGGCGGATGCGCGCGACGTCGCCACGCAGCGTCGGCGGCAAATTCGGATCGAGCTCGACCTTGACCGCGAGCCCCTTGCTCTTGGCGCTTGCGCGCACCACGGTCGCGACCGTCTCGACCAACGTCTGCGGCGCAAAGTCTATCGCCTCGAACGCGAAGCGCCCGGCCTCGAGCTTTGAGAGATCGAGGATGTCGTTGAGGATGCGCTGGAGGTTGTCACCGGACTCGCGGATCGTGGTGACGGCCTCACGCTGCTCCGGATCGAGTTTTGTTTCGAGCAGCATGCTGGCAAGTCCGAGCACGCCATTCATGGGCGTGCGGATCTCGTGGCTCATCACGGCGAGAAAATCCGACTTCGCGCGGCTCTCGGCTTCGGCCTTTTCGGCACGCCAGCGCTCGGTGACGTCGCGGCCGAAGCCGCGATAGCCCAAAAATTGCCCGTCGCGGTCATAGGCTGGCTTTGCGGTCAGCGACCACAGCCGCCCCTCGCCGCCCGCAACGACCTTGAGATTCATCTCGTGCAGTGGCTCGGCGTGCTCCATCAGGCCGACGACGTTGTAGGCCGCCGCCTGGTCTTCGGGGCACAGCATGTCGAGCACATCGGCGAAGAGCGATCCCTTCAGCAGCGGAAGCGGCAATTGCGCGACGTCGGCGAAGCGTTGCGGCACATCGGTGAGATGCCCTTCGGCATCGGTCTGCCACAGCCAGTCGCTGGCGTTCTCCTGGAAATCCTTCAGCAGCAGCGAGATGATCTCGGTCTGGCGTTCGAGCTCGAGCTGGGCCTTGAGGTTGCCGAGGAACAGGTTGCCCTGCGAGACGATGTTGCGCGCCATGAAGAACGCGAACAGCAGCAGGAACACCGCGGTCAGGGCATACGGAGCAGCACCGCACAACAGCATCGCGCCGGCGCAGGCGATTGTCATGGTCGCGAGATAGACGAGGCCTGCACGCGGAAACGTGGACAGCGTGAAGGCGCCGCCGGACATCATGCCGACCATCAGGCAGGCCAGGATCAACTGGCTGGTCGGCCCGACCCGGCTGAACAAAGCGAGCGGCAGCGTGCCCCAGATCGCGGCGAGGAAAAACGCCTGTCGCAGCATTTGCCGCGTCGCGCGGCGTGACGCTTCCTGCGGCGGATTCTGCTGCGCGCGCCGCCACGCGCGCACCGCGAGCGAGGCGGTGACGGCAAGCGTCATGCCCCAGATCGCGAGGAAATCGTTCCAGCCTCGGCCCCAGAACAGGATCAGCACGATGGCGACATTGAGCATGGTGACGGACATCGTCAGCGGGATGGCCCGCGTCACCGCGTCGATCTGCTTGGCGCGGATGCGGCGCAGCTCGCGCTCGCTGAGATCGGCGGTGAGGCCGTCCTCGATCTCGAAGCCGCCGAGCCAGTACAGGAACGCGCCGGTCAGGCCGTCGCGCGGCTCGCTTGGCGTCGTGGATTTGTCCGGCCATCCCATTCGAAAAACCTTTTCGGTATCAATGGCCCGGGGCCGGCTTAAGCCGGGTTAATTTTGTGGGAGATTTTGCGGCGTCCTTGACGGGCACGTTTGCATTTTGTTCTAACCATGGCCCCTGCCCGGAGCCCGCCAACATGCCCATCAGAGTTGCCACCTGGAACGTGAATTCGGTCCGGCAGCGGATCGACCTCCTGCTGACCTGGCTGAAGGAGTGCCAGCCGGACGTCGTCTGCCTGCAGGAGATCAAATGCGTCGACGAGGCCTTCCCGCGGCTGGAGATCGAGGCGCTCGGCTACAACGTGGTGACCCACGGGCAGAAGACGTTCAACGGCGTGGCGCTGCTCTCCAAGCTCAAGTTCGACGAGACCAAGTCGGGGCTTGCCGGCGACGACGAGGATGCGCACGCCCGCTTCCTCGAGGGCGTGGTGACGCTTAAGCGCGGGGTGCTGCGCATCGCCTGTCTCTATCTGCCCAATGGCAACCCAGTCGGGACCGAGAAATACCCCTACAAGCTCAAATGGATGTCGCGGCTTCTTGAGTATTCGAAGGAGCGCCTTAAGACCGAGGAGCCGCTGATCCTCGCAGGCGACTTCAACGTCATTCCGCACGCCCGCGACGTCCACAATCCCGCCGCCTGGACCGAGGACGCCCTGTTCAAGCCCGAGACGCGCGAGAGTTTTCAGTCCCTGCTCGGCCTCGGCCTGACCGATGCCCTGCGGGCCGTGACCGACGAGCCCGGGCTGTACACCTTCTGGGACTACCAGGCCGGAGCCTGGCAGAAGAACCAGGGCCTGCGCATCGACCATCTGCTGCTGTCGCCGCAGGCCAGCGATAAGCTCGCCAATGTCGGCATCGACAGCTATGTGCGGGCCTGGGAGAAGCCGTCGGACCACGTGCCGGTGTGGGCTGATCTGGATCTGGAGGCGGCGTAGCCGCCTCGCCGGATTACTCGCGGCGGCCCTGCACCCACTGTTCCAGCATTTGCAGGCACATGGCGCGATCGTCATCCGACGCCTTGGCGAAGGCGCGGTTGTAGTTTTCCTTGATCCAGGTCTCGTCGGTGCCGGCGCTGTCGCGCGCCAAGGTCAGCCACATCAGGCCGCGCGCGGCCTGCCGCGGCAGGCGGTCGCCGTTGAACAGCATCTGCCCGAGCAGCGCCTGGGCCTCATGCTGGCCCTTCTGGGCGGCGAGGCCGAGCCAGCGCGCGCCGTAGCGGAAATCCTCGCGCGAGGCGTCCGGCGTCTTCAGATAGAGCCGGGCGAGATCGTACTGGGCATCCGCATTGCCGAAATAGGAGGCCGCATAGGAGAACATCTCCCGCGCCCGATCCGGGTCGGCCTTGATCTTCGAGTTCGGGATGCCGCTCAGATAGTAGCGGCCGAGCGCGACGAAGGCGTTGGCCACGACCTGCGCCTGCGGCGCCGACGGGCTGTCCTCGGCATGCGCATTCGCGATCCGGGTGAAATAATCAAACGCGCGCACATCGTCCTGGGCCACGCCGTCGCCATTGGCGTACATGCGGCCGAGCTTCCACTGCGCGATCGGGTGACCGCCCTCGGCGGCATATTGCAGAGCGCTGAGCGAGGTTTCCTGGGGCGCGACCGGAGGCGCCGACTTGCGCACCGCGCCTGCGGCTCCGGGCAAGGTGGTCACGACCGGGATGGTCGCATCCTTCTGGTTGACCGGCGCGCCGTCGAAGGCGAGCGCCGGCGCAGCCAGCGCGGTAGCCCCCAACACAAACGCAACAATGGTACGCCTAGATGTCCGCATAGCACTGCTTCTCGTGCGCGCCGCCCGGATGGGTCACTGCCCCCCCGACCGCTGGTCCAACCTGTTGGGCATATTTCCAGAGCGCGCCCGTCGTGTGGTTAGTCGCGCGAGCGCTCCATTTGGTTTTGCGCTGGGCGAGCTCGGCGTCGCTCAATTTTACGTTAAGGGTCCCGTTATCGGCGTCGATCTCGATGATGTCGCCGTCCTCGAGCAGCCCGATCGGGCCGCCGATGGCTGCCTCGGGCCCGACATGGCCGATGCAGAAGCCGCGGGTGGCGCCGGAGAAGCGGCCGTCGGTGATGAGCGCGATCTTGCCGCCCATGCCCTGGCCGGTCAGCGCTGCGGTGGTCTGGAGCATCTCCCGCATGCCGGGACCGCCCTTGGGGCCCTCGTAGCGGATGACGATGACTTCGCCTTCCTTGTAGGTGCGCTTCTGGACCGCCTCGAAAGCATCCTCCTCGCGGTCGAAGCACCTGGCCGGACCGGTAAACTTGAGGTTGGACATTCCCGCGACTTTCACGATCGCACCTTCTGGCGCCAAATTGCCCTTCAGACCGACCACACCGCCCGTGACGGTGATTGGCTTGTCTGCCGGGTGCACCACGTCCTGGTGCGGATTCCACTTCACGCTCTTGAGGTTTTCGGCGATCGTTCGACCGGTGACGGTAATGCAGTCACCGTGGAGAAATCCGTTGTCGAGCAGCGTCTTCATCAGAAGCGGTATGCCACCTACTTCAAACATGTCTTTGGCGACATAACGGCCGCCCGGCTTCAAATCCGCGACATAAGGTGTCTTTTTGAAGATTTCGGCGACGTCGAACAGATCAAACTTGATTCCGCACTCGTGCGCGATCGCCGGCAGGTGCAGTGCAGCATTGGTCGAGCCGCCGGAGGCGGCAACCACGGCGGCCGCATTCTCCAGTGCCTTGCGCGTGACGATGTCGCGCGGCCGGAGATTGGACGCAATCAGCTCCATCACCTTCTCGCCCGCGGTCATGCAGAAGGCGTCGCGGATTTCATACGGTGCCGGAGCACCGGCCGAGTAAGGCAGCGCCAGGCCGATCGCCTCGGAGACGGTCGCCATGGTGTTGGCGGTGAACTGCGCACCGCAGGCGCCCGCCGAGGGGCACGCCACGCGCTCGATTTCGTCGAGGTCCTCGTCCGACATGGCGCCGACCGAGTGCTTGCCGACGGCCTCGAACATGTCCTGCACGGTGACCTGCTGCCCGCGGAAATTGCCGGGCAGGATCGAGCCGCCGTAGATGAAGATCGAGGGCACGTTGAGGCGGACCATCGCCATCATCATGCCCGGCAGCGACTTGTCACAGCCGGCAAGGCCAACGAGGGCGTCATAGGCGTGGCCGCGCACGGTCAGTTCGACGGAATCGGCGATGCATTCGCGCGACGGCAGCGAGGAGCGCATGCCGTCATGGCCCATGGCGATGCCGTCGGTGACGGTGATGGTGCAGAATTCGCGGGGCGTGCCGCCGGCGGATGCCACGCCCTTCTTGACCGCTTGCGCCTGGCGCATCAGGGAGATGTTGCAGGGGGCGGCCTCGTTCCAGCACGAGGCGACGCCGACGAAGGGCTGGTGGATCTGCTCGGTGGTCAGACCCATGGCGTAGAAGTAGGACCGGTGGGGCGCGCGCGCAGGGCCTTCCGTCACGTGACGGCTCGGCAGCCTCTGCTTGATGTTGGTCTTGGCGTCCATCGCGACCAGTTTCCTTGGCTAACCCTTGTCAGACCCGGAACATCAGACCCAAGATTTGAATCGACCTTGGGATTTCCCGCCGCCTGCAAGGGACCAGCCCAGCCCCTGAAAACATTAGAGTGATTTTATTCATGTTCGGGTGTGGCCAAAAAGCGGCGCCGATGCGAACGGACTGCGATAACGGTCAAATCGCACGGGAATGTTGCCTGGAGAGCACAAAAGTGGCTCAGAGGACACGGAAAAGCCTACAGTGTTACCCTCGCCGAGATGACAATCCACAACTGGAGATTTTGTGGCACGAGCGGCGCGTCCCAATTTCGGTGCTGAGCGGCGTACCGCGAGTGAGTCGCCCCTACTCCCTCGCCGTCATTGCGAGCGCAGCGAAGTAATCCAGAATCTTTCCGCGGTGACAGTCTGGATTGCTTCGCTGCGCTCGCCGCAATGACGGAGTGTGAGGCGGCAGCTTCGCTCTTTCGGTTTGCATTTTGAATCGCAGATACGCCTTCGCGGCCTCGCGGCTTTATCTCGCCCGAGCTTTGCTTGATCTCTCCACCCTCTCATCCAAGAGGGCGCAGGGAAGGCCGGGTGCCAGCTAGCACCCGCGGTCCGCTGCGCGAAATGTAGCGCAGAGAAAACCGCACAGC
>NZ_VSSS01000077.1 GCF_008123425.1 Bradyrhizobium rifense
AGATGTGTATAAGAGACAGGGACCACAGCCTGTCAAAAATATTCGCTCAAATCCCAGTGCACGACAGGTCCGGAGCGACGGATTCCAAGATGGGAGCATGAGCATCTGCTCGAAGCTGTGCAGCAGCGCCTTGATGCAAACGCACAAGCTATGCGCGTGCGTCGCGAGACGGTCGAGCATCCGTTTGGCACCATGAAGGCCCGCATGGGCGCGACACACTTCCTCACCAAAACCCTTCCAAAAGTAGCCGCCGAGATGGCTCTCTCGGTCCTGGCCTATAACCTGACACGGGCCATGAACATCGTCGGGATCAAGCCGCTGATCGCTGCGATCGCGGCCTGAGACCGAACCGTCCTCGCTTCTCACCGCCCTCCCGCGGAAGGTGTTTTTACACGACCAAGACCCGGAACGGACATTCTGAGTGTTGAAAGTCGCGCTCCAAAGGTTTCACTAACTCGACGGTTGCTGGTATCAGCGCTGACGATGGCAATCGGTCACAGTGTCTTCGTTCCATTAAATGGAACCATCGGCATTCTTCGAAGGTACGCGAAACATTTTCGCATCCCTGAAGCTTAAGTTAATCGTGGGGCCTAATCGAAAGGCCGCGATATGGAACCGACCAATCGAATATCGGACCACATCGATCATAAGACTGCCCGCTCGATTTGTGACGAGGTGGGTGACAGATTGCAACAGAACTTATCTCGCGAAGCCTCGCCTCTGCCGCCCTACCTCGAACGTCTAGTCGATGAATTGCGCAAACAGGAGCGTCATCCAATTGATGGCGTCGCAGCGCCCGCTAACCGTTTCCTTCATGCGACGCGGCGAGTAGTCGCGTCCGTCTGAGCGCGTAAAGAAGAAGCCGTCGCCGTTCCAAACCGGCAGCGGCTTTCCGCTAATCTTGTCGCTTGAGGCATTGCCGCCGCCGGACGCCATGAGGACGTGCTTGTTCAAGCCGCCCTGTTTCCCCGTTGGCCCGTGTGAGACATGCCGGGGCGGTCCGACGATGTCCGTTCACAGGGGCAGACCGGAAGTTTGCATCCGAGCGCCAAACCGACGCAATTGACCCATCTGCGACATGGGCAGGTTCAGCCGACCAGCTGGCAGTGCCCGCTGATGAAAGTACCGTCGCGTTTATGCGCCTTAAACGTGCCGTCGACGCGGTTGATGAAACCTTGCCAGACAGCGGTCGGGTCGAACAGATGTTGCCAAATGTTGCCGAGCGTAAGCGCCGTCTCAAAGAACAAGTGCGTATCCGTGACGTGGACGGCCAAATTGCTTCCGAATGTCCGAGATTGCATCGTCCCCTCGTCCAGATTAACGGTGACCTGTTCCCCGTTTATGTAGACCGAGTTGCGCTCGCTACCCGTAAGGCCCCGCGCCCAGCATTTCAGATCGATCGTCTCGGCATGTGCAGCCGTTGCAGCTAGCAGCGCTGCGACGATGATGGTTGCTTTCAGCTTCACAGTTATCTCGTCGCTTTGTGACGGCCCTGCCGGGGGTTCGGACAAGGCAGGACATTCGATGACTTTGCCGAAATTTCGGTGTCGACTTCGAGGGAAGTGCAGAGGACTCAGTCGTTCAGAGATTAGCACGCGGCAATAGCCATCCCATGATCTTCTGATACGGATCGAGACGACTGCGGACGAATGCGTCCTCGTTCTGCTGAGCGGCGCTCCTGGCGAATTCAGAAATCCCCTGCACAGACTGCCGTTTATCCTTCGGAAGCTTCGCCCATTGGCGGATGATCTTCCGGCGGGCTTCGCGTTGCTTTTCCCTTACATCAGGCATCGGGACGCTCCTTGAAGAGGATTATTCCGGTCGACCTAGTATTGTTTGGGCTCGCTAGAACTTCAACGTTCAATCAAGAACTTTTAGCCCCTCTGATCGTGCAGCGCTATACACGAGTCTCATATTGGCTTTGCAGGCCGGCCGCCCTAGAATTGCGGCGATCGCAGGACTGGCGAAATGCAGTATGTTTGCGACGCGCCGAAGGGCAAGACCTGGTTCCGTATCGAGACGGAAGGTGAAGCGATGCATGAGTCGCGCCTGATGGGCCACACAGTTGAGAAATATTTCCGCCGCGAGCGGGAGAAGGCAGTCCAGTCCTGGCGTCCCGAGCGGCCCAACGCGATCGAGCGCGACATCGGCCTCGAGGCCCATGTACAGCGAGAGATGCCGCTTTTCCTCACGCTGCGCGACAGGGAGGGCAATGCACTAACTACAGCGATGCTGCCACCGGGTGGCAAGGATCGCGGCGGGTTCCGGATCATCATCGTTGCCGCATCCAATGCCGATCCTTATCCTCAGCAGGACGCGGCCATCGCTGCACTGGGAGCGCATTTCGGTCTCACACTCGATCGCAACCGCTGCTTCCCCTACGGCCGCTAAGGAGCCGGACAAGTTTCGCCGCTTGATTGGAGCGATGTCGGCTCATGGCCCTTCGGCGAAGTGGCAGCATCGCTCCACGAGGTCCGTTTATTGAGGCATGGCGGACAAGATTTGCTCAGGTTGAGTTCTTCGCATTTTGATCCCAACCGGACATTTGCATCACACCGAGCGCTCGCTATCGCAACGGCTTCGCAGGCATTGGCTTCTTGGCATACCGGGAGTCCGGCAGTCAGGTTAGCGGCAGCGGAAAGTCAATATCAGTTGACTTGGTTCACCTTTGGCACAGGATGATACTTCACCAAAAAAGGAGGTAATCATGCCCCGCCGATTGATCGCTTTGGCTTTCGTCTTGGCAGGTGCGAGCGCGGCCATTGCCGATGATATGAAAATGCCAGTCAACTCTGGTGACCTCAAATGGGGACCAGCACCTCCCACGTTGCCGAAGGGAGCGGAAATCGCGGTTCTTTCAGGAGACCCCTCCAAAGATGGTCCCTTCGTTATTCGCCTAAAAATGCCGAGCGGTTATAAATTTCCCGCGCATAATCATCCAACGGATGAATACGTTACGGTCATATCAGGCAACTTTCACGTCGGAATGGGCGACAAACTCGATGAGAAAAAAGCAATCGAGCTGACGGCGGGCGGATACGTCGAAGCACCTGCCAAAATGAACCACTACGGTTGGGTAAGCAGTCCCTCCGTCGTTCAAATTCAGGCGCAAGGGCCATTCGGGATAACTTACGTTAATCCAGCCGATGACCCAAGCAAGATGTAGCATTCTTGAATAGCACAAAAAGTGAAACCCGAGTCGGCTTCGGCCGGCTCGGGTTCACCAGCCCGTAGGGCGGAATAGCGAGGCGTATTCCGCCAATTCACGTACGCGGTAGGGCATCAACCTCAAAACCGTTAAGGCGATGGATCTCACCATTGCGCCGACCCTTCTCGCCCGTGCCGACGAGGTGATCGAATAGAGGTACTGTTCGCGGCGGTGCATGAGTCCGTTTGTGGCCCAAAGCAGTCATCGGCGGTGCTTCTCGCGATGTCCGCTAGTGACCCTGGCTGTGTAAAAACTCGAAAATCGAAACGCGACGAAGAATGATATTTTTCAGTTCGATCCCTAAGTTGAATTCGCTTGCGCGTTGAGCGACTAAAACAGTCTTGAACGAATAACTTCTTCTATCACGATTGAGCGTCTTCACGTTTTCACACAGCCAAGACTCAAAGCCGACGTAGGGCAGGAACGCGCTGAAGTCGGCCTCTGACCGGAAGCGCCCATCACCCTTCCGGCACGCCAGCGAGGCGAAAGCCTTCACACGTGCGCTTGAGCCCGGCAAGAAAAGCCGGGTTGTCACTTTGTTGAGCAGCGACAAAACGACGGATGGTGAAACCTGAGTTGAGCGCAAGTCCCGTTCTCGCAGCAGTTCGCGCCTCATCGAGCGCGCCGGTCAGGCCCAACGCTGCGGCGAGCGACAAATGAGCGATAGGAAAGTTGCGGTTCGCCTCAGTGCTTTGTCGTAGCCAATTGACGGCTTCGACGTCCAAACCAAGCTGTAGCTTCGCCACGCCCACAAAACACGTCCACTGGTAAGCTTCAACGTCGCGAGGGGAGAGACGTAAAGCCTCGCGTATATGGCCTTCGGTCTCGGCAGCGCGACCCAAATAGAATTTGGCAAAACCAAGGGCGGCATGAGAGTTGGCCCTATTCGAATCCAGCGCCAACGCATGCTCGAATTCACGGATGCCTTGGGCGGCCCGGTTCGTAAAGATCTGGACCCAACCCCGAGCCGAGTGGGCTGAAGTATAGTTCGGCCTGATCGACAATGCCTTATTCACCATCGCCTCAGCCGCTGCAAACCGCGCAGGCCCATCATCCGTGGTAAAGCTGGACCCAATTGCCGTATCAACAGTTGCCAGGCCAATCATTGCTTCGACGTTGCCGGGGTCGAACTCCAGAGCGCGTTCGAAGAAGCTCCGCGCCTGCGTTACGTCTTCAGGGCTAAACCCCTTCATCAACCAGGCCCGGCCCTGGAAGTACAAGTCCATCGCATCGGGATGCAGCGTACGCTCGGCTCGTCGCGCCTCAGCCACGATGAGCTGCGCACCTAATGTATTGGCGAGCCTCGATACGATTTCGTCCTGCATGTCGAACAGGTCGACGACAGGCTTCTCGAAGCGCTCGGCCCAAAGATGCTGGCCGCTCCTGGCATCGATCAACTGCACGTTCATCCGAAGCCGCTTGCCGCTGCGTTGCACTGAGCCTTCGAGCACGTAGCGAACGTTTAATTCGCGGCCGACTTGCCGTAGATCGACTGCTCTGCCCTTGTATGAGACGGCGCTGTTCCCTGCGATGACAAATGAACCAGCGATGCGCGACAAGTCCGTGGTCAAACTCTCGGTTACACCATCCACGAAATAGTCCTGCTCGCGATCCCCGCTCAGGTTCGCGAAGGGTAGCACGACGATGGATAGGCGCGGCGTTGAAAGCCGGGCCCGACTTGCGCGTTCAACCTGTGTCTCGGAGCTAGGCCCATCCCGGACCGCTGCATAGGTCCGGACCGGAAGGGCGATGTTCTTGAGGTTCTGCTCGCCCAGATCAGCGAACTCGATGCCCACTTTACCTCTGACGTGGTCATACGCGGAAGACGAGATGCAGATACCGCCTGGTTCTGCGATGCTTTCGAGCCGCGCCGCAATGTTTACGCCGTCCCCAAAAATGTCATGCGGTTCGACAATCACGTCGCCTATATTGATGCCCACCCGAAAGGCAATGTGATTGTCTTCCGGCTCATCGATCGTAAGTTCGTGAGTCCGGGTCTGGAACTGCATCGCGGCCCGAACCGCCTCTACCGCGCTGGCAAACTCCGCCAAAAACCCATCGCCTGTGTTTTTCACGACGCGGCCACCGTGCTCGGCGATCGCGGGGTAGACGGCCTCCATGAGGAGCGTCGTCAGTTTGGCATGCGTAGCCTCCTCGTCATGGTGCATCAGCCGCGAATAGCCCGCCACGTCGGCGGCCAATATCGCCGACAATCTGCGTTCGATCCGGGACGGCCGCTCTTGCGCCATGACCTGCAGACCTTTTTGACCTGCACATTCTACGATAAATCCGGCTGCCGTGCCACGACCACTCAAGCGGGACGGCAAAGTGGGCGTAATCGCCCGAAGATGACCATGGTGACGGCTGCATCAATCGGAATGGCCTCCAATCGGTTCCCCGTTCAACCCCAAAAATCAGGCGCTCGCCTGGGAAAGCTTCGTCCATTGCTCGGCCGTCGCAGATGAGATGATGTCGCCTTCTGGCCCAATTCGGACCTAGGGTGAACGCGCCAATGCGCCGCTATCAGAGGCACAGCGGACCTCATACGAAGTGCAGCGCGGGTTTATGAGTACACGTCCTACTCGCCCGAGCGATCCGACAGCCGCGCGCGGATGTCCGGCTTCAGCACCTTGCCGACCTTGGAGCGCGGCAGATCGTCCCAGACTTCGATCTGCTTCGGTGTCTTGACGCTGCCGATCCGCTGCTTGACGAAGGCAGCCAGCGCCGTCGCATCGACGCTCTGGCCGGCGCGGGCCTGGACCACGGCGACGATCCGCTCACCCCATTTCTCGTCCGGAAGCCCGATCACGGCGCAATCCTGCACCGCTTCATGCGCCCGCAGCGCGTTCTCGACCTCGATCGAGTAGACGTTGAACCCGCCGGTGATGATGATGTCCTTGGCGCGATCGACGATATAGAGGTAGCCGCAATCGTCGATGTAGCCGACGTCGCCGGTGTGGTGCCAGCCATGCGCGGAGGCCTCCGCCGTGGCCTCGGGATTTTTGTAGTAGCCCTCCATCACCAGCGAGCCGCGGACCACGATCTCACCGCGTGCGCCGGTCGGCAGCAGATTGCCGTCGCCATCCATGATGCCGGCCTGCACCAGCGGACTGATCCGCCCGGCCGAGGCCAGGCGCTCCATCGCGATCGTGCCGTCGGCATTGTAATGCTGGTCCGGCGCCATCATCGAGATCATCATCGGCGCTTCGGTCTGACCGAACAACTGCGCCATCGGCCCGATACGCTGGAGCGCCTCCGCAAGCCGCGCGGCCGAGATCGGCGCCGCGCCATACCAGAAGCATTGCAGAGACCCGAGCTTCGCGGAGTCGAGTCTGGGATGATCGAGCAGCATGTAGATCACGGTCGGCGGCAGGAAGGTGTGCGTGACGCGATAGCGCTCGATCAGATCGAGGAATTCGGCGATGTCGGGATGATGCATGATCACGATGCGGCCGCCGAGCGCCATGATCGGGAAACACAGCACGCCGGCCGCGTGGGTCAGCGGCGCGAGCGCGAGATAGATCGGGCGGCCCTTGAAGGGATAGCCCATCAGCGTCAGTGCCGTCATCGCCTCGATGTTGCGGCCCGACAGCATGACCCCCTTCGGCTTGCCCGTGGTGCCGCCGGTGCCGGGAATCATCGCGAGATCGTCGATCGTCTCGCATTGATAGTGGTCGTCGGCGAGGCCGGCGAGCCAGCTGTCGAACGAGGGCGCGAAGGGTAACTCGGCATCGAGGCAGACGACGGCACGCAGCTTTGGCAGCTCTGCACGCACCGCCTCGACCATGGGCGCGAAGCTCGAATGAAACAGCAGCAGGCTGCAGTCGAATTGGTCGAGGATGAGCCGATTTTCGGCCGCCTCGTTGCGCGGATTGATCGGACACCAGACCGCACCGCCGCGGGAAATGCCGAACACGCAAGCAAACGCGACAGGATCGTTGCCGGAGAGGATTGCGACCTTCTCGCCGGCAGCAATACCCGATCGCGCGAGCCCGCGCGCGACACGGTAGCTCAGCCGCTGCACCTCGCCATAGCTGAGGTCGCGTCCATCCATGGTGAGGCACGGCGCGTCGGCGCCGAGCGAGGCACCTTTGTCCAGGTAATCGATGAAGCGCATGATCAACACCCGAAGCGGCAGCGGGTGACGCGGAGGTCCGCGCCACCCGCGATTGACCTAATCGTGCACGGTCAGAACAGGCTTGCTGACGAGCCCGAAGCTGCGCAATTGCCCGAGCAACTCGTGATGGCCGAACGCCTGGCAGCCGGAGGCGAACCCTACGCGCTTCGGTGGCTGCTGCAACAGGTGCGCCGCGGCATAGGCCTGCAACATGCCGGTCTGCTTGTAGTTGCTGTTGCCATTGATGACGCAGTGCGCGCGCCCCAACGGGCCGGAGGCATGCACCGAATCCAGCGACTTGTTGACGCGCGGGTTCTCGCGCGGCGGCATGGTGTTCATCACGCCGGCGGCGGTCTGCGCCAACGCGGCGTAACGGTCGTCGGGCTTCATGTCCTTGGTCGCGTCCAGCGCGGCTTTGACGATCTGCGGCACAGCCAGCATCAGCCCGCGGTTGAACACGCCGCCCAGCACCTTCACGTTGGCCACGCGCGGATCGCGCTTGAACCACACCGGGTGCGAAGTACCGCCCCAGGGCAGCGCCAGCGCCAGCTCGTGCTGGCCGGGGATGGCGAGGTTGTAGAGGCCGGCATCGGGCTGGTGCTCGACGTACTTGTTCTGCTCCAAATAGTAGGCCTTGGCCATCGCGGCGTTGACCAGGATGGTCTGTGTCGATGCGATGGTCGGGCTGCCACCCCAGAACACGGCGATATCAAGCGTGTCGAGGCCGGGCGTCTCCAGGCACAGCTGCGCGGCGATCTCGCCGGTGGTGTACATCTGCGCGATGCCCGGCGCCAGCAGCAGCCCGGCATTGGCGAACTTCGTGCCCCACTCCTGCTCGAGCGTGATCAGCCAGTCCTGCTCACCGGTCGTGTCGGTGTAGTGACACTTGGAAGCGAGGCAAGCCTGCACCACTTCGCCGCCGAACTTGGCGAAGGGCCCCACGGTGTTGAGCACCACCGAGGCGCCCTTGAACAATTCAGTCAGCGCGGCCACGCTGTGCGGCACCTTGACCACCTCGTAGTCGGCGGTCTCGATGCCCGCCACGTTCGACTTCATCGCGGCGTTGAGCTTCTCATTGCTGCGGCCGGCGGCGATGAAGGGGATGTTGTATTCGCGTAAGTATTCACAGACCAGCCGGCCGGTATAGCCGGAAGCGCCATAGACGATGACGGGCTTCTTCTCGCTCATTGCGTTCCTCCGAAATACTTGTTGTCGGCTTTGTTGTTACATGCCCATGCCGCCATCGACCGGCAGTCCGATGCCGGTGATGAAGCGCGCCTCGTTCGAGCACAGGAATACCGCGGCATCGCCGATGTCCGTGACCTCGGCGAGGCGGCCGAGCGGGGTTTGCTCCACCACCGAGCCGACTGCGGCGTTGACGTCAGCCGCGAGTCCTACCTTGACGATGTCGTTGGCGAGCTGCATGCCCATGTCGGTCGGGATCAGGCCCGGATAGATGCAGTTCACGCGCACGCCGAAGCCGAGCTTGCCGGCTTCCATCGCTCCGACCCGCGTCATGCGGTCGACCGCGGATTTGGTGCCCGAATAGACCGCGATGCCGGGAAAGGCGATCGTCGCCGCAACCGAGGCGATGTTGACGACGGCGCCGCCCTTGCCGGCCGGCCCGCCCGGGCGCATGGCACGGAAGGCGTGCTTCATGCCGAGCACGGTGCCGACGATATTGACGTCGCACATCCGCCGCGCGTCCTCGGCCTTGACCTCGGAGATCAGCGACGTGATCTCGATGCCGGCATTGTTGATCAGGATGTCGTAGCCGCCGAGGGTTGAGACCGTCGCGGCAACCGCCCGCTCCCATTGAGCGTCGTCGATGACGTCGAGTTGGACGAAGCCCGTCGCGACGTCTTCCTTCGCGATCGCGGCTGCGCTGGCGCGGCCGGTCTCTTCCAGGATGTCGGCGATCATGATCGAGGCGCCGGCCCGCGCCAACGCCTGCGCGATGGCCGCGCCGATTCCGCGGGCACCGCCGGTGACCAGGGCTTTCCTGCCTGCAAGGCTCTTCCCACTCATGACGCACTCCTCCGTTGCTGGTGATTGATTCGTGCTGCGCCAATCGGCGCGCACCAGGTCGATGGGCGCAGGCCTTTTGGGCTGCACCCAGCGAAGCGTTCCTCCATGGTCGGACGTCTTGACGACTGTCCAAATTCTTGGTGCGAACCTCCGCCAGAATCTTGACACTTGTCAAGAACGAATTTGACAGTTGTCAAAGGAAGTGGTTGTGAGGGGATGGAGCATTCCGCGGTCGACGCGGTATAAGTCCTTGAAAGAACGGGACTGAGGATAAGGACAAGATGGCGCGGCAGGTGACGGGAGCGGCCCGGCGTGTGGCTGATGCGGCCGAGGTGCTGCGCGACGAGAAGTTCAACGCGCGGCGCGTCGAATTGGCCGAGGCCGCGCTCGAAACGCTTGGAGAGCTCGGCTTCGCACGCACCAGCCTGCGCGAAATCGCGCAGAACTCGGCATTCACGCACGGCGTGTTCCACTATTATTTCAGCGACAAGCTCGACCTGATTTGCTGCTGCGTCCGCCACTACAAGGCGAAGTGCGTGACGCGATATGACGAGGTCGTCGCGACAGCAACGAGCCGCGACGAATTGACGGAAGGTTTCCTCGCCAAGCTCGCGGCAACGCTGCAGAACGAAGCCCGCATGCACCGGCTTTGGTACGATTTGCGCTCGCAGGCGATGTTCGAGGCGGCGTTTCGCAAGGATGTGCTCGAGATCGACAAGAGCCTGGAAGCGATGATCTGGCGCATCGCCTCCCGCTATGCCGAGTTCGGCGGCAAGCGGCCGGCGTCGTCGCCGGCTGCGCTCTATGCGCTGTTCGACGGTCTATTCCAGAGTGCGCTGCTCAAGCACCTCGCGGGTGACAAGACGGCGATTCCCGAACTGCTCGACGAAGTGCGGCGCCTGCTGCCGACGGTCTGCTGAAGCGCACGCGCGGCGCAGCGGAGGTCATAGAGTTTTGAGCGGGCATGCTTTCGCACGAAGGCATGCCCGTTTTTATTTCGAGGGATGATGTTTCCGCGTCGTCATGGCGAGCGAAGCGAAGCAATGACGATCAGGCCGCAGTCGAAACATCTTCAACGTTCGGCCCTCGCCGACAAATATTCAATCATCCACTGTCCGGCGGGACCTAGCTGCTGATCGGCGCGATAGGCGCCACCCATGACGAGTCGGGTGGCACGGGCATCGAACGCAACCGGACGAATCATTTTCAACCGTCCTCGCGCGATATCGTCCTCGACCAGATGCGCGGGCATGTTGCCCCATCCGAGGCCGGCCAACAGCATCGAATGTTTGGCGCCGAGATCGGCGAGCCGCCAGGTCTGACCGGACAGGACGCCGTAATCGCGGCCAGCGGTCATGGCCGATCGATCCGTCAATACGAGCTGAACATGTCGTTGCAGGACATGCGTCTCGATAGGACCATCGAGCGCAGCCAGCGGATGATGCGGGGCGACCACCGGGATCAGGTCGACGGTCAGCAAGTGGAAGCGCCTCAGGACGGGAAGGTCGGTGAAAATGAATTGCAGAAGCCCGATCATGCAGGTCCCGTCGAGCAGCAGCTCCGTCGCAGCCCCGAGCGGCTGCACGTAGACGCGGGGAGGAACGGTCGGAAACCTCTCCGTAAATGCCTTCAGCGCATCGACGACCGCTTGCATCGGAAACATCGAATCCAGCACGATGGTCAATTCGGCTTCGAGCCCGCTGGCGAGACTTTTCGCGGAATCGCGGAAGGCGTTTGTCTCTTCGGCGATCCGCCGCGCCCGGAGCAGGAGCGTGCGCCCCGCCTCGGTGAGAGTTGGGCGGTAAGCGGTGCGATCGAACAGCGGCATGTCGATCTGCGCTTCCAGCTTTTGAATTCCGTAGGTCACCGCCGATTGCGCGCGGTTCAACTTCCTTGCTGCCTTCGAGAAACTGCCCTCATCAACGACAGCGAGGAAGATCTGGATCTGATCGAGGGTGAGCGCGTCCATATTCTGATTTATAGATCAAGATGAACTAAACTTCATCAATTTCTTCGAAGGCGGCAATCATCTACCGAGTCCTCGACGCGACCGATGGCGCGCCGTGAAGTCCAACCCATACATCGAGGATCGACCAGATGACCCATGTCTTGACGACCCATGTCTTGAAGTTGCTATCCAGCCCGCGCGGCGCAGCCTCGCTTTCGGCGCGGCTCGCGACCGCACTCGTTCTCATGCTCGTCGCGGCGACATCCCCAGCCCGTTCCGACGACATCATCACGACGCACAGGCTATCGGCGGCTCTGGCAGCGGAGGCCGCAACCGAGGCGGTCGCGAGTTGCGCAAAGCAGGGTTTTCGCGTGAGCGCGGCCATTGTCGATGTCGATGGCTTGACGCAAGCGATGTTGCGCGGTGACGGGGCTCACGCGGCCTCGTTCGATCTGGCCAGCGACAAGGCGTATACCGTGGTCACCATCGGCGCGACGCACAATGACGATAGCATCAGCGCCATGGTGAAGCGGATGGGCGCCAATCCGACGGCCTTTTGGGGCCTGGCCAATGCCGGGGGCCTGGGCAAGCTGCCGCGCGTCTCGCTCATTGTCGGCGGTCTTCGCATCAAGATCGGCAATGAGGTTGTTGGCGGCATCGGCGTCTCGGGCGGGCCCGGCATCGATGACGACGAAGCTTGCGCCAAAGCCGGCATCGACAAGATCAGCGCGCACCTCAAGTAAGTCGGCAGCATGTTTCAGCGTCGTCATTGCGAGGAGCTCGCGACAAAATTGCAAAGCAATTTTGCGCTGATGCGACGAAGCAATCCAGAATCCTTCCGCGGAGGGACTCTCGATTGCTTCGCTGCGCTCGCAATGACGGCGTTGAGAGAGCTACGCTCGAACTAACGATTACGCCGCAGTCGCTGGCGGCAGCGCGAGCACCGAATAGATCGCCTGGGCATCGCGCGAGGCGCGGAGCTTCTTGGCGATGTCCTGGTCGCGCAGCAGGCGGGCGATGCGGGCCAGCGCCTTCAGATGATCGGCACCGGCGCCTTCGGGGGCGAGCAGCAGGAAGACCAGATCGACCGGCTGGCCGTCCATCGCCTCGAAATCGATCGGGCGATCGAGCCGGGCGAACAGGCCGAAGATCTTCTCAAGCTTGGGCAGCTTGCCGTGGGGAATGGCGACGCCGTAGCCGACCGCGGTGGTGCCGAGCTTCTCGCGCTGGAGCAGCACCTCGAACACCGCGCGCTCGTTCTGGCCGGTCAGCTCGGCGGCCTTGGCCGCGAGTTCCTGGAGCGCCTGCTTCTTGCTGTTGACCTTCAATGCCGGAAGAATCGCCTCCGGGGCGACCAGATCGGTAATCGGCATGGAAGTGTTCCGAGGTGAATTAAACCGTCAGGTTCCGAATTGGCCGGCTCGATCAGATCGAACCCGGCCGGCGTCAAGAAGGTGAAGCAGGAGGCGGACTTAGCCCCGATCCTGATGTGGGGCGCTTCTACTCCAACGCAATCCCGGTGCCAACTCCCGCGTGCGGCTTTGCCCCGGTCATTGTTAAGACCTGTGGTTGATACGGGCTCCCGGACACGAGCCTAGCCACCCGATTTGGCGCCCGGGGGGTCGATCCAGCCGACATTGCCGTCGGCGCGGCGGTAGATGATGTTCACCCGGCCCGAGGAACCGTGCTGGAATACCAGGCAGGGTGCTCCGCTGAGGTCGAGTTCCATGACGGCCTCGCTGACCGACATCTGTTTCAGCGACGTCGTGGCCTCGGCGATGATCACCGGACTGTAGCCGGTGACCTCGTCCTCGTCGTCGCCCTCGCCGGGGGCCTCGAGCACGTAAGCAGTGGCGTCCATGGCGGCCAGCGCCGCAGAGGCGACGTGGGCCTTGCGGGCCGAACGGTCCTTGAGCCGGCTCTTGTATCGCTTGAGCCGCTTCTCGATCATCACGAGCGCCTGGTCGGCGCTGGCATAAGCGTCATGCGCATTCGAATCGGCTTCGAGCGTAATGCCGGAATCAAGATGCAGCGAACAGTCGGTGCGGAAACCGAGGCCGTCCTTGCTCAGCGTGATGTGGCCGGAGTAGTTGCCGTCGAAATATTTACGGAGGACCTCTTCGGTCCGGTCGGTCACGCGACCGCGAAGGGCCTCGCCAACGCTAACGCTCTTGCCCGAAATCCGAAGAGTCATGTGATGCCTCGCTTGGTTTGCACCCAGTGACGATGACGCGTCATCGCAGCTGGGATTATTCCCTGCGCATGATCTTCCCGGAAAACCGCTACGCACTTTTCCGGATCATGCGCGTGCTTGGATCGGTCGCGATAGGGGGGACGAGAGTAGCGCGATTTCGCGCCAGCGCAATCAGGCCGGTTCGACGTTGCGCGAGCGATCGGACATTGCAGTGGAAAGGACGTTACCAAGAGCGCTCTGCTTGTCACGACGGCGTTGCACCGAGGACGGAATGCGCATGGCTTCGCGGTACTTCGCGACCGTGCGGCGGGCAATATCAATGCCCGAAGCGCGCAAGCGTTCCACGATGGTATCATCCGACAGGATCGCGGCCGGTGCTTCCGAATCGATCAGCTGCTTGATGTGGTGACGCACGGCTTCGGCCGAGTGCGCCTCGCCGCCGTCGGCCGAGGCGATCGACGCGGTGAAGAAATATTTCAACTCGAATGTGCCGCGATTTGTCGCCATGTATTTGTTGGCGGTGACGCGCGACACCGTGGATTCATGCATCTGGATGGCGTCGGCGACCGCCTTCAGATTCAGCGGCCGCAGATGCGCGACGCCATGGGTGAAGAAGCCGTCCTGTTGCCGCACGATCTCGGTCGCAACTTTCAGGATGGTACGGGCGCGCTGGTCGAGCGCGCGCACCAGCCAGGTCGCGTTCTGCAGCGCGTCGGTAAAATACGACTTGTCGCCGTCCTTGCCCTTCTTCTTCGAGAGCTCGGAATAGTAGGTCTGGTTGACCAGCACGCGCGGCAAGGTGTCGCTGTTGAGCTCGACATGCCAGCCACCGTCCGGACCCGGGCGAACATAAACGTCCGGCACCATGGTCTGCAGCCGCGCCGAGCCGAACTTCATGCCGGGCTTGGGATTGAGGCGGCGAATCTCGCCGATCATGTCGGCGATGTCCTCGTCATCGACGCCGCAGACCTTGCGCAGGCCCGCGATGTCGCGCTTGGCGAGGAGATCGAGGTGCTCGACGAGGGCCTGCATCGCCGGATCGTAGCGATCGAGCTCGCGGAGCTGGATCGCCAGGCATTCGCTTAAGTTACGTGCACAGACGCCGGGCGGATCGAATTTTTGCAGCACGGCAAGAACGTCATCGACGTCCTTTTGCGTCGCCCCAAGCCGCTCGGCGGCCTGGCCGAGATCGGGCGGCAGATAGCCGGCCTCGTCGACGAGGTCGATCAGGTACTGCCCGATCATGCGCTGCGCCGCGCCGGTGAAGGCGACCGAGAGCTGCTCGGCAAGATGGTCGCCGAGCGTGGTTTCCGCCGCGACGAAGGCTTCGAGATTGTAGTCCTCGTCACCGGAGGCACCGCCGCCCCATTCCGTGTAGGTGGTCGGCGCGACGTCCTGGGCGTTGCGCGCCGCCGCCTCGGCGGGCTCCTCGGAGAAGACGTTGTCCAGGCCTGTGTCCAAGGTCTGCTCGATCTCGGCGCGGGTGCCGAGATCCTTGCTCATCCATTCTTCCTGGCCGGGCTCGAAGGCGTTGCCGCTGCCGCCAAAGCCGTCATCGGCACCCTGACTGCCTGAATCATCGCCATCATGGTCGCTGAACTGGCCGGCCTCGGCCGGGGCCTCGCCGCCGGGGGCCTCATCATTGGCCCGCTCCAGCAGGGGATTACGCTCGAGTTCCTCCTCCACGAAGGTCGTGAGATCGAGATTGGACAATTGCAGCAGCTTGATCGCCTGCATCAGCTGCGGCGTCATGACCAGCGACTGCGATTGCCGGAACTCTAATCTCTGCGTAAGCGCCATCTAACAAGAACCGTTCCCGAAAATTGGTCCGATTCTTGCTTATCTTAGTCCTGGCCTGATGTACACGCCTTGACGAAAAGGAAAAAAGGGCTACAGGCGGAATTCCTCGCCAAGGTAAAGGCGGCGAACATCCGGATCAGCGACGATCTCGTCCGGGCTCCCCTCAGTCAAGATCTCACCGGCGTAGACGATATAGGCGCGGTCGGTGAGACCGAGCGTCTCGCGCACATTGTGGTCGGTGATCAGCACGCCGATGCCGCGATTGGTGAGATGGCGAACCAGGTCCTGAATGTCGCCGACCGCAATCGGATCGATGCCGGCAAACGGCTCGTCGAGCAGCATGTAGTTCGGACGCGTTGCGAGCGCGCGCGCGATCTCGACGCGACGGCGCTCACCGCCGGACAGCGCAATCGACGGCGATTTCCGCAGGCGCGTGATGTTGAATTCGTCGAGCAGGGAGTCGAGCTGCTGCTCCCGCTTCTTGCGCGAGGGCTCGACCACTTCGAGCACGGCGCGAATGTTCTGCTCGACGGTGAGGCCGCGGAAGATCGAGGCTTCCTGCGGCAGATAGCCGATACCGAGCCGCGCGCGCTGATACATCGGCAGCTTGGTGACGTCGTGACCGTCGAGCTCGATCGCGCCGCGATCGGCCTTGATCAGGCCGGTGATCATGTAGAACACGGTGGTCTTGCCGGCACCGTTCGGGCCGAGCAGACCGACGGCTTCGCCGCGGCGCACATAGATGCTGACACCGCGCACGACCTGGCGGCTGCCAAAACTCTTTTCCACGCTATGCACAGCCAGGAAGCCCGGCCGCTTCAGGAGTTGTGGCCCGCCCGAGCCGTTGGACTTGGCAGCGGGCCTGGCTTTGGGCGGTTGAGCCGCCGCCGGCCGCTGCCGCGGCGGGGCCTCGACGCCATAGGGGTCCGACGCCTGCACGGGCTGGTCACGGGCAATCGGCGGCGCGTCCCGCACCGGGCTCGCCACCAGGCCGCCGACGCTGTCACCGAGCGCGGTGATGTCCTGACGGGCAAATCCTGGCCGGCCGCGCTTGGCGGGGCGCCGACGGAACATGCTGAACAGATCGACCATCCCCGCCTTCTAGCCTGCTACGGATCCTGCGCGGTAGCCGCGCGGTGTGCCGCGCCGGCTTCTTGCTTCGCCGACGCAGCATGAATGTAGGGATGTCTCATGCCCAGTGAAACACGCCCGAAAAGCGGCGGACCCCGCTTCGAAAGCCCTGCGCTAGATACAGTCTCGCCGGGCAAGCTTCAACCTCGGATCGGCCGCATCTGAGCCAAGCTATTGAATTTACTTCTGTTTACCTGAACCGGGCAATTGCAAAGGCGAGCCCGCGCCCGCGCCCGGGGCTACCGGCGTTCCGCATTTGCCGTTCGCGCCGCCCTGGGTCTGGATGAACAGGCCCTGCACCTTGCCGCTGTCGGATTCCACCCGGGAGACGCCGGTGGTCATGTCGACCATGAGGCGGTCGCCGCGCAGCACGTTCTGGCACTGCGTCAGCACCACGCCGCCGAGCATGGTGATGAGGTTGGTCTTGGTGTCGAACACCGCGGTCTCGCCGGTCACCACCTGGTCCTTCTGGGTGACGACGACACTGCCGCGCGCTTCCAGCCGCTTGATCGAGGAGGCGCCGCCCGGGCCCGGTGTCGCCGACTGTATCGGCGCGCCCTTCTGGCCTTTTGCAGCAGCGGATTGGGCCGGCGCAGCCTGCGGCGCGGCCGCCTTGTCGCTACTGGATTCGTAGAACACCACCAGCGTCTTCGAGGTCATGGTGGTGTCGCCCTGCACCACCTTCACATTGCCGGAGAAGGTCGCTTCCTTCTTCTTGTCGCGCATCTCGAGCGAGGCGGCCTCGATCTGGATCGGCTGATCGCGGTTCTGCGAAAAGCCCTGCATCGCATTGGGCACGCCTTGCATCGTGCTTTGCGCGACGGCGGCACCGGTCGCAATCAGCGCCGCGCCGCCAAGCGCGATCGCTGCGACGATGGCGCGACGCTTGCTGTCGTTGCGCGGAAAAAAATGAGCCATGAAAATCACTTTGAGTTCGTAGATTTGTTCTTGGACTTCGCAGGCGGCGGCGCGGGCGCGGGCTGCTCGACCGGCACGGGCGCAGCGTCATCCGTGCTGATCTTGTCCAGATGCATCACGACATTGCCTTCGAAGCGGATGACGTCGCCGCCTTCGGTGATGCGCAAGCGGTCGGCGGTCAGCGTACCGTTGGTCAGCTTGACGTCGACATGGTCATCGGAGGAGACCGTGCCCTTGGCCATGTCGACGAAGGCTGAGTTCAGCCGCGCCTCATAGCCGGTCGAGGTGCGCAGGAAGATGTCCTTGTGCAGATCGAGCTGCTGCTGCTTGTTGTCGAAGCGGCCGGTGCGGGCATCGAGGAACATGGTCGACTGGTCTTCCATCAGCACCTTCGCGCGCAGATCGGCGAGATCGACGTGATCGGGATCGGTGATGTCCTGCGTTGCGGTCTTGGCCCAGAGCTCGTAGGGCCGCTGGTCCGGCGTGAAGCCGGACATGTGCGGCGATTCCATCGTGATCTTGGTGCCGGAGACCACGAGGTTTCCGGAATCGACCTTCACGGGGATCATGGAGAAGGGGTTGAGGAAGGTCGAGACCGCGACGATCGAGGCCATGGAGAGAACCACGGTCACCGGCACCGCGATGCGCAGAATCCGCACCAGGCGGCTGTGGCGCGCCGCGGTGGCAAACTTCGCCGCAAGCGCGGCGTCGTAGGTCGAAAACTGGGCCGAGTTCACCGCTGCTCCGGGGGCATCGCTTGCCTGGTCAGAAGGCTCCAATCGAGGGCGCCCCATTGTACCCGCGACCTCAGGAATATGCAGCCTTGAGCATATCAGCTTTGGACAGGCCGTTACGAAAGTGTCCGAAACGGGGCGATCGCCTCTCCCTCTCCCGCTTGCGGGAGAGGGCTGGGGAGAGGGTGTCGCCGCAATGGGACAATCCCCTAGAGGAGAAAACCCTCACCCGCGCCTTCGGCATAGCCGAGGCTCCGCCTCGGCGTCTCTTAAGAACGGCCGCCGAAGGCGGCCTGCGCTCTCCCGCAAGCGGGAGAGGTTAAGCACCCCCTCAGGAATGCGCGAAAATGTCCTCTTCCTCCCAGCCCTGGAGGTCGAGCAGGGCGCGGGTCGGCAGGAAATCGAAACAGGCCTTGGCCAGCTGGGTGCGGCCTTCCCGGACCAGCATCGCATCGAGCCGCTCACGCAGGGCGTGCAGGTGCAGCACGTCGGAGGCGGCGTAGGCGAGCTGCGGCTCGGTCAGGCTGTCGGAACCCCAGTCGCTGGATTGCTGCTGCTTGGAGAGGTCGACGTTGAGCACCTCGCGCACGAGGTCCTTGAGACCATGGCGGTCGGTATAGGTGCGGGTCAGGCGGGAGGCGATCTTGGTGCAGTAGATCGGCCCGGTCATCACGCCGAAGCTCTGGTACAGCACCGCGACGTCGAACCGCGCAAAATGGAAGATTTTCGTGATGGCGGGATTGGCGAGCAGGGCCTTCAGGTTCGGCGCGTCGGTGTGGCCCTTGGGGATCTGCACCACGTCGGCACTGCCGTCGCCGGGCGAGAGCTGAACCACGCAGAGCCGGTCGCGGTGCGGGTTCAGCCCCATGGTCTCGGTGTCGATCGCCACCGCGCCGGTGTAGCGGGTGAGGTCAGGCAGATCGCCGCGATGCAGGCGTACGGTCATGGCGTTTCAAACCCTCAATCGAATCGGCGCTGGATCAAATTAATGCCTGAAGCGGCAACTGGCGAGGGCCGGCCGGGTCGAAGATCCGCCAGCAGCCTTGCGCGCCGCGATGTAGCTGCTGGCCACGGCCGGCGCAAGCATCGGGGCCGTATTTCAACCGGCCGGCGCGCGTTCGGCGGCCGAGACGCAGAGCCGTCTGGTCCGGAACACCACGTCACGCTGCGAGGACAATGTCTCGCAGCGATCGACGACGTAACCGATGCCGTGCCCCGCGGCATAGGCCAATCGTGCGGCGTGGGACTCCAGCGCCTCCGTCTCGGTCATGCGCTCGTGCCAGATCCGGTAGTAGGACGGCGTCCACATCGCGGCGGCGCCGCGCTTGTAGTCGACCCAGATGCGGCGATGCGCCACAAATTCGAAGATGGTCGCCCGTGCGAGCGCGAGGTCCGCGGGATCCGCCGTCGTGGTTTCCGGGCGATGGGGTGGCGGCAGGAAGATCGCATCGGTCCGTGTCGCAGCGCTCGCCCAATTGCCGACGTCCTTCCACTCACCGACCGCATCGTTGAAGAGGCGGTTGAGGGCGACGTCCTGCCGGACCGCAAGCGGCCATAGCACCAGACCCGCCAGCGCCAACGCCGCATAGCCGAACCGGCGATGCGAGGCGGGCGCGTCGTCCGTCACGGATCGCTTCGAGCCCGTGGCCAGGACCACGACCACGACCAGCGGAACGACGAGCGCGATTGCGATACCGTTGATGCCAAGGCAAAGCACCATCAGGCATCCCGGGAGGAAGGCGATCGCACGGTCGCGGCTCAGCCAGTTGGTCGCGAGCGCCGCTACGGCAAGTCCGGCCAACAGATAGATCTGCGTCCCCGAGCGCAGCAGCTGAAGATTGAGAACAAGATTCGCGCCGGAGACGAATGGAATGACGATACCGGCCGCATAGACCAGGATCGCGCCGAGATAGGCCGCCTGCAACGCGCGCGCCCGGGCGCCGAACCACGCAAACGCGGCGGCGCCGGCAGCGATCACCGCGACCATCACGAGGATGTTGTCGAGATCGACCGCCGTGATCAGCGAATGGCCGGCATAATATTCACGGAGATAGGCCGGATAGTCGAAGCCGGGCGGTTTGCCGAACTCGGGATTGCCGAGCACGGCATGCAGGACCGGATAGGCAATGGGGAGCGAGATCACGAGCCCGGCGAGGGTCCGCCAACAGACCGTCCGCAGCGTCGTCTCGCCTCGAAGCATCGAGGTGGCGGCGACGAGAACCAGCAGCGGCGCCAGCCAGACGGCAACGAAGGCATTGACGAAGAAGGTGACACCGCAGGCAATGGCCGCCGACATGAACCATCGTCGCGCCGCGAAATAGATTGCGAGCAGGACGGTGCCGTTGGCGATCTCGGAATGCGTGAAATAGTTCACGAACAGTCCGCCCATGCCGCCGGCCCGGCTGTAACCGTCGAGGAACGCGATCGCGCACAGGATCAGGCTGAAGACGATCTTGTCCCGCCGCGTGACGACGCCGAGCAGCGAGGCGCAGCACAGGAAGCCGACGAAGGACAACAGGCGCGACAGATAATTCAGGACGAAGAACAGCACTTCGGTCCGCCCCAAATCCTTCTGCGTGTCGTTCAGCAGGATCCAGACGCCGGAGGCGAAATAGCGCAGCGACTGGATGAAGGCGTCATCGTGAAACTGCGGCTCGTTGCCGAGACCGGCGACGATCGGAAAATGGAACAGGTTGTTCTCGATGCCGAAGACGAAGCCGGTGCGCAGCAGGGACACCACGGCCGCGAACGCCGCAATCACCAGCGTATCGACGATCGCAGGCGAGAGCGCCAGCAAGCTCTTCCGGCTCGCCGCACCCAGGCTCGACGTCGCCAGGCTCATCAGATCGCCGCCAGCATGATGCAGACCATCGCCGCCACGGTGGTGCGGCTGGCGCCGTCCCGGAAGGCGTAGATGATGGGATCGTCGGGCATCTCGCGGCGATGCGCGATCATCAGGGCGCGGCCAAACCAATACAGCAGCAGGGGCGCGAGCAGCCAGAGCATCCAGGGACGGCTGTAGAGCGGCGTCACCGCGGAGGACGAGACGTAGAGCGCGAACACGGTCACCGCGTTCATGGCGCTCGCGGCCGCCATCGCCGCGATGATTTGCAGATCGGTGATGCGGTAGTCGCGGTTGGACGGATCAGAGAGCCCTGCGCCCTCGCGCATGCTGAGCTCGCTAAAACGCTTGATCAGCGCGAGCGATGTGAACACGAACAGCGAGAACACCATCAGCCATTCCGACAGCATGACGCCGGCCGCGACCGCGCCGGCGCCGATGCGCAAGGAGTAGAGCCCGGCGAGCGTGACGACATCGACCAGCATCTTGCGCTTGAGCACCAGCGAATAGGCGATGGTGGTGGCGAGATAGGCGGCGAGCACGCCGAGGAAGGTCAAGGAGATGCAGAGGCTGGCGGCAAGAGCGAACAGCCACAGCGCAGGGATCGCCGATAGCGCCGACGAGATCGGCAAGTCGCCCGCCGCAAGCGCGCGATGGCGCTTGGTCGGATGCTGGCGATCGGCGGCGAGGTCGAGCAGATCGTTCATCAGATAGGCGCCCGACGCACAGGCCGAGAACGCCAGGAACGCCAGCAGCGTCGTGCCCAGCGTCGCAAGATTCATCTGATGCGCGGTGATGACCGGCACGAACACCAGCGTGTTCTTGGCATATTGATAGACCCGAAGCGCCTTCGCCCAGGTCCTGAGGCTCGCGCGGGCGCGGCTTCGGGGCTCGATGAGTTCAATCGCAGCGCGATCGAACGGCAGATTGTCGCCCGCAGCAAGATCGGCAGGCCCCACGACGCCGTCAAAGCCGAGATGGGCGGCGATGCCGGCGGCATGATTGGCGAAGCGACCGGCGACCAGAAAGATCTTCGCGCCGCGCGCCCGCGCCACCAGCGCCTGGTTCAGCACATCGGCATCGTAGGGAAGGTGGGCGTAGTCGAGCTCGGCGCGCGCCAGAATATCCGTGAGCGCCGCCATGCCGGCGCGTCCGCCCGCGCCGAAGCGGGCCAGCATGCGCGCAGGGGCAGAGAACAACGCCTCCATCAGCAGCTCCGAGCGCAGCAGCGCGCCTTCGAGATCGATGACGAGGGTACGCCCCGGCGCAGACATGGTCTGCGGCGCGGCCTCACTCCGATCGTACTGCCTGACGGGCTGCTCCATCCGAAAACGCTCTGACTGACCGCGACACGGCCGGCCCAAGGGCTGGGGAGGCCGGGGAGCAGGAAAATGGACGGCCGCGAGCCTAGGGAGCATTCGCTAAGGGCGGCTTAATTCGGCCGGCCCAATGGCGGCTGGGAAGGTCCGCCGCCCGCCTGTTGCAGGGATCCCACAATCCGGCGCGCGCGCGATATACCAGCGGAACTTAAGGCCCGCGCCCGTGGAAATCGCCCACGCCCACCCTATCTGAGCCCAGCTTCTCACCACACATCAGGTGCCATGACAGACCAGACGCTCGCCGCGCCGATCGACGATCAGCAGGAACGCCAGCGCGGCTTTTCGCGCTACCAGTCACTTCTCGTGGCGCTGCTTGCGTTCGCACAGTTCACGATCATCCTCGACTTCATCATCATGTCGCCGCTCGGCGCCATCCTGATGCCCTCGCTCGACATCACGGCCGGGCAATTCGGCGTCGCGGTGTCGGCCTATGCGTTCAGCGCCGGACTATCGGGTATCCTGGCCGCCGGCTTTGCGGATCGTTTCGACCGCAAGCGGCTGCTGCTGTTCTTCTATGTCGGCTTCACGCTCGGAACGTTGCTGTGCGCGCTGGCGCAGAACTACCACGTGCTGCTGCTCGGCCGGATCGTGACCGGATTGTTCGGCGGCGTGATCGGCTCGATCGTGCTGGCCATCGTCACCGATCTGTTTCCGCTGCACTTGCGCGGCCGGGTGATGGGCTTCGTGCAGACTGCGTTCGCCGCGAGCCAGGTGCTGGGTGTCCCGGCCGGACTGTTTCTCGCCAATCACTGGAGCTGGCATGTCTGCTTCTTCGCGATCATCGGCCTGTCGATCCTGGCGATCGCCATCATCGCCTTCGCCATGGAGCCGGTCGACGCGCATCTGAAGCTGAAGCAGGACAAGAACCCGTTCCACCATCTGGTCGCGACTATCGGCGAACCGCGCTACACGCTGGCCTTCGCGGTCACGACATTGCTGGCGACCGGCGGCTACATGCTGATGCCGTATTCCAGCGCCTTCACCGTCAACAATATCGGCATCGACATCGTGCATCTGCCGACGATCTATCTCGTCTCCGGCCTGTTCAGCATCGTCACCGGACCGCTGGTCGGCCGCGCCAGCGACGCCTTCGGCAAATATCCGACCTTCGTGTTCGGCTGCGCGATGACCGTCGTCATGGTGCTGATCTACACTCATCTCGGCCACGTCTCGCTGGTGACTGCGATCATCGTCAACGTGCTGATGTTCGTCGGCATCTTCTCGCGCATGATCCCGTCGCAGGCGCTGATATCGGCGATCCCCGATCAGAGCCAGCGCGGCTCGTTCAGCGCGGTCAGCGCCTCGCTGCAGCAGTTCTCCGGCGGGCTCGGCTCGGTGCTTGCGGCTGCGATCATCTCGCAACAACCGGACGGCTCGCTGCTCCATTTCGAGCGGATCGGCTATGTCGTCGTCACGACCACGATCATCACGCTGGTCGCGATGTATTTTGTGCAGAAAGAGGTGGCGGAGCGGGCGGGGAGAACGGTGGTTTGAGGGATTTTGATCCCATAAGCCATCCCGCGGCGGCGATGCCGGGATCGCCATCCGGCTAGCTCCAGTGATTGGAAGCAGGCCTATTTGGGGACCAAATCCCGCAAAATGGTGCCCAGGAAAGGACTCGAACCTTCACGGCCGTTAAGCCACTGGCACCTGAAGCCAGCGCGTCTACCAATTCCACCACCTGGGCATGCCGTTTGGGGCACGGAGGCGGTTACTACGGTTCGGTGACGCGGTTGTCAATTCATGGTTCGGCTTGCCGATTGCGCATTGCAAACCGGGCCGATACAAGCCTGATAATACGCTACTCTCCTGCAGGATCTGACCCATGGCATCGAATCTGGAAACTCTCGTCACGGTTTTCGGCGGATCGGGGTTTTTGGGCCGGAATGTCGTCCGCGCGCTGTGCCGGCGGGATTACCGGGTCCGGGTCGCGGTGCGGCGGCCGGAACTCGCCGGATACCTCCAGCCGTCCGGCAAGGTCGGCCAGGTCCACACCATCCAGGCCAATCTGCGCTATCCGGCCTCGGTCGAGGCGGCGGTGCGTGATTCGGAGGTCGTGATCAATCTGGTCGGCATCCTCACCGAGGGCCGCGGACAGACCTTCGACGCCGTCCAGGCCAAGGGCGCCGAGACCGTCGCCAAGGCGGCCTCGGCCGTCGGCGCAAGGCTGATCCACGTCTCGGCGATCGGCGCCGATGCCGAATCACCCTCGCGCTATGCCAAGGCCAAGGCGGCCGGCGAGGCGGCCGTGACGGCTGCGATGCCGTCGGCCACGATCTTCCGCCCCTCCGTGATGTTCGGCCCCGAGGACCAGTTCACCAACCGCTTTGCGTCGCTGGCGCGGATGTCGCCGGTGCTGCCGCTGATCGGCGCCGAGACCAAGATGCAGCCGGTCTATGTCGGCGACGTCGCCACCGCGATTGCCGACGCCGTCGACGGCAAGGCCAAGGCGGGCGCGACCTACGAGCTCGGCGGGCCGGAAGTGCTGACCATGCGCGAGATCATCGAGGCCATCGTCACTATTGCCGACCGCAAGCCGACGCTGATCCCGCTGCCGTTCGGCCTCGCCCGCCTCAACGCCAACTTCCTGCAATTCGCGCCGGGCGCGCTGAAGCTGACGCCGGACCAAGTGACGCTGCTCGAGCGCGACAATGTCGTGTCGGATGCGGCCAAGACTGCGGGGCTGACGCTGGAAGGCCTCGGCATCGCCGCCGATTCGCTGGAAGCGATCGCGCCGCAATATCTCTGGCGTTTCCGCCCGCAGGGTCAGTTCCAGCGCAAGAGCGCGTGAGTTGGTTTCACCTCTTGCGGGAGAGGTCGCCGCGTAGCGGCGGGTGAGGGCTTTCTCCTCTAGGGGGTTCTCGCCCGCGGAGATACCCCCACCCCAGCCCTCCCCCGCAAGCCGGAGAGGGAGCGCAACTTCACCGCGGTTGCAGCAGCAACCTTAGAACTTCAGCTTCTTGAACACCGGCTCCGGCAGCGTCTTGATGATCAGCATCACGAGACGCCATTTGCCGCTGACATAAACGACATCCGTCTTCTTTTCGACGGCGTTCAGGATCGCATCACCCACCACCGGTGCGTCGACGGTGAGCGGGCCGATCAGCTTCATGCCTTCCGTCATCTTGGTGCGGACGAAACCGGGTTTCACGGTGACGACATGCACGCCGCCGCGGCTGGCGCGGGCGCGCAGGCCGGACAGGAAGGCGGAGAAGCCCGCTTTCGCCGAGCCATAGACATAGTTCGAGGCCCGGCCGCGATCGCCTGCGACCGACGATACGCCGACAATCGTGCCATTGCCGCGGCCTAAGAATTTTTCGGCGAACAGGCCGAGGATCAGCGACGGTCCCTCGTAGTTCGAGCGCATGATCGTGGTGGCGTGCGCGAGATCGCTCTCGGCGTTCGGCTGCACGCCCAGCAGGCCGATGATCGAGACGACGACGTCGGGCAACGCTGGAAGGCCGGCGACAAAGCCGTCGAACGAAGCCGTGTCGAGCACGTCGAATGTCCACGTGCTCGCTTCGATATTGTAGCGCGCGCGCAGATCCGCCGCGTCAGGCTCCAGCGCGGCGGCATCGCGGCCCGCGAGCCCGATATTGTATCCGGCCTTGGCAAAGGCGCGCGCCGCGGCGCGGCCGATATCGGAGGAGCCACCGAGCACCAGAACGGTCTTGCGTGACGTCACGGTTTAAACCTCATCGAACAGGCGTTGTGAAAGTTTGGAGCGGATGTTTTTGGCGGGATCGAGCGATTTGCGGATCGCGTTGAAGCGCGACAGTGCGGGATAGCCAGCCTCGAACGTCGCGCGCGACTGGCGCGCGTCCTTGGCGAGATAAAGCCGCCCGCCGGCAGCGACGACGAGACGGTCGATCTCGTCGAGGAAATTCAGGATGTCGCCCTTCACCGGGAAATCCAGCGCCAGCGTGTAGCCGGGCAGCGGAAACGACAGCACGCCATCGCCGTGGCCGAGCTTCTTCAGCACCGCGAGAAACGAGGCATCGCCGCGCTTCGCGACACGATCGAGGATGTCGGCGAGCACGTCGCGTGCGCCAGCTTCCGGAATCACGCATTGATGCTGGAGGAAGCCGCGCCGTCCGTAGATGCGATTCCAGTCAGCGATGCTGTCGAGCGGAAAGAAATACGGATAGAGCGAGACCACATGGTCGCCGCCGGCGCGCCGCGCGCCCATGCGGTAATAGAGCTCGTTGAAGGCGCGGATGCTGACACGGTTGAGCGTCATCGACGGCAGGTCGATCGGCACCGCGAGCCCGGGATTCTTGCCGACTGGGAATCGATCGGCGCCCTCAGCAAGCTCGTCGACGCAGGCGTGCTCACCGAGATAGATCAGCGAGCGGCCGAGGTCGCGCCCTCGCGCCGCGCAATCGATCCACGCCACCGAATAGGTCGCGGAATCGCCGGCGTCTAGCGCGCGCATCGCGGCGTCGAGATCGGATGCGGAGATCACGCGCTCGCGGATCCAGCCGGTCTCGACCGGGCGCAGCCGCATCGTGGCCTCGAGGATGATTCCAGTCAGACCCATGCCGCCGACGGTTGCGAAGAACGCATCGGAATTCTGTTCGCGCGAGACCTCGATCGTCTCGCCCTGCCCGGTGCGCAGCAAGATGCTGTCGACATAGCGGCCAAAGCCGCCCTCGCCATGATGGTTCTTGCCATGCACATCGGCCGCGATGGCGCCACCGACCGAGACGAACCGCGTGCCGGGAACCACGAACGGCAGGAAGCCGCGCGGGCCGAAGGTGTCGATCAGGTCGGACAGCAGCACGCCGGCTTCGAGCCGGATGCGGCCAGTTGCCGGATCGAACGACCTGACCCGGTCGAACCCGGTCATCCCGATCGTCCTGACCGCGCCGATCGCGGCATCGCCATAGGCGCGGCCATTGCCCCGGGCGACAGAGCCGGTCACAGCAGCGACAGCCGCAGCCACGGCCTCGAACGACCGCGGCCGCAGCACTTCGCTATCGACGACCGGGAAGCGCCCCCAGCCGCTGACGAGGGTCATCGTTCAGCTCCGCCTGCGGGCCATCCCGCTCCGGACACTGCCTACCGGTCAAAAGCTGATATTGCGTTGAGGCTCGTCAGCAGATTGTCAAAGGTTAATGGCCGAGCGCCAGCGCGATCAGGCCGAGCGTGCCGACGATGACGCGCCACCAGGCGAACACCACGAAGCCGTGGCGGGTGACGTATCCGAGGAACGCCTTCACCACGATGATCGCCGTGATGAACGACACCACGAAGCCGATCGCGACAATGCCCATGTGGTCCATCGTCATCTCGGAGCGGTTCTTGTAGAAATCATAGGCGAACGCACCGATCATGGTGGGGATGGCGAGGAAGAACGAGAACTCAGCCGCCGCCCGCTTGTCGGCACCCAGAAACATCGCGGCAACGATGCTGGCCCCGGAGCGCGACACGCCCGGGATCATCGCAATGCACTGGGCGATGCCGATATAGAGATACATCAGCAGCGGAAATTTGGTGGCGTCGTGCTCGCGCGCCTTGAGATCGAGCCGATCGACCCACAACAGGATGGCGCCACCGACGATCAGCGAGAAGCAGACGACCCAGGGGTTGAACAGCATGCTCTTGATGTATTTGCCGGCGACGAGACCGACGATGACAGCAGGCAGGAACGCCACCAGCACGCCGATCACGAAGCGGCGCGCATAGGCGTCGCCCGTGAACATGCCGATCGCGACGTCCCACAATTTCTTGAAGTAGAGCACGACGATCGCGAGGATCGCGCCAAGCTGGATCAGAACTGTAAACGAATCCCAGAAAGCGCCCTCGCCGAGACCGAAGAAACGCTCCGCTAGCAGCAGGTGGCCGGTCGAGGAGACAGGAAGGAACTCGGTCACACCCTCGATGATGCCGAGGATCACTGCCCGTATTGCATCTGACATATTTACGGTCCATTTCCGCTGGAAAAGCGGGGCTCTTCTCGCCCATTCGCCTCTTTCCCGCAATCGCAAAATGCGGCATCGCACCCTTGCTTCGCGGTTTTGAAAGACTAGTGTGGCGCCGCACAAACATTGATGGATTCTTAAGCACCATCAAATAGTCAAAGGCTTCATGTTTACGCTGTTTCATCATCCGTTCTGTCCGCATTCGCGTTTCGTCCGCCTGATCGCGGGTGAATACGGGCTCGAACTGAAGCTGGCCGAGGAGCGCAGCTGGGAACGGCGCGAGGCATTTCTGCTGCTCAATGCGGCCGGCACGACGCCGGTGCTGGTGGACGACGAACAGCCGCCGATTCCTGGGGCGGCCATCATTGCCGAGTATCTCGATGAGGCCTATGGCGCCGAGATGGGCCCCAAGCGCCTGATGCCGGAGACGATCGCCGAGCGGGTCGAGGTGCGCCGGCTGATGGCCTGGTTCAACGAAAAGTTCTTCGAGGAAGTCTCCCACCCGCTCGTCACCGAGCGCATCTACAAGCGCTTCATGAGCGAGGACAACGGCGGCGGGGCGCCCTCGGCCGACGTGATGCGCGCAGCCAAGGCCAACGTGCGCTATCATCTCGCCTATATCGGCTGGCTGGCGCAGACGCGCAATTTCCTCGCCGGCGACCGGCTCAGTTACGCGGATCTCGCCGCCGCGGCGCATCTCTCGGCGATCGACTATCTGGGCGACGTGCCATGGAGCGAGGACGACGCAGCAAAAGCGTGGTACGCGCGGGTGAAATCCCGCCCGTCGTTCCGTCCGCTGCTGAGCGAATGGCTGGCGGGCGTGCCGGCGTCGCGGACCTACGTGGACCTGGATTTCTGAACTCCGATCCGACTGAACTGAAGGCGGCGCTGGCGCGCGAGGCGCGCGCGCTCGGCTTCGATTGCATCGGGATCACCGAGCCGGGCACGATCGAGAGTGCCGGACAGCATTTCCTCGAATTCATCGCCTCCGGTGGTCATGGCGACATGGACTGGCTCGCGAACCAGCCGGAGCGCCGGGTCGATCCGCGCGGGCTGTGGGCCGACGTGCGCAGCGTGATCATGCTCGGCGTCAATTATGGCCCCGACTCCGATCCGCTCGCGATCCTGCGAGAGCGCACGCGCGCGGCGATCTCGGTCTATGCGCAGGGCGACGACTATCATGACCTCATCAAGAAGCGGCTGAAGGCGCTGGCACGCTGGCTGGTCGCGACCGCGCCGAGCGAAGTGAAAGTGTTCGTCGACACCGCGGCGGTGATGGAGAAGCCGCTCGCACAGGCGGCCCATTTGGGCTGGCAGGGCAAGCACACCAATCTGGTCTCGCGCGAATTCGGCTCGTGGCTGTTTCTCGGCGCGATCTACACCACGCTCGACTTGCCGCGCGACGGCGCCGAGATCGATCATTGCGGCTCATGCCAGGCCTGTCTCGACATCTGCCCGACCGCGGCGTTCCCCGCGCCCTACAAGCTCGATGCGCGACGCTGCATCTCCTATCTCACCATCGAGAACAAGGGGCCGATCCCGCAAGACTTTCGCAAAGCCATCGGCAACCGCATCTATGGCTGCGACGATTGCCTCGCGGCGTGCCCCTGGAACAAGTTTGCGCAGGAGGGCCGCGAGGCCAAGCTCGCCGCGCGCGATGAATTGCGTGCGCCGGGTCTTGCTGAACTGTCACGGCTCGACGACGCGGCGTTCCGCGCGCTGTTCACGAAGTCGCCGGTGAAGCGGATCGGTCGCGATCGCTTTTTGCGGAACGTGCTGATTGCGATCGGAAACTCAGGCGATGTGACGCTGGCGGAGGAAGCGCGGCGATTGCTCGATGATACGAGCCCGCTTGTGCGGGGAGCCGCGGTGTGGGCGCTGGGGCAGTTGGTCGAGCGGGAAGAGTTTGAAGCCGCCAAGTCTGCAGCGCTTGGCGGCGAGCGCGACGAGAGCGTTTGCAAGGAATGGCGGGCTGTTTCCCAGACTTGATTTCCCCACCCGTTCCCGCAAAGTCGCGCGTCATGACAAACATGCCTTTCTTCACCCGCGACGGCGATACATTCCATCCGACGGAAGTGGCCAACGGCCCGTGGGATCCGAAATCGCTGCACGGACGCGTCATCATCGGCCTGCTCGGCTTCGCCATCGAGGAGCGCCATTCCGGGCCTGAATTCGTGCCGGCGCGGTTGACCGTCGACATGTTTCGGCTGCCGACCATCGACAAGCCGATCGAAGTGAAGACGCGGCTGGTGCGCGACGGACTGCGCATCCGCGTGATCGAGGCGGAGTTCTTTTCGGGCGGCGTCAGCATGGCGCGCGCCTCGTGCCAGCTGTTGCGGCGGACGCAGAACCCTGACGGCAATGTCTGGTCGCCGCCGAACTGGGACGTGCCGAAGCCGGACGACATCCCGAAGCCGACCGATCCCAGGCTCGGCATGAACGGCAAATGGACGACACGGCCGATCGTCGGTCATATGGGTTCGCTGGGTGCGCGCCGGCTCTGGATGAGCGAGGTGCGCGAGCTCGTGGCCGGCGTGCCGATGACGCCGTTCGTCCATGTCGCCACCGGCGCCGATTTCGCGAGCCCGTTTGCCAATGCCGGCGACAAGGGGCTCGGCTACATCAACAGCGACGTCACCATCTATCTGCATCGCTTGCCGGTGACGAACTGGATCGGTTTTGATGTAGTCAACCACCAGGCCACCGACGGCGTCGCGATCGGCGAATGCTGGCTCTATGACGAGCAGGGCGCGATCGGCACCGCGACGGTGGCAGCACTTGCGCAACGCAAGCCGATGCCAAAGCCACCGCCGCCGTAGCGCCACGACGTCACGCCAAATGCCGCTTCATCTCCGGCCGCGCCCTCAGCTCCGCGCCCTGCTTGCCGACGATCTTTGCAATCCGCTCCGGCGCGAACTTCAGATCGACGAACGCCGGCGCCGTGTTGGCGACTTCGTGATAGCTGACGATCTTACCGTCGCGCAGCGTCATGATCGCAACGCCCTCGAACATCGCCCGCGCGCCGTTCGCTTCCGGCAGGGTTGATTTGTAGCTGAAGGTGTAGCGCGCATAGAGCGTGGTGCCGTTGCTGACGGGATCATGCATGTCCCAGCGAAAATCGGTCGCCGTGCGATAGAAGAAGTCGTCGACCATCGCTGCGATCTTGTCGCGGCCCGCAAACGCGCCGTAGAATACATCGTGATAGACGCCGTCCTCGGTGAACAGGTCGGCGAAGGCGCGGCCGTTGCGCTGTTCGACCGCGTCGCAGAACGCGCGCAGCATGGCGGTGGTGGTCATTGGATTGCCTCCCGGTGTTTCTTGTTGTGGCCTACTTCACCCGATCTCCGCCACCGCGGCAAGAATGCGCGCGATGTCCTGCGGGCGCGACAGGCGGTGATCGCCGTCCTGGATCATCGTCAGCACGACATCATCGGCCGGCAGGCGATGCGTCAGTGCGAAGGCGTGTTGCCACGGCACGTCGGGATCCTGGGCGCCTTGCAGAATTCGGACGGGGCAGCCGAGATCGATGGCGCTGCCGAGCACGAGATGGTTGCGCCCCTCCTCGATCAGCTTGCGCGTGATCGGATAGGGCGTGCCGTCGCCATATTCCGAGGGTCGCAGCCAAAACCCCTTGGTCTCGATCTCTTTCTTCACCTCGGGCGAAAAGTTCTTCCACATCAGCTCTTCCGTGAAATCGGGCGCCGGCGCGATCAGCACCAGGCCGGCGAGCGAGGCCTTTCCCGAACGCTTCCTGACCTCGCGCGCGAGCAGCAGCGCCATCCAGCCGCCCATGGAGGAACCGATCAGGATCTGCGGACCGGTGCAGAACCGCTCGAACACCGCGACGCTGTCCTCGAGCCAGCTTCCGATGGTTCCGTCGGCGAAATCGCCGCTGGATTCGCCATGGCCCGAATAGTCGAACCGGACCGCGGCGCGGCCATGCTCGCCGGCCCAGCCGTCGAGCGCCACCGCCTTGCCACCCTGCATGTCCGACTTGAAGCCACCGAGCCAGACCAGGCCGGGCCCTTGTCCGGCGCGGCTGCGCACCGCGATCCGGCGCGCTGACGGACCCTCACCCAATTCGACAAAGTTGAGCACGGCATCGGGAATTGCTGGCGTCATGGAACGTTTACTCTGGCTGTGGGGTTTGAGCTGTCCGGGCGTATTCCGCGCAGCAACCCTATATTGGTATTGACCCTTTGGGACGCTTGCGGAACAGGTGCAAGGTGTCTATGTCGAGCACCGTGCCGATGGGCGTGACCAAAATGCCTCGCATTTGAGGGTTTTTCGCTCCCCGCAGGAGCGAGTTGCTTGCCGGCAAACGCTTCTTCCTGCAAAATAGCCGCTTCCTTTCACAACTTTGGAGAACCACCCATTCGCCGTCCCAATAGAGCCCCGGCCCCTGCCGCCAAAGACGGGCCGCGCATCAATGATGATATTCGCAATGCGCAGATCCAGCTGATCGATCAGACCGGTGACAACAAAGGCACCGTCGAGACGATGCTTGCCATCAAGATGGCGCAGGAAGCCGGCATGGATCTGGTCGAGATTTCGCCAAATGTCAGCCCTCCCGTCTGCAAGATCATGGACTACGGGAAGTATAAGTATTCCGCCCAGAAGAAAGCCGCCGAAGCCCGCAAGCGTCAGAAGACCGTCGAGATCAAGGAGATCAAGCTCCGCCCGATGATCGACGATCACGACTATGACGTGAAGATGCGCGCGATGCTGCGCTTCTTCGAAGAGGGCGACAAGGTCAAGATCACCCTGCGCTATCGCGGTCGCGAAATGGCGCACCAGGAGATCGGCACCAAGCTGCTGGACAAGATCAAAACCGACGTCGCCGAGCTCGCCAAGGTCGAGCAGGACGCCAGGTTCGAGGGCCGTCAGGTCGTCATGGTCCTGGCGCCGCGCTGAGCGCAGCTCTTCAGGACTGAAAGTTCAACGGCCCGTCCGGATCTCCGGCGGGCCGTTTTGTTTTCAGGTCCGCGATGCCTGCCAGGTGCCGCTGCACTGGTCGCCGGAAATGATGCCCCGCCAGGAGCCTGCACCCGCCGCACCGCCGAGCCGACCGCCGCCGGCGGCGTGCGAGGCGCCGACCGACACCTGCACCGCGACCGCTCCGCCACGATTGACCGTGCCGGACACCCGGCCGCCGCCGGCGGACGACACCCGGCTGCCCGTGACGGTGAAGGGGACGCTGTAGCCCGAGCTGCAATTGCCGCGGGTGGTGGCGAAAGTGACATTCCAGACCCCGTCATAGCCGCCGATGCGGGCATCGGCAGTCGACGGAACGGCGGTGGCAGCAAGCACGGCGAACAGCGCCAGAGTGCGCGGACGGGCGACAACAGACAAGATCGATTGGGAAAAATGGGCCATTTTGGTCCTGCTCCGGACGGGACGGCGTGAACAATGGGGCGGCAACCCCCAATAGTCGGCGGGCAGGTTCTGGCGGTTCATCGTTGCCAATTGGCTCGTCCTCTGTCATAAGCCCGACCTTCATCGCCCGGCTGATTAAGGGCTGCCGTGGCGGTGTTTCGTGCGGGTTTTTCGCGCTTGTTCGAAAAAACCTGAGCACAATCAACGCTCTAACGAGCATTTTAGACGGCCAGCCGCCTTCGCAGGCGGCATTCTGTTGTGGCCATAGGAGAGCAAAATGCCCAAGCTGAAGACCAAATCGGGCGCTAAAAAGCGCTTCAAGGTGACTGCCACCGGCAAAGTGATGTTCGCTCATCGCAGCAAGCGTCACGGCATGATCAAGCGGACGAAGAAGCAGATCCGTCAGCTTCGCGGCACCGCTGTGCTGTTCAAGACCGACGGCGACAACGTCAAGAAGTACTTCTTGCCGAACGCCTGATCGCGTCCACGATCATTGCCATCCGCGCCGCGTCTTTCGCGGCGATCCTAAACCTAAGTCATCTCTGAAGGATTTTGTCATGTCTCGCGTCAAACGCGGTGTGACCGCTCACGCCAAGCACAAGAAAGTCTACAAGGCCGCCAAGGGCTTCTACGGCCGCCGCAAGAACACCATCCGCGCCGCCAAGCCGGCCGTGGAGAAGGCCCAGCAGTACGCGTTCCGTGACCGCAAGCGCAAGAAGCGCACCTTCCGCGCGCTCTGGATCCAGCGTCTCAACGCTGCCGTTCGTCCGTTCGGCCTGACCTACAGCCGATTTATCGACGGTCTCGCCAAGTCGGGCATCACCGTGGACCGCAAGGTGCTGTCGGATCTCGCGATCCACGAGCCCGCGTCGTTCCAGGCAATCGCCGAGAAGGCCAAAGCCGCGCTGGCCGCCTAAGGCTTGCGCTAGCGGGCCTTCTGGCCCGCAGCCTTCAACACGCGTTGCGAGTAGCGCTGGGCGACCTCCGCCCGGCAGAATGCCGTGAACGAGAGATACATGGTGCCGGACTTGTTCCGGTACTTGCGATCGCATACGCGCATCTCGCGTTTGTAGGCCTGTGTCTGCGCGGCACTCAGGCCGGGCTTGAAGTCCGCCTCGCATTTCTTCTCCACGGCGGCACCGAGCGCGACGTCGCCGCTCGCGGTCAGTTCGCAATCCCTGAAGACCTTCATCGCGCTTTCGCAGCTCTTCTGGGCGCTGATGGTGTCGGCGACCTCGTCCAGTGTCATGGATTTGTCCATGCAGACCATGGCGCGCGCCGGGTGGCCTGCGAGCGACAGAACAATGGCCACTGCGGCCAGACAGCATTTCGAAAGCATCGCAAAGGTCTCCTCGTATCCCCCTTGGTGCCCGGCCCCCGCGCGAGGTTCAACCCAGCTGGTCCTATGCCCGAAATGACCGGCTTTTTGCTTGACGTTACGGCCTTCGGGCGGCGACAACCCAGCCGAATTTAGCAGCAAGGATTTGACTGTGTCCGACCTCGCAACGCTCGAAACTTCCATCCTCGACCAGATCGCCGCCGCCGGCGATGAAGCCGCGCTCGAAGCGGTGCGCGTCGCAGCCCTCGGCAAGAAGGGCTCGATCTCGGCGCTGCTTGCCACGCTCGGCAAGATGTCGCCCGACGAGCGCAAGTCGCAAGGCGCGGCAATCAACCAGGCCAAGGACAAGGTCACCGAAGCGCTCGCCGCACGGCGCGACCTGCTGAAGTCCGCAGCGCTCGATGCGCGACTCGCGTCCGAGACCGTCGACGTGACCTTGCCGCTGCGCGATGCGCCCGCTGAAGCCGGCCGCATCCATCCGCTGAGCCAGGTCTGGGACGAGCTGACCACGATCTTCGCCGACATGGGATTCTCGGTCGCCGAAGGTCCCGACATCGAGACCGACGACTACAACTTCACCAAGCTGAATTTTCCGGAGGGCCATCCGGCGCGCGAAATGCACGACACGTTCTTCTTCCATCCGAAGGAGGACGGCTCGCGCATGCTGTTGCGCACCCACACCTCGCCGGTGCAGGTCCGCACCATGCTCACCCAGAAGCCGCCGATCCGCGTGATCTGCCCGGGCCGCACCTACCGCATCGATTCGGATGCGACCCACACGCCGCAATTCCACCAGGTCGAAGGGCTCGTCATCGACAAGCACTCGCATCTCGGCCACCTCAAATGGATCCTGCACGAGTTCTGCAAGGCGTTCTTCGAGGTCGACCATATCAACATGCGCTTCCGCCCCTCGTTCTTCCCCTTCACCGAGCCGTCGCTGGAAGTCGACATCCAGTGCCGCCGCGACAAGGGTGAGATCCGCTTCGGCGAGGGCGAGGACTGGCTCGAGATTCTCGGCTGCGGCATGGTGCATCCGAACGTGCTGCGCGCCTGCGGCATCGATCCCGACGAGTACCAGGGCTTCGCTTGGGGCATGGGCATCGACCGCATCGCCATGCTGAAATACGGCATCGCCGATCTGCGCCAGCTGTTCGACAGCGACGTCCGCTGGCTCAACCATTACGGCTTCAAGCCGCTCGAAGTCCCGACACTCGCCGGAGGGCTGAGCTCGTGAAATTCACCCTCTCCTGGCTGAAGGATCATCTCGACACCGACGAGTCCCTGGAAAAGCTTGCCGACAAGCTCACCATGATCGGGCTCGAGGTCGAGAACATCGAGGACAAGGCGAAGGCGCTGAAGCCTTTCACCATTGCGAAAGTGATCTCGGCCGAGCAGCATCCCAACGCTGATCGCTTACGCGTCTGCATGGTCGACACCGGTGACGGTGGCGCGCCGGTGCAGGTCGTGTGCGGTGCGCCGAATGCGCGCGCCGGGCTCGTCAGCGTGTTCTCGCCGCCCGGTACCTATATTCCCGGCAAGGACATCACGCTTGGTGTCGGCACCATCCGCGGCGTCGAGAGCCGCGGCATGCTGTGCTCGGCGGCTGAACTGCAGATCTCCAACGACCATGACGGCATCATGGAATTGCCGGCGGATGCGCCGATCGGCGCCGGCTACGCCGAATGGGCAGCCCTCGGCGATCCCGTGATCGAGATCAACCTGACGCCGAACCGGCAGGACTGCACCGGCGTGCACGGCATCGCGCGCGATCTCGCCGCCGCCGACATGGGCAAGTTCAAGGATCCCTCGATCAAGCCGATCAAGGGTGAATTCCCCTGTCCGGTGAAGGTCACGGTCGAGGACGCCGCGCTGTGCCCGGGCTTTGCGTTGCGCCTCGTGCGCGGCGTGAAGAACGGTCCGTCACCGGACTGGCTGCAGAAGCGGCTGACCGCGATCGGCCTGCGTCCGATCAATGCGCTGGTCGACATCACCAACTTCATGACCTACGACCGCGCACGTCCGCTGCACGTGTTCGACGCCAAGAAGGTGGTGGGCAACCTCGTGGTGCGCCGCGCCCGCGACGGCGAAGCGCTGCTCGCGCTCGACGGCCGCGCCTACAATCTCGATCCTTCGATCTGCGTGATCTCGGACCAGCACGGCGTCGAATCGCTCGCCGGCATCATGGGCGGCGAAGCCTCGGGCTGCGATGAGAACACGACCGACGTGCTGATCGAATCGGCGCTGTGGAACGAGATCAACGTCGCCCAGACCGGCCGCAAGCTCGGCATCAATTCCGATGCGCGCTACCGCTTCGAGCGCGGCGTCGACCCGGCCTTCATGGTGCCGGGGCTGGAGCTCGCCACCAAGCTGGTGCTGGAGCTGTGCGGCGGCACGCCGTCGGAGAATTTCGTGGTCGGCAAGACCTTCGGCGACGACCGCGTGATCGATTTCCCGCTCACCGAGGTCAAGCGTCTCTCCGGCATTGAGGTGCCGCAGGTCGAGATGAAGCGCATCCTGTCCCATCTCGGCTTCATGATGGCGGGCCCGGGTCCGGTCGTGAAGGTCGCGGTGCCGTCGTGGCGCTCCGACGTGCATGGCAAGGCCGACATCGTCGAGGAAGTCGTCCGCATCTACGGCGTCGACAAGGTGCCGATGACACCGTTCGAGCGCGGCGAGGACGCGCGCAAATCCGTGCTGACGCCGCTGCAGCTTCGCACCCGCCGCGCCAGGCGCGCGCTCGCGAGCCGCGGTATGGTCGAGGCCGTGACGTGGTCGTTCATCACGAAACCCGCGGCAAAACTGTTCGGTGGGGGCCAGCGCGAGCTCGAAGTGGCCAATCCGATCGCCGCTGATCTTTCGGACATGCGGCCGAGCCTGCTGCCGGGCCTGGTCGCAGCCGCGCAGGCCAATGCCGATCGCGGTTTTGGCGACGTGGTGCTGTTCGAGGTCGGTCAGGTCTTCAAGGGCGATCGCCCGCAGGATCAGTTCATGGCCGCGAGCGGCGTGCGCCGCGGCCTTGCGTCGTCGGACGGATTGGGACGGCACTGGTCGGGCTCGGCGCAGGCCGATGTGTTCGACGCCAAGGCCGACGCGCTCGCGGTGCTGGCAGCCGCCGGCGCGCCGATGCAGGCATTGCAGATCGTCGCCGGCGGTCCTGCCTGGCTGCATCCGGGCCGCTCCGGCACGATCCAGATCGGCCCGCAGAACGTGCTCGGCACCTTCGGCGAGATGCATCCGCGCGCGCTGGAGGCGCTCGGCGCCGACGGCCCGCTGATGGTGTTTGAGGTGACCCTCGACCGCATTCCGGAAGCGAAGAAGAAGCCGACCCGCGCCAAGCCGCTGATCGAGCTCTCGGCGTTCCAGCCGGTGTCGCGCGATTTCGCCTTCATCGTCGACCGTGCCGTGAAAGCTGGCGACATCGTGCGCACCGCGCAAGGTGTCGACAAGAAGCTCATCACCGGCGTCAACGTGTTCGACGTCTATGAAGGCAAGGGCATCGACGACGGCAAGAAGTCGATCGGCATCGCGGTGACGATCCAGCCGCGCGAGAAGACGCTGACCGACCAGGAGATCGAGGCCGTTGCCGCGAAGATCGTGGCGGAGGTCACCAAGAAGACCGGCGGCTCTCTGAGAGCATGACGCCGAAAAGTGTGAAGCGGTTTTCGGACAACGTCATGCTCAAGAGTCATAGAGCATGACCCTCGCCGACTTCCTTCCCAAGGACGTCAGTCTCACCATCGTGATGGCGCTCTGCGCCATCGCTTTCGTTTCGGGCACCGCGCGCGGCTTCTCCGGCTTCGGCTCCGCGCTGATCTTCATGGCCTTGGCGAGCAGTGTGGCAGCGCCGCGGCAGGTCGCGGCATTACTCCTCGTCATCGATTTTGTTGCTGCCGCGCCGCTGCTGCCCGACGCGTGGCGAAAGGCCGACCGCAAGGCGACCGCCGTGATCGTGCTCGGTGCGCTGGTCGGCGTTCCCGTCGGCACCTATTTCCTCAGCGTGCTCGAGCCCGTCACCACGCGCTGGATCATCTCCTGCTTCGTCGCCGCACTGCTTCTGCTGTTGCTGTCAGGCTGGCGCTATCGCGGCAAGGACCACGCCTGGCTCTCGGTCGGAATCGGCGGGCTCTCCGGCTTCTGCAGCGGACTGGCGCAGACCGGCGGGCCGCCGATCGTCGGCTATTGGCTCGGCCGCCCCATTGCTCCCATCGTCGCGCGCGCCAACATCGTGCTGTTCTTCGGCGCGTCCGATTTCTTCTCGATGGTCAGCTATGCCACCACCGGCCTGATCTCGCGCGAATCGCTCGTGCTGTCGCTGATCGTCGGCCCGGTCTACGCGATCGGCGTCGCCTTCGGCGCATCGCTGTTCGGCCGCGCCAGCGAAACGATCTTCCGCAGGATTTGCTACGGGCTGATCGCGCTTGCAGTGATCACCGGACTACCGGTGCTGGACGGGATTTTGCGCTAGCTCGCCTATTGCCTCGGCGCGCGACGCTTTCTCGTCGACTGCGTGGGCACCTCGGCGGGCCCGTCCTTCAGCGCGCCGATCTTGCGGAGGGCGGCGTCCGCGGCGCGCTCGCCGCTGTCCCAGGCGCCGTCGACGGTGCCCCACAGCGTCTCATGCGTGGCTTCGCCGGCGAGGAACATGTTGCCGATCGGCTCGGTCAAAACTTTTCGCGACAACTGGCCGCCGGGCGAGGCCGCCGACATCGCGCCCATGACATAGGGCGAGGCGTTCCAGCGCGTCACAGCGGTCTTCTGTATGTTGGCGGCCACTTCGCTGCCGAACAGCTTTGTGATCCACTCCTCCGCGAAGGCCGCCATCGCCTTCTCGCCCTGCTCGGAGAGATCGCGGCCGAATGAACCGCCGACGTCGATCGAGCACAGCGAGGAGCCGCCGATATTTGCAAACATCAGCGCGGTGCGCGTCGAGTTGCTCTGCTCGATCAGGATATCGTCGCGCGACAGCCCGAGCGGATTGCCCGGCAGCTGCAGCACGATGTGATCGTAGCTGCCAAGACCGAGTTTAGAGGCCGCATCGAGCGTGCGCTTGGGGATATCAGGGGCGAACTTGATCGCCCCGCTCGTGAGCACGTTGGTCGAGACCGTGATGATGGCCGCGCGCGCGGCGATCTTCCCGGCCTGCGTCTCCACGCTGACGTCGCGATTGCTCCAGACGATCCGGCTTGCCGGTGTCGCAAGTGCGACCGGCGCTTGTTCTCCGAGCTTGGCGATCAGCGTGCCCAGACCCTGGCGACAGGCGATCGGGGCGTTGCGATCCTGCGCACGCGCCTTGTCGATCGCCGACAGCTCTTTCAGATCCTTGCCGGCAAAGCTCGCGCCGAGCACGAATTCGGCGGCGCCCGCCCAATCGCCGAGATCCTTTGGCAGGACCGACGCGCAGGACGTATCGAGCTTGCCGCGCGAGGCCTCGTCGATGGAGCGGTTGGCGCGCACCAGCGCCGCCAAAAACTCCTCGGTCTCGCCCGCGCGCGCATTACGGCGGCCGATGCGCATCTTCTGGCCCGACGGTGCCGGGGAGACATCGAGCCCGGCACTGCGCGCCAGCCGGATCATCGGGTTTGTGTCGGGATTGTGCATCCAGCGCGCGCCACGATCGAACGGCACGTCGAAGGTGGTGCTGTCGGTGATGCAGCGCCCTCCGATTTGCGACGCCGCCTCCACCACGACCACCTTGCGATTGGCCGCCATGACGCGCCGCGCTGCAGCGATTCCGGCCGCACCCGCACCGATCACGACAATGTCAGCCTCGCGCGGCAAGGGCGCAGCGGTCGCGCGCAGGACCGGCGCTGCGGCCAAGGCTGCCGACGCCGATAGGAAGCTGCGGCGCGTGATTGTCATGTCATGGTTTCCGGGGACTTGCGGCGAACGGGAACAGCCAGCGAACCTTGCCGTATCTGATGTTGCGCAGCAACCATCATGGTGAATCAATCGTGCTTGAAGTCACAGAGCCATGAACTGAATTGCAACAGGTTTGGACCATGGTACAGATGGAAAAAAAGATGGCCAGAAAGGCCTGGGGGAGTTCATGGGGACGGTTCTAGATTCAGTCGGCAAGTTGATAGCCGCGTACCTCTCGAAAGAGGTGCCGGGCTACGAGCCGTTCACGCCGAGCGACCCGGAGCACCTGCGCGGCGTCATCGAGCCCGGTGACGTGCTGCTGGTCGAGGGCAACAACCGCATCTCCGGCATCATCAAATATCTGACGCAGTCGACCTGGTCGCATGCCGCGCTCTATGTCGGCCCCGTCGAGGGCGCAGTTGAACCCAACGGCGAGCCGCATGTGCTGATCGAGGCCAATATCGGCGAGGGTGTCACCTCCGCGCCGCTGTCGAAATATTTCCCCTACCACACCCGTGTCTGCCGTCCGGTCGGGCTGTCCTATGAGGACCGCACCACGGTGTGCCGCTATGCTATCAACCGCATCGGCTTCGGCTACGACACCAAGAATATCATCGACCTGATGCGCTTCCTGTTTCCGCTGCCGATCCCGCAGCGCTGGCGGCGGCGCATGATCGCGATCGGGTCGGGCGATCCGACCAAGATCATCTGCTCGGCGCTGATCGCGCAGGCCTTCGACGCGGTGCGCTATCCGATCCTGCCGAAGATCACCAAGGCCGGCAGCCGCGCCGCCCGCCGCGAGATCCTGCACATCCGCGATTCCTCGCTCTATATGCCCCGCGACTTCGACATCTCGCCCTATTTCGAAGTGGTCAAACCCACCATCGTGCACGGCTTCGACTACACAGCCTTGCACTGGGCCGACAAGCAAAAGCCGCTCGAGGAGGTAGCGGGCTCATTCGGTGTGTTTCCAGAAACGCTCCGTGCGCCGCCGCTCGTTCCTGAAGCGGCTGACGAAGAAGCGCCGGCTGAGGCTGAGCAAGTGAGCGCACAGCCTGCGGAGATGGGTGTCGCCTTCTCCGAGCACTTTGTGATGCTGAAAGAGCTCGCGACGTATCGCGCGCAGGGGCCGACGCAGGAGATGGCGGCTTAAGGCATCGCTCCCTCCACCGTCATTGCGAGGAGCGAAGCGACGAAGCAATCCAGAATCCTTCCGCAGCGGGATTCTGGATTGCTTCGCTTCGCTCGCAATGACGGGAGCCCTACCGCTCCGCGCGCCCGATCACCGCCATCAACTCCGCGATCTTCTCGCGCTGATCCGACTTGTCCCCGCTCGCAATGGCGTGCTCGACGCAATGGGCGACGTGGTCTTTCAAGACCTCCTCCTCGACCCGGCGCAGCGCGGCGCGCACCGCCGAGATCTGCGTGACGATGTCGATGCAGTAGCGGTCCTCCTCGACCATCTTCGAGAGGCCGCGAACCTGCCCCTCGATCCGGCCGAGGCGTTTTCCGACGGATGCCTTGATGTCCTTGCGCATGCCGCCTATATACCCCCATAGGGTATATGTTGCAAGGCCGGAGCATTAGAATGAACGAGCCCGAACACAGGCATCACCACCATTCGGACGCTGATTCCGGATGCGGTTGTTCCGCTCAGGCCACCCCGCCCGCTGCCAAACCTGCGGCGGCCTCATGCTGCGGCGGGCACGGCGATCATGCCAACCATCATCATGACCATGGCGCAGCCGCGACAAAGGTCCTTGATCCCGTCTGCGGCATGAGCGTCGACCCCGCGACCTCGAAGCATCGGTTTGAGCATCACGGCGAGACCTTCCATTTCTGCTCCGCCGGCTGCCGCACCAAATTCGCTGCCGATCCCGCAAAATATCTCGCGAAAGAAAAGGCGCCCGAGCCGGTGGTGCCGGCGGGCACGATCTACACCTGCCCGATGCATCCAGAGATCCGCCAGGTCGGACCCGGGAGCTGCCCGATCTGCGGCATGGCATTGGAACCCGAGGTCGCGAGCCTGGATAGCGGACCCAATCCGGAGCTCGCCGACATGACGCGGCGGTTCTGGATCGGCGGCGCGCTGGCGCTGCCGCCTGTGGTGCTGGAGATGGGTGGCCATCTCGCAGGTCCGCACAACTGGATCGACCCGACTTGGTCGAACTGGATCCAGCTCGTCTTTGCGACCCCTGTCGTGGTCTGGGCCGGCTGGCCGTTCTTCGTCCGCGGCTGGCAGTCGCTGGTGACGCGCAACCTCAACATGTTCACGCTGATCGCGATGGGCACCGGCGTCGCGTATGTCTACAGCCTGATCGGCACCGTCGCGCCGCAGATTTTCCCCGCCACCTTCCGCGGCCATGAGGGCGCGGTCGCCGTCTATTTCGAAGCCGCCGCGGTCATCACCGTCCTGGTTTTGCTCGGCCAGGTTCTGGAGCTGCGCGCCCGCGACGCGACGTCGGGCGCGATCAAGGCGCTGTTGCAGCTCGCACCAAAAACTGCACGACGCGTCGATGCCGCGGGCGGCGAGCATGAGGTCGAAATCGAATCTCTGCACGCCGGCGATTCCTTGCGCGTGCGCCCCGGCGAAAAAGTGCCGGTCGATGGCGTCATTCTGGAGGGACGTTCCTCGCTCGATGAATCGCTCGTGACCGGCGAATCCATGCCGGTCACCAAGGAAGTCGGCGCAAAAGTCATCGCCGGCACGCTCAACCAGTCGGGCAGCTTCATCATGCGCGCCGACAAGGTTGGGCGCGAGACGCTGCTGTCTCAGATCGTGCAGATGGTCGCGGATGCACAACGCTCGCGCGCGCCGATCCAGCGGCTGGCGGACCGGGTCGCCGGCTGGTTCGTGCCGACCGTCATCGCTGTTGCTGTCATCGCCTTCGCCGCCTGGGCCTGGTTCGGGCCGGAGCCGAGGCTCGCCTTCGGCCTCGTCGCCGCCGTCAGCGTGTTGATCATCGCCTGCCCCTGCGCGCTGGGCCTGGCGACCCCGATGTCGATCATGGTCGGCGTCGGCCGTGGTGCGCAGGCCGGCGTGCTGATCAAGAATGCCGAGGCGCTGGAGCGGATGGAGACAATCGACACGCTGGTAGTCGACAAGACCGGCACGCTGACCGAAGGCAAGCCGAAAGTTGTCGCGATCGTTCCGGTTGCCGGCTTTGCGGAGGATGACATCCTCCGGCTTGCAGCCAGCGTCGAGCGCGCCAGCGAGCACCCGCTCGCCGACGCCATTCTTCGCGCGGCGAAAGAGAAGCAGCTCACGCTTGGCCAGGTCGAAGACTTCGATTCGCCGACGGGCAAGGGCGCGACCGGCAAGGTCGATGGCAAGACTGTGGTCCTCGGCAACGCCAAGTACCTGACATCGATCGGAACCGACACCACCGCGCTTGACGCTGAGGCTGAACGCCTGCGTGGCGACGGCGCCACCGTGATCAACATGGCGATCGACGGCAAGCTCGCCGGACTGTTCGCCATCGCCGATCCGGTCAAGGCTTCGACGCCAGAGGCGCTAAAGGCGCTCGCCGCCGAAGGCATCAAGGTGATCATGCTGACCGGCGATAACCGCACCACCGCGGAAGCCGTGGCACGGCGGCTCGGCATCACCGATGTCGAGGCCGAGGTGCTGCCGGACCAGAAGAGCGCTGTGGTGACAAAGCTGCAAAAAGCCGGCCGCAGCGTCGCGATGGCCGGCGACGGTGTCAACGACGCACCGGCGCTGGCGGCGGCCGAGGTCGGCATCGCCATGGGCACCGGCACGGATGTTGCGATGGAAAGCGCGGGCATCACCCTGCTGAAAGGCGACCTCACCGGCATCGTGCGTGCGCGAAAACTGTCGCAGGCGACGATGAGCAACATCCGGCAAAACCTGTTCTTCGCCTTCATCTACAATGCCGCCGGCATTCCGATTGCCGCCGGCATCCTCTATCCCGCCTTCGGCGTGCTGATGTCGCCGATCATCGCAGCGGCTGCGATGGCGCTATCCTCGGTGAGCGTGGTCGGCAATGCGCTGCGGCTGCGCGCGACGCGGCTGTGAGGGACGCAAAATCCGTGTAGAACAGGTCCATTCGGCGGCACCCGCGGAGAGGACCTGATGCAGCGGATTACGATCACGATCGAGGATGATCTCCTGGCGGAGATCGATGCCGCAGCCGAGGCGCGCGGCTACCAGAACCGCAGCGAGATGATCCGCGATCTCGCCCGCGCCGGGCTGCAGCAATCGAGCGAGGACACCGCGCAGAGCGGCCCCTGCGTCGCCGGCCTCGTCTATGTCTACGACCACGCCGCGCGCGATCTCTCAAAGCGGCTGGTGCAGGAATTCCACGGTCATCACGACCTCGCGCTGGCGACCCTGCACGTCCATCTCGACGACAACAATTGCATGGAGATGACGGCGCTGAAGGGCGATGCTGCCGAGGTCAAGCAGTTTGCTGACCATATCATCGCGGAACGCGGCGTGCGTTATGGGCGTGTGGTGATGATCCCGACGGGAGAAGGCAAGCCTGCCAAGGCGCGGAAGCACGGGCACGGCCATCGGCATAAGTAATTCTTCTCCCTCTCCTCGCCTGCGGGGAGAGGCGAAAGCGCCTCACGCCGCCTTCGCTGCACTCCCACCGGGCAGACCTGCCCGCGCCACTCCGCCGTAGAGCTGCTCGTTCGGCATTTCCTCCCGCAGGATCCTGCGCACCGCGATCAACCTGTCGAGATCGATGCCCGTCGTAAAGCCCTTGCTCTCGCACAGGAACACGAGGTCCTCGAACACGACGTTGCCGGTCGCGCCGGGCGCGAACGGGCAACCGCCGAGGCCGCCGAGCGAGCCGTCGAGGATGCGGACGCCTTCGTCGAGCGCCGCGGCGGCGTTGGCGATGCCCATGCCGCGGGTGTCGTGGAGATGGATGCAGATCGGCTTTGCTCCGGCGAGCTTGACCGCGGCGCGCGACAACTCGCCCACCGGCTTCGGCCCGGCATAGCCGACGGTGTCGGCGATCGCGACAAAATCGACGCCGGCCTCGAGGCACTTGTCGACCAGCCGCAGCACCTCCTTGGGATCGACCGCACCGGTGATCGAGCAGCCGAGTGCCATCGAGATCGCGGCGTTGACGAGCGGCTTGTGGGAACTGGCGTCGCGCATCTCGCAGAGGCGCTTCACATTGGCGATTGCGGACTCGCGCGAACGATGCGCGTTGGCCTGGCTGTGCTCTTCGGTGGCCGAGACCACCGAGGCGATCTCGCCGACGCCGGATTCGAGCGCCTCGTTCACCCCACGCTCATTGAGCGCAAGCGCGATGCCGTGGGCACCGGGCAGGCTGGCCACCGTCGCGATGACATCGCGAACATCGACGAATTGCGGAAAGGTCTTTGCCGGCAGGAATGAGCCGACCTCGAAATGCCGGACGCCAGCGGCGTATTCCTCGCGCACCCAGCGTTGCTTGGCCTCGGTTGATGGAATCTTCTTCACGAGCTGGAGCCCGTCGCGCAGGCCGACCTCGCGCAGGCTGACGCGGTCAGCGGGGTAGATGGTCTCGATCCGGCTCATGCGCGCCTCCCAGCGGCTTTTGACGTGACGTCGTTGTTGTCGATCTCGGCGCGGACCGCCGACGTGTCTGCGCCGAGCGGCGCGACTTTCAGGCCTTCGCCAAAATGACTGCCGTTCCATTCGAGCGGCAGCGTCGGCACGTGGAACGGCTTGCCGTCGGCGGTGAGGTTGGTGACGAGGCCACCCGGCCGCAGCACATGCGGGTCGGTGAGGAGATCTTCCGGCCGGTTGATCGGCGAGAAGCAGATGTTAAGCGCATCGAGCCGTTGCGAGAGCTCCGCCACGTCCCGCTGGCGGATGATCTCGGCGACGCGTGGAAGGATCCGCGGCCGCGCCAGGATGCGATCGGTGGTGGTGCGCAAACTGGGATCATCGAGGAACTCGGTCAGGCCGAACTCGCGGCAGAACGCCTGCCAGTGGCCCTCGGTGACGACCCCGATGAAAATGCGGCCGTCGCCGGCGGCATCGAAAATGTCGTAGATCGGCCAGGCGTGCTCGCGCTCGGGCATCGAGCGCGGCTTGTTGCCGGTCATCTCGTATTCGACCATGTGCTGGGCGACCAGGAACAGGCAGTTCTCGAACAGGCCGATGCGGATATCGGCACCGTCGCGCTTGCCGCCGCGCTTCTGATAGAGCGCCGCCAGGATCGCGATCACGCCAAACATGCCGCCCATGATGTCGTTGGCGGAGGAGCCGACGCGCTGCGGCTTCTCCTTGGTGCCGGTCATGGCAGCGAGCCCCGACATCATCTGCACGACCTCGTCGAGCGCGGGACGATGCTCATAGGGGCCGGACAGAAAGCCCTTATGGCTGGCGATGATCAGATGCGGATGAAGGCGGCGCAGTTCCTCGGCACCTAACCCCTGCTTTTCGAGCAGGCCGTCGCGAAAATTCTCCAGGAACACGTCGGCAGTTTCCAGCAGCCGGTGCATGGTGTCGCGATCCTCAGGCTTCTCGAAGTCCAGCACGACGCTGCGCTTGCCGCGGTTGAACAGCGGGAAGAACGCGGTGCCCATGCCGCCGAGCGAGCGGGTCTTGTCGCCGGCGGGCGGCTCGACCTTGATCACCTCGGCGCCGAGTTGCGCGAGGATCATGCCGCAGGTCGGACCCATCACCATGTGAGTCATCTCGACGACCCGCACGCCTTCGAGCGGCAATCCGGTCTCAGCCATACGTCACTCCCTGTCGGTTCGGCTTGAAGACTAGGCCTTCACAAGCCTTCTTAAAAATATAATCTGTCGAATGGTGTCTTCGCAGTTATAGAACGCTTCACCGACATGGATTCGCGCCAGCTCCGCTATTTCATCGCCGTCTATGAGCAGCGGAACCTGTCGCGCGCGGCCGACCAGGTGAATGTCGCCCAATCCGCGCTCAGCCATCATATCTCGAATCTGGAAGCCGAGTTCGCAACGCCGCTGTTCGAGCGCAAGTCGCGCGGCATGGACCCGACGGCGGCCGGCGAGCGGCTCTACGAGCACGCCCGCATCATCCTGCGCGCGATGGCAGAGGCCGAGACCGAGGTGCGCGAGGGCGCCCGCGTCATCGCCGGCGAGATCTCGATCGGCATGGCCAATTCCGGCGTCAAGGCGATCGGCGTCGAGCTGATGCGCACGGTGCTGGCCAAATATCCCAAGCTCAAGCTGTCGCTGACCGAGAGCCTGTCGGGCGCGACGCTGATGCATCTGATGATCTCCAATGTCGATCTGGCGCTGGTCTACAACCCGCCGTCGGAGAAGGAGCTGATCACGGAGGCCGTGCTCGAAGAGGAGATGTTCCTGGTCGGCATTCCAAAACTGGTCGGCAAGAGCAAAACCCCGATCCGCTTCGAGGAGCTGAGCCGGCTGCCGCTGATCCTGCTGCGTTACGGCCTTGGCCTGTCCTCGCGCGCACTGCTCGACGATCCCGTCCTGCTCAAGCGGCTGGAAGGCAGCGCGATCCTGCACGCCAACTCGATCACGGGCATGACCGGCGCGCTCGTGGAGGGGCTCGGCTGCACCATCGCGACAAAGCTGTTCGCACGCGAGGAACTCGCCGCCGGCCGCCTGGTCGCGCGCGAAGTGATCGCCCCGAAGCTTACCCGCACGCTCTATCTCTGCCGCCTGCGCAATCGCCCGATGACTTACGCGATGGAAGAGATGCGGCGGTTGATGCTGTCGCTGATCGCCGAGCAGGTGCGCGCGGGGGCATGGCAGGCGGAGCTGGTGAAGTAGCTGCCTCTCCAACGACGGTGCGCTCCCTCGCCCCGTTCTTACGGAGAGAGGGTTGGGGTGAGGGGCCTCTCTCAACACGTGAGATCGTCGAGGGACCTGTACCCCCTCACCCGGAATTTGCTGACGCAAATTCCGACCTCTCCCCGCAAGCGGGGCGAGGTCAGAAAACCCCGAGTTCGAAAATCTCGAACGCTCCCATCGATATGTTCTTCTGGATTTCCGTCTTCACCCCGCCAACATGGCGCGGTCCGGCAGAGCTTGCGAAAAACCACAGAGCTGAGCCGCCGGGAAACGCGCGCGATCCGCGCGCCACGGGGAGGACATCATGAGCGTTGTCGGCATCGACACAGGCTTTGAGCTCGGCGCTGCACCATCCGGACCGGACGAGATCTCGCGACGGCTCGAGGCGATGCCGGCCACGGGCTATGTCTGGCGGCTCGTCATCCTGCTCTCGCTCGGCGGCTGTTTCGAGATCTACGATCTGTTCCTGACCGGCTACATCGCGCCGGGGCTGAGCCGCAGCGGATTGCTCTCCACGACGACAACGGCCTTCTTCGGCTTCTCCGGCATCGGCGCCTTCGTCGCCGCGACCTTTGCCGGCCTGTTCGTCGGCACTTTCTTCCTCGGCTTCCTCGCCGACCGTTTTGGCCGCCGCGCGATCTTCACATATGCGCTGCTCGGCTACACCGCGGCATCGGTGATCATGGCTTGCCAGACCTCCTCGGAAGGCCTGCTGCTCTGGCGCTTCCTCGCCGGCATCGGCATTGGCGTCGAGGTCATCACCATCGATGCCTACATCACCGAGCTCGTGTCGAGCCGGATGCGTGGACGCGCGTTTGCGGTGAACCAGTCGATCATGTTCGTCGCCGTGCCAATCGTCGCCTTCCTCGCCTGGTGGCTGGTGCCGCTCGCGCCTTATGGCATCGAGGGCTGGCGCTGGGTGGTGCTGATCGGCGCCGCCGCCAGCATGATCATCTGGGTGCTCAGGCTGTTCCTGCCCGAGAGCCCGCTCTGGCTGGCGCGTCATGGTCGCACCGAGGAGGCGTTCCGGATTCTTGCAGCGCTGGAAGCCAGAGGCGGAGGTGCGACGCCGAGCCCTTCATCTTCGCTCGCGCGGCCAACAGCGCAAACAGCAGCGCGCATCAACTTCACCGATCTGTTCCGGCCGCCTTATCTGTCGCTCGTCGTCCTGTTCATGGTGTTCAACCTCTGTCAGGCCTTCGGCTTCTACGGCTTTGCCAATTGGGTGCCGACGCTGCTGGTGGAGAAGGGCATCACCGTCACCAAGAGCCTGCAATATTCCTTCATCGTCGCCTTCGCCTATCCGATCGCGCCGTTGCTGGCCGCAAGCTTCGCCGACAAATTCGAGCGCCGCTGGATCATCGCCGGCGCCTGCATCGCCATCATCGCCTTCGGCATGGCGTTCGCGCAATTGACCGAGCCCGGACTGCTGATCGTCTGCGGCGTGCTGCTGACGGCCTGCAACACGACGATGTCGTACGCCTATCACGCCTACCAGACCGAGGTGTTTCCGACCCAGATCCGTGCGCAGGCGTCCGGCCTCGTCTATTCCATGAGCCGGCTGAGCGCGACGTTCTCCGGCTTCATCGTCGCCTACATGCTGAAGGAGGCCGGCGTCACCGGCGTGTTCGGCCTGATCACCGTGGCCATGCTGATCGTGGTGATCGCGATGGCACTGTTCGGCCCCAACGTGCGCGGCAAGGCGCTGGATACGATGTAGCTCGGTCGTCATTGCGAGCGTAGCGAAGCAATCCAGTCTGCCTCCGCGGAGAGACTCTGGATTGCTTCGTCGCAAGGGCTCCTCGCAATGACGGAGGAGAGAGCGTCTACAAACTCACGCCGCCAGCAAATTCTGCAGCGCCGCGCCGTTGGGGACACCGAGGCCTGAGCAGGCGTCCCAGCCGGGACCGGCCTTGTACATGCCGTGCAGGGAGCCGGTGATGTCGTTATTGCCGATCGTGATGTCGCGGAACACGCCTTGTGCATGGGAGGCGTAGATCAGCGGGTTGATGAAGCCGACCGTCTTGCCGAATTTCTTGGTCGTCGCCTCGTTGATGCGGGCGATCAATCCGGCCATCAGCGGCGCCACCGCGCTGGTGCCGCCGATCGTGGTCATGACGCCGTTGAGGAAGATCTGATAGCCGGTTGCGGGATCCGCATCGCCGGAAACGTCGGGCACGCCGCGCCCGACCGAATGCGACGGCGATTTCGGCACATGGGCGTGGGCCTGGTATTGCGGCCTGGGGAATACGATGCTGACGCCGCCGCCACCCGCGCCGTCCTGCGGGCCACCGTTCCAGACGACCTCGGTGATCGTGCCGTTCGAGGCCTTCAGATTGGTTCCGCCGCAAGCCAGTGCAAACGGGCTCGAGGCCGGGAAATCGGCGTGCGGCTTGCCGTCCCACCCGTCGGCCATGTCCGCGGAGCCATTGTCGCCGGAGGCGACACAGACGGTGACGCCCATCGCGGCGGCATCGCGGATCGCCTCGTTGAGGCCGTCGACGAATTGCTGTGAGCCGGCCGGATCTTCCGGTCCGCCCCAGCTGATCGAGATCACCGAGGGTTTTCGCGCGGTGTCGTGGACGGCGGCCTTCACCGCATCGATGAAGCCGTTGGTGGTGTTCGGCGCGAAATAGACCACGATCCTGGCACCCGGCGCGATCGCGCCGGCCACCTCGATGTCGAGCACGACCTCGCCATCAGCCTCGGAATGGCCGGGCTTGTTGGCGCCGCCGTCGACGCTTGCGGGCACGATCTGCGGCATTGGGATGCCTGCCTTCTTGAAGAAGGTCTTCAGGTCGGAGGTCTTGTAGCCGGCGCCCGTGGGGTGACCCTCCTGGTCAATGTCGTTGAGCTCGATGATGGCGATGCACTGGCCCGCGCCGGTCTCGCCGCCCGGGAAGTTGTAGAGCTGCGCGATCTGCTCGACCGAGAAGCTGCCGCCGTGCCCCGCACGCGCGGTCGCGCCCTTTTTCGCCAGCTTGCGCCGGAAATGCGGCTGCGCCACAGGCCGGTTGTCCAGGCCGTGCACGCCGACCACGATGCCTTCGAGCTCGGCCGGGATCTGCACATTGCCCTTGCGCATGCGATAGGTCGCGCCGTCGTGCTTGACCTTGTTGAGCTTGACGCCGAAGGCAGCAGACATCGCCTTCACCGTGCCGGTCAGCTTCACCGTGCGGGAGGCCAGGTGCACGCTCTTGACGTTGAGCTCGTTGTGATGCGCGAAATCGTCGATCTTGGCAACGTCGGTGGTATCGGCGCCCATCTGCTCGGCGAACTCGGCGCGGGAAAGATATTCCCGCTCGCGCGGCGGTTGCGCGCCGAGCGCCATCACCAGTTCATCGTCGGCGCGCTTGGCACGCAGGCGAACGCTGATCTCGATTTCCTGCTTGGGATCGGCCGCGCCGACGAGCTTGGCTCCCTTCGGCAATTTCCGGGCGCTGTTCACGAGCGCAACACGCTTGGTCGAGCTTGCCATGACTTCCTCCGTTTGTGATTGGAAGGCGGATTGTTGCACCTCAACTATAGGTGTAATCTCAGCGGCGAATTGGTTCAGATGATTGAGCGTTTTTTTCAAAACCAGTCTTGTTTTACAGAGTCAATTCTCTGCTGCTTCAAATCGGCACGAAATCGGTCAATAGTGCGGACCATTCGCGCCTGCTTTTTCGACCTCAGATTGCAACCGTTGGCTGGTCTGGCCGACCAATGAAGACGCTTGTCAAAAACAATTGGCGGAGACCGCGTGATGCCTGCTGACCGCAAATGGGTTGAGAAGAATCTCGGGTTCGATCCGATCACCACACCGCCGCCGCGCGAGACCTTCGTGGTCAAGCGCGTCGCGGACGCCGCCGTGAAGAAGACCGCCAAGGTCGCGCCCGAGGACTTTCAGCGCGAGATCATCGATTTCGATTCCGAATCGACCGAAGGCCGCGCGTTCTTGGCCTTCTCGACCGCGACCGGGCTGTCGCGCTTCACCGACATTCCCTGGCCCAAGGGCCTTGCGCCGCAGACCGGGCCGAAGCCCGCGGGCAACGGCAAGGGCCCGCTGCCGCGCGCCGACGTGCTGGTCGTGACCTGGACCGTCGACGAGGGCCACGCGCTCAGCCGCGTGCTGACGCCGGGCAAGGACTCGCACAACGACTACATCCCCTACACGCATAATTACGCGACGATCTCGACGAAGATGCGCAACGGCTGCCCGGCCAAGGAGCTGAAACGGCTCGGCGCCTTCTGGACCACGACGATCGGCAAGAAGAAGGTCGTGGTGTTCAAATCCGATTCGCACATGTCGCAGGACGGCCCGCAGCTGCCGAATATCGACGTCTGGCGCCAGATCATCACCGAGGTGCAGCCCACGCTCGTGATCACCACGGGCACGGCTGGCGGCATCGGCAAGCAGGTCGAGGTTGGCGACGTCGTCGTCAGCCCGATCGTGCGCTTCGACTGCCTCTCGAAGTTCAAGAAGCAGCCGTTTGCGCAGGAGCATTTTTCCAGCAAATCGGCCAAGACGACGAAATTCGCAACGGCCAAGACACTGTTCAAGGCCAATGCCGGGCAACTGCCGAAGACCAACACCCGCGCGCCGAAGATATTCGTCGTCGCGCCGAGCGGCCTGTCATCCTCCGTCGTGACCACCGACTTCTTCGGCTTCGACACCTCGGACAATCACTTCGGTCTGCAGGGGCTCGGCGACGTCTCGGAGATGGGCGACGCCATCCTGGGTCTCGTCGCCCAGGAGATGGGCGCCAAGGCGCCGCGCTGGCTCGCGATCCGCAACGTCTCCGATCCGCAGATCAAGGCTGAAGGCACCCTGAAGCAGCAGGAACAGGTCGCCGCCCAGATCTACAAGGGATTTGGCCGCTGGAGCACGGTCTGCAGCGCCATCACCTGCTGGGCGAGCATCGTGGCGGAACCATAGGGCATGATCCGGAAAAGTGTGACGCGGTTTTCCCTCGCGACAAACGCGGAACGCGTTTGCGCGGAGATCATGCCCAAACAATAACGCCGCATCGGCCCAAGGGTCTTGGTCGTGTAAAAACGCCTTCCGCGGGAGGGCGGTGAGAAGCCAGGACGGTTCGGTCTCAGGCCGCGATCGCAGCGATCAGCGGCTTGATCCCGACGATGTTCATGACCCTTGTTAGATTGTAGGCCAGAACCGAAAGAGCCATCTCGGCGGCTACTTTCGGAAGCGTTTTGGTCAGGAAGTGTGTCGCGCCCATGCGGGCCTTCATTGTGCCGAACGGATGCTCGACGGTCTCGCGACGTTGACGCATAGCCATCGGGTTCGCATCAAGGCGCTGCTGCACAGCATCGAGCAGATGTTCATGCTCCCAT
>NZ_VSSS01000078.1 GCF_008123425.1 Bradyrhizobium rifense
CGCGAGTGACGTCAGGCCGGCTGCGATGACGGCAGCAATGATGAGGCTGGATGTGCGGGTCTCGAAAGCGCGGCTCATCTCCTCGATGCCGAAGACGATTCCCGCGAGCGGCGTGTTGAAGGCCGCGGCAACGCCGGCGGCGGCACCGGCCAGAATCAGCCCGGGCTGACGGCGTGGTGAGACGCGGCCAAGCGCGAACATGATGGAGGCGCCGACCTGAACGGTCGGCCCTTCCCGCCCGACCGAGCCGCCGCAGAGGAGCGCGAACAGCGTGAGGATCATCTTGCCGATCGCGATCCGGATCGAAACCAGGCTCTCGCGCGCCGCCTGATCGCTCAGATGCCGCGCAGCGATCGCCTGCGGAATGCCGCTGCCCTGCGCGTTCGGGAACAGGCGGATGGTCAAATAGGCCGAGAGCATGAAGCCGAGCGACGTCACCGCCAGCACGGCGTAACGCGACTTGTCCAAAAGGAGCAAAAAGGCCTGCTGCGCGAGATCGGCGAGCTGCGCCAGCGCCACCGCCGCAGCGCCGACCGCGATCCCACCGAGCAGAAAGATCGCTCGCCGCTGCCATCGCGCGGAGGTGATCTTGAATATCCGCTTCTGGCGATTCGAGAGGAGCGTCATGAGTGCGGAAACTTCGGTGGGATCAAAATCGAAATCAAGGGGTTCGTTAGAGGACGCCGCTAAGAGGGCCTTAGACTTCGGTCATATTGGTTTATGCTGAGTTTGGCTTAAGATTGCCTCATGCGGGGAACGATCTTGGTCACCATAGGCTTTTTGGTTTTGGCGATTTGCTTCTCACGAGCGCATCGATTCGTGATCCAGCCGACGAAGCCGCTGCCGCCTGTAAATACACTCGCCGACTGATGCGGCGCCACTCTTTCGACAAGTTTAAGCGCATTCTGTCGCTTGATTTAGCGGAGTTTTACAGTCTTCAAAGCTTCAAATGTGGAGTCGAAGTTCGGTTGCTGATTTGAGGATGTCTTCGCCAAGTCTGTCCGCATTCAGAACCCAACCAGCCGGAAAGTATGACAATCTCGGGCTCCGGGGCCACAAGCTTTCATTGCTTGGCTTTTCGCTGCCGTTGGGCGTATTCGGATCCCCATCCGAGACCGAGTGTCACGGAGATCAGCGAGCCGAGCAGCACGCCGAATTTTGAAGCGTCCCGCAGCCTGTCGTCGTTAAACGCAAGCATGGCGATGAAGATGGACATGGTGAAGCCGATGCCAGCCAGAAGCCCGATCAGGCAGACGCCGGCCCACGACACGCCGGCGGCCAGCCGGCATCCCCCCAAACGCACGGCGAGCCAGGTTGCACCGATCACACCGATCGGTTTCCCTGCACAAAGCGCAAGCCCTATGCCCAACGCCACGAACTGCGCGCTGCCATCGAACTCGATGCCCCTCAGATCGACGCCAGCATTCGCCAGCGCGAACAGTGGCATGATTACGTAGGCCACCCAGGGATGCAGCGCAGCCTCAACTCGGACGACGGGCGGCACCGTTTCTAGACCGACCGAGCGGACTGGCGTGATCAGGCCGAGTAGAACGCCTGCAAGGGTCGGATGCGCGCCAGCCACGAGGAAGCCGGCCCAGACGATAAAGGCTGGTAGGACGTAGACGAGCGCGGAGCGGAAATCGAGCCATTGTAGGCCGAACGCCACGAGAACACCGACAGCTGCGACGATAAATCCGTTGGGTTGGAGCCCGCTGCTGTAGAATAGCGCAATTATGAGAACCGCGATGATGTCGTCGATGATGGCAAGCGCCAGGAGAAAGACCCGAACGTTGCCTGGAATGGATTTTCCGAGCATTGCCAGCACGCCGACGGCAAATGCGATGTCGGTTGCAGTTGGTATCGCCCAGCCAGTGTTGCGCCCCGGAGCGGCGTTGAAGCTGAGATAGATCAGCGCAGGAACGACGACCCCGCCGAGGGCCGCCAGCACAGGCAGAATGGCCTGATTCAATTTGCTTAGCGCGCCCTCATAAATTTCACGGCGGATCTCCATGCCGACGACGAGAAAGAACACCGTCATTAGCGCGTCGTTGATCCAGAAATGCAGTGGCCTCTCGAAGACAAACCCGTCGAGACGAAGCGCGACCGACAGGTTCCAGACATAGTGATAGGACTGGGCAAAGGGTAAATTGGCCCACAGCAATGCCGCTGCCGCAGCCACGAGCAGCACAATACCGCCGGTGGCCTCGACATGCAGGAAATGTTGAAGTGTCGCGAGGGCCCGCTCGACAAGAGGTAGAATTTTCCGCAGGTCTTTGCTTGGCGAATTCTGATGGGGAAATCGATCGTTCATGGCGCACACGCTCCGCGTGGCGGCCCGACCATCGCTTAACCTGTCACTGCCTCATGCAGCGAGCACCCACAGCCCTTCTACAGAACGGGGCCGAGAACGCAACCGCGACGTTTGCGATGGGTCAACGACGTGGCTGATGTGCGCTATCAAGTCCGATGCCGCCATTGCGGTCATGCCTAATTATCGAGGGTCAGGGCACGACTTGTTGGCTTCTTCCGGCGCGGTTGTCACAGGTCGTCCCGTAGGCCTTTGAAGAAGGGGTGGCGTACCTTTCCTTCCGCCGACTTGGCGCGGTACTCGATCTCGGCGAGCAGCTTCGGCTCAACCCAGATGCCCTTGTGAGCGATCCGCTTTGCGTAGGGTTGCGTCTTGCGAACCAGCGGCTCCAGCCGGCGTCGCAACTCGGCGGCAGAAGTCTTGTCAAAGCCGTGATCGACCTTGCCAGCGTAGATCAGGTCGTCGCCTTTGCGCCGCGCGAGATAAATGCCGTCCCACTTGCCCTCGTCGAGCGCGAAGCCGGCGATGGTCAGGGTCTCGCGCTGGGCGCAGGTCTTCTTGACCCAGTTGTTGCCGCGGCCGGTCGGGTAAACGCTGTCACGCACCCTGGAGACGACGCCCTCGAGGCCGATCTTGCAGGCATGGACAAACATCTCTTGCCCGTCGATTTCGAAGCTCTCGCTGAATTGCACGTCCGTGCCGGCAATGATCTTCTTCAATTCCGCCTTGCGCTGGCTCAGAGGGAGTTTTCGTAGATCTCGGCCATTGAGGTACAGCAGGTCGAAGGTGACCAAGACAATCTTCGTCGAGGTGCCCCTCAGCTCATTCTGCAAGACGGAGAAGTCGGTGGTGCCATCGGCGGCCGGCACCACGATCTCGCCGTCGATGACGGCCGAACTCGCCTTGATGTGCCAGGCGTCGGCAGCGACCTTCTTGAAGCGGCGGGTCCAGTCGTGACCACGTCGCGTGTAGATCTTGACGGTTTCGTTGGCGAGATGAACCTGGACGCGGTAGCCGTCGAACTTGATTTCGTGGATCCAGCGATCACCGGCCGGCACGCGCTCGATCGACGTCGCCAGCGCCGGCGCGATGAAGCCGGGAAGCGGCGACTTGACGCCGAGTGCTTCCGGCTTTTTGCGCGGGAAGGCCATCGCTTAAACCAGGCGCAGTGTGAATTGCGGCAGGTCTTGAGGCGCATAGCGATCCACAAATTCCTGAAGGTACGAGGGGACGTCGCTCAGTTGAAGGTTGCAGCGACGCTGTATCTCTCGGGCAATGTCCTCGGAGACGTCTTCCGACCAGCGTTCGGCGGTGTTGAACGCGACAACCCTGATCGGCTTTCGATACTCTCCGGCCAGCAGGTCCTGAATGACGGTTTCCAGATCCGCCGTCTCGATATCTGCTTCGCGCCAAGCGCTGCCATTTCGGCCGAAATCGTCTGCGACCAAGTAGACGGTCTGGTCACCGTTCGGGACGATCGACGGAAGCCAGCTGGACGGACGCATAAGCAACTCCACGCAACGAACCGGGATTCAATTTGACGTCGGCTGATTCGTTCCAGCGCTTGGAACTGCCTGTTGCGCCAGCGCTTTGATACAGCAGGCGGCTCAATGGAGGAAACATGGCAGTCAACAAACCGACCGGTGACAACGCTCGCAAAGGCGCGGTGAAGAAGCGCTCTCAGACCAAGACGACCATCGGCGGCGCCTTGGGATGGACCAAGCGCGACAGATCGTCGGGCGAGTTCATGGCCGTCAAGAAGCCGCGCAAGGCGAAGAAAGCTGCAAAGAAATTCAAGGGCGTGCGGGTCGAGAAGAAGTCCGCGAAAAAGATGAAAGCGAAAAAGACCGTTCGTCGATAGTAACAGACCTTGCCCGTCGCCGATTAGCGGGACCAAGGCCACAACAGCGCTGGAGCTCACTATGAACAAGCTACATTCGATCGCGACCGCTGTGCTTATCCTGTCGGCTGCCAGTGCCTCGGCGCAGCCCGCCGGCGCCCCAAGCGGGCGAGGAGCAGTCGCCGGTGATCCCGCGGCCAGTTCGACGGCCCCGGGCAGAGACCCGCAAGCCACCACCGGCATGTCCTCTGGTTCGGGTAGCGGCAGCGGGACCTCCACGTCTGGCGGCAAAGACGACAATGGAGATCAGGGCCGAGACAAGATGCCGGATAGCAATAAGACTGTCAGGCCCGAGAGTCAGCAGCCGGAAAAGCCACATTAAACCTGCTCTAAGGCCGCCACTGTCTCTCGGCGGAGAGACGGCCCCGGCTGGAGGCCTGGGGGCATTTAGACCGGGGCCCGCCAACATCGGTGGCGATGCATGGCGTGTTGTCAATCGGGACGCGGCACAGGGGGTTCCACAGCTCATCAAGGAAACGCCGCAGAGAGTAAGGCCACAGTTGGCGGCCTACCGCCGCCGGTAAGGAGCAATCTGGTGGGCCTTTCTCGTCGAGTTCGCTCTTAGCCTCGGCTCAACGTCGGTACTACGTCCAATTTTGCGATACAAGCCGACGATGTTGCAGATCAGTTAGAGACTAGGGCAGTGGTCGGGGATTTGCGACACGGCTCTTATGCCATCGATTGGAATGAGCCATCCATTCAGAAATCGGCTCGCCGTCGCGATGGCGGCCTCCAGCTTCCGCGCCAGCCCAAGCCGCCGCAGCCCCGAACAATAACGCTGCAGCGGCCGAGAAGGCGATAATGATGCTCGCCGCACGAGCCCTCGAGATCGCGCCCTTTGCATTGGCCAACGTCGTGTCCACTCGCCTTTCGGCGTCCGGCCCTGCAAGCCCAGTCAGTGCGGTGACCTGCTGAACAAGATAGGTGCGATCTTCGGGGAGGACGCCGCTGTGACTGGAAGCGGTTGCCAGAATGCGCGCGGCTTCAGCACGTTCACCCGTAAGATCAACGTTCGGCGGCCGCCGGGGCGCACGAAAGAGATGATCCAGTTCGTAACTTAGAACCGACGGTTCGGTAGCAGAGGGAGGTTGCGTCGTTGCGGACGGACGGTTCGCAGCGCCCGCTATCAACGCGGTCAGGACGGCTCCGATGACCACAGCTAACGCCCAGGCAGCAACACCATGCATTCCGTCGCGCGTCTCGACATCATCGGTTGCGGAAACGTAGGGCGGCCGCACGCGCCCCGCGAAATAACCGCCGCAGCCAAAAGTGATAAGGGACTGAAAGATCAGGTACACCCCCGACAACAACCATAGGGCAACAGAAGCATCTCTCCAGGTTGGCGCAGCGGAGGCCATGCCAAGTCCGAGCGCCGTTCCAAATGAGATCAGTATCAGAGACAATGCCGTAGCGACGAATGCTCCGACAAGGATGGGCGTCCACTGCAAACCCCACGGCCTCGTTAGGCTGGATGCGGGTGCAGTCTCGGTTTCGATCGCGGAGAGCGGTTCAATGGCCATGACGTCTTACCGAAGCCCGAGCAGAGACAAGATGAACATGACGACGACAATCAGGCCAACGAGGTAGATGATTCCATTCATGCGAAGTCCTCCTCTTCGCCCCTTCAAGTCCAAGCACACGTCATGGTTCCATAATGCCGGTTTTCCTTCTCGGCATTAGAACGGACCGGTTGGCTGACCAAAGAAGCCGCGCTGCCGGGCAGGGCAACGCGGCGAGGGAAGCAAGCCCCGGAGGTCGCGTTCAACAGACTTTCGAGAACGCCCCGTCTTGGCTGCGGTATCGGCCGTGAACGGAGTACGACAATTTGTCGCTGTGATCGCCTTGGATTTCCGATCGCCTCCTCGTTTCGTTTCCGGATGTGCGTCCTGATACGCCTTCTTGCGTGCCTTCAGCACCTTTGCGCGTTCGGCGGCCATCAGATCGGCACGCATCAGGTTTTCGTCGATTTCGGCAAGCGCCGGAGGAACCGCTGCCCTGCCACTCCATTGGCTTCTGACCTGTATCTTTCGTATCCTTAAGTTTGGATCGAACTCTTTGAGAACGCTGCAAATTAATCGCGCTTCCGGTGGGAGCTGTTCATGCAAATCGATTTCTGGTGCGCCGCGTGCACCGAGGCGAGTGCCGCCGAGGTGGAGAGGTCCGTCGCCGATACTACAGCTGCGAGCAAACCCGTCGCCGCGAACGACAACGCCGAAAGCGACTGGCCTCTCTTTCCATTTCCTGACGATTGGTACGCGACGTCTTGAAACACGATCGAGATCGGCGCCCAGCGCCTCAGCGCGGGCGACTGCCGTCCGGGAGCGGCCGCTTTTCGCGGCCGCGTCTGCAACGAAGGCTTCAGCTTTCGAAATCCCAACTTGAGATTTAGATCGCCGATCGCCACCCTTCTTCGTCTCCGGATGCACGGCTTCACAAGCCGTCTTCCACTTCGCGATCAGCTTCGCGCGCTGCGCCGGCGTTAGATCGCGGCGGATCAGGTTTTTGTCAACTTTGAGCGTCGCCAGACTACCGCCATTGCTGGAAAAGCGCGTCGAAATTTAGGAACACTATTCAGGGCCGCGAGGTTTCTTTCCTCATCAGAGGCTAGGCATTGCGGAGTTCTCTCCATGGCTACCCAGATCGTGATGGACCACACAGGCGACAGCAGACATTTTTTTGAGAAAGATGACCACAAGCAGTTGGCCGAGGCTGAGCGGCGCTTCGAAAAGCTGACTGGCCTTGGATTTACCGCGGCCACCCGAACGGAAGACGGCGATCTCCACGCGATACGGTCGTTTGATCCAACAGCGATCGAAACGCTGTTCTATCCGCGCTTGGTCGGCGGTTAGAACCCTCGCGGTACGGCAAGTGTTTTTGTTCAGGCGCAGAGGTGCCGATAGTGCGAGTGCGCGCGCTGTGCGTGCATTCTATCGGAGCTTTATCGAGCAAAATGGATCGGAGGCGCGTGCGCGTCGCCTTCTTCGCGATTGGTTGTCGCCGGATCAGCGGGTTGAGTTTGATGCCAATGGCTTTTTCGAAGTCACTGGCTCTCATACCGGCCGACGATACCGAATTCATCAGGGCACGATGAGCAACGTTTGGGAGCTTGATGAAAAAAACGAGCCTAAAGTGGGGTGGTGCTTCCTGCCCGAGCGAGCCTTGGCAGCTGGAGACGTGATGCTCGCCCAGAAGATCGCGCTCGAAACTGACGAAGCCGCAGTGCTCGCGATCGCCAACCGGGTTTCTACGAGACCGCCCTCGCGGCCCCGAGTAGTGCGGCGCGCCTGGTAGGTCCGATCGCTCGCAGGCAAGGCGGCCTCCCGGGTGCTATGCGGAAAGAGCTTTAGCGGGCTATCGATAAGGGAGAGGTGGATTGCGGTGGCAGATGCATGACGAGGATCGCGAGCATCTGCTTTTGCTCGTCGACCTATGCATTGCTCTTTGCTTTTCCGGCCTCGTCATCAGCTTTATCAAACTGATCGGAGGTCTGTTCTTTGACTAACCCAGATTGTCCAGCTTGTCACGGCCTCGGCTGGGTATGCGAGAACCATCCCGATCGACCGTGGAGCGACAAGGCGAGCGGGTGCCAGTGGCGCCGGCATGCCTTGCGAGTGCAACAGGACCGATGGTGCGAGCTGCCCGACGTCGAGAGGATCATCGAAGAAGTTGGGACGGGGCGCCGAGGCGCGTCCGAAATTAGCGTGCCACTGTGTCTGAGAAGCTGAGGGCTATCTTCGCAATCATCGTCACCTTTGCGGTAGGGTCGGCGCCTTTTTCGCAATCCGATTTTTAGCGGGACACCGCGGCTGATCGTGCTGCCTAGGAAGCCAGCCGAAGATCGTATCGGCGCTTCAACCGATCGCTTGTGACCTTGGCGGCATATTGAATACGGTCGAGATCGCCTCCGTCGGCCGCTGTGACACACAGTGTCCAGTTGATGCCCTGCGGTTGATGGGCCTCGCATTCAACTTCCACTGAGATGACATGTTCGGAGCCAGGGAAGCTACGAATGTCCTGAAGCGCAATGAGTTCGAGGTCTGCCTTTGAAATAAGAGCTTTTGCCACCTTCACCTCCTGAGTTGGCAAAGGGCCGCAGAACGCCACACACGTAGTCAACCGAAGCTGCGCGGCTAGGTTCCAATGGACTGCAATGCTTCAGTCCTTAGGCCGCATCGCGGAGCGCGCCTACTGTTGACGATCGCCGATGTCGAACGCGCCTAGGCGGTAATCGTCCCCCAGCGACTGCTCAGTCGTCGGCCGCGCGATCAAGGTGAACGTCGCGTCGGGGTAGCGCGTCCACACTTCAATGTCCTCTGACGTGACGGTCAAATATCCGAAAAAGCATCTATATCGACCCGGCTCGGTTACCCGGCCGATTTTGTCCCAGTTGATCTTGTTGACCCGCATCGCTAGCTCCACTCGTTCTCAGGCAGAGAACCGGGCGGAGGTTCAAGTTCTTCGAGGCCGGCTTCGATCACCGCCAACTCCTCTGGATTGCGTTGATAGCGTTTTCTGGGTTGATGCCCGACACGGCTTGCAGCTGGGCGAGCACCTTGCGCCGATGCGCCAGCAAGTCCGTTAGTGCGCGACGGTCCCGCACCTTCACGTAGCTAGCTGTGAATCGGCGCCGGGGTCACGTCGCTTGAGGTAGCGGCGGTATCGATCTGAAGGAATTTAAGAAAGCCTCCTTAGGGTGGGGTCACCATCGGCGCCGATCGTGACCCGACCCCAACGCAGATTCGGTAAGTTGCGAAACGAATTGCCGCCGTTAGTTCAACTGGCCGAGTTCGGCACCGATTAACATTTGGGGCTTGCTGATCGGAATGGTGTTTTTGAACCCATTGATCGGTGTGGCCGTCGGTGCTGCGTCGGGAGCACTCGGAGGAGCATTGGCCGACTTCGGTATTAATGACGCCTTCATGAAGGAGGTTTCTGGAAAAATTGATGCCGGTAGCGCAGCCTTGTTCTTGCTGATCAAGAACATGACTGCGGACAAGGTTCTGCGAGAAATCCAGGATGCAGGTGGGGTAGTCCTAAAGACGTCCCTGGATGACAGCAAGGAACAGAAGTTGCGGGACGCTCTCGCCAAGGCGGCGGCAAGCCCACCCGAGATGCCGCCGGCGACCTAGGATAGTTTTGCTCGAAAGGGAGAGGCGCCTTGTCGTTACTTGTGAAAAAGCTGGCTGGTGTCGGACTGCTGGTGATTGGGCTGCTCTTATTGGCCACTGGGCTGACGTTTTCATACACCGATTTGGCGGTGTTGGGGGCGGTGCTTCTGCTGGCAGGCGCAGCCTTGCTCGTTCTCAAAATTATCCGGCGCAATCGATCCTTATCAAACACATGACTGACCGTCGAGCGTATTGCGCTCTGAAAATCGGAAGTAGCGCGCCGATCCGCGTACTCTGGTCATTCGGGATTGTTTGTGTCGCTTGGCGGCGGCGAGCTTTGAGGCATTCAATCCGGCCGCTCGACCCGTGACTATGGTGCGGATGATGCAATTGGGAATCGACGCGCCGGACCCGGAAGCCGCTCCGAAGTTTGGGCTGTACCTGGTATTTGCCATTTGATCTGCGGCCACACCGGCGTGGCCGGGCATGAGCCCAGCCGCAATCACGTCCTGGCACTCTTCTTCTGTTTCAATATCCGGGAACACGCTCAATCGAATGGCTCGCGGCCGAAGCTGGCTGCGCGCAAACGATCGCGCATTCCGGAGAAATCACTCATCAATCGCGGTAAGCAGCGCGGAGTTGGCCACGCGGACCCACGAAGAGATCACCCGTCCGTTGGTCGTTGCATTGATAGACGCCGTCCTACAGCTGTATTCACGCATGCATTACAAGATGAAGCGACTTTTGCCGATCACACCGTCAATACCCCGTACCGCTCTGGCTCAGAGCGGATGGGGACCGGGCCGCGGCTATTTTGGGACGATATTCTTGTAAATTACCCCATCTTTCATGATCACGATGAACTTGTTCGCCGGGTCCGCTACGAGACGGATGTCCTCCAGCGGATTGCCATCGACAAGCAAAACATCCGCCAGCGCTCCCTGCTCAATAACGCCCAATTTGCCCGGATAGGGGTTGCGGAGGCCTGACAGGGTAAGTAGCTCTCCGTTGGTCGAAGTTGCCATGATCAGTGCCTCGGCCGGCGTGAACCATCGCGTCAGATCGACGATTCCCTGGCCCTGATGCTCTGCAAGCTGCTTCGAAAACAGGATGTCGGTGCCGAATGCGGTTTTGATTTTGTATTTCTTGACGAAATTGTAGACTTGGTTGGTTCCGTTCACGACCTGCATCATCTGTTGCTGCTGTGCGGGCGGAAGAACCGCAGCGCCGCCCAGATCTGTGAACGGTTGCGTGCTCAGCCAGATGCCTTTCTCCGCCATCAGTCGGGCCGTAGCTTCGTCCATCAGATGGCCATGTTCGATGACCTTCACGCCCGCTGCTATAGAGCGCTGAATCGAGGCTGACGTGTAAGCGTGGGTGGCGACGTAGGTGCCCCAATTAGAAGCCGCCTCAACGGCGGCTTTGAGTTCATCCTCGGTAAACGTCGTGACGTCGAGCGGGCTAAAGGGTGACGCTACGCCCCCGCCGGCCGTTAGCTTGACTTGCGACGCACCCTGCATGAGCTGCTCCCGCGCTCGCTTCCGAACCTCGTCGGGGCTATCCGCAATACTGGATCCGCCGATCTCTTCGGCACGACTGAGGGGTGCGCCGGGTACTCTCGGCAAATCGATGAGTTCACGGAAATCTCCGTGGCCGCCGGTGATTGTGATTACAGCGCCTGAAGGATAGATGCGCGGACCTGGGAGCACTCCCTCGTCAATCGCCCGTTTGAGGGAAAAGGCTGGGCCACCCATGTCCCGCACAGTCGTAAAGCCGCGCATGAGCGTTGCGGTTGCTTCCGCGCCGGCCAGAAGGGTGGTGTAGCCCAAATCGCTGGAGAGCAATGAGTGGGCGTGGGCCTTACCAGCATCGCATGCCAATGCATGTCGCTGAGGCCGGGCATCAAGACGCGGCCGCCTCCCGGAATGATTTGAGTATCGGCTCGCCGATCGGCTGGGATCTGGTCTGTCGTGATGCGCTCAATGATGCTCCCTCGAACGAGGACATTCGACGGAGCAGAAAGGGTTGGGTTCTTCCCGTCAAAGATTCGGACATCCTCGAAGATAGTGACCCCGGATCGCTCCTGCGCCCGCGCCGTTTCGAGCGACTGGGCTGAAAACGTCAAGCAGACGGCACTTGCGCAGATCAGTTTTCGTAACATGTTCTCGCCCTCACCAAGTCAGCCGTAGGACTTTCACCGTCCCAGCCAAGCAAAGGCCCATAGAAAGCTAGTGCCCCGTGATCCTTGTTGTATCCGGCGAAACCCTAGGCGCACGTACGGGGCATCCCTATCCGCGGCTAACGCCGTCGGCTAGAAGCCCACCAAGAGCCATTACGACTCATCGCGCATCAGCGATGCGGAAGCTCGGCCGAACAGCCGAACTGGTCCGCTACGCGATCGCAAGAAACCGGTCGCACCCTGAAGAAGGGACGCAAAAAGAATGAGCCGCGGGAAACCACTCATTGATCGGCTATGTGGCTTCGATCTGTTCGCTGCGCACTTTTACGAGCATATCCCGCGTCTATGGCTTTGAACGGTCCTTCTTTGTCTCGGCGACCGCACGACTTAACTGAGCCAAGAGATCGTCTGCGGCGGAAGGACCGAGTTGTACGTAAACCTGCTCCAAATCTGCATGCCCAGGCAGCGCCACGTACATTATCAAATCCACGTTTTCACCGTGGGCCATGGCCGAGACATGATCCACATGCGGGAGCAGATATGGCGAGTTGCCTTCGATCCTGATTTCAGTCGGCACTTCCACCTCCTGCGACCTATGTTGATGTCCATTGTATCGAGCGTGATAGTTTCATCAGGTTATTTTACCAGCAACACGAAAATACTTGCAACGTCGTGGATGGCGAGCAAGTGAGGATAGAAAGACACCCCCCTACATCAGCGGACGCCTATGCAGGCGACTTCCTGTTAGATGCACGTGGCGAGCAACAGTGCTGGACCAAAGGTAAGGACGGTCGCCACGAGCGAGGTGATGAGCGTCCCCAGGACGACCCACTGCAGAAATGCTTGGGTTTCACCGAAACCAGAATCTAGCCCCGCGCGGCCAGTTGCGCGCCACATCCAGCCCAGTACCAACAAATGCGCGAGGAGAGTGGCGGCAAGTGATAATCGCAATGAGCCCGTCGACCAGGCAAACGCGCAACCGATACCGTGTATCCCGTAGAGACTAACCAGCGCACTGCACCAGACGGTAAAACCCGCGGCTAGCCACCACAACTGCCTTGGTGATATGGGCCGCTCGCTCACGGTCGAGCCCCCACTACGGTGACGAGTGCGGGTAGTGCGAGAACGAGGCCCAGTGCAATGGCTCCTGTAACGCACGTATAGTCCAACCATAATCGCGTCAGCCGTAGATCCAGCACGCGCCGCGGCGAAATGAAGCCGGCCCGGAGGCGCAGGGTGTTGCTAAAAAGGAAAAGAAGGCCGATACCCCCATGTAAAATGACGTAGCCGATCAGGGCTGCCGCAGTCGCACCAAGCGCATGCTCGCGCGGATGAGGAACAATATCGGCAATCTGCCCGACGGCTGCGGCAATAGCTGCGAGCAGTGCCAGCAGGGTGAGCCCAATCCAGCCACTCGCGCCGCTCCCAGCTGTCGCCGCTCGCAGTGATCCACGTGACGTCGCAGCGGCTACCGCGAGCGCCGCGACAGCGCCGATGGCGAGTGTACGGCTTGGCTCGGGCGCAACTGCCGCCGTCCAATTCGGGGCAGAGATCCAAAGATAGAAAGTCCCGAACAGCAGGGAGGTAAACAACGTGCCGTCGGCCACTAGCGCGCAGATCAGCGCCAACCACGCCGGGGCATCCGCCACCTCCGTGTGGGGCGGCACACTGACACCACGGCCGACAGGTAACGGACCGTAGTCTCGGGGGAGGCCGGCGCTCTGCCCGGCGAGCACGAAAAGGCAGGCGGTCACGAGCGCAAAGCCAAGGGACAACAGGTAGAATTTGAACAGCATGGCCAGAACCGCAGCGGCCGTCAGGAGTGCGGTGTAAAGCGGCAGATAGGTCGGGCTCGGCAACACGATCAGTTGGTCCGGGACACCGGATGTCTTATGTACGCCGAGCGTCTCCTGCCATCCGTTGCGCGCGAAGCCGAGATAGCCTTCGCCGCGCGCCAGTGACAGCGTGAGATCGTTTGGCACGGTCGAATCGGTTCGCGTTGTTCCAAAATCCGGGATCGAGGCGAATGCATATGGTGCCGGCGGGATCGGCATCGCCCATTCGAGCGTCGTCGAATCCCACGGGTTGCGCCGCACGCGCTTGCCGTAACGTAGTTGGACAAACAGGTCGATAACCACCAGCGCAAAGCCGATCGTCATGACGAACCCGCCGATCGAAGATAGCAGATTGAGCCAATTCCAGCCTTCATCGCCGGAATAAGTATAGATCCGACGGGGCATGCCGCGGAGTCCGGTCAGGTGCATCATGAAGAAAGTCATGTTGAATCCAATGAAGACCAGCCAGAACGCCGGGACTGAAAGCCGATGCACGGCGGTGCGACCGGTCAGCAACGGCATCCAGTAGTAAAACGCTGCAAGCATCGGAAAGGCGAGCGCGCCGGCCACCACATAGTGCATGTGGGCCACGACGAAATAAGTGTCGTGGGCTTGCCAGTCGAACGGAACCATGGCGAGCATGACTCCGGTCAGGCCGCCCATCACGAAAATGAAGAAGAAGCCGAACACATAGAGCATCGGCACGTCCCATCGCGGCCGACCGTGTGCCAGTGTGGCAAGCCAGGCGAAGACCTGCACCGCGGTCGGCACCGCGACGATCGCTGAGCCCGCGGAGAAAAAGGCGAGCGCGAGGTGCGGAATGCCCACCGTAAACATGTGGTGCACCCAAATGCCGAAGCTCAGGAAGGCGAGCGCGATGATAGCAACGACGATCGCGCGATAGCCGACCAAGGGCCGTCTTGCAAAGACAGGGATGATCGTCGATAGCACGCCGGCCATCGGCAGAAATATGATGTAAACATCGGGGTGGCCGAAGAGCCAGAACAGATGTTGCCATAGCAGCGCATCCCCGCCACGGGTGGGGTCGAAGAATGGCAGACCGAACGCGCGTTCCACTTCGAGCAGGATTGAGCCGAGGATAAGTGGCGGAAAGGCGACGATCATCATCATCGCGGTGACCAGGATGTACCAGGCGAAAATCGGCATCCGATCGAGCGACATGCCAGGCGCGCGCATCTTCAAGATCGACACCACGATTTCGATCGCGAGCGACAGGGCGGAGATCTCAACGAAGGTTACACCGAGCAACCATACGTCCGAATTTATGTCGGGCGTAAAGACGTTCGAACTCAGTGGCGTGTACATGAACCAGCCGCTATTGGGGGCGGCTCCAGCGACCAACGCTACCGTCAGGATCGTGCCCCCGAACAGGTAACACCAGTAGCCATAGGCCGTCAGTCGCGGGAAGGCGAAGTCTCGAGCGCCAAGAACTTTCGGCGTCAGATAGACTGCAAAGCTCTCTACCATGGGAATGGCAAACAGGAACAACATCATCGATCCATGCATGGTGAAAACTTGGTTGTAGGTCTCCGATGTCATGAATGGGGAGTTGGGAGTCGCGAGTTGAACGCGCGTCAGCATGCCGAGCACGCCGGCGATAGCAAAGAACGCGAAAGACGTGATCATCATGCGCATGCCGATCACGGAATGGTTGACGGCAGCAAGGCGTTGAAGCCCCGACCCGGTTGCCCAGATCGCTGAGAGCTGGCGATGCAGCCGCAGTGCCGGTGTGCCCTGCGACAGAGGGTCGACGGGTTCACTCATTTTTTCTCGGACCCTTCTGCAGCGGCCGCCCGCGCAAGTGCTGCGGAGAACTCCTCCGGGCGATCGACGACGACATCGAAGCGCATCCCTGCGTGACCGAGGCCGCAAAATTCGTTGCATTGGCCGGCGTACCGGCCGGGTCGATCGGCCTGAATGCGCAAGCGGTTAACATGCCCCGGCACCGCGTCGATCTTGCCGGCAAAGCGGGGAATCCAGAAGGCATGGATAACGTCCTGACTGGAAACCAAGATGTCGATCGGTGTGCCGGCGGGCATATGCAAGACGTTCCGCGTCTCCACTCCACCGTGATCGGGATAGTGGAACGTCCACGTCCACTGGCGCGCCACGGCTTCTATCCGTGGCGGCGTGTGTCCGGGTGACGGCAGGAGACTCTCGCCGGCGATCAACGCATAGGCGACAAGCGGTATCAGCACGATGCCCGGCAGAACCAACCCGCCGAGCACCAACCAGCGTCCCGGCGATACACCCGCGCCCCAGCCAGGACGCCAGATGACGAGCAGGAATAGCGTTATCACGAGCACAAATAGAACGCTCGCGCCGGTCAGCATCACCCACCAGAGCGTTGCGATCGAAGCGCCAGCAGGTCCCGAGGGATCCAGCGTCGACAGGGGGCCCGTGCAGGCTGGGAGAGTTGAGGCTATTCCGAGTTGGACAGACAGCCGCATTAGATTACCATGCCGGCCCGAACGAGATTGTTTCCACCGTGAAGGAAGCGAACGATGGCAGAACGAGACGATTTCACCTCCGATGCTCACAGTCCGGTCATGCTGGATTTGCTTCGATTGGATGTTGGATCTGCGGTAGCGTTGGTCGGGCACCCGATTCACGTCATGATGGTGCATTTCCCGATCGCATTCGTGATCGCGACGCTCGGTGTCGACGTATTCTATTGGTGGTCGGGAGATGCGTTCTGGGCGCGCGTCGGCCTGTGGTCGACCGGCATGGCTTTTTGGAGCGCCGTGGCCGCTAGCATCGTCGGCACTGGAGAATTGTTGCTGGTGCGCGGTATCCGGCTTCTTGAAGCGAGCTGGTCCCATGCCGTGGCGGCAATGACTCTCGTTGCGATCGCTGGGGCCAATTGGGGGCTGCGTCTCGTCGATACCCAATCGATCTTGCCGCATGGCCTTGCGCTGTCGGCTCTTGCATCCGTGATGGTCGGCTTTGCTGGCTGGCACGGGGGCAAGCTCGTGTTTGATCATGGCGTCGGCATTCTGGTCTCGCCGAGGAGTTGATGCACCAGACGCCCGAGTCCGCCAGGCTCGAACAGATGGGCGGCGATCTGGTTAGAATCAATGTGCGGCTTGGCCAGCACCATCCAGAGAATAGCGCCGATCAACGCGATGTAGGCGCTCATGAGTGAAACGTAGGAAAGCTTGGTGAACTTTCGCTGGGGCAAGAACAATTGCATGAGGATCAGGCCGGCGACGACGTGCAGCATCGCCATGATCCCCACCAACACCATCTTCAGCGAAAACCATTCCGCGAAAGTGGCCTGCAGGAAGATTAGCGCCGTCCCACTGCCGATAGCTACAAATGCCGCAGGAGAGGCTAACTCGACATAGACCAGCCGTGTGACGCGGTGCAACCGGTCAAGATCCAGGCCTGCCTCAAGCGTCCGGCGTTGCCAAAACAGATAAGGCAGTGCGATCAGCCCGCCTGACCAGAGCGCGATCGCACCTAGATGCACAAATTTCAGCAAGGTTGTCACAGTGCCGGCTCGCTCGATCTCAAGCTGGACCACGCAATCCAGACCCCGACCCCCAGATAAGGCAGCATCGCGGGTACCCACATCAGGAGACCGGCCACTTGCTGATCCGCAAGCGGCTCGAGCCCCCAACTTGCCGTGCTTGCCAGATGTACGAGATAGAGCGGCCTGGGCGCGAAAACGATTAACGCACCGAGAAGGCCCATCTGTCCGATCGTAGCTACCAACGCAATCAGCGCGGAGCCGGATGTGGACGGCACCAGGATCGCTCGCCACAATAACCAGGCACTTCCGAGAAGCGTCATCTGCATCAGCCAATAGGCCGGCACGCTCGCAAGGCCCCAAGTATAGAGCCCCGGCGTGTGCCAGAGCCAGAGGGTGATCGCGTGTCCAGCGACGAGCACCACGATTGGCAACGATCCGACCGCCCGTCGCGGAAAAGCCAGAGCCAGTAGCGGTGCTACAGCGGCGATCAGCAGGACGTGGTGCAGTACCCGAACAGAAAACAACGCCGAGGACATCGCGCAAAGCGGCGAGACAAAGATAAGCAGCAACAGGCCTATTGCGCCGAAACCAGCTCGGGCCTCCGAGGATCGACAGCGGCCAACCACGATCGCCAGGGTAACAAGCGTAGCGAGTAGCAACGGATCCAAGTTCCAGCGCGTCCAAAGGTCGTCCGGAAGAGCGGCGGGGCCACAATAGGCGATCTTGGACTCCGGCATGGCACCCCGACCAATGAGGATAGCTGCAGGGAATAACGCTCATTCAAGATGAGAGACTAACCAGATCGGTACGAGAGAGAAAGTAGAGTCCACGTCGGCGGGTTGGACACGCCGCACTGCGGGAGACCGGACGCATCGTTCACGTCGTTCGAGCCGACATGTTAGCGGCGAATACCGGACCCGAAATCAGTATTTATCCTTAAAGAATCGGCTGTTGTTCCCGAGGGGTCTCCGCTGGCCTTGGTGGTAGGGTTCGCAACGCCATCGCGTCAAATGGGATGGATTGATGCAGCTTCTCTATGGTCAGCGCGGCGCCGTCTGGCTCGTTGTCTACCTGCTGTTCATTCTCGCTCCCCTGTTCGCGCTTCTGGTGGGCTCCCACCCCCCGTTGCGCGATTTTTGGACGGAGCTCTCGATCGCTTTCGGCTATTCCGGCCTCGCGATGATGGGTCTCCAGTTCGGCCTCACAGCGCGCTTCCGCTATGTTACCGAGCCCTGGGGCGAAGACGTTATCTATCATTTTCATCGTCAGATATCACTCATGGCGGCGGGGCTGGTCGTTGCGCATCCGATCATTCTCGTCGCGGTTCAGCCGCAGTTGCTTGCGCCGTCCAATATGCTCGAAGCGCCGCTGACCGCTCACTTCGCTCTCGTATCGATTGCCTCGGTGATCGCGCTGGTGGTGACGGCCCTTTGGCGCGTGGCGTTAAAGATGTCCTACGAGAATTGGCATCTGATCCATGTGGTGCTGGCGGTTGTCGCTATTATTGCGGGGATCGTGCACATGGTTGGGTCGGGCTTCTACCTGGCTGATCCCTGGAAACGGTTGTTGTGGATCGGCCTGACGGTCTTCTGGATCGGATTGCTAATCTATGTGCGCATTATCAAGCCGCTCTTCATGCTGCGTCGGCCCTACCGTGTTGCGGAAGTACGCAAGGAACGCGGTGACACCTTTACATTGGTGATGCAGCCAGACAGGCACCCTGGCTTTCGGTTCAGCCCGGGTCAATTCGGGTGGTTGACGGTGTGGGACAGCCCGTTCGCAATCACGGCGCACCCGTTTTCATTCTCCTCAAGCGCGGAGGCGACGGATGGATTCGTCGAGATGACGATCAGAAACCTGGGCGATTTTACCAGCAAGATAAACACGGTCCCGGCCGGTAAACGCGTGTATCTCGACGGCCCCTACGGTGCATTCACCATCGGCAACCCTGCGGACATGCACGTGCTTGTCGCCGGCGGGATCGGCGTAACACCAATGATGAGCATGATACGCACGCTTGCCGACCGAGCGGACCAGCGCCCCGTCGTTCTACTGTACGGTGTTCAGGACTGGGAATCGATTACCTTCCGAGAGGAACTCGAAGAGCTGAAGGCGCGACTCAGCCTGACCGTCGTCTATGTGCTCTCAAGACCGCCAGATGGCTGGACCGGAGAAACCGGCTTTATCAGTTCGGAGATATTCAAGCGTCATCTGATGCCGCCATATGCAGATCATGAATATTTCATCTGCGGGCCCAACGTCATGATGGATGCGATCGAAAAAGCCCTGGGCGAAATGAACGTGCCTATGTCTAAGTATCATTCCGAACGCTACAGCTTTGTGTAGGACATTCCGATGCGCCGCTTGTTTGCAGACCGGCTGGTCCTGGTAACGGGCTTGGTCGTGATCCTGATGTCGGTTTTGTTCGCAGTCTTGCGCGTGGCTGGGTAGGCAAAAAGCGCGACCGGGTTTGCAACCCCCTCGCGGTGGCGTGTGGCTTGTTCCGTTTTGAAAGCAGGATCATGAGTGCTCACGCGATCGGACTTCTGGGCATTTCGGCCGCTCTCGGCTTACTCATCATGCTCGCCTTTCGGGGCTTCACGCTGCTCTTGGCAGCGCCTGCAGCGGCGATGCTGGCGGCTGCCTTTTCGGGAGAGCCGCTGCTCGCCAAATGGACGTTGACTTTCATGCAAGGCACAGCGGGTTTTATCGGGAATTTTTTTCCGCTGTTCCTGCTGGGCGGCGTGTTTGGCAAACTGATGGACGATAGCGGCGCGGCTCTTTCCATCGCTCGGGCCATCATCGGTTGGCTGGGCGAAAGGCGTGCGATCATGGCAGTCGTGTTGGCCTGTGCAGTGCTCACCTACGGCGGCGTCAGCCTGTTCGTCGTAGCCTTCGCGGTATTTCCGGTAGCGAATGCGCTGTTCCAGCAGGCGAAGGTGCCGCATCGATTGATTCCGCCCGCTATCGCTCTTGGAGCCTTTACCTTCACCATGACGGCTTTGCCCGGTACCCCGGCCATCCAGAACGCTATTCCCATGGCGTATTTCGGCACAACGCTCTTTGCGGCGCCTGGTCTCGGCATCATGGCCTCCGTGATCATCGTGGGCTTCGGACTTTGGTGGTTGCGCGTGATGGAGCGACGCGCGCTAAACGCAGAGGGCTATCACGCCGAAGCTCACATAACTCCGGACAAAAACTTCGTGCGCGAGCGAGCCGCAAACGCCGACAATTTTGACCATGGCGAATTAACTCGCGGCCATCGAAGTGAGCTGTTGCCCCCTGTTGCGCTCGCGGCGACGCCAATCATCATCGTGCTGGCGGTCAACCTTGTTATGAGCATGGTGGTGCTACCGCGAATAGATACCGGCTTTCTCGCCGAGCCGCGGTTCGGCGAAACCTCACTTTCGGCGGTGAGCGGGGTGTGGTCCGTCGTGACGGCGCTCGCCTTCGCCTCGCTCACTCTTGTGCTGATCTTGCGGAAATTTCTGCTGGAGTTAAGGGCAAGTCTCGACGCCGGCGCCAATGCTTCCGCGCTGCCGGCGCTCAACACGGCCAGCCTAGTGGGCTTCGGTGCCGTGGTTGCGGCGTTGCCAGCTTTTACCGTAATCCGAGACGGATTTCTCGCGGTGCCCGGTGGCCCGCTCGTATCGATTGCAGTCGCTGCGAACGTGATGGGCGGTATCACCGGCTCGGCCTCGGGCGGATTGATCATTACGCTGAACTCGCTGGGTGAAACCTACGCCCATCTCGCCGCTGCTACGGGCATTGCCCCTGAGCTAATGCACCGCGTCGCCGCCATCAGCTCAGGTGCTCTTGCCATGCTGCCGCATAATGGCGCGGTGGTCACTCTGCTCGCGATCTGCGGCGCGACACAACGCGGAAGCTACCGCGAGATAATGGTGGTGGGATTGGTGGGCCCGTTGATTGCGCTGACGGCTGTCATTGCGCTCGGTAAGCTATTTGGGGCTTTTTGACGATCCGTTTGGACGTCTCAAGCACGCCTAAGTAAACGTATGAGGAAAGACCCAGGTGGGGGACATTCACTGCATGCAAGCGGCAGTAGGGCTGCGTCAGGCTCTCGCGCGCACTTCGGCCACCCCGCCGACTAGGGGCAGCCGCACTGGTGGTCCTCTGCCGAGCGACTGCGAGGTATTGTCGAGTGTAGCGTCTGCCAAAGAGAGGACATCCATCGTGTCAGATAATTCTAAAGGAGACCCCGATCGCCGCGACTTCTTGATCGGATCGATTGCCGCAGCGGGCGCGTCGGCCGCCCTCGCCATCAATGTTGACGCTGCCAGCGCACAAGGGACGCCGGCATCTTCGGCCCGCGCGGCGCCAGCTGCGCGGGAGGCAACGATGTATGCTGGGGATGTGATCCAGGGAAAGAAGGTCATCCGCGCGCTTGACGTGAACGATCTTGAGCCCGGGCGGAAGCATCTCCTCTATTTTGAAGGCGTCCAGATGCCGACTGGGCAACACTGGTACGTGTCTGTGACGGTCGCCAAGGGGGCAAAGCCGGGCAAGCGAGGTGTCCTCGTCAGTGGTGTGCATGGCGACGAGATGAGTTCTGTGCATACGGTTCAAACTGTCATGAACCAGCTCAATCCGGCGGAGATGTCGGGCACGGTGACGGCTGTGACCGACGTGTCCCGCCCCGCGATGGAAGGCATGCAGCGCAGATGGCCCAACTCGGGAAGAGGCGCCGACCTGGTGGACATGAATCGGGAATGGCCCGGAAATGAGAACGGTGCCACCGCGGCCAGCCGACATGCCTGGCTCCTGTTCAATCGGCTCCTTCAGCCGAACGCCGACTTCGCGATCGACTTCCATACGGGGACAACCGGGTTCGACGTCACCGCATTCAATCTTGGCGGCATGGATGTGCCGGAAGTCAAGGCGATGCTGGATCTATACCCTGTAGGCCAAATCTTCGACAATCACGTGTATCCCGGTGTTCTACATAATGCCTTTCTCGACGTCGGCATCCCGGCCTTCACCCCGGAGATTGGCGCTGCTCGCGTCCTGAATCTCGAGATGATCAAGCTGTTCGTGGAAGGCACGATGAATGTTCTCAAGCATCACGGCATCGTTGTCGGGCCGATGGGGCGCACAGGCAGTGACGTGCGTGTTTTTGTCGGTGACAGTGCGTTCCCGATCATAGCCGTCCAAGGCGGACTCGTCGAGCATCTGGTCAAGCTCAACGACAAAGTGGAGTCCGGGCAGAAGGTCGCCATTCAGCGCAACAGCTTCGGCGAAGTAGTTGCGGAATACACCAGCAGTGTGGCTGGAGAAGTGACGGGTCAGCGCAGCGAAGCAATGGCTGAGCCTGGGAATCCGCTGACATTTATCCTTTTCAATAAGAGCCCCCCGGGTTCGGAGTCTTATCCTGAGTAGCCAGTCACCGCGATCTCCACCAAAAGCGCCACCCCCTGGATCCGATTTCGTAGGGACGCTCCGAGAGGGTGGGTAGCTGTGCTCTGCAGTTCCACGAACTTAGGTCCGCCGGGCTGGTACCGAATCCGTGCTGTTGCGGGCGAATGCCTTCGGCAGCAACCGCGGCGCACCTTGGTTCGGAGCTCCGTCCGCGTGCCGAGCGGCGCCGCGTGACGGCAGCCTGGTTGAGCTGCATCAGCCGTTGAATTCGTCGGCGTCGCCGCGCGGCCGTGTGGGACCACGTTGCACGACCTGGGGCGTACGCATCTCGCTGCGCTCGCGTGGCGGACGTTCGGATGGCTCCCGACCCAGCTTGGCCCGCAGCTCCGTCAGGTCGGTGAAGACGTCCGCCTGGCGGCGGAGCTCGTCGGCGACCATGGGCGGCTGGCTGGCGATGCTGGAGACGACGGTGACGCGGACGCTACGGCGCTGCACGGCTTCGACCAGGGGGCGGAAATCGCCGTCGCCGGAGAACAGGACCATCTCGTCGATCCGAGCGGCGAGCTCCATGACGTCGACCGCGAGCTCGATGTGCATGTCGCCCTTGACTTTGCGGCGTCCGGAGGCGTCGACGTATTCCTTGGTCGCCTTGGTGACGACGGTGTAGCCGTTGTAGTCCAGCCAATCGACCAGCGGCCGGATCGAGGAGTATTCCTGATCCTCGATGATGGGGGTGTAGTAGTAGGCCCGGAGCAGCGTGCCGCGGCCCTCGAATTCGCACAGGAGGCGCTTGTAGTCGATGTCGAGCCCGAGCGACCTGGCGGTGGCGTAGAGATTAGGGCCATCGATGAAGAGAGCGATCCTGGTGGAGGTGGACGACATTCGGACGCGGCTCGAATTGGTGCGGGGCATGCGCCGTCCGCACGGCTCTGGACTAACGAAGCAATGAAGTTGAGGCTGGGGCGGCCGTTAGCGGTTGCCGCTCACTCGCATTCTTTCAGAATCCGAGCTCCGACGAGAAGAAAGTAGTCCCGTCCGTTTGCAGTTTCAAAACTTATTTCATTAAGAGTTGTTGAACCTGCCTGGAGAAGGGGAGACAGACGATAGCGATGCCGGACCGACTTCCGCTTTTCGATATCCGCCTCAGACAACGCCGCCGGGTGTGCAGGTGGGACCTGTGCACGACCGACGGCCTTGTCGTCATGCAGGGATCCGAAGGGAGCCGGACCGCCGCGAATTACCAGGCCAATCGCGCGCTTCTTCTGATGCTGTTGGCATCGGCGTCTCGGCAGGCTCGCCCGGTTGGGAGCCCTTCGCGGCGAAGCCGTTCATCCGCGAGGTGAGGGGAGGCAGCGCCTCCCCCGGTCAACACGATGGTCGGTAAGTTCGCGCTCCACTCGTCGCCGTTGAAGAAGGTCTGCCGGGCCGACTGAAGAACTAGCTGGTCGGGGGCGGCCGGTCTCGGCCAGCTGAACGCTTCTCCGTCTCCCACCTTGTGCCTGACGGCCGGAACGATCGGAGCTGGGCGCTTGGTCGGATGAGAGTTGCTGCGAGATGCACCTGTGCAACTCCCAAGATGCTGCAGAATAGGTGATGGTCCCCTCGTCGAGGACGAAGAACCCTTGCGGGAGATGCTGGAAGAAACCCTGAGCGAGGCGGGCTTCGATAACCCTGAGCGGGTCAGCTGGCGGACGGCTACGGCGGCGAACCACACGAAGGAGCGTATCCTTGCTTACCGGCAGCATCAGCCGTTTTGCGAAGCCTGCCGCCGGTCGTCCGCCAAGCGCCAGACCGAGGTGATGGACAATGGAGTCCAGCCTCGCCGTGCGTCGCGCTGATGGAGCCAGCACCCCTTCGAAGCGCTCTCGCTATGCGTCTTCGGCACGATCGCATATGTTCCCAGAAAGGCACGAGGCAGAACATCTTCGAATTTCTGGTGAACTGAGGAGAACTTAACCGCCGTCACTTGTCAGTTCATATCTACTCATCCGTTAGACGACCTGAAAGCACGTATCGTTCAGCGAAACTGAGGTTATCGCCATATCGAGCGTGTCAACCTGTCAACCCTGTCAACCCAGCATTTGACGTGTGCTTCTGGAGCGATTTCGGGCCGCGCTGGGCGTACGGGGAGGGCGCGGGGAGGGACCACTTGCGAACGATACCCGGTCTGCTGCGGAAGGCAGACCTTGTTGGCGAGTTCCTCGGCGGTGGTTAAGGCCCACTTCCGGACTCATGCCGCGCGTGCCTTGCTTCGGAGGCGTGAGCGTGCATCAGAGCGGTCCGTTGACCGGCAGCAACGCGCCGGTGACGGCGCTGGCGGCGTCGCTCACCAGGAAGAGGATGACATCGGCGAGTTCCGTCGGCGCGACCCATTTGGCAGGATCGGCCTTCGGCATGCTGGCGCGGTTTGCTGCGGTATCGATGACCGAGGGCAGCACCGCGTTCACGGTGATCCTGCCTTTCAACTCGGCAGCTAGGGACTCCGTCGGCTTGTGCACGCCCGCCTTCGACGCCCCATAAGGACCCATGCCGGAGCCGGCCTGCAGAGCGCCCATCGCGCCGATATTGACGATGCGCGCCGCCGGCGAGTTGAGAAGATGCGGGATCGCCGCGCGCGACGCGTTCAGCGCAGTCTCGACATTGAGAGCATACATGAGCTGCCAGGTCTTGGAATCGCCATCGGCAATAGTCTCGAAGGTAAAACCGCCGGCAATATTGATCAGCGCGTCGATCGCGCCGAAATGAGCGGCGGCGGCATCGACCGCCTTTTTCGCCTGTGCTGCGTCAGTCAAGTCGATGCGGCCGAACGCGACCTGCTTGGCGGTTGCCGCGAGCTGTGACGCAGCATGATCGATGCCTGCCACTCTCGCGCCGCGCGAAAGGGCTTCCTCGGCGACCACCTTCCCAAGCGCGCCCAGCGCGCCTGTGATGACAACGACTTTACCCTGTCCGCTTGCCCCAGATATGCTCACGTCACGCATCACGTCTTCCATTTGATCATCGTCTGCAGGACGCTCATTGCGCGGCCCGCGTAGGGCGGCTGAAAGAGCATTTGGATCGGGGAGAGAGGGCCCTGGTAGAAGACCGGGCGCAATTTTGAAAAGGTGTTGAACCCCTCGCGCGCGTGGTAGTGGCCCATGCCGCTCGCCCCGACCCCACCGAATGGCAGGTCGTGCTGGCCGACGTGCAGGAGAGCTTCATTGACCGACACGCCACCCGACATGACCCGCGAGATGTAGAAGTCGCGCAGCTCGGCATTGTGAGTGAATGGATAGATTGCCAACGGGCGGTCGTGACTATTGATATAGTCGGCGACATCCTGCCGATCTGTATACGTCTTGATCGGCAAGATCGGGCCAAAGATCTCGCGCTGCATGACAATCATGTCTTCCGTCGGATTTAGCACGAGATGCGGTGCAAATTTGCGGCGCTTCGCGTCCGGAATCTGCTGTTCCGCAAGATTGACCAGGACCGCGCCCTTTGTACGGGCATCCTCCAGCGTCGCCTGCAGCCGCGTGAAAGACCGTTCATCGATGATCGACGTGTAGTCCTGGCCGTTGATGTCCGGGAAGCGGTCGGCAAACAGTCGCCGGCAATGGCGGACGAACTCGTCCTCACTCCCTTTGGGCAGAAACATGTAGTCGACATTCGTACAGATCTGACCGGCATTGAACATCTTCACCCAGAGAATGCGCTCCGCCGCTGTTTTGACCGGGAAGTCAGGCCCAACAATCGCAGGTGCCTTGCCGCCCAGTTCAAGCGTGACAGGGGTGAGGTTGCGGGCCGCGTTGGCCATGACCGAGCGACCGGTAGCACCGGATCCCGTGAACAGCAGATGGTCGAAGGGCAATGACGAGAATCCCGGTCCTCGTCCGCCGCCATCCTCGAAGAAGGCAAGCTTGTCGACCGAAAAATACTTCGGGGAAACGCGCATGAGAACCTTTGCGAGCGCTTTTGAATTCTCCGACATCTTGACCATCGCTCGATTGCCGGCCGCCAGAATCGCTGCGAGCGGGCAGAAGCTGAGGTTCAGCGGGAAATTCCAGGGGACGATGACCCCGACAACGCCGAGCGGCTGCGGGATGACACGATTCCGCGCGAGCGGATAGGTCATGAAGTCGACGTGTCTGCGCTGCGGCTTCATCCACGATTTCAAACGTTTGACCGCATCGGCGATGGTCTCCAGGACCACGAAATATTCCGCAAACAGGGTCTCGAATTCGGACCGGTTGCCGTAGTCAGCGTTGATCGCTGCCACCAACTCGTCCTTGTTATCCTTCAGCAGACGCGCCAGCGACTTCAAGTCAGCAATCCGCTGGGCATAGGATGGCTCAGGCGCCCCCAAATACGCGGCGCGCTGCCTCTCGAAGCAGGCCTGGAATTCGGTGGGAATGTCGATCGAACGGGAAATAACCGGCGCGTTCATGATGTTCCCTTTCTCTTGGTTTCTTCCTCTTGGGTTCTTCGCGCGTCCTCCAAGCGAAATAAAGGGCGCGTGCGTGACCGTGACTGGATCAACTCCAACTCAGTGCATGCTTGCATTCGCATGAACGGAGCCAGGCCCCTTCATCCATGATCCGCTTGATGGCGTGAGCGCAGCGGCCGCATTGGGCGCTGCATCCGAGGCAGGAATACACCTCGCTCATGCGGGGCCGTCGTGCCTCCTTTACGACCACCGAGCGCACCTGATGGTCGCTGAACACATTGCAAGAACAGACGATCATCGTCTTCTCCTAGCCAATACCAACAAGTCGGACGAAGAGCGCCGCAAGCGCGGTGCTCCACCCGGCCGCAAGCACAATGGTTTCCAGTCGCGCCCTCTCGGCATAATCGGGAGGACGCGCGGGGACTGGACGGATAGGCATTCCAGCTCCCTCCGAGGCATCGCGAACACCTAGTGCTGCGCCTCGATTCGCGACCCAATTCGCGACCCACACGGGAGCAACCAGCACGTCGAACCCGGCGCGGGACGTTCATGCGACTTCGTGTTTGGCTTTGGTCTGCAGGTCGGCCTCGGTGAAGCCACAGCCGCCGGGGCGCAGCGCCGAATGCTCGCGCCTGGAGTGGACCAGCGGGTAGAACATCTGCGTCGTCCAGCGCTCCGGGCCAAACAGGATATCGTCCTGCAGGCCGATCTTGGCCGGATATTTGCGTGTGATATGCGCCGTGCCGAACAGCACGTCCCAGAAGAACAGCAGGTTGCCGAAGTTGCCCTTGTAGTGGCCGATTCCATCTTCGTTGGTGAGCGCGTGGTGCGCCCAGTGCGTGGCCGGCGTGGAGATGATACGCTCCAGCACCCACATCAGCGGATGCAGCGCTCGGATGCGATACAGCGGCGCGTCCCACGCCCAGGCGCAGTGCGCGCCGAGGATGACCGCCAGCTTGACCACTAGGTACGCCGCGTAGACCGGGCCGAAACCAAGATACACCGCCACGCCGCCGATCCACAGGCCCGGCATCATCAGGTAGTAAAAGAAGTTGTTGCGGTAGGTAATGCGCACGCTCATGTAGGCCGCGCTGTGGTGCGCGCGGTGCAGCGGCCACAGCAGCGGCGTGTGCGAGGCGCGGTGCCAGAGGTACTGCGTGAGGTCGTCGCCGATCAGCAGCAGGCCGGCCATGGCCCACCACGGCAGGTTGGCCCAGGCGTCGTGTTGCGCGGGCATCAGCCAGTTACACAGCGCGTTGCTGCCCAGCAGTGCGATCGGCTGGGTGATGGCGAGCAGGCTGACGAACATCAGCACCTCCAGCCAGGCGTCGTTGGCTGTCGCATTGCCGCGCACGAGGGCTTGGTAGTGCCGGGTGATGAACTCCATCGCGGCAAATCCCAGGATGCAGGCGCCGATCAGCAGGTATTCCAGTTGCGAGCTCATGTGGGGGCGTCTCCTACCGTTCTCATCTTTGTTTTGTGAGCGCGACATTAGAAGTCGCATCCTGATGCGTCCAATGCATAGTTAGCATCATTCTAATGCATGGAGAGCAACGCCATGGATTTGCGCCGCCTGAGCCACGCCGTCGCGCTTGCCGACACTCTGCATTTCGCCCGCGCCGCCGAAGCCGTCCACTTGAGCCAGCCGGCCTTTAGCCGCAGCATCCAGGCCATCGAGAGCGACCTGGGTATCCGCCTGTTCGAACGCGACGTGGGTGATGTCCGCCCCACCCGGGCCGGCGAGTTCGTCATCGAGCGGGCGCGCAAACTTCTGTTCGAGGCACGTTGCCTGCAGCGCGACGTGGATCTTTACCGCGACAGCCGGCTCGGCGGCGCGGCCTTCGGTGTAGGGCCGCTGTTGACGGCCACCCTGATGCCACGCGCGCTTGTGGCGCTGCGCCGCCAGCACCCGCAGGTGGCGCTGCGCATGGAGGTCGGCAACTCGGTGCAGTTGCTGGAGAGCCTGCGTATCGAGAGCATCGAGTTCTTTGCCGCCGATGTGCGCGACATGCCCAGGGATGCCGCGCTCGACATACAGCTGATCGGGGGGCAACCGGCCAATTTGTATGTGCGGGCAGGCCATCCGCTGGCTGGGCGCGAGCACACGCTGCAGGAAGTCTGGGCGTACGGTCTTGCGGTACCTACGCTGCTGAGCCCCTCAACCGTTGAACTGGCCGCCTTACTGGGCCTGCCTGAGGGCCAGGAGGCCACCATTGCGCTCGAGTGCGACAACTACGGCATACTCAAGACAATCGCGCTCACCACAGATACCATTCTAGGTGCGACGGACGCGGCGGTACGGGAGGAGCTGGAATCCGGAGCGCTCGTCCGGCTTGTCGTGCAGGGCTGGCTGTCGCTACCGTCGAGCACGGGCATCGTGCGTTTACGGGGGAGAACCTCGTCGCCGGCAGCCAAGGCAGCCATTGCAGCGATTGTGCGGGCCGCTGGCGAGATCAACGTCTAGGCGCCTGGCCCTCTTTTCAGGTACCTCGTGGCCGGCGCCCCCTCGATCCTGTCATCGGGCGACGCATCGGAGCTGTTAACAGCAACCCCGCGCTGGACTTCACAGCACACCGGACAGCCGACGGCACCCAAACTCGACCAGCATCCCATCGCCGGTAGTCTTGACGACGCGCCCACGATTTGAGCTCTTGTACGATCGATGAGAGTATCGCGGATTGTTTTAAATTAGGCCAGCGGGCCTTCTTCGTCAGAGCCCATTAAACGGCCGGCGCAGGTTATCGTCAACTTGCGTTGAGCTTCACCGTGCTCCTGCTCCCCTGGAAATACACCTGAACCCGACATGGCTGGCCGACGTATCGATCGGCTCGGCATGACGTGCTGCCGGCCGATAACGACGGCAATAGTTGGGCGCGCACAGATGCGAGCCGCCCTTGAGCACCTTGCGTGGAATCTTGATCTTCGGGTCACGCGGATCATAGCTCGCGCCCTCCGGGCCGCCGCGGGGATTCTGCGGAATGCAACATGCCTTCGGCGCATCCGCTTCATGCTTTGGCGAATACCAATCGGTCGTCCACTCCCAGACGTTTCCAATCATATCATGCAGGCCGTAGCCGTTGGCCGGAAATGCAGTGACCGGCGAGGTTCGTTCGAAACCGTCGGTTGCGAGATTCTCATGCGGGAAATTGCCCTGCCAAGTGTTTGCCATGTGCTTGCCAGCAGGCGTTAGTTCATCGCCCCACGCGAATTCGGCGTCGTCCAATCCGCCGCGCGCGGCGAGCTCCCATTCGGCTTCGGTCGGCAATTCCTTGCCGGCCCATTTGGCGTAGGCTTCGACGTCACGGTAAGCGACGTGAATGACCGGATGGTCGTCGAGCCCGCGGATATTGCTGTGGCGGCCATAAGGCCGGCGCCAGCTGGCGCCGAATGCGAACGTCCACCATTCACCCCAGTAACGCAGGTCAACAGCCTCCTTGGGAGGAGTGAAGACCAGCGAGCCGGCCTTGAGCATGTGGGGTAAGGCGTTGGGATAGTCCTTCGCGTCGGGCGTCACCTCGGCGAAGGTGACGTAGCCGGTCGCATTGATGAACTCGCGAAACTGGCGATTGGTGACGGGCGTCCGGTCTATCCAGAAGCCATCTACCGTGACCCGGTGAACCGGGGCTTCCTCCGGGTAATGCTTGTCCGAGCCCATGCGAAACGTGCCGCCCGGCACGTATACCATCCCCGCATCCGCGGGACGCGTGAGCGATTGACCCGGATGGAATTTCGTATCGGTGAAATTCATTTCAAACTCCGGCCCGTTCCAATAAGCGCCTTCATTTCGACGACGATATTGCCCGAGCGGCGGCCCTCGTCACTATGCGAATTCGGCAGAAACGCCGATGGCGCGTTATCGTAGTCATTTCCCGGGCCCCTGGAATATATCGATAGAGTCACTTGGCGCCCAGGATGGACTGGGGGGTTGGGTCACGAGCATCAGACCCGGGATCACTCCGGCAAAACCTTGAAGGAGAAGCCACCAGGTGCTCGACTTCCGAGGCAGCAACGCGATGTTGGTCATGACGAGAGTTCCCCCCTGCTAATTATTGGCCGGCGGTAATCGCAGCTTTTCCATCGCCTGTTCGACTGAAAACGAACCTGGTCTTTGCCGCGGCGGAAATTGCACGAAACTCGCAAGGTGCTGGCCCACGATCGCCTGCGCGGGAACGACGACGAAGGCATGCTCGATGAACCATCGGACGTAATCGCCGGACTCATGCTGGGCCCGCTCAAACGGATCGGATTTCAGATTATACAGGATCGGCAAGCGGAGCTGAATCATCGGCTGCTGCCAGACACTAAGGCCCTCAGCCTTTTGCTCCAGGAACACCGCCTTCCACTGATCATAGCGCAGGCCGGCGAGATTGCCGTCGTCTGTCCAATAGAAAAATTCGCGGCGCTTATCCGGTCCCTTGCCGCTGAGAAGATCGCGCTGGTCATACCCGTCGAGGTGAACCTTGAAAGTCTGTCCGGCTGCATCGTAGCCCTGCAGAAGCTTCTCCTTGACAGCTGGCTCGCCGGCCGCCGCGACCAGTGTCGTTGCCCAGTCCTCCGCGGAGAAGACGTCGTTGATCTCGGTGTGCGCCGCCACCAGTCCGGGCCAGCGTATCATCGCAGGAACGCGATATCCGCCCTCCCAGTTGGTGTTCTTCTCGCCCCTAAACGGCGTGGTACCGCCGTCAGGCCAAGTGAACGTCTCCGCACCGTTGTCGGTCGTGTAGATCACGATCGTGTTGTTCGCGATCCCGAGATCGTCGAGTTTCTTGAGTAGTTGTCCGACTTGTCCATCATGTTCTACCATGCCGTCAGGATAGATGCCCAAACCTGTCTTGCCCTGAGACTCAGCCCGGAGTCGGGTCCAGATGTGCATCCGGCTCGGATTGAACCAGACGAAAAAGGGCTTCTTGTCGCGATTGGCCCGGTCAATGAAATCAGTTGAAGCCGTCAGAAACTCTTCATCAATCGTTTCCATCCGCTTTTTGGTGAGCGGCCCGGTGTCGTCGCACTTCTGCTTTCCCCACGCGCCAAATCGAGGGTCCTCGCCGGGCGTGTCGATGGTGGTGGCGACGCATTTCAAGACCCCGCGCGGGCCAAACTGGGCTCTAAAGGCAGGATTCCTCGGATAATCCGGGTGCTCGGGCTCATCCTCGGCATTCAGATGGTAGAGGTTGCCGAAGAACTCATCGAAGCCGTGGACGGTCGGCAGAAATTCGTTTCGATCACCAAGATGGTTCTTGCCGAACTGAGCCGTCGCATATCCCTGCGGCTTAAGCAGTTCGGCGATGGTCGGATCTTTGCCTGACAATCCTTCCTTTGCTCCAGGCAGGCCAACTTTCAGCAGCCCCGTCCGCAACGGACTTTGGCCGGTGATGAAAGCAGCCCGGCCGGCGGTGCAGGATTGCTGTCCATAATAATCGGTGAAAATCGCGCCTTCGTTGGCAATGCGATCGATGTTGGGCGTCCGGTATCCCATCATCCCGCGGTTGTAGGCGCTGATGTTCCAATAGCCGATGTCGTCCGCCATAATGACGAGAATGTTCGGCTTCTGCGGCTGTTGAGCCAGGGCAGAGCCCCCGGTCGTTGACCCGATCGCTGTCAGCGCGGTCAGACTGAGCAGTGCCGATCGAAGCTTGTTTGCGAAGGTCATCGAGTATTTCCTCTGAATTCTTCATAAGACCGCGATTGTTTCGAACGAGAGGCTGTGTTGTGCGTGCAGCTCGATGCGTAGACCCTGGCCGGTGAGATCTTGCCGAAAGTGGCCGGCCATTCGGGCCGGCCACAGATGCTTGATCTCGGCAAGGCGCTTAGTTACTCGCTCTGATGACCGGCTTTCTTCATTTCTGCGAGGATGCCGTCGAGGTTATAGGTCTCCGGCGCCTGCATCGGTGGGAAGTCCTTGTACGAGAAGAGCTCCTTTTCCCAGAGCAGTTGGCCGAGGGGCAGAATATTCCAGTCGTACAGGTAGGCTGTGCTCGGCGATCCGATCGAACCTGCATAGCCCAGCAGCGATTTGGCATCGGAGCCGACCGTCTGCTCGAACGGGTCACGCTTGATGTTGGCGACCTGCGTCCAATGGAAGCTCTGCGCTCCGAACAACCCGCCGGTCCCGGTATCCGGCACCATCGTGTAGTACATCTTCCAGTTCTTGTAGCGTACCGCCGATGGCTGCGCGCCGGTGTAGTAGAAGAAGACTTCGCGTGCGGATTTATCCGCGCCTTCGAGATAGGCGCGCTGATCGACGCCGTCGAGTGTCGTCTTGACGATGCCGGGATAGCTTCCAGCCTCGATCTGCTTCTTCAAGGCGTCGCCCTTCGGTCCGCCGGCGATGTCGACCAACGTCGGCAGCCAATCAAGTGCCGACATCATCTCATTCTTGACTGTGCCTGGCTTGATGTGGCCTGGCCAGCGAACGACCATCGGGGCGCGCATGCCACCTTCCCAGGTGGTCAGCTTGCCCCCCTTGAAGGGGGTGGTGCCGCCGTCGGGAAAAGTGATGTTCTCGGCGCCGTTGTCGGTCGTGAAGACGATGACGGTATTGTCGAGCTGGCCCATGTCCTCGAGCTTCTTGAGGACATAGCCGATATTGTCGTCCATCTGCTTCATGCCAGCCTCGTTGAGGCCCCAGTCCTTGCCACCGGGCTCGCCGATCATCGCCTCGTATTTGGGGGGCAGCACGGTCGTGATGTGCATGCGCGCTGGATTGTACCAGACGAAGAACGGCTTGTTGGTCTTCTTGGGATCGTTGCGATCAAGATAGTCGATGACCTTGGCCGAGATTTCCTCGTCCACGCCTCGTGATCGGTCGAGCGTCAAAGGACCTTCGTCCCTGCAGCTCTGGTTTGCTTGCGAGCCGTCCGATGATTTGCACGCAAGCACCGGCCGCGGCGGCGTCAGGCACGTCGCTGTTCGAGGATCCACGGCACCTGGGACATCTGTGAGGCCCGGGACCGGGGTTGCCTTGCACGGAGGCGCAATGCCTTGCACGGTCGGGCTCTTGTTGATGTCCGGGAAACTCACCCCCTGCATCGCGTCGAGGTGATACAGGTAACCCCAGAACTCCTGGAAACCATGCGCGGTTGGTAGCGCCTCGGGATTATCACCAAGGTGATTCTTGCCGAACTCGCCGGTATTGTAACCGAGGTCGAGCAAGAACTTGGCAACGGCGGGGGTACCGGGCCGCAGCCAGGACGGGCTGCCCGGCAACTGCGGAGGTATCATGCCCGTGCGAAGCGGATGCATGCCGGTGAAAAAGGCGTTCCGCCCGGCGGTGCAGCTCTGCTCGGCATAATATGTCATGAAGAGCGCACCATCGTTTCCGATGCGATCGATGTTCGGAGTCTCTCCGACCATCAGACCGCGATGGTAGATGCTCGGCTGCATGATGCCGATGTCGTCACCCATGATGAAAAGAATGTTGGGCTTGCCAGACGCCCCTTGTGCAACGGCCGGCAAAGTGATCGCCGGCAAGCTGGCCGCGGCCAGCGCGGCAGTTGAAAACAGCTTATTTCTTAGACTTTTACTGATCTTCATCGCTTCAGCTCCTATCTTCAAACTCGTAATGTGTGAACAAGCAGACTTTCGAGGTCCGGTAGGCTGCTGCAAAAGGGATGTCATTGGCTGGCGGCGCGCGCACGGGTCAACACTCCCTTCGAGGTCAAACTTCCCAAGCTTGCTTTGATCGCGCTATGCGAATTCGGCAGACGTCTCTCAATTATTCCGTTCCGTTTGAAACGCGGCGCAGTGTTGATGATGGGGTTTCACCAAAAACGGCGCGATAAGCCACGGCGAAGCGCCCAAGTTCGGTGAACTGATGATCACGCGCAATCTCGGAAACACTTGCCGTGTTCGGGTTGGCACGCCTCAACGCCGATCGCGCCTTGTTCAACCGCCGCAACAAATGGTATCGGCCCGGGCTCATACCCAGAAATTCCGCGCAGCAAAGTCGCAAGGTTCGCTCCGGCACGCCGATGGTGGCGCAGAGCCCTGACAGATTCAAATGGCCCTCACTCCGTACCGCCAGGGCCTCTTCGAAGCGAGCCATGATGTCGGCATGGCGTCCCTTCCACTTCAAGAGTCTCTCTGCGCTCTCCGTGGACAGGCAATTCACTAAAGCACTTAGCAGGTCCTGCTCGAGTGATCGCGTAACCCGAGGGCTCGCGATCAATTCTTCTCGCGTTTCAGCGAGATGACATGCCCTTGAAAGCTGACTCAGCAACAATCTAGCCGGGCCACGTGCCGGCACTATTGCGAAACTCTCCGATGGCGCTCTGATACTTTTGCCGATCAAGGTCTTGCTGCATGCGGCCAGTTCCTCGCGTGGAAGCGATATGACGCACCAGTCCCCGTCCCCCGCTGTCCGCTGATGCGCTCGCTCGCCGAGCGAATGGAAAATCAGGTCGCCTCGATTCAAACCGAGCCCGCAATAGATCAAGCCGGGCCGCCCGCTTAAGGGAAACGAGATGTGCACTTGAGTCGGAGGCAATGCGACGAAGGAAATGCGCGGCAGATTCTCCTGCCCCCTCAGTACATGCAGCCTGCCTAGCTTGAACCGGGTGAGGCGTCCTTTGAACTCTCCGCCTGCCGTGACAAAGAGATCGACCTTCGCGGCCTTGATGGCAGCGCAGTACTCGTCGGGACTGGCAAACGTGGCCGTGCCGTTCTCCACCATCCGAATGTTCTCATATGAGGCACGCCGCCGTCGCTATCGGCCCTGCCACGCACGCAGCATGCAAGATCGGCCACGATCCGCCTATGCAACTTCGGAAAATGAAGTCCCCCAGACGTCTTGTCGTACCCGGCTCGGCCGGGTCCGTGTCCAAAGTGTTGCGCAGACACATCAGTGGCGAACAGTTGGAGCCTTGTGCCGTTTTTGCATAGCATCCTCCAGAACTACAGATAGCATGGGGATCGATCTTACCGGGGAGCGGGCAGATGCAACGTGATCGACTGAACTGGAGCAGCTTGCGGCTTGGCGCCGGCGCGATCGGTGCGCTGCTGATCCTCGTTCCCCAGGTTTCTCGCGCCGACGAAAGTGGCGTTTAGTTCTGGCTGCCTGGACAGGTCAGCAGCCTACCGGCAGCTCCGCAATCGGCGCCAGGCTGGTCCATGGGTACTGTCTATTATCACACCAGTGTAGCAGCATCCGGCTCCGTCGCTGCAGCGCGCGAGATTCAGATCGGCAGGTTCGCGCCGAACGTCAACGTCAGCTTCAATGCGAGCTTGAATGCGCAAGCCGATCTCCTGCTGCTGAACCCGACTTACACCTTCGGCACCCCGGTCCTCGGCGGCCAATTGGCGATCGGCGTGACCGGGATATTCGGCCGTTCAGCCGCGACCATCGACGGAACGCTGACGGCCAATATCGGAGGATTTGCCGCAACCCGGATGGGAAGTATCGGAGATTCGATTACGTCCGTCGGCGATCTCTATCCGATGATCACCCTGAAATGGAATTCGGGCGTCAACAACTACATGACTTACGCAACGGGTGACATTCCGGTCGGCGCCTATGATTCGAGCCGTATCGCCAATCTCGGCATCGGCCACGGCGCCATCGATACGGGTGGCGGTTACACTTATTTGAACCCCGCCACGGGCGTAACACTGTCTGGCGTTGCGGGACTTACCTACAATTTCAAGAATCCCGACACTCAAGTTCAAAGTGGAATCGATTTCCATTTTGACTGGAGCGTGGCGCAATTCCTTTCGAAACAGACCTTCGTGGGTTTCGTCGGATACGCCTATCAGCAGATCTCGGACGACACAGGCGGAAGTCAGCTCCTCGGCGGTTTCAGATCCCGTGTCCTCGGCGTGGGCCCGCAGTTTGGGTATATCTTTCCCGTCGGGGACATGCAGGGATATCTCAACGTGAAGGCATACGGGGAATTCAACGCAGCAAATCGGCCGTCCGGTTGGAATACATGGCTGACATTTGCGATTTCCCCGACCGCAGAAACGGATGCGAAGCCGACCCGGCATCTCGTGACGAAATAGCGTTGGCATCGAGCGGCACGCCAGCAGGTAGCCCTCCGCTTTCGCTAAGACCTGAAACTCGCCATCCCGGGATGATCAAACCTTGGCGAACCCAGCTCCGAATTTCAGACCATTTAAGTCAGAGACGAAGGACGATTTGGTCTATTGTCGCGGCGCTCCGGCCGGCGCTGCAGGGTCACGGGCGGCGACTTGCCGAACAATGCGCGATAGGCAACCGCGAATCGTCCCAACTCCCAGAAGCCATATCCGTAGCGATTCTGGTCACCGTCTCCATCGAACTATCCGAACGCAGCAGCGCTCGCCGGACGAGATGCATTCTGTGCAATGCGAGGTAGCGGATCGGCCCCATGCCAACATGATCTTCACAAGCGGCACGCAGAGTGCGTTCGGCTGCGCGGACAGCGGCGCAAATTTCTGCCAGATATAACGGCGTGTCGGAGTTTTCTTCCGGGAATTCTTCCAAACGCTTGACGATCGTCTCGTGGCGCGGCGCACCAGGCGACATCGTCGACAACGTGCCTTCAGCCACGCATCTCACCATCAGGTGAATCGAATTTTGCTCGAAAGCACGAACCACCTCGGCAAGATCGAAAAGTTCTGGCATTGTTTTGGCGACTGAGCAGATACTCTTTTGCAGATTTAACAGTCATGCCATCGACTCCGCATTTGGACGAACGGTGCTCTTGAACGCCGGTGGTTCGAACTGGCCTCCGATCATTAAGCTGCAGGCAGTGTGAAAATCATCCTGGGGCAATGACATGCCCCCGTAGCCACAGTCTCCTTCAGCTCTTATGTGCATCACGAGAACAACAAGCCGAGGCTATGCAGAAACGGCAAAAAGCATGAGAATTTGAGAGCGTCTGCCGAATCTGCATTGCCCCATGACAAAAGTGCGACAAATTACTCGAGCGGGACAAACAAGACATCCGGGAACGCCTCGGGCCAGCGTTGGTTGGGCAGACCAGACCGATTGCCTGAGGACCGTGATGCACGACGATCATTTAACCGTCGATCAATGCGACGAAATTGCGAACGCGTTGCGTGAAGATGCCGCCCGTTTACCGTCCGGATCGGATCAGCAGCAGCTGTTGCAGCTGGCGGAAAGATATCGCGCCCTCGCCGAACTGAAGCGAATGGTTCTTCGTCTTGTGAATTGACCGTGTCCTCTCGGACAATGACGCCCAATCCCAGGCGCCTAGGTAACGCGCTGACGTCGCGCGATGCCGCATCTCGGGCACGCCGATAATGTTCTCTTACAGCGAACTTTCGGACCGCCTGCCTAGAACATCAGCAGTAGAATCTAAGCACAATGGTTCTCCGACAAATGTCTCGAACGGCTCAACTCCAACTCCCCCTTGCCGAAATTGCATAGCGAGATTCCGGCGATCCTCCATAGTGCGTCATCAATATGATGCCCAATGGCCCGACATGGCAACGCGGGAGAAACAGATGAAACCCATAAGATTCATTTCGACGCTGGTGCTCTGTTGGATTGCCCTCGGGATTCCAGCGAGCGCGCTCGAAATAAATGGCGCCTGGGCCACTTCCCCATCCTCCTGCAGCCAGGTTTTCATGAAGAAGGATGGCGCCATTTCCTTTAGGCAGGACTCCGACCAGTACGGCGGGGGGTTCATCCTGGACGGAGACAGGATTCGAGGGCAGATGCAGACCTGTACCATCAATAGGCGAAAGGAAGACGGCAACGTCATTCATATGATCGCCAAGTGTGCAGATGACATCATGACATCGAATGTTCAATTCAGCGCGAAAATAATCGACGGGAACACCATCGCTCGAATTTTTCCGGGAATGCCAGAATTCACTCTGAGCTATTCGCGCTGCGCGATGTGATTGATTCGACGGCTGCCTCGCTCAAGGCAAAATCTCCCGACTTGTGGCCGAATCTATCCATGCGTCTGCCCTGCATGGCGCGCTACCTCATAATCGTGAACCGTGCAAATCAACGTCGCTGGAGAGCGAAAACAATGGTGAAGACAGCTTCAATTTTGGCCTGAGGCCTGATTTCTGCGGCTTTTCCATTTAGCGCACCCAAGCTTTTCGCGCTTCGCCGGCTTCTCAAATGTCGACGGCCGATATCGTTCAGGTGCGCGACTTCTGCGGCCTCGGCTTTCATCGCAATCCTTGGGGCGCCTGCGTTCCGAATGGCGTACTGTATGGCTACATCGCGCCTGTGGTCGTAGCGCCTCCCGTTGCCGTCGCACCATGCGTCGTTATCCCCACGGATATTACTATTACGCTCCCGACAACCGCTGCGTCCCCGCTCCATAATCTCCAGATCCAACGCGAGAGACGTCGCACAGACACCGCCGCGATGGTGGCGTCGAACCCAAGGCTCACCCTCAGTTAAAGGTCCTTGAGCAATCTCATCCAGCGACCGGCGCGTGCCGCGATCCTCGCGGGATCGCGGCTCTGCAAGCGGAGATCCTCAGCAGCTCAGACTGATCACCGGTAACGCACAATTGTGCCGACGGGTGATGTCGGATTCCTTCAAGGTATTGTCACAGGACCGACGCAGCGACTCCGACGGCGACTCGTCAAACAGAGCTCGATAGGCCACCGAGAAACGCCCAAGTTCCCAGAAACCGTGATCGATTGCAATTCGGGTGACGGTCGTCTTCGAGGGGTCCGCCTGCCGAAGAGCGCGACGGACAAGGTGGAATCTCCGCATCGAAAGAAAGCGGATCGGTGCCATCCCCAGTTGTGCTTCACAGGCGGCCCGCAGGGTTCGCTCGGCTACGCCGATCGCCGCGCAAATTTCCGTCAGGTATAATGGACGGTCAGGATGGCACTCAAGAAATTCCTCGAACCGAGCCATGATCAGGTCGTGACGTTGACCTCCCGTAGTCATTTTCTGCGTTTGGCCCTCGGTGAGGCACCGGACCATGACAAGGATGATGTCCTCCTCCAACGCACGGATTACGCTGGGGAAAGAAAGAATGTCGGGCGCAGTTCTGGCAAGTTGAACAGTCATTGCGTGAAGGTTCAGCAGCCGGGACATAAGTTCGGAAGGTGGTCTTACGGGATGCTTCCGGGCTAGTGCGGCAAACTCGTGGCCGGTTACCGCGTTGTAGAGAGCTTCGAAATCATCACTCGACAGCGACATCGCCCCCCAATCGCAGTCGGGTTCGGTGCGCCGAAACATCAAATCGGTATCGTTGATGACAATGTCGCCAGGCAAGACCTGCATGCCACAATGCTGCATGGCCGGCTGATTTGCCCTGGTAAGAAAGCCGAAGGCGGCACGACGTGGCTTGACCGCGCCTGTGCAGATGCGCGGCAGATCCTCATGTGCCGCGTGAACCCATAGCTTGTTCATGCCGACTTGCGTCAATTCGGCGTGGAATTTGCCTTTCACCGCAGGAAGTAGCTCGATATCAATCGATTCAAATGCCGCCTGATACGAAATGGAGTCAGTAAAGCTAAGTACCCTGCTCCAAGGCATTACTCTTCCTCCATGATTTACCGACAACAACGATCTACCGGTCGTGAAAAAACAGGGGCCCGTCAAATGGGATTCCCAATCACTACCTAACTGCATGATGTCAGTTTGCACGTACTGGATGTGGGCGGGGCTTGATCTATCTCAAGGATCGCGCGGTCCAAAAAGTTGTCGGCGTACGGAGAGCATCATCTATGCCTGCCAACCGGCTTGCCAAAACTTAATGCGAATCGAACGGAAAGATCACTTTCCAATCCTTCTTCATGTCGATCACAGTCCACCTGTTGGTAACGGCCGCATCCAATGCAACGTCGAGACGTCCGAAATGGGACTGCCGATCGTAGGCATATTCGCGCTCGGCGTCCGTGTGATGAACGATAGCCCCGAAGCGCACGCCGTCGCTGATAGTCGTCCACTGAAGCATCTCGAGATCGCCGTCAGAGTTTCCGAACGCGGCAATCGGACGGCGGCCGATGGCCTCGTTAATGCCAGCCGGCTTGCCGGCCTTGTCGTCGATGAAATTCAAATACGGCACCCGGAATAGAGTGGGGATACCATCCCGCACCCGGAATTCGGTCTTGATCGACGATCCAATCACCTGCTCAGGACCAACACCGTATACTTTCTCGGTCCATGGACGCATGAACTCGACACCGCCACCCGACACAATGAAGGTTTTGAAACCGTTTGCCCGCAGGTAGGAGAGCAATTCGAGCATCGGTTGATAGACCAATTCGGTATAGGGCCGCTTGAAGCGCGGATCGCGTGCCGTAGTGAGCCAGTCCGTCACGATCTTTGAGAATTCATCGTTGGTCATGCCGGCATGGGTCATCATGATCAATTGAACGATATCGTGCTCATCCATTTCTTCCGAGGCTTTAACGTCACCCTCTAGGACCGATTGAAACGGCTCCATGTACGCCCAGTCAGGATGCAGAGGCGCCATTGCCCTCACCCGATCGAGTGCAAAAGCCAATTGGACATACATCGGCTGCTCAACCCAAAGTGTGCCATCATTATCGAACGTCGCGATCCGTTCCGTGGGTGCCACAAAATCAGGCCCGCCGACTTTAGTGACGCGGCCCACGAATTCGACGATGGCTTGCTTTGTCGGCGTGGCATTCCATGAAGGCAAAGGATCGACTTGGGCGAGCGCAGAAAATGACCAGATCAAACCCAGCGCCAGCCCAAGGATTCTGGCAGCTATCAGGCTCAGAGATTTGCACTTCATTGCCTAACTCCAGGCGCTACACCATGTGAACCCGCCGAAAGCGAAGCTTTAACGAATGGGCCGATAGCGTCTATGCAATTCCGGCAGATTTGGCCCGACGATCGAACGACAGGGATCTCGTCATCCGCGTGACGAACAGGCCAGCGTCCCTCGATTTTTGGATGGTTCTGGCCGTTTTTGCATAGTCTGCACATTGGTCGCTATTTAGAAGGGTAACGTCAGCTCGCCATATTGGGGCAGTGATGCTTGCCTACTGGCACCCCATGTCGCGGCAGAAGCTCTGTCTTTGAAAGGCCGCGGGGAACAGTTGGATGAATTTGTCTGCGAGAGGTCGACGATGGCTCATGGGTCTCGGGGCCACTGCAATCGCCTATGTCTTGCTCGCTTATGTCCTGGCGCCAACATTGTGGACCCACCATGAGCACGAACCCGGTCTTGCCAATATGTCCATGGTGACACGTACCGCTGACGGAATTCCGGGCGATGCGCTTAATGTGGGGTTGGTCGGGGACAAGGAAGACATCACCCGCGCGATGCACGCTGCCGAATGGTTTCCCGCAGACGCGATTACCTTGCGGACAAGCATCGACATCATTGGCAGCGTCGTATTCGATCGACCGTACCACGACGCGCCGGTCAGCCCGCTTTTTTACGATGGAAAAAAGCAAGAGCTCGCGTTCGAAAAACCAATTGGTACCAGTGCTGATCGCCGACACCATGTTCGCTTATGGCAGGTCCTTGAAAAGGGAGCGAGTGACCGACCGGTTTGGCTCGGATCGATAACGTTCGACCGGGGAGTTGGGCTCAGCCACGACACCGGGCAGGTCACCCATCACATCGGCCCAGATATTGACGCCGAACGCGACTTGCTGATGCATGACTTGCGCGCTGCTGGTATGGTCGAGGCTTTTTTCACGATATCAGGAATAGGGCCAACCTTGTTCGCGCGGAATGGCGAGGGCGATCCTTACTATACCGATGGAGAAATCGACGTCGCACGTCTTGTCGTCGATGGCACCAAGAGAATCGATCCGCCAGTAACTCTGCCAGCACCACCGCCGATCGCTCTTAAGGATCGGGTCTGGCACAGCGTCAGTTCCGTCATCGCGCAGTAAGATAAATCCGTTGCTCTATAAGAAGCATCCCTTTCCCGTCCGTACGAAGAGGCAAACCATTCATGGAAAGCCTGACACATTATTTCGCAGTGGCCTTTGTGTCGCTGTCACTTGCTTCATTGACAAGCGCCCGGCTGCGCAGGCGCCATTCTATCATGAGCGACGAGCAGAAGGACGATTTGAGCCTCGTCCTTGCAGCGTCCCTGACGCTGCTCGCCTTGATTATTAGCTTCAGCTTCTCGATGGCGACCAACCGTTACGATCAACGCAAAAATTTCATGGAGGTCGAAGCCAATGCGATCGGAACCGATATTGCGTGCCGACTTTGTGCCACCGGCAGATGCCGCAAGGGGCGGGCGCTTCTGAGCGATTACACAAAGCAACTGATTCTGTTCTTTATCAATGCCGATGACGCGCACCGAACACGAATAGACGAACGGATCAGTCAAGAGGAGGCCGACCTCTGGGCTGCAGTCCGAGGACCGGCTGCGGCCTGATTGCCGACATCGATGCGCCGCGGCATGGGTTAATACACGTCAGCCCGCAGAACCTGGAAAGCTTGTCGAGATCGTTCGCGCATTGACGTATATCGTTCCCTGATGCGACGGCGGCTCGGGGTGGGCACCATCCATGCTGACGATCACCGCAGGCATTTTTTCTTCCGTGCCGGAATCGCATAGCCTCTTAGACACCTCCGGGCGAATATCGGCGCAGAGACCGACAAAGCGCCCCGCGGAGATAATTCCCATGACCAGGCGTGGCAAGCTCAACATACTTTTCGTCGTTGCAGCGATGCTCCCGACATTCGCTTCAGCCGAGGCCCCTCGCCGCCCGGTCGTGATCGCTCACGATGCGTACCGCAAGCCATTGCCGAGCGTCAGCAGGAAGGGCCAATTCATCCTGCGACAGGATTTGTTTGACCGTCGGAATCCAACCGACCTGCGATCAGACTGGCCAAGCCCGCCTGCCCAGCCCGGCCAAATCTGAGCGGATGATTCAGTCGGTCAGGTAACCCGGTTCAAGAACAGAGCGAAGGATGAGTATGATCGAAGGCATCAAATTCGGTTCGTTGGCGTCGCTTGTCGGGGTGACAGTTGCCTTTTCGCCAGTGTTGGCGCAACAGCCAAGGAAGCCCAATGTTGTCGTCATGCTCATGGACAATCTGGGCTATGGGGAATTGGGCGTTTACGGCGGTGGCCTGCTTCGCGGTGCGGCCACACCGCGTATCGACGCACTTGCCGGTGAGGGGACGCGCCTGCTCAACTTCAACGTCGAGGCGCAATGCACCCCGTCCCGTTCCGCGCTCATGACCGGCCGCTTCGCGATCCGCTCCGGCACCTACGAAGTCCCCATCGGCGGCGTCCCCGACGGATTGACCCAGTGGGAAGTCACGATCGCTCAGTTGTTGTCGGGGCAAGGCTACGCCACCGGCATGTGGGGCAAGTGGCATCTCGGCAGCGCTCAGGCCCGGCTGCCGACCAATCGAGGATTCGACGAGTGGTATGGCATCCCGCGCACTTACGACGAGGCGATGTGGCCGTCGCTGGACGAGACCCGGAGCATGTGGCCATCGGTCGGCGACAAGCAGGGCTGGAGCGCCAGGTTGGTCGAGCCCGAGCCGATTTACGAAGCGCGCAGCGGTGAGACACCCCGGGTTGTCGCGACTCTCAATGTCGACAATCGACGGACCATGGAAGCCGAGATCACTAGGCGCGCCGTCGATTTCATCAAACGTAACGCAAGCGCCGGCAAGCCGTTCTTTGCCTACGTTCCATTTTCGCTGGTGCACATGCCGACGCTGCCGAATCTCGAGTTCGCCGGCAAGACCGGCAACGGCGATTGGGCGGACTGCCTCGCCGAAATGGACTACCGAACCGGTCAGGTTCTGGATGCCATCAAGCAGGCCGGCGTTGAAGACGATACGCTCGTCATTTTCACGAGCGACAATGGCCCGGAAGCCACCAACCCCTGGGAGGGTGATAACGGGCCCTGGCGCGGGACCTACTTCACCGCGATGGAGGGCTCGCTGCGCGCCCCCTTCATCATTCGGTGGCCGGGCAAGGTGCCCGCGGGCCGTGTGAGCAACGAGATCGTTCACATCGTCGACCTCTTCACGACAATCGCCCACGTCGGCGGCGCAGACGTTCCGAAGGACCGTCCGATTGATGGCGTGGATCAGCTCGACTTTTTCTTCGGCAAGCAGGAGGCTTCCAACCGCGAGGGCTTTCCCGCCTACGTCGCCGACCGGCTCTCCGCCGTGAAATGGCGTAACTGGAAAGTGCACTTGGTCTGGCAGGAGAATATGTATGCGCCGCCACAGAAATTGCCTTTGCCAAAGGTCATCAATCTGCTTACCGACAGAAAAGAAGAGCGGGATGTGGCCGCTTACAACTCGTGGGTCGCTGATCCGGCGATGAAAATCATCGGCGGGTTGGAGGAGAGCTTCAAGATGTACCCTCCGATCAAACTCGGCACCTCCGACCCCTACACGCCGCCGTCGCGGTGACCTCCTCGAGGACTAGATCATCCCAATACGCATGCCGAGACAGTCGCCAGGCCTGCCGAGGAATAACGGGGAGTTCATCGCGGAAATGGACCGCGCCGGAGGCGAGCGGATTTTGACGCCCCAGCGCCGACGCCCTCTACGTAGCTGCCACACTACGCGATGCGGCTGGCCGCATAATGCGACGATCCTAAAGGAAATTGGCCATGAGATACACCAGGCAGTCGTTGGCGATCATCTGTCTATTCCTAGGAGTTTCCCTGTCCTTGGGTGTCGGAAAACTGAATGCGCGCGATGCCGATTCCGCTTTGACAGCCGCGCGGACGGGTAAACAGCAATGCATAAATGCCTGTCGCGCACGTTACCGCGACTGTCGTCATCTGAACCAGTTGCCCTCCTTCGAGTGTCGGAGTGTCTACCAAGACTGCAGCCGATATGCTTGTACGGGTTTGGGGCCGGGATGACCCGGGGGCTTCTTGCCGGGGGGCACACGTGAGTGGCCGGCTCGACCGGCCGTGACTCTGAATATGACGCCGATATCCCCAGCCGTTGAGGCTTCATAAGCCTGGAAGGCGAGAGCGTCCCGACCACACGATGCATCGCACAAGTGATCATCGGACATGGAGGCGGCCGACCAAGCTGTCGCGACGCAATCCCAAGGAGTAAGGTGCGAGCGGTAGCCCGCCTCGGAGGCGTCGTATGGATCTTGCGATTTGGTTGCGGAGCCTTGGCCTCGAACGCTTCGAAGCCGCGTTCCGCGAAAACGATATCGACGAAACCGTTCTGCGAGACCTGACGGACGATCACCTGCGTGAAATGGGCCTTACGCTGGGTGCGCGCGTCAAGCTCACGAAAGCCATCGCGGCGCTTCCCAAGGAATTTTCAGCCGACACCATCTCTGCCGCCACGCTCGCTACTAACTCGGCGGAGCGACGTCACGTTACGGTGATGTTCAGCGATCTGGTGGGCTCAACCGTGCTGTCTACGCGAATGGATCCGGAGGACTTGCGCAAGCTCATCTCGGCCTATCAGAAGTGCGTAACCGATGCAGTCCAGCGATTCGGTGGTTTCGTCGCGAAGTACATGGGCGATGGTGTACTGGTCTATTTCGGCTATCCGGAGGCTCATGAGGATGACGCCGAGAGGTCGGTGAGGTCGGCGCTGGAACTAGTGTCGGAAGTCTCGAAACTTATGACCGATAAGGACTTGCAGACCAGGGTCGGCATCGCCACCGGGTTGGTTGTGGTCGGCGATCTCGTCGGATCGGGAGAGGCGCAGGAGCGGGGAATAGTTGGCGAGACACCTAACCTCGCCGCGCGACTGCAGGGTCTTGCGGAACCGAACATGGTGGTGATCGCGGAAGCCACGAGAAGACTGGTCGGCAATTTATTCGAGTTGAAGGACCTTGGCTTTCAGGAGTTGAAGGGAATTGCGGGATCCGTGCAAGTCTGGGCCGCGCTGCGGCCTGCCGCGGTGGAAGGACACTTTGAGGCATTTCACGCCTCCGAGCTGTCGACCATTGTCGGGAGAGAGGAGGAAAAGGAGCTACTCCTGCGACGCTGGTCGAGAGCGAAGGAGGGCGAAGGACAAGTCGTCCTGCTCTCCGGAGAGGCAGGAATCGGCAAATCCCGGTTGACCACGGCGTTCCTGAAGCAGATCGGCGAAGAACCGCATGCGCGTCTTCGTTGCTTTTGCTCCCCCCGCCACACCGACAGTGCGCTGTATCCCATCATAGGTCAGTTGGAACGTGCGGCCGAACTCAAACACGACGACGACGCAACATCGAAGTTGGACAAGCTCGATGATCTGTTGGCGCGGAGCCCGACTTCGCCCGGTGACTGCGCATTGCTCGCTGGTCTCCTGTCGCTTCCCAATGATGGGCGCTACCCGCCGCTGTCCTATGATCCGCAGGAGCGTCGGAAAAGGACTCTAGAGGCGCTTTTAGGACAGATCGAGGCGCTCTCCCGCTCCGAGCCAGTGCTGATGGTCTTTGAAGATGCGCACTGGATCGATCCTACAAGCCTGGAGCTGGTAGGTCGTATCCTCGAGCGGATCGTGGCGCTGCCAGTGCTGCTGGTCGTGACGTGTCGGCCGGAATTCCAGCCGCCCTGGCTTGGCCTTCCGCATGTGACCGCCTTGACCATCAATCGCCTGAATCGCCGCGATGTCGACGCCATCATTGACGGCATCGTCGGCAATCGTCCGCTGCCGGCCGGCGTTCGCCAGGATATGATCGAGCGGGCCGACGGCATTCCGCTCTTCGTCGAGGAATTGACGAAAGCAGTGCTGGAAGCCGGTAGCGAGGAAGAAGCCCGAAAGACGGCGGCCCTCATTCCATCGCCGCGACTTCAAATTCCGGCAACCTTACATGCCTCCCTTATGGCGCGTCTTGACCGATTGGGCCCGGCGAAGGATTTGGCTCAGATCGGCGCGGCTCTCGGCCGCGAATTCTCGCACGCACTGATCGAGGCGGTGGGCGGCAAAGCGCCGATGGAACTGGAGACCGGATTGCATCGCTTGATCGCAGCCGGACTGCTGTCCAGGCAGGGCGTCGCACCGCATGCGAACTACCTGTTCAAGCACGCGCTGGTGCAGGACGCCGCCTACAGTACGCTGCTGCATGAGCATGGTCAGAGATTGCACGCCAGAATCGCTGACGTGCTCGAAACCCGGTTTGCCGATGCAGTCGAGCGTCAACCAGAGATTTTGGCGCGCCACTGCACCGATGCCGGGCAGATCGAGAAAGCCGCGCGATATTGGGGAACGGCGGGTCAACGTTCGCTAGAGCGCTCGGCGGTGGTCGAGGCTTCCGAGCAGCTTGCGCGAGCATTAGGCCAAATCGTCAGCCTGCCATCAACTCCCATGCTCAGGCGCGAACGGATCAAGCTTCAGGTGGCCCATTCGAACGCTCTGATGCACGTCAAGGGTTATGCAGCGCCTGAGACGAGAACATCCCTCCATCAGGCGCGCGCACTGATCGAGGAAGTGGAAGCTCTCGGAGAGCCTTTGCACGATCCGCTTTTGTTGCTCTCCGTTCTCTATGGTCTTTGGGTCGCGAGCTACAACACGTTCGATGGCGATGCAGTGCGGGAGCGTGCTGCGGAGTGTTTGCAGGCCGCGGAGAAGCAGCCGAACACCGTCTCGCTCATGGTAGGGCGTCGCCTCATGGGTATTTCATTGTCCCATACCGGCGACCTCGCTGCGGGGCGCGCAAACCTCGAAGAAGCTAGGCGGCTTTACAATCCCGTTGAGCACAGGCCACTGGCGACCCGGTTTGGTCAAGACATCGGCATTGGCATCCTGTTTCAGCGAGCGTTGCCGCTATGGATGCTAGGCTACCCCGAGGCAGCGCTTGCCGACTGCGATCAAGCGATGAAAGATGCGCGCGAAATCGGCCTGGTGACGACCTTGATGCCGGCGCTGCTGTACACGTCGATGATCCATATCTTCTGCGGAAATGACGAGATAGCAAACAGCCAAGCGAATGAACTTGTGTTGTTGGCGGACGGAAAAGGCAGCGCGCTTTGGAAAGCCTTCGGCGTCTTGCTGCAGGGTGTCGCATTTTCGCTGAACGGCAGGCCATCGGACGCTGAGCGAACGATCACGTTCGGGATTGGCGCCTTGCGCGCCACAGGATCGACGCTGTGGATGCCGTACTGGTCATCGTGGTTGGCGAAATCCTGCATCGTATCGGGTCACCCTGAAGAGGCCCGGCGCTGGATCGACGAGGCCATGACAGCGATCAAAACGTCAAAGGAAAAATTGTTCGAGCCGGAGGTCAATCGTCTGGCCGGCGAAATCGCATTGCTCTCGGCCAAGTCTGATACCATGGAAGCAGAAGCACATTTTGCTAGATCGCTCGCGATTGCGCGCGAGCAAGGAGCAAAATCCTGGGAACTGCGGGCAGCGAATAGTCTGGCGCGTCTTTGGAAAGATCGAGGCGAGTACGACAAGGCCCGTGGACTTCTAGCTCCGATCTATGGCTGGTTCGCCGGGGGTTTTCTATCGCGCGATTTGCAAGAGGCGAAAGATTTTCTTAGCGAACTTGCTTAGTAGACCATCAACGGCGGTTGCTGATTACCCTTCGACATCAACGAAGCGTCCAGTGCGGCGGGCTGCTCAGCCAATCATTGTTGTGGCGGCCGGGGGCACCGTGCTCCGCGGAGTGCGTCTTTGTCTCTTGTCTTCATTGTCGCCGGGCACTTTCGGCTCTTTCTTGATATTGAGGACTGATGATTATCCCGGATTTGGTGTCCTCTTCACGCAGCGGAATCCGACATAACTGGTCGAGGTACCACTGCCTCGGCGTGCCGCGCGGCCGGGCACGGTAGCGGCGGGAGTAGTTCGCCGCACAGAGATGCGAACGCCCTTGAGCACCTTGCGGGGGATCCTAATGTTCGGCTGGCAAGGGTCGATAGCTCGCGCTTTCCGGTCAGCCGCTCGCGCCTCCGGGGGACGTAACTGGACAGATGATGCTAGTTTCCGGCGCGACGCATGAAGGCCACGTCGCTGCGGTCAACGCTGTGACCAACGCCGAGACTAAGAAAGTTGCGCATACATTGGTACCTACCGGCAGCTTCACCGATCCGGAATACGGTGCGATCGGTATGCGTCAATCGCAATGCTCCGACGCCGGAATCGATTATGAAACCTCTGTCATCTGGTGCGAGGATCTGACTCGCGCGATTGTCGACGACCGCACAGCTGGCTTCTGCAAGATGATCGCGGACCGCAGGAGACACAAGTTTCTGGGCGCGTATATCGTCGGCGAACGTGCCGTAGAAACTGTGCAGCTGATGGCCACGATCATGGCCGGGGGACTGACGGTGGAGCAGGTAGCTGACCTAGAACTCGCGTTCCCGGCCCATTCGGCGATCATCCTTATGGCAGCGCGGGACCTAAAATACAAACTCGATCCGGAGTATGCGGCACTCTACCAATCGGGCATGGTCGGAAGCCGCGCCAGCAAGGCGCTGTCCTGACCTGTTGCGGCCGTCCGATGCGGTTGCCCCGGCGCGCGAGATTCCGCGAGGCTTCACCTCCCAAGTAGCGCCCGCATCGCCGTAATCGAAGTCGCCGGAGACTATAAGGATAATGTTCGCTTCCTGCCGCCTGCCGGTGCCACGGCCGGGGTCTGCGCCCGCGCTAGTGCTGGGCGGTTCGCTGCAATCGCATCTCAGGCTGTGCTTGCGTCAAGCTGCGATCACCGTTGCTCATTTGCCGAAACCGCATAGCCGGCAGGATCGACTGAATTTATTATGGACCGCATTGAGACCGTGATGCGTGACTTCTCATGGTCATCATCCGCAAGTTGCGCAGCGACGAGCGGCTGCACCCTTAGCGACTGAGGAGCGCGCGCGGAATGTTGACATTTCGAACCTCACTCACCTTCGCTGTGATGGCTTTTATCGTCGCTCTTGCTGTTTTGCTGATCACCATTCAGGTCCGAACGCTTCGTTGGGCAACGAAGGAAGCTGCGTCCGCCTATATGGACGCAACCAGCTCGAAGGCCTTGGGACGTCTTCAGACGGAGATCACCGCGATAGCCTCGTTGGCGCATGTGCTGGCGACCAGTTCCAGCGTGACCGATTCAAATGAAAGAACCGAGACCGGCCCCGCGATCCCACTGTTCAAGGTCGCACTGCAGGAACTGCCCCAAATGGACGGTATCTATGCCGGTTTCGAAAATGGCGCCTGGTTGCAGGTGCGGCGCATTGGCGATCTCAACGATGAGCAACGCGAGAGGCTTCGTGCGACGCCTGGGGCCATCGTTGCGATCAATTTGATCCGCCTGCGCAGAGTGGCGAACTTCCAGTGCGACGAATCTTTGAAGATCGGCAAGGCAACGAAGTCGGACAGCTTGATCTATGGAAATACGAATACGACGCGCGCAAGCGGCCCTGGTATCGCGAGACGATGAAAGCCGACCGTCCGCTGGTCTCGTCGCCGTACCTTGCGTTTAGCATCGGTGCACCCGTGATCACGATAAGCGCACCCTTGCGAGGGAAAGTGCCTGGCGTCCTTGCCGCCGATCTCAAGCTCGACACCTTCAGCGATTTCGTCCAGGCGCAACGGCCCGGGGAGCACGGCATCGTCCTGATTTTCGACTCAATGGGTTCGCTCATAGCCCATCCCGATTTTGCGCAGTTCGTTGTCGATGCGATGACACATCCATCCCAACGACAATTGCCAAACGTCAAGGAGATCAAAACCGGGGTCGTGGCGACAGCCTTACGAGCGTCGCTTGGTCGCGACCGCTATGAGGGTAGCAACCGCGACGACCGGGGCCGGGACTATCTGTTCAGGATGGCACAATTCACTCTGGGCGAGGAGTACACCGCCAACATTTTGCTGCTGGCGGTCCAGGATGACTTTGCTCAAAATGTTCGGAGCCTGCAGTTTACCGGACTAATGCTCGCAACTATCGCTGGCGCTGCCTTCATTCCCGTCGTTTGGATATTTGGCAGCGGAATGTCGCGAGCCTTGAAAAACATAACGGCTCAGGCGGTTAAGCTTCAGACGCTGGCTGCGCCTGACCCCTCGCCAGTCGCATCGCGCATTAAGGAAATTCACGAACTTGGCGGCGCCATGGAACTCGCGCAGCGCGCGATATGGTCATTCGCGCACTTTATCCCCAAGGAAATCGTCCGGGGAATCATCGATAATTCCATCTCCACCGAGCTTGGCGGAGTCCGAGAGGAGATTACCGTCGTTTTCACCGACGTCCGGGATTTCACGTCGATCGCCGAGTCCGCGGACCCTGATGTTCTCATGCACCAGATGTCACGTTATTTCTCCGTGCTTACAGAGGCGTTCCTCGCCGAAGGCGGAACGGTCGACAAATTCATTGGTGATGCGATGATGGTGTTCTGGAACGCACCCAATCCGCAGCCTAACCACGTTGAGCGGGCCTGCCGGGCGGCCCTTGTGGGCAGAGCGGCGTGTGACAGGCTCAACTCCCAGTTTGAAACTGAAGGTTTAAAGCCATTCTTCACGCGCTTTGGCATTCACGTCGGAGATGCCGTCGTCGGCAATCTCGGGTCGACGGAGCGCATGAACTACACAGCCCTTGGCAATACGGTAAATCTGGCAGCGCGCCTCGAAGGCCTGAACAAGCAGTTTGGGACCAATATCCTTGTGAGCGAAGGCGTCTATTTGCGGGCTCAACATTGTTTCCAGTTCAGAGCTTTGGAGTCGGTCCTGGCCAAGGGCATGACCAGGGAAACACGCGTTTTCGAGCTCGTCGGGGCATTGACATGAAATCAGCTTCGGTCCTGCGAGTTGTCGTTCTTGGATTGCTCGTCTTGCGGTTCGTGCTCGCCGGTCCGACGGTTCGCGCAGACGAAGCCACTATCAAAATCGGCATTTTGCATTCTCTGTCCGGCACCATGGCAATCAGCGAGTGAGTACTTAAGGACACGGTTCTGATGCTGGTAGCCCACCAGAACAGGAAAGGTGGGCTGCTCGGGCGGAAATTGGAACCGGTGGTCGTTGACCCGGCGTCCGATTGGGATGCCTTTGCCGAAAAAGCCCGGGAATTGCTCACGAAGGAAAAGGTCGCAGTCGTGTTCGGCTGCTGGACTTCCGCCTCCCGCAAATCCGTTCTGCCAATCTTCGAGCAGTTGAACGGCCTGCTCTTCTACCCCGTGCAATACGAGGGCGAAGAGAGCTCTCGCAACATCTTCTACACGGGAGCCACGCCCAATCAGCAGGCAATTCCGGCGGTTCGATATCTGATGAGCAAGGAAGGAGGCGAAGTTCGCAGGTGGTTTCTGCTTGGCACTGACTACGTTTATCCGCGCACAACAAACCGGTTCTTGAGCGCGTATTTGACGCCGAGGGCGTATCGCCAGAGGATATCACGACGATTTATACGCCGTTCGGCTACTCCGAATGGCGAGGAATCGTCGAGCGGATCAGAGCCATCGGCTCGCAGGGAAAAAAGACCGCGGTCATATCAAAATCAACGGAGATGCAAACACGTACTTCTATAGGGAACTCGCAGCCCAACACGTAGATGCCAAGGTAATTCCAGTCATGGCGTTCTCGATTGGTGACCGCGAATTGCTCGGTGGTGATATCTTCCCCGTCGGGCACCTGGCGGCCTGGAATTACTACCAGTCGATCAAGTCACCAGAAAACGAAGCGTTCATCAAGATGTGGGCGGACTTCAACGAGCAACGAGAGAAAACTACAAATGACCCGATGGAAGCCACGTTCATTGGCTTCAGGATGTGGGCGCAAGCCGTTGTCCAAGCTCGCACCACTGATGTCGATGCGGTCCGCCAGGCCATGTACGGTCAAAGAATCAAGGCGCCGAGCGGCTTCGAAGTTGTGATGAACACCAATCATCATCTTTCCAAGCCAGTGATGATTGGCAAAATAAATTCTTCGGGGACCTTTGGCGTTATTTGGCAGTCAATCAATCCGGTCCGCGCTGATGCCTGGAGCAAGTACCTCCCCGAAAGCGCCAAGCGTACGGCTGATTGGACCTTTCCCTGGGTCTGCGGGGGGTGCGTCGAGCCGACCTTCAAGGAATGGTGACGTCTCGGCGTTTTCGGGCTACCAGACATCAAGCGACAACGATCACGACCTTCTATCAGATTCAGAGGTAGAATTTATGGATGTCTACCGACGACTCGACACCCAGTTTGACGAAGTGTTTCGCGAGCCAGTCGCCTGCACATTTTCGCGCCTGGTCGCGAAGAAAAACGAGAAAGTCCCAATCGGCGTTGTACTTGCTTGTGGGACTAAGCGCACCCATGAATTCGTCGTCGGCGATGCTGTGGATCAGCACATGTTTCAGCCCTTCGACGAGGCGTTTTGCGTGACAAGATTGGTGACGAAACTGACCGCCCGCATCTCCCGCATCAGCGACGAATTGAAGCTGATCTCGTTGATGCGGTTCAAAATATCGACAGCGGTGCGCGGCACCTCATTACGAAACAGCGGATTGATATGAACGATGACAATGTCGGTGCTCTTGCAGTCGTAGATCAGCGGGAAGAGCGCCGGGTTTCCCATATAACCACCGTCCCAATAAGCTTCGCCGTCGATCTCGACCGCGTGAAACATCGTGGGAAGACATGCCGAAGCCATCACGGCAGAGATTGAAATTTCCTTTCCGGCGAAGACCTTCACCTTGCCAGTACGAACGTTCGTCGCAGAGAGGAAGAGCTTGACCGGGCAGTCCGGGCGCCCCAACACGTTAAAATCGATCGATTGCTCGACCACTTCACGAAGCGGGTTATAGTCTGAAGGGTTGAACTCATATGGCGATAGGACGCGTGTCACGAACCCCATAAGGGAGAAAACAGGCGACCAGTTCAGCTTGTGATCCCCCAGCATTTGGTCGATAAAACTTGGCTGCAACGGCCCCGACCTGGCCGCATCGCTGACGCGCTTCCAATAGTTGGTAAGCGCTTTGCGTGCTCCTTCGCGACCGCCGATCGCAAGCCCATAGGCAAAGACCGCCGCATTCATCGCTCCGGCGCTGGTTGCACTGAGCCCCTCGAAGGCAAGACCTTTCTCGTCCAGGAGTCGGTCGAGTACACCCCAGGTAAACGCACCGTGCGCTCCGCCCCCTTGGAGAGCCAGATTGATGGTCCTGGAGGATACCGGTTCGTGGCCGGCTCTCCCAGCTGCCTCGAGCATTTCCGCTGATTTCCGCTCTGAAGTAGCCATTGCCGAACCGCGACCCTGGTCGCCCGCATGCATGTCGCCGCGAGAACCTACGGCATAGTCTTTCCTCCGCCTATGCAAAAACGGCAAATGGCTGCCGCTTCGTATCAGAACGCCGCACTTCCGAATCTGGCCGATTCCGTTGAAAGGCCGGAAGTAGTTTGTTGTAATGGCGCGAGCGCCGACGCGGCCGAAGGATGGCTCAACAGTTCTTATGCGAGCCTTGGGGTTGGCATCTTAATCAGCTTGGCCATCATGCGGAGGTTCTGGGCGGTGGCTGCAAGGGTGAACTCGTCAGGCGCGCCGTTTGGACCTCGCAAACGTAAACGGTCGAGTTTGATGTGGGAAATGCACCTGCGAATATTCCTGTCGTTATTCATGAATACCTTTTGCGCTTGAGGTGCGCGAACAACATCTCGATCTTCTTGCGGAGCCGACCCGAAGTTCGGCCCTCCCACGGATCTTGCGATCCGGCGTGCCATGTCGCGAGCGCCCTCGTAGATTGAGCGCGGTACCCGCCGTGAGGCCTGCTTGGGGTCGGGACTTCAATGCGCAGCGATCACAATCGCGCTTGCTGGCGAGGTAACCCATGGTGGCACCATCATTCACCAGCGTTCCGGTCGTAGAAGAACTTTGCCACTGGGGCAACGATAGACGTCCCTGGCATGGTCATAGGTCAAGTCGTCGCGCGAGAAGATCCCGTCTGTGCGAGCCGATTTGTCGGAGACTGTAACATGCGGCCCGATGCCATGCGCGTAGACCAGCCAGGCGAGCATCTCGGCCGAGCCGTAGCTGCTGTCACCGATGAGCCGGCTCGGATAGAGGTCAAACCGCTCCAGCGAGCGCTCCATCATGCGCTTGGTGGCCAATGCCTGCGCCTGCCGGATTGCCGTCGTCGCCTCAACACCGAAGATGATCGCGTTCTCGATGTCGATCAGGTAGTTCGTCGAGTAGGCAAAAAAGCTTGGCCGCCGTGCGCCCCCGTCCAGCGCGCCGCCGGGTCGGAGGGCGACACAAACTTCGGGGTAACCTCGGTCGCTGCTCCGAAGGCTGCATCATCGAGGACAGTTGGATACTCATCGATGGCTCGTCCGGCAGCCGCCGGCGGAAGTCCCTTGTCGCTCTCGGTGCTCTTCTGCCGATTGGCGTCGGCCTTGATCAAGCTCGCATCGACTGCAAACCACCGACCAGCCGCTCCTCATGCAGCGGCGCAACTCGCTCTCGAACACGCGTCGGAAGAGATCGCTCTGCCTGAAGCGGCCGTGCCTGTTCTTGGAGAACGTCGAGTGATCCGCGGAGACTGAGCCGGCAGAACCACCGGTAAGCAAAATTTGGCGCAACTGCATACTGTGACTGGAGTCACAGAGCGTGCCAGATGGCTTGCAGCGATTTCGCCCGCATTCTGCGCGGGAGGTTGTGCGCTGAGACTAATCGGTTCAAGCTGGATAAACGCCAGCTCGGAACAGATAATTTCCAGAGCGATCTCAGTTGCTGAGCGCGAAAAGCAGCAGCAGGCTCGTTCGCAACCGCAATAACGGCGGCTCGACACAGGGCCATTGTGGCGAGGCTCACATGTTTAGCACATCCTCGTCACGCGGTACCTCGGCCTATTTTGAAAGTTTGACGCGAGCCGGCCAACGAATCAAGGTGGCGGCAAGGTGGTGGCGTTCGCGCTCGTCGCCGCGGTCGTTGCTGCAAGTTTGAACGCCACGTTTGGAGATACGCCGGCCGCACGACGCTTTTCGCAACCGGGCCTTCAGCGGATCGGTGATTATCTACGACATGAGATCGCGATCGGTAAAATTCCCGGCGCGATCTTTTTGATCCAGCAGCACGGAAAGCCAGTCTATTATGAGAAATTCGGCCTGCGCGACGTCGCAACCAAGGTACCGATGACGGATGACACCATCTTTCGGTTCTATTCGATGTCGAAGCCTATCACATCGGTTGCCGTGCTGATGCTGGTGGACGACGGCAAGCTGTCGCTCGATGACCCCCTCTCCAAATACATTCCGGCCTTTGCCGACGTAAAGGTCGGCGTGGAAACGCCCGACGCGACTGGAAAGCCAGTGTTTACGCTGGAACCGCTCAAGCGCCCGATCACCGTACTCGATCTGATGCGACAAACATCCGGTATCACCTACGGGTTTTACGGCGACGGCCCCGTGCAAAAACTCTATCGGCAGGCCGACCTTTACGGCGGCGATTTTGACAACGCCGAGTTCGCTGCGCGCCTGGCGAACCTGCCGCTCGGCGAGCAGCCGGGCACGACATGGACCTATAGCCATTCCGTTGATGTGCTCGGGAGGGTGATCGAGGTGGTTTCGGGACAATCGCTGTTTCAGTTCGAGAAGGAGCGGCTGCTGGATCCCCTTGGCATGAGCCATACCGCGTTTTTTGTCGCGGACGAGGCGAAGCGCCCGTTGGTCGCCCAGTTCCTGCCGGATGATCTGATAGACCCGCCCATTGCTGGAATCAGGGACCGATGGTGCATAGGCGCTGGGAATCCGGTGGTGCCGGAATGGTAGGGACGACCGGCGACTACGCGCGCTTTGTGCAGATGCTCCTGAATGGCGGCACGCTTGACGGACGACGCTATCTGAAACCGGAGACGGTGGCCCTGATGACGTCGGACCAAATCGGTCCCGGGAGCGGAATCGCACCCGCCAATGTCTATTTTCTGGCAGTCCACGCCGGATTCGGATTGGGCGTTGCCGTGCTCACATCGCCGCAGCCGAAGAGGCCGTGGCCGCCAGGCATATATGGATGGGATGGCGTGGCCGGCACCTTTTTCTTTGTTGACCCGAATGACGATCTGTTCGCGATCTGCATGATGCAGTCACCATCGCACCGCGGGCGGATCGAGACGGAGCTGGCGCCGCTGATTTTCAATGCGATGGTGAGGTAGGCTGCCAAAGCTTGATCGACTTCAGGGACCAATCGCGATTGCGTTAGCCCGCAATGCATTCAGCTCCTACCTCGAGTTGCCCGCGTCACTCCTTGGCCGCGCCGGCGAGGTGATCGCTTTGCATTGAATGAGTCCGGTATTGATGCTGTGGACGGCTCCTCCACCGGCACGAGAGTGCCAAGGAATGGGAGCCGTTTGAGGCTCCTACGATTCGGAGGAGCAGCCTATGCAGTCAATTTCGACAGTCGGCCTGGATATCGCGAAGTCGGTCTTTCAAGTGCATGGCGTTGATGCAGCCGGCCAGGTGGTCGTACACCGTCAGTTGCGGCGCCGGTACGTCCTGGCGTTTTTCCAGAAGCTGCCGCCATGTCGAAGCTTGCGCTTCATCGCACCATTGGTCCCGCGAGCTGCAGGGGTTGGGGCATACGGTGCGATTGATGCCTCCGGCCTACGTGAAGCCCTACGTCAAGCGGCAGGAAAACGACAGCACCGACGCGGAGGCGATTTGCGAGGGGGTCACGCGACCCAATATGCGGTTCGTGCCGACCAGGACGGCCGAGCAACAGAGCTGTCTGATGCTTCACCGAGCGCGCCATCTCTTCATCCGCCAGCAGACGGCCGTGATCAACTCAATCCGCGGCCTATCTCGCCGAGTTCGGGATTGTCGCCCCTGTCGGGCGCAGGGGTGTCGAGCAACTGCTGGAAGTCGTCGCCGATACAGCCGACCCCCGGGTCGCCGAGGTCGCTGCGTGTGCTCTCGGCAGTCAGTTGCGGGCATTGAAGGCTCAAATCCTGGAGTTCGACCGACGCATCATCGCCTGGCATCGATCAAGCGCGACGAGCAAACTGCTGGACGCGATCCCCGGCGTCGGGCCGGCGTTGGCAACAGCCTTGGTCGCCAGCATTGCGGATCCCAAGGCTTTCCGATCGGGACGGGAATTCTCGGCCTGGGTGGGACTCGTGCCGAAGCAGAACGCGAGCGGGGGCAAGGACAAGCTTGGCAGTATCGGCAAACAAGGCGATCGCTATTTGTACAGCCTGTTCACGGCTGGCGCGCTCGCCGTCATCCGGTATGCCAAGATCCATGGCACCGATCATCGGCCCTGGCTCACTCGATTGTTGGCCCGGCGCCCCGCCAAGGTTGCCGCTATCGCACTCGCCAACAAACTCGCCCGGCATGATGGCCCGGAACGAACGCTACAAGCAACCCGCCGCTCTCGCGGCGTCAATGAGATCACACGGGAAAGCCCGGCGTGACGTAACGGTTGGGAAGGCGAACACAAGTAATGCAGTGCCGGTCGATCCGGCGATCAGGACAACCCACATGGGCCATAGCATCCTCGAATGCGAAGTATTGACCTGATCCGCGGAGGGCATTATGGCCAGCGGTCATGTGAACCGCGTAAACAGGCGGAACACATGGCTGCTCCGACCAATGCTGCGACGTGAAGATTCTTCTTGCCAACCTGGAGCCGTCCACACATGGCCCATCGCTTCCGTTGACGCGGTGCGTCGGCTGGTCTGGTATCGAGGGTAGAGCAGAATCATCGCCTGCGGTGTATACCGCCGCCTTTGACCCAAAGCGGTTCTCGAACTTGGCCCGCGACTCACGCAACAAGCTGTGAGGGGCGACCCGCTCTGGTCGGTCGGTCGTTTGGCGGGCGACGAAGAGTAGCAAGCGGCCGCTCGTTAAATAATTCGCGATAGGCAACTGAAAAGCGACCGAGTTCCCAGAACCCATGTGACATGGCAATCTCCGTGACCGTTGCGGAGCAGGATGTTGCTTGCTCCAACGCGCGGCGAACAAGGTGCATTCTCCGCAAGTTTAGATAACGGATAGGCCCCATTCCCAAGTGGTTCTCACAGGCAGCCCGCAGCGTTCGCTCAGCTACCCCGACAGCCGCGCAGACCTGTTCTAAATTCAATGGTGAATTGGGGTGCGCATCTAAAAATGCCTCGAACCGGGCAACGATAGTCCTGTGTCCTGGCCCAGCCATCTTCATTTTCGAAGCATTGCAATCGGTCAGACAGGCGAGCAAGGCGTGGGTCAACTTATGCTCAACCGCGCGAATAACCTCGGGAAACTCTAGAAGCTCCGGGGTCGCATTGGAGAAAGCTCCGACCATCGCATGTAGTTCAAGCAATCGTTTCATCAGCTCTGGCGCGGGCCGGAGAAAGCGGGCGCAGGGCTCCGGTTGCCATTCGAAACCCATCATCGATTTGGACGCTGCGGCAAGATCGCTCGGCCTAATTGACACACCACCGAGGCGGTATCTTCCGGTTGTCACGACGTGCTGCATGTCGCAGTCGTTGGCGCACAGTTCACCCGGCGAAAATAGCTGGCCTCGGTTGTACACCTCCGGCTGATCTTCGGTCAGGAAGGTGAACACCTTGCGGTCCGGCCTGATCGCGCCTCTATGCACACGCGACAGAGTTTCCTCGAAGCGTTGCATCCACAGTTGGTCCAACGTCACTTGCGTGAGCTGGGCCTCGAACACCCCCTTCGAGGTTGGCAATACCTCTATATCGGCGGACCGGATATTCGCTGAGTACTGCGCAGGGTCAGCGAAAAGGAGGATTCTACTACGCTTCACTTTTGTGCTCCGATGGTACGCATACACCCTGAGCGAGCAACAGCACTGAGCCTAATATGACTAAAGTCCCAAGACTATGCAAAATCGGCCAAAATCGACAATTATTGAGCGATGCCCAAATCGCATAGGTTGTGTGTCGTAAGAGCGACAGACTTCTCAGCGCGCGAACAATCAAGCATTCTGGAGCGCTTCGGGCGGTGATCAAGGAAGGAGAGGAGCGATGAGCGAAGCCATTGACCGCAGTGCAGTGCGGCGAAAGGCGAGAGTGCGATGCGACGGGAAGCCGCGTCCCTGCCACCATCATGCGAGCAGGAGCGGTTGCTGCAGTTGGCAGATGGATACCGGATGCTCGCGAGCCTCAAGAGGTGCTTCGAGAAGTGAATTGATCGCCACCACTGGCCAACTGCTTCCGTTGTTGGCACATCAGCGAAGTCGTGGCGCGCCATATTGAGGATCCGCTCAGCGGCATGGCGGACTACATTTGCTCAGGTTGAGTTCTTCGCATTTTGACCCCGAGCCGACATTGAACCCTAGCCCAATAGCGGCGCATGGAGTGTCGACGTCATCCCGTTCCCGACATAAGGTGCTCGAAACCGTGCACGAGATAGGTCGATCTGCCCACCTCGCGTTTTTTGACCCATAGGGCCTCAGCACTGCAATAGGAATTCCACTAACGAGAAGGTGGCTGCTTAGCCGGTTTCCAGTCGCGCGCGAGCTTCTGCGCTTCGGCTATCTGAGCTGGGATCATTTTTCGTTCGGCCATTTGTATTAGGGTCGTGGCCGCTTTTTTCTCACCCTGTGCCGCCGATAGACTGAACCACATGTGGGCAGGGACATAGTCCTGCGGCACACCTCGGCCTTCGGCGTACATGACCCCGAGATGGAGCATGGCGACAGCATGGCCTTGCTCGGCAGCCCTCTGAAACCAGATCAAAGCCTCACTAAAGTCCTGCGGCACCCCTTTGCCGTTTACGTATTGATTCCCGAGCATAAACTCGGCGATGGCGTCGCCCTGGTCTGCAGCCTTCCGAAACCACGTCACGGCCTCGGTATCGTCCTGCGCCACGCCTTGGCCGTAGAGATACAGGGTCCCGAGATTGGACTGGGCCAGGGCGTAGCCTTGCTCTGCAGCTTTGCGAAACCATATTGCTGCGGCAGCACAATCTTGCTGCACGCCGTGGCCCGCCACATACATTAAGCCAAGATTGAATTGGGCTGCGGCGTCACCATCATTGGCCAGCGGACGAATAAGACGCAATGCCTTGGCGTAGTCGCCTCTGGCGTTAGCATCGACCGCATCCTCGAATGGGCCAGCGGCCACAGGTGCGGCGAAGACTGACGCTAGAACGACGGCGACGACCATGAGCTTGAGGTTCATCGTCTGGCAACTTTGCTCTTGGTCACACTCGATTGCCAATAAGCAATCGTGAGATGGCGGTTCGATGAGCCGCAAAAGCCTAGCCGTAAGCGAATACAGTGTCTCTGGCGGCAAACGAGCAAGAGACGGCTGCTTCATGGCTGAATATGCGACCTAACACCGGCTGGCATCGCGTTGCAGAAAGAGACGCCGGCGAAAGCGAGCCGTTTTTTTTTCACTCGTTGGGGTCCGAAAATAAAATCAGTGGCACAAACTGCATACTCAAAATTTCCAGCTATGAGAGGTGGGTTACCGAATGTGGCTCTTGGGTCGCAGTACTGATCTTTTTTACGACAGATCTTCCCCATTGAATTTTACATGATGAACCCTGGTCGCCTAGGGGTTACGCTGTCACCGAGTTGTATTCGGAGGCGACACATCTTACGAGGCACGACATGACGGCGAGAATTGCACTGCCAGCGGCGGAGAGTGAGCGACCGAGATTAGCACGTCGACGGAGACTTGGCGTTGCTGCGATTGTCTTGGCACATGCAGTCATGTTTTTTTCCGATTGTGCGCGGGCCGATGAAAGCGGCGTCAGTTTCTGGATCCCAGGCCTCTTTGGAAGCCTCGCGGCCACACCGCAACAGCCGGGCTGGTCATGGGCGAATATCTACTACCATACCTCCGTATCGGCCGGCGCCGACGTCGCGCGTGCGCGTGAATTCACGCTCGGCAGGGTGCCGGCGAACGTAACCGTCAACGCAAATCTGAATTTGAATCTCCACGCCACCGGCGACCTTGGATTTGTGCTCCCGAGCTATGTGTTTGCAACGCCGGTGCTCGGCGGCCAGGCGTCGGTATCCATGTTGGCCGCCTATGGCGTCGTCGGCACCAGCCTGGCGGGGACCTTGTCCGGCGTGGCCACGGTGCCGCCGTTCGGTAGCGTTCCCTTCGCGCGGTCCGATACCATCAGCGACACGACATGGGGCTTCGGGGATCTCGCGCCGATGTTCCAATTGAAATGGAACGCCGGCGTCCATAACTACATGACTTACATCACGGGCGACATCCCGGTTGGCGCTTACCAATCCGATCGCCTGTCGAATTTAGGCATCGGACACGGCGCGATCGATGCCGGCGGCGGCTACACCTATTTCAATCCGCAGACCGGCCACGAAGTCTCCGGTGTGCTGGGCTTCACCTATAATCTCAAAAATACTGCGACGCAGTACCAGAGCGGCGTCGACCTGCACTTCGACTGGGGTGCATCGCAGTTTCTGTCGAAGCAGGTGATGGTTGGCCTCGTCGGCTATGTTTATAAGGAACTCGGCTGCGATAGCGGCTCAGGCGACCGTGTCGGCTGCTTCCAGTCTCAGGTGGTCGGCATCGGCCCCCAGATCGGGTTCCTTTTTCCGGTCGGCGACATGCAGGGCTATCTCAATTTTAAGGCTTACGGAGAATTCGCTGCAGAAAACCGGCCAGCCGGCTGGAATACCTGGCTGACCTTCTCGATCTCGCCGCCCGCGCCCGGAGCGCCTCCGACGACAAAACCGATCGTCAGAAAATATTAAGCCAAAGCTGCCGACCTTCAGGTCCAAAAAAAGGGAGCTGAACGTGAAATGCATGAAGCTGTCGCTGGCCGTCATCTGCGTGCTATTTGCATTGCATCTGCCCTTGAGTATTGGAAGACTCACTGCTCGCGATGCCGATCATGGCTCTGATACCTTGGTGCGCGCTCAGATCGCTAAAGAGCAATGCGTAAATACTTGCCGTGCACGCTATCGCGACTGTCGTCGTCTGAACCAGTTAGCATCGTTCGAGTGTCGGGGGATTTACCAGGACTGCACCCGATACACTTGTACTGGCTCAGGACCAGGATGACCGACTTGCCTTTTCCGCCGTAAGCGGCAACGCCAGCCGACCTCTCCATCCATGACCGCGTCGACGATCTGACCGAGTGATGTTGCGCTGCATGAGTTCGTTTGTGGCCCAAGCCGTGCGAAAACCGTGCAACTTGAGGCCTACCGGCGCATTCCGCGGCCGCCGAAGCCTTTGATGCGATGGGGTCGACCTCCTGTTCTCTTGGGGGCAACCAGAAGCTTCATCTAAGCGCTAAGTCGCGCAGAGGCCGGCCTCACGCCCGCATCGCCTCCAGCAATCCGCCTACGCCCACGATCGTCATCACACGCTTCATGTTGTAGGCGAGTACGTTGAGCGCCATCTCTGTGGCCACCTTTGGCAGCTTTGTCGTGAGAAAGTGCGTTGCTCCCATCCAACACTTCATCGTGCCGAACGGTTGCTGACGGCGGACACCCATTGCAATGGGGTTATGGTCGAGCCGATGCTGAACTTTCCCCAGAACTGCCTCGTGCTCCCAGCGCGAGATGCGGCGCTCAGGGCCTGTCGTGCACTGAGCTTTTAGCGCGCAGGTTTTGCAGGTGCTTGTCCAATAGCGGAGCAGTGTCTTTCCGCCCTCTACGTTCGTATAGTGATAAGTTAGCCGCTCGCCGGCGGGACAGCGATAAACATCGGCGGCGGCGACATAGACGAAGTCCTGCTTGCCGAAGCGGCCTGCTGCTTTGGCGACCGAAGTCAGCGGCTTCGGTAGCGTCACCGTGATGTCGGCTTCCTCGCAAGCCCTGATCTCCTCTCCATCGTAATAGCCGCGGTCTGCCACGACTTCGAGCGTCTCGACAGCCATCTCGTCGCGAGCCTGCCCAGCCATGTTGGCGAGTTGTTGGCGATCGTTACCCACGCCGGTCACCTCGTTAGCCACGATGAGATGATGCTGCGTATCAACTGCAATCTGCACGTTATAGCCAACGATCCCAGTGTCCTTGCCACTTGTCGCCATCGTCAGCGAGATCTGCTTGTCCTCGCTCTTCATCATCTCCGCATTATCGCATTGAGCCGAACGATCTCCTCTTTGAGCTTCTCGATCTTGCCCTTCAACCTCGCAACCTTTGCCTCTGGCACTGCATCGCCGTGCCGATCGGCGGTCTCGAGCTGCGAGAGATGCCGGGCGATGCTCTCGTCGATCCGCTCCAGGCGCCGCTTCATCTTGCCTCGGTGAAGTTCTTATCCCGCGCATTGACGGCCTTGAACTTCGATCCATCGATGGCGACGCTCGCTGCAACAAGTAGATCAAGCTTGCGGCACAGCGCGACGAACTCGCGGCAGACCTCCCGAATGGCCTTGCCGTTGTCCTTGCGGAAATCCGCGATGGTCTTGAAGTCCGGCGCCAACTGCCCGGTCAGCCAGATCATCTCGATACTGCGCTGGCATTCCCGCTCCAGGCGTCGGCTCGACGGCACGCGATTGGAGGTAGCCGTAGATGTAGAGCTTGAGCATCATGCCGGGATGGTAGCCAGGTCCCCCGTGTCGAGTGGCTGCACACCACCGAAGCCGAGCTTATCCAGATCGAGTCCGTCGACGAACGCGTCAACCGCACGCGCCGGATTGTCCTCGGCCACGTAGTCGTCGAGCGATGCCGGAAACAGTGTGCTCTGCCCGCGATCCAACCCTTCAACAAAGCGCTTCATCAGATGCCCCGCAAACGCAGGGAATCTTACCGCGCGAATCAAGGCAAACAGAGCATTTTCACACAGCCGGGCCCATCGGAGAAGTGGCGACATCGCTCCACGAGGTCCGCTTGGTGAGGCATGATCGATCGTTTTTTTAGGTAAGCCCAACGCTGGGGTCGCTACAGGCTGGCGGTTTTCTCATTCGCAATATGCACGTTGGCAGGCATGTAGTTCCCGTAATTGATTAAAGGCTTTGAAGAATTGTCGTTCAACATCTGAGTCGAGTGTTGCGGCTTGGCTACATCAACCTGCAGGCGAACGGAATAGTATTGACCACGCAGGTGGGCATCGTGCCTTTTTTGAACTTCTTTCTGGGAGATTTCTCGTAATGAAAAAGCTTCTGATTGCCGCGGCCGGGATGATGGTCGTGAGTCTATCTGTCCCCGCGTCGGCGGCTGATTTGGCGGCGCGTCCTTACACCAAGGCGCCGCCGCCGATTGCCTCTCCCATCTATGACTGGACTGGTTTTTACATCGGCGCCAATGGCGGGTGGGGCCAAAGTCGCGGTTGTGTGGATTTCGTCACGCTCGCAGGAACAGTGGCGGGTGGTTGCGCTTCTCGCTCCGGTGGTCTTGTCGGCGGACAGATCGGGTATCGCTGGCAAACCAATCAGTTTGTGTTGGGATTGGAAGCGCAGGGCGATTGGGCCGACATCAAGAACACGCGCGTCAGCCTGATCGATCCCCTGCTTTCGACCACAGGGAAAACCGACGGCATTGGCCTCTTCACGGCCCAACTCGGTTGGGCGTGGAACGCGTCACTGCTCTACGTGAAGGGTGGTGCGGCCGTGACCCACAATCGTCTTGATGTCTTCAACAACCTCACCGGCGTTGGTCTTGACTCGGCCAGCCACACGCGCTGGGGCGGTGCCTTGGGCGTTGGCTGGGAGTATGGCTTCGCGCCGAACTGGTCGGTCGGTGTTGAATACGACCACCTCTGGATGGGGAATGACAACCGCACCTTCGCGGGCGCAGGTGTGCTCACACCCGGTGGCGTTACCCTCCTCGGCGACAGGGTTAGCCAAGATGTGGACATGGTCACCGTTCGGTTGAACTATCGCTTCGGTGGCTTCGGTGCCCCGATTGCGGCGAGATACTGATCGCACTGGACTGCGCGAAGCCCTTTCCGGGGGGCCGACTGTGTAGCAATGAGTGAGACTCGGCTGTGAATTTTCAGGTCACGGTGTTGAAGATTTTGGTGTCCTATCCGGGCGGCTTCGCTGTGATGGACGACATCAAGCGCGACATGGCGATCTTGGCGACCAGTGGTCGAGACTGGGCCGACCGGACCAAGCGGCTGGCGGCGCGCGTGCCGGACCTCGATATATTTTCGCAAGGTCTGGTTGATCGCGAAAGCGGCGGGTGGAAGATCACCGACAAGGGGCGGGCGGTGCTTGAGTTCATGGAGGCACGCACTGTGCTCGACCAACCGCTCGAGGTGGTTCCGGCCGAGACAGTCGGTGCGTCAGTGCCTCCGTTGCCGCCGCTCGCGGAGCGAGCGAAGCGAAGGCGGGAACGGCGCGAGCGTCGTCGCGAAGGACGCGAACGAGCTCGAGCGACCGCGTCCTGAAGGCGTAAGCGCGTCAGAAGGCAGCGAAATCGGGGCCGTGAAACATGGCCGCGACAAACGAGAGCAGCAGTCCCAGGCCGCAGAAGATCGCGATGGTCTTGAGTTCCTCCGCGCCGTCACTCGGGCGGACCGCACTCGACGCTATCGTTCGGTCTGCCGAACGGCCTGATCGGCAGGCAGGTCGCGGATCGCGTCATCAAGGCTCATCGTCGACTCCCTTAGCGACCAAGGCCCGCTCCTGCGGTTCGTTCCTGCGTTATGGAAAAAGCCTCACATTGTTGCCTATGTGGGGCGAATAGCATTGCACGTTGCGAGTCAGCGCTTTGCGGGCGGAGAGCGATCGACAGAAACTTCACATCGGAACTGCAAAGTCGAAAGACTGTTGTTTCAGGCGCATGGGCGCATCGAGTCTCGGAATATGCAAAACTTCGCCAATGCGGCGTTTCCCCCAGATGTGAGTTGAGGCTATGACCTCAGCCCTGCATGCTGCCGTGGCGACGCTTCCGGAGCCAATTCACTCGGCGCACGCCAATATTATCGCTGAATCAATCCTGCGTACCGCTAAGGGTGGAGAGCGCGACATGGCGACCCTGCAGAGAATAGCCCTTATGGAACTGCACCTGACGGGGCCGGGCCTAGGCGGCCACGTAAACGGAAGCCGCACTCCGCAGGCAATATCAGTTTCTTCGACATAAGCGAGGAGGCCAAGGATGATGTCAGGTTTAAGCGAAGACGACATTCGCGCGAGAGCCTACCAGCTGTGGAGGGATGCCGGCGAACCGAGCGGGAAGATGGATACGCTCTGGTATGATGCCGAGAAACAACTCCTCGCCGAACGATCAGCGCAAGGCGAGCTGCCTCCGGGCATGACGGACAATCTACTGTCTAGGCCACGTCCCCTGGCGGGCCATTTGCTTGGCGTATCCCATCAAACCATAGCGGGGACCCCTGCGGCATTGATCGCGCTGAAAGCGCGAGAGGGTTTTCCACCGACCGGATCGATTTCTCGGCCGCGGGCCCCAAAAAGGCCATCGGTCGTCTGGAATATTTGAGGTAGAAGCTGCGAGAGCCCATCCTTCATCAAAAATGCTGAATAATCGAATTCTTGTTGACCCGTCGGGCAAAACAAGGGTTCATAAGATGCTGGTCCAATGCGTGAGAGGCCAGCATGTCGGAAGAAGCTGAACTATCGTGCGAGCTGTCCAAGGTCGCGAAGCTGAATGGGGACTTCCGCAGGAATTACGGCACGCTGCTCGGTGCCTTCCTGTATCTGCGCTCGATCAGTGCCGCCCGCGGCCGTTCGTGGTTTTGGACCGCAATGACTTCGCTCCTCGGCTCCGCGGCGCTGGGATGGCTTAGCAAGCTCGGCTTTCCATCATTGTGGTGACAGCCATTCAACGACGCGAGGCAGATGTGCGCATACCTCAGTCGTCTCGAGCAACGCGCCTACCGGCTCTCAGCCGTGGCCAGAAGTCGACCCTTGTGATGACAGGCGGCTTACCGGCAATCACCGAAATGCCAAAGCCAACCCAACGGTCCCTACCAGGAGCCCGACTAACGACGGCTGAGACATCATCGCCCCCAAATGCACTCGTCTGAACCGGGGCTAAGGCTTGCGGCTTCCCGGCGAAGCAAGGTCGCATTTTGGATGCAACAGAACGATGACAACTTAAAGACCAACTGCAGTCGCTCCGCTTAGTTGTGTATCGGAAGAATGCAACTTGATGCCATCGACGAAATCTCGGCCGTTTCGCCCATGTTTCACTATTTCTCACCCCCTGGGTGATGCCTCGCAGTCGCGAACCCGCTAATTCTGCAAATATCTGCGCCGGTATCTGAGAGACCGTTGTACGTGGTGAATTGGTTCACACGTGTCTTGTCGGAAGAAACGTAAAATGTCGCTCGAACTTCTCCAATCGAAGTCACGAGCCAAGACTTGATCGCATTGGATTTACTCCTGGCAGTCTTTGCAGTCGGAGAGCTTTCATGCAGAAATTCTCTTACGAACCTTCGGCCTCCGAGCGTGGCCTGTTACGAAAATGGCGGCTTGCCGTCGTCGGCTTTTATGGATCGTTGCTTGCGTTGATCGTCGTGTTCGCGTTCGCGACCGACCAAAACGTCCAGGTCGTTCACAAGGATTCGCTTTTAGCTTCTCGGAAGTGAGTGTTCGCTGAAAGGCAATTCTGGAAAGCGGCTATGGAACGGATCCTTGATCTGATCTACGACGCGGCCGGCGAGCACGACCTGTGGCCTTCGGTTCTCACCGCCATTGCCGACGCGACGCAATGCGAGGGCGGAATACTTTTTGGACAGTCCATCGCCGCGGAGCAGGTCTACTTCGACTATAACGGCCGCTTGAGCGCGGAGTGCAATCAAGTCTACCAGGAACGCCATATGCAGAATCCATGGTCGGTCGGCATGGAGGACAAGCCTGTCGGTCGCCTGGTCTTGTCTGACGAAGTTGTACCCCTGAGCAAGCTCGAGAACTCGAGCTTCTACGACGAGGTGTTGAGGCCTCAAGGTGTCGTCCATAATGCGATGATCGCCCTTGCAGCAAAAGACGATTTCCGCGTCGCATTCAACATATGCCGACGCAGAAACAATGGTGAGTTCGGGTCCCTGGAGCGGAAGACGCTTGAATTTCTGGCGCCCCATTTGTGCCGATCGGTCACCCTGGGTTTCCGCCTCTCTGGGTACGCGGCACTCCGCAACGCGGCGTTCGACGTCATCGAGACATTGGCGGACGGTGTCGTGCTGATGGGACCCCGCGGCTATGTCCTCTTTGCAAACAGCAAGGCCTGTTCCTTGGAAGAAGAGGGCACGCTGCGGCTCCGGCCGTCAATCGCTACGTGGTCATCGCTGCATTCGCGACGCCTCATCCGCATGATTGGCTCGACGTTGGCGGGAGGCGCCGGTGGAATGATGAGCCTGCCTTCCTTTGATCGGAGTCGGCTCCCGACCGTGGTGGTTGTTGGGTTGCGAAGCCGGGAGATAAGTGTCCCAGCCGAAGCGTATATTTGCCAAGCTGCCTGCGCAGCTTTCGTGATCGATCCCACGCGCAGAGGGACGGTAGCGACGCGGCAGTTGGTAGATGCCTACGGCCTAACCGCAGCCGAGGCGCAGGTCGCAGTTTGTGCTTTGTCCAGCGGCACAACCTCGGATTTGGCGCTTGGCCTCGGGCTCTCTCGCAATACGGTCAAGACGCACCTGAGACGGGTTTTCGCCAAGACAGGAACGAAAAAACAGGCTGAACTTGCGGCTCTCCTTGCTGCCATCGGAGTTGTAAAAGGGCAAGTTTAAGCGTACGCATCCGGCGGACGCCGTCTTGTCTGACGCGCTGTAATTCGCCAAGCGTGTGACCTTAAGTCTAGCTTTAAGGTCATCAGGCGATGCGGGTCGAGATTTTGGGCGGGCTGGAGCGTCGGCGGCGCTGGTCGCAGGATGACAAAGCGCGGCTTGTCGAGGAGACGTTGGCGCCGGGCGCAAAGGTGACTGCGGTTGCGCGTCGCAACGGAGTAGCGGCCAGCCTGGTGTTTACCTGGCGCCGACAAGCGCGGACATCCGAGCAGGTCATACCATCTTTTGCGCCGGTGCAGATCGCCGCTACGGAAGCGGAGGAAACTCCGAAGCTTTTACTTGCGGGTGATATCCGAGGGCGGGCTGTAGTGGCCGCGCGCGTTGGATTGATCGAGATCGACCTTGGTAACCGGCGACGCATCCGAGTGGACGCGCACGTTGATCCAGAAGCGCTGGCGCGGGTCCTTGAGGTGCTTGAGCGCCGATGATTGCAATACCGGGTAATGTGCGGGTGTGGCTTGCGACCGGCCATACCGATATGCGCCGCGGCTTCCCGAGCCTTGCGCGGCTGGTCCAGGAGAGTTTGAAGCGTGATCCGCATGCCGGTGATCTCTACGTTTCCGAAGCGGCTGGAGCGAGGCCGCTTTTTGTGGCCGTCACTGGCGGACGGCGTTGTGACGATCAGCGTTGCGCAGCTATCTTATCTCCTCTCCGGGATTGATTGGCGAATGCCGCAGGCAACCTGGCGTCCACAGGCTTCCGGTTAAATCGAGCGGGATTTTTTGCGACGAATATGGTTGATTCGTCTTCGTGACGACGCCCGCCGATCCGCTTCCCGCCGACCTTGCCGCTGCGATGCGATGATCATTGCGCAGCGCGAACAGCTGACGCTGGCGAAGAGCGAAGTGACCGTCGGCCGGCTGGAAATCGAGCGGCTGAAGCTGATGCTGGCCAAGGCACGGCGAGAACAGTTCGGGCAATCTTCTGAACGCGGCAAGCTGCTGGTCGAGCAGCTCGAACTCGCCATCGAGGCTGAGATAGCCGATGGTCGAATGCCTGCGGGTAGTGTAAAATCGTTCGATGTAGTCGAACACATCGGCGCGTGCCTCATCTCTGGTTCGATAGATCTTGGTGGCCGTACGCTCGGTCTTGAGCGAGGAGAAGAAGCTCTCCATCGCCGCGTTGTCCCAGACGTTGCCGGAGCGGCTCATGCTGCAAACGATGCCGTGGTCGGCCATCAGGCGCTGGAACTGTTCGCTGGTGTACTGGCTGCCCTGGTCTGGAATGATGCAACAGCGCATCCGGCTTGCCGCGCCGCCAGACGGCCATCAACAATGCGTCCGTCACGAGCTGTGCCGTCATGGCGGCACTCATCGACCAGCCGACCACGCGGCGTGAGAACAGGTCGATCACCGCTGCGACATAGAGCCAGCCTTCGGCCGTCCAGAGGTAGGTGACGTCGGCGATCCACTTCTGGTTCGGCCGCTCGGCGGCGAACTGCCGGTCAAGGAGGTTCGCCCGTACGGTCTCGAGCTGTCGATCGCCGCTGTCCTTCGGCAAGCGCCGACGTCGTGGCCGGGCCCGCAAGCCTTGCAGGCGCATCAGCCGCTCAATCCGGTGCAGGCCACAATCCGCCCCGTCGGCGAGCAGGTCACGCCACACCCGGCGTGCGCCATAGGTGCGGTCGCTGGCGGCGAAGCTGGCCTTGACCTTGCCGCCGAGCTCCTCGTCGCTGCGGGATCTGGGATCTGGCGCTGGGGGAGCGGTTCAGCCAGGCATGCAAGCCCGACCGCGACACTCCCGGCGCATCGCATAGCCATGCCACCGGCCAGATCGTCCGGTGCTTCGCGACGAAGGCGAACTTCATGTCGCCTTCAACTTGGCGACCTCACGGCGCAGCCGATCGATCTCCTGCTGCTCCGGCTTCATCTGCCCGAAAGGCTTGCGCCGGGTCGGAGCCCAACTCCTTCACCCATTTGCGGAGAACATTCTCATGAACATCCAGGTCACGGCCGGCTTGCGCCACCGACACCCCACGTTCCCGGACCAGCTTGACCGCCTCGACCTTGAACTCGCGACTGAACTTTCGTCTCTTCATCGCCCACCTCCGGCTTCATGAAACACCTAGTCTCGGTGTCCATCAAACCGGCAGCAGCTCAAGCAATTGCCGAAGCGATGAAGATTGTCCAGGGAAGACTGGGCGCTGGTGGTGATCCATTCGTTGTGCGTGAGGACGGCAAGGTCTTCTATAAAGCTGGCGAGGCGTGACCCGCCCACGCCGCGACCTGGCTAATTTACAGCATTTCCGGAGCGGCACGACGTCAGTTCTCGTGGCCCTGATCTAAGCAACACTGCTGCTGCTCGGGCAAGTGGCGGGCGAGCGCAAGGGGCGTGCTCGCCGGCCGCTCCGCCAGCTCGACGGTTAGCCAGTATGGATCGGCTCTCGTGCAAAATCCCTGCTTCGGAAGGAGCAAGCGACCTCAGCTTTGGAAGGGTGATGAGCTGAGGCCGCTTACGCTTCGGAACGGAGGCGAATCCAACCGACGCTCAGCGAGGGTAGGCTGCATCCATTTCCTTCGCATGGTACACTTGTGAACAAAGCCGCCGCGAGTTGGCTCGCGTGCTTTATGTCTCGTGAATGTTCTCCGTCTTGCGCGAAGGGCCTCGCGTTGAAGCTTCCGAATTTCGATAGGCTTCGGTTTTTCAACGGGGGTGTGCTTGGTCCCAAAACTATGTTGCCGCGCTCGGCGTGAGCGTGGAAATGACCTGCCCGCCGCAACAAGGACAATCCGGGTGCGAACTGATTTGTGAGCCCGGCAGTTCACGCTGGCGGGCCCATGTGTTAGGCCTAAGGGGTGCCGTGCCGATCGTGCGGAACGTCGCGGCGTCGCCGTGGGAGCTGTCCCAGGACAGCTCCTGCGGCCTTTGCCTTCTCATTTCACGGAACCTCAAGCGCCCCAAGGTGCTGGCCTGTTTCCATCGCTAGCTGCCTGATTGAAAATTGCAGTGGCTGTTAAAACCGTGAGGGGTGCTACTCTCCTCAACCAGACGAGACGGATGGTCCTTTCGTCCAATCACAGGAGACAGACATGAACGCGCAGAAAAAGAGCTGAGCGATCGTGAAACAGCGAACGTGAATTGATGATCAGGGAACTGGATGGCGTGAGCGGCGGGATGAGGAATAGTGAAACCCAAGCTTGGCAAGCCTTTATGAAAGGGTTTGACAAGGGATGGACGGAGTTCCGGGTCGTTCTCCTCGAACCAGATTTCCGCGGCTTCGACCTTGGCAAAGACCTTGATGTGCTCGACGTCGCCGACCTGCTTGGCGGTGTTCACGTAGACGAAGACGGTCATTGATCTCTCTTCAGCTTCCGCTGCCCGCAGCGCGGCTCTGTGCCCCTCGTGAGCTGCGGGACGTGGTGCCGGTTCAATGTCGGCCGTCGCCGGTCAACCGGACGTCGAGCCGCGGTTGCCTGGACCGCCGCTTGTGACCAATACCGACCCCGCGAGCGTCTCCCGCCAGGGGCCGCTTGTGACCCAAAACGGGGCACGTTCGATGAGTGGCGAGGCAGAAAGTCTGCTCTCGTTCACCACATTTAAACCTTAAGATTTTACGAAGGAGGGCTCACCACAGGCCACAGGAAACATGCGAACACCCTTCGTGCAGAAGCCATCCGTGGACTTCGGGCAATGAAGGTTTTGCAGGCCAGCTTTATCATGTGCGTCATCGCATCCGTGGGACTCTATCTGGCCGGCGGCAACACACCGGCCGCGACGGAGCCAGATGTCATGCCGGAAGCGGCAGCGAACATGATGGCTCCTGCGGACATGGTGACGCCTGCCTTGTACGCCGAGGCATCCGCCAGACTTGCGGCAGCGCTTCGGGCAGAAAGATCAGAGCTTGGCTCGGCGACGTCAGCAGGTTCCGGGCCGTTGAGCACCGGAGCCCAGATCGTCGATGAACCCGTCGCGCCAAAATTGGCGTCGTTGGGACAGGATATCGTCCAACTGCTGCCGGCAGAACGCGATGCGTCCAACGATGCTCCGAAAGCGGCGTCGACGCAGGATTTCCGTTATCTGGTCTACTACGTCTGGTCCGAACTGCCGCCCGCCGAGAAACCGGCGGAGATCGTCTTGCGTGCGTTCAAGGACATTCCGGTCGGAACGCCGGCCGAAGAGATCAAGCGCGCTTCCGACGCGTTTGGTCTCGATTTCAATTTCATGATGGCGGTTGCCAAGATCGAATCCGGTTTCAACCCCAATCAACGCACCGGGTCGTATATCGGCCTGTTTCAGCTGAGCCTATATGAGTTCGGGAAGTTCGGCTTCGGGCAGATTCGCAATCCGCGGGACAACGCCGTTGCGGCCGCCTACAAAATCATTACCGAAGGCGTTCAGTTCGAGTGGATCACGCACCGGGCGCCGGACATGAGCGACCTTTACCTGATCCATCAGCAGGGCTGGGAAGGCGCCGCTGAGCACATCAGCCGGCCCGCTCGCACCGCCTGGAAATCCATGTGCGCTACCAGCGAAGGCAAGGAGAAGGGCGAGAGGTGGTGCAAACGCGCGATCTGGGGCAATGCACTTCCCGCGTTCAAGCGCACCTGGAAATCGGTGGACAACGTGACGTCAGAGGCGTTCGTCGGCATGTGGCGCGGCCGGGTCGCCGAATTCTACACGAAATATGTGGCGACCGCCGCTGCGGCGGCAAGCCAATAACTCAGTTGTCGGCAGGGCCTTGCCACGATGGCACTGCCTTTAGCCGCCGTGCCGAAACAGACTCAGCGGGTAGACCAAATCCGCTCATGGCCCTGGCTGTGTGAAAACGCCGTACCCTCTTATGATTCTCTCGTGGCTCTGCGGGAGGAATCGATGAGGCGCTTCATTGAAGAGGCGGATCGTGGGCAATGGACGCTGTTGCTTGAATGCCTCGATGATTTCACTGACGAGAGCAATCCGGTTCGGGATGATCGATGTGTTCGTCGATACGCTTGATTTGGCCGAGATGAGTTTCGATGGAATTGAGCCTGCGCGACTGGTCGGCCATCGTACCATCCCTCGGTACTTCTTAAGCTTTACATCTATGGCTATCAGAACCGGGTGCGGTCGAGCCGCAGCTGGAAAGAGAGGCCGGACGCGATGTCGAAGTGATGTGGCTGTTGGGACGGCTTGCTCCAGATCACAAGACGATCGCGGACTTCCGTAAGGACAACGGCTTGACGCTGCGCAAGGTCTGAGATCGGCACCCATGCCTACAATCTCACCCTGGTTCGCGTCACCGGGCTCGAGCTCGACGAATTGCTCGCACAACTGTCGATCTTCGTCGAGGGACGGCGCCTCGATGACGATGTTCAGATCGTCCTCAGGTGGAAGGGCGGCGCCAAGGGCATGCTCTGGGCGAACCAGATCGCCGTCGGCAATGAGAACAGCCTCACCTTGCGCGTTTCGGCAGCAAAGACGGTCTTGAATGGTCGCAAGAGAATGCGAACCGGCTCTGGTTCACGCCCTACGGCTGGCCGAAGCAGCTCCTGACTCGGGCGCGCCGGCGTTTTTGGGCGAGGCGAGTCGAGTTGCGCGCTCCCCCTGGTCATCCCGAAGGTTACCTTGAAGGTTTCGCGATTTATGCCGAGGCAGCGTGCGCCATCCATGCCCGGCCAAAAACCAGGTCCTGAGGTGATCTTCCCAACCGTTGAGGATGGTCTGGCAGGCGTGAAGTTCATCGATGCTACCGTGAAGTCCGCAACATGCAACGAACGGTTTGAGGGCAAGCCAGCCTATAATCTTCTTGCCTCAGGAGATGGAAAGGCATTTGTCTAGCCGGCCGTCCCAGAGACGGATTTCGAAATAACGACCTCTGACATCTTTGCTGATCTGAGCAGAGGGTAGCCTTGGAGTTGAGACGTCGCCAGCAAAGTGGACGACAATCTTCGTTACAATCTCCTTCAGCAGAACGGCAATATCGACCCGCACCGCATAGGAGCGCTCTTGGTTGGTGGAGAGATCTACGATCTTATCGATGAGCTTAATCAGCTTGTCTTTTTGCTCGCCTTGAAGCCTTTCCGCCAGAGCAGGGTGCGCCAAAAATCCTAAGAGGGTAATTTCGAAGTCTCGATATGTCCAAGCGGTGCGACTGCATCCGACGCCATTCAGAACCTGCTCGCAGGCCAGCACCTGAATATTTGTGACATGGTGCAGTACGACCTCGTTGCCGCAATAGGCGCACGTTGGAAGACCTGCAAAGATGTTCGCGAGTTCATTTCCTTTGCGACCGCGGTTCGCGAGGTTCTGCTTGCGAGCGATCTGCGCGGTTTCATATGTGTTCCTGTCAATGACCGCGGGATAGTGGTTTGGAACCGGTGGTCCGTTCGGGATGCCCTTTTTGTGACCACCTGCAAAACTCTTGGGTTGGTACTCTCCGTAGGTCGCGCGGTTTCTCAGCATGTAATCGATCGTGGTGTGATCCCACGTTTCGGATTGCGTGAAGGTTGGCACCTTTTTCTCATCGAGGTAGTTGGCGATGGCGTAGCTGCCCATTCCGCCGATCGCCAATTCAAAGATGCGCCTCACGATTTCGGCGCGTTCGGGAATGAACAAGTAGCGTTCGCGATCCTCGCTCAGTCCAAGCCAGCTTGGCGCTGCCGAAATTTTCTTATTGTCCGACATTTCGGGGCACCCATCTGAACGCACACACGCAACGCTATTTAGTTGGCTCGATTCGGCTTTTCCACTGCCCAGGGCCCAAACAAGCGTCGCGACGTTTGGGCTTTTCGGGTGGTTCCCCTGTTTGGCAAAGAGCGTCACACCCCTGTGAACGGCGATTATTCTAGCAACAACAAGGAGTTACTCGACTTGCAGCATGGTCACTGTTGCGTGATTTTTGTGCAACACCCGCCCAGATTCGAATTGTTCGAGGCCGTCTGCCGTCGTTCGGTTGTTGCGTGTGCAATGGCCATCGATCATGGTGATCGGGCGACGGAGGGGGGCATCCCAAGGTCGTCCCGTTTAGGTCTTTCGCTTAAGTAGACCTGAACCAAGAGGATGCGTTGATTTTCAACGAATTTTTCGCGGGTAGCTCAAACGGCTTTGTACGATGATTTGTACGGAGCCTCAACTTGGAGGTTTAAAATGAAGTTCAAGGGCCTTTTGCTCGGTTCTGCGGCAGCGCTGCTCGCCGTTAGCGGAGCACAAGCGGCTGATCTTCCCGTAAAGGCCAAGGCGGTCGAATACGTGAAGATCTGTTCGCTCTACGGTGCTGGTTTCTACTACATGCCGGGCACCGACACTTGCATCAAGTTCGGCGGCTACGCGCGTGCCGACATGATCCTCGGCGGCGCAGGCGACTATGGCTTCCGGCAGAGCGGCACAGGCACGAACGCCGGGTCGAACAATCGTCTGACCGACTATTATCATAGCCGCGCACGTATGGACCTCACCGTCGATACCCGCACGGCGACCGAATATGGTGTGGTTCGTACCTTCGCCGACATGGTCTTCAGCTGGGATACCCCAGGCGTCACCGGCAGCAGCCCGTCGGCGTTCGGAACCGGTTCCGCCTCGCTCGGCCTCTACCACGCGTTCGTCCAGTTCGCTGGCTTCACCTTCGGCCGCACGGTCTCGATCTTCGACACCCCGTGGCAGAGCTATCCGGCTGGCGGTCCCGATACCCTTCCGGGCGGCAGCAACAACGTGACCGGCATCAACCAGGTTGCCTACACGGCTGACTTCGGCCAGGGCATCACCGCTTCGGTGGCGTTGCAAGACATGACGACGGCGGCCGGTGGCCAGTCGAACCTCTTTAACACTTCATTTGCCGCGGCTACGCCTGCTGCCTTGGTTACTGCTGCCGGCACTGCGTTCTCGACGGGCGCCTACGGTGCCAACGATTGGGGCGCCACGCGTTCCCCCGACATCGTCGGTGCTGTCCGCGTCGATCAGGCCTGGGGTCTGGCCCAGATCTCGGCTGTCGCGCATGAGATCCATGCTGCCTACTACGGCACGACTGAAGCCTCCGGCCATCCGTCCGACAAGTGGGGCTGGGCAGTTCAGGGTGCGTTGTCCATCAAGAATGTCCCGACCGGGCCTGGCGACAGCCTCAACTTGCAGGCTGTCTACACGGATGGCGCGTCCCGCTACAACTTCCAGAGCTTGTTCCCGCAGAGCTTCTTCATGTTCGGCGGTAGCGGCATCGCGTACCAGAGCATCGGAATCGCTGCTATTGCTGACGGCGTCTTCGGTACTGGTACCGGCATCGACACCGTCAAGACCTGGGGCTTCCGCGGTGGCTATACCCACAATTGGAACCCCTACTGGGCGACCGGCCTCTATGGTGCCTATGCTCAGTTGAAGTACGGCGATACGGGCAAGGCGTTGATTTGCGGTAACTGGGTCGCCTCATTCGGTGCCGCCACTTCGACCTGTAATCCGGACTTCAACTTCGCGGCCGTTGGTATCAACACCGTGTGGACCCCGGTCAAAAACCTCGCGTTCACAGCGGACCTGAGCTATTCGCGTCTGGACCAGAAGTACTCGGGTACGATTGCGCTCCCCGCTATTGCTTCCCCCGCCAAGCCGGCAGCTGTGTACGAGCTTAAGGACCAGGGCTCGCTCGAATTGCTCCTCCGCGCTCAGCGCACCTTCTAACATCGATCCATGGATTGATCGGAGCCCCCGGCGGGAAACTGCCGGGGGTTTTGCGTTAATTGGAATGAAGCCGACTTTGTGCCGCTTGTGGAGTGCTCCGCCGTGGACGAGTCAGATCGTCGTGCCGACGAATTGAGGAAATCTTCGAGTATCCCTTTGGTATCTCTGGTCCAGAATGGATGATCTTGGCGGCACTATCTGAGGTGCACCCCGATGCTGGCCTTCGTGCCGACGCGCTCGCTAAGTGGCTTGGCGTCCATCTGTCCTATGTCACTGCAAAGGCCAGCCAGGTGGTTGTATGAGCGAGGTCTATTGCGGTTGTCATTTGCGCGCGACCCAAATGCAATGCCGCTCTGGTTGACTGAGAGAGCGAGAAGCCGCATTCCGCAATTGGGTAAACACCGCTGACGCCCCCGCTCGGCGCAAGCGATTCGAGCAGGAACAGTTGGTTGAGAACCGCATATTGGCACATTGCCTATCAAGCCCATAGATAGTGAACGCTGCGATTGGACGGCGTCAGTCGCGAGGTCAGCCGCCCCAGTGTTGGCGCTGGTAGGCATTGCCAGCGTTGGCCGGCATCGATCCTATCGCGCCCACGGGCACCTGAGCGGTGGCTTCGTGCCTTAGAGCGCAAAGCGCGCAGCCGTTGTTCTCGCCAGAAAAGACGACTAGGGTTTTTGCATCGGTCATCAAGAACTAGGCCCGTCATGGGGTCCAGAAACAACCATATGTCGCAGCAAAGCCGCAACACCGGAGCCTCGGCCCCTTCCTCACTCCATCCGTCGGCTGCTCTGGACAAGGCAATTTCGGCGCAGCGTTCGGGCAATCTGTCGGATGCGGAACGAGCGTACACGACCATCCTGAAGGGGAGCCGAACGCATCCCATCGCGCTCCATATGCTGGGGCTGTTGCACGCCCAGCGCGGCAATTTCGCGGGCGCCGAGCCATTGCTCAAAAAGGCGGCTCGCGTCGATTCCGGCAATCCCGACGTTCTTTTCAACTATGCCAACGTGCTGCGTGCATTGGACAAGACAGACGACGCGCTCGCCTGGCTTGCAAAAGTGATTGCCTTGTCGCCGAACTTCGCCGATGCGCATCTCAATCGTGGCGCTATCCTGATGGCGCGGCATGAACTTCACGGCGCCATCGCGGAGTTTGATCGTGCCATTGCGATCGAACCCTCGAGCGCAGCGTTCGCAAATCGAGGCAGTGCGTTTCACCAGCTCGGTCAGTTTGACGAGGCGCATGATAGCTACAGGCGTGCCATCGAACTTGCACCGTCGAATCCACAGAACCATTTCGTCTTGTCCGAGGTCCTCACCCAGATGGGGCGGGAAGACGAAGCGATCACAGCGCTCGAAAGAACGGTCGCGCTGAACAAGACCTTCCCATTCGCGTTCAGCAAGCTCGTTGCGTCCAGGCGGATGCGTGCCGACTGGCGCAGTTTCGAAGTTGAACAGGCCGCCATGGACGATGCCGTCGATTCCCATGTGCCGATCGATCCATTCACCTTCTTTCATGCCTCCTCGTCTCCAGCACGCCAATTGACCTGCGCAAAGACCTATGTTGCCAATGTCGCTCCGGAGCGAGGTGCCGCGATACTCAGAACGCCGTCACCAACTTCCCGGCTGCGGGTCGCGTATCTGTCTGCCGATTTTCGTCGTCACGCCACCGCGCATTTGATGGCCGGAGTTATCGAGGAGCACGACCGCGAGCGCTTCGAAATCAGCGCCATCTCCTACGGACCGGATGACCGCAGCGAGATGCGCGACCGCCTGACGGCAGCATTCGAACGCTTTGAAGACGTCAGCCACTTTGCCGACGAGGACGTGGTCAAGCTGATACGCCAGCTCGACATTGAGGTCCTCGTCGATCTGGGAGGCTTCACCGCCGGTGCGCGGCCGAAAATCCTGGCGGGCCGGGCGGCTCCCATCCAGGTCAACTATCTCGGCTTTCCCGGCACGATGGGCGCGTCATATATCGACTACGTCATGGCCGACCGGATCGTCATCCCCGAGGGAGAGCAGCAGCACTACGCCGAGAAAGTGATTTATCTCCCTGACACCTATCAGGCGACCGACGCGAGGCGACCGCTCCCGCAAAATGTACCGGCCCGGACCGAGGTCGGACTGGCAGACGATGCATTCGTTTACTGCGCGTTCAACAGAACCGCCAAGATCACGCCCGTGCTGTTCGATGTCTGGATGAGGCTGCTTGCCAAGACGGCCGGCAGCGTTCTTTGGCTGCTTGATGGGGACCCAATCGCCACAGAGAACCTGAGGCGTGAAGCCGTTGCGCGCGGTATCGCCGCCGAGAGGATCGTGTTCGCTCCAAACGTCCCTGCCGACGAACATCTGGCGCGCCACCAACTCGCCGATCTGTTCCTGGACACATTGCCCTACAACGCCCATACCGGTGCCAGCGACGCCCTTTGGGCTGGCTTGCCGGTCCTGACCTGCCTCGGCACTGCCTTTGCGGGACGTGTTGCGGCCAGTCTCCTGAATGCTGTCGGCCTTCCTGAGCTGGTGACGCAATCCTTGGACAAATATGAGGAATTGGCGCTTCGGATCGCGCGTGATTCCGAACTTCGAACCGCCCTCAAGAGCAAATTGGCGGCGCATCGGGCCACTTGGCCTCTGTTCGATACTACCCGGATGGCTCGACACATCGAAAAGGCCTTCAATGAAATGTGGCGCCGCCACTACGCTGGCGAAGCGCCGGCCTCGTTTGCCGTCTAAATCTCATCATGAGGTCGCCTTGGCGTGAAGCCTCATGTCATTCCTTCCATGGGCTTCCCGCATATGACTGACAACGAACCGGACCTTCTAAACAGTCTCATCCGGCCGGCACGGCTGACCTCGGTGGTTGATGTCGGGGCCAATCCGATCGATGGCGAGCCGCCCTACAAGGCGATGCTACAACGAAGACTTTGTACCGTCGTTGGCTTTGACCCGCAGGACGAAGCGCTTGCAGAGCTCAACGCCCGCAAGAGTGATCTCGAGAGCTACTATCACTATGTCGTCGGGAATGGGCACAAGGCAAAGCTGCGTCTGTGCCGTCTCCCGGGTATGACAAGCCTGCTGCTTCCGGATCAGAATGTGCTGTCGCATTTTGCGGAATTTTCCGAATGGGGCAGCGTGGTCAGCGAACATCCGGTCCAGACCCGCCGGCTCGACGATATTGCCGAAATCCGGGATCTGGATTTCCTGAAAATTGACGTTCAGGGCTCCGAATTGGCAATCTTCGGAAGCGGGCGGGAAAAGCTGAAGCAGGCGGTCGCCGTCCAAACGGAAGTCTCATTTCTTTGTCTCTACAAGGACCAGCCGACATTCGGTGATATTGATGGCGAACTACGCAAGCAGGGATTCATTCCTCACGCTTTTACGGCCGTCAAGCAGCGGATGATAGCTCCATTGACCGACCCGCTTAACCCTCATGCGGCCATGAACCAGCTGCTGGAGGCCGACATCGTCTACGTGAGAAACTTCATGCGGCCGGCGGATATGACGGTCGAGCAACTCAAGCATCTCGCGATGATAGCTCATCATTGCTACCGTTCGTTCGACCTTGCCGCAAACTGCATTCACCACCTGATTTCGCGCAAGACGATCCCCGACCAGTCGATCCACGATTACATAGCGTCCATCCAACTTCCGCCATGCTGACCTGGGCAGATCGCGGCTGGATCAGAAGTATTCCGGCCGGCACGTCGCCGTCCCCGCGGTTGCGAGCCCTGCTAAGCCGGGCGCTGTGTATGAGCTGGAGGATCAGAACTCGCTCGTTCTGCTGCTTCGCGCTCAGCGCAACTTCTAAGATCGATCACTTGACTACTCAGAGCCCTCGGCAGGAAACTGCCGGGGGTTTTGTGTGTTGACAGGACCATTCTACTGCTGGCGGACGACTATGACGGAGCGAGCCCTCGACAAAACGGCCGCCTGCCTTCTGTGGCAGCTCTTCGAAATACATTCGCGTTTAGAGGACCTCAACGAGAGTTGGGCCGATTTGATTGGTGTCACTGCGCCGCAGTGGCTCATATTGATGGCAGTTTCTGAGTTGGAGAAGGGGAGAGGGGTTTCAGGAGATGCGATTGCGAAGAAGCTTTGCGTGCAATCGGGCTTCGTGACCAGTCAGACCAAAAGTCTCGAAAAGGCTGGCTTCTTGTTGCGTACACCGAGTGCGGTTGACACGCGTGTCGTCCTGATGTCGATGACAGAAAAGGCCTTGGCGGCGTTCGATAAACTGTCGAAGCGAAGGCTCTCTTTGAACTCAACCATTGTCAACGGGCTCGACGAGAAGATCCTGGCTGATCTCAATGTTGCGCTTGCGACAGTCGCCAAGAATGTTCAGCAGGCAACGCAATTGCTCGCCATTGACGTTGCGTTCGGGCTTCGTGAACGGTTCGTTCGGCCGGACGATTGACTAAGCAATCTCGAACGAAGCCTGCCGGACCGTCAACTAGCAGTAGCCGTGCAGTCCACAGCGACCCCTCATCGGCTCTCGGGAGTTTAAGCCATGCAAAATGGAACCCCTGTGATTCTAAAGTGGCCGTAGCGGCCGTTCAATTGCGCATGTTACGAATAGGCACTGGCGACGACTGAGCCCGGTCTACTGGCGGCGCTGATGGCGCCAATGTCGCTTGAGCACACTCACGAGGTCCGTCCGGCCTCCCTGCAAATCGATGAAGTCGGGCCCGGCCACCACTACCAAATGCTTTGGCGAACCGTGCTTGTCGGGATGCGGTTGCCGGTCGTGCTGTGCCTCCCCGACGAGATTCATCGACATCATCGAGCCCTCAGCGAAAGAGCTGTCCGAATCGAGGAACGGCAGGGGCGCCTCTACGCCGGGGCGGGCGAGGTCGACGATCGGCAGAAGCTTGCCCATAATCTCGACGGGCCTTGAGAGCCAGCCGAATGGACGTGACGCGATCTGGCCGCAGCAGTAGGTCAACCAGAGCCTCCTCCACGAGAACGGAGCTGAATTGCAATCGGCAGCCCCGTCAGCGCGATAATAATCGTCATTGCCGGAAGCATCCGAGTTTGTCTCGATCTTCCGTCCACACCACTGCTCACAACACGCGCTTCGCGCCCGGGATCCGCCGCAACGCGCGCGTCAGCGCCCAGCTGAAGGCGACCGTCAATACGAATACGATGGGTGCTTTCACGGTCGCCGGCACATTGAAGTCGAACAGCCAATACTGCAGCCACAGCGCGATCGGGTAGTGCACCAGGAATATGCCGAAAGCGTCAGGTTGCATCGCATCGAGTATGCTCTTGCCTGAACCGGCGAACCTCAGGAAATAAGCCAGTATCAGGAACAGGATGGCCACGCTGAAGACAGTGAAGCAGACGGCATAGGTCGCTTCATACCAGTCGGGCAAATCCTCCGGATTGCCCAGATTTTCGCGCTTGATCGAGATCAGCACCCACATGAGGTAATACGGGACGATCGTCAGCAGCATCCAGTCCCAGCTGACCTTTGACATGCGGCCGTCCGCAGACAGCAGTCCGCGATCCAGTTGCGCAACACCTATGCCGGCGCCGAAGAAAAAGTAGGACGCGTAGAGAAGCACCCGGCCGTGCTGCACCGAGAACGGCCCGAACTCGAACCAGCTACCTGCTCCGAAGTGAATCCGTCCCGGAATGTAGAACGCCGCGGTGACAGCAAGCATGACCGCGAAGAACACCGCGGGCCGGCGGCGACCGTGCAGCGAGAGGCGGTTGATCGGATCGAGCATGTTGGGCGACAGCCAATACAGCATGCAGGCAATGAGGTCGAAAGCGAACAAGACCCACAGGAACCAGATGGGTCCGCTCGGCCACGTACCTTTCGTGATTGTGGTCCACCAGAACTCAGAAAAGCCGATTTCGGGATGCTGCCGCAGCGAGATGGCGTAGTAAGCAAGCGGAATCAACGCGAACGCGCAGATCACGAATGGCAGGCCAAGCCGTAGCAGGCGATCTGACAAATAGTTCAGCTGACCCTTCCGGGCGATACCCGGCCATACAAAAAGCCCCGACAGGAAAAAGAACATCGCCATGAAGAAACTGTCGGTGGCGAGCACGATCATGTCGAAGCCGAAGAATTCCTTCGGATCGGTGTGACCGTAATAAGTATAGGGGATGACGGCGTGGTGCAGCAGCACCACCAGCGTCAGAAAGGTCCGGGCGCGATCAAGCGCAGGGTTTCGGGATTTGACCTTGGGCACCGCCGTGGTGTCGGCGGCTCCCATCGTGACGGACGTCGATGACATGAGCGTGACCCTGGTATGATCTCGCTCAGCCGCCATACTCGATCCTTGCCCGAAACCTTCGCGGCCGGCGTGACAACCTTGTGGTCACGATCGCCATTCTGAAGCGGCAGTTGGGCGCGGAGCAGCGGGCGGCCTGACAGACTACCCGCGCGTGGCATGCCGATGAGTCGAGGCATTTTGGTGACCATGACTTATGTGATTGCGACCGGTCCTAAGGCCCGGCGTGATGCCCGTGCTGCCGGAGGCCCATCCCCGGTAGACACTCGGCCCCCGCGCTATGGACCATGTGCGGACCCGCGGCTCGGGGGCCGATTTGCCATCGGGAGAGGCGGACTTTGCAACCAACCGATGCCGGCCAACGCTAGATTGGATTTTCAAAAGAGCAGAGCGTTGCCTTGCACCGACGAGTCTTGTGCCGCCTACCGCGCGCGGTGCTAAAGCCCGGTGAGGTGGTATCGAATGCCCACTAAGCAATCACTCGCAAGGACTACCATCAAGTAAGCAGAAAGGGTTTCTCAGGGCTGACGCTGACTGAGAGTTCCTAACGCTCCCGCCGCAGCCATGGGAGCGCGCTATGCCGCACAAGGACAACTTGCTTCTCGCATCGCTTTCTCCGGGGATCTTGCTGCCCTTCAACCCCACCTGAAGCTCGCACATTTCGAGCAGGAGCAGGTGCTCTTCGAGGCCGGCGACACGATCGACGCGACCTATTTTCCGACGAGCGCAGTTGTTTCTATCGTGGTCACACTGTCGAGTGGCCAGGTCGTGGAGGCCGCGATGGTCGGCCGAGACGGCGTCGTTGGCGCGTCGGCCGCGCTTGATGGGAGGATGGCGCTAAGCCGGGGGGTGATCCAGCTGAGCGGCGAGGCAATGGTTGGCGAACCGACGCTCCACTAGGACCGTCAAGGCGCGCCATTCGACGGGTGACGCCGTCATAAATTCGTAATCTTCCGCCAATGAACCTTTTTGGAGCTCCAGTTTTGCCATACGCTGGGGCACAGCGGACGGGTAAGCAATGACTGAACGCACACAAATGACGCTGGCACTGCGTGACCGCCTTTTAGAGGAGGCTCGAAAGGAATTGCTCGATTTCGAGCGTCGGGAAAATGAGTTCCGTAAGAAGGACCGAGAGGAGCGCGCCGCAGAGCTGCGACTTCCACTGAACAATATTCACTAGCCCGGCGGCCGCCTAGTTGGCGGCTGACGGTCCAGCCTTACCAGAGCTTTGAGAGAGACCGTTTAAGTTGGATACATCGTGAGAAGGAACCGTGGGCGCGGAGATTGAACTCAAGCTCGCCACGTCGAAGCGCGGTCTGCAGCAGGCGATGGCGCTGCCGTGGCTGAAGAAGCAGGCCAGCGATGTCAGCCGCAAGCAAGAGCTCACCTCGGTGTATTTTGATACCAATGATTTCGTACTCCGCGAACATGACATCAGCCTGCGGGTACGTAAGGCCGGTGCACAGCGGCTACAGACCATTAAAGCCAACTCCAGCGCGCTGGTCGCCCGCGAGGAATGGGAAACGGAGATTGACCGCGACGAGCCCAAACTGGAGTTGGCCCGCGACACCGCGCTCGCGCCG
>NZ_VSSS01000008.1 GCF_008123425.1 Bradyrhizobium rifense
GTTTCAGGGGAGCAGGTCATGAGACGCGATCGGAATGCGGAAGTACGAGAAAATCAGGGCGATGAAAAAGAGATTGTCCAGGCCGAGCGATTTTTCGATCAGGAATCCTGTAAAGAATAGAACCGCGGCCGTTCGCCCGTCCGGTTCACTCCCGGCAAGATCGAGCCCGACCCTAATGATTCTGATATAGAAAAAAGATCACGACATTGAAAGCGAGAGCGACGGTGATCCATCCCGCGCTCAATATCAGCGCCTCCTTGAAGGCTATCGTGCGAGCCTCGCGATGAAGTACACCGAGATCCAATGCCACCAAGAAGAATACGAAAACAATGAATGCCACCCACAGCCACATCAGTAACCCTCCCGATTCCGAAGATTCTTAAGTGCTGGTGCTGCGCCTCCATTTTGCACTTACTGCACTTACCGGACCAATCCTACGGGGCCCCGTGCGCTCAGCATTGACAGAGGCCAAGTCGCGCAGGAACTCTGTGAAGGATGAGACTGCCAGTCCTGCCATGCTAACGAATTGACCACGCGGCAGTGCCGCTCCTCCGATCGGCAGGCGCGGCTGCATTCAGACACGGTGCCGGCCAAGTCGAGGCTTTGCTGGCTTGCCCTCCTTGATTTCCTTCAAACTACGGCCGGTAAGAACAGAGCGATCGAAACGAGCGCTATCGATGTCCCACGACGGATCAGCGTACTCGTCGCGACTTTTGACGAGCAACCAATAGTCTCTTCGGCCAGAATTCATGGATCGATTTTTGGTTTGAATCAATGTGAAACCGCCGCGCAGTTTTTCTCCCTGCAGCACAATTTGAACTTTGCCGCGAGCCAGTTGCTCCTCTGGCGGCTGATTTTCCAGGGGCTCATATTTTCCCAAGTCCCAGACCATCACGATCCCTGCTCCGTATTGGCCGGGCGGGATCACGCCTTCGAACTTCGCATATTCGAGCGGATGGTCCTCCGTCCTTACGGCCAAGCGCTTGTCCGCAGGGTTCATTGAAGGGCCTTTTGGCACTGCCCAGGATGCCAAAACCCCATTTACGGCGAGCCGGAAATCATAGTGAAGCCGGCTGGCAGCGTGTTTTTGAACCACAAAGGCACGCGTGCGACCGCGTTGCCGCCCTCGCCCGACCGGTTCGGGTGTTTCCGTAAAGGCTCTTTTGCTGCGATATGCTGCGAGCGACACCTGTTGTCCTTTAGACCGATATAGAGTTCCGCCGGCGGTATTGGCGATTTCGCCTCATCGCACATCAGCCCTCACGCACGACATCCACCGGCCGCCTGTCATCCCGCAGGCCGAGAAATCGAGGGTGTCTTAACTTACCTCCTACCGTCCACTCGGTGAATCCGATCTGCGCGACGAGCTTCGGCTTCACCCAATGCACGCCGCGCCGCGGCAACCCATCCTCGGCAAAGGGGGAAATCGGCGTCTCCAGCCGAGCGAGCTTTTTGCCAAGACGCCGCAGCAGATCGTCGGCGAACCCCGTCCCTACCTTCCCGGCATACACGAGCTTTCCACCGCGATAGTAACCCAGCAACAACGCTCCGAACCCGCTGCGGCTCCCTCGTGGATCGGTGTAACCGCCAATGACAAACTCCTGTTCTCGCTTGCACTTGAATTTGAGCCAATCGCGCGTTCGCCTGGACACGTACACACTGTCCGCGTTCTTTGCGATGATACCTTCCCCTCCCGTCCGACACGCCTGTCGGTAGTAATCCTCGCCTTCAGTCGTGCGATGTTCTGTGAACCGCAAGGCGTCTTGGAAGTCAAAGGCCTGGCGAAGTACCTGCTTTCGGTACCGGAGCGGAACCCGCCGGATGTCGTAACGGTCCAGGTAGAGCAGGTCGAACAGATAGAACCATACCGGCACCTTGCGAACCAGTTCAGTCGGCGGACGCTCCACCTGCATGCGAGCTTGCAGCTTTGCGAAGCTGGTGATCAGGCCGTCGAGCGCGACAATCTCGCCATCCACAATAAAGCAAGTGGCTTCCTGCTGATGCATTGCCTGGATCACTTCGGGATATTTTGCATTCAGTCGAATTCGATTCCGCGAAAAGAGAGCCAGATCGCGACCGCGGCGAAAGGCGAGGCAGCGCTCCCCATCCCATTTCGGCTCAAATATCCATGCCTGTCGCGAGAAGACTTCATTCGTGAGCGTCGCCAACATGGGCGCAACCCATTTTGGCTGCGCGCGCCTTTGAAGCCGGGCCCTGGCGTCAGTGGGTAGTCGGTCGAGCAGATCGCGGCCGAACATGGGGCTCTCGCCTTGACCTCGCAAGAAGTCGCTAGACACCATCGTGTTACCTCACCGGAAGGGCTCCCAATCGTCTAAAGCGACGAACACGTTTTCTGATTTTGGCGTTCAGCAAGAAGCCGCTCCTGCCAACCTGGCACGACTCTTCCCGCACGGTGATCGCAACATCCTGATTTGTTGCATCGCCGATGCTGATCAACAAGATTGCGGTGGAGCGCAAGCGTAGGCGTGTTGTAGTACGTACTGACTAGCCTCGACCTGGCCTCCGATTTTGCGGTGAGCATCGCCAGGAGTACGCGCGTCACCTTTTCCAACTTCTCCGCGGCGCGGCGAGTTTCAGTTTCAACTCGGTTAAAATGGGACTTCTCCTTGCACGCACTCAGGATCATGCGCACTGGGGGGCCTCCAAGGGGCCAAGAACCCGCGCTAAATTCTCACGCCCGGCTCCGTCAGTGCTACCGCAGATGATTCCTGCACAAAATTGTCCAGAACAGCAGCCGCAGCCGCAGCAACAATGCCGGCGACAAAGCATGCGACGACGAACGCGCGCATTTTATTTCTCCTAATTCCGGTTACATCGAACGCAAGATGACACTCACCCGTTCCGCTATTGCTCGCGCTCTCTTCCTACTTTCCGATGCGGGGACGTCTTCTGATCACGTTGGCGCTTGACGAAAGGACGATCGACATGATGCTCGGCGATGAACTGGGCGACAATTTTCACGACGTCGGGCGGCATTGGTATGGCTTCCACATGGTTGGTATCCGCGTTGGTGAACCCTTCTCCCTCGGCTGGATCGGCCGTTACGGCGAGGATTTCATACGGCCCTGGCCCCGACGCAACTGGACGCAAGGCTGTCCATAACGCCGGTGTTCCCGACGCTAGGTTGTCTTGATAGTTGGCAGTCTCGGTTCGGTGCAGTTCGATCACGGCTTGACCTAAAAAAAACAAGGTCATGTCCTCTCGCGTGTCAACAGGTGTCCAAGGAGCGGCCGTTGGTGTTCCGGCAAGCACCGAAACCGGTCCCCACAGAAAGTCGGCCCAGACGCTTTTCGCCTTGCGCCGTTCAACCAAGACGCCAACCGGAATCACCGCAAGAGCTGTTGATCTCAATGAAACGCCTCCCTTCGGAGCGCCGGCAATTTCTCATGCAGAGTGAGCGCCGTCCCGCCGACGCTCATTCCGCCGTAGTCGCCGAAGGCGATCTCAACCGGACTTCATTTTGCGAGTTGTTGAGCGATCCAATGATCGTGGTGTTCTTTAGCCCAGTTGAGATCGACCTCGCCGGTACCCATGGCCTCGAATGCACCCTCCATTCCGATCGTACCGATATAGATGTGGGCCAAGATCAGGGCGATGAACAGAACGGCCACCACAGTATGAACGATCTGCGCGAGTTGCATCCCGGCGATGCCAAAACCAAAAAACGGGAACAGCATCAAGAACCCCGATACGGAGACCGCAGCGCCGCCCGCCATCGAAAACCAATAGACAAGCTTCTCGCCAAAGTTAAAGCGTCCGGCTGGGGCATGTTTGTTCTTGATGAAACCCCCTCCCTGCTTGATCCAGTCGAGGTCAATTTTTTGGAAAAGGTTGTCCCTGAAGAAGATCATGACAAGGAGGACGAGACCGATCGCAAACGAGAAGCCTGTAAAGTCGTGCACGTACTTTGCCGCCTGCGAGACGAGCGTGAAGGCGTCCGGGCCGATCACCGGCAACAGCAAAACTTTGCCGAAGGTGAGGTTAAGGCCGGTCAAGGCAAGAACGACGAACGACACCGCCGTCAGCCAATGCGCAAATCTCTCAAACGCCTTGAAGCGGAGGATTTTCTTTCCCGAGCGCCCCTCGGCAATCCGGATCTGTCCCACACTCAAGTACGCCAATCCAAGGATCGCGATGGTACCGAGGATTATGACCGCGCTGGCCCGATGCAGTAGCACCTCATGGACATACTGCCACGTTCGTCCAGCTGGTTCGATCAAAACACCGGCCCTGGGGTCGGGAATATCTACCCGACCTTCGACACGGGGGGACTGCTTCAGAAGCGTCTGCTCATCGATGACGCTGGCTGTTGGGTTAGGGGCGCCATCGGGGCCGCGTTTTTGCGCTTGGGTCGGAACCGCCGCGGCAATCGAAAGGAGGGCGACTGCGACGACAAGAAGGCGAACACGCACTGGAAACGCCATGACGACAACCTCTCTGCATTTCCACCTAACACTTCACTGCCCACTCCGCGTTGCGGTTCAAACTCGAACTGCCTCGCCATAAGCAGTCATCCAACCCCATGCGCCAGAACCGTAACCGCGCTTGAATACTCGTTCCTTGTAGATCTGAGCAATGACTTCGCCGTCACCGGCCAGCAACGACTTGGTCGAGCACATCTCGGCGCACATCGGTAACTTGCCCTCGCCGAACCGGTTCGATCCGTATTTTGCGAATTCCTCGGCACTGCCCGGCGCTTCGGGTCCGCCGCCGCCGGCGCAGTAGGTGCATTTATCCATCTTGCCGCGCGAGCCGAAATTGCCGACCTGCGGATATTGCGGCGCGCCGAATGGGCACGCATAGAAGCAGTAGCCGCAGCCGATGCAGAGATCCTTCGAATGAAGCACGACGCCGTCTTCGGTCGGATAGATGCAGCTGACCGGACAGACGGCCGCGCAGGGCGCATCGGTGCAGTGCATGCAGGCCATCGATTCCGAGCGCTCGCCGGGCTTGCCATCGTTGATGGTGACGACCCGCCGGCGGTTGATCCCCCAAGGCACCTCGTTCTCATTCTTGCATGCGGTCACGCAGGCGTTGCAGTCAATGCATCGATCCGCGTCGCAAAGGAATTTCATGCGCACCATCGCTTTCATCCTTTCATACCGCCAGGATCTGGCGATGGGTCGCCATCGGCTCCTGCATGACAGTCGCTAGATCGTAGCCGCAGGTCGTACGTGTTCATGCTCTCGCCGGCTACTGGGATATTCAGTAGCGCTGGCGGTCGCCGGCTCCCGTACCAAGGGGCAACCGGCGCAGCTTCCGCACCGCCAATCGCAAAGCGAAGCAGGTCGCGCTGGACCACCTTCGTCACAACATAAGCACCCATCCAAAAAATTAGAGCGCTAAAGCTGACTGGGTTTCGCTTTCCAACTGGACTTAGCGCCTTGGCAACGGGTCTGAAAATGACGGACGTCAATTACGAAAGATCAAACAGATCCCGACGACGACGGCCGTTCCATAGAATGCGGCGGCGACCTAGATCGCAGGGCCGACGATTAGGATCAGCAAGGCACGTCCTGCATCGATGGACATTTTGACGTTTGTCAACGACATTTCCGTCAGGCAATACCATGATGCTAAGAACTCGACTGCGGTACGTCGATGCGAACGCTCGCAAATTGCGATCCTTGATCGGTTCTAGGTTCATCTTGATCCTGGCGTAGCAATCGAGAGCTGGTGCCCGGCTATGATTCATTCAGTGATCGTGCGAATTGTCGATTTCTGCGCTCGCAATCGATGGACGATCGTTATTGCCGGCGCGCTGCTGATGCTTGGAGCCGCGGCCTTTGATGCCGCCCGCTTCTCGATCAATACTGACACAGAGGGTTTGATTTCTCAGGATCTGCCATGGCGTCAGCGCGAGCTGGAATTGTCCAAGGCTTTTCCGAGGAAAGGCATTCTGGTTGTCGTGAAAGCGACGGCGCCCGAAAACGCCGCGCGAGCGACTAGCGCGCTGGCGCAGGCCCTCTCGGAAAACCCTGATCTGTTTCCCACTGTGGAATTACTCGACAGCGGGGATTTTTTCGAACGCAATGGATTATTGTTCGAGTCTCCGGCCGATGTCAAAAGGACCGCGGAGGGATTGACGAGAGTCGAGCCGCTCATTGCGGCGCTCGCAAGCGATCCGAGTCTGCGCGGCGTTATGACGGCGCTCTCGTTTGCGGCCGAGGGCATCCGGGCAGGCCAAATCACGCTGGATCGGCTTGCGTGGCCTCTGTCATTGGCAGATCGAACACTCAGCCAGGTTCTGTCCGGGAAGCCGGCCACATTTTCCTGGCAGGAACTGTTGGAGAATCAGCCGCCGCCGGCAAGGCGGCTGCGGCACCTTATTGCAGTTCAACCCACGCTCGATTTTGCCGCGCTTCAGCCTGGTCACAAGGCGGAAGACGGGATACGGCAAGCAACCTTCGATCTGGACCTGCAAAACAAATTCGGCGCGACGGTTGATCTAACCGGTGAGGTGCCGATGAATGATGATCAATTCTCGGTCATCAGATACAGCGCTGTGCGCGACACGCTGACGGCGGTGTTCGGCGTTCTGATCATTCTCTGGCTGGCTCTTCGTTCCTGGAAAATCATTGCTGCGGTCTTCTTCAGCCTGATAGCCGGGCTTGCGGCGACGGCCGCTCTCGGCCTCGTTCTGGTCACCTCTTTCAATTTGCTCTCGATCGCATTGTTCGTGCTGTTTGTCGGCCTCGGAGTAGATTTCGCCATCCAGTTCAGCGTGCGCTACCGCGCCGAACGGCACGAGCACCCTGACTTGTACGACGCTCTGCGATCGGCTGCCCGCAAGGCGGGCGATCAGCTCTCAATGGCTACCGCGGCCACCGCCATCGGATTTTTCGCATTTCTGCCGACCAGCTATCGCGGCCTGTCGGAGTTGGGCCTGATCGCCGGTTGCGGCATGCTGGTCGCATTCGCCTGCAGCATCACATTGGTACCGGCGAGCCTGGCGCTGCTCAAACCTCCAGGCGAGCCCGCGCCGGTTGGCTTTCGAAGCCTCGCACCGCTCGACAATTTCCTTCAACGGCATCGCATTGCGGTAATCGTTGGCACGTTTCTCGTCCTTCTCTCCGGTATACCGCTGTTGTTCCATTTGGAGTTCAACTTCAATCCAGTCGATCTGCAAAATCCGAATTCTCCCTCCGTGGTGACCTATCGTGAATTACAGAACGAGCCGGAAGCCAGCGGCAACGATGCTCAGATATTGGCGCCGTCACTCGAAAGGGCGGATGAAACGGCCAAACGTCTGGCTGCACTTTCCGAAGTCTCACGAACATTGACGCTGAGCAGTCTGATCCCAGCCGATCAAGACGAGAAGATTGCCTCGTTGAAGGCCGCCTCGAAACAGCTTGGCCCAGCCCTCAATCCTCCGATGCGGCGGCCTGGCCCGAGCGATCGGGAGAATATTGCTGCCATTCAGAAGGCAGCCGACGTTCTTGGCCTGGCCGCAGGAAACGGAAACGACTCCGGCGCCGAGGCCGCACGGCATGTTTCGGATTTGCTGAGGCGCCTAGCGAGCTCAGATGCCGGCATCCGGGCCAAGGCTGACGCCGCGATGGTGCAACCGCTGATTTACGATCTCGACCTTCTACGCAAGTCTCTTGTCCCGGAAGTGGTCACTATCAAGACGATGCCGCCAGATCTCCTGCGCAATTGGGTATCGTCCGACGGCAGAGCCCGCGTTCAGGCGCTGCCAAGCGGCGATCCGAACGATACCAACGTGCTGCGCAATTTCGCGATCGCAGTACTTCGTGTTGAACCGTCGGCGACGGGGGGGGCGATCAGCCTCTATGAAGCCGCGAGGACAATCATGTCAGCTTTTGTCGAAGCAGGTGTTCTGGCAATCGCTGCGATCGCCATTCTGCTTCTTATAGCGCTGCGCCGCTTCACTGATATGCTGCTGACACTCATCCCCCTCCTCCTCGCCGGCGTCCTTACGCTTGAGGCTTGCGTGCTGATTGGCGTCTCGCTCAATTTCGCGAATGTCATCGCACTTCCGCTGCTGCTCGGCGTCGGCGTCGCATTTAAGATCTATTACGTTATGGCGTGGCGCGCCGGAAGAACCGGCCTGCTACAATCGACGCTAACCAGGGCGGTACTATTCAGCGCCTTGACCACTGCGATTGCGTTCGGGAGCATGTGGGCGTCGAGCTATCCCGGCATGTCGAGCATGGGCAAGCTGATGGCCTTGTCGCTGGTGTGCACGATGTGGGCCGCTGTGTTCTTCCAGCCGGTTCTGATGGGGCCGCCGCGGCAAGTGAAGGTATATTCTGATCAGGACGCAAATTGGCGCCAAGCCGCGGAATAGGCGTCAGTGCCACCACAAGACTTCGACGCAAAGCCGACGACGACGCGCTCGGAAGGACATGCGCGAAATAGACGCCGAAGTCCTTTTGCGGTTCGAATCCCATTCTGAAGTTCGCCGGCGCGGCGGGAGAAATGTGACGATGGGCCCGGCACTCTGGTCAATGGAGTTCTGACGGCCGTCAAGGAGAATTCCATTGGCGATCCCCATCATGGAATTATCCATCCTGAATTGATGATGATATGTTAACCAGGACAACGACACTGGCCATATTCGTGGCCGCCCTCCTGCATTCCTCGGTACCAAGTGATGCCCTACAAAGCCCCTTCTCAGGCTTGAGCGGGAGTTCGGGCGGCGGCTTCATCAAACTGGCTAGTGGCCAACGTGAACGCCTACGCTGCCGGGCGACCTATGGCGTCACCGAAAGCGATACACGACTGCAGCAATGCTTGCGCTGCGCAAGCGACAGCTACCGATTCGATGTGATAGCAACATTGTTTCAGAAAGGCGGGGCACTGCATGGAACCTGAAGCGAAACCAACCGCAACGCCTCCGGTAGTGTTTCCGGCCGCATGAGTGGTGGCGAGTTCCAGGCTAGAATTGACGGTGCCGGATTTTCAGCCCGTTTGACCCTGAATACGCGAGGTGACCGGCAATCCGTGGTGATTGGGTCGCCGGGTCACGATATCACTGAAGTCTCTGTCGCGGTCGCGCTCGCCAGAACAAGGTGAGGAGAACTCGAGCTTCTCACTATCGGTAGAACGGCTTGCCGCCCACCCGCTGTGCAAGTCTGCCCAAAAACGTCACCGTCGGCCGCAGGATCAAGAGGTCTGCGGCCAACGCCGCGAGCATGGCGAACGCGCTCAACCAACCGAACAGGCGGAGCGACGGCAGACCCGAGAAGACGGTTACAATCAGGCCACACGCAAGCACGATGGACGTCAGAATTAAAGGCGGACCAACCAGGACGGTTGCCCGCTCAACGGCAACGGCCGGATCCTCATCCGGTCGTTCCTCGTGCCGCAGCCGATTCAAAAAGTGAATGGTAGCGCTCAGGCCCAATCCAAAAGATACCGTCAGCGCCACGACGCTCGCGAACTGCAGGCCTTCTCCCAGAATCCATAACACCAATCCAGAGAGCACGATCGGGAATATCCCGGGCAGGATGCTCGCCAGCATGACGACGAACGAGCGGAACGCGAGACCGATGAAGGCGGCGACAAACAGGAACTCAAGCGTCAGACCTCTGTTCAACTTGTTGATCATGAGGGCGCTATTACGGGCGGCAATAGCCGACAGGCCCGTCACGGCTATTTTGTAGCTCGGATGCTTTGTGCGGACAGCATCCAGCGCTTTGTCGAGGCCTTCGATGACGGGCAGAAGCTGACTGGAATCGACGTCCGGAACGCGGCCGGAAACCAGAACGGCGTCCTGTTCCGCAGAAATGAAGCGACGCGTCAGATATTCGGGCAGGATATCGACATACTGCTTCAGCGTCGCCACGTCGGACTTGCCCAACTTCTCCGCAAGCCAGCGCCGCAGTGTCTCCAGCGACCATACATTGGCGATGCCAGGCTGCTTGTCGAGGGTCGCATGCACCTCCGCTATCACGGCAAGCGTTTCCGGATCATAAAGTGATTTGCCGTCGGGAACCTTGATCAGAATATCGATCGGATTGGCACCATTGAGCTTGGCATCGAGACGATGGCTCGCGGCAACGGCCTGCTCCCTGTCAGGCACCTGATCGGCCAATCGATAGCGAGGTTGAAGATTGGCGTAGACTAGCCCAAGGCCGCCGACAACCAGGACGCCGAGCAGGCTGTACAGCCCCGGCCGGCTCACCATCCGGGCAGCAACCCAGAAACAGAAACGCCGCAACACGTCTAAAGCGGAGTCCGCGCCCCTGACTTCCGCAACAAACATCGCTTCGTTCCGGACCAGCAGAACACCGAGAAGCGGCACCAACATCAGAACCGCGAACATGGCAATCAGAGTTGCGACCAGGCCGGCCTCGCCGAACGTCCGGATCAGATCGGATTCTGAAAATTGCAGCGCAATAAACGAAAGACCAGCGGTCACATGCGTCAGTACGCATGCCGGCCCGACCACAAGCATGGCGTTGCGAAATGCCTCGAGCCTCCCCTCGCCCTGCAGCAGCCGGTCGCGGGCTGCGAACGTCAATTGCATGCTGTCCGAAAAACTGATCACCATGATCAGCGGCGTCATGACGTTGAGAAACATGTTAAGGCGAAAATCAAGCCAGCCAAGAGCGCCGAGAGCCAGTACGATGGCGATCAACGGTGGGCCGGCGCCGATGAACATGAATGACAACCGGCGGAAGAACAGGATGGCGATCAAAGCTCCGGCCGCGAAGCCGAATGCATTGTAGAGCAGCCGATCGCGCTCCACGGCATTGCGGATCTCGAGCTGCATGACCGGTACTCCGGACAGGCGAGCGGTAAGTCTGCTGCCGGCCAGGTCATTATCGATTGTTTTCTGTACTTCGCCGATGACGTCGCGCAAACGGCTGCTCGCAACGACATCCGGGTCCAGTGCGAGCACAATGAGCGTCAATTGTCCATCTTCGGACAGCAATTTACCGCGAATGATCTCGTTGTTCAGGACGCGCTGGACCAGCCGGTCATATTCGGCGCCGGCAGGAAGCTGATCCGGAAACAGCGGCGCGGGCAAGTCGGTGCCCTTTGGCGGCTCGCGCGCTGAAAACAATGAGATAATGCCTCTTGTGCCTTCGATCAGTTGCAGGTCGGTGACTAGATCGCGCAGCTTTTCGACCGAATCGCGCACCAGCAGATCTTTGCCCTCCACCACGATGAGGACGTCGAATTCGTTCGACGGGAAGCGCCGCGTCACTTCTTCGAACGTCCTGAACTCGGGTGTCTCGGACCGGAACAGCTGGCTAAGGGAGTCATCGACCTTGATGCGCGCTATCCCGAATGCTCCCGCTATCAACAGCACGACGGTGGCAAGCCCAACGAGCCATGGAAAACGTAGCGAGACCAGACCGATGCGCTCCAGACCGTATGCGATGCTTCGCGAGGCGCTGATTGGACGCGAGTTGGGCTCTGGCTCTGTATATCGCAACGTATCCATGTTCGGTGCCCTGCGAGATGAGCATCCACGCGGCCAGCCGGACTTTGCCGCGAGCTTTCAGTTACGCTCTCAAGTCTACGAGCGTGCCTGCGCCGCGACCATGACGGGCATCAAATCCATGCTCCCAAGCGATCGATCTCGATTTTCAGTTCATCGTCCCTGCCCGCGCGTTCGGAGCTTCGGCTTGATGGTCGTCAGCGTTATCACACTTCCTGCGACGGAGCACGTCGGGCCGGCCCACCCGGTCCCAGTGGCTTACGCGGCCACGATGAGATAGCGCTTGAACCAATCGCACGCCAAGCGCGCTACTTCATCCAGTGCTCCGGGCTCTTCGAACAAATGCCCTGCTGCCCTTACAATCGCCAATCGCTTTTCGCAACGCAGCTGCGCGAGAGCGGCTCGGTTTAGCTCAAGCACTTTCTTGTCGTCTTCTCCGACAATCAATAACGTTGGAGCCCGAACGCGCGTCAAGGCCGCATCGGCCAGGTCCGGACGGCCGCCGCGCGAAACAACTGCGCCTACTGGATCGGGGCGGATCGCTGCGGCCGCCAGCGCGGCTGCGGCCCCGGTGCTGGCGCCGAAATAGCCTATTGTGAAGTTCTTGGTATCGGGGAACTGGATAAGCCAGTCGGTTATATCGACGAGCCTCTCGGCGAGCAGATCGATGTCGAAGCGCAAGTGCGCCGTGCGCGCATCGACCACTTCCTCGTGCACTGTTAACAGGTCGATCAGCAGGGTTGCCAGTTTCGCCTCGTTGAGCACACGGGCCACATACCGGTTGCGGGGGCTGTGGCGGCCGCTGCCGCTCCCATGGGCGAAAAGCACCACCGCACCTGCGTCCTCCGGGATGGTCAGATTGCCGTTGAGCGTCACGGAGCCAGCAGGGACGCTGACCAATTGTCCCTCAATCATGTGAGCTGCGGGACTGTTCATGGCATGCTTCCTTTTCGCTTGCGATGGCCCGACGCTCATACCGCGAACGGGAATGTTTCCGGAAGTTCTCCGGCTTCCCACGTCTCGCTGGTGTCGAGCGGCTTGAGAGCAACTGTCTCATCGAAATGTACCACCGCATCAAATTGGTCCGGTAGCCGCGCTTGGAAATAGTGACTCTGCCGCTCGGTTTCGGGACGGTAGATCACACCGATCGCGCGCTCGAGCCGAGGCACGCCCAGTTGCCGCATCACCACATCGCTGTCGTCTATGATCAGCAGGAATCGATCGCGCCCTGTAGCATGGAACAGCGCCTCGTAGCTGCCGGCGAGCGCCGGCCGGACGCGCTTGCGCTCGGCCGAACTGCCCCAATCGGAAGCGGCCGTTACCGTGCCACGATCCGTAGTAAAGCCGATCAGAACCGCGTCGTCGGCATATTTATCGCGTGTGAGCTGGCCGACATTCAATTCGCCGCGCCGGCCCATTTCCGTCGCGCGAGCGTCGCCGAGATGCGAATTGTGCTCCCAGACGGCAATTTTGGCGCGCCCGGCTTTTCGATCAAGGTAGCTGACCAGGGCGTCGAGCGTTTCAGCCATATGTCGGTCGCGCAAATTCCATGATGACACCGCCTCGAGGAACACCGAGCGGTAATAAGTCTCGGCGTTCTTCACCAGGCGAGCATTCTGTTCGGCATAGAAGAGATCATCATCCACGGCGCCGCCACGGCGCATACGGTCGGCCGTCCGGCGCTGCAACTCGAGCAACTGGTTGACAACCTCCTCCTCGCACGATTTGGAAAGGTTCAGGCGCGTCATCAAGCCGTAGGCTTGGGTATCCTCGCCGACATGATCGAAGCAGGCGTAACGTTCGCGCGCCTGGATCGCCGCCCCGGGATCGACCCTCTCCAGATAGCGGAGCACCGCTTTCATCGATGCGTGCAGGCTGTAGAGATCGAGCCCGTAGAAACCGACCTTTTCGACACCCGGCGGAAGCCCATCATTGTGTGCCCGAAGCCACTCAATGAACTCGACCACCACCGCGTTACGCCACATCCAGGTCGGGAAACGACGAAAATCGGCGAGCGCGTCTACCGCATCGACGTCTTCGCCAGCGCCGCGCACATAGCGATTGAGACGATAAGCGTCAGGCCAATCTGCCTCCACTGCGACCGCCGTGAATTTCCTTTCTCTGATGAGCCGCTTCGTGATTTCGGCCCGCTCGCGGTAGAACTCGTGGGTACCGTGAGACGCTTCACCGAGCAGAGCAAAGCGCGCCTCACCGATCCGCCCGATCAGCGGATCATAGTCGCGCACGGATCCGACCAGCGGATACGCAGTCTCGCGCAAGGCATTGACGAGCACATCATCTGCTGCGGGAGAAAGTGCGGCTTCAGCGTCGGACTTTCTTTGGCTCGCCAACAGCTCGCGCACCTCATCGTCTGTCGTCTGTGAAAACTCCTGATACCAACGACCCACCGCCTGGAATGGCTGCGGCGTGATTGCGCAAATGACTTCGTCGGCCCTTCTCTTCATTTCCTCGCAGGTATCGGGCGATGCCGTCGGGACCGCAACGACAATGCGCTTAGGCCCCTGCTGCCGTAACGCTTCGATCGCGGCATGCATGGTGGCACCCGTCGCCAACCCGTCGTCAACCAGGATCACCGTGCGGCCGCGCACGTCGGGCTGCGGACGGCCGTCACGGTAGAGGCGCTCGCGCCGTGCCAGCTCCTGCCGTTCGCGCGCCGCAACGGCATCGATCATAGACGCGGGAATGCCGAGGCCTTCGACGATCTCGTTGTTGAGCACGCGCACGCCACCTGTCGCGACCGCGCCCATCGCCAGCTCCTCATAGCCGGGGACGCCGAGCTTGCGAACCACAAAGACGTCCAGAGGAGCGTTGAGCGCGCGGGCTACCTCATAGGCGACGGGCACGCCGCCGCGCGGCAGCGCCAGCACGAGCACGTCCGGGCGATTGGAGTAGCCTGCAATTTTCTCGGCGAGGCGTCTGCCCGCATCTCGACGATCGAGAAACAGTCCTGGCATCATATCTCCTCCCTTGCCTGCGCAGCCGTTCGGCGCTGGCTTTTCGAATGAAGCTCGCCGCGCGGGCGGTCGGCCGCCAGTCGCTCCAAGGCAGAGGCCAGCAGCGGTGCAATGGCGACCGTTCGCAGTTCAGGCCAGTTCTCCTCGTGCACGTCCACCGAACCCGTCACCAATACCTCGCGAACGGCTGGAAGGCTCAGTTTCTCACGCGCATTCACGAGTCCTCTTCCACGAGCGACTCCTGAACTGGACGTGAGTAACGTTAAACCGATTTCGGCCACCTTGATGGTCGTCAACTCCGGAAACCTGTTCTCGCAACGAGACCGGCGAGATCGTCGGTGGCGTTTCAATCCTGCAAAATGTCGATCGGAAGAAGCGGGCCGAACAGGGGCTGCCGAAAGCGAAGCGCGGCTGCAGGCCGCCGTCGATCAAGCGCTGTTGGAACAAGGGAGCTGGGCCAGCAATTATCACAACTTCGTCGCGTCGTTGACGGGTTGACGCCAGTCAAGGTCTATGGCCGGGCGCGGGCGCCAGCCTGCTGCATTGAACGAACTCCGGTGTCGAGAGTTGGGAGCGGAACATGTCACAGACAGTTGCCGACATTCTGGTAAGTGCCCTCGAACAGATCGGCGTTCGGCACATCTTCGGACTGATCGGCGACTCGCTCAATCCGCTTGCCGATGTGGTCCGACGCAGCAAGATCGAGTGGGTCGGCGTCCGCCACGAGGAAGGCGCGGCGCAGGCCGCCGCCGGCCAGGCCAAGATCACGGGCACGCTCGCAGTGTGTGCCGGAACCACTGGACCTGGCAGTAATCATCTGGTCGCTGGTCTTTATGAAGCCGCCCGCGATCATGCGCCAGTGCTGGCCTTGTCTGGCGACATGCCGCGCAGGCTACATGGCACCGATTACATCCAGACCACCGAACCGGATCTCTTGTTTCGTGACGTGTCGCTCTACACCGAAACCATCTCGACCGCAGCGCAGGCACCGGCGGTCATCCATCAGGCGATAGCAGCCGCTTATGCCGGCCCGGGCGTCGCACATCTGACGCTTCCGCAGGACGTGATCGCAGCGAAAGCGCAAGGCAGCGTTCCCAGCATTTCAACCTTGATGCCGCGGTCCGAAGTCACCGCCAGCGAGGCAAGCATCGCCGAACTAGCCCGGCGGATTGAACAGGCGGACAAGATAGTGATGATGTGCGGCGCCGGCTGCCGCGGCTCGGTTGACTTGTTGTGCTCTCTCTCGGATCGGCTCAAGGCTCCGCTGATCCATACAGTCAAGGGCAAAGACCTCCTGCCCTACGACGATCCCCGCTGGATGGGCGGTCTCGGCATGATCGGGACGCGGGCCGTCTACAATGCCGTGATGCGTTGTGACCTGCTGCTGATGATCGGCACTGATTATCCCTATTCCAACTTCCTTCCCACCAAGAGCACGGTGATTCAGATCGATGATCGACCACAGGTGCTAGGTCGGCGCGTTCTGACCGCGCTCGGCATTGCCGGATCGGTCCGGCCGACGCTGAAACAATTACTCGGCCGGGTTGCCCAGAAGACCGATACCGAATTCTGGGACGAGGTCACCGACGAGCGCAGGAAATGGGACGCCATGCTCAACAAGCAAGCGGATATCAAGCGGAGCGACCATCAGATCCATCCACAGGCGGTAGCCCGGGCGGTTAGCGATCTCGCCCGTTCCGACGCGATATTCGTCCTGGATACCGGCCTAAATACGCTATGGTCCGCCAATTGGATCCGTCAGACCGGGACGCAGCGGATCATCGGATCCTTCAACAATGCGGCGGTGGGAACGGCCCTCGGCCAAGCCAATGGCATACAGGCGTTGAATCGCTCCCGCCAGGTGATCGCGCTGACCGGCGATGGCGGGTTCAATATGCTGATGGGCGAATTTCTGACAGCAGTGCATCACAACCTGCCGGTTAAGGTCATCATCTACAACAATTCGTCGCTCGGACTGATCACGCTGGAGGCCGAAAGCGTCGGACTGGTGCCATTTCGCGAAGCCATCGACTTTCCAAACCCGGATTTCGCAGCATTAGCCCGTGCGTGCGGTGGCCACGGATACATGGCCAAACGCCCGTGGGAATTGATGGCAGCGGTAGTCGAAGCTTTCTCGATCGATGGCCCGGCAATTGTTGACGCAACCGTCATTTCAAATGAAATGCCCAATTTACCGCACGTCGATTTGGAGATGATCGGGCATTTCGGGCTGGCCAAGATCAAGGAAGCCGTTCTCGCCGTAACCGGGGGATAGCGAGCACAGGTCGGCCTGGGCGCACCGGAACCAACCGCAGCCGGCGGCTACACTTCGCCCTCCCGCCCGAAAATTGACGATCATCATGGTCCGTCCAGGAATCTGGGCGCAGTGTCTACCGGGCATCGCGGAATGGTTGCGAAGAGGCGCAGATGTTCCCGATTAGGAATACTGTCCCGACCCGTTACCCGCCGGTGATCACGTGGGTGCTGATCGCCACCAACTGTATCGCGTTCCTGTTCGAGATCAGCCTGAGCCCCTACGAGCTTGAGCAGCTGCTGTATCAATTCGCGCTTGTCCCTGCGCGTTATTCCGAGATTCTTGCGTCCGATGAGATCAACCCGGTCATCGACGACGTCCTGCCGCTCTTCACCATGATGTTCCTGCACGGCGGGTGGCTGCACCTCATCCTGAACATGTGGACGCTATGGCTGTTCGGTCCGACGATCGAAGATCGACTGGGCCATAGCCGCTATTTGGCATTCTATCTTACCTGCGGCGTTGTCGCTTCTGTCGCGCATATCTTCTTCAACCCGGTCTCGATCGTACCGGCATTGGGCGCCTCGGGAGCGATCGCCGGCGTCCTCGGGAGCTACATGCGCCTGTTTCCCCTCGCCCGGGTGGTCGTGGTGGTCCCGATCCTATTCATCCCGCTGTTCTTCGAAGTCTATGCCTTCTTCTATGTCGGGTTCTGGTTCCTCATGCAGGTCTTGCAGGGAATGCTGGACCTGGCGGTAACGCCCACGCGCGCGGACGTCGCGTGGTGGGCCCATATCGGCGGGTTTGTGGCAGGCTTCGCACTTGTCCCCCTCATCGTCCAGTCCGAACGGCGTTACCGGGCCTACTATCGGGACGAAGGCGTGCTCGGCTTCGATCCTGAAGGGCGGATGTGAGGTACTATTCGTGGAGGCTTCCATGTCGATCGGTGATCTCTTCTGGATCTTCTTCATGTTCTCGGCCATCCAGCCGCTGTTGCGCCAGCGCATGCTCGAGGCGATGCGCGTGCGCAAGATCTCGCAATTGGAGGCCCGGCGAAAATCGCGGGTGATCCTGCTGGTACACCGGCAGGAAACCATGCGGCTACTGGGTTTCCCGATCGCCCGCTACATCGACATCAACGATTCGGAGGAGGTTCTGCGCGCCATTCAGATGACAGACGAAAATGTGCCCCTCGACCTCGTGCTGCACACGCCGGGAGGGCTCGTGTTGGCAGCGCTGCAGATCGCCAGGGCGATCCGCGAGCACAAGGCGAAAGTCACGGTCTTCGTGCCGCACTACGCCATGTCCGGCGGCACGCTGATCGCGCTGGCTGCCGACGAGATCGTGATGAGCAGCCATGCCGTGCTCGGTCCGATCGATCCGCAGCTCGGACAGTCGCCGGCAGTCTCGCTGATCAAGGTTGTCGAGGAGAAGCCGCTCGCCAAGATTGAAGATCAAACGCTGATAATGGCCGACGTCGGTCGCAAGGCAATTGCGCAGGTCAAACAGTCGGCAAGCGAGCTGCTGGAGCGGCGGCTGCCCGCCGAACAAGCCGCCAAGCTGGCGGAACAGCTCGCATCCGGTGCCTGGACGCATGACTATCCGATCTGGGCGTCGACCGCGAAGCGGCTGGGCCTCCCCGTGAACACTGACTTGCCTGACAGCGTTTTCGAGCTCCTGAAACTGTATCCGCAACCCGTCCGCATGCAAAACAGCGGCGGCGTGGAATATCTGCCGGTGCGGCGAAGTCTGCCGGACGGAGGGGATTCTGTGGAGGTGGACTGACGTACAGCGGGTCCGCCTCAGATCGCTGCCAAACTAGCATGGCATGCCGACGCGCTCATTAATGGGTCGTCTCGTCAACGCGCCCACCGACTATTCAAGCGCTTGCATGCGGATGCGCCCCCATCCAATACGAACTGAACCGAGAAAGCCGCGAGCAATATCTCGAGCAGCCGGGAAAGCACGGCATTTCCAATGTTGCCCAGTGTTGCCCAGTGTTTCACGATCGGCACGGCCAGAGCGAAGCAAATCACGCAGGTCAGGCACACGAGCAAAATGACGACAACCAGTCTCGATGTCGTGCCTGCGGCGCGGGACAACAATAGCGTGGTGGCAATTGCGCCCGGTCCGGCCATCAGCGGAATAGCCAACGGAAAGACGGCGATATCCGAAACATGCTCGGCCGGGGCGCCGAGCACGCCGCGCGGACCAGCGGTTCGCGCTGAATAACGTCGTCGAACTTCTCGGGTTCTTCGCCGTTGAGCGGCTGTACCCTAGCCATGATCTCCTTCTGCCGTTGCGTGCAAGACAAATCTGACTATTTCGGCGGCCTGAGCTCGCTTCTAAGCCAACCTACCGCATCACTCCTGAGCGGATCGATGGGGATTGAAAGTGTCGTGGACTGGCCGCACGTCAAGCAAGCAAAGGTGAGTACTTGATAACCGAGCGCGCCTGGCGCGGCCCTGCCCGCGGCCATAGCGCGTCCACACTTCGGGCATGCGGGTCTCTTGATTGTAGCAAACTCTTCGAGTGTATCAGATGGAGCCAGGAACATTGGTTTCGCCGGCGCGAGCCGCCCTTCTTTTTATGTGTGCTGCGAGCACACGTATGACTGAACCGCGCAGCCTACGTACTTATGCAATATCGGCCGCACGCAGGATGCGCTACGTCGTATTTTTACGTAGCAATCAACTTACGACCGGTCCATCGCAGCTGGTCGAATAACTGGCCAGTGATGACTGGCTGACGCGGCCGATACGATCTCGACGACAGTCAATGCGGGCGCGACGAGGCATGCGCAAATATAGATTATAGGCTCGTTGTCTCAATGCTGGGTCGCCAGCTTGTGAAATGCAGTTGGCCGGGCTTTCGATCAAGCTGCCAGAGTTCGAGGTCGGCAGATACTGGCACGGGTGTGTCGATTCGCCTGACGACAATCAGCGGCCGCGATCCTGGACCAATGGTGGAAATGTGCCGCCAAGGAAGAAACAGTGTTGAAGCGCTCACCCTTTGAAGCGAGCAACGAATTTCGCGAAGGCCGTGAGCTGATCGGCAACCACCTTCCTGGTCGGGCCGTCCTTCAGTTCCAGCGTATGCGGATCAAATTTGGTCTGGGCTAGTCCGACGAATACTTCCGGTGTCCCAAACACGAAGGCGCTGAGATAGGTAAGCGCCATTCGCAGATGATACTGCATTCGCGCGCCGCCCAGGGGACCGCCGGTGGCGGACTGAATGGCGACTGGCTTCTCCCTGAAGGGCTGGTTTTCCAGGCGTGACACCCAATCCAGCGCGTTCTTCAGGCCTCCGGGAATAGTCCAGTTGTATTCGGGCGAGACGATGATTATGCCATCGGCTTTCCTGATGGCTTCAGCGAAGGTCGTCACTTCACCTGGAAAGCCGACGGCCTGAACGTCCGCATTGTACAGGGGCATGCCGCCGTACGGCGGCGCCTCGGAAAGATGAAGATTCGAAGGCGCAAGCTTAGGCAGCGCCCTCATCAGCGCGGTATTGTACGAGCCCTTGCGCAGGCTGCCACTGATCGTCACCACGTTGAGTACCATTGACTACCCCTTTTGCTTGCATGAGACGCTGAAACACCTCACCTCAAGCGGCGATATTTTTCTTTGACGATTGCCCGCTTTCGCCACCGGCAGCAGCACAAAAATCGTATTCGAGGAACCAGAACGGCTGGTTGGCATTGCCGGTGGGCCCGTTCAGCGTTCCGGCTCCGCCTCGGCTTGCGCAGTTGGACGCGTCGCCGGGCGCTGCGGCTCGGCGCGATCCTCCGCAGGGCACGTCTCCCGGGTGAGATTCAAGGCGCAACAGATCAAACCCACATGGCTGTAGGCTTGCGGAAAAATTGCCCAGCATGCAGCCGGCGAACGGATCGTATTCCTCGGCGAGCAATCCCACGTCATTGCGACGCGAGAGGAGACGGTCGAACAGCTTGCGGGCCTCCAAATAGCGGCCCTGCAGAATGTAATTGTCAGCCAACCAAAAACTGCACGCCAGAAACGCTCCTTCTCCCGGGGGCAGGCCGTCACCGGGATTTGCGCGTTCATACCGCAGAACAAACTCGTCCTGGACCAGCAGTCTTTTTTCGATGGCCCGCACTGTATTCCTCATGCGCGGATCAGTTGCAGGCAGAAAGCCCACTAGCGGTATCAGCAGCAGACCAGCGTCGAGTCGTTTCGAGCCATAAGCCTGCACGAAACTTTCGATATCGCGGTCGAAGCCGCGGTCGCACACGTCGGCGTGGATCTCGTCGGCGACCGCTCGCCAATGTCGAGATGCCTCGATAGCTCCCTCGGCGGCGAACTCATTCGCGGCACGATCGAACGCAACCCAGGCCATGGCCTTCGAATGGACGAAGTGCTGTCGCTCGCCGCGTACCTCCCAAATGCCTTGATCAGGCTCGCGCCAAGCGCTGGCGAGATATCTCAGCATGATGGGCTCGGAGTGAAACTCGACTCGCCCCTGTCGACCGACAAGGATGCGCACAAGATCGGCGCGGTCTCCCGGTGTCATGAAATCGATAAGCGTCACACTGCCACCGTTCGTTCGAAATTCCGTTTCGAGGACCAAAGTGCCTGCGCGGTAGCACCGCAGGGTCTCGATCGGCTCATCCTTCGGTGCAATGAGCCACCGTCCATTTTCTGCTTCGCCAAGCAGGGCGGCAAAGCACGCAGCCGAATCGAATCTCGGCCAGCACAGCCAATCGATCGAACCGTTGCGCCCGACCATGGCTGCTGCCTTGCAATCGCCGATCATCGCATAGTCTTCGATCTTGAGCGCCATGCACGCCTCCGGCCCGGTCTGCGCGCGCTGCCCGCGCTGCCGCTCTCAGATATAATCCCTAAATTCCCTTTCGAAGCCCAGCCTGCTCGAAGACTGCTGGTGCTCATATCCCTTGATAAGCGATGAGTAAGCGGATCAACCGTATCGCGGTCAACACTGGATCCTTGGCCACAACCGCTCGGCGGCTGTTTCCGCAAGCGCATCGCCTTCAGAGCTTCCGCCAGCTTCGGCCATCGCGCTTCAAAAGCTCGACTGCGCCCGGGGGCCCCTCGCTGCCCGCAGGATAGAATTCCAACCCTTTGGTGCCCACTCTCTTCCAGGCATCGAGGAAAGGCTGAACCGTCCGCCAGCCGGCTTCCACGCCGCCGGCGCGTTGAAAAAGAATGTTGTCGCCGATCATGCAATCGTAGATCAAGGTCTCATAGCCCGTCGCGGGCTCGGCCTTGAAGTAATCCTTGTAAAGAAACTTCATTTGTACGCCGTTGATCCTGATCACAGGTCCTGGCACCTTGGTGTTGAATTGCAGCGTGATGCCTTCGGTCGGCTCGATGCAGATGACGAGATAGTTCTCAGCTAGTTGCTCGACGGGCGTGTATCGAAACATCGCAAACGGCGCTTCGCGGAATTTGATCGCCACTTCCGTGCGCTTCGTGGCGAGCGCCTTGCCCGTGCGCAGGTAAAAGGGGACGCCGGCCCAGCGCCAGTTGTCAATGTTCAGTTTCATCGCAACGTAAGTCTCCGTAGCGCTGTCCGGCCTGACATCCGGAGTCTTTCGGTAATCCGGGATCTCGGTGTCGCCGATTTTCCCGGCAGTGTACTGGCCACGCACGGAGTTTTTCAGCGCTTCCTCTTCGCTCTGGGTCTGGATCGCCGCCAGCACCCCGTCTTTTTCCGAACGCACGTTATGGGCGTCGAAATGTCTCGGCGGCTCCATTGCGATCAGCGATAACAGTTGAAACAGGTGATTCGGTACCATGTCGCGCAGCGCGCCGGTCGCGTCATAAAAGCTACCGCGGTGGCCAACGCCGAGCTGCTCATCCACAATGATCTGCACGTGATCGATGTGATGGCGGTTCCAGATCGGCTCGAACATTCCGTTGGCGAAGCGCAGCACCAGGATGTTCTGGACGGTCTCTTTGCCCAGGTAATGATCGATTCGGTAGATCTGGTGCTCGTTGAGGATGTTCAACAATTCCGCATTCAGCGCGCGCGCCGATGCCACATCCGTCCCAAACGGCTTTTCGATCACGAGCCGCCGCCAGGCGCCGCGATCCTCCTTCAACAAGCCGAGACGGCCGAGTTGGCGCACGATCGGTGCGAAGGCATCCGGCGGTGTCGCCAGATAAAACAGCCGATTGCCCCCTATGTCGCGCGCGGCTTCCAGCCGTTCAAGCTGCTCCCTGAGACGGTCGAAAGAAGGGTGGTCGCTGGGATCGGCCTCGACAGAGGTGATGCATTCTAGCAGGCGATTCGCGACCTTGTCTTCCACGGGGCGGGTTGCGAACTGATGCAGGCCCTTCATTAGGCTCTCGCGCAGCGCTTCGTTCGACATGCCGCAGCGCGCGACGCCGACGACGCAGAATCTTTCCGGCAATAGTTCGGCTGCCGCGAGATTGTAAAGCGAAGGGATCACCAGCCGGTTGGTCAGGTCTCCCGTGACACCGAAGATGATAAGGGCGCAGGATTGCGGCTACTGCTCGGGCTGGAAGTTTCTCACAAACGGCTGACCGTGGGGTTAACGATATCACGTCGCCCTCTGCGCCTGGGGCGGGAGCGACACCAATTATCCGCCCCAGGCTTATCAGGCCTGCTGAGCAGGTTCGATTTCAACGCGGTCATCCTGCTCGGCCGAATAGACAGAAGCGTGCTCAGCGTGAGCCCCCCTCTCCTTTACCAGCCGGGTGGCGGGCAATTGAAGCACCCGAGCATGCTGTCCTTCCGACAGGACATTCACAAGAACGATGGTGCCGTCGGGAAACAGCAGGCCATCGTGGTGCTGCTTTGGCGGTTTCGGTTTGATCACGCAGAATTGGGCGACACGGAAGCCTACGCTCTTGGTCAACAACCAGTTGCGATTGTATCTCACGTCCTGCTCGAATCCGAGCTCAGTGCCGGGCAGCAGACAAATGGCGACAGTGGGTTCGTCTTTGGCGGCAAAGCCGCGGGTCGATGTACCGCAGAAGCTGGTCGACACCAAACTCTCTCCAACCTTTGCTGGGCGTGACGTAACGGCATGTAGGCTGTAGTCGCACATGGATTTTCTCCGCTGGTTTTCCTGACCCGACCGATGATGCCGCAAACCGCCGAGCTATCCCTTGACCGCCGTCAAGATATTGGTGGCTTGTTTGGAAATCGCGACCGCCGGGGATGGTGGCTCTCATGATCGCATTCGAACAGCTGCTCGAAGCTGCGGCGGCAGCTCGATGTCCGAACAGATCGGATCCGATCCACCGGTGCCGACCTTGCGACGGTCAACATCGCAAGTCGTGGCCGCGCTACATCTCGGCACTCCGCCGTTCACCGCGGTGATGGGACTGTACGTGCGTTTGGCGGCTTCGTGCGCGTCTTGACTGGCGCTTCGTTCCCCTCGCGTCGCACCTCAAGCGCCATTGCAGCCTGGCCGTTGGCAAGCAAGCGCAATGTGTAGCTCCGCGCCGACGACGGCCCCCTCACCGATCGCAGCACCCACGCGCTTGACCGACCCGGATCGGACGTCGCCGGCGGCGAATACACCGCGCACGCTGGTTTCGAGCAGCAGCGGGCGGCCAGCCCCACTCTTCGAGCGGATGCTGGAGGGAATGTCCCATCCCGTCAGCACAAAATTCTTGCTGTCCAACGCGATCCCGGCGTCCTTGAGCCAAGCCGTTGCCGGGTCCGCGCCGATGAAGAGGAAGAGGTGGCGGATCGGCTTCTCAGTTTCTTCGCCGGTCGAGCTGTTGCGCCAGCGTACGCGCTCCAATTGCCCTTCCCGGCTGCCATAAAGCGCGACCACCTCCGTGTGAGTCAGCACCTCGATATTGTCGAGATTCGCGATCCGGTCGATCAGGTAGCGCGACATGCTCTCCGCGAGGCCTGGTCCACGGACCAGCATCCAGATTTTTTTTGCGAAGTTGCGCAAGAATACGGCGGCCTGGCCCGCCGAATTTCCGCCTCCGACCAGAACGATCTCCTCGTCCCGACACAGGCGTGCCTCGATCGGCGAAGCCCAATACCAAACGCCGCGCCCCTCGAAACTCGGTAGATTCGGCACGTTGAGGCGACGGTAGCGGGCGCCGGTCGCAACCACCACCGTCGAGGCCCTCACACGCCGGCTATTCCCCAGGCACAGCGTGATCGGCGCGCCGCTCACATCGAGCCGCGATATGCCCGCTGGGATCACCATCCGCGCGCCAAATTTCTGGGCCTGGACATAGGCGCGGGCGGTGAGCGCCTGGCCGGAAATGCCGGCGGGAAAACCGAGATAGTTCTCGATCCGCGCGCTGGCGCCGGCCTGCCCGCCGAAGGCACGGGCGTCGAAGACGACGACCGACAAGCCCTCTGATGCCGCATAGACCGCCGTCGAAAGGCCCGCCGGGCCGGCGCCTACGACCGCGACATCATAGGTTCGGCTCTCGTCGTCGATCGGCACCATTCCAAGCGCGCGCGCCAGCTCTGCCTCGCTCGGATTTTTCAGGATCGTTCCTTTCGGACACACGGCAAGCGGCAGGTCTGCCGGATTTGGAGCATATTGCTGAACAAGCTTCGCCGCGTCGGCGTCCTTTGCTGGGTCGAGCAATTGATGTGGATACGCATTGCGGGCGAGGAAGCCTTGCAGACGCACGATGTCAGGGCTCGATTCCGCGCCGATTAGGACCGGACCACCGGCGCCGGCCTCGACCAGCGCGACGCGGCGGAGGATCAAAGCCCGCATGATCCGTTCGCCGAGTTCGGGCTCCCCAATCATCAACGCGCGTAGATTTTCCGGCGGGATCAAGAGCGCTTGGACATCGTCGATAGCGTGAACATCGACAAAGGCAGGCTGGCCTGACAATTGTCCCACTTCGGCGACGAATTCGCCGGGTCCCTGCTCCACAATCGGGGCGCAATGGCCTAGCGGATCGCGCCTGACGACGCGCACCGAGCCCTTGATCAGCACACACATGCCCGGCGCGACTTCTCCGGTCACGAACAGCGCTTCGCCGGCATGGTAGTACCGCACCGTGCCGAAGCGACGAAGACGATCGATTTCATGTGCCGTAAGCTTGGGAAACATTTGCTCGCGGCGGCTATCAATCGTCGGCATCTGCAATCTCGCTGTCGGGGCAAGGTGCCACGTGTTCCTAGTGCGCCATCAGCAGCGGGATAGGCGCTTCATGCAATAGGCTGTAGGTCACTCCGCCGAGCAGCCGCTCGAGCAGGCGCATATGACTATATCCGCCCATGACAATAAGGTTCGCCTTCCGGCGCTCGGCCTCCGCCATCAATTGTGGCCCGACTTCGCTGGAGCGGCACTTGATGCGATGCAGGCTGGCCTCGATTCCATGATGCCGAAGATGATTGACGGCATCGATCCCCATCACGGCTTCCTCCTCGGTAGGCTTTTCGCCGGTCGCAACGATGACCGACACTTTTTCCGCCTTGTGCAGAAATGGCATCGCTTCGGCAAGCGCACGAGCCGCTTCCCGGCTCCCGTTCCAGGTGACCATGATGCGGTCGAAGGCGATCTTCGGCCGCTCCGTCTCGGGAACGAGATAGACGTTCCTACCAGAGCCGAACAGCACGCCTTCGACGAGCTTCTCAGGATCCATCGCGCCATTGGGACGAAGCGCCACGAAGGTGTCGGCGGAGCGCGCCTCTCGCGCGGCAATTTTGGCAACGTCGTCGGACAGGACATCGAACCGCCGGATCTCGACCACCCGATCCAGCATTCGCAGCCGCTTGGCTAGCGCCTCCTCCATCGCATCGCCAGTTTCGCGCGCATGCTCGACGATCGCGGCGGTGGTGTCGCCCTCGATCGGCCCCGGCAATGGCAGAACGTTGAGATACAACCCGATCACCACGCGGGTCTCGAGCCGCCGGGTCATATCGGCGACGGCTGCTAGGCGAATTTCATCGGAGGCGCCACCGTCCAGCCACACCATCACATCTCTGATCATCGCTCTCTCCTCGCTCACGACAGCCGTCGCGATGTTTGGCTACTCTGCCGTTCGCGCAGCTGCAGCAGCAGATCGAAAATACGAAAGCACTTCCGCCAGTGCTCGCTCGATGGATTCTTCAGCCCGGGATCGATGATGTTGAACGTATGCGCGAGCGCGACACTCAGACCTCCCGCGATGTCCGGTAGGCGAGTCTCGATATCCTCACCGTAAGCAAGGTCAAGCGGCGGGCGCGTGGCGAGGCGGTCGAGGATCGGCCGCAACTCGATCTCTTCGTCGAGCCTTTCGAATTCATGGATGCATTCCTGCAGTCCCTTGGTAATCGGCAGGTCGAACGGCTCCAACAGCACACGGCCATTCGCCTTGGCGGCCGCCTGGGCCCGCAGCAGGAGATCATAAAGTTTTTGGTTGACGAAATCGCTGTAGCGCTTGAGGTCCTGCTTGTCGACATCGAGGCTGGCGACGATTCGAAAAAATCGCTCGAATCTCGCCACGCTCATAACATGGCTGGTGAGCGGCTGGTTCGATTGCACGGCGGCGATCATCATGGCAGCGGTCTCCTCGCCTCATGATGCCGTGCGCAGGCCGGCCTCCCCCTTGATGGTCGTCAGTTTCGCGCGATTTTCTCGCACGGACATGAAATTGATCTTTATCACGGCGCCTTCCTCGATGTTGCAGCATCATAGTGGTGTGCACTTCAGCGCAGGTCACCATCGTGCGGCTGTCCTAATGCGGGTTTACCCTCCAAAGGAGGGAAGATAGACGAGGCCACCACCGTTGCGGCAGCCCTCGCGTCAGGCAGACTGCGGACACCAACACGCTGTTCCAGCCGTACCGGTGGGACCTTTTCAGGCTGCCGCATCGAATGGTCATGGCGTCGTTGACCCGCTCGCGGGCGCGCCAACCGGGCAACGTGCCGAGCTCCCTCGCGGCCTGTTACTACGCGCAGCGTGCATCTGCAGCCCTGATCGTGAGCGAGGCAACCCAGCTGTCGATGCAAGGCTAGGGTTACGCCTGGACTCCCGGCATCGACGCCACAAGCAGGTGGAGGCATGGCGTCAGGTCATGAGAGCGGCGGACCAGGCTGACGGATTGATCTTCAATCAGCTCTGGCATGCCGGGCGCATTTCGCGTCCGGCGCTGCAGCCCGACAATATGCTTCCCGTCTACCGACGACCTAGCGACCTCCTTAAGTTAGCAGCGCCCAGTTCCAGCGCCCGCTGCTCCTCGACGGACATCTCCGGCTCGAAAATCCGAAGCACTCCCTCGCGCCCGACGACGCTTGGAAGTGAGAGAGTGACGCGAAATCTGTCGTTATAGCTGCCGATCGGAATCACCGCTCGTTCATCGCGAAGAACAATTTCCGCGATCCGCGACGCAACGATACCAATGCCAAACTGGCTCGCGTCGTTGCCTTCGATGATAGAGATATTCGCGTAACGAACGTCTGCCTCGATCTGCCTGCGCAAACTGTGAGGCACTCGGCCACGAAGTCCGACGAGCTCGCCGACCGGCACGCCGGCGATCCGGGCGCTTGACCAGAGGAATACCTGCGAGATCCCATGTTCGCCGACCACCTGCGCCTCTACCTGATTGGCATCGATGCCGAAATGCGCCGCCAGATGAACGCGGAAACGCAATGTATCCAAAAACGTACCAGTGCTTAGCACGCGATCATGGCTTACGCTTGCGCGCGCAATATCGGCGAGCGGATCCGGCGGATCGGTCACGACCAATATCACCGCGCGAGGCGCGGCGTGCACAATGCGCGGAACGATCTCGTGATAAATCTCGGCATTCTTGTCGAGCAACCGCAACCTACCCTGGGGATCGCTGCGGTCGGTGGCGCCGCCCGCCTTTTCATTGATGCCGGCGGCAATCATGACCAGCTGAGCGTCGGCAAGCTCTTCATAGTCGCCATCAACAATGGTGGTCTTTGGGCCGAGCGGCGCTCCGTAACGAAGATCGGTGGCGACCGCCCTCGCCCGCTTAGGCGTTCGGTCCACGATCACAATCGTCCGGGCACTCCCCCGTACCACCATGGCAAGAGCACAGGAACACCCTACCCTGCCTGCTCCAACGATTCCGACCTTCATGATGAACCTGCGTTCCAAAGGGACCGTCAAGCGATGCCCCAACACGAGTGCATTATTTGTCGATCGCGTGAACGCCGGTTCGCAATGTTCGCTAGCGTTCGAGGACTTAACAATCAAGACCATCAAAATGTCTGAGCAGGCTTCATACGGATACAATCTCCGCATGCTTTACGGAACAAAACCCGGACAGACCGGCTTAGGCGGAAGCGGGCGTGCCGGATAGTATCGCAAGAGCGATGCATTTTTTCCCGAGCCGCATAGAAACTTCCTTCGCTGCTGGGACCGCAAGAAGCATGAACTGCGCAACGGCTTCAAGCATTGACCATCGTCAAGTCCTCTCACGAGCGCCTCGAATGTCAATCGGCGCAGGCTTAATGCGTCTTCCGTAAACAGTGATGTCGATCAGCTTGGGCGCGGTCGGTCGCAATCCCACAGCCTGTGATGAACAAGCATATAGTCCCTAGCTCCCTCCTGCGCACCGAATAATACGGACGAATTGATGGCTATCAAGGAATCTAGGAAGTAACAGTCTTAGTTTTCGCTACGCACGTCGGGCCTCGGCCCCATCCTTTCGTCGGGCAGGCGCCCGATCGGGTTGGCGAGATTGTACGCATCGAGATGAGGCCTCTGCATCGATCACCATCGCCCTGCGGCAGCTTGGGCTCGCTCAGGATGTCGTCAAGGTCGAGTGCGGTGACGTTGCCAGCGGATGTCCGATCGGAGCGCCCGGCGCGGTTCTGACCACTCGCCTGCTCTCTGCAATGAAACGCGACGATGTCCAGGCGCAGCGTGGCGAGGATGGCACCGGTGGCACTAGGGTATCGCCTGATGCTCGAGACGATTCACCCGATTGGCAAAATTCAACGTAGGAGAGCGGTTATGAAGGCGCTGGTATACCAAGGCCCCGGAAAGAAGGCGCTTGAGGATCGCCCAAAGCCAACGATTGCCGCGCCAACGGACGCTATCGTCAAGATCGTTAGGACGACGATTTGCGGCACAGATTTGCATATCCTCAAAGGCGACGTGCCGACCTGTACACCAGGCCGTATCCTTGGGCACGAAGGCACCGGTGTCATCGAAGAAGTCGGCGCCGCCGTCACCGCCTTTCGGGCCGGCGACCGCGTGATCGTGTCCTGCATCTCGTCCTGCGCAAAATGCGACTACTGCCGCCGCGGAATGTACTCGCATTGTGTCAACGGGGGCTGGATCCTCGGCAATACGACTGATGGCACCCAAGCCGAGTATGTCCGCATTCCTTTTGCCGAAACCAGCCTATACCGCATCCCCGCCGGAGCGGATGAGGAAGCATTAGTAATGCTGAGCGATATCCTGCCCACCGGGTTCGAATGCGGCGTGCTCAACGGCAAGGTTCAACCCGGCGCGACCGTCGCGATCGTCGGAGCCGGCCCGATCGGGCTTGCGGCGTTGCTGACGGCTCAATTCTACTCACCGTCGGAACTCATAGTGATCGACTTTGACGACAACCGGCTCGAAATATCGTCCCGCTTCGGTGCGACGACAACAATAAACAATAGGGACGGCAAGGCAGTTGAGAAAATCATGAAGATGACCGACGGTCGTGGCGTCGATACCGCGATCGAAGCCGTCGGCGTTCCCTCAAGCTTTCTCACTTGCGAGGACATCGTGGCGCCTGGTGGCGTCATCGCTAACATAGGCGTCCATGGCGTCAAGGTAGATCTGCATCTGGAACGCCTCTGGGACCGTAACATCGCGATCACGACAAGACTCGTCGATACCGTCACAACGCCGATGCTGCTCAAGACTGTACAATCACACAAGATCGATCCCAAGCGACTGATCACGCACCACTTCAAGCTCGACAATATCATGGACGCCTATGCGACGTTCGGCGAGGCGACCAAGACGAACGCTCTCAAGGTCATCATCTCAGTAACCGAAGCTTGACAGATAATCTAGGTAGACAGGCTTGACGGCGGTGCGACATTGATGGCGCGCAAAAAGCCGAAGAGCTCGGCTCCCTGCGCGAATTGACTCGCCACCGAGGGCTGAAGGCAGTTTGTTGGTAAGGTTCCCGAATGGATGAAATGGATGATGAAATGGATGAAGAGAGCGATCAGATAAACGGCTTTCCGCCCGTCACCGCAACAGTCGCTCCTGAAGTGTAGCTCGACAGCGGGTCCGCCAGCATAACAAAAGCCGTTGCAAGTTCGGCAGGCTGCCCTGCCCGCTTCATTGGGACCTGCTCGCCGAAATTCCTCACCGCTTGCTCTGGCATGGTCGATGGGATCAGCGGCGTCCAGATCGGTCCGGGCGCCACGGCGTTGACGCGGATACCCTTCTTGGCGAGCATCTGCGCAAGACCACCGGTGAAGTTTTGGATCGCCCCTTTGGTGGTAGCATAGGCGAGAAGGATCGGGTTCGGCGCGTCCGCATTGATCGACGTAGTGTTGATAATTGCGCTGCCGGGCTTCATGTGGGGCACCGCCGCCTTGGTTAGATAGAACATCGAGTGGATATTCACCTCAAAGGTCAGTTGCCATTCCCTGTCACTGATCTCGCTGATGTCTTCGAATGTCGCCTGATGGGCTGCATTGTTGACAAGTATATCTATGCCACCAAGTTCGTCGACAGCGTGTTTGATGATGGAGCGGCAATGTTCGGGATCACTAATGTCGCCGGCGATCAAGATACCCTTGCGCCCCTCTTTCTCGACCAACGCCTTGACCTCCTGCGCATCGTCGTGCTCGATTAGATAGGCGATAAGGACGTCGGCACCTTCGCGCGCATAGGCGATTGCCACCGCACGTCCAATGCCGCTGTCGCCGCCCGTGATTACAGCCCGCATGCCTTTCAACTTACCTGTGCCCCTGTAGCTACGCTCGCCATGATCCGGACGCGGATCCATCTTGGCGGTCCAACCGGGTGCGGGCTGTTTCTGATTGGGGTAAGGCGGCTTCGGATAGTCAGACAACATAAATATCTCCTCTTTCGCGTTAACCGCCATCGATAGGGCGCAAGTCTCTTTTTGATCGCATGGGCGCGCCTCTGATTTTTTAAGACATCGAGAGCGCGTTAGCTTTTTATTGGCGCTTCCCACTCTCGCCTCTCGAAGTGTCATGCCTCGCCGATAAAATTTCTAAACAAGCGCCAAATTGAACCTTGACGCTCGTCAACATCGCAAGTGTATCCTTCGGCTTTCGTGGACAAAGGAAGTTGATCCCTATCACGTATTTCCCTCACCTCTGCTGTCGGCGTACCGGCATCCATCATCGCGTCATACCCATTTCAGCTGTCGAATGTGCCTATTAGGGCGTGGGCGCCTCATCGACCCAGGATATTCCGAACTTGTCCAGGCCCTCGGCCAGGAAATCGCCCAACAGCGGTTCGCCGAGCAGGTAGCGCGCGGTCTCCCAACGCGGGTTGCGGTATCCGTTTCGCCGTTCAGCCGCCTGGCTACGCAGATCTTCCCACTCCTCAATCGTGCCATCGCCCCGTCCGAGCCACATCAACGCGACAAGGTCGATCTGTTCGTCCTCGTTCAAGGCCCTGATGAAGCTCGCCATCTCGGCAGCGACAGCGTCGCAACCATCGTCCTGCAAAACGTCGACTTCAGCATCATCAGTAGGATTCGATCCGGACTCCTCATCGGCCGGCAGGTCCTTGACATCAAACTCATGCGCTTTTTCGATCAGAAAGCTGACCTTTTCGCGTGAAACGGTTAGCTCGGACATCGCTTGCTCCCTTAGTTGCGGGCGTTTCGATCAACGCGCCGGACCACGAGATGATCCATGGCGTGATACCGCGGAAATGCGCCGCTTGCCGATCCGCCCGAGCGGCACGTTCCGCCAATCATCTATTGCGATCGATTGACAGGTTCGTGGAGTTGAATGCCTGAGGTCGGAGCTGTCTTCGTCTTGCAGCACTGTCGGGGGCGCTCGATCGCTCCCGAACTGATGATTCCGGATGCGGCTGAATCGGGCTATTTCTGCGGCATCCGTTCTGAACTTCGCTTGTGCGAAGAGCCGTTTGAAACTATGACGCCTGAGCATATGCTACTCGGCTCTGATCGCGAGCAGACGCCCGATTGGATGATCGCGGCATTTCTGCGCGCTCCAAAGCATGAGCATTCGTTTGTTTCTTTGAATTGGTGGAAGATCAGCCCGCCTTTACCGCAGATGGCGCCGGCAGCATCAGAGGATCTCTGAGGACGACGATCTGACGCACGCCGTCCGCGTCGATAATCTCAAGGCTGGTAAACTCCAGACCTTCGCCTTCGATGTATATTTCTCTGGGTTTGTGGATCAGATGGTCATGTCCTTCGAGCACGAGCGAGATTAGGTCGTCCTTTGGATCATAGGAAACCCCAAAGAACGGTAGCCAGTGCGCCTCGACCTGATCACCGAGCTTAAGCGACGTCACCTCGATCTCGGCACGTTTGCCGCCCAGTGCTTTCGAAATGAGATCGAAATAGACGCTCCACTGTGATTTTTCGAGTTTCATTCGGAGTCTCCGAGTTAGATTCCGCCAGATTCCCGACGCCAGTAACCGGCAGCCCGTTTCTACGCGCTGACAACGATCAATTTTCCACGAAATTTGCCCTGCCAACACAACGCATCCCGTCAAAGCCCAAGCTCAATCATCTCAAGAAGTGATCTTTGTCATCTATCGCGCGATAGCAAAGTTCGACGCCGTCTTCGGTGAAAGACGCTGCAGAAGATCTCCAGTACCTCACTAATTTCTTTCGCATCAGCAACGACTGAGTCAAAGTGCGATCAAACCCTCGATCGCTGACAGAAATGCAATGAATCAATGGGCTGATTCATCCTCCCGCTCAGAGATTGAGGAGAGCGATCCCGAGATCGGGGCGCTTTTTCCGCCGCATATGCTTGACTGTTTCGTTGATCGTGACTTCCAGCGTCGGCCGCACCGAACCTGACAGAAAGTGACCACCGCGCACCGAGCCATCCCGCAGACCAAGCACTGCGTGAAGGTGAAGGCTGGCCTTGCCGCTATCGCTCTCCGCCACATCGCCGATCAGGCTAAGGACTTCGCATTGCTCGTTGACAGCAATGCGCTTGTAGCTTTTGGCCGCGAGGTCGAACCAGCCAACTTCGGCATGCGCGAAGGCACCGATCGCCGTCACCGCGGCGCCGCTGACCTGCTCCTCATTCGCGAAATCGGTGATCGCCCCGAACGCCTCCTCTCCCTGGTCGAGCACGAGGACAAAGGTCCGCTCCGAACCGACAGTGACCGACTTTGCTTTCATCTCTGATTCCCGAGCGCGTTTGGGTCTAACGTCCGGCTGCGACTGCTCAGTTGATCGGCCCGAACGACGTCGTTCTGGCCATGGCGGTGAATTCGTATCTTTCGGACCGTTGTCATTAGTGACTCCTGCGATTCCACAGCGGGGCGCAAGGGGCCCCGGCGAGACGCGGTCGCTCCCGCTTCGGCTACTATTGCACCACAACAGCCGACACACGGTGGCTAGGCTACGTTCCGCCTGACGTGGCGGCCTTCCTTGACCTCCTCGATGATCTTCGCGCTGAACGCTTCGAGGTCACCGGGGTTGCGCGAGGTGATCACGCCCTGGTCGACCACGACCTGGGAGTCCTCCCATTTCGCACCGGCATTGATGACGTCAGTCTTGATCGACTTGTAGGACGTCATCATCCGTCCCTTCGCGATCCCGGTCTCGATCAACAGCCACGGTGCGTGGCAGACCGCGGCGACGATCTTCTGGGCGTCGAAAATCTCCTTGATGAACTTGAGGGCTCTTGGTTCGACCCGGAGCAGGTCGGGATTGATCTGCCCGCCCGGTAGCACGATCGCGTCGTAGTCCGACGATGAGACTTGATCGAGCGACTTGTCGACCTTCACCGGCCGACCCCAGTCCTTCATGTCCCACCCCTTGATTTCGCCGGTAGCCAACGAAATCACCTCGACGGTTGCACCCGCTTTCTTCAAACGGTCGCGAGGCACTTCAAGTTCGGATTGTTCGAAGCCATGGGTCGCCAGGATCGCGATCTTCTTGTCTTTCAGGTCCATCAGGAAACTCCTTCAGAAGAACTCCCCTATCAATCGGCTTTTCGCCCTATCGTTCCTGCGGCTTCAAACGCGCAATTTTTTATCTGATTGCGGTACGAAGCGATCGACTGTCCTGGCAGTGGCTAGATCATCACTCTTTTGATGGCCGCGGTAGATGCCATCCCATTGTTGCGTCGAGCACAAAGCCAACGGTCGCCGGAGTTTGGTTGCGCATGGGCATCTTTCCAGTGGTCCCCAGCGGGGGTTATCGTTCACTCCCCTCAAGCATTCCAGCCAACCCTCTAAATTCCGAACGAAAATGCTGATACTCGTCAATTGAGGATAAAAATAATTCACCTGTGCATCCGTGCAGCCTCGTTCCGCATACATTGACTGCGTCGCTTATGGACGGGCAGGCCGGGTGAGACCTAGAACTCTTTGCAAGGCCGTCACTCCGCAATGCTTACGGTCTGGACGAATGCTCCGAATTGACGCCCATCAAGGCGCCCTAGGCGGTCGCGCGCAAAATCTTAAAGCTTTGGGGGTCGTGACCGACCACTCGGGCTCGACCCGCATTCGGAATGTCCGCATTCAATCCGGAAGGTGTGATCATGAGCTTGACCGGCCTAGAAGTGTTTGACGAAACGCTTCACAAGACGAACACGTGGCTCAAGGAAATCGGAGAGATGCTAGGCTCCGATCGTCACGAGGCCTATCAGGCGTTGCGAGTGGTGCTGCATTGCCTCCGCGACCGCTTGACAACGGATGAGGCGGCTCATCTCGGCGAACAACTCCCGATGCTAGTACGTGGTATCTACTACGAGGCATGGCGTCCGGCCCGGAAGCCGGAAAAGATTCGGTCGCGGGACGAATTCCTAGCCTGGATTGACACGCGCCTCCCCAACACAGCGCTCGTCGACCGCGAAGATGCTGTAGGTGCCGTCTTCAAGACCCTCGAGAACCATGTCTCCGCAGGAGAAATCGGCCACGTAGTTCAGTCTCTGCCGAAGGAGATCCGCGCGCTTTGGCCAGTCACCTGGGCGTCGTCTGGCCCTGTCGCAAAGTAGGCAGCCCAGCCAGAAATTCGTTGCAACTAGCTGACACACGATAGATCTGCGAATGGAGAGGTTGATGGGCCCACGTGCTTACTGGAAGGGCTATCTGCGTGTGTCGCTAGTATCGTGTCCGATCCAGCTGTTTCCGGGGATCTCTGACCGCGAGAAAGTCCGATTTCATCTGATCAACAAGAAGACCGGGCACCGGATCAAATACTGCAAGCTTGATGCCGAGACGGGCAAGCAGGTAGACCCGCAAGACATCGTCATGGGCTACGAAGCCGGTAGGGGGCAATATGTCGCCCTCACCGAGGATGAGCTCAAGACGATCGAGATCGAAGGGACGCATACAATCGAGATCGACCAGTTCGTGCCACGAAGCGAGATTGACGATCTCTATTTGAGCCGTCCCTACTACATGACCCCGGCGGGAGACATCGGCCGGCAGGCCTACGTGGTCATCAGAGAGGCAATCAGGAAAGAGGGTATGGTAGCGCTCGGCAGGGTGGTGCTCACGACGCGCGAACATGTGATGGCGATTGAGCCGCGTGGCAAGGGCCTGGTGGGCGTGACGCTGCGATATCCCTACGAAATCCGGGACGAGAGGGATTATTTCGGTGATCTGCCAGAGGAGAGAGTACCGAGAGAAATGCTTGAGCTCGGGAGGAAAATAGTCGCGATGAAGGCTGGTCACTTTCATCCCGAACAATTTGAAGATCACTACGAGCGAGCCCTGCGAGCGTTAATTAAGAGGAAACAACGCGGCGAAAAGATCGATAAACCAAAGGAGCGGCCCTCGGCTGAGGTTATTGACCTGATGGATGCATTGCGCCAGAGCGCAGGAGATGGCCGCAGCACGCCTTTAGCGCATCATCAGCATGTCACTAGGAGATCCAAGCAAGTCGCGGCGAAACGGTCGTCGATGCGGGCCAGGAAGGCAAGCTAATTGGCGTCGCAGCGATACCTGCGAGGGCACTTAGCATCGTCTCCGATGACCAATCCTGCAATCTATCGCTTCGGCGCATTTTTCCGCGTTCCGCTCGCCCACGGAACTCGTGTCGGCGTCGACAAGCCCCGCGATAGCCACGCATTCATGCGTTCAGCTGTATCAACCTGGCTCAGTTTCCTGACCAATACATCCCTTTCGGAACCAGTAGGCAGCTTCGCGACCTCTTGTTGCAGCCGCTCCTTTGCTACCGCTAGCTGGTCTTCAAAACGGTGTGGCTTTGATCGATGGCGCATGGCGGACGGGACCTTTACCGAGCACGACCGTCAGACGAGGGCCCGACGGTGCCCGCGAAAGACGGTGCGTTCCCTGTGATTTGCGCCTGCTTACGCAGGTCCGCCGCAACCTCACGAAGCTGCCGCGCCAGCCTGCCGTTGTAGATTCGCGCCTCATAATCCGTAGCCAGATCAGCAATCAAGGCCGATTCGGCCGCCTGGATCTCTATCTCATCGATCCGCTTCTGAATGTCCTGCATGCAGCGCCTCAATTCGCTTTGACTTCACTGACTGGTAACTACTAAGAGTCCGACGCAGTCGGAAAGTCAGTACTTTTACGTAGCTGCTGATTATCTTTCCTCTGGTCGCGGCACGCTGCGCTACGAGCCAAACGCCGGCGGCGGAACGATCTTCCGGTTTACCTTGCCTTCTGCCAAAGCCGGCCGATGGTCGTTAAAAAGCGATTGGTCGGTTGACAACCGTCAACGCCCATTGAAGTCTCCTGGACTAAATTGAGCTCTCCTAGACTAAGCAGGAAATCCGGAGTGGGAAGATGCTGATATTCGGTGAACCTCGCCAACTTGATGATGGACTGCCACGCAAAACCGAGGATGACATCCAGCAGGAGTTGCTTGGACCTCGTGGTGTTCCCGGCAAGCCATCGCCGGCAAAAATGACGCCGCAACGCGCGAAGAAGACGCCGACATATCTGGATCCACCGCACACGGCCTAGCGTTGGCGATTTGCGCTCCATCATTCAATTCCCGCAAATCTTGGCGATGGTCTCCAGGCCTGCCGCCTTGCCGTTTCCTTGCGAGTACAATGGCCGACGCACGACGCCGGGTCCCGATCCAAGAGATAACACCATGCAGAGACCTCTTTGTGCAGTCACCGTCACCCTTGCACTTCTTGGCAGCGCAGGTTTCGCCGCTGCCCAGAAGGCCGATACCGCCCGAGGTGATCTGACATCGAGTCAGCAACAAATAATTAGCCAGGGACTTGCGGCCTCGCCATCGCAGTCCGCGCCCGGCAGCACGCAACCGCAGGTCGGAAGCAAGCAGCCGGACTCGATGAATGCGCAAGCGCTTCCCAACAACGTCACCGATCAGGTGCCGGAGGTCACGAGCCTTCTCTTTGTGAAGCTGCCCGACCGGATCGTGTTCATCAATCCCGACACGAAACTCGTGACCGAGAGTGCAGGGGAGCCTACGACCAGCGGCTCGAGCTGCGAGAACACCGTCCGTCGTTCAAGCTGTGGCACCGGCACCGCACCCCCATGCTAGTAACGCGCAAACGCCTCTACGGAACTCGACGGAAGCCTCCCCAAGGAGGGCTTCCTTCGCCGTGGCTTGCTGCGGTTGCCGTTGTCCTCTGCTGTTTGCCGGGGCAATACTCGGCGGCGCAACCAGTCGGGCTGGTTACGCTTGATGTCAACGAGGTCGCGAACGGCTATCCCGCGGAGACGCTGAAGTTGAAGACAATCGTCAACGACAAGAACGAGACGATCGGAAAGATCAACGATTTCATTTTCAGCAAGGATGGACGTGTCTTTGCCGTGCTTTCTGTGGGCGACTTCATCGGCGCCGGACCCCGCCTGGTCGCCGTTCCCTTCAACAGTTTGAAGCTGGACGATTCGCGCGGCTTCATCGTGCTTCCGGGAGCAAATCGCGCGGCATTGGATAAACTGCCTGTTTACCTGTACAACGCGCAACCTCAGGCGTCCTCGTCCAAGCGCTGATCACGGTCGCGCACCGATCAGTAGACGAGGCCCAGCGCTCCACGAGCACGCAGCGAAGCATCCGCCCACCGGGTCACGAAGGTTGAGCGAAAATTGAGCGTTGTCAATGCGGGGCTCCGTTCTATTCGTAGTCTTGCATAATCGGCAGTATCCTCCTGCCGGTGCCCCTTCCCCGGGGTCTTGTCTTCTCCCCAGACTTCGGCCGCCGGCGAAATCCGAGCGGCCCTTCTTTTTCGGCGAGCTAGCGACGTCTTGCGAGCTCACTATGATCAATCAAGGACATCTTGGTTCGGTTGGATGGGACAGCAGGAGACTTCGCGCGGCTGGCCGCTGTCAGCCGGATCGCCGCAACTTTCGAAAGTCATATCACCGGGCTGCTATTCAACGTCTTGCCGGCGGCTATATCAGGTGTGGTCCAGGATGCAGGGTCCCGTGGACCGGCAAAACTGCTGCACGATGCAAGGAAGGCCGGCGACGCCGTCGAAGCAACGGTACTGCAGCGGCTGGAGTGGTTGCAGCAACCAACCTTCCTCCGGCGGTTCGATGTGGAAGGCGAACGCGACGCCGCCGATACTGCTTCGCTCCTGGCACGAGCCGGCGATACCTTCGTGGCGCTTCGCCCGAACGGCCAACCAAACGAACCGCGGGGTCTGATCGAAGAACTCCTCGACGGCGCGGGACGTCATCTGTTTCTGGTTCCGGAGGACAAGAAAACCATGGCGCCCCTCGATCATGTCGTGGTTGCCTGGAACGGAAGCCGGGAATCTGCGTGCGTTCTTGTCCGAATCCCTCCCCTATCTGCAGCGAGCGAGGAAAGTTTGGCTTCTCGTGGTGGAAAACGAACGTCCGGCCGAGACCGATGCGCTGAGGAGCAACGATGCCGCGCAGCATCTGCGGCATCACGGCATCAACGCGGTAAAGTATCGCGCGGTCGGAGTGGACGACGAAATTGCCGACATCGTGATCGAGGAATGCCGGCGGCTAGGCGCCGACCTTCTCGTGATGGGCAGCTATGGCCACTCGCGCCTGCACGAATTGTTGCCAGGCAGCACGACCTCACGACTCCTGCATCATTGACCGGTACCACTGGTCATCGCCCACTAGGACGATGCCGGATGGCTGCCGGTTGACGATCGTCAAGGTCACCTCTGGAGTTGCGTCATAGGCTCGACGGGCACGCGCACGAGGATGAGCACGCGCACGAGGATGACATGGCCGCAGTCGATCCAGGAACACTTATGTGGGCCGCTGCCTGCGAAATGATCGAGCGCGCCGAGCGCTTGCATCGTCAATTCTTCCAGCCGATCACCGCCATCGCTTCCGCAGCCCGTTGGGAGCCTCCAATTGATATCATTGCGACCGATTCCGAGGCTCGAATAACGGTCGCTCTTCCCGGTGTCGACCGCGACGACTTGAAAGTGACGATCGACGATGATGGCGTTTCGGTCGTTGGCCTTCGCCGTCAGGGCACGATTCCGCGCGATGGCACCGCGGTCCGTCTCGAAATCCCTTACGGGAGGTTCGAGCGCCAGATTGCGTTTCCGACTACGGGCCTACGGTTCGGTCAATCGGAATACCGCAACGGATGTCTCGCGCTCACCTTCTTCAAGCAATCGATGGAAGGACCGATTGATGGCTGACGCATTCAAACGCGAATCCGGCACCACGACCGATCAAAGCCCGGCTGCCGTGCCCGAGGATGCAATCATCGTCTTGCCGGTTCGCAGTATACTGCTGTTCCCCGGTATCGTGCTGCCTTTGACGATTGCCCGGCCGTCGTCCATCGCTGCCGCACAGGAAGCCGTCCGCAGCGGTCGCAAAATCGGTCTGCTGCTACAGAACGACCCCACCGTTGAGGAGCCGGGGCCAGAGGATCTGCGGCGCGTCGGCACGGTGGCCGAAATCCTGCGCTATGTCACTTCGGAGGCGACCCACTATGCGATCTGCCGCGGTATAAACAGATTCCGCGTCAAGGAATTTCTTTCCGGTTTTCCCTACATCGTAGCGCGCATCGAGGAAGTCGGCATATCAGAGGTGATCACCCCCGAGGTCGAGGCGCGCATGAGTCTGCTCAAGATGCGCGCGCGGGAAGCGATCCAGTTGCTACCGAATCTGCCGCCGGAATTTTCAGCGGCGATTGAAGGCCTGGATTCGCCGTCCGTGCTCGCCGACTTTCTCGGCGGCATCATCGATATTCCTGTAGGCGAGAAGCAGGATCTGCTAGAAACCTTCGACGTAACCCAGCTTCTCGACAAGCTGCTCGGCCTGCTGGCGAAGCGAATCCAGGTCCTGCAGCTTTCAAAGGCGATTAGCGAACAGACGCAACAGACCCTTTCGTCGCAGCAGCGCGAGCACATTCTTCGCGAACAGCTTCGCCACATTCAGAAGGAACTAGGCGACGACGACGCCAAGTCCATTGAACTGAAAGAACTCAGTGACAAGATCGACAAGGCCGGAATGCCGAAGGAGGCCGAGGAGCAGGCCAGGCGGGAATTGAAAAGGCTCGAACGCATGCCGGAGGCCGCGGCAGACTATGGGTTGACGCGAAGCTACCTCGAATGGCTGACCGAGCTGCCTTGGTCGAAGCTGGATCCGGAGCAGATTGACATCGTCGAAGCGCGGCGAATTCTCGATGACGATCACTATGGCCTTGAGAAGGTGAAGCGGCGAATTCTTGAACACCTTGCTGTGCGCAAGCTCAATCCGGAAGGCAAAAGCCCAATCCTCTGCTTTGTGGGCCCTCCCGGCGTCGGCAAGACCTCGCTCGGCCAAAGCATCGCCCGCGCCACGGGACGCAAGTTCGTGAGATTGAGCCTCGGCGGCGTCCATGACGAAAGCGAAATACGCGGACACCGCCGAACCTATCTCGGCGCGTTGCCGGGGAACGTCATCCAATCGATCCGGAAGGCAGGAACGCGCAACCCGGTACTGATGCTGGACGAGATGGACAAGCTGGGTGCGGGATTTCACGGCGACCCGGCGGCGGCGCTGCTCGAAGTGCTCGATCCCGAGCAGAACGCGGCGTTTCGCGACAACTACCTTGCGATTCCCTTTGATCTCTCCAAGGTCATGCTGATTGGCACCGCCAACGTTATCGACAATATCCCGGCCGCGGTGCGCGACCGGATGGAGATCATCGAGATGCCGGGTTACACTGAGGAGGAAAAGCTGGCGATCGCCAAACGCTATCTCCTCGCGCGTCAACTGAAGTCCGCTGGTCTAACCAGCGAGCAATGTGAAATCTCGGACGACGTCGTTACAGCCATCATCCGCAACTACACGCGCGAAGCCGGCGTGCGGAACTTGGAGCGCCATATCGGCGCCATTTGCCGGCACGCGGCTATGCGAATAGCCGAGGCGAGCGTCACACGCTTTATCGCCGCGCCGACGGACCTTCCTGCCATTCTGGGGCCGCCGCGTTTCGAGCAGGAGGTCGCGATGCGAACTAGCGTGCCCGGTGTCGCTACCGGCCTCGCCTGGACTCCCGCCGGCGGCGATATTCTCTTTGTCGAGGCGACCAGCATTCCCGGCCGGGGCAAACTGATCCTCACCGGTCAGCTGGGTGCGGTGATGAAGGAAAGCGCGCAGGCGGCACTCTCCCTCGTCAAGTCACGCGCCATCGAATTTGGCATCGATACGATCGCGCTGCAGAAATCCGATGTCCACGTTCACGTCCCGGCAGGCGCCATTCCCAAAGATGGCCCAAGCGCCGGCGTGGCTATGTTTCTGGCACTGACTTCACTTCTGACCCGCCGCACGGTCCGGAGCGATACAGCAATGACCGGCGAGATTTCACTGCGCGGCCTGGTCCTCCCGATCGGTGGCGTGAAGGAGAAAGTGCTTGGCGCGCTGCAGGCAGGGATTACCACGATCATGCTCCCTGCCCGCAATCGAAGGGATATCGAGGAGGTCCCTGAAAATGCGCGCAACCGATTGCACTTCATATGGCTTGAGCGGGTCGACGACGCGATTGATGCTGCGCTAAATCGCCCGCAGACGCGCGATCCCCGCTTCGAGGAAACGCCACAAGTAGCGCCCGCGGAGCGGCAGGCGGCGCGTTCCCGATAGCCAGCATCTTCTGGAAGCAAACACCAGCCACGTCACCTCTTTATGGGCTCTGCCGGTGATGGATCATCGTGTGACAGCGTTCACCTAGTCCCGCGAGCTTTTCGAAGAGACTACCGAGGCAAGTCAATGACGGGCGTCAATGCATCCCTTGAGCGCATGGAATAGGACAATCAAGGTGCAGAGGCAGCAACACTTCAATTGATCGGAAACCAGGTTGCACTTGGGAGAATGTCATGGCGAGCAGCACAGTTAATTCCGTTTTCGGTGCCGAAACCACCTCGGCGAGCGAGAATTTGGCGCAGAATTGGTGGCTGTTCCTGCTGCGAGGCATTTTGGGTATCCTTTTCGGCGTTGTTGCGCTGATCTTTCCCGGCCCAACGATGCTCTCCCTGGTACTCCTGTTCTCGGCATACACACTTGTCGATGGCGTGGCCGGCATCATCTCGGCCGTAAGGGCGATCCGGCGCAAGGAGGAGCGGTGGGGATGGCTGATCTTCGAAGGCGCTGTTAATATAGCCGTAGCCATCCTTGCCTTTCTGTGGCCCGGCATGACTGTTCTGGCCTTCGTGTTGCTTGTTGCCGCCTGGGCAATTGTCTCGGGCGCGCTGATGACGGCCGCTGCTTTCCGGCTGAACGTCAGCCACGGCAGATGGTGGCTCGTTCTGGGCGGATTGTTATCCGTCGGCTATGGAGCGCTTCTGGTCGCCACGCCGCTCATCGGGGCGATCGTGCTGACATGGTGGATGGGCGCCTATGCCATCGCATTTGGCGTCGCACTCGTCATCCTATCCTTCAAGCTCAAGCTGCGTCTCAGACAGAACCAGCAGATCAACCGAACGGCTGCCCGAACGGCCGCCTAATAGAAGCAGGCAATGGCATTGATGTAAGAATAGTGGATCGCCTCAGCGCGGTCGCGCAACTCCGGCCGCGTTCCTCACAGTTGCGAAACCGATCGGGGCGGGTTGCCTCTTGCTGGATATCCGGGTGCAAGGCATGACGAACTGGGGCCATTGCGACAGGCAGGCAGTCCGATTACAACGACGAGGTTGCGGACGCAGCACGGCGGATCACGAGTCTCAGTCCGCGCGAGCGGCAGGTGCTTGACGGCTTCATGGACGGTCACTCCAACAAGGCGCGCGTGTGCAATCTCGGCCTCGGCGACGACGGTCGAAGTTCACCGCGCGTATGATGGACCGGCTTGGCATGCGCTAGCTCGCGCAAGCCCTTCTTTTGAGGATAGAGCTAGGCCCCTGCTCCCTGGTTCGCCAATATGGTCTTCCAGCGCAGCGCGGTTCAGGATTTTGACTGTACGCTTGCCCGCCAGCCTAATGGCACCCCGCTGCTGCAGGTTGGTGAAGGAGCGACATACCGTCTCGACCGAAACCGCAAGGTAGTCAGCGATATCGTAGCGCGAGACGGGCAGCACAACCTGTCCATCTTCGCCCGAGGAACGACCGTCGAGTGAAAGGAGAAAGGAACCGACCTTCTCGAGTGCGGTGACGCCCCCAACAATCATCAACTGGGCCTGGGATCTGCCTAACGCCCGGAAGGCTACGTCGCGGAGCTCGCGCGCAAACTTCGGATCACGCTCGGCCAGCTGTTCGATCCCCTCGCCGGAATAGCTGGCAAACGCAGTCTCGTCCACAATCGCTTCGATGGTGACCTCGTCCCCGTCGCCTCTCACAAAGAAGAAGTCTCGGGGCAGCATCAGATCAAGGATTTGCCGCCGTCCGTCGGTCCGGAGCGCGCACCTGCGAGCCGCCCCGGAGATGACGCAATACCAGTGACCGGCAGAACTCTCACTTCGTGGAACTTTCTGACCACGATTGCAAAGCACAATCTTGGCGAATGCATCTAGTTGCTTCAACGAATGGGCCTGCTCCGAAAGAATCCGCCGATAGTAGTCTGCCGCATGCGCGCTTGCTTTCATGATTTTACCCCTGTTTCGAAGGTCGCCGGCACTATCTGGTCCCATAAGTGTTCCAGGATGCCCACGTTCCACAGGTTCGCGGGATTTGCGTATCGTAAAATTACGTAACGCCGGCCGGCTCTGCGCCACGCCGCTCCGTCTGCAGCCATGGTGAAGATTTGTACGCCGCACAATTGACGGCAATCAACGAAGCAAGCGGCTCATTCTTCTTGAACGGTATCGATTCAATTCGGACCGCGACTCGCGCACGAGGGAAGACGATGTCATCCATCCTGACTGCCGGTATCGTCGCGCCGAACTTCACGCTGCGTATCACCCCCGACCAAGCCTGTCATTCTGGCGTTTTATCCAGCTGACTGGAGTCCAGTCTGCGGTGATCAGGTGACGCTATATAACGAGTTGCTTTCCGAATTTCACAAATACAACGCGGAGATACTCGGAATTTCGGTCGACGGCGTTTGGCGCCACCCGGCCTTCGCCCGTGACCGGCATTTACATTTCCCCCTGCTCGCTGACTTCGAACCCAAAGGCGCGGTCCAGGACGAATAGCGCACGCTCGCAAACGCCTTCGCTATCGCGATAGGCGCCGAATTTCTTTGCTACCGGCCAGGGAACGATCGCATGGAGCTATTGCTCACCGGTTGCGGTCAATCCCGGCGCAGATGGGATTCTCGACGCTCTCGAACAACTCTCCAACCAGGCAGACGCACATGGTCAACTTGAAAACGCCGATCAACAAATGTGACCATATCCGGGGACCGGCACACGCTGGGGGCAAGTCTCGTGGAGTACGGCGATTATCAATGCCCATTTTGCGCTTCGGCGTGTGCCGTCGTCGACCAACCGGAACCGTATTTCGAAGGACAAATACGATTTGTCTTCCGCCATTTTCCGCTAGCCGAAGTGCATCCCTATGCCGAGGTCGCGGCCGAAAGCGCCGAATTTGCCGGTGCGGCGGGCGTCTTCTGGGAAATGCATGAGGCGCTGTTTCGAAGCCAAGCTATTCTGAGTGTTCCGACGATCATGCGAATTGCCGAGAAGCTTAGGCTTTCCGAGACGATGATGCGCCATGCTCTCGAAACGGGACAGTTCAGAAGCAACGTACGGAACGACTTCATGGGCGGTGTACGCAGTGGCGTAAACGGCACACCGACCTTTTTCATCAATGGTGTCCGTCATGAAGGTCCGTTTGACTTCGCGTCCCTGGCGTCGGCAATTCAAATCCGCCTTACAGCCGATAGCCATGCTTGATAGACCAACTGGTCGGCGTCGGACGTGTCGAGCGATTAGCGGCCCACCACATTGACAACGATCATCGCCACTGCCGGGATTGAGGGTTTAATTCTGCAACCACGATCAACCCCAGGAGATACCCATGATTGCATTCAACAGACTTGGAGCCTCTCTTGACTCTGACACCCGCACGGCATCGCCGCACTCCCCCAGTCGCGCATTGCGAGCGCACAGGACTGCTCCCGACTGGATGATTTGGTTTGCGCTCGCGTCGATCACGGCATTCACTACCACTACTACTCCGGCACTTCCGCAAGCCGGCGTAAGTCTCGTCAAGGTCGACTTCTCGGTTGTGGCCAATGGTTACCGCATGAGCAAGCTGCTCGGCAGCAACGTTATCAACGACAAGAACGAAAAGATCGGAACCCTCGATGATGTCATCGCGGACAAGAAGCAGGTGAACTTTGCCGTGCTGCAGGTCGGCGGGTTCCTCGGCGTGGGCGGCCGCCTGATAGTGGTGCCCTATGAGAGCCTCGCCATCGATGACAACGGACAAAAGATCACCCTACCCGGCGCATCAAAGGAAGAATTGAAGAAGCTGACGGAATACCATTATAAATCGTCCTAGTCGGACTGGAGCGCGCGTCCGATGTCCGGACCTTCCGATGTGCTTGATCGGCTCCGTACACGAGAGGTGACGGGCGTCTTCCATTCCCGGAGAGCGCTCGACACCGCGGCGCAGGATTTGTTGTCCTCGGGATTTGACCGGGCCGACATCGACGTCAGCGCCTCGCCCGACGAACAGCAACGGCGTCTGAACTACCAGGCTATTCCGGCTGCCGACCTTGCCGACATACCGGCGGCGGCGCGGAGGCCCTACGTAGGCGGAGACGATCGGCTTGGCCTCGAAGTCGTCACGGCCAGCGTGGTCGGCTGCGTTGTCGCCCTTGTTATGGCGTTCTATCTCGTATCGCGCGAAATGACGCCACCGAGCGTTATCCTCGTCTCTGTCCTCGGCGGGATCGTCGCGGCCGCTGTTGCGATACGTCCGCTGCGACGGGTGATGCAGCGTGACCGGGTTCGCGGATTGGAACCTGCTGCCGAATGGGACGGGTTGCTGATCTGGGTACGGGTTCAGTCCCCGGAGAAGGAAGCGTTGGCACAGGAAATCCTGCTTCGCCACGGCGGAGAAGCAGTCCACATCCACGAAATCGATATCGCCAAGACGGCCGACGATCTCCCGCTTCACTCGCTGCGGCCCGATCCGTGGTTAGGGAACGAACCGCTGGGGCGGCCATAGTTCATCGTTCATTGGAGCCAGCATTGCGCAGCACTCTCGGGAAACGGCTTCATCGACCGCACAAACCTTGTGAGGAAGTTGATGATCGTCATGGCCGCATCCATTGGCCAGCATAGATTCAACTCCATCGGCAAAAATGATGCGCCGAGTCAGCTCACCGAGTCTCGTGCAGACCAGGAGAACAACATGAAATCCGATAACGAAATAGAGCGCGATGTTCGGGAAGAACTGAAATGGGATCCCGATCTGAATGCCGACGATATAGCCGTATCAGTCAATAATGGTGTCGTTACGCTGGCGGGGTTCACCCACAGCTACACCGACAGGCTTGAGGCCGAGGCAGCAGCGAAGCGCGTGGCCGGTGTTCTTGCCGTCGCAAACGACATCGAAGTGCGGCTACCAGCAATCGACCAACGTCCGGATCCGGACATCGCCCGAGACGCAGTTGCCGCACTGAAGTCACAGCTGCCAATTTCCCACGACCAGATAAAGGTCATCGTCAAGGATGGCTGGATCACGCTCGAAGGCACGGTGGAGTGGCGATACCAGAAAACCACCGCAGACACGGCGGTCCGCAAGGTCAAGGGCGTGAAAGGCGTCACCAACGTCATTACACTGAAGCCCAAAGTCCAGCCCACCGACATCCAGCGCAAGATCCAGGATGCCTTCAAACGCAGCGCCGAGGTGGATGCGGAGCGTATCAGCGTGGAAGTGAGGGGCAGCGAAGTGGTGCTGGAAGGCACCGTTCGTTCCTGGATCGAGCGCGAGGAAGCCGAGCGTGTTGCATGGTCGGCGCCCGGCGTCACAAAGGTCGACGACCGGATTGTCGTCCGGCCTTACTAGTCCTCCCCAAGCTAGCAGAACTTCACTCAAAGAAGGAGAATTCCAATGAGGTTAAAATCACTGGTCCCGTTTGGAGACGCCGGCGCATTGACGCGACCCGATTTCGGGCTATTCGGTCTGCATCGGGAGATCGATCGGCTTTTCAGTGAGTTCGCGCAAGGCACCGGCCCGAGCGGCAAAGCGAACATCGTTCCGAACATCGAAATTTCCGAAAACGACAAGGCAATCGAAGTTACAGCCGAGATGCCCGGACTCGAGCGCAAGGACGTCGAGATATCGATCGAGGACGACGCTCTCACCATTCGTGGCGAGAAGAAAGTCGAAGAACAGCAGAAGGATAAGAACGTCCAGCACAGCGAGCGCAGCTATGGTGTGTTCTATCGCGTGCTGCAATTGCCTTCCGGTATCGACCCTTCGAGCGTTCAGGCAACCATGTCGAACGGAGTCCTGAAAATCACGATTCCGAAGCCTGCCAAACCGGAGCCGAAGAAGATCGAGGTCAAGGAAGCCGCCTAGCCCCGCGGCTGCGGGACGCGCAAATCGTTCTCCTCACGGCGCTTTGTGCGTCCCGCTCAACCTGCTGATGCGAAAGCACACCAACACATCTGGTGGACGACGTCAGCTCCGTAACTGAGCGAGCGCGACTACATCGAAAGGAGCCAGTCATGGCGAAAGCAATCGGTATCGACCTCGGGACCACCAATTCCTGCGTCGCCGTGATGGAAGGAAGCAAGGCCAGGGTCATTGAAAACGCCGAGGGCGGTCGCACGACGCCGTCGATGGTCGCTTTCACCGATGAAGGCGAGGTCCTTGTCGGGCAACCCGCTAAGCGGCAGAGCATCACCAATCCGGAGAACACCGTCTACGCCATCAAGCGGCTAATCGGGCGGCGCTATGACGACCCGATCACCGCGAAAGACAAGGGTATGGTTTCCTATCACATCGTGCCCGGCGACAACGGTGACGCATGGGTCGAAGTGAGGGGCAGGAGGTATAGCCCAAGCCAGATCAGCGCTTTCATTCTGACCAAGATGAAGGAAACCGCCGAAGCCCATCTAGGAGATAAGGTAACGCAGGCTGTAATAACCGTACCTGCCTATTTCAACGATGCCCAGCGTCAGGCAACCAAGGACGCCGGACGGATTGCCGGCCTCGAGGTACTCCGTATCATCAACGAGCCGACCGCGGCCGCGCTGGCCTACGGCCTAGACAAAAAGGGCAGCGGAAAGATCGCCGTCTACGATCTCGGCGGCGGCACATTCGACGTTTCCATCCTCGAGGTTGGAGATGGCGTGTTTGAGGTGAAGGCTACCAACGGCGATACCTTCCTCGGTGGCGAAGATTTCGACAAGCGCATCATCGACTATCTGGCAGACGAATTTCGCAAGGAGAATGGCATCGATTTGCGCAGGGATCGCCTTGCACTACAGCGGCTCAAAGATGCCGCCGAGAAGGCAAAGATCGAGCTCTCGAGCGCCACCCAGACCGACGTCAACCTGCCCTTCATCACGGCCGACCAGAACGGGCCGAAACATCTCAATATCAAGCTCTCCCGGGCGAAGCTGGAAGCGCTGGTCGACGATCTGATCGAGCGCACCGTCGGACCCTGCAAGGCAGCGTTGAAGGATGCCGGGCTGCAGGCATCCGACATCAACGAAGTGGTGTTGGTTGGCGGCCAGAGCCGCATGCCGAAAGTGCAGGAAACCGTGCAGAACCTGTTTCAGCGTGAACCGCACAAGGGCGTCAACCCGGACGAAGTGGTCGCGATCGGCGCCGCAATTCAGGCCGGCGTGCTTCAGGGCGACGTCAAGGACGTGCTGCTGCTCGACGTGACGCCACTGTCGCTGGGCATCGAGACGCTGGGCGGTGTTATGACCAAGCTGATCGACCGCAATACAACCATTCCGACCAAGAAGAGCCAGGTATTCTCAACTGCGGAAGACAACCAGACGGCGGTCACCATTCGCGTATTTCAGGGCGAACGGGAAATGGCAGCCGACAATAAGCTGCTGGGGCAATTCGACCTCGTCGGGATTCCGCCGGCACCCCGCGGCGTGCCACAGATCGAAGTCACTTTTGATATCGATGCCAATGGCATTGTCAACGTCTCCGCCAAGGACAAGGCCAGCGGCAAGGAGCAAAGCATCCGGATCCAGGCCTCCGGGGGTCTTAGCGAGGCGGATATCCAGAAGATGGTCAGAGAAGCCGAAGCCCACGCCGAGGAGGACAAGCGCCGCAAGGAACTCGTCGAAGCACGCAACCAAGCCGATGCGGCGATCTACAGCACTGAAAAGACCCTGAAGGAATCGGAATCCAAGATCCCTGCCAATCTCAAGAAGGAGGTCGAACAGGCAATCTCCGATGCAAAGCAGGCCCTCACGGCCGAAAACCCGCAATCGATTCGCCAAGCGACAGATCGTTTGCAACAGACCGCCGCCAAGATCGGCGAGGCACTGAACCGCGCCGCCTCGCAAGGCGCCAACGCGCAGGCGTCGTCGAGCGGAAGCGGTTCTTCCGGTGAAGACGTCGTCGATGCCGAATTCGAGGAAGTCGACCCGCGCGACCGATGAGCATCGTGAAGCGCGAACTCGCACATGAAAACAGGCGAATGACATGGCAACAAACCCCGTGGACGAGGATCCTGACAGGGCGCAGGCGAATAGCCGCGAAACGCAGGTGAATAGCGTCGAGACCGGGAGCGGCGATCTCGAAGTCGAGAATGAACTTTTGAGGGAACGTTTGATGCGCGCGCTCGCCGAGACCGAGAATACCCGCCGGCAAGGCGAGCGGCGCACAGAGGAGGCACGGAGGTACGCTATCGCGAGCTTCGCCCGCGAACTGCTGCAGGTGGTCGACAATCTGCGGCGGGCGATCGGTGCCGGCAGTAACCGGGCTGACACTGGCCAGCAGGATCCATTGATCGAAGGCGTGACAGCAACTGACCGCATCCTGACGGAGGTCCTGAAGCGGTTCGGCGTGGAGGAGATGAAGGCGCTGGACGCACCGTTCGACCCCGAGAAACACGAAGCGGTGCTGGAGATAGATGCAGTCGGTCAGCCGTCCCGAAATGTGGTTCAGGTTCTCGAGAATGGCTACACGCTGCACGATCGTCTACTGCGGCCGGCGCGAGTTGCGGTAGCCAAAGCCCGACAGCCATCTCCGCAGGCAACACGACAGTGAGGCGGGCCGCGCGCGGCCCAACCGCGTACAAAGGAACGGGAGCGGATATTGGCTGCAGACCCTTATGCGACACTGGGAGTAAAAAAGGATGCCACGCAAGCAGATATCCAGAAGGCCTATCGCCGTCTCGCGAAGAAATCGCATCCTGACCTCAATCCCGGCGACAAGGCCGCCGAGGAAACATTTAAGGAACTCTCCGCCGCCTACGATCTGTTGAACGATCCGGAAAAACGCGCACGCTTTGATCGCGGCGAGATCGACAGTTCGGGCACTGAGCGACCGAGACGGCGGTACTATCGGGATTTCTCCGATCAAGACGGCTGGTCGACCTACACCAGCAACTCCGGTTTTGCCGATTTCGGCGACTTTTCCGGTGGCGAGGATATCCTCTCGGAGATTTTCGGTCGCGCGGGCCGCGGCGGCCGCAGACGGGGCCAAGATGTCCGCTATCATATCGACCTCGCCTTCCTCGATGCCATCAACGGCGGCAGGCAATCGCTGGTGCTTCCCGATGGATCCACGCTCGAGGTCAACATTCCGCCGGGCGTGCGGGACGGCCAGATACTGCGTCTGAAAGGTAAAGGCCGTCCGGCGGCCGGCGAAGGTCAACCCGGCGATGCCCTGATCGAAATCAGCGTTCAGCCGCACCCCTACTTCACCCGCAAAGGCGACGACATCTATCTGGATCTACCGATCTCGCTGAAGGAAGCGGTGTTGGGCGCTAAGATCAGCGTCCCCACGCCAGGTGGGACAGTTACGGTGACGGTGCCGAAATGGTCGAGCACCGGTCGCTTGCTCCGGCTGAAGGGGCGCGGCGTTCCGCGTCCTGACGGTGTCAAGGGCGATCAATACATTACACTCAAGCTGGTTCTGCCGCAAAAGCGGGATCCGGAACTCGAGAAATTCGTCGCCCGATGGCAGCCGGCCGCGGAAAGCCCGCGGCAATCGATGGGGGTTTGACATGCAGATGCAGGAATTCATCGACCGATCACATCTCGACCTCCCGACACTAAATGTGTGGATCGAAGCGGAATGGCTGGCCCCCATCGCTGCCAAAAGAAGATTGGACTTTTCTGATGCCGAACTTGCGCGGGTGCGCTTGATCCAGGATCTCAAGGCCGATTTCGGCGTCAACGACGAAGGCATTTCGATAATCTTGCACCTGCTGGATCAACTGCACGGGCTGCGTTGCCTGGTCCAGGATATCCAGACCATGGAGGCGCTGGATCGTACGAGGCATGGGGGCTGAAGCCGCATAACAATAAACGGCGCAAATCCTTCATTCAAAAAAGGAAAGACTGATGTCAATTCCCAAGGGCCCCGGTTCGTGGCTCGTCATCATTCTATTGTTGTTGCTGCTTGCAGCCGCCGGTTTCGTTGCGAATGAGGGCTTGCGCCTCGGAGATGCCGAGGTGCCCGCATCGGGTTACATTGCCATGGCACTCGGCGTGACCTTCTCGCTTGTCTTCGGCTTCGGACTCATGGCCATGCTCTTTTACAGCAGCCGGAAGGGCTATGACGAACCTGCCGTGCTGATTAAGGACCCCAAGCCAGGAGCCGATCCAGCGTCACCCGCCTCGGATTCGAAATAGCAAGCTTCGGATTCAGAAGCAGCAATCTTGTGCCGGCGCGGGATGTCAATCAAGCCGGCCGGTCAGCTCTGGCTTGTGGCGAAGGAACGCACCCCCTACGCAATCGCCATTGCCCCGCCCAGCGCACAGCGAGCAACCCTTTTGAGGAAACGAGAAGAGCAAACTCCTTCGAGTTCAAACCTCCAATCGAAGCGCTGACCGTCAGCGTCGCTGCACTGCCGGCTAGATCGTTGACGACACACTCCCGCCGCCAAGCGCCATCGATTGCCATCGAGTGCGCAGGGCGGCTGCGCTCAAATCTGCTCCGAATGTCGGCAGCCCTTCCTTTGGACATTGCCGTGCTTTCGCGCGACCTTCGCACCGGTCTCTTATCCCAAGACAAAGCCCGGAACGGATTGGGTCCCAGCGTATCCGTATCGATTGCTCACGTAGTATTCAGAGGTGCGATCGTTTTCCTTGAGCCGATGCTCCCACGTATTTGTGGTAGCGCAGTTGCGACTGGTCCAACGCTATGGATTGTGGTGTGGAGTTCGGCGAACATAGGGATGCCGAGCACAATCGCTACGCAGATTAGCGAGATCGACAAAGCAGTCTGCTTGTCTACGCAATACGTCAGCGGCCAATGCTGGGCTGGTAGCAATCGTCGAAACGACAGTGACGCGCACCCCTCGTCGCTGCACTGCCTTAACGACAGGCTGAAAATCTCCGCTTCCGGAGAATAGCACGATCTCGTCTAGTTGCTCCGCCAACGCCATTGCATCGACTGCAAGTTCGATGCGCATGTTGCCCCTGACTTTCAGTCGTCCACCAGCGTCCACATACTCCTTGGCCGACTTCGATACGATACTGAAGCCGTTGTAAGCTAGCCAATCGACAAGCGGCCGAATGCTGGACTGCTCCTGACTCTGAGCTATCGCTATGTAGTAGATGGCGCGCAAGATAGTCCCTCGGCTCCGGAATTTCTCGAGCAATTTTCGATAGTCGAGCTCAAAGCCGAGAGCCTTCGCGCTGAGATGAAGATCTTCCCCATCGAGAAAGAGCGCGATCTTCTCTACTCGGGTACGTGTTCCTCCGCCCCCGTATGTCATAGTAGACCAGCCGCCTGTGTTCGCCTCCGGGTGCTAGAAGCGGATACACGCCGTGATGCGCCTGTCTCGGCTATACGGGAGCAATTGATCGGCTTTTTACGCCTAACTGGGCAACCGCTCGTCAGCGAAGAGGTTGTGTCACCTAGCTGCGCCGCAAGGCTGCTCCGCCATCTCTTCGGTAGGTGAAGGCCGACGCGCAACCATCGACTTGTTGCCCGGCAAACGATAGACTGCAGCCATTAGCCAGATTGCTAGACTTTCCTAACCGGCCGAACGGATGTATGCTTTCGTGCCTATGATTCAGCGCTGAAGATTCAAGTGAGTGAAGATCTGAAACCAGCGATGCGGTCAAACTGCGGACGCGCTTCGCCTCGACATCATGGCGCGGCTGTCCTCACGCAGTTCGTGGTCAGGGCTAGCTCAGGGCGATAAGTTGGGACGGAATTGCTACCCGCCGAGCCGCATGGCATCGTGGTCGTTCTTCTCCTTAAGGCATTTCGATCGATAATCCTGACGGTGCGTTTTCCCGCCAGCCTGATCACGCCACGCTGCTGCAGGCTAGTGAAGCAACGACAAACGGTTTCGACCGAAACTGAGAGATACTCGGCGATGTCGTAACGCGTCAGGGGCAATACGACCTGACCCTTATCGTTCGGCGAACGACTCGCCAACGCAAGCAGGAATGAACCGACCTTTTCGACCGCCCTTACGCCGCCGATGATCAGCAATTGATCCTGAATCCGCGACAGGGTCTGAAATGCAACATTGCGGAGCTCGCGGGCGAACTCCACATCGCGCTGCGCCAATTGCTCGACCCTTTGACCAGAGTAACTCGCCAGCGCTGTTTCCTCGACGATTGCGTCAACCGTCAGATCTTCGTTGCTATCGACGACGACGAAGAAATCTCCCGGCAACATCAAGTCGAGAATCTGCCGCCGCCCGTCTGAACGGATGGCGGATCGCCGGACCGCCCCCGAAATTACGTAGTACCAATGGGCCGCCGGCTCCGAATTGACTGGAACCTCCTGGCTCCTGGCAAACAGTATAATCTTGGCATGCTCATCGAGCCGTTTCATCGCATGGTTCTGCGCGGCTAACATTCGCCGATAGTAGTCCAGTGCGCGCGTTTTCGCCTTCATGGCTGCACCTTACCTGTTCTCGTTATTTCTTATGCTGCCATTCCAACCACACCAACGTTGTGATGATCCAAACCTTTTGCACATCTCTGTAGCGTAAGAATACGTAATTGGCCGCCCAGGAGGTCTTTACGGACCGCAATAATTGACCGCAGTCACGACACGCTAGCGCCGCGTGCGCTGGAAGAGCGAAATTCGTCAATCAAGCGTAGACGGAGGAATACTCATGGCCACCTTGAAGGCGCAGATCAACCAAAGCGTAATATCCGCGGAGAGCTGACGGCCACCAGACCGACCAACAAGGAGAGTGCCAAAGAGACTACGATCACTTGTCCCATTCGTGAGACGCGACCGGACTTCGGATTGGCCGGGTTGCATCAGGAGATCGATCGGTCGTTCAATGAATTCGCCCAAGGACCAAATTCCAATGGCGGATCGGCGAATCTGCTTCCTACGATCGACATCGCAATACGATCGAGGTCGACTCCCGGCCTCGAGCGCAAGGATGTCAAGATATCCATCGACGATGACACCCTTTCAATTGGCGGCGAGAAGAGGATCGAAGAGGACCAGAAGGACAAGAACGTCCAGCACAGCAAGCGCTGCCACGGTGTGTTCATGCGCGTGCTGCAACTTCCCTGCGTCGACCCTTTGCGCGCACGTTGCGATGTCGAACGGCGTCCTGAAGATCACGATTCCGAAACCGGCCAACCCGGATCCGAAGAAGATCGAGGTCAAGGACGCTCCAATGAAAACGACCCGGGCGGCCCTCGCGGGACGCGCATGGGTACCTCCTCACGCGAGCGTGCGTCTTGTGACCTGCGCTAACGGCGTTGCAGTCGTCGCTGGAGGCAACCAATGGATATTGAAGGAAAATGGCGAAGCGAAAAGCCAGATTGACCGGACGAATCGCAGGATCTCGTTGACCGTCGACGGCGGTTTTCAACGCGCTTGACAGACGAATTCCTCACAGCCGTCCAGCACAGGCTACCGGTCGAGGTCGTCGTCTCGGCAACAATTCGACCCTAGGCCCCACACGGCCTCGTGCCGTTTCGCCGGACATTCGGCCGAACTGATATCGGCGCTGGCCGAGGTTTTACTCATCGAGAACCGCGATCGTGAAGGCCGTAGTGGTTGCCGATGAGATGCCAAACCCTAGCTCATCGCGATTTTGAGCAGGTCGAACACTTTGCACTCGCCACAAAAATCCGTGCTCGCTGTGACGGGCGGCCATTGCTCCGGCCCGTTTGGTTGACGATCGTCAGTGAGGACGGTTCTCCAGGTGGCTAGGATTGTAATGAGGCTCTTCCCTTTGCAGGAGCAGGCGATGGATGACGTGGCGACAGCGACAGCGACACCAACGCAAGAAGCGAGCCGGGAGACGGATACCGCACCGCTGTTCCGGCCGTACCGCCTTGGTCCATTCAATCTGCCCCATCGCGTGGTCATGGCCCCGCTGACGCGCTCGCGCGCCCGCCAGCCCGGCAATGTGCCGGGCGTGCTGGCGGCCTGCTACTATGCGCAGCGCGCCTCGGCCGCGCTGATCGTCAGCGAAGCGACGCAGGTGTCGATGCAGGGTCAGGGCTATGCCTGGACACCCGGCATTCATAGCCGCGAGCAGGTCGAGGCGTGGCAACGTATTACCGACGCGGTGCATCAGGCGGCGGGCCTGATGTTTTGCCAGCTCTGGCACGTCGGCCGCATTTCACATCCGGCGCTACAGCCCGACAACATGCTGCCCGTCGCTCCCTCGGCCATTATCCCTGCTGGAAAGGCCTTCATCGAGAACGAGCGTGGCGAAGGCACGCTCGTTCCCTTTATACGACCTCGCGCACTTGAAATTGAGGAGATGCCCTACGTGCTGGCGCAATATGTGCGTGCCGCAAAGAATGCAGTGGCGGCCGATTTCGATGGCGTGGAGATTCACGCGGCGAACGGATATTTGATCGACCAGTTTGTCGAGAGCGGCACCAATCGGCGCGCCGACGCCTACGGCGGCTCGGTGGAGAACCGCAGCCGCCTGCTGTTTGAAATCGTCGAGGCCCTGATGCGGGTCTGGGGACCGGATCGCATCGGCGTGCGCATATCCCCGATGGGAAAATTGAACGACATACATGACGACAACGCGCAAGCAACCTTTGGCTATGTGGCCGAACGACTGAGCGAATATAAGTTGGCGTATCTGCATATGGTCAACCCTGCGCTGGAGCAGATGCAGAATGGGACGGAGCCCGATCCAGACGCTCTCGATATGGCGAAGCTGGTCCGGAACAGGTTCAGTGGAACCCTGATCGTGGCAGGAGGCTTCGATGCCGAGAGCGGAGCACAGTGGCTTCGGGAGGGATGGGCCGATCTGATCGCGTACGGCCGGAAATACCTCGCAAACCCCGACCTGCCAGAGCGTCTGCGTCAGGGCGCGGCGCTCAACGCCGATGATCCCAGCACTTACTACGGGGGAGGTGAGAAGGGATATACCGACTATCCGTCGCTGGCCCAGGACCGCGGCGAACAGCCTAAGACGTGCGTGGACCAGAGCTGGCGATAATCAAGCTGGCATTTTGCAATAGCGCATTGATGGCCGTCATGGTCTATCTGATCGGCGTAGTGCCGCCCGGCCGAGCGTGATACGAGGATCCATGCGCCATGACATTTCAATCCATCAACCCCACCACCGGTGAGCCGTTTGCAACGTATGACGAATGGCCGACCGAGGAGGCACACGACGTCGTCTGCAAGGCTCATCGGGATTACCTTGCCTGGCGCCGAACCGGTTTCGAACACCGCGCTTCGCTGATGCGCAACGCAGCCGAGATCCTGAACAAGAAGGCGCGCGAATATGCGCAACTAATGGCGGAGGAGATGGGAAAGCCCCTCCAGGACGGCATCGCGGAAGCGGAGAAATGTGCCCTGGCCTGCGAGTTCTTTGCCGACAATGCGGAGAATTTCCTGACCCGTCACCCGGTATGGACGGAGGCACGCAGGACCTTCGTTGCGTTCAATCCTATCGGGGTGGTGCTCGCGGTAATGCCCTGGAATTTCCCGTTCTGGCAGGTCTTTCGCTTTGCGGCACCGAGCCTGATGGCGGGCAATGCCGCACTGCTCAAACATGCCTCGAACGTGCAGGGTTGTGCGCTCGCGATCGAACAGATCTTTCGCGACGCAGGCTTTCCCGAAAATCTGCTCCGCACATTGATGATCACAAGCAAGCAAGTCGAGGCCGTGATCGGGCATCGCTTCGTACGCGCGGTGACCCTGACGGGCAGCGGCGCCGCCGGGCGCGCCGTCGCGAGCAAGGCTGGCGCCATGCTCAAGAAGACGGTTCTCGAGCTCGGCGGCAGCGACCCCTATCTGGTCCTGGAAGATGCCGATATCGACTCCGCCGCCGCCATATGCGCCAGAGGGCGGCTGCTGAATTCGGGCCAGAGCTGCATCGCTGCCAAGCGATTCATCGTGGTCGAAAAGGCCAGACCGGCTTTCGAGAAACGCTTCGTCGAGCTGATGAGTCAGACCAAAATGGGAGACCCGTTCGAGCATGGGACAGAGATAGGTCCGCTGGCGCGGCACGATTTGCGCGACAGGTTGCACCGGCAGGTCGTCGCCAGCATCGGAAAGGGTGCACGCCTGCTGCTCGGCGGCGTCGTGCCCAATCATCCGGGAGCCTACTACCCGCGGACGGTTCTCACCGACGTGAGGAAAGGCATGCCGGCCTATGGAGAGGAATTGTTCGGTCCGGTTGCGGCAATCATCCCGACCCGGAACGAGGCCGAGGCGATTGCGGTCGCGAACGACAGCCCATTCGGACTTGGCGGCGCCGTGATCACCCGCGATCTTGCGCGCGGGGAAAGGATCGCAGAGTTCGAGATCGAATCGGGAATGGTCTTCGTCAACGACAACGTTCGTTCCGACCCGAGAGTGCCTTTCGGAGGTATCAAGGAAAGCGGCTATGGGCGTGAATTGTCCTGCTATGGCATCAGGGAGTTCGTCAACATCAAGACCGTGATAGTGGCGTGAGGCGCCTTGCTCCGCGGCTCATGAGGCTGCAGGCGCGGCCGATGGCGCATGCTGGCGCAACCATTGGCGCAAAGCCTCGGCACCCACAGCACCAGCGCGTTGCGCGACGATATTTCCTTTATGGAACAGCATCAGCGTTGGAATGCTTCGAATGTTGTAACGGGCCGACAGCTCGGCTTCGGCCTCTGTGTCAACCTTCAGAAAACGAAGTTCGGGTTCGAACTCGCCGGCGGCGCGCTCAAAAACCGGTGCCATCACCTTGCAGGGCCCGCACCACTCCGCCCAAAAATCGACCACGACGGGAATATCGTTGAGCTGGATGTGGGTGGCAAAGCCGCGAGCGGAAACCGGCGTCGGATGCCCCGTAAACAGGAGTTGGTGGCAATGGCCGCATTTCGCCCGGCGCGCATCTTTCCCGGCCGGAATTCGGTTGATGCTCGTGCAATGCGGACAAACGATGTGGCGACCTTGTGCACTCATGTCGGATGGCTCCCGAATTGGCCTCAATGCGTCGCCAGAGGTTGTTTGCGGTCGGGCGGCGGAAAGATCTCATCGAGATCGGCGAGATCCTGTGGCGTCAGGCGAACGTCGAGCGCACCACGGTTCTCGCGAACATGCTCCGGCTTGCCCGACTGCGGTATCGCACATACGCCGTCCTGGCGCAGCACCCAGGCCAGCGCAACTTGGGCCGGGGTCGCGCCGAGCCGAGCCGCAATCGTCTTGAGTGTGACATGACGCAACACGTGGCCCTGCTCGATCGGCGAATAGGCTATAACGGGAACGCCGCTGCGCTGGCACCACGGCAAGAGGTCGAACTCGATTCCGCGGCGCTCGAGATTGTAGAGCACCTGATCGGTCGCGACGTTGGTACCAGCGGGCAAGTCGACTAGTTCCTGCATGTCGCCGATATCGAAATTACTAACACCCCAGCTCCGGATCTTGCCTGCGCCCACTAAACCCTCGAAAGCATCGACGGTTTCTTCCAGCGGAGTGAGTCCTCGCCAATGCAGCAGATAGAGATCAATCTCATGCACCCCAAGCCGGGCAAGACTTCGGTTGCAAGCCGCTATCGTGCCTTGTCGGGTGGCGTTCTGAGGCAGCACCTTGCTCACCAGATAGATCTCGTCGCGCCGTCCCTTGATGGCCTCGCCGACAAGCCTTTCGGCGCCACCGTCGGCGTACATTTCGGCCGTGTCGATCAGGTTCATGCCGAGATCGATGCCGAGACGTAGCGCTTTGATCTCGTTGGGCCGGTTCAGCGGATTCTCGGCCATGTGCCAGGTCCCTTGGCCGAGCATTGGAATGTGCTCACCTGAAGGAAGTACGATAGTACGGGTGGCCTCCGTTGCGATCATGGGTGACTCCTCTGTCTTTCACTGCAGACTAATTTTCACGCATAACCCGGCGTGACGGATGGCGCAAAACTGAACATCGCCGCTGCCTGGATCGATAAACCAGATCACCGGCAGGAACGGGTTGAATATCGTGGAGCCCGTCACTGGATGCGCCACATATGCCTCGTTTAGCGATGGCCGGCCGATCGTCGGGTCGAGCTTGATGCACGAACCATTGTTCGCCGTCACGTCACGATAATCGTAGCGCGCCGAACATACAAAAAATTGATTTTCCTTCTTGTCGATCACATAGGCCGTGGCGGTCCGATAAGAGGCGTTGGACTTCACATCCGGCTCAGGGAGCAACTCGTAGCGCACGCTGCCTTGGGTGAACGCTGGGGATGCGACAGCGATCGCGAAACACGTGGCAATGCCTTGCATCATCTTTCGCATGGCCAATCCCGAACGAATAACCACGCTAGCCCGCTCCTGGCGAGGAAGCGTTGACCGCTGTCAATTCAGGAATGGAAACGGGCATTGCTGGCCGATAGCTGGCCAGGGCTGATCAGTCGATGTTACCCTCGCCATGCCGTCGGCGTTCGTTGCGCGCATGATCACACTGCGACCGCCCGACAAGATGCGCCTCTCATAGGGCTGTGAGATGAGGCGTTACATGCAGAGGAACGTTGCCCCGGTTCCCTGTCCGGTATGTGGAGCGCTGGACCGCTTCGTGATTGCAGCGACGGGTAAATTCGAACTAATATACGTCAATTGTCCGGGCGGCGATCCGCTGTATTGGCCCCGCCTCGCGAATAGCGAACTGCGTCCGCCTCAGTGAGGGCTCGCATCTAGCGTGAGGAATAGGCGATCGGCAACCCTCATCACATCGAGACCTGTTCCCACTACGCATCGATGCGGCAGATCCACGCCGCCATCGAGCATTGGCGGCATGGTGATTTCGAGTGTGCGATTGCTCTGGCCAGTACCGCGGCGGAAATGTTGCCCGACGTCGACGAGCCCCATTTCCGGGAGCTGCAAAACATCTCGCGCGTCAATGAGATATCCAACTGGTTGATCCGCGGCGCATCTCGAGAGCGCCTGAAAAGCGGTCAAATCGACACGGTAGTCATTGAAGAGCTCGACACCGTCCTCGCGATCCATCGCGCGATCCTGAAGTTCGAAGCGGTCTTTTGGAAGGACAAAACCCCGCAGATGAAGAGCTTTCGCAATTGCGCACGCACGCAATGCAGGTCAAATCCCAATCAGTCGTGAGGCAGAGCAGCGTGGTGACTGACACCGGGTGTAAAATTGCTCGTTGTCAACGACAGCGTTGACTCACGACGTTACCATCCAGATCGCGCCCTCAGCTCCAACATCCCGACGCGAGAGTGATGTGTTCCGAAAGCGCTTGAAACGACCCATTGCCATTTCGGCTGCTTGTATCCTCGCGCTGGCATCGCCGATACTATCGGTGCACGCACGCGACGACGGCCGCCATGCCAATTCGCCGCTGAAGGCCTGGTTCGACCAGCTGAGATCAGGCAAGGGACCCTGTTGCTCCGACGCCGACGGCACGGCGGTCAGCGATGTCGATTGGGAAACCCGCGACGGCCACTACCGCGTACGGCTCGACAATCAATGGATTGACGTTTCGGACGATGCCGTCATCACCGAGCCGAACAGAGTTGGAAGAGCCATGGTTTGGCCAATCCGCAACTATATGGGAACCACGGTCCGCTGCTTCATGCCCGGCAGCATGACTTGATTTGAAATGCTCGTGATTCATTGATCCCGAGGCACCTGATCTTAGACCAGCGCCGGGGTGACTTCCTCCGCCAGTTCGCCGTCAGTGCATGGCTTCTGTAAAATCGGCTTCTGCAAAAATCCGTGTCTTGCAATTTCCTTCAACTGGTCCATCTCGCCATTCGCGGTCATCAATATGAATGGCAGACTGCGAGCGTAGAACATCGGGCCTCCAGCCAGCACGTTCAGCGGTCGACTAGATGACTTCCGTCCGCTGTAAATCGGGCCGTGACGTTCTCTGGACGAACCAATTCGAGCGGGCCGGCTTGAGGCGCAGTACCGGTTATGTAGAGTCCTTCTGCCGCTCCGCCGGTAGCTCGGCAATCCGGTCATACTCCTCGGCGATCTTCAGCAGGCGATCGCGCGAGATTCGCATGCCGAACTGCTCAGCCAAGCGGGCGCGCCATAGCTCTCGACCATTGAGAAGATCGAAACGCCCGCAGGCATTGTCGGTCGTCGCGGCGACGAAAATCAATCCGCTGCGCGTTACCACCGCGCCGCCGATGTTTGGCGCGCCGGTCGCCAGCGGCAGCGGCAGGCACAGTTCAAAGGGGCCGGTATCCCGCGAGGTTCCGAGGGTCACCTTCCACAGCAACATGCGCGTCTTCAAAATCGACGGCAGAGAGCGGGCCCAAGGTGGTGCGGCGCAGGGCGTCCGGAAAATACCAAGCCACGGGCGAGCGCAGCGATATAGGGCGTGTTCAGCCCCCTCTTCGGCGGGGGCGCTTCGCCGACCTGGCTGCCGTCGGTAACCTTTTCGCCCTCAGCGCTGCCGCGCGGGATCAAGCGAATCTGAACGGCATCGTCATGGTGTCGAGCACCATGATCTTGCCCTCGGGATCGATCGGCCGCCGCCCCAGTCGGGGACGCCATCGAAGGCAGGATGGCCGATGATGCCGTCCGTACCGTGTGGCGGGTAGATGCCGTCATAGCGCAGGCGCCTGAATTCGATCCGGCACATCAGCTGATCGATCGGCGTCGCGCCCCACATCTGTCTCATTGAGCTTGGCCGGCGTAAGCGACGGCATGCCGACGGAAGACGGCTGGGTCGGTGAAACCGGCTGGCCTGGCGCGGCCCTGCGGTCTTTCCTCGACCGCTGCGATCGGCGTTCCGTTTTCGCGGTTGAGCAGAAATATCTGGCCCTGCTTGGTGGTTTGCAACAGCGCTGAGATCACTCCGCCCGAAGGTCCGGGCAGATCGACCAGCGACGGCCCGACCGGGAGGTCAAAGTCCCACTGATCGTGGTGGACGGTCTGGAACGAGCAGCCTTGTTCGCCGGAGGTGATATCGAGAGCGACAATCGAGCTTCCATATTTGTCGTCGAACGGCCTGCGGCGGCCGATGAAGTAGTCAGGGGTGGCATTGCCGAGCGGCAGATACACCATATTCCGCTTTTGGGGCGGCACCGCGTCGTCTTCGCGCCTCATGTCCCAGGCCCAGAGCAACGCGCTTGTTTTCGAATGGCAGGCACGCACGACACCGGATTGGCCCGTCCACCGCCTGATTATCGTGAAGGCGCTGCCGATAATCATGTGGTTGTTGATGACCAGCGGCGGATAGGCCGAACTGGCGCGCGCTGCGCTCTAGCTCTGCTGCTCGAGCGAGCCCTTGACAGCCATCAATTCCGGCCCGCGCCTCATGTGCTTTATTTTCACAACCGACGGCAACATCCAACATCGTGAAGCGTTGGGCACACCCTGCCAACCGGTCAAATTGCAAGGAGAGACAGCATGAGAACTTTCGTGATAGGCCTTGCGGGTATCATGACGACTTTGGCCGCATGGCCCAGCTCAGCTCAGGTCTGGGAAGAAGAAGTCGTTCGTCCTCCACCTCGCATGGTCGAACGCGACGTGATCGTGCGCGAGCCGGCGTGGCGTAGCTACGCCTGGGACGACTGCCGGATAGTAGTCGAGCGCCGCCAACGGCCCGACGGCACTTTGATCGTTCGCAAAGTCCGACACTGTTAGAATCGCGGACAGGTTCCTGCGCTGGCAGGCGGTCGGCGCGGCGAGGATCACGCCATGCCCGCTAAGACTCCGTCCATCTCAATAAGACCGTAGCGGCGGCGGTGGCCGCGGCGTCACGGAGGGCCCGCTCGCGGCCGGGGAGCTTGAGCTGCACCATGGATATTGGCCATTTCCTATCGAGGCAGTGAGTTGCGCCGTTTGGCGGCTCCCCAACAGTCGACGTTGGATTCGGATTCATGCGAATCGCACAGATTGCCCCCTTGGCGGAAAGTGTTCCTCCGAAGCTCTACGGTGGGACAGAAAGGGTCGTCGCGTGGCTGGTCGATGAGCTCGTAGCGCTTGGGCACGACGTGACCTTGTTTGCGAGTGGTGATTCGAGAACGCACGGCAAACTCCATCCTGTCTGGCCTCGTGCTCTTCGGCTCGGCCGCCCAGCCGCAGATCCCATGGCGGCGTGCACGGCTCTGCTTGAGGCGATGTCGAAGCGCGCCAAGGATTTTGATGTGATACACGCTCACATTGATTGGATACATTTGCCGCTGTTGAGCCGCCTCGCTGTACCTTTCCTCACCACAATGCATGGACGCCTTGATCTACCTGGCCTCTCTGACGTGGCTCGGGAGTTTCCAACGGCCCCTTTCGTGTCAATCTCAAACAATCAGCGTCTGCCGCTTGCCGCTGCGAACTGGTGCGGCACGGTCCATCACGGCCTCCCGATGGACCTATTTAGTCCTTCGTACCAGCCAGGCTCCTATCTGGCCTTTCTGGGGCGACTTACCGCCGAAAAGGGGCCTGAAAGCGCAATTCGCATCGCGCATGCGACGGGAATGCCGCTTCGGATCGCAGCAAAAATCCCTCGAGATGAGAGAGGCTATTTTAAACAGACTCTGGAGCCACAAATTGATGGCAAGCATATCCAACTTATCGGCGAAGTGGACGATAAGTCAAAGGCATCACTTCTTGCAGGTGCCGCGGCTCTACTGTTTCCAATTGAATGGCCAGAACCGTTCGGTCTTGTCATGATCGAAGCAATGGCATGCGCGACGCCTGTAATTGCCTATCGATCCGGCTCGGTGCCAGAGATAGTAGAAGAAAACGTTACGGGCTTCGTGGTCGAGGGTGAGGAGGAAGCAGTTCACGCGGTTAGCCGTCTCGGCCAGATTGACCGCCGCGGGGTACGTGTACGTTTCGAGGAACGCTTCACCGCAAATCGTATGGCACAGGAATACCTCGACAAGTACGAGTCCTTGATGCGCATCCGGAGGGTCTCGAAGGTCATCTGAGCCTACCGCGCGTTAGACCGTGCACATGCGTTGACGGCCGTCAATGCAGCGGACGCAATGGCAGCGTAGCTGCATGCAATAGAGTTCAAGCCTCCGAAGCCATCGATTGGTAGTCCGTGGGGCCGATACTCTGGTTTTGAATGTGCCAATCAAGGAGACCATCAATGGTGACTACAATGCAGCGCGCACCCGCGACGGAGAGCGGAACTGCGTCTTCCCTGATCGCAAGCGACCGCGTCGAAGGCACTGAGGTCTATGATCCACAGGGCAAGCACATCGGGAAGGTCGAGCGGCTAGTGATCGACAAGGCCGGCGGCCGCATCGCCTACGCGGTCCTGAGTTTTGGGGGATTCCTCGGTATCGGTGGAACCCACTATCCGATTCCTTGGCCGATGCTGAACTACGATGAGAAGCTCGCTGGATATCGCGTCGACATCACCGAGGAGCAACTCAAGAAAGCCCCGAAGGCCGAACTAGTGGAAAGCTGGGAGCAAGCGAACCCAGGCCGCGACGAGCGGGTCTATGGTTATTGGGAGCAACCCGCACCGGTGCAAGAGGGCCACACTTCGTCCCTCATCACTAGCGACAGCGTGGAAGGAATGCCGGTTTATGACGTACACGGCAAGCGCATCGGGAAGGTCGAGCGCCTGATGATCGACAAGCTCACCGGCCAGATCGCCTACGCGATCCTGAGTTTCGGCGGCTTCCTCGGCATAGGAGAGGACCACTACCCTATTCCCTGGTCGATGTTGACCTGCAATGAAAAGCCGGATGGCTTCCAGGTGGACATCACCGAAGAGGAGCTTCGGAACGCGCCGAAGGTCGAGCAAGGGGAAAACTGGGAGCGAACAACTCGGGCCCGCAATCAGAACGTCTACGACTATTGGCAGGTCAGATACTATTGGATTTCTGCTTCCGATTTTCCGTGAACCCTGTCGCGGGCCTCTCATCGAAGGCATCACGCCTCGGCGCCGCCGAAATCGGCGATACCAGCGCGGCGGATGCAGTGGCTTCGGTTGGCAATCCCGCCCTCCGGGCGCGCGCTCGAACTGACGGCAGAGGCGATAGCTGAGCGGTTCGGGCGCTACGATCTCGCGTTGGAATACGATCTCGCGTTGGAAATTGCATATCATGGATTAGCGAGCGAAGTCGTGCACTTGGTAGCGGAGGTCCGCCCCACCGCGATACCAACCTCGCAAAGAATTGAAACGTGATCTTCGGGTTCGGACGGCACAGTCCGTTCGACGCCGAGCTCGCCAAGTTTCACGCAGGTTGGCGAGCAGACGACCGTACAGCGAGCCGGTCAGATCATGGGACGCATACGGCAGCAGCCGGCCCTTTCCGAGCCCGACAAACAGATCAAAATACTCCCGCGCAGCGCCTTGCTCGCTCACGCTGCAGGCGGCCTTCCCCAACGAGGCATGATCTCGTCCGAGCGGCGTTCGCGTCGCCTATCAGCAGCGCAATCTGAGTCAAACCTTGACCCGCGGCAAGGCACTGCCATGTGAACGCCGGTTTGGCGCACCACCATTCCAGGATCGCGGCGGGTTTCCGGCGCATCGTCAAATGTCCTGCCCGCACTCCGGTCAAGATTGGTGGCCTTGCGATCCAACACAGACGACTGCGCTTGCGCGCGGACGCCGGCAATACCGCCATTGTTTCCGCGAGCCTATCGGCCGCCTTTGCGCGCCCCGACCTCGCGACGTCTTGCCGCGACCCGAAATTGACCATCGGATATCTTAATCACGTGAACGATGATGCTTCAGAAACAGGACATTCCACGAAAGAGGCTGCGCCGGCTCTCGCCTTTATCTTGGGGCCGATCACGAGAGTAATCCAGTTCGAAATCGGAGCGCCCCGGTCTGAGCTAAGCAACGCAGGTTCAAGATCTAAAGGATAATTTATTTGCCTGACGACGACTCGGCGACTCGCAAACTTTCACGTGCTGCAGCGCAGCGGTTTTTCTTGATCTCGGTTAGTTACTGACGGGCAGAGCCAAATGCGCGAACGGCCTGTCAGGCCTCGGTGTTTTTCAGCCGTTGTCTTGATTTCGCGGTATCTTGTGTACGCCAAGCAAAGGCGGGAAATTTCATCAACTTGTCTCGGGTAAGGCCGAACAGGCGCTCGACCAGGGCAAGCTTCAAAAGTTCGACGACAATCAATGTGACGCGACAACAAACAAGAGCCTGTGCCCATCAGCGCTGGATTGAACTTTGACGGCAAAATTGATGACCCTCAACGAACGTCGAGCAATGATGCCCGATGCTCCACTGCCACCCAGGCGCTGAGCAGAGGAGCAAGCCTCCGATGAGGATATTGATCGTACTAACTTCGCACGACCGACTTGGGGGCACTGGGAAGAAGACTGGCCTCTGGTTCGATGAATTCGCTACGCCCTATTACATCTTCAAGGACGCCGGCATCGTTCTCACACTTGCATCTCCCGACGGAGGCCTGCCCCCGGTCGATCCGAGAAGCGAGTGGGCCGAGGCGGAGACCGAAGCGACTATTCGCTTTCGGCGCGATGGTCACGCGCAAGCCGAGTTGGCGAACACCCGGACGCTGTCGAGCATTTCGGCCCGCGACCATGATGCCGCCTTCTATCCAGGCGGCCACGGGCCGTTATGGGATCTCGCCAATGACCCCCACTCAATCGCACTGATCGAAACCATGGCCTGCACGGGTCGTCCATTAGGGCTCGTCTGCCATGGGCCCGGCGCGTTGCGTTACACTATGGCATCCAATGGCCTTCCCCTTGTAGCCGGCAAATCCGTCACCGGATTTTCCAACCTCGAGGAGGCTGCAACTGAACTGACGGACGTCGTACCGTTCCTGGTCGAAGATATGTTGAGGAACAACGGCGGCAACTATTCCCGGAAAGAGAAGTGGCAGCCCTATGCCATCTCCGATTGCGATTTGATCACGGGACAAAATCCCGCATCCACGGAAGCTGTTGCCAACGCTTTACTCGATCGACTGGGGATCAAGGGCCAGACGCAAAAGTTGGGGACGTCGCGGCTCGGAGCGCCTGAATAGTACTGCGGGCTTTGCCCGAAAGCGCATGAAACCCATTCTAGGTTCACTTAACCTGTTTGACCGGCGACTTCACCGCCTTTTTCACTCCTGCCCTTCCGCCAGCAATGCCTTGCGGACCAGCTTGAACTCCTGCAGCGAAGGAGGGTCGACCTTGGGGAACTGCAGATCGAGCCTGTCGAGCGCGCTGACCACAGTGGAGCCGATCACCACTCGCGCGAACCATTTGTGATCGGCCGGCACCACGTGCCACGGCGCCGCCTCGCTTGAGGTATGCCCGATAACCTCCTGATACGCCGCTTGGTATTTCTCCCACAGTGCGCGCTCGGCGATATCGGCCATCGAAAACTTCCAGTTCTTCGAAGGCTCTTCCAGCCGCGCGAGAAAGTGCTGGCGCTGCTCTTCCTTCGATATGTTGAGGAAGAACTTCAGGATGATTGTGCCATTGCGCGCGAGGTAGCGCTCGAAGGAAGAGATGTCCTCAAACCGCTCGCGCCAGATATTCCTGGTAATCAGCCGGGCGGGAATCTTCTCCTTAGCGAGAATCTCCGGATGCACCCGCACCACCGCGGCAGCGCGATCACGCTGCGCCACATGAAATCATGATCGAGCTCAAGCGTTGACGGCTGCTTGAAGGAATGGACCTCGCAGCCCTGCGGATTGATGCCCTTGAAGATGCTCTTGATGGCGCTGTCTTTGCCGGCGGCGTCCATGCCCTGGAAGATCAGCAGCAACGACCAGCTGTTCTGCGCGTAGAGCTTTTCCTGGAAATCACTCAACCGTTTGTAGTTGGCCTCGATGATCTCCTCGCCCTGGCCCCTGTCGAGACCTCCCCTCTCTCTGGTCTTCTGCGATTTGAGGTGAAACTCGCTTGATCCGTCGAAGCGGAACGGAGCTACAAAAGGCTTCAACTCGACCACGAGAGATTGCGAAGACTTTTTGTTCATGATGGATGAGGTGTTGGTCAGGGTAATCAATTTCCAGCATGCAATTCTGCGCTGCTTCGATTGTGACATCGGCGACCGCATTACGTACTTTTACGGTGCGGGAAATTGCAACATTTAGTTGAACGTTCTTGCGGAGCGATCGTTCATCTTTCCGGCCGGCTTCCTCGAAAGGGTTGCGGCGCGAGTATGAATACAAGAACCTATCCCGTGGACTGCTATCGACGGATACCGCGCGAAGTGAAGCGGTTGGATCGTTCGCCAAGATCATGGCCTGCAATCATGGTCAGGAAATTCTCAAACAATCCGCGGCCTCCGGGCCACTGGAACTACGTTATCAATGGCGCCGTCCGCCGCTGCTCCGTGCGTTCGGATGGCCGGCGGTAGATGGTTGATCTAATACTTCCGCGGGATTTCGCTGTCTCGGATATTCAGAACGAGGCGACGATTGATGCCATCGCCGACTCGCTTGTCATCTCGCAGCGATAGGAGAGCCAGATGCCCAAGTTGAAGACCAAATCAGGCGCAAAGAAGCGCTTCAAGGTGACTGCCACCGGCAAAGTGATGGCGGCCCACGCCGGCAAGCGCCACGGCATGATCAAAAGGACCAAGAAGCAGATTCGGCAGCTTCGCGGCACCCGCGTGCTGTTCAAGACCGACGGCGACAACATCAAGAGATACTTCTTGCCGAACGCCTGAGCGCGAGCCGCGATCACGGTCCCAACCGAGTGGCGTCCCCGCTCGACCCGGCATGTCGCTTTTCCTCTGCCGGTGGGGACCAAGCTGACATTCAGTAAGGGAAATGTGAGCAGTTGCGACTTTTAAGTACGCTAACGCAGAACGGTCAAAATATTCCGTCGTTCTCCCCAGCCAACCACCCCTTGGATCCGCCACCTCCGGCTTGCGATCCGTCAATGCAAATAGCTGGGCCAGGGGGGATATTGAGCCAGCACAAGCGGAATGGCGAACATGGATACGGTACAAGTCGTTCTAGGCCTATTGCTTCTCCTGTTAGTCGGTGGCGTCGCATATTACCTGTTGCAGCATGGATCGCAGTCCCTGCGGCCGGGTCCGGCGACGCGGCGACAAGCCGACTTGCGGCGGCAATCGGAAACCCAGCGGGATTTTCAGCGCGTCTTTTCCATGACGAGCGCGCAGGGGAAGGAGGGCCTGATCAAGCGCTGGATGGATCGGACTGGTTGCGATCGCACGGAAGCCATGCGACTGGCAACGGAAGAGTGGCGCCGGGATAATCGCTGAGAGCCAAGTCTATCTCCAAGTCAGTTAAGCGCTAGGTCCGATTGCACCTTTAGCCCTGACTTGCTTTACGGCCGTCAACCAGCCTTCCGACGGACCAACCGGGCGTGAAGCGGCAGGTGCTGGACCGCATCGGAGCGCCGGTGGCTCGAAGCCTGAGACAAGGGCCAGGCGATCGGGCGCGCCAAGGGGGCTCGGAGGATGTCCGACGATGAGCGTTTCTCAATCGGCTCTCCGCGCATCATGCGACGACATCGCCGGACCGCTCCTTGAGAGCCCACGTGATGCAAGAGCCCACGTGATGCAGGTGGCTCTGTTCAAGAGTCGCGGATGTTGCGTGATATCAATGCGCCGCGCCGTCCGACCTCTATGATCGATGAGATGGCAGGCACACTGGTTGCCACATTCGCTGCACCCGAGCGCGAAGGAGCATCGCATGAACAGAAATGTACCCTTTGCAATCATCTTCCTGATCGCGATGGTCTGCGTTGCCATTGTTCTGATGCTCTGGGCCATGGAAGGAACCAGCAGCGGACGACGGGAGTTCCAGGCCTCCGACACGCCGCGAAGCGCATATACACAATCCAATGCAAGCCCCGTTCCAGCGGTCCCGGCACCCGATAACGATACCCGTGCCGACAGCGCCAGGGGCAGCAGCGATCCCCAAAACAAAAGCCGGTAGCGAGGTGGATCCACCCCTGGTCCGCTGAGCAACATCGTCCGTGCTATGCGCCTTCAGGACCATGGCCCCTGTACGGCGGAAGCATTCCAGGGAAAGCCTCGCGGCGCGTGCTGTGCCGTCAGCCACTGGTCGGTAGTAAAAGCCTCGATGGCCCAAGAGCCGTTGAACCGGCCGATGCCGGAGTTCTTCTCGCCGCCGAACGGACAGGTCGGCAAATCGATGACAGGCTGATCATTGACATGGGCCATACCGACTTGCATTCGCTGGGCAAAGTGCATGCCCCGGTGCACGTCGCGCGTGAACACGGCGCCGCTTAAGCCAAAACTCGTTTCATTGGCTACAGCCAACGCTTCCTCGGCATTGCCGACTCGGAGGATCGGCGCCACCGGCCCGAATATTTCCTCTGCCGCAAGTTCCATTTGGTTAGTAACGTTCACGAAGATATGCGGGGGCAATACCGATCCGTTCGGCTCGCCCCCGAGCATCTGCTTCGCGCCGTCTTCGCGGGCGCGGCCAATGCGTTCCATCAACTTGCGAAGCTGCGAGTTGTTGATGATCGGGCCGACCATGGTGTCACCGTCGCTTGGATCGCCGATTTTCAGCCTCGCGACCCGCGCGGCGAAGCGCTCGACGAACGTGTGATAAACAGCCTCCTCGACAATGATGCGGTTAATAGCGATGCAGATCTGGCCCTGGTGCAGAAACTTGCCGAACACTGCGGCCTCGATGGCCTGATCCAGATCGGCGTCCGCGAGCACAACGAAGGGAGCATTGCCACCGAGCTCCAGATCGACACGCTTGATGATCGGCGCCTTCGCCGCAAGTTCCGCGATGTTGCGGCCGACCGGCGTCGAGCCGGTAAACGAAACCACCCTCGGAACGGGATGACTGACGAAAGCGTCACCGATTTCGCTGCCCGCGCCGACCACGACGTTGAGGAGTCCCGCCGGCAGGCCGGCTTCCTCGAAAATTTTCGCCAACAGTAATCCCCCTGTCACCGGCGTATCGCTCGCCGGCTTCACCACGACGGCATTTCCTACCGCCAGTGCCGGCGCGATGGTGCGGTTGCTCAGGTGCAGCGGCCAGTTCCACGGACTGATCGCGCCGACGACGCCGACCGGTTTGCGCCACACCTGACTTTCCTTGCCCGGAATGTCGGACTGAATGATGCGGCTTTCGACGGCATGCGGCACCGAGGTGGCCCACAGCATGACGGTATGAGTCACTTCCCACTCGAGGTTCGCCTTGAGCCGCGTGCTGCCGGATTCGCTTATCAGCCAATCGGCGATTTCGCCGCGGCGGGCTTCCATGATCTCTGCCGCCCGGCGAAGTACGTGCGCTCGGACGGGCGGTGCCGAGGCAGCCCACTCCACTTGAGCCTTGGCACCCCCTGCAAATGCCGCATCAAGATCGCTGCGATCGGCCTGCTTGATTTCGAGGAGGACGTCGTCGGTATAAGGATTTGTGTCAACCAACCTGCTTTCTGCCCGGCCGTGGCGCCAGTCGCCAGCGATCGGAAGCAGTTCGAAGCGATCATAAGGTTGCAGGTCTATCGTTTGAATTTTTGCGCCAGGCTGTTCTGTGGCTTCGCCTCGATCGGAATTCCGTTTGGCTGTACGCGCGACCATGTCCATCCCCTTACCAGGTTGGCTTTCGTAACCGACGATGACGATGCTCCACCTTGAGGGCCGTCAACGTAATCGTCGGATCATGCGCCATCAGTTGGTCTCGCTTAGGACGGGCATTGCCCACGCCTTTACAGCCCACCTGCAGCGCGGCATGGCATCAATAAAATCTCGGGATCGAACCTCCGTGCGGCGTCGGCCGATCCGACAAGTCAAACATGATTTCATCAACGTAACACCAGCCCCAGCCTTCGGGCGGATCATAGGCTTCAATGATCGGGTGATTGGTTGCATGAAAATGCTTCGTTGCGTGGCGGTTGGGCGATTGATCACAGCAACCGACATGACCGCAGGTTCGGCAGACGCGCAGATGCAGCCACGGATCGCCCAGTTGCAGGCATTCTTCGCACCCAAGGGCACTGGGAACAACGTCGCGAATTCCCGCCAAATGCCTGCAGCCTTGTGCCATTCCATACTCAATGTCTGCTCTACTTGTAGCATAGCGTGCGGGCCGGCTGGACGGCCTTGACGGTCGTCAACTTTCCAGTGCTTCTGCCTTTCGAGGCAGCAGATCGTGCTTATGGGTCTCAATGAGAAGCCCAATACTGGAACTGTCGCCGCGCAAACCCGTTTCACTCACGATCAATCATGGCCGCCAGCACCTCGCCAAAATCAGAGAAGGTCGTCTACGTTGCCGTTGTGGGCAATCTGCTGGTGGCCCTTACCAAGCTAACGGCAGCCCTGCTGACCGGCAGCTCTTCCATGCTCAGCGAAAGCGCGCATTCTTTTGTCGATACCGGCAACGAGGCATTGCTGCTTTATGGTTATTACCGGTCGCGCCGGGCACCAGATCGAACTCACCCATTAGGCTATGGTAGGGAACTCTATTTTTGGAGCTTTGTGGTCGCGCTGCTGCTCTTCGCACTTGGGGCTGGAGTGTCTGTCTACGAAGGGATCACACATATTGCGGCGCCTTCTAATATTGAAAACATAGTCGTCAACTACATCGTTCTTGCGCTTTCGGCCGCATTCGAAGGCACGTCTTGGTATATCGCGCTCATTACGTTCCGTGCCGTCAAGGGCGATCTCAGCTACTGGGACGCCATCAGGCGCAGCAAAGACCCGCCTTCTTTCATGGTCCTTCTGGAAGACACGGCCGCGCTAATGGGCATCTCGATCGCGGCCCTCGGCATCTTCCTTGCGGATCGCCTGCAAATTCCGTCTATCGATGGCGTCGCCTCGATTCTGATCGGCAGCATTCTGGCGATCATGGCGTTGATCCTGGCGCGAGAGAACAAGGAGCTGTTGATCGGCGAGCGCGCCGATGAAGCAATCAGCACCTCGATACTTGAGCTTGCGGCAAGTCAGCCGGGAGTGGAGGGCGCAAACGGCGCGCTCACTGTGCATCTTGCGCCGGACCAGATTGTTGTGACACTGAGCCTCGAATTTTCGGATGATCTGCGCACGCCAGAAATCGAGCAATGTGTAGAGTCGCTTGAGCGCCGCATTCGGGAGAAGCATCCTGAAGTCGTTTCCGTTTTTGTCAAACCGCAGACAGCCCGAGCCTTCCGGTCCTCCCGCAAGGCCAGATTCGCTGAACGGCTCCGGCCCTAACCTTGAACGAAGAGCGAAGGTCCGCTTGAGCCAAAAACCGGGACTCGACCCGCTCCCTCCCCGTCCGTTCTACCGCAAAAGGCGGCTATCGGTGGCTGGCGCCATTAGGACACCGCGCATTCACGAACCACCGCCTATGGACTCGCAGGGCTCCATCAGGCTTCGAACCGAAGGCGAGTATCGTCCAGTTGCCTCCGCGACGCGGCTACGTGCCGCCGGACCAGCGAGTCGGCGAGCAGGCTCGATTCCCTCTCGAGGAGATCGCTTAAGTAGTTGCGGCTGAGCGGAGGGTGATCTCGCATGAATTCATTGCGATTTTGGATTTCCTCAGCACGCGGGTGCCAGTTCGCGGTGTTGTGGCCGAAACACCAATCTCGCTTGAGGCGGCGTCCATTTTTGATGACCGATAGCAGCTCGTGCTCAGATGCTGGGCGCGAAGCAGTGCGCGAATACTGGACGCGCCAGAGGACCATAGTCAGTCCGCACGTCGAGCCTGTAAGCTTTCATCGAACTGCGGATGGCGCGATCATCGCGGAAGTCCGGCAGTCAGTCCGCGATCTCGAAGGCAGGCCCCTTCAGGGACAGACGCACCGGTTTAAAGAGAAGACGATCGGGCACGTTTTCCCTCTTCGAGAGGGCAAGGTGGGTCGCTTTGACATACAGGATGCTCCCTAGAGCAGATTCCGATCAGGTTGAACTGTATCCTGCGGCCATGAAGTAGTTGGCGCATTCGGTAGGGGTGAATGCTCTGTAGGCGTCGGCGATTGCGGCTTCGAGTGTGTCGACGGTCCTGGCTGCGGCTTTGCGCAGGCTCGATTTGAATTTGGCAATAGAACCCTAAACTTGTTTTCGATCCGAAACACTAGGGGCAAATGCGATTCCTGAGAGGACGTTGTCCGGCACGATGGAAACAGTGCCAGCGTCGCGGAGCCACCGCCGCACTGCCTAGCCTGCTTGAGGTGCGCGCATAAAGAGCAGTCAGCGACGGACTACACAATGACGTCCGAGGTCCGCTCGGGCCGCCTTCGAGAATAGTTGCGGATATCGACCTACCAAGTGAATGAAGCTGAGCTCCCTGCCGTAGATCGGCGCGGGATTGCTGACTGCCGGAATCATCGAGAAATTTGGTGAGCTATGTTTCCTATGCTGTTTAGGGAAATCCCTTCACGACAAACTTAGAATGAACAGCCGATGTTCGTTGGAAGGGAATCAGTGTGATTGCGTTTGGTCGCCCCGCGCGGCTCACTAACGGCAGGAATACCTCCTCGACAATCTCCTTAATCGCGTCATCCGACAAGGGCTGGAAGGATCATGAGGATTTCATGGCGTGCAAGGTACCGTCGGAAGCGACACAATCCGCGGGGTGAGGCGGATAGAAGTGATTTCTCGACGTTCAATCGCACGCCCGAGAATGGCTTGCATGGTTCGTCAAGTTGCTCCCTCAGATGGGCTCTCATGTCCGAGAAGTTGGAATGCCTGTCAGCCAAGTCCTTCTGCATATAAAAAAACAACCTAACCATCTCTGGTCGGGCAAGATCGACAATCGGCGATGCAGTAGGCAGAGTTCCTCGCGGATGCTTCCGAGATTGGGCACGACGATTGGATTCTTGCCGGCGAACTGGCGGTGCATGCGAACCCCGCCGACGCCTTTTCTTCGTACGAACGGATAACATGACCTTTCATGCAAGCGAAAAGCGCTCGCCAACAAGGGCAGGAGCCTGCTTATGCCCCGTACACAGGAAGAACTCGATGCCCGCAACGCCGCGCTTGCAGTGATGCAAGCTTCCGGGAAGGCTCCGCCGTGCGCACCTCAATTCAGGCAAGCGCGCAACTCGCTGAGGCTACCCGACTACGGCGATGGTCCTACGGCGTCACACTAGCCGCGTGGCAACGTGCAAGCTGTGCGGCCGTTAACTCATAGGTTCAGCCAAATGCCGGATATCCGGTGGAAATCCGTTGGCCGCGGGCTGTTGGCGGCCTTCTTCGCTTACGGACCTTCTGGTCAAACAATCCAGGTTGAGCCCGATCTTGCGGGCACGCAGAGTCTAACAGACAACTGAGAACGTCGCTCCGCCGCCAAGCTCCGACCGTGAGTAAAAGCCTCTCAGTGAGATAATATTTTCTCAAGAAATAGTTGCGCACGATCGGACCGGGATTGCCGATTTCCGAAAAACGGTCCCGTCGGACAATCTTCCACTACGTCGCCCTTGTCCATGAAGACCGCGCGGCTGGCGACGCGGCGCGCAAAGCCCCATCCTGCCACTCGCGGCCAGGTCTCGATGTCTCGCGGTCCCTTCTTAGTGACCGTAACCGGTCTGATCGGTCGTTTTGCCGCGAAATACCCAGTAGGCGAAGGCGAAGTACGCCAGGATGAGTGGCACAATCACTGCAGTGCCGGCTCCGACGAAGGCGAGCGTCGGCGGGGACGACGCCGCCTGCCACAATGTCGCGGTGTAAGGCACTGCGTAAGGCCATATACTGATGCCGAGCCCGAGGAACGCCAGCAGAAACAGCAAGACCGCCAGCAGAAAAGGTAGCCAGTCGCGAGTGTCGGAAATCGCGCGCCAGGCGCAGAACGCGACACCCGCCGTCACGATCGGGACCGGTGAAAGATAGGCGATGTTGGGCCAGCTAAACCAACGCGTCGCGATCCGAGGAAAGGCGAGCGGCGTCCAAATGCTGACGATCGCGATGAACGCGAGCGTCAAAGGCAAGCTGATACGGGCAGCGAGACGGCCATAATGCGCGGTGGTGCCACTGCTCTTGAAGATGAGCCAAGTGGCTCCAAGCATTGCGTAAGCCGCAAGTAAGCCCGCCCCACAGATCACCGCGAAGACACTCAAGAATCCGAAGGTGCTGCCGCGAAAGGATCCATCTGCGACAGGAATTCCCTTGATGAAGGCGCCCAGCACGATGCCTTGGCAGAACGTCGCGAGCGTCGATCCACCGATGAATGCCAGGTCCCAAAGCCACCGGAAGCGCCTCGAGCGAAAACGAAATTCGAAGGCGATGCCGCGGAACACCAGCGCGAACAGCATGATCATCAGCGGCAGGTAAAATGCCGGTAGCAAGGTCGCGTATGCGAGAGGAAACGCTGCGATCAACAGAGTGCCGCCGAGAACCAGCCAGGTTTCGTTCCCGTCCCAGAAGGGGGCAATCGAGTTGATCATAGCGGCACGTTCCGCCTCGCCAGGCGCAAAGACAACCAGGATGCCGATGCCCAGATCAAACCCATCCATCACGACATACATGATGACGCTGAACACGACCGCGAGCCCGAGGAGAACAGGGAGCCAGTCCATCGCCTACTCCCCAGCCTGACCGGCCGGGGCGGATACCAGGCCGGGCTGTACCGCCGCAGGTTGTTCCGCGGCTTCGTCGATTGGACCCCGCAGCACGGTCCGAATGGCGTAAAACAAGAAGGCGATCAGCAATGCTATATAGACTAGGATGAACAGCGCAAATGATCCCGCGACGGCCGATGCCACGACAGGCGAGACAGCATCCGCGGTACGGAAGTGACCATAGACGACGTAAGGCTGCCGCCCGACCTCCGTTACGATCCAACCACAAAGTACCGCCAGAAACGGCAATGGGCTCGAACAGACGCAAGCAAAATGAAACAAGGGCGCCTCGTCGAGGCGCCTTCGCCACATTAGCCAGCCGCCTGCGAGAACCAGCACCAGCATCAAGAACCACAGTCCGACCATTATGCGGAAGGCGAAGAACACGTAAGGCACGTGTGGACGCTCCTGCGGGGAGACCGACGTCAACCCGGGCACCAGCCCGTTCCAGTCGTGGGTAAGGATTAGACTGCCGAGCCCCGGGACGGCGAGTTCGTAGTCGTTGCGCTCGTTAGCAACGTCCGGCCAGGCGAACAGAACGAGGTGTTGGCCCCGGCGCGTCTGCCAATCGCCTTCCATGGCCGCAACCTTGATAGGCTGATATTGGAAAGAGTTTCGGCCGTGCAAGTCGCCCAAGACGCCCTGAACCGGAACCAGAACCAGTGCGATCGACAGGGCAACGGAAAGTCCCGTCTGAGCAAATTCTTGATGGCTCCGCCGCCACAAATAGAACCCGCACACACCGATGACGACAAACGTGCCGGAGAGATAGGCGGCCGTTACCATGTGGAAGTACCGATAAGGCAAGGACGGGGTGAAGATCGCATCCATCCAACTCACCAGCGCGAACTTGCCGTCGGCTTCGAGTCGGAACCCGGCGGGCGTCTGCATCCAGCTATTCGCGGCCAAAATCCAGAATGCGCTGATGACCGCACCGAGGGCAACAGCAAGGCACGAAACGAAATGAAGTCGAGGGCTCACCCGGTTCATGCCGAACAGCATCACTCCGACAAAGCCGGCTTCAAGGAAGAACGCCGTCAGCACTTCGTAGGTGAAGAACGGCCCAATGACGTTCGCGGTCCGCTCAGCAAAGACGCTCCAGTTGGTGCCGATCTGATAAGACATGACCACCCCGGTCACCACGCCCATGGCGAACCCGAGGGCAAACAGGTGAACCCAAAAGCGCAGCAGAGCGCGATAGACCGGCCGCCCGGTGCGCAGCCAGCCTACGCTGATGATGACGATGAACCCGGAGAGGCCGATTGTGTAGGCCGGCCACAGAATGTGAAACCCGATTGTGAAGGCGAACTGCGCGCGTGAAAGGAGTAGGGCTGATCCGGTCATCGAAAGGCCTATGGATTTGCGCGCCGCCCAGTGGTTATCAGCCTCCGCCCGATCCTCGCAGACTTCACTGGCGTTTCGCGCCCAGCACGATCCGGGAATGATGACAGACGTCGACCGGTTGCTCTTCGGTTCGTCCATCCTGAAACACTGCCCGCATCTGATAGTTGCAATTCGTCTCTGTAAACTCCCGGATCGAAGTGGACTTTCCGGGCGGAAGCGGACCGTGCCCGAGCTTGTTCTCGCCCCATTCGGCAGTGCCGTTCGGCTTGATGTCCAGCTCCTTGACTGCGGTTTCGGTGCGGTTTTCGACTTCGATCTGCGGATTGAGGGGCGCCTGGGCCCATGCAGAAGGAAGCACCAACGCGAAGATGGTGAGGAGGACGCCCAGTTTCGCAATCATGGCTAATCTCCCTCGCTGCGGCGCTTTGCCAAGTCATCTGCCTGCAAGGTCGCAGCCTTGGCGCCAAACCGACCGGTAACGTAGTTGACAAGGTCTGCCAGCTCGCGATCGGCGTAACCCGCGCCGAAGCCCGGCATGTTCAGCCGGCCGCGCGCCGCGGAAAGATGGAAGCCCTTGAGCACGACCTGCACCAAGTTTGTCGCCTCCGGGTCATTCAAATCGCGTGTGCCCGCCAGACCGCGCCCATCCCAGCCGTGGCAGCCCGTACACGCGGCGGCAAAGATTCGCACACCAGCGCTCGCATGCAGGCGATTCAACTCGTCGGCGGGAGGGAGCCGAGAGGCGCTTATGGGTGCGTTACCGGCGCCCTCCAAATGCGCCGCCGGCACATTCGAAGTTTGCGGAGGAATCGTACGCAGATAGGTGACCATCGCTCCGACGTCGTCACGGGAAAGATAGCGCAGGCTGTTGTCCACCGCCTCGGCCATCGGCCCGGCGGCAGCCCCATGGGGGCTGTCGCCCGTAGAAAGGTATCGAGCGAGGTCAACCTCGCTCCAGCCTCCGATCCCGGTCGTCCGGTCCGGGGTAATGTTGTAGGCGTGCCAGCCCGCCATGACGGCACCAGCGAATCTCTTGTGAGGATCCAACCCATACAGGAGATTCCGTGGCGTGTGACATTCGCCGCAATGTCCGAGCCCTTCCACAAGGTAAGCTCCCCGATTCCACTCATGTGATCTCGAGGCATCGACCTCGAACCGCTGGCCGGGATTGTAGAGCCAATCCCAGAGGACCATCAGCCATCGCATGTTGAACGGGAAAGTCAGATGGTTATGTGGTGGCGCGTTGGCGACCGGCTCTAGACTGAACAGATAGGCCTTGATCGCGAGCACATCGTCCCGGCTGAGCAGGGTGTAGGATGGATAAGGAAACGCCGGATAGAGCCGCTGCCCGTCCTTGCCGATTCCCTCGTGCATGGCGCGCACGAAATCATCGTCACTCCATTGGCCGATTCCGGTGTTCGCATCCGGCGTGATATTTGGAGAATAGAGCGTCCCGAACGGCAGCTTGAATGCGCGAGCCCCGGCAAATTGCTTGCCGTCCGGTGCGGTATGGCACGACACGCAATCGGCGGCGCGGGTGAGATACTCGCCACGCTGCACGAGATCCGACCGGACATCCGCTGCCGCGGCCGAAAGAACCAGACCGACAAAGAGGGCGAAGGCCGCCATGAGGGACAGCGTTCGCTTCATCCTACGCACGACGCTTGAGCCCCTCGATGCTCTTGATGATCGGCAGCTGGCGAACCCGGTAGCCGCTCGCGGCGAAGATCGCATTTGTCAGTGCGGGCGCGGCGGCCACAGTGCCCGTCTCGCCAAGCCCGCCGGGCGTTTCGCGGCTCGGCACCAGATGCACTTCGACCTCTGGCGTCTCGTCGATCCGGATTGTCCGATAGTCATTGAAGTTACTCTGTTCGACGCGCCCGTTGCGCAACGTCACTTCGTTCCAGAGCGCGGCGGAAAGGCCGAACAGCGTTCCACCTTCGATCTGAGCGATCGCAGTGTCGGGATGCACGATCGAGCCGCAGTCCACGGCGCAGACGACACGTTGCAGAGTTACCAATCCGGCGTCCGATAGGGTTACCTCGACCACCGTGGCAAGATAGGTGTCGAACACATAAGCGAGTGCAATGCCTCGTCCGCTGCGCGGCGGAAGAATCTTATCCCAGCGGCTCTTTTCAGCGGCAAGATTTATCACAGCCAAGGCGCGCGGCGCGTGACTGAGCAGGCCGCGCCGGAACTGGATCGGATCTTGCTTGGCGACAGCGGCAATTTCATCCACAAAACTCTCGATCACCCAGGCATTGTGCGTATCGCCGACGCCCCGCCAGAACGCGGTCGGGATTGCGGGTGGCTCCTCGCGCACGTATTCGACCAGCAAATTGGGAAACGCATAAGGCATCTGAATGGCCCCGTCGACAGCATCGGGGTCGAGCCCGTCGCTCCGCATGGCCTGCGGGGCCCAGCGTGCAAAAATCGACGAGCCGACGATCCGGTGATGCCACGCGAGGAGCTTTCCGTTGGCGTCAAGGCCGGCTCGGAGGCGGTCGTGATAGAATGGCCGGTAAAGGTCGTGGCGGATGTCCTGCTCGCGGGTGAACACCAGTTTGACGGGCGCCCCAACCTGCTTGGAGATTGCGACCGCGAGCGCAACTCCGTCGAGTTCGAGGCGGCGACCGAAGGCGCCTCCTGAAAAGAGATTGTGCACCGTCACCTTCTCCGGCGGCAGACCCGCGAGCTGTGCGGCGATTTCCTGCGCGCGTGCTTGAACTTGCGTAGCCGTCCAGATCTCGCAATTATCCCCGCGCACGTCCGCAACGCAGCTCAGCGGCTCCATCGCCGCGTGGGCGAGGAATGGCATGTAGTTCCTGGCTTCCAGGCGCGTCGCTGCCGTCGACAACGCCTTGTCGACGTCCCCTTCATGTCGCGCCACAAGGCCACCGCGCTCGCTCGCGGCCTCGAGCGCGTGCACGATATCATCCATTCCGAGATGTTGGTTCGGGCCTCTATCCCAGGCGGGCTCCAACGCCGCCAGGCCCTGCTGTGCTGCCCACGTATTTTCGGCGACGACTGCGACGGCGTCGTCGAGGTGGAGCTTGTATCCGCCGACATCGAACTCCTGCGCTCTGATCGTCACCACGTGGTGAACTCCCTTGATGGATCGCGTGGGACTGTCGTCCAGAGAGTCAAGCTTGCCGCCAAATGTGGGGCTTGATGCGACCGTCGCGAACAGCATGCCCGGGAGCCGGACATCGATGCCATATTGGGCGGTGCCGTCAACCTTGCCCGGGAGATCCACTCGAAGTGGCGACTTCCCGATCAATTTGAACTGCTCTGGTTGCTTGAGCCGTGGATTTTGAGGCACCGGCTGTTGCGCCGCGGTCGCGGCAAGCGATCCGTAGCCGAGCCGGCGCTGCGTACCATTATCAAGCACGGAGGCGCGCTCGGTGCGGCATCGCGAAGGATCAACGCGCCATTCGGCTGCCGCTGCCGCAATCAGCATCTGTCGCGCTGCGGCGCCGGCGCGCCTCAACTCCATCCATGAGCTGCGCACCGACGTGGAATTGCCGGTGGCTTGCAGGTGCAGGATCGGATCGGCGTAGAGTTGTTCGTCTGGAGGCGCGGGCTCGATCGCGACCTGGTCGAGACCGACGTCAAGCTCTTCCGCCAGCAGCATCGACAATGAGGTGTAGACGCCTTGGCCGACCTCGCATTTGTCAATGACGAGGGAGATGCGGTCTTCGGAGTCGATCCGAATGAAGGCGTTCGGCGCAAATAGCGCGAGGCCTGCGCTGCTCGCCTCGGCTGATGCTGGCCTCATCTGATATAGCCCGAACCCGAGTACCAGGGTGGCCCCGGCCGCTCCAGTCCGCAAAATATGGCGCCTGGACACGCGTGCATTCATGTCACGTCCTCTTGGCAGTAGCCTGGCTGGAAACGGCCAGCTTGATTGCTTTGCGAATGCGCACGTAGGTGCAGCAGCGACATATGTTGCCAGCCATTGCGGCGTCGATCTGCGCATCGCTCGGGCTTTCGATTTCCGACAACAGGGCGGCGGCCGACATGATCTGCCCGGGTTGGCAATAGCCGCATTGCGGGACTTGGATCATGAGCCAAGCATTCTGCAGCGCACGCCCATGCGGTGTTGCGCCGATCCCCTCAATCGTCATGACAACGCGATCTGCGACCGTGCCGAGACGCGTCACACAAGTCCGCACGGCCTTGCCGTCAACATGCGCCGTACAGGCCCCGCACTGAGCGATCCCGCAACCGAATTTGGTTCCAGTCAGTCCGATGACATCGCGCAGGACCCACAATAACGGCATGTCATCGGGTACATCTACCTCGTGCGTCGCCCCATTTATCTGGAGTCTCGCCAATCTGTCGCTCCTCAGTTGGCACCCTGCTGCTCACCCCCAAATGGAATACATAGCCGCCGTCGGACTTCCTTGACAGCTGTCAACCTTCGATGACGAAGTTGCCAGGATGGTCGGCACCGACCCACGTTTGCCGATCCTGAGCTGAAGGCTGCTGCGGACGATCGCGCCACTTTGTTCGCCATATCTCGCTGGGGCGCGAAGTCGGATGCTGTTTCAAACCTCTGTGAGAACTTTGCATAGACCGGATGGGACCTACAGCGACGGAATCACCTGCGCCGAGGGGCCACTTTTTCAGAGGAGGCAGCCGATGGAAATCTTCTGCCTCCGCGAGAGCCCTTGCTACGCCGCTGGCGCTGGTGAAGGCGCGATCGATCGAGATCGTTTAGTCCCTGCGGGCAGCTCTTTAAGGTTAGCGCTGACCAGATGAGGCAGGAGAAAGAGATCCGATACCCTAACCGACAAATCGCGTGCTACCCAAAAACGTGATGAAGTCACGTCATTGCATGTCCATCGAATCTCAGTAGATGGCATGTTAGCGGTTCAAATTCGTGCTTTGATTGCTGAAATTACCGTCGAAACGTTGACGCAGCGCACAGATGAAGGCACGTCGTGGTGAATGCGCAATAGGCTTGCCGCGGTATTCGCACCAGCGGGAGAGTTCAAGTAGCTAGAGCCCTTGTACTCGTTTACCCACAGCGTTCCGCTGGAGTTGGGGCTGTCATGGTCAGGATTTAGGCGCGCCTCGAAATGGCGGATGCCGCCGGGGTTCAGCTCATTAGGAGAGAGTCCAATGAAATTGGAGGACTACTCCTCATGTCCGCGAAGGCAGAGTCGTTCGGTGCATTGCCTGTTAGCCCTCGTGCCGACCGCGGAAGAACTCGCGATCGTGCTGCGCGGCGTCTTGGTTGCAATCCTGGGCTTTAAGGTAGGAAGAACCTCGACTTCCTGCCGGACGCCACGGTACTGAGTGGCTTGCTGTCGGCAAGCATCGGTGGTTGCGGAGACTTGCAAGCCACCTCAAATTGCCGTTCCAAGCAGTTGGCTGGCTGGACCGTCCAAATCGGCACGCGCTGGGCGAAATCGATGATCGCAGCAATCGACGCGTGGGCATCACGGCAGAAAGATAGCCCCGCTCGCTCCGAAGCCATCCGCCGGCTTGTCGAGCTCGGGTTCACCGTAAAAGCTAAGAGCCGACCCGGCAGCGAAGACCGCCCGACGAGTAATGACCAGAAACAGCGGGCTCGCGAAATGGCGGTCAGCGCGATTGACAAGATGGCCGACGCCTCGGTCAGTCCGGACGACCAAGCCAGCCGTAAGCGGCGGCTCGTCAAAGGGCCCGAGGAATTCCAGAACGTCCGACGCGACCGGCCAAATCGAAAATGAACTGATGGACGCCGTCATCTGGTCGGTATCGGGCTGAAGGCGAAGAGGCCTGCTTAATGCTCGACAAGTTGATGCAGCTTCAGCTTTTTCATTGGTTGATCGTCGCTGGTCTCATCCTGGTGACAATCGGGTCTTTGGGTGTTCTCTTTGGGAGGTGAAAGCGCTCCTCCTCCGCAGAAACTGCCCGAGATGAAGCCGCGGAGCGCTAATAGTTTGGATCGCTCCCCGCAAAGGAACGTTTTAACACGCGGCGAGTCCTAGAGGCATCTTGCTCTTTGTTTTGCGTGCGGCGCAACTAATGGGAAAAGCGGCCGGATATGCGATCTCAGTCGGAATTGTTGGCTTCGGCGCCTGGGTCCTTGTCGCCGGCCTCTATTCCAGCGCACCCGCCTTTTGGGTTTGCGTCGCCCTCGTCCCCATTGCAGTGGGCGTCTGGAGCGCTTGCGGCCACATCTAAAAGACGTTGTCCCGATGGACCTGGCAGCGACCGAACGCGACTTCCTGCACGGCTTGGCTTCGGAATCCTGGACCAGCCCGCCGCTGTTTGACCATGAGCTCGTCGCCCGCCTGATCGAGCTTGGGCTCGTCGAGGCCGAACCACTCGCCTCGGGTGAAACCGAATACAGGATTACCGCGGCGGGCCGCGCTGCCTTGTCCTGATCCGCGCTGTCTGGGGAAAAGCGCCGTTAGGTCAGCCGGTCTGCATTTTCCGAATCGGACACAAGACCATCATCTGCTCGCGGCTAAATTGCGGAGCACGTAAGTGGGTCGGCTTTCAATTGGTCTTTTGATCGCGAGGTTTGCTGCTCACCGCCTATTTCGGCTTGTTGGCTTGGCGCATTTCAGACGACAAAGACCTCGACATCACCGGTGGAATTCCGCACGACACATACGGATGGAAGCCGAGGTCGGCCAACTGATCGGCCGCCCCCTTTCCCTCGCCCTCCGGTTGCGTCACGCTGATCAACAAAGATTTACTCAGGTTGAGTTCTTCGCATTTTGACCCGAAGCAGGCCAAGGCTTGGGGAATGTTCACGACAGCCGAACCCGTTCGAGCTGGACTAGGCATGGACGCGGAGCGTAACGACCTTCGTGATGAGCCCTTAGCCAGTGTTCCTGACCGCCTCAGCTAGAATGGCGTAAAACTGCTGCTTGCTGAATTCCTTAGGCTGCGGCCTCTCTACTGTGCTCCGCGACACCTTCTTTGCTACTAGGCGTGTGGAGGCGGCCGACGACGTTGGCCTTAGCTTCGCGGTCGGCCTTATCTCGGGTCTTGCTGTTGGCGGCTTGTGGCCACGCTTCGGGCCTAAACGGGTTAGCATGCCGCAGACTGCATTACGGCTACACCCGAGACGCCGCGCAATCTGCGCCGCGCTCTGTCCTGCAGCCCAGAGCCTTTTGAGCAGCGCTACGTCTTTGGCATCCCAGCCTATGGGAGATACATTATAGCTCCGACTGCCAAAGATGGGCTAGTCTAGTTTTCGTCCGGCTCGCGTACGACCGCCGGTTCGTCGGCGTCATCCTCCTCTCTGTCCTCTTCATCCTCGTCATCATCATCAGGATCTCGAGGCGGCATCGCGGTGCCCATAAGCACAAGCGACGTCAAGTCGATCGCTGTGGTGAAAACTGCTTCGGGGGTGTGTTGCTTCATGTTGTTGGTACTCCTCGAAAAGCACGCGCAGTCGAATATTCATGACGGACGACATGCGGATGTCCAGGCGCGATCGCTCCAATGCGACAACGAACAGGTCGACTGCAACAGCAAGGGCCGCACCCCCACACAACTGGCGGTTTACGAATACTTTATGTCCGAGGACGCAGCACGTTCTATGTTCACCAAAACCTCGCCGGTAGTGATTTCGGGATCTCCAAGATCGAGGTCATGCAGACTCGCTTGAACAAACTCCAGTATCTTGGCGTTCGCTGCATCGGCGCTTTCGCGGTCCTCGAATATCATCACAGCGACACCAACGCCGTTGCCCCCATCCAGCACATAGTAAGATCTGAATCCGCGCGATTGACTTAGGATCTGACCGACGCCGCTCTTGGCGAGGCGAGCAGCGTCCGCAACCGAACGAACCTTGGTGTACTTGCGAATGACTATGTACATGAGGCCACCACGCCATGCGGTTCCCGCCCCGCGCATCAAAGCATATCGGGTCCCAGTTGGACTAGGCCCTGCTTCCAAGATGGGTCACAAACGCCGGTCGGCGGGCCGCGCAACGCCTCTTTCTCCAGTGAGCCAACCTCGCCCCGCAAGCGGGGCGAGGTGCCGAGGCTCAGGAGCCGTCGAACTTGAACGATACGTTGAGTTTGGCGCGGTAGGCCTCTACTTTTCCCTTGGCATCCAATTGCATATCGAGTTTGACCACCTCTGCAATGCGAAGATCCCGGAGAGATTTTGCAGCTTGCTCGACCGCATTGGCGGCCGCCTTCTCCCATGAGTCGTTGCTGGTACCGATCAGTTCAATGACCTTTGTAGACGCTATCAGGCATGTCGTCCTCCTGTTCGGTATGAAGCAGAAAGCAGTGCTCCCTGCCATCGTGAAATCTAGCAACAGAATATCGGCGCTGACACGACGCGATTGTCTCGGGGAGATCGCCGGAGCCGAAAACGAGCAAACTGCATCTGGCGGGTAAGAGAGGGCACTGGCGGTTGGCTGCTGGGCAGCGCGAGAGGTCAGACGTCGGTCGCTCCGCCGCTTTCGCTTGCTCTGCCGCCGACTGAACAGGGTGCGGGGCATGCCGCCACCACCACCAACAACGCCTGACCGCCGATGGCCGCACCCAAAGCGTCGCTGCCACGAGCGACCGCCAAAAATTCCAGGCCCCCGGCAAAGCCCGATGGCAAGCCATCATCGGCGACGAACGACGCCCTCCCGCCGGACGCGTCCGACAAGGTTTCGTATACACCGGTGATCAGCAGGCCTCCGCCGTCATCGAATCCAGCCATCGACCACGATGGCTTTAGCGCCGGCACCGTCGGACGACAGTGACCTCGGGCCAGGCGGCTCGAACCATGAGGTCACGCGCAGCAAAAGCCTCCAAGCCCAATTCGGAGACGGATAGCATCGCGGGGGAGCAATCGCTTGATCAAGAAGATGAGGCGTTGAAACGCAAGCTTACGATCTGCCGTGGCTGCAAGTAGGAGATTGGGCTGTGACCCATGGCCTCGCGGCGCAACATGGAGCTACGGCACAAAGTCCAAGCCGATCCCCCGGCCCCATTTTGGCTATGGCTTCCTGACCAGGGCGCCGAAGGCAGTGGTCGCCCCCCAATCCCAAGGAGATGCCAATCATCCTGGCGAGCGACGAGGAGCGTGATGTTAGGACGCGCGCGCCATGGGACGAGGCCAAGGTGCTACAGCGGACGTTGTCGGATGATTGTGATGCGGGGCGGACAAAGAGGATGGAGCGGCAGCTTGAACGCGACAACTTTGGTCTGTTAGCTTGTCATTGGGCCATCCAGACGCGCCAGCCCAGCCTCGATCACGACGATGTCCTCCTCGATCTGCTGGATAGTACTCGTGCAGTCGATCCCGATACACACATTGAGGTCTGCGATAAGTTTCCGACGCTGTGCCCGAAGTTGATCAAGCGCCTTCTGGTCCTTGAGGGAAACGTAACCCTCTACGATCAGCCCAATAGCTCCTGACATCTCCCATAACCCCCAGCCTCAACGCGCCCCGAGTTCGTCTAAAACAACGCTCCTCCGCAACTTGTGCGCAGTAGCCGTCAAATGGGGGCCCACTATCAGCCCGAGCCGCCTTAAAGTCAGGAAAACGGCAGAAGCGTGTTACTGATGTTCTCCGCTCGGTCGGCCTGTTGGGTTTCGAGCAGCATTTTCCCAGCCAACTTTCCGGCGGCATGCAGAAGCGCGGGTCAATCGCGCGCACGCTGGTCTATCGGCTAGACGTCATTCTCATGGACGAGCCGTTCGGCGCGCTCGACGCCCAGACGCGCATGGTGATGCAGAGCGATCTGCAGACATTGTCAGTGGAAGCCGGCGCCACCGTCATCTTCGTCACGCATGACATCACCGAAGCCGTGCTGCTCGCCGACGATGTCGTCGTGCTGAGCCAGCGGCCGTCGAAGCTGCTGGCCAACATCGCCATCGACCTGCCGCGGCCGCGCAACATGTTTGAGCCATTTAAAAACCCGGGCTTTGATGCCGCCTATGACGCGGTCTGGACCGAGTTCCGTTCCCAAATTCAAGCCGGACAGATACATTGAACGAGCAAAAGGCAATCAATGATGTTGCCTACCAGTCGTCGACTGCGTCGAACGGACTGGCTGCGATTGGCTCGAAGACCCTCCAAGTAGCGGTCAAGCTGCTGCCGGGCATCGTACTCCTGATCTTCTGGCAATGGGCATCCGGCCGGCTGATCAAGGAAATCTATGTCAGCAAGCCGACTGCGGTCATCGCGCGGCTTTACGAGTTGCTCGCCTCCGGAGAGATCTACCCGCATCTGTGGGTCACCGGACAGGAGCTCGTGCTCGGTTATGTCATCGGCGTCGCCGGCGGCGTGTTCGCGGGCTATGCACTCGGCCGCTCGCCCCGGCTGGCGCGGATCTTCGAGCCCTATGTGATGGCCTTCTACGGCATCCCCAAGATCGCCCTGGCGCCGCTCTTCATCATCTGGTTCGGAATCGGCATCGGATCGAAGGTCGCGCTTGCCTCGATCATGGTGTTCTTCCTGGTCTTCTATAACGTGTTTGCCGGCGTCCGCAGCGTCGATCGCGAGCTCGTCAATCTCACGCTGGTGATGGGCGCCAATCAGCGCCAGTTGACCTATCACGTGTTCCTGCCTGCCGCGGCGCCTTTCGTCATGCTCGGCATGCGGCTTGCAATTCCGTACAGCGTGATCGGCGTGATCGGCGTGATCGTCGGCGGGTTCACGTCCTCGGTCCAGGGGCTCGGCCTCTTCATCCACGAGGCGTCCTCAACCTACGATCCTGCCGGCGTATTCGCCGGGATCGTGATCCTGCTCGGCTTCGTCACGATCGCCAATTTGATCGCCGGCGCCATCGAACGGCGACTGCTACGCTGGCGAACGTTTTCGGGCTCCGGCCCAATCGATGCCTAAACCGAAGAGGATGGTGCAATGCGCGTGACGATGAATTGGGCGAAGATCGCTACACTCACTGCGGCGCTCGCATTGTTACCCAGTCTCGCCGAAGCTCGGCAAGCCGTGAAGATCGGCCTGGGTGCACCGACGCTGAGCTTCCTGCCGATCTGGTCGCGGCGCGCGCTCGACACGTTCAAGCCACAAGGCCTCACTGCCACAGTCGCAGCGCTGCCGGGCGGCGATGCGTCCGCGCTCGCGGCGCTCGATGCCGGCGATATCGATCTAGCCGCAGTCGGCCCGGATTCGATGCTGCGCGCGGCCGCGAAAGGCCAACCATTCGAGATCGTCTACTCCCTGATGTCGGCAGCGCTCAAAGGCGCGACCTTCGGGCGGCGAGCGCGGTGGCCGACCACGAGCTTGCTCATGATATCGGTCAGCGAAAGTTCGATCGCACTCATCGTGCCATAGGGCACCACGAACGCACCCTTCTTGATCCATTCCGTCTTGATCATCGCGCCGATCCGCTCGGCCTTTTCAAGCATCGCATGGCCCAGGGCGATATCGGAGAGCGACAATCCGCGATGCCAGAGCAGATTGGTCTCGTCGTCGCTCTGCCGTCCCGGCTTCAGCCCAGCAACGATCTGCCCGAGTTCGGCGTGAAGCGTTGTCTCCGACAGTTTCCCGGCTTCGACATGGGCGCGGAGGCTGCCGAACTTGCCGCCCTTGCACACTGTCCCCAATCATCGCCGTCGAATACATCCGCGCATTGGCGACGTATCGCGGCGCTGGCGGCCGGCGGGTCATGCAAAGCGCAGGCGCTGGCCGACGCGGCGTTGGCTTGTCGAGGCGCGAGGCCTCCACGACGATGTCCGCACCCTGGAGGCAGGATTGCCAATCCTCGGTCGCAACGACCTTCTTGCCGAGATCCTGACTGAGCTTCTCGGCAAAGCTATTGCGGCTTTCCTCGCGGCGCGCGCCTTGGGGCCTGCTGGCCAATTTAAGCTTCTCGTGAGACTGATAAGGTATGTGCATTTTCCTTATCAGTCCGCGAACTGACTCCATTTTGTTAGAAAGCTTATCAGTCCGCGAACTGACCCATTCCGGCATTCTCTCTTGGGGCGTTCTAAGACAAGTCGAAAGTTACGCCGATCCTGAATTGACTTCGCCAGACTACTCGACACGGTAGACTCAGAAAGTCTTCAGGAACTATCAACGTGAACGCCCCGGGAATTGCCAAGCTTCGGCTTGCTCTTTCCTATTCCTTCGGTCCGCCGTTAGCCCATCGGCACCGATTGTGCTGAATGGATCCCAGGCGTCGACCGCTCCTCGTGTCTCGCGCTCACCTTCGTCCTCCTGTTTGATGGAAACGGGCCAAGACCAAGATTCCAACGTTATCAGGACGGGACAACCGGACTACCTCGCACTTCCAGGGATTACCTGAAGCGCTGATCTACCCGGCCGTAGTCGGCCTCGATCCGACCGGCTTGCAACCGGCAGGTGGTAAAAAGTATAATTGCGCCCAAGCCCCGTTCCTTTCAAATGGGAGTTGGGGGCTCCCGATGGAGCGTTGATCAGAATTTTTGAGAATGGGCTGGCGTCGCCTGGTAGGCATTTCTCGGTGAGACGCACCCGGCTCGACCGAACGGGGCATGTCGAATGAAGAATACGCTGATTGCGATTATGGCCGTCGCAATTCTCGTGCTTGGGGCGTTGGTCGGAGTTCTTCTTGAAGATTCTCAAACAGCAACGGTCGAGATCGACCGTGATCGCGCAGCCGTAAGCGCGGAGATCAGCGCCGCCAAAGAGCTCGCCACAAGGTACAGCGGCGGACTCATCGTCGGCTTGATCAATGTCCGCATTGCGATCCTGGAGACGACGGATGCAATGCTCGGGCAGAAGCGGACCGCCCTCCTCCGGCGCATCAACCTAACTTATCGCGCACCTTTCGACGCGGCACGACCTGCATCCGACGCCGAACTGGATGATATTCTAAAAGAACTCAGTCAGGCCCAAACCCGGGCCGCGGAATCGCGCAAAGGTGCGGAGCGGTACAGCGGTGGCCTGGTGCAGGGTCTCGCGCTCATGAAGGCTGAGACGGACGAGATCGCGGTGTCGGAGCTTCGCCTGAAGTTCTACTCAGCCAAGCACGGCTTCCCAATCCTACCGACAATTTCGGTCGACAAGCAGAACGCCACCCCACTGCCGCCCGGCAAGGCCGCGGGCGATAAGGAAGCGCTATGAAATTTCTATGTAGTGCCCACGTTGCGATCGGCGTCCTAGTAGCTGCTCCTGCCTCAGCCCAATCAACAGGAAAAGCGCCCCTCGGGCTTGAGTGGGGTCAAAGCCAGGATGATACCAAGAAGCTCGGCGTCGAGCTTGGCTCAGGACCGGACGACAGCTTTGGCAAAGGAGCTGCGCTCACCAAGCTTCCACAAGCTGTTGCTGACGCAGAAATCGTCTACGGATCCTATGGTTTTAACGACAAACTGTTCCGGATCGTCATTATCAGTAAGCCATTCGCCAATGATCCATTTGGGAATGGCGTAATCAGTCGGTATTCGGCGCTGCAGGGAATTCTTTCTGAAAAATATGGCAAACCCGCTCAGACACACCGGCTCGGTGATTCGATCTACGCCGAACAACGATACTTCGTGTCGGGAATCCAATCCGGCCGCACCTTCTGGTACTCAAACTACAGCACACCGGAACTAAGCATCCAATTAGGCATCGTTGCCGATGACCAATCCACGGCGCGATGGAAGATCATCTACGAGAACAAGCCACTGAACGCCCTGTTTGAGCAGTCCAAGCGCGCCAAAGAAAAGGGCAGCCTATGATCAATCAGCTCATAGGGTTGGAGTAACCTTCGTGAAGGCAATTGGAATAATCCTGGCCGCCGGGCTCTCCTCTACGCAGGGTTTGTCGTCGGCGAGTGCTATCACTTCGAGGTCTTTCAGAAGATGTTTGACTCCGCACGATCAGCTGACCGAGGATGTTGACCTCAAGCAGTGACAGCTACTACGGCTGGTCAATCAATGGATACTCGCCCAGCAGCCCGTTGGGATCGACATGATGATGAGTAGTCGGCTTCGCAATGTCTACCCGAACCCTCAGCGAGAGTATCGTCAAGACGACCTTGAAGAACTTAGACTGGCGCAAACTTGAGCAGCACCTCTCTACGCTCTTATTGGATCAAGCTTGCGCAACTCAGCTTCTCGGCCTTCTTCGCCGGAGCAGCGACCTTATACAGAAGCGCCTTGATCCGATTCGAAGTCGGGCTCGTGATGCGTTCCTAGAGAACCTCGAAGCGCACCTCCTGAAGCATCTTGGCCTCGATTGGGCGGGTAAAGTCGACGAACTCAAGGCGCTTGGTCATCATATCGAGGAGGGCTATGCGGAGATACTCCGGAGCCTCTCCCGGACACATGCCGCCCAATTAGCACCCGAGGTCCAAGCTGCTTCTGGGTTAGCCTGGTCGGCACATGCATTCGATGAGATGATGAAGGAATTCCAAGCCGACTTGGCGCGCCGAAGACGCATAAAATTGAGCCATTTCCGCGTACGACGTCGGGATGGCACATCGTATAATCCGGACGGCGCGCTCGGCAATTTGATCAACATCACGACCATGACCTTGATGTTGCTAGGCTACCAGCAATCTTGGTTCGATGACGAGGGATTCCTTATCTTACCAACATCGCAGGACCCCACGGGTGATGAAAATGACAAGATGACCGCCACACTATCGTTGGCCGCTTCATGGCGGCTTTGGGAACGCCTGGAGCAGCGCTGTAGATACTTTGGTGGCGAATTGAAAACTCTGGGTGCCCCCGCGCCACAATGGGTGCCGAAGGATGCCGCAAAGGCAATTAAGTACGAGCTCGTTACGCCTGAAGAGGCGCACGATTACTACGCCAATGTACGGCTTTCCGATCAGCTGGCGCGGACGTACCATGGGTTGCTGCAAAATACCAACTTGAAGACTTGGGCCTCAGGGATAGACGGTGCTCTTGAACTACCGCCGAAGGGGTACGTGTCGCCGGAGGAAGGCCATTCATGTATTTCGCTCAGCGACGTGCTCGGCTACTTCATCCTTGAGGACCAAGAGCGCCCGTGTGGCCTGAGACTTATCGAATGGATCCGCGGATATTCCACGCTGCAAAGCGTAATCGGCGAGCGTTACCGGGCGCTCGGTAAAGACGGACTGCGCCACATCGTTTCCCGCAGCGATTTGCGCTCACTCCTAGAACGAGTCGGCCTGAGGAATGGAACCGCCGACATCTTCATTGACCAAACCTCACTACGCAAAACGAGCCGTGATCTTTTCGACCAACCGCTCATGAGGATGCGGGATGGTTCGCTGATGCTCTTTGGCCCCGCGATCTTATATTGCGAGGCTGGTCGCGTAACGCTTTCTGCCGTCGGACGACAAGGCGAGCAGTTGGCGCGCAAAGGCAAGGCCTTCGAAAAGGAAATGCTGCGCTTTTTCACGAGTCAGGGACTAGCGGCAACAGCATTTAAGCTGAAGATCGAGGGAGAAGAATTCGAGTACGACGTCGTCGTGCCATGGGGCGATCATCTTTTCGTCTTCGAATGCAAGAATCGAACGCTGTCGGGCCATAATCCGGCGGCAGCTTACTATTTTGCCTTAGAGATGAAGTCTGCCGTAAATCAGGTCGCCCGTTTGGCTACCGCATTGCACGATCATGCTGACATGGTTCGCGACGTATCCGGGATCGAGACAAAGGACAAGATTATCGTCTCCTGCATTTTGAATTCGTTGCCGTACGCAGCGACCGGCGCGCGGAATGGCGTCTATATGACGGACGTTTCTCTTCTTAAACGTTTCTTCGGCAACTCGCGTGAACCAGCGACAACCAAACGCAGAAACTCTGCCACATCGCTCTGGCTTGGGGACAAACCCGAGCCAGCCGACTTTCTCTCTTATCTCCAAGAGCCCTCAGCACTACAGGACCTAATCGCACGGACGCGCTGCGCACCGTTTTATTTCGATCTTGGCGAACAGACTGCGGTCGCGGTGACGGATATAATGGACAAAGACACGCCTGTTATGAGCATGGGGCGACTTTTCTCCGCCGAATACGGGTTCATCGAACGAGCCAGCTCGCGTTCCGATCTACACAAGAGAAAACTTATGGAACGACAAGCCGTTCGGGAGGCCGACCGAAAATGGCGGAAAGCCCAGCCTCGCACCAAGTGACGCACTCGCTCTGGACACCGCGCTTTGTAGCTCCCGAGGTAGGCACATAAGTGTCGGGCTCTGCACCACTAACCTCGCCACATTGAAAAATCGGGGGATTTTCATCTGAAATTACCCGGGGGCGCTGCGCGTCGCTTGACCGCTTGGACCGGCTTGTTCTAATTTTGTTCTCATGGCCAAGTGAGTCCGCCCGAACCGCCAGGTCGGGCAAGATTCGCCCAAAGCCTTCGAGACAACAACTGCAGCCACCTCTTCGGGCAGGAACCATGCACGAGATCATCTGTCCCCACTGTGCCAAAGCCTTCAAGGTCGACGAATCCGGTTATGCGGAGATTCTGAAGCAGGTCCGCGACGTAGACTTTGAAAAGCAGCTGCATGAACGGCTGGAGTTGGCCGAACGCGATAAGCAGAACGCTGTGGAATTGGCCAGGGCGACTGTTAGCGGCGATATGCAGAAGACCGCCGCCGCCAAGGACGCGCAGATCCTCGAGCTGAGGTCCAAGCTCGACGCGAGTGAAGTAACCCGCAAGCTCGCCGTTACTGAAGCCCTCAGTACTGTGGAGAAAGAGCGTGACACGCTCGCGAACGCGCTGGCCCAGACCGAGCGCGAAAAGAAAGCTGCCTCAGAGCTTGCCGATGCCCTGCTGGCCGGCGAGCTGCACAAGGTCTCTGCTGCCAAGGATGAAGAAATCCAAGTGCTGAAGGCAAAGCTCGACGCTATCGAGCTTGAGAAAAAGCTCGCGGTGACCGAGGCCGTCGGCACGATTGAAAAAGAGCGCGATGAGCTGAAAAGCGGCATAAAGCAAGTTCAGCTTGAAAAGCAGCTCTCTGAACAGTCGCTCAAAGACAAGTACGAGACCCAGATCAAGGATCGCGACGACACGATCGATCGCCTCAAGGATATGAAGGCCCGGCTCTCGACCAAGATGGTTGGCGAGACCCTAGAACAGCATTGCGAGACCGAGTTCAACCGGGTGCGCTCGATGGCCTTTCCGCGGGCGTACTTTGAGAAAGACAACGACGCGCGGACAGGCAGCAAGGGCGATTACATCTTTCGCGACTCGGACGAGGCCGGCACCGAGATCATCTCCATTATGTTCGAGATGAAGAACGAGAGCGATAGAACAGCCACGAAGAGCAAGAACGAGGACTTCCTCAAGGAACTTGACCGAGATCGCGGCGAGAAGGGTTGCGAGTACGCCGTCCTGGTCTCACTGCTCGAGCCCGACAGCGAACTATATAATGCGGGTATTGTCGACGTCTTCCACCGCTTTCCGAAGATGTACGTCATCCGGCCGCAGTTCTTCCTGCCAATGATCACGCTACTGCGAAACGCGGCCACCAACTCTTTGAAATACAAGACGGAGCTGGCGCTCGTTAAGGCGCAAAACATAGATATTACGCAGTTTGAGAATCAGCTTGAGACTTTCAAGAACGGGTTCGCCAAGAATTACGACCTTGCCTCCAGGAATTTCCAGACGGCAATCAACGAGATTGATAAGTCCATCGACCATCTGCAGAAGACAAAAGATGCGTTGATCGGGGCTGACCGCAACCTGCGCCTGGCGAACGACAAGGCCCACGACGTGACGATTAAGAAGCTGACGCGAGGCAATCCGACGATGGCGGCCAAGTTCGCGGAGCTCAAAGCGCCAGCGGTTGAAGCTGCCGAATAAATGGCCGTTTGCACCGAAGTGGAACCGCAATTGGCTTGCCGCGCGGTGCGAGCGCACTATCCTGTTGGCGCCCGAGGCGGGGGGTCGGGGTACAGGCGGCGCTGCTGGCTTGGGCGACGACCTAGGGTGCGGTAGCAGCTCGATGTTCTAGCTTTTCTTCTCAATTCTCACGCAGTGAGGATCTCCAAGCAGCGATAAGAACCGCGCCCGGACAAAGCACCCTTTCACCCTCGGCCCTATGCATCTGAAGTCGCGCGAGCACTCGCTGCTCCATCTCGTAGGCGGCGACCGAAGACTGCCACTCTTGCTGCATGACTAGGCCCCACTTCTCGCCGAGAATCTCGTGCGGAATGTGCTTGTTAATGTCCTGAAGCCTTGCGGCGAGGTCCTGTGCGTGGCCGATCTTCCAGAGGTCCCGACTGCCGAAACGCATCGCATAGGTGTAGGCGGTCACGGCGGCGGTTCTGGACATCTCTCCGGACCAATCAGATGGACGAGGGCCAGTAGTTGGTTTCGCAAAGGTGGCGGCAAGACGCATCTCGGTCCGCGGTAGGATCATCTCAGTCCTTGGCAACGCCAGTACCGTGGCGGAGTCGTCCGCGTCGAGAAGCACAGCGCGTATCGTTGCCTCGTAGGTAAGTTGCTCCTTCAAGACGTCGATGAGCTTCATGCGGGGATCGTCGAAGCGCCACGCGCGCAGTATCGGCAGCGCCCTCGGGTGGACGAAGGTTCCGTCGGGATTAAGATCGTGGGCACCTAACGTGGACCGATCGACGAAATCCTCGGTGGCCACCGCGATGGGCGCGAATTCGGCGAGCCCGAGAAGTCTCCCCCGTTGCCCGGATAGTGTTGGTTCGCCCTGTGTGCCCACGAAGACCAGAAGGTCTCCCGGCCCCCACTTGGCGATGAGCGTTTCGGAATTACCGTGATTTCCGAAGGAAGCGACGGGGCAGCGGACGGGATCAAATTCGTAGCACCTCTTGGCAAAGACCTGCATGATTAGGCAGGTTTCCTGAGGTCGTCGAAGACCTCATCGAGATCAGCTTCGGAAACCGGCGGAGCCAATAGGCCTTTGGACATCTCACGCTTTTTGGCGAGCAGTCGATCTAGTGACATGTCAAACGATTTGTCTGCCCACTTCGGGTGCCGCGCTAGGGGCACGTGAACACTCACGGGCTTGGTTTGTCCAATGCGGTAAACGCGATCGTTGCACTGGTCCTCGACGGCGGGGTTCCACCACCGGCTAAGATGAACGACGTGATTCGCAGACAGGATTGTCAGGCCGACACCAGCAGCTTTTGGCGAGAGGATCATGACATCGAAAGCCTCACGCCCCTCCTCGAAATCGTCCACAAAGGCCTGTCGTCTTGCCCCCGGCGTACTGCCGTTAATGATGATGGGACGGGGAATGCCCATATCCGTCGCGATCGCTTCTGCCAACATCACTTGCATGGCGCGATGCTCGACGAAGACGAGAGCACGTTCGCCGCGGCGTTGGACGTTTCTAAGTATCTCAAAGGTCTTCCCGAGCCTTGCTGATTGACCAATCCAAGCGAGGCAATCTTCGCGCTTAGTCAGGTCGAACTTGCTGGGGTCTCCTGGGAATAGACTGATTCCTCGCAATCGCTGGACGGTCTCGAGCATAGCACCTCGATTACGCTCGCCCGGCGCCAGCGCCTTCTCGACCACGTCGTCGTAGTGCTTCGCTTGTAACGGCGGCATCTCGACAGGGTATGGGATAACTGTCTTGCTCGGAAGCGAGACCTTCACGTCCTCCTTCATCCGACGCAGAATGATCGAGGGCGCGCTCGCGCTCGGCTTCAGAAGAAGGTCGGACAGCGCGCGGTACCGGTCTATGTCAGCATCTCGATATGTCTTGGAGAATGTCTGAAGATCTCCAAGTAGGCCCGGCGACACGCGGTCCATTATCGACCACAGGTCTTCGATACGATTCTCGATCGGTGTGCCGCTCAGCCCAAGGACGAAGTCCGCGTTCATGGCCTTCGACGCCCATGTGTTCAGGGTGCCCGGCTCCTTGATCTTCTGGATCTCATCAAAGACCGCAACGGAGAACTTTATCTTCGCAAAAGCCACGTGGTTGTCGGCCAAGGTTTCGTAAGTCGTCAATACCCAGTCGTGGTCAGCGATCTTGCGCCAGTCTAGCGGTTCGATGTCTGCAGTAGCTTGCTCCATGTTTCTAAACTTCCGGATGCCTGATCCGAAGACATCTGCTCGGTTCGGTCCGAGCGCATCTGACGCGAGATGCAGTCCCACCTCCTTGATCCAGTTTTGGAGGAGGGCGGTGGGAGCAACAATGAGGATCGGAAGCGATCGGCTACCCTTCTTACGCGTTTGAATTTCAGAGTTCTTACGAATCCACGAGAGGAACGCCAGCGACTGGAAGCTCTTTCCGAGCCCCATATCATCGGCAAGAAGAACACCTTGCCAGCCGGCAAGCCAAGAGTGGATCAGCCATTTGAAGCCATCGGTCTGGTGCGGCTTGAAAGCATTTCTGCCGAGGCGTTCGGTGGGTGGGGCCGTTTCAACGAAGGCGCGCCGTGGTACCAGTGTCGCTTCGTAGCTAACATCCTTGAAGTTAGTCTTAATCTGGACGACGAACGAGCCCTTGTGATTGTGCTGGTCTTTCTCGTTTCCACCCGACCGATCTCCCGCATCAGTCGAGATAGCCAAATCAGGGTCCGTAGCAGCGTTTCCGATCACCTGCCCGAGTATCTGGTGAGCCTGCTCTACGCGGATCTCGACGCCCTTGAAAGCGACGTTGTCCCGCTTCTCCACCTCGGCCTGACGACACGCTTCATGCAGCTTCTCGACTTCCTCCCGTGTGACCTCGATCTCAGAGTCGCCCACTCGTACCGGAAATCGTTCGGGCAGCCATTGCGTGGAGGAATTCGACAACCACGATAGCTCGGGGCGCTCCCACAGCCCGAGTCCAGTCACCCGGTCGGAGTATTGGCGGGTCTCCACGAATAGCGCGTTGGAGAGGCCATCGGACGCTCCAAGTCCGAGCTCTTTCGCGATGGCTGCGCGCGGGTTTTTGACAAATTCTCGCTTCTGAGCATCCGGCGCCGAACGAGTAGTCTTGACGATTCTTAAAGCGCCCCTCAGATCCGGATCGATCAGTACGTACGTCGTGCGGCGTAACCGATAAGCCCGGCTGACTTCGTGTTCGCCCTCGAAGGCACGCTGGAAGGCAGTCTGGTCGGTCGCAGCTAAAAGCCGATTTGCTTCCTCGTCGACCAATTCGTCGAATGGGTTCTGGTCTGCTTCGCCGTCTGTATCGAGAGCCGGGGCGTTGTCGTCCAGAGACCTGGCTTTGCTGCGGCTCATAAGTACGGGGACAAAGTCTAGCGAGCCGGGGACGTCTCGGACATCGAGCGAGAATGAGCCAGCCTGAAATACAGTGAAGCTCCTAGTAAATTCATCAGCTTCGACCATGGCCGGGTCGACCCGGGCGAGCGCGGCCGTGACGGCGGCCCACTTCTCCACCCTTTCCTCGATTGGCTTCTGCGCAGCGGCGTTGAACGCCTCGGCTGCGGCGACGAGTTGGAGGAGCGCTCCTTGAAGAACGCCAGACCTGCCGCCCCACTGCAACAGAATGCCCATCCGCTGCGGGTCAATGATCAAATAGCTCGTGTCTTTCCAGATGAGGCGAACAGAGGGGTCGCTACTTAGGGTGCCCGCGAATGAGACGTCCACCATTACTGGTGCGGGACCAGGCAGTCCGATCGTACCGCCAAACGACGAAGTGAATTCGGCGGCCGTGTCATTAGGAATCAGAAGCTTGTTTCCGTCCCAGGTTGCGACCTTATCTCGCACGAGCGCGATTAGGCGGCGAGCGATGGGCTGCAACCGGTCTCCGACAGACGCCCACGCGTCTTGGCCGAGCTCCTTCGGAGCTCCGATTCCGAGAGTTCGTGGTTGGACGAGCCGTACAGCGACATGTTCGCTCTCGCATGTCGAAACAAACTTCGCGCTCATTCCTATCTCACCGTGTATTCGCTCTGCATGATCCGTGTGTTAGTAAGGGCAAAAATTTCGTCAGCCACCTTGCTCTGCCAGCTGTAGCCGTCCGGCGCCACGTGATTGTATGCGCGCCTTGTCCAACGCCGATCGGAAGCCGGAGCCATTACGTCGTTGGACATGTAGCTTTCGGAATGAAGTTCTGGCGCGCTCGGATCTTGAGCGTCGTGCCAGATGTTGCATCTTCCGTTGTGGCTCCATTCGGCGACTAGCCCGTTGCCGATGCGCAGAAGAAGACACGAGTGACCGCGCTCAATCGGTTTGCTTCCACCCTTGCTCCAAATTGAGTAGGGCGTTTCGCCATCGAACATCCGACGAGCGCGCGCGGCTCCGGCCCTGTCGAAAATCACGCACGCGTCGGAGATGAGGTTCCTGTCATAGACGGAGGTCCAGAAAGCCCTGCGGTATTTCCAGTGTCGTTCCAGTGCGATCTCGTCGACGACATCGAGAAATTGCCGCAATGACTGCTCGATGAGCCAGCGCTTGACGACATTTGTGCAGTTCATCGGCGACCATTTTGCCTGGCGCGTCCTCGGATCGCCGAATTTTCCGAGGAGAAACGCGAGCATGCGGTCGCGGATGGGCTTTTCTGGCATGTTGCCCGCGTGAGGCAGTACGAGAGCGTCAGCCACTAGTCCGCGATGCCTCTCAAACGGCGCGCCGCCCTTTCTCTTGCCGCACCAGGACGACACGGCTTCTAGCCGATGGGCCGGTTGCATTTCGGCGGCTGCGATGTGGCGAAGTCCCGCCGCAAATGCCGCTTCGGCTAACCCCGCCTCCGCAGCTAGGTTGCCGATACCTTCAATGGATAGGAGTTCGGATGGCGATAGCTGTCGGACGATAGCAGCCGAGGCTACGCGAGCCGGCGCCTCTGCGGCATCGAAGATACGAAACGATTGATGTGCGGCCGACCAAGCGCCGGTGAACTTGGGCGCGAGCCGGGCGAGACATTCGGCCACAGCCTGCAGCGTCTTTGAATCTTCAGGGAACCGCACGGCATAGGCACCGGCGAGCCTACGGAAGTGCGACTTGCGCGAAAGGGCTTCCACGAGGCGTAGGTATCGATCGAGCAGCTCGGGCTCATCCGCCAACGGACTCACGCCGTCCCAGACACACCAGGGAGCGCGGAGCATGTCCGACGAGTACGGCGACAATCCTGCGATGAGCGCGCGTCTGATCCGCTCCGCGATCTCGTCGAGGTCGGGCGGAGCACGAACTTCGACTGATTCTGTTGGCGGGCGTATGGCGCTTGCCGCGGCCTCAGTAGCGAGCTGCTTAGGAGCGTCGAAGCGAAAGCTTCGAAACGTCCGCAGGTCCTCCAAGGCTGCCTTCAGCGGCATCGAGAGGTCCCCTCCTGATTGAGTTGCGCCATGCGCTCGATTTGCTGTCGGATCTCGTCGTTGAGCGTCTTGATCGCGCGAATGTCGTCGATGCCGTACTTGGTTTCAGCGTCCATCACGAACCGGAGATCGATGCGGCGGTTTCTGGCCCAGAAGTCCCTGCCATCTGCCGCTGTGATTGGACGTGTGGAAGAGTACCCCGCGACCGAAAGGATCTGCTCACCACGCCGGTTCCGGAACTGCCGCAGCTCGGGTTGATCGGCGAGGATTTCACGATAGGTGTTGGTTGCCCGTTCCGTCGACAGCTGCCAATTGTTGCGATCACGTTGGACTGGGTCGGCCACTCCCGTGGAGTCAGTGTGCCCCTCCAGGAAGACCGTCTCAAGCACAGCGCCGCGATGGCCGGAGCAATGGTCCGTCGCTCCGTCTTGGCAGGCTGAATAGCGCTGGATGATCGGCTCAAGCACGCGCGCTATACGCGCCACGTTGTCCCGCGCGGCCGGGTCCAAATCGGATTTGTTCGGATCGAACCGGATGGCTCGCTCAGACAGCCTGACCACACCATTTTGCTCGTCGATCTCGACCTGTTGGATGCCCTCCGCCTCCAGTCTTGACTTAATGTCAGTGAGAAGCTTCTGACGCTGGTCGGCCGCGACCTGCAGTGCCTCAATCGGCCCGCGGATCGTCTGCTGGACCGACGCAATCTTCGTATTGACGTCGGCGCTTAATGCGGCGTTTTCGTTGACGACTGCCTGGAGGCAGTTACGGATGCGTTCCGCATCCTCGTCACCCTTCCTGAAGTTGAGCGCGAACATCATCAGCATAATGATGAACAAGAATAGCATTCCGACCATCATGTCGGTCATGGAGATGAAGTAGTTTTCGTCCTCCGCCTCGTGACTTGACCCCGCGTCTAGTTCGATCTCGCTCATCGCGGTTTACTCCGCTGCCTCTCGCTGCGCGATCCTGCCAAGAAAGTCCTGTAATGCCTCCGCAATATCTGTTGTGTTTGCCTCCAGTGCTGCCGCCGCTCCTGACAGACCAGTGATGGCGCGCCCGCAGTTGGTGTCGATTTGACCGACGAAGTCCTTGATGGACTCTTGGTACTTGTTCGACTCCTCGATGATCGAAGCGACGGCCGCCGCCAAAGACGCGTCGACGCGTTCGAACTTGGCGGAATACTCGCTCCAGAGCTTCTGGAGTGCCTGGTGTTGGACGAGGAGCGACTCTGCGAGCTGTCGTGCTGCACCTTGGCTTTCGTGCAACTCGACGACGGAGGCGCGCAGTGACTGCGACATCTCTTGAGCTGATGTTGCGATCTGCGACGAGGCGTGCACAAGTGGCTGGGTTGCCGCCGCAACTGCCTCCGCGGCTTTTCCAAATGAAAGAGCGACGCTCTCGGAGCGCTCAGTGCTCAGGCGGAGGCCTTCCGCTTGGCGGCTCATGGCGGATTCCGTCTCCTTAAACGTGGAAGACAGTCGCTCAACGTCGGAACGCATAGTGGAAAGGACTTCACCCATCCCCGAGCGCAACGCCTCCGCCGTGTGCGAGGCGGCCTTGGAAGCGGCCTCCATGACCCCATCGAGGGCGGCGCGCGAGCGATCCACTGAGGCGTTCGCCTCGGACGCCGCCAACTCGGTGACTTTGCGCATGTGCGATTGGAGCACTTCCATCTGCTCTTGAGAGCGCTGACGCATTTCCTCTTCGGCCACGCGGAAGCCCTCCGCCGCGCGCGCGACTTCGGTCCGGACACCGTCAAGCATATCCCCAATGCCCGAGCGGATGGCTCCGGCGCCATCTTCGGAAGCCTTGGCCGTCGAGCTCGCCAGCTTCTCGATAACTTCACGAAATCGGGCGGCAGCTTCAGCGGATTCCCGCGTCATCACGTCCTGAAGGCTCGACATGACCCGCCCGAATCCATCCATCTGGCTTCCGACCTTGGCCAGCACGTCCCGCAGACCTTCCTCCATGATTCCCGTAGCGCTTTTCGACGCAGCTTCTGTACTAGCCTGGACCAGATGCCGAGCTTCCTGGGCAGCCGACGTGAGGGTTTGGACCGCATGCTCGACGGCTTCCTTTCCGCCGATGCTAGATTGCGAAAGCTTCTCGGTAGCATCCGCGACCAGACGCGCGAAGTTGTCGGTCGCGCTTTCGATCTTTGTCGCGAACGCGTCCCCTGTCGAAGCCAGCTTTTCCTGCATAGCCCGAATTACCTCGCCACTGCTGGCGAGTGCGGCCGATATCTCGCGCAATTCCCGTCCAGCGCTGCCCTGGACTACTTCGCTAAATTGCTCCAGAAGCCCCTCAGTTCCAGTCTTGGTCGCGTTCTCCATCTGAGTGGCCGTAGCCTCGAGCGTTCTCGAGAGTGGCTCCACAGCTTGAGCGACTGCTGTTCCGATTGTGGGAGCGATCGCCGCCCCCAATTTCTGAAAGTACTGATCCGTATTCATCTCGCGCAGCTGCAGAAGCTGCTGCTGGCCAAGGTCTAAATTTTTAATCGCCAACGCCTGGGCCGAAACGGCCGACGTGCGCGCCTCCAGTGCTCGACAGAAACGATCAAACCCCATATCGATGAGGATGCCATACGACCGAAAAAACATGCTCAGAGCGATTGATGAGAAGAGGCCGGCAATGGACGTAGAGAATTTGAAGGTCGCGGCGTTCAAAAGCTCGCGCAAAGATTGCGTCATGTCGTTCGCGGAGGCGCCTGTGCCGTGGGAAGCTTTCGAGAGCGCGATTACCAACCCAATAAACGTGAGGAGCAGACCGAGACCAACAAAATAGCCCGGAATGCTAGGCATAAGGCGCAGACTGAACATGTGTTCGCGCGCGAGGCCGGAATTGAAGAAGCTTTGGGGGCGGACCGTCGAAAACCGAATGACTCGACCGTTCACTTTCTCGCTGACTTGGGTTTTTGAATAGGCGAACCAAGCGGCACCGATGAGCGGATCGATTGCAAGCGACTGGTTAAGTGCGTCGTAGTTGGCCTCAAATTCCTTCTGGTCCTTCAGTTTCTCAACCTTGCGACGGGCACGCCATAGGAGGAAACGAACGGGAACCACGTCCCCCAGAAGGAGCGCGAACGCGATAGCGATGGCACAGCGCACGATCTCTGATGCAAGTGCGTAGGCAAACTCGGGCCGGCTTACGTTGTCGATGTTGCTTCGAGTGACTTCTTCCAGGACCTCGCGAACTAAAATAGGATTCGCGTGCTCTACGATGAGAGGCAGATGACCTGACATCACGTAGAACGCAACAAAGATACCGATGAGAATCGGCGCCCTGATGATTGGCGACCAAACCAGCTTTGCACTCGAGATCAAGAAAAACGCCCCCAGAACTTATTCCGGACCGAAGCGCATACCCCGTGCTCATCGATCCTTGAATGATGGCCCTCTCACGCTTGCGGATTTGCAGAAAGTGAGCTCAAGCACCGCTCACGAATCGAACAATTGGTGAACGTGCTTGCCGGCATCTGCTGTCCGTTCTAAAGGCTTCGCGGGCCGCTGCAATCGCAACTTACGTATTGTCCCTAGCGCAACCGCGGTCAACTCGCGTAATCCCGGAAAAGTTGGACGCAGGCGCGCTCACGTGGGCTATGGCCTGTGACTTCAAGCGGTAGCCGGTTGCCAGCCATGGGTTGTGCCTCGGACGTTACAACGGACATCAATAGCGGGACCGAGAGGTCCAGAGGACGTACCGTCTATTCGGAAGCTGGCATCTATCCGCCGGCCAATCCTCTTGAGATAGCCTCATTTGCATCCGTGATTGTACGGGGCCATGTCTAGTACCGGCATTGTCCACGCAACTCGCTGCGAGGGAGCGAGTGATTGGCAACCCTTTCGCCGGCATTACTGGATCAGCTGCCCGCCTGATGCAGCACTCATAGGGTTTGGTCGCAAACAGAGGCAGTTTGTTGACTGTTAAGGAAACTCTCAAAACCTTATCAGTCCAGCCCTACTGGAACCGAGCGACTCGTACCTCGCCGGGTTCATAACCTGCAAGTCGCAAGTTTATATCTTGCCTCCTAACCAACTAAGTAGCTGCTCTTCAGCGATAAACTAAGTCGCCGCCCACCACGGGTCACTCTCTCTTGCGCCGTCTCGCCACGCCCAATGATCAGCGCATCCTCTGGCGTATCAATCACCCCAATCGCCGCCCGGAAGCCTCCACTTGGTCATGCCTGGACCACCGCTATCACCAGCGACGACGCCTATCACACGCGACGAGCCGCCGTCGAAAGACGGCGATAGCTCATGCTCTCCGATAGACGCGGCTCTACGACGCGAACCTGGTCGAGAGCATCCGTCAAATCGTACGGGACGACAGACCCCTCGGATGTACCAACGGTAAGATTCAACAACAGCAACAGCGCGCTTGCCTTTGCCTCATTGTCGATTATAGCAAGCTTCTTGACGCCGTTTTGCTCTCCATAAAGGCCGTAATCGAGCATCGACCAGCACTCGAAGGGCACCAAAAAGCGCTCTATCGCACTAACAGCCTCCGCGAATGCTTCGCGACACGTGGCTGGCAGATCGGCGAACGCCTTGCTTACACCTGGCGTCGAAAGCGAACGCTCCTGCGGCCACACATCTCTCAGGAATGGGACGGCAGCAGATCGGAACAACTCTTCGACAGTGCTTTGTTCTCCGTTCCGGCCTGGCTTGGCGGAAATTTCTGCGACAAACTGCTGCACCGAATTTGCTGCGGTCGCTCTGACTTCGTCGTCAAGATTTCGAATCATCTGCGAGATGCGCGCGTTCGGCAGCACGGGCGGCCGCTGTTCGCGGAATGCGTGAAGTGCCTCAACGACCACGCTGAAGGCTAGCCGCCCGCGAATTTGCCGTCCTAGCCTACGGTCTGTGGCCCGCTGGGCCATCGCATCCCCGATAACCTCTAATACGTCCTTGAAGCGCGTGGCGCGAGCGACCGCTCGCCAGAGAGTTAAGGAGGACACTTCCTCACTCAGCAGCGGAGCCACGAGATTGTCGTGGGTCCATTGACGATCGGCCTTCAGAAAATAAGGGAGCGCCTGGATCAGTCGGTGTCGTGCAATGAGGCCGCTGCGACCATGGGCCACAATGAGCGCATCACGCATTTGGCGGGCGTCCGTACCAAGAGCGAACGGAACGGCAATTTGTTCGAGCGGCGCACAAGCTACAAGAAACACCCCAACAAGTCTGCCGGCCGGCGTGTTGAGCGTGTCCAAATCTCTGGGTTCACGATCCGTCGCGGTCGCCGTGACGCTGAGATTAGGCTTGTCTTCGCTTTCCGCCTGATTGTTTGTCGCTGCGACGGCGGCTGGCCATGTCTTTTTCCATGCGGCCAAACCTTGCTGCGAGGCGACGACCTGAAAGCGCCAGCGCTCCAACCAGCTGCTGATGCCGTCGACCGCTACAGCTATTGTTGCTTCGGACAACTGCACCAGGAGGGCGAGCACGCGCTCTGCTTCCTGCTGTGAATCGCCGTGCACAGCACCAGTTGCGTCTGGCTGCCCAGGCGCATGAGTCCACCCAAAGCGATCCCACACTCGCGCAAACTCGCTGCCGCCTCGGTCGGCAACTTCCAGATCGTCAAGCACAAGCAACGTCTTTGTAGGCAGCCTCAGCCAGTCGTCGGCGCGCTGAGATGGATCATTGTTCAAGCTGCGGCGCTCACTTCCGAGCGCTGTCTCCAGCGCGCGCAGTCTCGGAACGCCATTGAGATCGTCATAGCTATTGTCGGGATCAGCAGAAACTTCTCTGACCTGAACCCCTTCGGGATAACCTGCCTCACCTGACATTCCGGCCAGGTCAGGAAATTTGACGACGTTCGAATCCAGGCAACGCTTCGCATCGGGTGGCAAGCTAACGCCAGCCAACTCAATCCGCTTCAACTCCCGCACTGTCCAGTGCAGCTGCCTCTCTTTGACCTTCTTCTTTTCGGTCGTTTTGGGCCAAAATCGTCTTGGTGGGCCTTTGAGTAACCGAGCCGTTAACGTTTTCTGCGCGGCCGCATTGAGCTCACCGAACCGCGCCGCTCGAAGCTCGGCGATCTCGGGATATGCATGCAAGTCCCAGAAATTTTCGTCAGCCAGCGTTGAGAAAAACTCCGCCACATCGGCGGGCGGTATGAGGCGCGAATTCCTTGCGGCGGCGGCCCACAATCGCGAGTGCACCAAAGAGCTCGTCAGCCGCCAGCGACGAACAAACGCCAACTCTGATTCAACATCGAGGCTCCCCAACCGCGATACGACCTCATAGAGCAACTTCACCGCAGGTGCGATGCCGTAGTTGTAAGCGTCTGGGTCATCCAGCCCCGCTTGCGTTCGCCCGCCAGGAACGAGGTAATAGACGCGGTTCAGATCTCCCAATTGCCAGATCTGGCGCTGCCCATCCCAACCTATGCGCCGCCCGATATCCAACCCATGATCGATGGCGCTTTCCAAAGAGCTCGCGAGCGCTCGCAGGAATGGAACGTCCTCGAACGTCCCTAATTCGAGCACGGTCAGATCGACGAGGTCTCCACTGGTAAGGCTGGCCGACAGAAGCTGGCTAACGGTCGTCGGAGCTCGCGTTCGATTCGTGAACTGTCTGCGAGATGAGCTGACAGGCCGGACCCGCAGTCGCGGAGCGACCAGGTCAACGATCGCCGCAATGACCGCCCCCGAGCGATCGCCGGCACGAAGCCTTGCCTGAATGTTGTATATAGACGACGACGAGCCGCGCTCGACAAGTTTTTCGGACCAACTCTCCTCGATCAATCGATATGCGGCCGCCCAAGGCTCCCGAGAAAGGCGACCATTCGGGTTATTTAAAAGGTGATCGATCGCCGCGCGCTCAACGCGCTTATCCGACCCGAGCTGAGCAGCCCATTCAATAGTGGCCGACTCAGTCAGGCGATCGTCCAAAAATGCTACCGCGGACCGAAACAGTGACCGATCTTGCTCGTCGAGATATGTCCATGCCGGGTTCATTTGCGGCGTACCCGTTCCTTCTCGGTACCAATCTTCATGATGGCATCCAGCCAACCGACGTCGGCTTTCGCCGCAGACGCCAAGGCCGAGAGCCGCGCCCGTTCGCTCGGGTTGCCTCGCCTAACCAGGTGGTCGAACAGATCTCGCTCCGGATCAGATGCCGAAACCCTGTTATTGCGAACAATACGCTTGATCGCAGCGTCAATCTTGCTTTGCTTGCCGTTTGCGACCGAAAAGTCCGCCCACTGCTCAAAGGTCGATCGCAGCACGCTGTGACCACCGTTCGAATCGTACCAAATCGGCGTAATGCCGCGCGCCTTCCAATCCTCGAGCGCCACCGGATCAGGAGCGTCCGTACCGAAGAACGTAAATCGTTCCTTGAGGTCGGTGAACCGAAAGCCGTCGGCCGCTACCGCGTTGAGCAGATACCGCATCGGCGGATCGTTTGCGCTGTAGCCGACCAATACGAGATGATACAGACGTGCCGCATCATAGATGAAGTCGGGAACGACACGCCGTCTCAGGTAGAACTCTCCAAAATCCTGATCGGACAGCACAAGTTCTGAAAACCGCTGGGGAGCGCGGTCAAGCGCACCGTGAATATGTAGGATGCCGGCAAACTCGTTCTGCGTACTCGGCCGCGGAATTGAGCCTAGTGAATAGGAGTTTACCTTCGGGCGAATACTGCTGGCTGCTTGCTCGAGAAGCAGATCGAAGTTTGTGGTAATAATGGTCGTAGGTCCACCCCGGTCGGAGAGACGAACCAGCGCGCGATGCAATGAACCAGGCCGACTTCCGGCCCCACGCAGACGAGTGGCGACTTCGCGCCGCACACGACTATCGCCACGCGTCTGGTTGTCCAGGCGGCGTTCGAGCATTCCGAGGACGACGTCATAATCCCCGCCAATAAAGCGCTTCACTTCCGCCGACTGCCGCTCGGTCAAACCGTCGCAATCTGCCTCAAACTGATTGTGAGCGCCGCGAGGAACGCGCTCTAGGACCGCATGCGTTCCCGTGTCGAGGTTCTTATAGACGTCGAGAACGAGTTCACGAAAATCCGGCAGAGCAGGCCGGGAAACCCCGGCCCCACATATGAACAGCACTTCCCCCCTGGCGTGCGCCAGCAAGAGCCGTTCCGGGATTGCTGCCGTGTCGGCTCCAAGGCTGATGACTCGATCCTCGATCGAGACATCAGCGCTCGCCCCGCGATCTACCGACGCCAAACGTTCCCCCACCGAATCCCAGAACTTGCAACCTGCGCGTTTGCATCAGCATCAACGCCACGAAATGGTCAAGCCCTACGATTGGCTCCTCAATCCAAGTGAGGCAGATGTGCTCAGGCTCTCGCCAACCCCATACCGCGGGGCACCAATCATCGGTTGATGAGTCTCGAACCGCGAAGCGCCAGCGGCGCCAATAGACACGCTCAAGGGATTATCGTGGTTCGTCAAGCTTTCGATCGCCCACCAATATCCAACAATCGAAGCGCAGGTTTTCGCGAAGACTGTCGTGTGATTGCTTGGCTACGATCTAAATCAACACGACTGGACGCTCGTCAGCCTTCTGTACAGGGCAGATCTGCGCCATCACCTCGAGCAAAGCGCGTCCCGCCCTTCGAGCATTCTGGACAATCAGCGTCCTGACGCGGTTCGACCAATTGCAGCTTCCCAGTCAGGGCATTGATGTGTTGGTAGTGCAACTGGCGATCCGCGCGCAGCCCCAGGTAATCCATGAGAAAATCATTCACGGCATGCCCTGCAGAGACCGCATTAAGACTGATCACGCTGGGGTTTGGCTCCTCGACGCCATAGGCCTGCGCCTTGCGCTCCGCATCCGTCTTGGCTTCTTTGGCCAGGAGATTGGGATCGATCAGCTGATTGCACCAAAGGCATCCGGCACCTGGTCGAAGAGGACGAATGGCACTGAACGCATCGATGACTTGCCCCTGCTCGTCGGCGCGGACTTTCGAGCCCAACTGAACGGCCGGAATGAGATATTGATGGACCAACGCGTTCACGACCAGGCGTGCCCGCATCGAGTCCGCCGCAAGAAAGATATAGTCGCAGGCTTTGAGGCGGTCCGCGACCGAAGCTTTGGCCACATCGGCATTGAAGTGCTCGATGTGCGCAGATTGGCGAATGCGACTTAGCTTGCCGCCGTCCTCAACAGAAACTCCAAACCAAATGTGGGTCGGCCCAGATCCCTCCCCGTATCGTGACTTCAGAAAATTACGCATCAGGGACGACCGCTTCGTAAGAACCTGAAACGTGTGCCATTTCGCTTGCTCCATGGTGTCGCAAACGCGCGAAATGTACGCATCAGGAATATCCTTGTGAAACAAGTCGCTCATCGAATTTACGAAGACCATCCTGGGCTTGCGCCAGTGGAAGGGCTGATCGACGCGCTCGGGCCGAAGCATCAAGTCAAAACCGCTTTCAAACGCATGTCCGGGCGTCCCCCGAAAGCGTTCCGAAAAGCGCTCCGCGTAGCAATTGTCGCAGCCCGCACTAATCTTCGTGCAACCCGTTACCGGATTCCAAGTGGTATCCGTCCATTCAATTGTTGTCTTGTTTGCCATGGCATGAACTCGTTCGGTAGAGGTTTCTTCTCTCTTGAGAAGTGAAGCAGGACGCTTCGGTCATCGTTTACAAGTTCGACTTTCGAAGCCACCCGCATTTCGCCTGTGCCGCTAGGCATGAATCCGCGAATGCCGAACCTCAAATGAAAACACGCCGCCGCGACCACAGGCAGCCTGTCTGTGAACAGCGTGCTGCACGCTCTGCACACCGGGCTTCGTCGTCCCAGCCGATAATTGATCAGAAAGTCAGTTGCGGCCGCGCGGGGCGGCGAGGTGCTTTCCGGTCGCTGTCGCCTTTCTCGCGCGACCACCTAAGATCGTCGGCGATGGCGCAGCCAAAGTCGAGCCGATGCCCCGTAAACTTCGGCGCGCCGCGCGGCCGGAGTCTGCTGGGCACGGCTCTGTTCAGATCACGAGGCTCGCCTTGTTCGTGGTTTGCCGGAGGTCGCACGGACGACAAACAACTTTTCGGCCGACCGCGGTATGAACTGGCTACGCCGTGTAAAGAGATCGACGACGCTGGAGTTCTGCCGCCACGAAAAGACGCGTTGCGGCACCATCAACGAAAGGCGGTTCTTTGCCCTCGTCATCGCGACGTATAGGAGTCGCCGCTCTTCTTCGACCTCTGCTGGCGTCTTTGCCCTCGACGATGGGATGCAACCATCCACCGCGTTCAAGAGGTAAACGTGGTCCCATTCTTGGCCTTTGGCAGAGTGAATCGTCGAGAGGACCAGACAATCATCATCCGACCGGCCCGGCTTGTTGGGGCCGACTGTGCCTTCCGGCGGCTCGAGAGTGACCTCCACAAGAAACTGCTCACGCGAGCTATAGCTGCTCGCGACAATGCAGAGCTGACCAAGGTCTGCCGCACGAAGCTCGGGATTGTCGTGCTTCATCAGCGGCAAATACCATTTCACCACCTCGGGCAGGCTGGCCTTCCAGGGCCGTTTCTGCAAACGCTTTACCAACCGAACGAATTGCCCCCAATGATCGCCGCAACCGCGAGGTTGGTCGGCGTCTCTGAGCACCAGCCGCCCCATCCGTCCTTCTAGTCGCCCTATCACCTTCATGGCTGCGCTCGGGCCGATGCCCGGCAGCAGCTTCAAGGCCCTCATAGCGGCCACTTCATCACGCGGATTTTCCAGCCAACGTAACAGGCTGAGCACGTCCTTGATGTGCGCGGCTTCGAGAAACTTGACGCCACCCCACTTCTCGAACGGTATGTTGCGCTTCGTCAACTCGATTTCGAGCTTCTGGCTGTGGTGAGACGAGCGCATCAAGACGGCTTGGGCACGAAATGGAATACCTTCCTCCTTTGCTCGAAGAATCTGGCTGGCGATATAAGTGGCTTGTGCCGAGTCGTTCTCGACAACCGCGAGGCTTGGCTTGCCCAAATTCGGCCGGTCGGACCAGAGGTTCTTGGCATATGCACGCGTCGAAAGGTTGATGACCGCATTGCACGCCTTGAGGATCTGGTTTGTCGAACGGTAGTTCTGTTCGAGGTTGATAACCCGGACCTTCGGCAGCACCTGCGGAAAATCTAGAATGTTCTCGACTGTAGCCGCCCTGAACGAATAGATCGCTTGGGCATCGTCGCCGACAACGGTGACGCCTCGGCCATCAGGTTTGAGGCCGAAGAGGATCTTGGCCTGAAGACGGTTGGTGTCTTGGTATTCATCCACCAGCACGTGGCTGAACCGAGTTCGTAACTGGTCGGCTATATCGGGCTGGTTCAGCATCTTCGCCCAGTAAACCAGCAGGTCGTCGTAATCGAAGACGTTCTGCTTGCGCTTTGCTGCCCGGTACTCAGTGAAAAGTTGCCGAAGCTGCTTTGTCCACTTCTTGCTCGCTGGGTACCTCGATTTCAGGACCTCCTTCAGAGGCATGCAGGCATTGATTTTGTATGAGTAGATTTCGAGACATTGGTTCTTGTCTGGAAAATTCACGTCCAGGGTCGAGAAGCCAAGCTGGTGTCTAACCATATCGAGCAGGTCGGCGCTGTCGCCTCTGTCCTTGATCGTGAAATTAGGGGACAAGCTCAATTGCTCCGCAAATTCTCGGACGAGCCGCGCGCCGACAGCGTGAAATGTGCCTGAGTACGGGATCTCACCGACATTCGTGCCTAGGACACGACCAGCCGTGGCAATCGCGCGGCGAGTCATTTCCTGCGCCGCCTTCCGCGTGAACGTAAGCAACAAGATGTTGTCGGGGCTCACTCCGCTTGCCAGAAAATGAACAACCCGGTTCGACAATGTCTCTGTTTTTCCAGTTCCTGCTCCAGCGATGATCAGTAGCGGCCGACCGGGCTGTGCGGGGGCAGACTTGTATCCATGCACAACAGCAGCGCGCTGCGTTTTGTTCATATGCTTCAGATGGTCGAGAGTCATGATTTTTCCTTCGTGAGATATTCGACTACCGACCCCTTTACAGGTTCGTTTTCTCGCGAAGCTTGATAGGCCGGTGAAGGAAACCAGCCCAACGTGCGACACCTTTCGACCACGAATTCAGAGACGCCGCCCAACTAGCCATGAATGCGGGTGCGAGACCTCGACAAGTCTGGTTTCGACACACGCAAGGCAACGCAACAAGCAGGCTGCTGAGCAAGCCTCAGAGCAAGCAAGCATCAGCGCACGTCGAGGTTCACGAAATGGCGGGTCGCACGCAGCGTCAGGCGCGTATCGATGCAAAGTTTCTGTTGCGTGCTCAGCTAGATGTTCTATATTTGTTCTCAGAAACTGATTGAATGAAATGCCTGGCAAACAAGCCAAGACTCTTTCGACTGACCATATCGACGATCTGTTGTTTTTCGCCGAGCGCTCTCGACATCCGCTCCGCAACCGTTTGATCGTTTTGCTCTCAGTCAAGGCTGGCCTTCGCGCGGCCGAGATTGCGAAGCTGAGCTGGGACATGGTCCTGGATCCAAGCGGCGCGGTCGGCGGCACACTGGCGGTACAAGATCAGATTGCGAAGAAGCGCAGCGGGCGAACGATTCCGATTCATGCGGATCTTCGACAGGCACTGGTCAAGGCGCGGCAACTTTGCAATGGGCGCGGTCCCGTAGTCCGGTCCGAGCGCGGCGGCGCATTGACGCCAATGACCATCGTGGTCTGGTTCAACCGCGCCTACAAACAGCTCGGGTTCGAAGGATGCTCGTCGCATTCCGGCCGTCGAACCTTCATTACGCGAGCGGCGCGAGCAGTTCACAAGGCGGGCGGCTCGCTACGGGACGTCCAACTGCTGGCCGGTCACCGGTCAATTCAAACCACGCAGCGCTACATTGATGGCGATAGCGACACCCAACGCAAGTTGATCGCAATGATTTAGCCGAAGGGGCTCTCACTGCGAACGTTGAGAAAGTCGTGCATCTAGATGTCAAACTCAATCGAAAGACACTCTGATCGGTTCCTCCGTGCGGAAGGCTTGATCCGGACCGTCTGTACAGTTGCCGGATCCATGTCGTTTCTCGATGAGATCGACGAGGAGTTCGGGCGGGCAGGTTTAGACCGAGCCGTAGCGCTCGGTGACACAGGCCCAATCGTAGACTGGCTTCTGACGACATTCAGCTTTCAGGGGATCTCCGACCGGGTCGCGCGTGACTACATTGAGAGGCATGGGACGGCTTCCTGGTCCGATATCAACGCAAGCTTTAGGCGACGGCCCTCTTGTCCTAAGCTCCGTAGCTACTGGCATTTCGACCATTGTCGATACGACAAGACAAGCGTCACTTGTTCGGAGCCCGATCATATCGATGCCTGCCCCCTACCCCGCCCTCACCTCCGTAACGGTCGCCTGAACCAGACGGCCTACAGCCTCTTTTTGTTCGTTCGAGACCTTGCGGACTGCGATCTTGTCGGATGGATCGACCGCCAACTGGAAACCGCAAGGGCCGCGCCCGGCACCACGATAGAAGCCGCGCGTCAGGAAGCTCTGGTCGGCCCCCTTCGACACGTTTACGGCGTGTCGGACAAAATCCTAATGATGACGCTTTCGACGCTGCTGATTGGTGCGCGCAACCAGCGGCCAATTTGGTTTGAGACCGGCAAAGCGATGATTGCCGTGGACACGCTGGTCCATAACTTTTTACATCGCACGGGGATCCTTGGAACCTGCGGCACTCCTCACACCTATGGTGCGGCCTGCTATGCTCCTGGCGGCTGCGCCGAAATCATTAGAACTTTGGCTGATCGAATTGATGTGCGCACGTTAAGCCGCGCGTTTCCGCAAAAATTTCCGCGTTTCGTGCAGAATGCCGTCTGGCGCTTTTGCGCAGGTGACGGCTTGAACCTGTGCAATGGCAACCGAATTGACGACCGGCAAGCCTGCGACATCGGCTATTGCTATCTGTACCAAAAATGCGGTCGAGAGCCGCTAAACAGTCGAAAAACTACAGCAAAATCAGTTGTTTATAGCGATATTTAAACAAAAATACTGTTTCATCTGGTCGCAGATTCAGCTATACTGATTACGCAAAGTCTTAGAACGGCTTTGTAACTTTCTAACACTTGGAGATACTTCCATGACTACTTGCCATCGGACTGACGTCGGGCCGCCGCCACTCGGTTCAACTCACATCGCTAGACCTGCAGATCACGGGGCCCTTTCGGGCCCCGTCTGCTTTTGAGGAGGACAAACATGGGAAAACCGAACGAAAAGAAGCCGACCGTTGCTCCGGACAACCTGTTCGTGTTCGGCATCGACGAAGAGGGCAAGCCGCGTGGCGCGCGCTTTGCGGAATTCAACGACAAGGTCGTAAGTGCTGCGAGCAACATGAGGCTCAAGTCCGTTCATGCGGCGTCGGCGGCCTTCAGTGGCATCGCAATGAAACTGCCGACCGGCAGACTGTACGCTAGTGGCAAAGCCTTCGTGCCGCCGATCCGACGCGACCTCGTCGATAAGTTAAATGCTGTCCTGGCGACGCCGGGAGACGAAAGTCAAACTCTAGAGCCCCCCACTACGTCAGCACCGACTGACGCGCAGACGGGGCCTTCCGACGAGCCGAAAGTTCCCGTCGCTGGGCTGCCAAAGACCTGGGACAGTGTTGACGTGGGTTCCGTCGTGCTGGCGATGGATGGCCCGGAAGACGGCTGGTGGGAGTGCGTTGTTCTCAAGCGCGAGGACGCAGTCCTAACCTTGCGCCTGCGCGACTACCCCAAGCAAGGCACCTATATCCGACATCTGACGCAGGTGGCCCTCATCAATCCTGGGGCGGAGTGACCTTGCGCAACTGGCGTTGAAGCTCGGACCACGGCCCGAGCTCTCTTCCTCATGACAGGGCAACGATCGACAAAAGCCCGGCCCTCCATCAAACAAACCATATCGGAGAAATAACCATGTCCATGCAATCGGACGCGGAGAAGACTCGTGTGCTGAACGATGAGTTGCGGAAGCACCTGCTCGGCGGCGGTGCAGTCATCACCGCAGGCATCGCCGAACTAGGACCTAATGTAGTCGAGCGCTTGCTCCTCACCCTTGCCGTATACGATGACTTTCATCACGCCAACGATCCTTACGAGCAGCACGATTTCGGTGTTTTTGAATTCGAAGGCACCCGGGTCGCGTTCAAGATCGACTACTACGATAAATCGCTGACCTTCCATTCGCCAAACCCGGCGGATCCCTCCGTCACTGAACGGATAATTACGATCATGAGGGCGGACGAATACTAGCTCCCTCGCAATCGACCAAGCCTACCCTGCCTGTTCGCTCAAGAGTTTGACGAGCGGCACCGACAATGCCTCAGCAATTCGAGCCATCGCTAAGAGGCTGGGGTTACGCCGCCCTCGCTCGATCCCGCCGATGTAGGTCAAGTCCAGATCAGCCTCGAACGCCAACTTTTCTTGGGTTAGCCGACGCTGCTGGCGAATACGCCGGACATTCTTGCCAACGATGACGCGCCAATCCTGCATTGCCGGATGGAGCACCATCGGGCATATAGTCTCTAGGGACTATATTCCCTATTCGCGAGAATATGGGGTCGAAGCGAGGGCAACTTCCAACACCTTCACTGGAACGAGGAACACCAAAGTGACTGAAGAGCTTTCTGCACCACCGCCGCTGCCGGATCTTGGGGCCGCTACCCAGCCGGGGCCAAACGAGTGGCACTACGTCGTGAACGGCGCTCGGCGAGGCCCGACGACCGCAACGACCATCAAGGACCTCCTGGACAAGAAAGAGATCGAGACCGACACGCAGGTTTGGCGAAAAGGTATGCCTGAATGGAAACCGCTCCGAGAGAGCGACCTCGGTGAACTTGTAGCCTCCGAGCCACCCGCCATTTCGTCGAGCACATCGGCAACGGCTACGTCTGGACGCTGGCCCTCTTACCAATTGTCCTGGGGGTGATCGAAGCGACGGTGAGCGCCAGCAATCAGGACGCTGCGGCCCGCGCTATAGCCTTCGGTATTCCGTACCATGCCAGCCGGGGGCTGCCGTTCCAGGTGCCCGTTGTCATTAACGCCCTGCTCGGTTGGCTCGATGATCGCAGGTTGAAACAGGCGGGATATGGTTCGCGACTCACCAGAGTCACAGCAGTTTTGATTACGCCGGTCTATCTGTTTCTGAGGGCGAAACGCCTGAAGCAACGCCCGTACTACGCAGTTGCCTGGATCCTCAGCATAATCGTGGGCTTCCTGATCTACGCATCCGTTGAAAGCTAGACCCATTGCTACTGCCGGGCTCCACCCCGAGCCCGGCTCTCTCCCCCGAGGGTCATTGCAGTACGACCCAAACGGTGGCGTCCGCTTCGCTGACACTTCGTCGGCAACGCCGCCAAACCAACTAGGCAAAAGAGATGAAATCTATATTTCTGTTGACGTTGTTGCTGTTCTCCGCCGCAGCTTCCGCCGAAGAAGTCAAGATCAAGTGGAAGGGCGACTACCCTCACAACTCAAGCAAGACCTGGACGAAGGACAACCCCTACGACTCCGGCTTCTCAAAGAACTTTAAGAACGGCACGCCGGAAGAGTTCGGCGAAGTGCAGAAGGACGGCGAACTGAAGGCTTTCATATACTCGCCACAGGCCGCCAAAGGTCCGGTGCCGTTCGTCATTCTACTGCACGGCTGCGACGGCCTCGGCACACTTTCCAAGGAGTGGGCGGCGCACGTCGCAGATGTGCTCAACCCACAAGGCACCGGCGTGCTGGTGCTCGACAGCTTCACCACGCGTTATGTGGATCGTTCGTGCGGCCCCGCTGACCTACACTGGGGTCGCCGCCGTGCCGACGATGCCTACTCCGCTCTCGACTACTTGCTCGAGAAGAAGCTGGCAAAGGCCGATGAAGTCTACCTTATGGGTTACAGCAACGGCGGCACGACGACGTTGGTGTCAATGACGACGCAGGAGGCCGACCATCAGCATCACTTTGCTGGCGCCTTCGCGGTGGCCCCAGGTTGCAGTCCATCGTTGCAGCATTCCGCGCTATATACGGGAGCGATTATCATCTTTATGGGTGACCAAGACGACGCGAACAATCCAAAATGGTGTGAAGAACTGGCGAAGAAGAAGCGATCAGTCCCGGTGCAAATGGTCGAGTATCGCGGTGCCAATCATGGTTTCCCAGTGAATGCGCCAGCGCACGAATTCATGGGCTGGCACCTGAGCTACAATCCGACTGCGGAGAAAGACATGATGGAGACCATCAACGCCGCGCTGAAGATGAAAACGTTCGGTGAAGGCGTTGAACTCCGATGACCACTACTATTTATTGAAGATCATCCTGGGTGTTTAATGGGCCAGAAATCGGAACCGCCAGGATTCGATCAGGTCTATGTCCTGGGTCTGGACCACCGAGGCCATCCACGGGGCGCTCGATTCAGCGTCCTAAGGGACAGCATCGTCTCCGCCGCAATGGACATGAATTGCCGCATCCTGATCCGACAGCCCGCCGATGTGACAGCACTGGCCGGAAAACTGCCGCTGGGCTACGTGCACGGCACCGGGAAGACGGTGAGGTTGTTGATCCCGAGAATTGGATACGATCTCTACAGACAGATTTTGGAAGCCGCGCGCACTGCCAGAATTCATGAAGAAACCAGAATCGCCGCTGCGATTTCAATGACCGTGCATTGAGTTTTTTTTCGGCTGGCAAATGGCAAATAACATGACTTGGGAGCGTCCCGACAGCTACGACCGGATGCTAATGCTGAGACAAGTATTAGCAATAAGCCTCGGCAATCTCTGAAGAATGCCCGCAAGCTGCGAGCGCTATGGCTTAGATTAAAAGCCAAGTGGTGAGACTTCCCGCTCCGAGTAGCCGATCGGAACGGGCTCTCTTTTGTTGTCGTCGGTGATCTCAAAGCGCTATTGCTTAGCCGAACTGAACCGCGACCGCAGACACAATACCCAGGTAAGCAATCCGCCTTCCAGACCGACCCGCCGGTTGAAGGAAGAGCCCCCAAGGACTTTTAGTTCCGACCTGGGAATTCACGAACGAGCTTACCATCGACCAACCCGCCACCTTTTCCCTCTGCATCGACCACGCGTGCTTCACGAGCTGTCATACCTTTCTCCACCACAAGCGGGTTGTTGTCATAAGATCCCCACTGCTTATGAAACGGCGCAACATCAAGGCGGCGGCAATCGGCGATGACATCGCGAACCCAATGCGGCCTTAATGTACGTGCACCCGCACCGCTTTCTCCTCCAGATATCAGCCAATCCGGCAAAAGCCCGTTGGTCGGCAACCGCACGGGCCCGAGAGCAGGCTCGTAAGATATGAAGCGAATAACCGCGGGTACTTTCTTTAGACGCTTCCACCGGGAATCAAACCGTGTCTGATCTTCGGCTGTTGTTCCGAGCCAAACGTTGGAATACCCATAGTGCCAATCGGAAGGCAGCATTTTTTCTATATTTTCTGGCCTCTTCGTAAGTACCAGCCAATCTAATGCATCGCATCTTTGGATCACCGCGAACAAGTCCTTGCGCCACGACGAATCAACCTGATTGTCAAAGACGTCCGCGAGCGAAGCGCAAAATACCCGGGGTCGATGGCCATTTTCCTTTTTAAACGTGCGGGCTTGCACGTTCCACTGGATAGGCTTTTTCCAATTTTGTTCTGACGTTCGTTTGCGCTCGCCGTGTGCGCCCCATTGCACCTTTTTATAGCGGTGATCCATCATTGCTTCGGCGTAGCAATTATCACAACCGGGCGACACTTTTTGGCAGCCAATCCACGGATTGAATGTATGATCGCACCATTCGATCTTTGTATTTTCACCCATAACTAAACTCCAAGGTTCAGAGCATCGCTCTGCCCGAAACAACGGTCCCGGTGGCATCCTTTACAAGTTTGTGTTTCTGCTATTGGGCGCGCTGGCCGCTTCGAACTCTCCAAGTGCTGCAGGCGATCTACCGCATCTATATTGATTAGAAGCGCCGCAGGATTACAAAGCAGTCCGCTCATACATTTGCCGACGATCTCAACATTGCTTGGCGCAAAGACATGAGCCCGATCCGCGTGTTGATAAACGCGGTAAGAGTCGCTCGGGCCATTCCAATTGGCACTCTCAGATCGAGTAGCCCGGAAATAACATCGCGAAGGCTCTCGTCCAAGTGATTGATGACGATAGCATCCCTATCGACCTCATAGCCGAGGGAAACCATCGGCCTTGGGGCAACATCAAAAGCCTCGCTTTGGTCGCCAACGAACGTCTCCAGTCGGCTCAGATCCAACCTTAGCGCGGATAGAGTTCTGACAAATCTCCCTCCGTCCAAGCCGCCGAGAACAACGCAGTTCTTCTCCGTGTGTAGATCAGTTCCAGTCATGTTTTTCCTCTTGTTTGCGACGGCACGCCGCCAGTGGCGTGGCTTTGCTACGCAGAGGGAATTTACAAGATCAGTTATCGACTCTAGACGCGCATACGCTATCCTAGCTGAGCCGTCGCTCCGCCGCCTTTGGGCCGTGCAGTTTCCTTCGCCGTCCCTCGACTACGACGCGGGTGCTGCTTGTCCGCCCCCTCGGCACCGAGCTGTCATCCACCTTCAAGGCGACGCGTTTGGCCGTCTTCAAGAGCTTCGCACCATCACCACCAGCTACTGCGAGCTTATCCAGGTGAAGGTGCTTCATAGCGTGAAAAAGCACGATCCGATCACCATGCCGGAGGTTCGCCTTGCCCTGCTTGAATTGCTGAAGAACTACGCCGTCCGCATTCGTAATCGGCCGACCCAGTTCATCTTCCCGATCTCGTACCGAAACCCGATAGCTTTTGCATGGCGATTTCAGAATATACGCCGAGTGCATGGGTAGCCGTCCCTGCTTGATCTTGCGAGTATGGGTGGCATCCAAACCATCCGCGATAGCCGCGTACCAGCCTGCCTGCACTAGCTTCCGGAGCCGTTTCTTCAGCTCCTTTCGCGTGACGCCCCACACCAGAGCATGCAGGTGCCAAAACATGCATCGTTTCCCGGCGTACCGAACCCTCTGCTGCAAATTGACGTAATAGGCTGGCTCGACCATTCCAAAATACGAGAATTCGCGTAGGCCATACCTGAGCCGGTTCTTGATGACTTCCAAGTCAGCCTCAGTTAGTCGGTCCTCCCGCGACCTAGCGCAGGTGACATCCATGAGAGACACGAAATAAACATCCCGGTTGTGGGTGGTGCCATCCCCACCGTCACAAAAGAAGCGCGACAATTCGTTGCTGATGGCTCGTCCCCAGATACGACGTGAAAAAGGGTTTACGGCCAATAGATCAAATCTAAACCTACCTTTCGACAGTTCGCGATCACCCCGCGACAATGTGTGGCGTTTGCGAGACAACTGAAAAGCACGGCGCAGGGCCGACTGCTCTACCGACTGCCAATAGTCGATCCTCGTGTTTCGGTAGAAAGTCATGTTCATCTCCAATCCGCTGCTGGAGATGCTTTACAAGTTGTCGCGTCATGCAGATTTGGGCGTAGGCGGCTTAAAGTGCCCAGTTGGGGGCTGTAGATCGTCTGTTGGTTGATTGGTGTGTTCAAGCAGCAAGCAGCAGCATCTATCTTGTGGCACGAATTATCAATCGCCAATGCTTAACAGGCTGCTGGGCGGTCTCTTTAAGAGAACACCGCATTGTCTCTCCGAGCAGCCGCGGGCCGCATGAGATCGATCCCAAGGATCGCCAGGTTGTTTGGATCGGATCTGTCGAGTTTTTAGCGCGGGCGCAGGAGGCTCCTGTTTGATTGGGCCTCGTCCGACTATTCTGAACCATGTCCTCGGATCGCACACCACGCCCACGTAGCAGCCACGGCATTTTTGGCGACTGACAAAGCCGCCATTGTCGCAACTCACGCCCCGCTGTTGGCGCAGGCTCAATGACCAGCTCCATCGAGCAAATCAGGCTGCCCCGGGGGATGACGAAGCGTTGGACGACGCGTCCGTCCTACCATTCCAGACTTTAGCAGGCGCGCATTGGTCCCGCTTCGGAGATCGCGAATGATCCTCCAGTCCCTTATCGGAGATGCGCGCATAGGTATTAGGCGGCACGCAAGCCCGAGAAAGACCTCCGGTTGCGCCGGAGGTCTTTCCCGCCTCAGATGAAGAGCGTGGTCACTCCTCTGATTCCTCCCAATCTTCGTCTTCGCCTTCGTCTTCGTCTTGGTCGCCAAGGCTATCCACACGCACAACGCGTTTCACGTGGAAATCGCCGTCACTTTCACTTACCCGCGATACGAGCACGGTGAGCCTCGCCCCCTCCTCTTGGTCCATTAGCTGGTCGCGGTCAGACGGCTCCAGCCAAAGGGCAAGCGGGACTTTTCCATCTGGAGTCGACGGTGGTTTGTTCGCCGCCGCCATTTGCCTTTGCTTTTTCTTTTTGCACCATTCGGAGTAGAGCTTCTCGATCCCCTCCTTCTTGAGGGTGGCAGCAGTATCCTTCACAGGCACCTGGCGCTCGCGAAGGAATTCCAAGGCCCCACACCGCTTCGATGCGAGTTTCCTGGCCTTGCGCGATGACGCACCCGTAGCTTTGGCGACAACCTCGAGAGGCCAATTGAAGGGACCTGACTTTTTTCGAACTTCCTTCTCCTTCTTCACTGCGCGCACGAACTGTTTCTGCAGCGCTTCGCTATCTAAAAGTTTGACGATGATGCGTTGTGCCGTCTGCAAGGTGTCGCGGAGCAGAGCTTGATGTCCCTTGTTGGACTTCCTGAACTTGCGTCCGCTGTTGTTGAGTTCCTCCAAAAAACTTTCGATCGTGACAGTCGCCTTTGGAGTGTTCACTTTGCCGCTCTGCTTGCGTGGGGAGGAAGGAGGGCCACTTTTTTTGCGCTTAGTCATGGAGAAGCCCCCCAAAAGCAGGAGCATTACCAAACCAGCGCGCCTCTTCTTCGATCGAAATCAAGGTACGCTTTCCGACTTTCCTCGGGAGAAGACGACCTTCTTTGATTTCCTTGTAGGCGGTAGTCCGTCCAATTCCGTTACGGAAACAGAACTGCTCCAAGCTGACGCAATTTCGTTCCGTGTATTCCGACTTGCTCATGGACATAATTCTCCACACCGCTCGGTCGAGCGGGAAGATCAGTTTCGGGTGAATCTGAAATTTGAGTGGGCTTAACGGTCGTCCGCTAGCTGCAGGCCTAATGCCTGCCGCGTCCGGCGCGAAGCACCATTCGAAACATCAGTCTTCGGTGAATCTGAAATTTGTGGATTCAACGGTCGGCCGCGAGTTGCAGGCATACCGCCTGCCGCGTCGAGCCACGAAGTAGCATTCAGCAACGTCTTCGCGGACACTCGTTGCCTGCAAGGCGGAGCTAATGCAATCCGCCGGCAGAGACATGAAGCCTCGACGTTCTAGTCGTCCAGCGACTCCGAACGTCTCTCCCAATCAGTTGGCCAGTCTAGGATCAGTTCAATTTCTGTCTTGATCCTAAGAGCCAGACTATCGCGTCAACCCACATTCTACAAGCTGTATTGCTGGATCCATCTTGCAATTTCTAGAACGTTGATCTTGCGTGAGACGATGCATGAACCGCTCAATCCGAAACGCAAGCCAACTCGTGAAGGGGTTAAAGCCGCGGAAAATTCGCGCCAAGCTGGAGGCGTTCATTGCCGCTCGGGAACGTCCGCCGAAGAGCGACCACTTTTCAGGTGTTTTGCGTTGAAGAAAATTTGAAGAAGCCAATCAAGACTGCGACCAACAATCGCGTAAGACCTTGATTTTGCTGGCGCTCCCTAGGGGAATCGAACCCCTGTTTCAGCCTTGAGAGGGCCGCGTCCTAACCGCTAGACGAAGGGAGCGTGAGGGCTAGCCAATAACCTCGAAAGTTGTCCGCCGCAAGGACCCGAACCGTCCTTTTAAGGCTCATTGGCAAATTTCAGCTTTCCGGCCGGCTTGAGCGTGTGCGCATCGAAGGTGCGGATCTCGGTGACCCCGCTGATATCGAGCGTGACCACGAGGCGGTCGCCGGCTACGCCGGTGGAGACGATTCTGGCGCCCTTCGGCAGGGTGGCGATGACGTCACCCACGGGTTCGGGCGCCCTTCCCTCCGACTTGAAAAGGCGGTAGCCCACCGCGATCAGGACGGCGCAGATGGCCAGCGCCGAGGTCAACCCCGCGATCAGCATCATCCGCCGCACCCGCGCGAACAGCGCGGCCTGCTCGGGGGTCGGTTCGGGAACAGCGGTATCAGACGTCGTCATGGATAGCTCAGGCTCAGCGCAACGGTTGGAGGTCGTGGTCGAAGGCGACGAGGGTTCGGCCCGGCTTGACCGCGTGCTGGCGGCGCGCCTTCCCGACCTGTCGCGATCAAGGCTCAAAGCCCTGATTCTGGCGGGCGCCGTGAGCGTGAAGGCCACCGCGGTCCGCGACCCCGCTTATCACGTCGCATCCGGCGATACGATCACAATCGACGTGCCGGAGGCGGCCCCGCCGGAGCCGAAAGGCGAAGATATCGCCCTCGATATCGTGTTCGAGGACGACGACATCATCGTCATCAACAAGCCGAAGGGGCTGGTGGTGCATCCCGCGGCCGGGCACGAGACAGGGACATTGGTCAATGCGCTGATCGCCCATTGCGGCACCTCGCTGTCGGGCATCGGCGGAGTGCGCCGGCCGGGCATCGTGCACCGGCTGGACAAGGACACGACCGGGCTGATGGTGGTGGCCAAGAACGACCTCGCGCATGCCTCGCTCACCGCCCAGTTCGCCGACCATGGCCGCACGGGGCCGATGCGGCGCGGCTACATGGCGTTTGCGTGGGGGCTGCCGGGCCGGCATCGGGGCACGGTCGACGCGCCGATCGACCGCCACCCGCATGCGCGGGAGAAGATGGCCGTGCGCCAGGGCGGCCGCGAGGCGGTGACGCATTGGGAGCTGCTCGAGAGTTTTGCGGGCCGCGATGGCAAGCCGATCGCCGGACTGCTGGCCTGCGAGCTCGAGACCGGGCGCACCCACCAGATCCGCGTCCACCTCGCCCATATCGGCCACCCCCTGATGGGCGACGCGGTCTACGGCCCGCATTTCAAGACCAAGGCCAACCAGCTCGGGCCGGAATCGCAAGGAGCTTTAACGGCGCTTGGCCGTCAGGCCTTGCATGCTTATCTGCTGGTACTTGAGCACCCCCGGACCGGAGAACTTCTTCACTGGGAGGCGGGTCTGCCGGAGGATTTGCTTCTCCTGGCGCGCGCTCTGAAAGCGGCGCTATGACGCAGGGGCTTTGAGAAAACCCTTACCTTACAAAAAGTTATAGCTGCCACACGGGGACGTGACGTCAGCAATCCTTCCCTTTTTGACCCCCGATGGGGTATATTGCGCCTGCGTTGGAAATGACCAACGCGGAACATCGCAGCTACGGCCGGCTTTAACCAAGCGGTCGTCTGCCTGGCCCGCCGCTATCGGGGGCCTGAACCTTTGGAGGGCTTAACAATGGCCCGTACCGCTGCTTTGCCGGTCCTCAATGGAGAGTCCGGCCTCTCTCGCTACCTCGGCGAAATCCGCAAGTTCCCGATGCTGGAACCCCAGCAGGAATACATGCTCGCCAAGCGTTGGCGCGAACACGATGATCGCGACGCCGCACATCAGCTCGTCACCAGCCATCTTCGGCTCGTGGCCAAGATCGCCATGGGCTATCGCGGCTACGGCTTGCCGATCTCCGAGGTCGTCTCGGAAGGCAATGTCGGCCTGATGCAGGCGGTGAAGCGTTTCGAGCCCGAAAAGGGCTTCCGCCTCGCCACCTACGCGATGTGGTGGATCAAGGCGTCGATTCAAGAGTACATCCTGCGTTCCTGGTCGCTCGTGAAGATGGGCACCACCGCGAACCAGAAGAAGCTGTTCTTCAACCTTCGCAAGGCGAAGAGCAAGATTTCCGCACTGGACGAAGGCGATCTCCGCCCCGACCAGGTGAAGATCATTGCCAAGCGCCTCGGCGTTACCGATCAGGACGTGATCGACATGAACCGCCGCCTCGGTGGCGACGCGTCGCTCAACGCACCGATCCGCGACGACGGCGAAGCCGGCGAATGGCAGGACTGGCTGGTCGATAATTCGCCCAACCAGGAAGCCATGCTGGCCGAGCACGAGGAGTATGATCACCGCCGCGACGCCCTGAACGGCGCCATGGGCGTGCTCAACCCGCGCGAACGCCGCATCTTCGAGGCCCGTCGCCTCGCCGATGAGCCGATGACGCTGGAAGACCTTGCCGCCGAGTTCGGCGTGTCGCGCGAGCGCGTCCGCCAGATCGAGGTCCGCGCCTTCGAGAAGGTGCAGTCCGCGGTCAAGGGCGCGATCGCAAGGGCCGAACAGGCCGCGCTGGAAGCCGCGCACTAAGCGCAGGCTTCCGCGGCCCACGAATTGGCGGATCGACAAGAGACAAAAAGCCGACGGCAACGCCGGCTTTTTTTGTTGTGTGTGTGAGCTGCAGCATGTTCGCGAGAAGCACCGGCGGGGCATCTTGAACGCACGCGACGGGTCAGCCGACCTACTATCATCGGGCCCGATCCAGAGAACGGACACACGCCGTGTCGATCATCCTGCAATCCACCGTCGGCGGCTTCTCCGCCCAGTTCATGCGCAAGCTTCCGCTGGTCGAGCAGGCCATGCGCGATCACGGCCTCGATCCGTCGGAGTTCGTGATCGCCAAGGATTATGCCTCGACCGCGACGATCCCGATCATGGGGCCGTTCTTCTTTAATTACAGCGTGTATTTCGGCGAGGAGACATTCACCGTCACCGAGCCGAACGACATGGTGTTCCTGGACTACTTCCTCAAACGCGTGCTCGCCGCAGACGGGCCGCCGGAATTGCCGGAGCAGCCGGGATTGATCCGGCGACTCTTCGGCTGGATGGCCCAGCCGGTGTGAGACGCTCGTCTCAATCACGCTTGTCGCAGGCCGCTTGCTGGTGTATGTGCTGCCGCCCCGGCGCGGCGTCGCGCCTTTTTCGTTCAGCGCTTTCGAGGGAGGCGGCATGAAAAGCAGATCGATACGTTCTGACCGCAGCCCATCTCTGATCGGCGACCGGTCTTAGACTGAACGCCGCTTCGCGGCTGCTCTCCATTCATTGCATCTGGCTACGAGGGGCGTGATGCAACACGGCGTCGCGCCGTGTCGTCATGTATTTGCGGTTCGTTACACCGCTCATCCACCCGCACAGCCGCGTGGAGAGCGGCTTCTTTCGTGCGTCCTGGTACATCCAGCGCAACAACTGTCCGGACTGGATTCGGCAGGAGCTCTCGGACCAGTTCACCTGGTTCGCGGAGCATCTGCCGCTTCCAGGGCGCATCGCGCGGCATTTCAAGCGGCGCGATTCGATCTGGGGCATTTGCTGGTTCGATCCTCAGGCACGCGAAGCCGTCAGCCGCGCGCGCTATTGCGCCTGGCTGCTCGAAGAGGGCGGCTTGCCGGTGCGCGCGATTACCACCTCGCGTCAGCGCGAAGTGATCTGGCGCGATGCGCACCAGATCGTCACGAAGCCTTCCGCCGATCTTCCCAAGGCATTTCCTTGAACAGGGGAGGGCTCGGTCGGCCCAGGGATAACGATGAAGTCCGGCACCGGAGGTCTCGGCCTCCGGTTGTCGGCTCGCCTGCTCAATCACCCCAAGTCCGCGCCAGCGTGGCGAGCCAGCAGCCTTCGCAGTAGCGGGCGTCCTTGAAGTCGATCCAGTTGTGGGCATAGACGTGGTCGAGCGGGATGCCGTAACGCGCGCGCAGGACCTGGACCAGGATCTTCCAGGCCGCGACCTGTGCCGCGGTCGGGCCGATCGTGACATCGGGATAATTGCCGGCGAACTCGACGCCGATCGAATTGTCGCGCACGACCTGATGATAGGTGACCGTGTTGTCGATATATTTGTTGTCGTTGCGGTTGGCGCCGTCGGTATGGGTCGGCACCAGATTGTCCGCGACCGACCAGTAGACCGTGCCGTCGGTCTCGACCCAGACCATCACGCCGCGCCGGGTGGGATTCTTCGATTGCTCTTGCGCGCCGCCGCGCGCTGAGCCGATTGGCCCTTCGGTCTGGTGCACGATGATGTTGCGCCAGGCATGGGCGTTGGCGACATCGCCCCATGGCGCAAGCCAGACGATCTTCAGGCCGGGAATGTCGGGCGTGCCGGTGCTGCGCGCGAGCTTGGTGAGCTCGGCGTCCATTGCGGCGGCAGGAGCAATCAGGAGAGCGGCGAGAACGGCCGCGAACAGGCGGGACAGCATCACGGAGATCCAACAACGGACCCGAGCGTAGCAGGGTTCAGGCGAATTTGCGCACGGCTTCGACCGGCTCGGGCGACAGCGGCGGCGCCGGATCATAGACCGCAAAGTCGTTCTTGCCGTTCTTCTTGGCCGCATAAAGGGCGTGGTCGGCGTGGGCGATCAGCCGGTCCGGGAATTGGCCGATGCTGCGGTCCCATTCCGCAACGCCGATCGAAATCGCAATCGGGATGTCGTTGCCGGAGCAGCCGACGGCATCCTGGCGGCAGACCTCGAGCACGCGGCGGGCGATCAGTGCGCCTTCGCGCAAGGAGGACGACGGCAGCACGACGCAGAACTCGTCGCCGCCGGTGCGGGCGAGCATGTCGCCGGGCCTCAGGCGCGTCTGCGCCATCAGGGTGAAGTGCTGGAGGCAGGCATCGCCCGCGGCATGGCCATGGGTATCGTTGATGGTCTTGAAGCCGTCGAGGTCGATCACAAGCAGCGAGAACGGCTCGCCGCTGCGCTCCGAACGGGCGCATTCCTCCGACAGCCGCTGCAACAGATGGCGGCGGTTGGCCACTCCCGTGAGATCGTCGAGCAGCGCGAGGTCGGCGACCTCGTTGCGCAAGCGGTCCATCGCCATCAGCAGGAAACCGAAATTGAGCGTCATCGACAGGAAGAGCAGCACCAGCACCATGACGGCGTGGGTCTGACCGCCCGCCCTCGCCGAGAAATCGTAACCGAGCAGATTGCCGACCGCGCGCATCACGAAGATCCCGATGATGGTGAGGATCACGATGCCGGACAGCCGCGCACCTGGACTGATGCGGCCTTCGGGCGGCGACAACAACAGACGCAGCGACAGTGCCAGGGGCAGGCCTTGCCCAACCGTGTAGCAGAGCATGCGCAGCTGCATTTGGTCGAAGCCGACCATGAAGATCACGACGCCGGCGAGGCTCAGGAGCCCCGTCACGACCATGAGGCGCAGATGCACCGGCCGGTCATAGAAGCGCTGAATACCCATCGCGGCGAGGCAGCTCGCCGCGATGATGCCGGCGGCGCCGAACAGCAGCGGTGCGGGAGAATCGACGAACAGGTGGACGAGCGCCGTCATCGCGCCGGCGGCGCCGACGAAGGCCGATGCCATCCAGTACCGCGCGGCCTCGAATTTCGGATAGGAGCGCGTCACATAGGCCCAGATCAGGCCGAGCGCCGAGAAGTTGACGACGAAGACCGTCCAAAGCGTCGGTACGTTCAGCATGACGCAAGCAGCACGCGCAGCGTCCCGCCCCCTGTCCCTGGCAGAAGTTCGTCCATGACCCGTCCCTGTGTTCTTGCGGAGGATCATGCGCGGTTGCGCTTAACGGAACCTGACTGCGATCGCCGAAAGCGCGCCCTTGGTTTTGGATTCATGAACGGCCCGTCTCGCTTATCAGATCGTTAGGCACGTCACCGGCGTGCATCGCAATCGCGTCGACACGCGTCGCAATGCGGATTCGCGGACCAAAATCACCCGAAAACGCATCTGAGCTGTGGATAACGTAATGACACAGATGTGACAGCGCGGGGCATAGACGCGCGAATCTGCTGAGTTTGTCAGCGAGGATGTTGCGAGGCTGGCCCTCCGCCGAGCGATCCTCGTGTCGCGTTTCACCATTAACCCTTAAGAGGATCCTATGGCTAAGAAAGCGAAGAAGGCGAAGAAGGCGACGAAGAAAAAGGCCAAGAAGGCTGCGAAGAAGAAGTAGCGCAGCAAGTTCTTTGCCCGGGCGGAGCATGCTCCGCTCGGGCCTCAGTGAGGTTAAGAGATCGAAAACGGCGGGCGCGAGGCCCGCTTTTTTATTGCCTACCGCTCGGCAAAGGCGAGCTTGGCACCTAACAGCGCAAAGCCGGCCGCAAAGGAGCGGCGCAGCCAGGCCATCACGCCGGGACGGGAGATGACGCGCTCGCGCACGGACGCCGCGCAGAGGCCGTAGACGACGAACACCACGAAGGTCATCGCCATGAAGGCGCCGCTCAATTCCAGCATCCGCGCCAGCACGGAAGCCTCGTCCGCCGCGATGAACTGCGGCAGGAAGGCGAGGAAGAAGATCGAGAGCTTTGGATTGAGGATATTGATCAGGAAGCCGGTGACGATGACCCGGCCGCTCGAGCGCTCCTTGATCTCGCCGTCGACCGCAAGCGCACCGGTTTCGCGCAGCGCCTGCCAGGACATATAGAGCAGATAGGCCACGCCGCACCATTTCAGCGCGGCAAAGGCGAGCGCGCTGGTGTGCAGCACGGCGGCAAGCCCGAGCATCGCCGCAATCATGTGCGGCACGATCCCGAGCGTGCAGCCGAATGCCGCCGCCACGCTGGCGCGCGAGCCGCGCGTGAGTGCGGCAGCCAGGGTATAAAGGACGCCGGTGCCGGGCGACGCAACGACGATGAGCGAGGTGAGCAGGAAGGACCAGGACATGCCTCGTCCCTACCATCCCTGACGCTTGCCGAGAAGTCACGACACGGTCAGCCGGGCCGCGACGCGCCTCAGTTCAGCTGGGCGATCTCGGCTTCCCGCAGCACATCGAGCGGCGCCCAGGGCTTCGCCCAGAACTTTGCGCCGTCAGGCAAGGGCTGCATCAGGGGGCGCCCCGAGGTGACGACGACGTCGAGCTTGGGGTTGCGGTCCTTGGCGACGTGGGCGAGCTCGACGCCATTCATGCGGCCTGCGAGCTGCACGTCGGTCAACATCAGGCAGAGCGCGCCGGCATTCTTGTCCAGCACGAGTTCGGCGGCCTCCGCACTCTCGCACTGGATGACGAGGTACCCACTCTCTTCCAGCAGGAGACAGAGCATTTCCCGCTGCATGGCATCGTCCTCAACGATCAACGCGGTCGCTGGATAGGTTTGGGCTTGTCCCATCTGGCTGCTCCAATGCTCGCATCCGCTTCAAGTCACGTGGGTTAAGGGGGCCGGAGGCGATATGGTTCGGTTCCATACTGAAAATATGTACATTGAAGTTCCATCTGGGATTGAGGGAGCCACCCATGACTGCGATCAGCGGCGCCGCCGCCATCACCGGAGCGGCGAGCGGCATCGGCCGTGCGCTGGCGATCGAACTGGCAAGCCGGGGCTGCGACCTCGCACTCGCCGACCGCGATGAGGGGGGCTTGAAGAGCCTCGCTGCCGAGATCGGCGCTCAGCGCAAGATCAGCGTGCATCGCGTCGATGTCAGCGAGCCCGACGAGATCGCGCAATTCGCGCGCGAGGCGATCGCGGCGCATCCCGCGCTGAACATCCTCGTCAACAATGCCGGTGTGGCGCTGCTTGGACAATTCGAGGAGATCGACCAGGCACAAATGGACTGGCTGTTCGACATCAATTTCTGGGGCGTGGTGCACGGCACCCGCGCCTTCCTGCCCCACCTGAAGATGCAGAGCGAGGCGCACATCGTCAACATCTCCTCGATTTTCGGCATCATCGCGCCGCCCGGACAATCGGCCTATGCGGCGGCGAAGTTCGCGGTGCGCGGCTTCTCCGAGAGCGTGCGGCATGAGCTTGCGGTCGCAGGCAGCCCGGTCCGACTGTCGGTGGTGCATCCCGGCGGCGTCGCCACGAGCATCGCGCGCTCATCGCGCACCGGCGTGGGCGTTACCGACAATGCGCGCCGCGTGCAGATGATCGACCGGTTCGAGACCGCGGCACGGACCACGCCGAAAGACGCGGCGCTGCGCATCATCAAGGGCATCGAGAGAAACGAGCCGCGCATCCTGATCGGCAACGATGCAAGGTTCATGGACATCCTGCAGCGCTTCCGCCCGGGGACGTACTGGGCGCCGATGCAGCGGAAGCTGGAGAAGATGGCGAAGGGGAAGTAGTGAGACGCGATGGTGTCGCCTCGCCCTCGATATCGTAGGGTGGGCAAAGCGAAGCGTGCCCACGACTTTTCGACAACGCCAGGGAATCGTGGGCACGGCGCTTCGCGCCTTTGCCCACCCTACCGGTTCTGCCCCCTACTGCCCCACCAGCCGATCCGCAAAATAGCCGATCGTCTTGCGGTAGATCACCGCCCTGTTCCACTCGCGCATCGCGTCGAAATTGGCGGAGCCTTCGTCATAGGGCTGGCCCATCTTGAAGCCGTTGGAGTGCAGCAGGTTCGCGGTCGAGGCGAGCACGTCGGGGACGCTGTGGCGGAGGTCGACGTGGCCGTCGCCGTCGAAATCGACGCCGTATTTGATGTAGGACGACGGCAGGAACTGGGTCTGGCCGATCTCGCCGGCATAGGCGCCGATGAGGTCGCGCAACGGCAGGTCGCCGCGCTGGACGATCTTGAGCGCGGCGAGCAGCTCGCCCTGGAACAGCTCGGTGCGGCGGCAATCATGCGCGAGCGTGGCAAGCGTGCGGATCACCGGCAGCTTGCCGATGTCGCCCTTGCCGAAATCGCTCTCCAGGCCCCAGATCGCGACCAGGATCTGCCGTGGCACGCCGAACTGCTGCTCGATGCGCGACAGCAGCGCCGCATGGCGTTGCAGCAGCGCGCGGCCGCCATTGATGCGGCCGGCGCCGACGCGGGTCGAGACATACTGCTCAAAACTTTTGTTGAAGGTGTAGCGCTGGCGCCGGTCGAAGGCGAGCACCGCGCCATCCTGGGTGATTCCGCCAAACGCCGCGCTGGTCACGCCCGCCGAGACGCCGGCGGCCTGCGCTTCCGCCGTCATGCCGGCGACAAAACTGTTGAAGTCGCCGCCGCAGCGCGCGGCCTCAGCCGACCCGCCGGCCAGACAAACGATGGAAGCGACGGCGAGAGCGTATCTCAACATGCGGGAAAATCCTTGGGGAACCATGCGCGGAAGGCGGCGTGCGATCATGCCCGGGAACTGGATTCGCGTCAAAGCGGACACGGAACCGATCATCTCGGTGCCCGCTTAACTGCCCCGAAACAAAAACCGAAAAACAACCCCATGCACAGTAGGAGCACGGCGACGATCATTGCTATTTTTCCGAATCGAGTTGACCCGTCGGGCAAAACAGGGGTATCGTACCAACATCACAGACTCCGGTCGTTGGCGCCTGCCCGCGCCGCATCCGAAGAGCGTCATGCGATCCACCATCATGCCCGACGATACGGACATCCCGCTGCGCATGGTGGCAGGCCTCCTGCAGCTCAATCGCGGCCACCGCGCGCGTGCTTGCTGCGTTGCGAGAGCGCGGTGAGATGAACAAACTATTTTGGCGATCCAAGCATCTGCTTTTCGAAATTGCACGAACGCGATGATGCCGTCAGTTGCATATCTGATGCGCTTGCTGCGACATCAACACCACGACGATTTATCTTGCCACCGCAGAGCGCAAGTTATAGCCTTCTATCTCAGGTTGTTGCCCTGCCAGCCCCGGGCGACGCTGAAGACCAAAAATAAACGGCGGGCTTTTCGGCCCGCCGTTTATTTGAGGGTAGGGTCGCATCGGACCTTGCGGGACGCCTGGCGCCCCGGTCGGGCGAATAGGTCGCCAATCGATTGCACAGAAAGCTGCCGGATTGACGCTGGCGGCCGTCGAAGTCATTTGACTGCGGCGCCCTGATCGACGAAAAGCCCGCCATGGCCAAAAAACCCGGAACCAATCCCAAAGGCGAATTCGCCTTTTTCAACGTCTTCTACGAAGACGGCTCCCAACGCTCCAACCGGCGCGTGCCCTCGGAGCTGCTCGGCGGCCTCGATGGCGATGAGCCCGCCCGCGCCTTCATCATGGAGCAGGACCGCGAGATCGCCGAAAAATCCGGCCGCCCGCCGCTCGAGATCAAGAGCCTCGACCGGGTTGGGGCGAAGAAGAAGTAGGCGCGGCTCGCGAAACGCGCGAAGCAACAGCACAAAGAAAAACGGCGGGCTTTGGGCCCGCCGTTTTCGTTTGTGCTGAGGCTAGATAGCGATCCACAGATATTCTGCCCCTTCCATCTATCGCCGAACGTCTACTTGCACCAAAATGTAAACTCGCCCACTGGTTTCACGCAAGACGTGTGGAACCTGCGAAGCGCCTTTTACGAATGCGCGTCGAGGAGCCGCGCGTTTTGGCCACAGGTAATAGGATAGACATTGTCTCCATGCGCAGTCCCTGCGACGCAGCATTCTATTGAATCGGATCAGCATAATTCTTCAGCACGAACACTCATTGTTATTTCGCAAGCCGATCGAAGAGCGGCCTTCGGGCGACACCTCCAAACACAAAGCGGGCTGATCACAATGGATGATCGAGCCAGTACAGGACATCAGAATGAAGTCGATAGCCATCTTCAATAACAAAGGCGGCGTCGGCAAAGATTCGCGACGAGCGTTAGACTACTCAAGTCGCAAAGAAAAACGGCGGGCTTTGGGCCCGCCGTTTTCGTTTGCATGGATGGTTGGATCAGTTATCCAAGAAGCTCCGCAGCTTCCTTGACCTTGACGGATGCTTCAGCTTCCGCAGCGCCTTGGCTTCGATCTGACGAATACGCTCTCTCGTCACCGAGAACTGCTGGCCGACTTCTTCCAGCGTGTGGTCGGTGTTCATGCCGATGCCGAAGCGCATGCGCAGCACGCGCTCTTCGCGCGGGGTGAGCGAGGCCAGCACGCGCGTGGTGGTCTCGCGCAGGTTCGACTGGATCGCGGCGTCGATCGGCAGGATCGCGTTCTTGTCCTCGATGAAATCGCCGAGATGCGAATCCTCTTCGTCACCGACCGGTGTTTCGAGCGAGAGCGGCTCTTTGGCGATCTTGAGGACCTTGCGGACCTTCTCCAGGGGCATGCCGAGCTTTTCGGCGAGCTCTTCCGGGGTCGGCTCGCGGCCGATCTCGTTGAGCATCTGGCGGCTCGTGCGCACGATCTTGTTGATCGTCTCGATCATGTGCACGGGGATGCGGATGGTGCGCGCCTGGTCGGCGATCGACCGGGTGATCGCCTGCCGGATCCACCACGTCGCATAGGTCGAGAACTTGTAGCCGCGGCGATACTCGAACTTGTCGACGGCCTTCATCAGGCCGATATTGCCTTCCTGGATCAGGTCGAGGAATTGCAGGCCGCGGTTGGTGTACTTCTTGGCGATCGAGATCACGAGACGGAGGTTGGCTTCCACCATCTCCTTCTTGGCCTGGCGGGCTTCGCGCTCGCCCTTCTGCACGGAGTGCACGATCTTGCGGAACTCGACGATCTCGAGGCCGGTCAGCGCAGCAAGCTGATGCACCTCGTGACGGAGGTCCTTGATGCGGTCCTTCTCGTGATGGACGAAGTTCTTCCAGCCTTTTGCGGAAAGCTTCGAGACACGGTTGAGCCAGCGCGGATCGAGCTCCGAGCCGGTGTAGTTGCGCAGAAAATCCTCGCGCGCGACGCCGTGGCTGTCGGCGAGGCGCATCAGGCGGCCCTCATGCGAGACGAGGCGCTTGTTGATGTCGTAGAGCTGCTCGACCAGTGAATCGATACGGGCCTGGTTCAGGCGCAGCGACTTCACCTCGACGATGATCTCGTCCTTCAGCTTCTTGTACTTGCGCTCCTGGTGCGGCGAGAGCGACTCGTTCTGGAGCTGGTTCTGGATGTCCTGCTCCTGAAGCTTGCGCAGCTTCTTGTAGCTGTCGGCGATCTTGTCGAAGATCTCGACCACTTTCGGCTTGAGTTCGGCCTCGATCGCCGCAAGCGACATCTGGTTCTCGAACTCGTCGTCCTCGTCCATGTCGGCTTCGGCCGCGGACTCCGCAGGATCCTTCTCGGCCTCGCCAACATTGCCGCCGACGGGCGCGGCGCGGAACGGGGTCGGCGCCGGGGGTGCTGCGGGCGGCGCGACATGCGCGGGCGCACCCACGACCGCTGCAGCCTGGACGCCTTCGGCCGGAGCTTCACCGTTCTCGCCGTTGGGACCGGCGATCATCGCAGTGTTCATGCCGGCCTTGGCATCGGGGCCGGCATAGGTCGCTTCGAGATCGATGATGTCGCGAAGGAAGATCTTCCCTTCGTTGAGCTCGTCGCGCCAGATGATGATGGCCTGGAAGGTCAGCGGGCTTTCGCAGAGACCCGCGATCATCGCCTCGCGGCCGGCCTCGATGCGCTTGGCGATGGCGATTTCGCCTTCGCGGGAGAGCAGTTCGACCGTGCCCATCTCGCGCAGATACATGCGCACGGGGTCGTCGGTGCGCTCGCCCGGCTCGCTCTTCTTGACCTCGGTGACGGCCTTCTGCGTGACCTCGACGAGCTCGTTGTCGGTCTCGTCCTCGCCGCCCTCGTCCTTGTCTTCCTCGCCTTCGCTATCGTCGGCTTCGGTGACGTTGATGCCCATGTCCGAGAGCATGGACATGATGTCCTCGATCTGCTCGGGCGAGGTCTGGTCGGACGGCAAAACTTCATTGAGCTGATCGAAGGTCACGAAGCCGCGCTTCTTGGCCTGCTTGATCATCTTCTTCACTGCCGCATCGGACAGATCGAGCAAGGGAGACGGCGCGTCCTGGGAGTCCTTCTCCGGCGCGTCCGCTGCCTTGTCGTCTTTTTCCTTATCCTTCGCCTGCAGCGTCTTTGCCTTGGTGGCCATCCATTGCTCCTAAACGCGCTTCACACGGAAGGCCGATCGGCCCGCCCGCCTGAATTCACTTGAACCTGTTGCTCGACGCTCTCGCTTCGTCAGATCTCGACACGGAAAGGGCGGCGCGAACATCTGATCGCCACCCCGACCCTTCTCTCGCCGGATTTGCCTAACGCTTCGTGAGCCTCTTTGTCGCAGCGGATGCAGGTGAAGTGCCAACAGCTATTGCGCGGATTCATTCCTGACGCGTCTGTTCTGCCTGCGGCCGCCTGGGGGCCAAAGTGCTACAAGACCGTTAAGCCTCGATTAACCCTGTTTTTGCCGCCAAACCTTGGATTTGGCGAGTCTTTTAGCGGTTCCGGCCCTAGCCGTCCGCATGATTCTTTCATCACACGCTCTTCTGGAACCGGCCCGACAGCTCGCCAAAACCCTCGATCAGGGCCTCGGTGCCGTCGACCTCGGCCAACCGAGCCTTCACATCACGCAGCCACGCCAAATTGGCCTCGCTGGGGTCCTCCCCCAAGGCCAGCTCGGCGTCCTTCAACTCTCTAAGTAGTGAATGGTATTGCCGATGCAAGACAACGAGCTGGTGCCACGTGGCAAGAACGTCGTCCCGCGCCGCGCCCTCGCGGGCGCCCCACACTGCCGCGGTGGTGATGCCGCCCTCAACTCTTTGAAGAAGCTGCGAAAATCCGCCCTTTTCGATATCGGCCCGCATCTTTTCGGCCAGCTCTCCGGGGTCCGGTGAGTGGTGATGATCGTTGGCGAAAGCGGCGATGATGCCGGCCCTGAGCTTGTGGGCCTCAGGGTGGGCGAATTCCAGCGCCATCACCTCTTCAAGGTACTCATGCAGCAGCCAGGGGTGGTTCATCAGGCTTTGCAGGATCAGGGCCTCCCGGCGGGAGATGGCGCTGCGCTGGCCCCGCATGATCGGGCTCGCCGCGAGCTGGGGACTGGCCGCCTGGTAGGGGCCGGAGGGCAGCGGAGCCGGACCGGGCGGGCCGCGGCGGCCTCCACCAAACCCTTGCCCGAATCCCTGGCCACCGAATCGATTCGCCTGCCCCCCGCCGCGGGGCTGGAACGGGCGACCGCCGCCCTGGCGGAAATTGCCCCGGCCGGCAAAGCCGCCGCGCCCGCCATCGGGCGAGAAGGTGCGCTGCAGCCGCTCGACGAACTCGTCGCGGTAATAACGCCGCACCACCTCGTCGCGGATGCCGTTGGACAATTCCTTGATGCGCGCTTCCAGCGCGGCGCGGCGCTCGGGGGTTGCAAAATTGCCGCCTTCGAGCTCACGCGACCAGATCATGTCGGCGAGCGGACGTGCCGCCGCGATCACCTCCTCGATCGCGCCACGGCCGCCGGAGCGCGCGAGATCGTCGGGATCCTGCCCTTCCGGCAGTAGCGCAAAGCGCAGGCTCTTGCCTGGCGCGAGAAAGGGCAGCGCGAGGTCGGCAGCGCGATACGCAGCCTTCTGTCCGGCGCGGTCGCCGTCGAAGCAGAGGATCGGCTCGTCCGCCATCTTCCAGAGCAGCGCGAGCTGGTTTTCGGTCAACGCAGTGCCGAGCGGCGCGACGGCGCCGGCGAAACCCGCAGTAACCATGGCGATGACGTCGACATAGCCTTCGACCACGATCAGCGATGCCCCGTCATGGGTGGCTTTGCGCGCGGTCTGGTGATTGTAGAGATTGTCGCCCTTGTGGAAGAGCGGCGTCTCCGGCGAGTTCAGATATTTGGCCGGAACATCCTTTTCCAGCGCGCGTCCGCCGAAGGCAATGACGCGCCCGCGCACATCCGTGATCGGAAACATCACGCGATCGCGGAAACGGTCGTAGGGCACGGGGATATCGTCGCCGGCCACCAGAAGCCCGGTCTCGACCATGTCCTCGACGGAGACGCCGAGCTTGCCGAGATGCTCCTTCAGCGCAAACCGCTCCGGTGGCGGCGGCGCGTAGCCCAGCCGAAACTGCAATTGCGTTGCCGGCGAGATCGCGCGGTCGGCAAGATAGCCCCGCGCTTTTGCACCGACGCGCGAGGCCAGTGTCTCGGAGAAAAATGTGGCCGCAAGCTCCATCACATCATGCAGCGTGCGCCGGCGCTGCTCGTGTCGCGCCGCATCCGGCGTCACCGCTGGCAACGGCAGGCCGGCCATGCTGGCGAGCCGCTCGACCGCTTCTGCAAACGGCAGGCCGTCGGTCTCCATCACGAAGTTGATGATGTCGCCGTGCTTGCCGGAGGAGAAGTCGTGGTAAAAGCCCTTCTGGTCGTTGACGTAGAAGGACGGCGTCTTCTCCTGCTGGAACGGCGACAGCCCCTTCCACTCCCGCCCCGCCTTCTTCAGCTTGACGCGCTTGCCCACGACTTCGGAGACCGAAAGCCGGGCACGCAGCTCGTCAAGGAATTGGGGCGTGAAGCGCATGGCCATTGGCTGTGTGTAGCGCGAACCAGGGTGAGTCGGGCGAAAGATCAGGGATATAGGTGCGGGCTGGCTAAAAGTCAGGTTTGTCAGGATTATACGCGCTGTTCACAGCCCCTTTCGGGCGCGGAGCGCCAGCCCGGATTGAAAGGGGCCTTGAACCCCGCCCGGTTCCACGCTTCGATAGGCCATGTTCAGGACCTTTCGGGGTGGCCAGAGCGGGGGCTGGCGTGTGACCTCGCTGTCATCAGTGACGGGCGAGCCCCTGCCCTTCGTGCCGGCGCTGTCGGTCAACGACAGCGACGCCGTCTCGTTGCCGCTGGTGCCCTCGCGCAATGCGTGGCGCCTGGTCGGCGTGCCCAGCAGCTTGCGCTACACCGAGCGCACCGAGAAACAGCAGCTCGTGAGCGTGCAGGCCGGCCTCGGCAGGCTGGAGGCAACCAGCGCCGCGCTGATCCCGATCCGCAAGTCGGCCGCCTGGTGGGAGCTGACACAGGAAGAGCGCCGCAGGATCTTTGAAGACAAGTCGCACCATATCGCGAGCAGTCTTCGTTTTCTGCCCGCGATCGCGCGCCAGCTCTATCACTGCCGCGACCTCGGCGAGCCCTTCGATTTCCTGACCTGGTTCGAGTTCGCACCCGCAGACGCCTCGCTGTTCGAGGAGCTGGTCGGCATGCTCAGACAGACCGAAGAGTGGACCTATGTCGAGCGCGAGGTCGACGTGCGCGTGGTGAAGGAAGTGCTGTCGGCTTAGTGCTCGAGGAAGCGGCCGGACTCGATGTGCGGCAGATCGGTGACCGGCCAATTGTAGATGTAGGTCCAGGCCGGCGCGGTCGTGCCATCCGCGCCGGTCACGTCGATCAGCTGGCGCAGATATTCCGTCGGCTCCGGAAAGCCCTCGCCACAGGCCTCATACATGTCGAGCTCGCGCAGGAGTTCGTCGCCTGCACGCAAGTGGAAGAGCTCACCGTGCGCCACGTCGGATAAGGCGTCGGACAGCAGCAATCCCGGATAATGCTTCACCAGCACGAGCCGGCCGCGGCATGTCGCTTCACCGAGGAAATCCGCATGCTGCGCCAGCAGCCGCGCCATTGGATGGTCGAAGCCGCGCATCAGGGTGCCGTAGACGAAGAGACGATCGGAGGTCATGGCCTTCTATAGCCGTCAATCAGCAGCGTGCAAATCGCGGCAGATTCACAAGACCTCCGCTTCCAGCTCCTCGCCGCTGCGCTGCTCGTCCGAGACCACCCTGATGCTGACGTCCATGACGTCGAAGGCATCCTGGGTGCCGACATAGATGCCGTGCAACGGGATGGCCTGGCGCGGATCGCGGGCGACCGCAACGCGGATGAGGTCGCGGGTGCCGACGATGCCGTTGGTCGGATCGAACTCGATCCAACCCGCGCTCGGCAGATAGACCTGCACCCAGGCATGGGTCGCGCCGCCGCCGACGTGGTGCTGCGCGATGTCTTCGGGCACGAAGATATAGCCGGAGACGAAGCGCGCGGCGATGCCGAGCCGGCGCAGCGCCTCGATCATGAACAGCGCATAGTCGCGGCAGGTGCCGGTGCCCCATTGCAACGTATCGAACGGGGCTTGCGTGCCGGGCTCATGACGCCTGCGGTATTTGAACTGCTTGCGGATGGCGTGCGTGATGCGGCACAGGATCGTGAAGGTCGGCGACGGCGCGTCCTCGTCGAGAAAGCTGCGCGCCCATTCCGCGATCTTGCCGTCGGGATCGGGATATTGCGGCGTGATGTACTGGACCAGATCGGGCAATTCCGCGTCGTGATAGACGAAGGGATAGAAGTAGGCGGGATCGTCCGGCGTCAGCGCGAATTCTTCCACCGGGTTGTGCTCGACGGTGACGTGCCAGTCGAAGGTCAGCCTATCCGCGCGCGCGTCGAAATCGGCGATTGCGACCGAATTGCCGAACACGTCGTGGATCCAGCGCAACGACATCGGCTCCGGCGAAATCTTGAGCCTGGAGTCGAGCACCCGCAGATCATGGCCGTCGCTTGGACGCAGCATGAATCTGTGCTCACCGAACGCCACGGGACGGTTGTAGCGATATTCGGTCTTGTGATGAATCGTCAGCAGCGGCATCGTCGGGAGATCATGGTGATTTTGGGCAGACCCATTGTGAATGATTCTTTGCCCAATTTCCGGGGGCGACTGCTTTTTCCATAGGCAATCAGGATGGCTTTCAACACAGCCGAGGCGACGGATCAACTCCTGGGACAAGGTGATATTCCGCCAGTGCATGAGGTGAATGCGGCAGGCACATCGCCCTTCCTGCTCACATCGGACCATTACGGCCGCATTCTGCCGCGCGCGCTCGGCGATCTCGGCGTCTCGGAAAGCGAGCTTGTCAGGCACATCGCCTGGGACATCGGCATCGCCGGCGTCGCCGAGCGGATGGCGGAGATGCTGGATGCGCATCTGATCGCACAGCGATATTCACGGCTCGTGATCGACTGCAACCGCGCACCGGGCGTGGCGAGCTCGATCCCTGTCATTTCCGAGGCAACGGCGATCCCGCGCAACGAGGGCATTTCGGACAGCGAACGCGCGGCACGGCGGCGCGAAATCTTTGAGCCCTATCATCACCGCATCGACGCGGCGATCGACAGCCGGATACACGCCAAGCGGCCGACGGTGCTGGTGTCGCTGCACAGTTTTACGCCTGTTTATGCCGGCGTCGCGCGGCCCTGGCACATCGGCGCGCTCTACAATCGCGACAGGGTGCTCTCACAGCTGCTGCTGAAACATCTGCGCGCCGAGGGCGATCTCGTCGTCGGCGACAACGAGCCCTATGCGGTGAGCGATCTCAGCGACTACACCATCCCCGTCCACGGCGAGGCCCGCGGCCTCGTCAACACTGGCATCGAGATCCGCCAGGATCTGATTGCGGATCAATCCGGCCAGCGGCAATGGGCGGAGCGGCTGGCCAGGATCTTTGCGGAGATCGAAATGGAGTTGAAGCCGGAGCTGTTGGCCGGCTAGCCGCCGCGCGTCGCGACGAACAGCGCGAGCGCGGCAAAAACCGCGGCGATACCCCACAGCACATAAGCGATGCGGCCTTCGCCGCGAGCATCCAGCGTAGCCTCGGCAGGGTTGTCGGGATTGACGTGGACCTCCACGGTCGCGCCGTCCTGATAGCGCGACATCAGCTTCTCCAGCATCTTGGTGGAGGCCTGTGGCGTGCCTGCCGCAACCCGCGCGCATTCATTGATGTAGCGGACATTCTGGTAGCTGTAGGTATAGGTCACGCGCTTGCCGAACATCTCGACGCCACGGCTTTCGCCCGGCTCGCTCGCCTCGTGATATTCCTCCATCTCCGATAGCTTGATGGTGCCCGGCACCACCGGCCAACGCGTCGCCATCGAGGCCTGCCGCCGCACCGCCCAGCCCATCAGCGCAATGACCAGGCCGAACGCGCCGAAGCCGACGACCATGCCGGCAAGATCGGGCCGGCCGACATGATGCGCGAGCCAGTTGTAGCTCTGGTTGAGGCCGAACGCCGAGCCGAAGATGATGGCGACCACGATCGCCGAGCCGATGCCAAGACAGCCCCAAAGGCCCTTCGGGAGGTCGCGCTCCAGCACCGCCTGATCGGGATGGCGCGGATTGTAGTAGACCGTGACGATGCTGCCGGCCGGGTATTTCGCGAGCTGCTCGGCGACCTGGAAATTGCCGAGATCCTCGCCGATCGAGATGCGGTTACAACTCAGCTTCCGGCCGCTCACCGAATATTCGTAAGCGACGTTAGCGAAGTTGCGGCTCTCCATGCGGTAGCCGTCCTCGCGCTCGTCGTCGGACACCCTGACCTCGCGCACCTCGGCGACTGATGTGACGACCTTGCCTGATGCCTGCGGCCAGCACCGCGCCTCGCGCGCCTGCCAGGTCTTCACGATGGCGGCAATCAGGACCAGCGCCAGCGGCGCAAGCAGCATCGCGTAAACCAGCGGAGGCAAATTCGGCACGGCAAAATCCTTCGTCAGCGGCAATGCTTCCTTGGACGCATCGCCACGGACGAAGGTTCAACCGGGTTATCGGCTCATTTGGCCCGGATCAGCGCCAGCCAGATGCCGCCGCCGATCATGAAGCCGCCGGACACGCGCGACACCATGCGGGTGCGGCGCGCCGAGAAAAAGCCGCGGACCTGACCGGCAAGCAGCGCGTAGATTCCGTCCGTCAAGCCGGCAAGCACCATGAAGGTGATTCCGAGCACCAGGACCTGCGACAGGTGATCCTTGCTCATGTCCATAAACTGCGGAATGAACGCGCCGAAGAACACCAGCAGCTTCGGATTCGACAACGCCACGACAAAGCCCTGCAAAAGGAAGCCGCCGCGAGGGGGCGGCGGCGGCGCGTCGGTGTCGACGCCTTCAACCGGAGAGCGGATCAGCTTGAAGCCGAGCCAGACCAGATAGGCCGCGCCCGCAAAGCGCACCCAGTTGAACCAATAGCCCATCGTCGCCATGAGCGTGGTGAGGCCCACCGCAAGGATGCCAATCACGATCAGCAGCCCGACCTGCACACCGAGAATGTTGGTCAGCGCCGCGCGCGTGCCGTGGCGCAGGCCGTTGGCGATGACGAGGGTGACGATCGGGCCCGGCAGCAGCGCGAGCGCAATGCAGGCAGCGACGAAGGCGAGATAGGCTTGCATGGACATCATGGGGAGGACTCGGCTTGGGGCGTTTGCTTGTATTAATGCATGGCACTTACTTCCCGTCCAGCGCCGCTGTCATCCACGCTTTCATCTCCTGCGTCTCCAGGAATGCGAGCGCCGCATGCTGCATCGCGCTGGCGTCGCCCCGCCCCTGCGCCGCCGCGACGAAAAGATCGCAGCGCCGTGAGACGGCAATTCCGACCGCGGCATGGCTCGCACCGTCATATATCGCGAGATCATAGCGCCGCGCACGACCGTGCATCTCGCCGACATGCACGACCTCGCCCGGCGTGGTCGCCGTAAAGCGTGGGGTGATCAGATCGATATCGGCGACACGATCGACCTCGTCGTCATCAGCGACGCCGCTGTCGCAATTGCAGAAGCCGCGCTTGGCGCGGACATAGAGCTCTGCGCCGTCGCAGGCGCCTCCCTCGCAGCGAAACGCGCGGCCCGCAGGCCAGCCGTCGCGCGGGAACGGCCAGGCGAACTCGCGCCAATGCGCCGATGTCGGCGTGGGCGACGGCCCGAGCTGATAGGCCCCGACGGCGGACATGCCGAGCGCGGCAAGGGCAAACGCGATCGTCGCCGCCGACCGCATCGTCAGTTCTTCGGCAGGCCGGCGACGGCGCGTGCCGGCCCGGTCAGTTCGAGAATGTGCAGGCCGGTGTTGGCGCGGTCGACGATGTAGATGTAGCCGCGGTCGTCGGTCTCGACATTGTTGGTCTGGATCGCGACCTTGCAGCGCTCACCGCCTTCGACCGGAATGCAGCGCTTGTCGGTCGCCTGCGTGATCGCCGGAATGAAATAGCCGACTTCCCTGGGATGATAGGGATCGCGGATGTCGAGCGCGCGCACGCCGGCATTGAAGAAAGCGATGAAGGCCATCTTCTTGTAATAGACCGGCGCCATGCTCTCGTTCGCAGAATGCGAGCCGAAGCGGCCGCCGCGCTGGCAGAATTGCCCGCTCGCCTCCGGCACGGTGTAGCTCGAGATCATCATCGGCCGCGTTTCGGTGGTGACGTCGGCGAACCACACCATCTGCCGCGCCTCGCCGCATTCGTTCAAGATCGCCTCGTCGACGATCATGACAATGTCGCGGGTCTTGCCGTCCTTGTCCTCGGCGAATTCCGCAACCGGCATGTCGAGCATCGGAAACGTGGTGTGCGCGCCGTTGAACGCCGACATCGGCATTCGCGAGATCTCGGGAAGGCGCAGATTGTCCGGCGTCGGCTCCTTAGGTCCGTTCAGAAGCTTGTCGCGATCAACGATCTGCAAAATGCCGCCCTTGTTGGTGCCGTAACCGAAATAGACCCGGTTGCCATTAGGCCCGGTCGAGATCGGCCCGTGCAACTCGGTCGGCACCGCACCGGTCGATCCGGGCTCCTGGCCGGGCAGGCCGAAGTCGCGGATTTTCTGCGGATGGGCGGGATCGGAGAGATCATAGATCTGAGTCATGCGCCGTGTGCGCCAATCCGGCGCGCCCGAGACGAGATAGGCAATGCCGGTGTCGCATTCCCACCAGCTCTTGTGCGTGTCCTTCAAGCCACTGAGGCGCGTGATCAGCGCGGGGTTGGCGGGATCGGCAACGTTCCAGATCTCATGCGCCTCGCTGCCAAAGGTGCGCAGCATATAGACCGCGCTGGGATCGCCTTTCGGCAAGCTCTTGCCGTCGCACACGCGCACCATCTGCGCGCCACCGGATTCATACTTGCCTTCCTGTCCCGGCAGATGCCTCAGATATTTGGGATGCGCGGGATCGGTGACATCGACGATCGAGGTGCCGTTCGGCTCCGCCTGGCCCGTCATCGGATTGACGGGCGCTGGCACGTCGTCGGTGCCGCCGTGGTGTCCGATATAGGCGATCCAGCGGTCGCCCTGGCGATGGATGGTCGGCTGATAGGCGCTGCGCGCCTGCAAGTCGTTGGTGCCCACCAGCTTCATGTTGGACGCCTCGGGCGGCGCCCCGATGGTCTGCTTCTGGGCATGAACAAAAGTGCTGCCGGCGAAAAGGACGAGGGCGGCAGCAGTCAGGACGCAACGGAACATCAAAGTCCTCCCGGAACCAATCTGCGTTGGCTGAGATTCAAGGCTAGCACAGCCGTTTGCAGGCGCCAAAGACATCATCTTGACATGCAACCTTTTGGTTGCCTATTATCGCCACCATGGATGAGGTCTTCAAAGCGCTCGCCGATGCGTCGCGACGGTCGCTGCTGGACAGGCTTCACGCCAGGAACGGCCAGACCTTGAACGAGCTTTCCGAAGGCCTGGAGATGACGCGCCAGGCGGTGACAAAACACCTGGTCATCCTGGAAGAGGCCCATCTGGTCACGACCATCAGGCATGGCCGCGAGAAGCTGCACTATCTCAACCCTGTGCCGATCCACCAGATCGGCGAACGCTGGATCAGGAAATTCGAGCGCGGCAAGCTCGCCGCACTCAGCGAGTTGAAACGCCAGTTGGAGAAGCGTGATGAGTAAGCCGCAATTCGTCTATGTCACCTACATCGAGACCACGCCGGAAAAGCTGTGGGAGGCGCTGACGTCGAGCGCGTTCACGCGGCAATACTGGTTCGGCGCCGAAGTTCACTCCGACTGGACGGTCGGCTCGCCCTTTGCGCTCACGCTCGACGGCGAGGTCACCGATTCCGGCGAAATCCTCGAGGCCGATCCGCCGCGGCGCCTGTCCTACAGTTTCAAGCACCACAAATATGAAGAGCTGCGCGGTGAGCCGATCTCGCGCGTCGTCTTCACCATCGAACCCTTTGGCTCGCTCGTGCGTTTGACTGTGTTGCATGACGGCTTCGTCGAGGGCGGCAAATATCTCGGCGCCGTCTCCAATGGCTGGCCGGCGATCCTGTCCCAGCTCAAGAGCCTGCTGGAGACCGGCAAGCTGCTCGGCATTCCGCGCGCGGCGCTCAACAAGGGGTTCGACGCAAAATGAATCTCGACCAATTCAAACCGCTGACGGTCTACACCATCTACATTGCCTCCACGCCGGAGAAGGCGTGGGAGGCGCTAACCTCGGCCGAGTTCAGCCGAAAGTATTTTTCCGGCTTTGCGGTGGAGATGCAGCCGAAGCTCGGCGGCAGCTTCATCGTGCGCGCGCCCGACGGTTCGGAGCACATCTCGGGCGAAGTGTTCGAGTACGATCCGCCGAGGAAGCTCACGGTGACGTGGAACGTCAACTGGCCCGACCTCGTCGCCAAGCTCGGCACCACGCTCGTCACCTACGAGATCGAGCCAGCCGGTGAAGCCGTCCGCCTCACCATGAGCGAACGCCACGACCGCGAGCTCAGCGACGACATCCTCTCCGGCGGCCGCACCGGCTGGCCCGCGATTCTGTCAGGGCTGAAGAGTTTGCTGGAAACAGGGAAGGCGCCGCAGATCAAGATGTCACCGCCAGCGCGGATGCTGGCGGCGTTGAAGGCGATGGGGATCAAGACGCCGTAGCGGCCAGAATCTGCGGCCTTATTGCTTCTTCTTCACCACCGGCGGATGAATCTCGTCGATCTTGCGACGACAATCCCCTTCCGAGTCGTGCGGGCCAGAGACGAAGGTCCCGCTGACCTTGGTCGCATACCAGCCCGACTCCACGCCGAGCCGCAGCGCTTCTTCTGTCTTGACGTGCCGTGGGGAGAGAATTTGCATCAGGTGCTTTCGGTTGGCGTTCGATCTCATATCGAAGCGCAATGGAATCTTTCAGGTATCCGTCGTGATGAGCAGGCTCCGCGGATGCGGGGAATGAGCGGCATCACATCGCCCGCGTATAGTCGTGGCGCCGCGTATGCGCAGAGACGACTGTTCTTTCCGACATTGGCGCACCGTGCGCGCAATCACGGCAATTAGCTATCGTTTTCTCGCCCCCGCCGGACTTTTGAAGCGCCGAATGCCGCTGTCGACGAAGCGTGCAGGCCGAGCAGGGACGGCGGGACGATTGTGGCGACGCCGCAATGCACGCGCAGCGAAATCTTGGCCATCGGCGCGATTTTCCAGCCGATACCTATGGACTGCGCAGACGATCGTGCCGCAAATTGTACCTCCAAGCAAACACGCGCGAAGAGCGGACCCGCCCCCACCGATGAGCCTGCGTACCCGGTTACTGATCCTCGTCATCGCGGCCATGCTGGTGCCGGCGAGCCTCGTTGGCTTGCGCTTCGTGCAAAACCGCACCAGCGAGATCAACGCGGCCCTGGCCAATCTGGCCGCATCCGCCGACGACATCGCGAGCGATCTGAACGAGAAGATTCAGGGCACCGCCCAGCTTCACTACGGCCTCGCCCGCGCCCGCGACGTCGACACGCGCGACAAGGCGGCATGCTCGGCGTTCCTGTCGGATGTGCGCGAAGAATATCCGCAGTTCACGGGCATCCTGACCATCGACCCCGACGGCAGCCTGTTCTGCGACTCGCTCCGGACCAACCGCGCGCTCGATCTGAATGATCGTGCCTATTTCAAGCAGGCGAAGGTCTCGCAGGGTGTCGTCGCGGTGGAGCCGGTGTTCGGTCGCCTGACCGGAATATCGGTGCTTCAGATCGCCTATCCGGTCCGCTCGGATGCGGGCGTGCTGAAATTCGTGCTGCTCGCTTCGTTCAACCTGAACAAATTCGCGGAATTTCACGATAAGCGTCTGCTCGCCGAGAAGGAGATCCTGTTCGTCGACAGCAAAGGGACTGTCCTTGTCGCCCCCAAGGGCAGCGGCTGGAGTGAGCCCGTCGGCGCGTCGATCGCGGGGTCCGACCTCTTCCGCTTTGCGGCAACGCCGGATGGCGAAGCGTCGCGAGAGGTCACCGATCGCCAGGGCCGCACACAGGTCTGGGCTGTCGCCCGCTCGCCGTCGATCCGCAAGGCCGGCCTCACCATCATGGTCGGACGCTCCAAGGACGGGCTGGTCGCGGAGGCGAACCGCCGGCTCTACGAGGACATGGCGATCCTCGCGGTGGCCTCGCTGCTGCTGCTGGCCGGCATCTGGATCCTCGCGACCGTCAGCGTCGGGCGCCAGATCGGACGGCTTGCCGCAATGGCAAAGCGGCTCGGGCTTGGCGATCTCAGCGCGCGCATTCCACCGCCGCATCCGAGCGGCGAGCTCGGCGGATTGATGGCCCTGCTCAACGGCACCGCCGAGTCGCTGGAGCAGCAGCGCGCCGCCATCGCCGACCTCAGCCACAAGCTCAGCCAGTCCCAGAAGATGGAAGCCATGGGCCAGCTCACCGGCGGCGTGGCGCACGATTTCAACAATCTCCTGACCGTCATTCTCGGCAACTCCGAGCATCTCGCCGACAGGCTGGCAGGCAACAAGGAATTGCAGCGGATCGCCAGCGATATCGCAACCGCCGCCGAGCGCGGCTCCGACCTGACACGCAGCCTGCTCGCCTTCGCGCGCAAGCAGCCGCTCCGGCCCAGAGAGATCGACATTGGCGAGAAGGTCGTCGGCATGGAGCAGCTGTTGCGCCGGTCGCTCGGCGAGCACATCGAATGCAGCTTCGCGTTTGGAACCGATTTGTGGCTGACCAGTGTCGATCCCGGCCAACTGGCAACCGCCCTGCTCAATCTCGTGCTCAACGCCCGCGACGCGATGCCTGACGGCGGCAGACTGATGGTCGAGGTGCGTAACAACTCGCTCGGTCAATCCGACCTCGACGTCAACGGCGAACCGCGCCCCGGCGACTACGTCATGGTGGCCGTGACCGATAGCGGCTGCGGCATGGCAGCCGATGTGGCCAACCGCGCGTTCGAGCCGTTCTTCACCACCAAGGAGGTCGGCAAGGGCACCGGGCTCGGCCTGAGCATGGTCTACGGGTTTGCGCAACAGTCCGGCGGTCTCGTGCAATTGCAGTCCGAACCGGGGCAAGGCAGCGTCGTCAGGCTGTTCTTCCCGCGCATCGCGGCGACGCTGAATGAGGAGACGGCTCCGGCGGAACAGATCATCGCCCCCGACGGAAGCGAGACCGTTCTCGTCGTCGAGGACGACGACATGGTGCGGGCCTATGTCGAGAGCGAACTGCGGACGCTCGGCTACCACGTCATCGCGACCTCGAACGGGCCCGCGGCGCTGGAGGTGCTGCGCCAGCCGGGCGACATCCACCTGTTGTTCACCGACGTCGTGATGCCCGGCGGCATGTTCGGGCCGGAGCTTGCAAGGCAAGCAACTGCGTTACGGCCCGATCTCAAAGTGCTCTTCACCTCCGGCTACAGCCAGAATCCCGTCAAGACGCCCGACGGGGTCGACGCCAGGATCCTGACCAAACCGTTCAAGCGGCAGGATCTTGCCGCGATGCTGCGATCGGCGTTATCGGCGTTATCGGCGCCGCCGCGCTAGCGAGACACCAGCAGCAGCGCCACGCCGAGATTGGCCGCGAACAGCGCGGCATCGATGACGAAGATCCGGAGCATCGGACCTTTCAGCACGGGCCAGTAAGCTACGCCGACGCGCCCGCCGCGCATCAAGACCGGAAGGTTATAGGCGAACTGGCTGAAGTGGCACGCGGCGAAGAACAGGAACAGCGCAAGCTGCGCCTCGATCGGCTGGAAGAACGACGGACGCGCGGCCAACAGATAGAGCGAGAGAAGGCCGATCGGCAGATTGATCCCGCCGAGGAAGGCCACGCTGGCCGCCAAGGTCGGCGCGATGGGATTGCTGCGCTCTTCACGCGGCAGGAGGATCTTCAGCGTGTTGGCTTGCGCGATGCTGAACTGGATGAAGGCGCCGCCGAACCAGAGCGCGTTGAGCAGCAGGACGAAATCCGAAAGGTGCATGATCATTTTCCGTAGAAGGCTTCGCTGCGCACCACGCGGCCCGCATCGTCGAAATCCATGAATTCGCTGGCGCGAGTGTCGCCGAGCTGCCACCACACCGTCAGCCGTGCGATCACGTGGTCCCAGCTCCAGCTCAAGATCTTAAGGTCCGCACTTTCGACGTGACCATAGGCCTCGCGCCAATAGGCCCGGATGTTCTCGGCACCCGTGACAACAAGCGAACCGGTCAGCGACAACGCCAGAGGACTGCGCATCTGCGCATCATCGGCAAAATGCGCGACGACGGCGTCGATATCGACCTTGCACCAGTTTGCGCACCACACCGCGACAAAGCGTTCGGCGGCTGCGCGATCCATTGTCTGCGCGCCCATATTCTGTCCGCTCATGACGCGGCCCTCCCCCGGCTCGTTGCGGGGAAAGTGGCAAAGCTTGCGCATCATGTCAACTATGTTGACTTTAAGACTCGTCAGTTGTTGTCGGCGATCGTCTCCATCACGGCCATCCACGCCGCCGCGCCGCGCGTCCCGACGCGATCGAACGCCTCGCGCATGACCTTGCGCTCGTGGCCCGACGCCGTTTGTTCGATGCGTTGCCCCGCAGCGGTCAGGCGCAAGAGCTTGGAGCGATGCTGCTCGGGCGACCGCTGCGATGTCAGGAGCTTGCGCTCCAGCAACAGATTGAGCGGCCGGTTCAGCGCCTGCTTGGAAATGCCGAGGATTTCGATCAGCGATCCGATGGCGATGTCGGGCCGACGCGCCACCACATACAGGATGCGATGGTGCGAGCGCGACAGGCCCTGCTTGGCGAGATAGTCGTCGGCCTCGAGCGTCATCCCGCGCCAGCCGTAATACATGAGCTCCAGCGCCGCATCGAGATCGTGCAGCTTCGCAAGGGAGGCGCGGTGAAGCCCCGCGGCTTGAGACGTCTTTGGCATCGTCAGAAACTAACCTCTCGCCCGCAGCTCGCGCCGGAGCACCTTGCCGGTTGCCGTCATCGGCAAGGTCTCGGCGAACTCGACGAAGCGCGGATATTCGTGCGCTGCGAGCTGCACTTTCACGAATTCCTGGATCTCGCGCGCGAGCGTATCGCCCGCAGCAAAGCCCGGGCGCAGCACGATCCAGGCCTTGATCGATTCCGTGCGGATCGGATCGGGAATGCCGACCACGGCGGCCATCGCTACCGATGGGTGCTTCATCAGTGTATGCTCGATCTCGGACGGGCCAACGCGATAGCCGGCGGTGGTGATGACGTCGTCCTCGCGGCTGACGTACCAGAAATAGCCGTCCTCATCCTGCACGCAGAGATCACCGGTGAGCAGGAATTCGCCGGCATATTTCTTCGCCGTCGCCTCGGGATTGCGCCAGTATTCGAGCATGGTCACGGGGCACGGCTGACGCACGCCGATGATGCCGCGGTGCCCGCGTGGCTGCTCCTCACCCTTGTCGTTGACGATGCGGACATCAAAACCCGGCGTCGCCTTGCCCATCGAGCCGGGGCGGATCGGAAACAGGTTCGAATTGCTGCCGATCACGAGATTGCACTCGGTTTGGCCGAATACCTCATGGGCGTTGACGCCAAAGGTCTCGCGCACCCAGCCGAGCAACTCACCGCCGAGGGACTCGCCGCCGGTAAAGATGCTGCGCAGCTTGACGCCGGAATGCTTCACGCCGGCCTGTCGCATCAGCTTCAGCGCCGTCGGCGGCAGGAAGACGTTGCGGACGTCGAGATCGGCCATCATCTGCATCGCCGCCTGCGGCTCGAATTTTCGCGCGCGATGACCGACCAGGGGAATGCCGTGATACCAGAACGCGAACAGGCCATTGACGAGCCCGCCGATCCAGGCCCAGTCCGCCGGCGTCCACATGAGGTCGCCGGGCCTGGGCAGGAAGTTGTGGCACATCTCGACATTGGGGAGATGACCGAGCACGACGCGGTGCGCATGCAGCGCGCCCTTCGGATTGCCTGTGGTCCCTGATGTGTAGATGATCAGCGCGGGATCATCGGCCGAGGTCTCGACGGTCGCAAATTCCTCGGATGCCGTTTCGATCGCCGACCAGAACGGTTTTGCGCCAGCGTGAACGGCGCCGCTTGTGACGTAGATGTCCTGCAAATAGGGCAACCGGTCGCGGACCTTTGTGAGCTTCTCCCAGCCGGCCTCATCGGTGATGATGGCTCTTGCTTGTGAATTCGATAGGCGGAATTCCAGCGCGTCCTCGCCGAACAGGGCGAACAGCGGGATCGAGATCATCCCCGAGCGGAGAGCGGCGAGATGCGCGATCGGCAATTCAAGTGACTGCGACAGGAACACGGCGACGCGATCGCCGCGCACAAGCCCATCTGCCTTCAGCACATTGGCAAAGCGCCGCGACATCTCGGCGACCTCGTCGAAGGAGGTGCGCGTGGTCGCGCCGTTCTCGTCAACATAGACCAGCGCGAGGCGGCCCGTGCCGTCGGCATGACGGTCGCAGCAGGCCTCCGCCATGTTGAAACGCGCCGGGATGTCCCAGCGGAAGTTGCGGTAGAGCTCGTCGTAGGTTGAGGCTTCGGTCAGCATGGACTTGATCCTACCGCACCGTCGCGAAAAACTTTCGCACTTCGCGCACGAACAGCTCGGGCTGCTCGAATGCGGCAAAGTGCCCGCCCTTCTCCATCTCGCTCCAATGGGTGATGTTGGAAAAGTTCGGCTCCATCCAGCGCCGCACCGGCGTGATGATCTCCTTGGGAAACACCGCAACACCGGTTGGCACCTTCACGGCCGGCGTCGTCCGGCGTTTGCCAAAGCTTTCCCAATAGAGCCGCGCCGACGACGTCGCCGTCTCCGTCGTCCAGTAGAGCATGACGTTGTCGAGCAGCTCGTCCTTGTCAAAAATGTTCTCGGGGTGGCCATTGCAATCGGTCCAGGCCCAGAATTTTTCCAGGATCCAGGCCGCCTGCCCACTCGGCGAATCCGTCAGCCCGTAGCCGAGCGTCTGCGGCCGCGTCGATTGCTGCTTGGAATAGCCGGAGTCGAGATCGACATAATGCTTGAGCCCCGCCAGCGCGCGCTTCTCCTCCGGCGTCGCCTCGCCCTCGACCTTCGGCGCCGCGTTGAAGGCGAGCGTGATGTGGATGCCGGCGCAATGCTCGGCGTCCTGCATGCCGAGCGAGGTCGTCACCGCCGAGCCCCAGTCGCCGCCTTGCGCGCCGTAGCGCGCATAGCCGAGCCGGTCCATCAGCTTCGCCCAGGTCGCGGCGATGCGGTCGACACCCCAGCCGGTGGTTTTTGGTTTGGCAGAGAAGCCGAAGCCCGGCAGCGAGGGGCAGATCACATGGAAGGCGTCCGCGGGATCGCCGCCATGCGCGACCGGATCGACGAGCGGCGCGATCACCTTCTGAAATTCGACGATCGAGCCGGGCCAACCATGGGTGACGATCAGCGGCAGCGCGGCCGGCTCTTTCGAGCGCACATGCAGGAAGTGGATGTCGAGCCCGTCGATCTCGGTGGTGAACTGATCGAAGCGGTTGAGTTTTGCTTCACGCGCGCGCCAGTCGTAACCGTCGGCCCAATAGGCGCAAATCTCCCGGATCCATTTCAGCGGCGCGCCCTGGCTCCAGTCATCGACCAGCTCCGCCTCCGGCCAGCGGGTGCGGGCGAGGCGTGATTTGAGGTCGGCGAGGATGTCGTCGCTGATGGCGATGCGGAACGGCTTGATCGCGGCGGTCATCGGTTAGCTCCCGATTGTTTATGCCGGGAGAGTAGACCGGATCGCGGCGGCGACAAAGGTGCCCATCCTCCCCTGGACGAGGAAGAGCTAGCCCGTCAGCGCCGCCTTCACCAGGCCGCTGGCCTTACCGAAATCCATCTGCCCGGCGTACTTCGCCCGCAGCGCCGCGATCACCTTGCCCATGTCCTTCATGCCGGCGGCGCCGGTCTCGGTGATGGCGTCCGCGATCGCCTTCTTCACCTCGTCGTCCGACATCTGCTTCGGCAAGTACGCCGAGATGACCGCGATCTCTTCCCGCTCCTGGGCGGCGAGCTCGGCGCGACCGCCCTTGTCGTAGAGCTCGACCGACTCCTGGCGCTGCTTGATCATTTTCTGGAAGACGCCGAGCAAATCGGCATCCGACAGCGGTGGCTTGCCGTTGCCGCGCGCCTCGATGTCGGCGTTCTTGATGGTCGAGTTGACCATGCGCAGCGTGGACAGCTTGCGCTCGTTCTTGGCCTTCATCGCCTCCTTGACCGCATTGTTGATGTCGTCGCGCAGCATGACCGTGATCCTCTCAATCCGTTGCGCCTGATCTAAGCCGTTTGCGGGAAAGAGGCCATACCGGGCCCACGGTTGATTGTTTCCGATCCGGCGGCCGAAACTGCGCAAAAATTACCCGTTCCAGCTTAAGTGCCTGAGGGGACCTGTCAAATATGCAAAAACGCATGTGAATCCGCCGTTTCCCGCTTTGACGGGCGCGCGTCGGGGGCTTATGAAGCGGGCTCATGACACAACATGAAAACGATACCGCCTGGCCGGACCATAAACCGACCGCGCTCCTCGTGCTCGCCGATGGCACGGTGCTCGAAGGCTTTGGTCTCGGCGCCGAAGGCCACGCCGTCGGTGAAGTCTGCTTCAACACCGCGATGACCGGCTATGAAGAGATCCTCACCGATCCCTCCTATGCCGGCCAGCTCATCACCTTCACCTTCCCGCATATCGGCAATGTCGGTACCAACGAGGAAGATATCGAGACGGTGAACATGGCCGCGACGCCCGGCGCGCGCGGCGTGATCCTGCGCACCGCGATCACCAACCCTTCGAATTACCGCGCCACCAAGCATCTCGACCAGTGGCTGAAGGCGCGCGGCATCATCGGCCTTTCCGGCATCGACACCCGCGCGTTGACTGCGCTGATCCGCAGCAAGGGCATGCCTAATGCCGTGATCGCGCACGCCAAGGACGGCGAGTTCGATTTGCATGGCATGAAGGAAGAAGCGCGCGAATGGCCCGGCCTTGAGGGCATGGACCTCGTGCCGATGGTCACCTCCGGCCAGCGCTTCACCTGGGACGAGACGCCGTGGCTGTGGGACAAGGGTTTTGGCCGCCAGGACAAGCCTGAATTCAATGTCGTCGCGATCGACTACGGCATCAAGCGCAATATTTTGCGCCTGCTCGCCGGCGTCGGCTGCAAGGTGACGGTGGTGCCGGCGACGACCTCGTCCGAAGACATTCTGGCGATGAAGCCGGACGGCGTATTCCTGTCGAACGGCCCGGGCGATCCGGCCGCGACCGGGAAATACGCAGTGCCTGTGATCCAGGACGTGATCAAGTCGGGCACGCCGACCTTTGGAATCTGCCTCGGCCATCAGATGCTCGGCCTCGCCGTCGGCGCGAAGACCAAGAAGATGCATCAGGGCCATCACGGCGCCAATCATCCCGTGAAGGACGAGACCACCGGCAAGGTCGAGATCACCTCGATGAACCACGGTTTTGCCGTGGACGAGAACACGCTGCCGAAGGGCGCGACGCAGACCCACATCTCGCTGTTCGACGGATCCAATTGCGGCATCCAGCTCGACGGCAGGCCGGTGTTCTCGGTGCAGTACCATCCCGAGGCTTCGCCGGGTCCGCGCGACTCGCACTATCTGTTCCAGCGCTTTGCCGATCTGATGCGACAGAAGAAGAGCGCGTAAGGCTCCGCTCTCTCGCAACCTGCTTTGACGACATTGAGCCCGGGCCTTTGTCCCGGGCTTTTTTCGTCAAGGGAACGCCGCCTCACGCCGCTCGTTGATCTCTGCTACGATTGTGCAGGAGCCCTGCCATGTCCGTAGTCCGCGGCTATGCCGAACCGCTCGCCATCGTCTTCGAGGATGACGGGCTGGTGCCGAACAACATTCTCCCCTTTCTGGTCTACCAAGGCGCGGTGAAGCTCGATCCGAAGCGCCCCGAGGAGACCATCGAAAACCTGTTCGAAACCAACAATTGGGGCGGCACGTGGCGCAACGGCGTCTATGACTACCTGCATTACCACGCGACGGTGCATGAGGTGCTCGGCGTCGCGCGCGGCCATGCCCGCGTTCGCTTCGGCGGCGATCACGGCAAGGAGCTCGACATCAAGGCCGGCGATGTCGCAATCCTGCCGGCCGGCACCGGACATCAGTGCATTAATGCGAGCGGTGATTTCTGTGTGATCGGCGCCTATCCGCCGGGATCAAAGATGGAGATCACGCGGGCCACGCCGGAGAATCACGCCAAGGCGTTGAAGACGATTCCAAACGTCGCGCGGCCGCCGGCCGATCCGGTGACGGGCAAGCACGGCGCGTTGATGCGGCTGTGGCGGTAGTCACAACAACGGTGCCGTAGGGTGGCCAAAGCGAAGCGTGCCCACCAATCGATTTGAATTGTGAGGATAGATGGTGGGCACGGCGCGCAAGAGCGCGCCTTTGCCCACCCTACGGCACCGTGCCCTTACGCCTCGTTGCCGCCTTCCTGGCGGGTGGCCTCGAACAGGAACCAGGTGCGACGCTCGGTCTCGTCGATAAAGTTTTCGAGGATGCTGGCGCTGGCGACATCGCCGGCGTCGTCGCAGACCTCGTGCGCTTTGCGCATTGCCGCGGCGACATGCTTGTTGTCCTGCATCAGCTCACGCAGCATTTCGCGCGGCGGTACGTAGTCCTCGTTGTTGTCCTTGATGGTCTGGAGCTTTGCGATCTGGCCGATCGATTTCACCGTGGCGCCGCCGATCTTGCGGACGCGCTCGGCGAGCTGGTCGGTCGTGGCGAAAATCTGGTCCGACTGCTCGTCGAGCAGCAGATGGTAATCGCGGAAATGTCGGCCGCTGATGTGCCAGTGGAAATTCTTGGTCTTGAGGTACAGCGCGAAGGCGTCGGCCAGAAGCACGTTGAGCGCCTCCGAGACCTTGTTGACCGCCTGGGGCTGCAGATCGGTGGGGGTGTCGAGGTCGGGAGAGACCTTGCTAGGGGCTTTGCTCACGGGAAACCTTCCTGTTAGGACGCGGACATTGACGGCGCGCCGTCGCACCCCTAACGCAAGGCGGGCAGCGCGGTTCCAACACAGGAACCGCTGGGCGGGATACCATGGACGATTGGATCGATTATTACGACTCGACGCATACGATCTATGTCAGCAAGCTGCATCGCGATTTGCACTTCCAGATCATCGCGCGGGACATCATCGGCTACATCACCTCGCCCGAGGCGACCGTGCTGGACTACGCCTGCGGCGAGGCGCTGTCGGCGGGCCAGGTGGCGGCTGCCTGCGGCCAGTTGATCCTGGCCGAGCCCGCACCCGGCGTGCGCGGCCGGCTGATCGCGCGGTTTGCGCCCAACACCAGGATCCGCGTCCGCTCGCTCGACGACGTCCGCAAAATGCAGCACCAGTCCATCGATCTCGTCGTGATGAATTCGGTCGCGCAATACATGACGGCGGAGGAGCTCGATGCCGCGCTCCTCAATGTCCGGCGCATCCTGAAACCGTCCGGCAAGCTGGTGCTCGGCGATATCCTCCAGCCCCATGTCGGCATGGGCCGGGACGTGACGGCGCTGCTGTCCTTCGGCCTGCGCCACGGCTTCCTGAAGGACGCGCTGATCGGGTTGGTCAGCACCGCGCTGTCAGATTACCGTCATCTGCGCTCGCGCATCGGACTCAAGCGCTACAGCGAGGACGAGATCACGGCCAAGTTGAAGGCGGCTGGCTTCGCCAGCCAGCGCGCCAACACCAATATCGGGCACAACCGCTGGCGCATGACCTTCATCGCCCGGCCGCCTCTGGTCCGTTAAGTTCCCTGGGTGCGTTAAGCATAACGATTGGCTGAGGTGGCTTGTCGCACCTCGATCGGCAATGATCGCCGCGGCCCGGTGGCGGAAGCGTCTACGCGAGAGCAGTGCATCGCTCTTCATCCTGGTTCAAATCCAGGCCGGGTCTCCACGCTTCGCCCCTTCGGGGCTACGCGTGGCGCAGCCACGAAAGGCCCGAGAGGGGCGAAGCGTGTCCGGCGTAGCTGAAGCGCGGCGAAAGCGAAGACGGACTTTGTCCGCGGCTCAATCCGCCTCAACCACATCGCACTCCGCAACAAGCTGAAGCCTGTCCGCGTCCTTGGCCGCTGACTTGAGCACGGCGTCGAGCAGGCCGGGAAAGCGTGCCTCGAGATCCTCGCGACGCAGCCGCATGAAGCGGTTGGTGCCCGCGACGCGCGTCAGCATCAGGCCGCATTCGCGCAGCTTCGCAAAGTGATAGGTGAGGTTCGACTTCCCGGAGAGGCCGTTGAAGTCGCCGCAGCAAAGCTCGCTGCTGACAGGTTCCTGCTGGGCGAGCTGATACACGATCGCCAACCGGATCGGATCGCTCAAGCAATCCAGAACCATCGGCAGCTCGATCTGCTCGCGGGCGGGGTGGGGAGGCGTGCGGCTCATGATCACTGAATCATAGCGATGCGGGCGGAATGTTCAATAGTTCTTGAACCAATTGACTCCGAGGCCGTCGTATTCGATAGTTCAATAAACATTGAACATAGGGTTATTTGCAATGAGCGTGTTCTGGCTAGCCTTGGCGGCATTCGCAATTGGCACCGAAAGCTTTGTTATTGCAGGCCTTTTGCCGACGATTGCCAACGACCTCTCAATTTCGGTCTCGGCCGCCGGTCAATTGGTGACCGCCTACGCCCTCACCTACGCCGTCGGCTCGCCGATCCTGGCGGTGACGTTGAACAACATCGACCGCCGCACGGTGTTGGCGTTGGCGCTTTCGACCTTCATCGCCGGAAACCTGTTCGCGGTGATGGCTTCGGGCTACGCGCTGCTGTTGGCCTCGCGCATGTTGATGGCGGTCGGCGCCGGGCTTTGCATGCCGACGGCGCTTGCCGTCTCGGTCGCCGTCGCCTCGCCGGAACGTCGCGGCCGGGCGGTGGCGCTGGTCACGTCGGGAATGACGGTCGCGACCGTCATCGGTGTCCCCCTCGGCAACCTCGTCGGCAGCCTGTTCGGCTGGCGCGCGACGTTCGCCATGGTCGCAATGCTGGGCGCGATCGCGCTGACGGGCCTGCTTCTTGGGCTACCCCGAGGCCTGCCCAAAAGCACAGCTTCGCTCGCCGAGCGGCTGGCCGTGGCGCGTCACGGCAACGTCCTGATCGCGCTCCTCATCACGGTATTATGGGCGCTCGGCGGCTTCACCATGTTCACCTATTTTGCTGTCCCGCTGCGCGCTCTGGGCTTCGACGCCTCGCACATCAGCCTCGCACTCCTGGTGTTCGGCGCAGCCGCGGCGATCGGGAATATGCTCGGCGGCCTCCTGGCCGACCGGCTCGGCACCGTCGTCACCGCGGCGCTCGGACTGATCGGCATGGCCAGCGCGCTTTTCCTCCATTCGCTGGTGCTGAAATTCCTCCCTGGGCAGGCGCATTATGCGATCCTGGGGCCGATTTTTCTCCAGGGCATTTCGGGCTGGGCGTTCTATCCGGCCCAGATCGCCAGCATTATCCGGATCGACCCGCAGGCCTCGATGGTCGCGCTCTCCATCAACGCCTCGGCCATGTATCTTGGCTTTGCGATCGGGGGAGCCTTGGGCGGCGCCGTGCTTGCGGCGTGGGGCCCGTCCGACCTTGGCTGGGTCGGCGGCGCGAGCGTCACAATGGCCCTTCTGGTGCATCTCGCCCGTGGCTGGCAGGCGCGGCTGAAACCCGTCAAAATTGCCGGTTGATGGGGCGTTTTTCGGGGTTTCGCCGCCCCGAAAACTGGTCTAAGACCCACCCGCGCGCGAGGGGCGACCCCGCGCTCTCGCACAAGGGGACGCGCGGCAAGCGCGCCCTTTTTTTGTGCCCGAATTCCAGCCCGCGAGCGGTGATGCCTAAACGAACCGACATCTCGACCATCCTGATCATCGGCGCCGGTCCCATCGTGATCGGCCAGGCCTGCGAGTTCGACTATTCGGGCACGCAGGCGGTGAAGACGTTGAAGGAAGAGGGCTATCGCATCGTCCTCGTCAATTCCAATCCGGCCACGATCATGACCGATCCGGAATTGGCCGATGCGACCTATATCGAGCCGATCACGCCCGAGATCGTCGCAAAGATCATCGAGAAGGAACGTCACGTCATTCCCGGCGGCTTCGCGCTGCTGCCGACCATGGGCGGACAGACCGCGCTGAACTGCGCGCTGTCGCTGCGCCGGCAGGGCACGCTGGACAAGTTCGACGTCGAGATGATCGGCGCGACGGCCGATGCCATCGACAAGGCCGAGGATCGCCAGCTGTTCCGCGAGGCCATGACCAAGATCGGGCTCGAGACGCCGAAGTCGCGGCTCGCCAATGCGTCCGAGCTGAAGAAGTCGTTCCGCGACAAGTATCAGGCCGAGCGCGCCAAGGCGTCCGGTGCGGCGCTCGAAGAGCTTGAGCGGCAGTGGACGCTCGGCGAAGGCGACCGCCGCAAGCGCTACCAGGAATATGCGCTAGGACAGGCCATGATGGCGCTGTCCGAGATCGGCCTGCCCGCGATCATCCGTCCCTCCTTCACCATGGGCGGCACCGGCGGCGGCATCGCCTACAACAAGGAAGAGTTCCTCGACATCATCGAGCGCGGCCTCGACGCGTCCCCCACCAACGAAGTCCTGATCGAGGAATCCGTCCTCGGCTGGAAGGAGTTCGAGATGGAGGTGGTGCGCGACAAGAAGGACAATTGCATCATCGTCTGCTCGATCGAGAATTTCGATCCGATGGGCGTGCACACCGGCGACTCCATCACGGTCGCTCCGGCGCTGACGCTGACGGACAAGGAATACCAGATCATGCGCGACGCCTCGCTGGCGGTGCTGCGCGAGATCGGCGTCGAGACCGGTGGCTCCAACGTGCAGTTCGGCGTCAATCCGGAAGACGGCCGCATGGTCGTGATCGAGATGAATCCGCGCGTGTCGCGTTCGTCGGCGCTGGCTTCGAAGGCCACCGGCTTCCCGATCGCAAAAGTCGCGGCCAAGCTTGCGATCGGCTACACGCTCGACGAAATCGCCAATGACATCACCGGCGGCGCGACGCCGGCCTCGTTCGAGCCGACGATCGACTACGTGGTGACCAAGATCCCGCGTTTCGCCTTCGAGAAATTCCCGGGTGCATCGACCACGCTGACGACGTCGATGAAGTCGGTCGGCGAGGTCATGGCGATCGGTCGCACCTTCCAGGAGAGCCTGCAGAAGGCGTTGCGCGGGCTCGAGACCGGGTTGACCGGCCTCGACGAGATCGAGATCGAAGGTCTGGGCCGCGACGACGACAAGAATGCGATCCGCGCCGCGCTCGGCACGCCGACGCCGAACCGCATTCTTCAGGTTGCGCAAGCCATGCGGCTCGGCTGGTCGAACGAGGACATCTTCAACTCCTGCAAGATCGATCCGTGGTTCCTCGGCGAGATGCGCGGCATCGTCGACATGGAGGAGAAGGTCAGGAAGCACGGCCTGCCCGGCAATGCCTTCGGCATGCGTACGCTCAAGGCCATGGGTTTTTCGGACGCGCGCCTTGCGGTGCTCGCCGAGACGACGGAGGCCGAGCTCACGGCGAAACGTCACGCGCTCGGCGTCCGTCCGGTCTACAAGCGCATCGACACGTGCGCGGCCGAATTCGCCTCGCCCACCGCATATATGTACTCGACCTACGAGTCCCCGTTTGCAGGCAGCGTTGCCGACGAGAGCACGCCGTCGGACAAGAAGAAGGTCATCATCCTCGGCGGCGGTCCGAACCGTATCGGCCAGGGTATCGAGTTCGACTATTGCTGCTGTCATGCCTGCTTCGCGCTGCATGACGCCGGCTACGAATCCATCATGGTCAATTGCAACCCGGAAACGGTGTCGACCGACTACGACACCGCGGACCGGCTCTATTTCGAGCCGCTCACCGCCGAGGACGTGCTGGAGATCATCGCGAAGGAGCGCACGAACGGCACGCTGCATGGCGTGATCGTGCAGTTCGGCGGCCAGACCCCGCTCAAGCTCGCGCATGCGCTGGAAGCCGCCGAAGTGCCGATCCTCGGCACCTCACCCGACGCCATCGACCTCGCCGAAGACCGCGACCGCTTCAAGCGCGTGCTCGACAAGCTGCGGCTGAAGCAGCCGAAGAACGGCATCGCCTATTCGGTCGAGCAGGCCCGCCTGGTTGCGACCGATCTCGGCCTGCCCTTGGTGGTGCGCCCGTCCTATGTGCTCGGCGGCCGCGCGATGCAGATCATCCGCGAGGAGAACCAGCTCAGCGATTACCTGCTCGGCACGCTGCCGGAGCTGGTGCCGGCCGACGTCAAGGCGCGCTACCCGAACGACAAGACCGGGCAGATCAACACCGTGCTCGGCAAGAACCCGCTGCTGTTCGACCGCTATCTGTCCGACGCCACCGAGATCGACGTCGACTGCCTCTGCGACGGCAAGGACACTTTCATCGTCGGCATCATGGAGCACATCGAGGAAGCCGGCATCCATTCCGGCGACTCGGCCTGCTCGCTGCCGCCGCACTCGCTCGATGCCAAGATGATCGAGGAGCTGGAGCGGCAGACCCGCGAGCTCGCGCTCGGCCTCGACGTCGTCGGCCTGATGAACGTGCAATACGCGATCAAGGACGGCGAGATCTACGTGCTTGAAGTCAATCCGCGCGCCTCGCGCACGGTGCCGTTCGTCGCCAAGGTGGTCGGCACACCGGTCGCAAAGATTGCGGCGCGCATCATGGCCGGCGAGAAGCTCGCCGACTTCAAATTGAAGAAGGCCGACTTCAAGCATGTCGGCGTGAAGGAATCGGTGTTTCCCTTCGCCCGCTTCCCCGGCGTCGACACGGTGCTCGGTCCGGAGATGCGCTCGACCGGCGAGGTCATGGGCATCGATCGCTCCTTCGCGGTCGCATTCGCCAAGAGCCAGCTCGGCGGTGGCACGCGGGTGCCGCGCAAGGGCACCGTGTTCGTCTCGGTGCGCGAGAGCGACAAGACCCGTATCGCGGAGGCCGTGCGCGAATTGCATTCGCTCGGCTTCAAGGTGCTGGCGACCTCCGGCACGGCGCGCTTCCTGACCGACGAAGGCATCCCGACCGAGAAGGTGAACAAGGTGCTGGAAGGGCGGCCGCATATCGTCGATGCCATCACCAATGGCGACGTCCAGCTGGTCTTCAACACCACCGAAGGCCCGCAGGCGCTTGCCGACAGCCGATCGCTGCGGCGCGCGGCCCTCTTGCATAAAGTGCCGTATTACACCACTCTTTCCGGGGCCGTGGCGGCCGCGCAGGGCATCCGCGCCTACCTTGGCGGAGACCTTGAGGTTCGTACCCTGCAGAGCTACTTTTCGGAAACCTGATCACGAGCGGAAGGCCAGGCCTTGAAGGTTAAGCCGTCCGCTAAGTGATTGGCGATGAAGCCACAATGGCCGGAGGAACTGTCCGGCCATGTGGTTGTTCTGTTCCGGCGCCAGACCCACATAACGCTCCGGGCGGCGGCATGTTCAGCCCCCGGACATACTGACGAATCAAGGTTGGCGCGCCCTCCGTTTTTGCAGGGCGCGCGACTGAAGGACGAGAGAAGAGATGGAAAAGGTTCCGATGACAGCGGGCGGCTTTGCCGCACTCGGGGAAGAATTGAAGAAGCGCCAGTCTGAGGACCGTCCGCGCATTATCGAGCATATCGCCGAGGCGCGTTCGCACGGCGATCTGTCCGAGAACGCGGAATACCATGCCGCGAAGGAAGAGCAGTCTCACAATGAAGGCCGCATCGCCGAGCTCGAAGACAAGCTCGCGCGCGCCGACATCATCGATATTTCCAAGCTCTCCGGCGACACCATCAAGTTCGGCGCCACCGTGACGTTGGTGGACGAGGACACCGAGAAGAAGGCGGTGTGGCAGATCGTCGGCGAGGTCGAGGCCGACGCCAAGAAGGGCCGCATCTCGATCACCTCGCCGCTGGCGCGCGCGCTGATCGGCAAGAAGAAGGGCTCGACCGTCGAGGTCAACGCCCCCGGCGGCGCCAAGGCGTATGAGATCACCAAGGTGGAGTGGCGGTAATCCACTCCGCAAAAGCAGCCTGAAAAGCCGCGCTCTGCGCGGCTTTTCTGTTTCGCAATGTGTCCAGCGCGCGATTGTGAACCGCACCGTCCTCCGTCATGCTCGGCGCTGCCGTCCGAGCAAGGGAGGACACGATGGACATCGATCGCATCGCCACGCAAAGCCAGCCTTATCTGCTCAGCCTCTTCCGCTTCATCACCGGGCTACTATTGTTTCACTATGGCGTAGCCAAACTGTTCAAGTTTCCCCCGGTGGAGATGTTTTCTGAGGTCACGCCGTTGTCGCTCTGGGGCGTTGCCGGCATGTTCGAATTCGTGCTGGGCGGCCTGCTGATGATCGGCCTCTTCACGCGACTGGCTGCCTTCATCCTGTCCGGTGAGATGGCCTTCGCCTATTTCATCGAGCACCTGCCGCACAGTTTCTTTCCTATCGTCAACGACGGCGCGCTGGCGATCGTGCTGTGCTTCGCGTGCCTCTTCTTCACAGCCGCCGGCAGCGGTCCGATCAGTGTGGATGCGATGCGGCGGTGACTCCTACCGCCGTCCCTTTACGTCCAGCGGCACGGCCGCCTCATACTTCGAATTGTGCAGCACCAGCGAGGTCCGCACGTTGCGCACGTGGGGCGCGGCGGTCAGGTGCGTCACAAAATCCTGGAAGGTCGCCATGTCGGGCGCGACGCATTTCAGGATGAAATCGACCTCGCCGGACAGCATCCAGCACTCCCGCACCAGCGGCTCGGCGCGCACGAATTCCTCGAAGGCGCGCAGATCCGCTTCCGCCTGGCTGGACAGGTGCACGGCGGCGAACACCGTGACGTCGAAGCCGAGCTTTCGCGCGTCCAGCAGTCCGCGGTAGCCGTGGATGTAGCCCTCCTCCTCCAGCGCCCGAACGCGGCGCAGGCATGGCGGGGGGGAGATCCCGACCCGTTTGGCGAGCTCGACATTGGTGATTCGGCCGTCGGCCTGGATCTCGGCGAGAATTTTGAGGTCGATCTCGTCTAGGTTCCGCGACACGTGATTGGAACTCCTGGCCTTACGGCGGTATCGGGTGGGTCTGTCGCAATCCTCATAGCCCAATCCGAGCCAACTGAGCAATTTTATTGCGCGTGCAGCGCAATCGACTTTTGTTCCTTGTTGGAAAAATCCGCCGACAGGGAATGCAATTCTTGCATAGCTCACCAGAAGGCTTAGATTAGCTCTGATATTTCAGCGCCTCCGCGAGGCCTCCCGGCACGTTCCGCGCCCGCGCTGCAATCCCCCGGTGAAAGGCGTCCGTGAATATGTCCGCTCCTGTTCATGCAAAGGTCGTCATTATTGGCTCCGGGCCCGCGGGCTACACTGCGGCGATCTACGCCGCGCGCGCGATGCTCGAGCCGATCCTGATCCAGGGCATGCAGGCCGGCGGCCAGCTCACCATCACCACCGATGTCGAGAACTATCCGGGCTTCGCCGACGTGATCCAGGGCCCCTGGCTGATGGAACAGATGGAGAAGCAAGCGGTCCATGTCGGTACCAGGATCGTCACCGACCTGGTCACCAAGCTGGAGACCACGCAGCGGCCGTTTCGCCTGACCTGCGACTCGGGCGATGTCTATCTCGCCGAAACCGTGATCCTCGCGACCGGCGCGCAGGCGCGCTGGCTCGGGCTGCCCTCTGAGGCGAAATTCCAGGGCGGCGGCGTGTCGGCCTGCGCCACCTGCGACGGCTTCTTCTACCGCAACAAGGACGTCGTGGTGGTCGGCGGCGGCAATACCGCGGTCGAGGAGGCCCTGTACCTCACCAACCATGCCTCGCAGGTCACCATCGTGCACCGCCGCGATCACTTCCGTGCCGAGCGCATCCTGCAGGAGCGCCTGTTCAAGCACCCGAAGATCAAGGTGGTCTGGGACTCCGCCGTCGACGAGATCTGCGGCACTGAGAACCCGAACAAGGTCACCCATGTGCGGCTGAAGAACGTCAAGACCGGTGCGCTTTCGGACGTGAAGACCGACGGCGTCTTCGTTGCCATCGGCCATGCGCCCGCGACCGAGCTTGTGAAAGACCAGGTCAAGTTGAAACGGTCGGGCTATGTCGAGGTCGCCCCGAACTCGACCGCGACCTCGGTGCCCGGCCTGTTCGCCGCCGGCGACGTCGCTGACGAAACCTATCGCCAGGCCGTCACGGCCGCCGGCCTCGGCTGCATGGCAGCCCTCGAGGCCGAACGTTTCTTGGCCCTGCGCGCCAGCGAGCGCGCGGCAGCGGAATAACGATCATGCCTCGAACACGCGACGGATTTACGGATATGGATTGGGACAAGCTGAAGGTGTTTCACGCGGCGGCGGAAGCGGGCAGCTTCACGCATGCGGGAGAGCAGCTCGGCCTGTCGCAATCGGCGGTGTCACGCCAGGTCTCGGCGCTGGAGCAGGAGCTCTCGGTCTCGCTGTTCCACCGCCACGCCCGCGGCCTGATCCTCACCGAGCAGGGCGACCTCCTGTTCCGCACCGCGCATGACGTGTTCATGCAACTGCAGGCGGCGCGCGCGAAACTGACCGACAGCCGCGAGCGGCCGAGCGGCGATCTCAAGATCACCACCACACCCGGCGTCGGCATCAACTGGCTGATCCCGCGGCTCGGCGAATTCACCGCACTCTATCCGGAGATCCGGATCTCGCTGATCGTCACCGACGAGGAGCTGGATCTGTCGATGCGCGAGGCCGACGTTGCGATCCGCACCCGCAAGCCGACGCAGCCGGATCTCATCCAGCGCAAGCTTTTCGCGATGGGCTTCCACGCCTATTGCTCGCCGGATTACATCAAGCGCTTCGGCACGCCGCGGACGCTGGAGGAGCTCGACTCCCACCGCATCATCACGCTGTCCGACGGCAACTTCGCGCCGCATTTGCAGAATCGCAACTGGCTGATCGAAGCCGGCCGCAACGGCTCGGGTCCGCGCGAAGCCTATTTCAAGGTCAACAACATCCTTGGCCTCGTGCGCGCCTGTCAGCAGGGTCTCGGTATCGCGGCACTTCCGGATTACCTGATCGAAGAACAGAGCCGCCTTGTGCAACTGTTCGGCGAATCGGATTCGATCCAGCTCGATACGTATTTCGTCTATCCGGAAGAGCTGAAGACGGTCGCGCGCGTGCAGGTGTTCCGCGACTTCGTGGTGAGCAAAGCGCAGCGCTGGCCGTCCTGATTTCCGCATGACTGACATGCGGCCTCGGCTGTTGCTGCATGCCGCGGGTCAAGCCCATAATGTTTACACGCTGAGCCTTCGCGTTGCGCATTTGTCCCCCTCCTCCAGTGGCGCGGGAGTTCAGTAATCCCTCTTGGAAGGTGATTGTGTCGGCCTCACGTGGCCAATACCTAAGCCGGGCCTTCGGGTCCGGCTTTTTTTCTGCCCAAACAGGCTTTCGCCTTCCGCGTGTATTGACAGTTTTGGGCATACCCCGCATCATTTCCAAATGATCACGAAGTCGTGCGCAATCGTCTCGAAAAAAGGCCCCCACCCGGGGACCTCGGATTTTTGCGCGCGCTAAACACGGCTTCGTCATCGCAAGCAAATCCCGAAAACCCCGCCGCCTGGACGGGGTTTTTTTCATGTGCCCTCCGTCTCAGGTTTTTCCTTGAGAAGGAGATAACAACATGACCGATTTGCGAACCCATATGCATGGGCTCTGGTTGCCGCTGGTGACGCCGTTTCGCGATGGCCGCCTCGACGAGACATCGCTGCGGCGGCTGACGCGGCACTACTGCACGCAAGGCATCGACGGCTTCATCCTGGGCGCGACCTCGGGCGAAGGCATGACGCTGCGCGACGCCGAGCTCGAACGCCTCGTCGCCATCGTCCGCGACGAGATGGCCGCCGGCCGCCGCAGCGTGCCGATCGGGCTTGGCCTGTCGGGCGCGGACACCTCGCGGATGAAGGAGCGGCTGGATGAGACCGCGCACTGGCCGATCGACTTCTATCTGATCGCGAGCCCCTATTACGTGCGGCCGTCGCAGCGCGGCATCCTCGCGCATTTCGAAGCGCTGGCCGATCACGCCGCCTGGCCGCTCGCGCTCTACAACATCCCCTATCGCTGCGCCGTCGGCATCACCAACCAGACCCTGCTGCGGCTCGCCGAGCATCCCAACATCATCGGCCTGAAGGATTGCGGCGCGAGCCGCGAGCAGTCGATCGCGCTGCTGCGCGACCGGCCGCAGGGCTTTCGCGTGCTCACCGGCGAGGACGCCAACTATTTCGAGGCGCTCAGCGACGGCGCCGACGGTGGCATTTTGCTGTCGGCGCATCTCGAGACCGCAACCTTCGCCGCCGTGCATGCCGAGCTGAGGCGCGGCAACCCGGATGCAGCAGAGGCGCGCTGGCAGGAGGTCGCGGAGCTGACGCGGCTGTTGTTCGCTGAGCCGAGCCCGGCGCCGGCGAAGTATTGGCTGTGGCGAAGCGGCCTGATCGACAGCCCCGAGGTGCGCCTGCCGATGGTGGAAGTGAGCAGCGAGCTTGCAGCCACGCTCGATCGCGAGATCGAGCGGAGGTCAGAAAAATCGGCCTATGAAGAACCGTTGGTGGCACTACGCCCCGACAGCCATATGGCAACGCCTATCATGCAGACCTGAGTATGGACGGGTCGAGGCATATCCGATGTCCGCCTGGCTGCGCCGCGACATCGGGCTGATGGACGAGGATGTGAAATCCGTGTGGGAGCACGTTGACGAGATCAGGCGCAGGCATTGTGGGTGGGTTTAGATACCGCCCTCGCCTCCGCCGCACGCGCGGAGGCAGCCCCTCACCCTCCCTCTCCCCGTAAGGACGGGGAGAGGGCGTGAGAGAGCATCGCGTGGTTAACCGGACGCGAACTCCGTTCGCACCTGCCGCATGGTGCATCCACGCCTCGTTTACGCAATCGCGCCTATCGTTTCCCTGCAAAGTCTTCAAACAGGGGGAATGACCATGGGGCAACGCGTTCGCCCGACCGCGGCGGAAATCTTCGCGCCCGCCGATCTTTTGCAGGGAATCCTGGTGGTGTCGTCGTTCGGCTTCTGGGCCGTGATGCTCGGCCTGATGCCGGTGCTGCTGTTTCGGGTCTGGCTCGCCTGACGGCGCAAGATCGCGGGGAAGGTTAACCCGTGGTGGCAAATGCGCTCAAAATGCGAGCGCTCTAGCGGCCCGGAATTTTAAAACATCCCACGTATCGTTCGACCCATAAGCGAAGAAATCGCGGGGGCGATCTTGAACAATCAGAATGATGCGGCGTCGCATTACGACGCCGGACAGCAGGGCTTTTCCACCGAAGACATTATCTGGGCCATCGGCATCTGGTCGGTGATCCTGACGCTGTCGCCGGTCATCGTGTTTTACATGCTGATGATCGCGTAACGTTACCATCAGTCCCAGAAACGCAAAACGCGCGGGACGCTCCGCGCGTTTGTCGTCCGGGGAATGATTGATGAAATTATGCCGCCTGCTTGTGCATTGCGCCGGACGCCGACGCCGTGCCGCGAATGGCTTTCACTGAACGCTCGATCGCCGCCCACAGCCTTCCGATTTCCTGAGCTGCACGGCTCTCGGCCTGATACTCACGCGCGCCTTCGCCGTGGCTAAGGGCCATCAACAAATCCGAACGGTTGGTGATCTGACCGCCCCACACCGGAGCGCGGAATTTTGCCAGCGCCTCGCGGGCAATCGTGACGATCGGGCTTTCGGATTCGTCGCGACGCGCCGGAGCACCGTTGAGCACGACCGCGTAGGGCTTGCGCGCCGCGCGGCACATCTGGATGGTTTCCTGCACCGCGTTGACGTCGAACACGCCGGGCCGTGCCGGGATGACCACCATCGTCGCGTTCTTGATGGCGTCGTCGACCACGGCCGAGAGATTCGGCGGCGTGTCGATCAGCACCCACTCGTAACCGTCGCGCTTGGCCGCGGAGACGATGCCGCTGACCGAGTTCACCGCCGCCTTGATCGGCGGCTCGTTGGTGCCACGCAGCTTGTGCCACAGCGTGAGCGAGCCTTGCGGATCCGCATCCACAAGCATCACCTGCTTGCTCGCCTTGATCTGCGCAGCAAGATGTGCAGCCAGGGTACTCTTGCCCGAGCCGCCTTTACGCGATGCAAAAACAATAACGTTCATACCTCTGGCCTCCAGATTGACCCCAGGCTACGAAAATGAATCACCGCGCTGATTCGTGAAAGATAAATTTATCGAGAGTTGACTCAGAGCCACTAAATAACAAGACGTGTTGGCTTTGAGTCACACTGCTGCGTGCGACGACAGACACGAACCGTCATGAATCGCTGTTCACGCGGCCATTCGCGCGTTTTCCGGGCCATTTCAAGGGGAAGAGCGGACGACAACCTCGCCGCGCAAATCCTCACGCGGTTTTTTCCGTTGCGCGTGGTCGCAATCGCTGCAGGCGCCCGCGCGGCCTGCGCGAACAAAACGAGTCCGGTGGCTGTCGCAAGGCTGATGCCCGTGAGTCAGTTTGACGCGCGGGGGTCGAGGGTGTCGTGAAAGGGGGCGCGGACGCCTAGCCGTCGTCGGTCTTTTTCTTCTTCTTCTTCGGCTTGGTCTTCTTCGCCACGACGGGCCTGATGTTGGTTGGTGCACCGGCGCGGACCTCGTCCGGCTCCGGCCCCTGGCGGAAGAACGCCCGGCATGGCGGCGACAGCTGCGCCTTCTTCCGGATCATGCAGGCGGTGATGGCATCGACGTTCGGGACGAACTCGCCGCACAGGCTCATCGCATCGGGCGTGCAGGCCTGCTGCTGCTCCGGCGTGTAGGCGAAGCCCGTGCCCGGCTGGACCAGAACGGCCAGCGCCAGCCCAAAGGTTGCAGCAGCCAAGGATGTCTTCAAGCGAAACGCCGGCATCGAGCCCCCCAAATGTCGAGTCGGGAGGGAGTGTGGGTGAACGGGCGTTCGTTGGCAACGAGGGCCAGGGCGAAACCCGGCGGCTGTGCGGTCTCGGCAACAGGGAGGTCGCCGATAGACTGGGGGACGGTGCTCCGCGCTCGGTCAACCTCTCCCGCTTGCGGGGGAGGTCGCGCCGAAGGCGCGGGTGGGGGCTCGTTCCGCATCGGGAGTGCCCCATTGCGGCGAGACCCCCACCCCAGCCCTCCCCCGCAAGCGGGAGAGGGGGCGCACCGACCTCGCGGCAAAGACGCCCCTCGGCCAAAACCCGAAAACAACCCCATGCACAGTAGCCAGGGCCCTGGGCGCCCTCGCGAATTTCCGCCCCTTACGGATTTTACGAATTTCCTTTGACACGTCGGGCAAAACACCGGCATGATGGCAGGATCGAGAGCTGCGTGGGGTGGTCGGCCTAATCTCCCCGTGAGGGGGAGGACCGTATGGCCACCGTGTTGATCGTCGCACCGGTGTTTGCGCTGATCGCGGCCGGCTATGCGTCGGTGCTGTTTCGCTTCGTCTCCGAGGGCGCGCACAAGGGCATCTCCGAATTCGCCTTCAGCATCGCGATCCCCGCGCTGCTGTTTCGCACCATCGTCGTCTCGGAATTCCCCGACGTCAGCCCGTGGCGGATGTGGGGCGCCTATTACGGCGCGCTCGCCCTCATTTGGATCGCGGCGCTGATGATCTCCGCGGTCATGCGCGAGCGGCGCGAGGACCGCGAGGATGGCGTGGTGTTCGCGATCGGCTCGGTCTACGGCAACATCGTGATGCTCGGCATTCCGCGGTGAACGGCGAGATGCGAAGCGTCGCCGCGATGAGCGCATTAAAACTGCTGGCGATGCCGGCGGTGGCGTTCGCGATGGCAAAGCTGTTGAACCTGCCGCCGATCGTGACAGGTGTCGTCGTGCTGTTCGCGGCGATGCCGACCGGCGCGAATGCCTACATCTTCGCGGTTCAGTATCAGCGGCTGGTGAATCCGGTGTCGGGCGCGGTGGCGCTGTGCACGCTGCTGGCGGCGGCGACACTGCCGGTGGTGGTGATGGTGGTGGCGGGGGTGAGGTGATAGCGCCGGTCCCAGCCGCCCAATTCCTGTTCGGCGTGCTGCCGGCGAACACTGACGTCGGCCTGGTCTATGGCATTGGCGGGATTTGTATTCTGGCAGGGCAGCGCCCAAAGGCGTATACCTAGATGTATCCATCAAACGAAGTTTGGATACGTATGGATATACAAGCGGACACGATCATCAAAAGATGAACGAGCGACGTAGCGCTTACATCGCGGCTCTCAGGGCTGCAGATCAGGACGACATTGGTCCTTTGATGAAGTTCGTTGGTCCGCGAGATGATCCTTGAAGCACAATGAGATTAGCGGTGACGTTGCCGACTTCCGCGTTTGACCCGATGCTCCTTTCGTCGCCGTCGAGGGTGTGATAGGTCCTGCAATTCTCCCAGTTCGGCGACGAACGCGCATCCAGGTAAGGGTAGATCATGCAGCAGTTGACGGACGAAGGCCGGCGGATCGTCGATGATGTGGCGCGTCGGCACGGATTTTCGAGTGACGCTGTTTTGTGCATGCTTCTGGCGGTTTCGGCCGGATACGGCAACCAGGCCCAATTCAATCATCCGGAATTCGGCGGCATGGGCCAATGGTCGATGGGCGGGATGATCATGATCGGCGACATGTTCAACAACTACCTGAAGGGCCGCGTCGATTCACTGTGCCAGGAGTTGTCCAGCCTGATCCAGGGACAACCGCTGTTCCAGATGCCCGCCCAAAGCCAGAGCCAATCCCAAGGCGGTGGAGGTGGCGGCGGCTGGCAGGGCCAGACCGGAGGCAGCCACCAGCAGCAAAGCAACGGCTACGGCGGCACCGGCGCGAGCCTTTTCGTGCCCAATGCAGCATCGGGCAGTTGGTGGCCCGCCGATCTGGGCATGGCAGGTTCGACGGGCGGTCAAAACAATCTGCGCTATGCCTACTTTCCCGCCGCGCGGCGGTTGGCCGTCGACATCAATGGTCAAGTGTCGGTTTACGATACGGGCCAGCACCAGATCGGTGGATTTTCGCAACAGCAAAGTGGCGATCAGTCGATTACCTTCACTAGTCAGTTCGGGCTGGTGCGCGTGGCCGACCTGCCGCGGATCAACCCAGTGAATACGGGCGCCGCCCCGCAGCAGCAGCCCCATGCCAGCCATTCCGAACCTTGGGTGCAACCCGAGCCTTCGGTGCAGGCGGCGCCTTGGGTGCAGCCCGCGCCTTGGGTGCAGCCCGCGCAGAGCGCGCCGTCGCCGCCACCGACAATGGCGAGTCCGCCACCAAACCAATTCGGTCCGCCGCACGCTCAGCACGACGAGATCGTTTCGCTGCTCGAAAAGCTCGCCGACCTGCACAAGAAGTGCATCCTTACGGACAGCGAATTCGAGTCGAAGAAGGCCGAATTGCTCAGCCGCCTCTAATCTCCTCGCAAGCGCGTCACCCACTCTGAGGGATGCCAGCCATTTGGCAGACGGCTACTTTGCTGGTCATCAAGCGCGCTTACGCCGCGCGCGGTGAAGGTGACGTGGAGGGCCTAATGGCGCTTCGCAGCGATGCCGACCGCCGCCAATGCCTACAGCTTCGCGGTTCAGTATCAGCGGCTGGTGAACCCGGTCTCGGGCGCGGTGGCGCTGTGCACGCTGCTGGCGGCGGCGACGTTGCCGGTGGTGGTGATGATCGTGACAAGGCAGCCTTAGCGCTGGCCGCGACCATCATCGTACCACCGCCTTGCTGCCTGCAGTGCACATGCAGTTCCGGTTGCGGAACCGAAATTTCGGCGAAAGCGCATTTTCCCAACGAGCGACAATTCGGTCACAGCCACCGGACGCGGCCGTTGATAGGCTTCGATCTGGAATGGGAATTGGAACGAGAATTTTAAAAGGTTTCTAGCGCGCGAGGGGACCCATGAAGCGCTTTGCAATTTCCGTACTTCTCTCCTTGATTGGAACGTCCGCCTTCGCCGCCGACATGGCGGTCAAGGCGCCGCCCCCACCACCACCGCCGCCGATCGCGACCTGGACGGGCTTCTACCTCGGCATCAACGGGGGATGGGGCTGGGGCACCACCAACCACACCGATTCATTCGGAACCACGACGGGTAATTTTTCCACGAACGGCGGCGTGGCCGGCGGCACCTACGGCTTCAACTGGCAGGTCAACCAGTTCGTCATCGGCTTCGAAGGCGATTTCGACTGGGCCGATATCAAGGGCACGTTCACGAGCCCCCTGCTGTGCAGCATCAACGGCGGCGCGACCTGCTTCTCCACGCTGCGAACCTTCGGCACCGATCGCATTCGCGCCGGCGTCGACGTCAATGGCTGGCTGCTCTACGGCACCGCCGGCGTTGGATATGGCGAGGTCCGGGCCGGTCAAAATCCGTGCGGCCTGACCGCGTTCGGCGGGTTCAGCTGCGACACGACATGGCGCACCGGATGGGTTGCCGGCGGCGGCGTGGAAAAGATGTTCGCGCCGCACTGGTCGGCCAAGCTCGAATATCTGCACTACGATCTCGGCAATTCGACAAATTACACGCCAACCACCATCGGCGCTGTCGTCCCTGTGCGGGTGCTCGAACGCGGCGATATGGTGCGCGCCGGGATCAACTACAAATTCGATTGGCCGGGTGGACCGGTGGTCGCGAGGTACTGAGCGCAACACAATGCGGTGCGACGAAAGCCCCGGCCAGGCCGGGGCTTTTGCGTTTGGGGGAATGCGGGCACGCGGACTGCCTATTTTTCCCGAACATTGGAACGATAGGACCCCGATCGTGCTTTTGAATTGAAAGTTTGTCTTGAGGAAGAAGAGGGAACGATGAGGGCCTGGCACCAGATCGCGAGTGCGACGACGACGATTGCATTTTCGATCAGCCTTTTCCTTGCCTCGCAGATGTACGTGACGTCTCGCGTATCCGCGGCTGAATCCGCAACCTTGCACGTCCTGAAGCTGCGAAACGCGGGGTATCGCGCGCTGCACGGTCATTGAGCCGGCATGCCGCTGGCCCTATCGCTGATCGTGGACGGCGATGTGCGGCTCAGGGATCGCGAGGCTCTGGAGACGCTGCGCGCCGCCCACCGTGTCGAGATGGTGGAATCGACGAGAGCCGTTGCCGAACGCGACATCACCCGGATGATCGCCACTCTCAACGCGGATATCGAGATCATCGATGCCGGATTGTCTCGGCTGAACGCTCCGCGCGAGGAGCAGGCTTGCGCCCGGTGGTTCCGAGGCAACGCCTCAAGACGACAGCGGGGCTCGCGACCCGCAATGGTGACGGCGGAGAGTGATCAGCTCAGGCTGCCCAGTCCATGATCGCGTCAATGAAGGTTTGAGCCTGGCGGATCGCGTCCAGTCGGGTCGCACAGACCCCGACCGAGATTGTCCGGCCCTTCCCGACGGTCCACTGCCAACCGGAAAGGTAGCGCATTTCGACGATCGAGAAGCGTACGCCGCGATGTTCCACGGAGGACCTCCGCTGACATGTTGCTGTGCGAGAAGACTACGCGAAATGACGAATGTGGTCTAGCGGGGGCGGCCGACAGACGTGGTTTCGGCTAGGCTTCAGGAATCGTGACGGAAGTTCGGCCCGACAGATCGAGGAGGCCCGTCATCGCAATTTGACAACGTTCAGGTCATGAGCCTGACGACTGCCGAAAGGGCTATTGAACACGCTGGCCCGCGCGCCAGGCCATCTCCCAGAAGTCTGCCTCGAGTCGGGTGGCTTCCTTGAAGATCGCAATCAATTCTGCCTCGCGGGCCGGCGTGGCGTAGAGATCGGCGAGATGCTCCATGTGCGCCCGCGCTTTGGCTGCGACCTCCTGGTACGGCGTGCCGGCATACTCGGCGATCCAAACGCGATAGGCGTTCGTCGCAGCGTCCGCATCGGGGCGCGAGGCGAGCCGCGTCGCGATCTCCGCGTACCCGATCACGCAGGGAGCAAGCGCCACCTTCAGTGCCAGCAGGTCGCCGCGCATTCCCGCATCGAGCACGTAGCGTGTATAGGCCAGCATCTCGGCCGCCGGAGCGGCCTGTTCAAGGTCGGTCGGGGATAGACCCCAGTCGGCACTGAGCTTCACATGCAGGTTCATCTCGACATCAAGGATGGCCGAAAGGCCGGCCGCTGCTTCGCGCATGTCGGCAAGTCTGGGCGACTTGTAGATCGAGAGCGCATACGCGCGAGCAAACTCGATGAGGAACAGGTAGTCCTGAACGAGGTAGTGACGAAACGCCGCTTCGGGGAGCGAGCCGTCTGCCAATCCGTTCGTGAAGGGATGCTCGGTGTAAGCCCGCCACTCAACGGATGCTTCTGTCTTTAGACGCTCGAAGAAACTCATGATCTTTTTCGCCTAGCTTGCTTTTCCATGAACGTCTTTGGCTCGCCACCGATAGCGCATTGCGAACCGAGGAGCTACGGCGACCGCGCACAAACTGGCTTTGAGCAGCGTCGCGGACACTCCCCGTGTCGAGAGTTTGGTGCACTGTCACCGTAGTGCCCGCGGTATGCATGGGCATCGAGAACCCGCCGGCTCACAAGGCTGGGGGATTTCTTTTCAAGGCGTCCGTCGGTTCACGCCGACGCTGCTTGTATCACTACCAATCGATAGAGGATTTCGCCGGGCCCCAACTCCATCTACCAGGCAAGTAACGATTGGTAGGAGCATCTGCGGACTCAGTCCCGCCCGTGTGTGCGGGCGCAAGATTGACCTTCGTTGGTGTTCCATTTGCGACAACCGAGCCGCTCAAGACCTTGCCGTCCCACTCGATAGTCCGTGTCCGATCGATTGACATGGTCCGATCTCCAGTGAACCGCCAAAATAGCAAGGCTGCGCGTCAGGCCCTGTGACTAAATGGCGACACCATCGTGGAGAGTGCGCGTCGGCAACAAGATATCCGGCATCTGACAACATGGCCCGCCGGTTCACGCTGGCCAAGATGACAGGACATCGCCCGGGTGTATCTTTGTCCCCGGGCGGGGCTTGATTCGTCATGCTGGAAGCAATTCTCGTGTTGCTAGGGATCGGGGCGGCAGCGCTTCTACTGATCGCATTCTGGGGATTGCACAAGCAGGCGTGAGCCGCGCCGAGCTCACGCATCTTCACCACAACAGATTTGAACTATTCGCCTCGTCATCCGTCTGACCCTGCGGAGGCGACACAAAGAATTACGGTGACAGTGCACAAAATTACTGCCACCTGATGAGGCGGAGTTTAGTGCACTGGACTG
>NZ_VSSS01000079.1 GCF_008123425.1 Bradyrhizobium rifense
GTCGGGCAAAACAGGCGCATTATGCTATTATTCCGAAATTGTCGAACGGGCGGCTGCCAGAGACCCCTGTGCAGACCGGCCATCGGACATTCCTGCGTCAGAGCTTCACGCGCGCCATTCCCGCTTCGGCATAGCGTGGTCCCGCCGTGCGTCCAGCGGGCGCCGCCGCCGTCAGGGCGGCGAGATCGTCGGCGGTCAGCGTGACATCGGATGCGCCGGCGCTGTCGCGCATCGTTTCGCTGCGCTTGACCCCGGGGATCGGCACGATGTCTTCGCCCTGCGCCAGGAGCCAGGCGAGCGCGATCTGGGCGTTCGAAACGCCATGACGCACGGCCACCTCGGCGATCGCGTCGACGATGGCAAGGTTCTTCGGCATGTTCTCGGGCGAGTAACGAGGATCGCTGCGGCGCCAGTCGCCGGCGGGAAGATCGTCCAGCTTCCGGATTCCACCGGCAAGAAAGCCACGGCCGAGCGGGCTGTAGGGAACGAAGCCGATGCCATTCTCCCGGCAGGCCGGGAGGATATCTGCCTCCACGTCGCGCTCCCAGATCGAATATTCGGTCTGCAACGCTGCGATCGGATGCACCTTGGCGGCGCGGCGAACCGTGCCGGCGGCGGCTTCCGAAAGCCCGAGAAAGCGGACTTTTCCTTCCTTCACCAATTCAGCCATACCGCCGACCGTTTCCTCGATCGGCACGTTCGGATCGACGCGATGCTGATAGAACAGGTCGATCGTGTCGATGCCAAGTCGCTTCAGCGATCCCTCGCAGGCGCGTCGAACATTCTCGGGGCTGCCATCGACTCCGGTCGGCGTGTTTCCATTCCAGCGCATCGCGAACTTGGTGGCGATGACAAGCCCGTCGCGACGGCCTTTGATGGCGGCGCCGACCAGTTCTTCGTTGCGGAACGGCCCGTACATCTCGGCGGTGTCAAAAAAGGTGATGCCGAGGTCGATCGCCTCGTGAATCGTCCGGGTCGAGACGGTGTCGTCGGCTGCGCCATAGTTGATATTGCCATCACGGATCATCGGCATGCAGCCGATACCGATTGCAGATACTTTCAGGCCCTGGCCCAGAGTACGGTATTTCATATTTGCCTCCTGAGTTGAATTCCTCGGCGTCAGAACCGCTCGCCGACCATCGCTTCGCTCTTTGCCCACAACGCCTTGGCGTGCTCGGCATCGAGCCCGTAGGGGCGAACGCCGCCGCGGATGCCATCGCCATCCTGGATTTCCGCGACATGGCAATCCTCACAATAGCGGCCACCGACCTCATCTGCCGGTGCGACGATCGCTGCCCACACTGATGTCGCCGCGCCCTGCTGGATTGATTTGTAACTGAAGGGCGGCGCGCCGCTCGCCTGTTGTCCCTTATTGATCGTATCGATCAATTGTTGGGTCGCTTCCGAGGTCAGGTAACGGCTGAGCTCGGTCTTGATGGCGCCGGGATGGAGTGCCGTCGCGCGGATACCGCGGTCGCGATACCGGCGATCGAACTCGACGGCGAACAGGATATTGGCGGTCTTGGAACGGCCATAGGCAACGAACTCGGCATAAGGCGTGCGCTCGAAATTCGGGTCATCGAGGTCAACGTCGGCGAAACGGTGTCCGGCCGACGAGAGGTTCACCAGCCGACCACCGGGCTTCAGCAGCGATGCGATACGGTTGACGAGCACGAAATGTCCGAGATGGTTCGTACCGAACTGCGTCTCGAACCCGTCCCGGGTCTGCCCCTGCGGACAGGCCATGACCCCGGCATTGGCGATGATGATATCGAACGGACGGCCGTCTGCGAGCAGCGCATCGGCGCAGGAACGCACGCTGGCGAGCGAGGCAAGGTCGAGTTCGACCAGTTCGAGACTGCCGCCCCCCGCCTCGGCTGCGGACTTTACGCTCTTGGTTGCGGCGCGCGCTTTCCCGAGGTCGCGAGCAGCGCCGACGATGTCCGCGCCGTGCGCGGCCAGCGCGCGCGCCGTCTCGATGCCCAGGCCAGCGGAAACGCCCGTCACGAGAATGCGCTTGCCCTTCAGATCGGCGCCTTCCAGCACCTCATCAGTCGTCGTCTCCGCTCCAAAGGTGCTGATCATCATCGCTTCTCCTGATCGATTGGCGCGGCGCGGACGGCTGCCGCGGCGCGGCCTTCGCGGTCGTTGCTCGTGATATTGGATCAGCCGCTCCTTGCCCAAAGCCCGATCCCGTCGATCTCTTGCCTGATCCTATCACGGCAAAACCGTCGGTCGGGCGCCGCCCCTTGCACCGGTGAGCGGGCGCGCCGATATTGTGGCGATGCTGGAACAATTGAACCGGATGCGGATGATCGCCGAGCGTCACGCCAATGGCGCACGCCATGAGACGATCATCCCACGCGTCGCCTTGCATATCGGCGGCATGAGGACGAAACCGACGCCGAACGTCTACGAGCCGGCTCTGTGCCTCGTCCTTCAGGGCGCAAAGCAGGCCATGATCGGTGACCGACTTTTGCGCTACGATCCCGCGAGCTACTTCATCGCGACGATTGAGCTTCCTGCATCCGGCTGGGTTGTGGAGGCGACACCCGCCAAACCCTACATCGCCGTGAGCATGAGGCTCAACAGGGAGTGCCTCACATCGCTGATTTCGGACATGCCGTCAGCCTCCGAAGGCCAGACCAGAGGCTTCGCGATCAGCGCCGTCACGCCCGATCTGCTGGACGCATGGTCGCGGCTTCTCTCGCTCCTCGATACGCCGCAAGACGTCCCGGTGCTCGCGCCAATGCATGAACGCGAGGTCCTTTACCGGTTGCTCAAAGGGCCACAGGGAGGCGCGCTCAGACAGATAGCGCGGGTAGACAGCCGCCTCAGCCAGGTTCGTCAGGCGATCGCGTGGATACGGTCGCACTTCAACGAGATGCTGCGCGTCGAGCAACTTGCCGAGCAGGTGGGAATGAGCCCGGCATCATTCCACCGCCATTTCAAGTCTGCGACTGCGATGAGCCCACTTCAATATCAGAAGATGCTGCGCCTCCAGGAGGCGAGACGGCTGCTCATCGCCAGTGCCGACGCCGCGCGCGCAGCCTACGCGGTCGGCTACGAGAGCCCCTCGCAGTTCAGCCGCGAATACGCCCGCATGTTCGGCGCGCCGCCCGCGCGCGACGCCGAGCGCCTGCGTGGTAGGCCGATTGTCATGGAGGCCGTCGACATTACGGCCGCAATCGATGCGTCATAAGTCTTGGGGTCCAGTCTTGGGGTCCATGGCACCTCCTCCCTGTCAGCGCTTAAGTTTTTTAAAGCTCCCTGCACTTCATGCGGGCGGCTCATCCTACGATCACCGATCGCAGCTCGGTCCATTCCATCAGGCCGAGATGCCCGCCCAAATTTGCAAGGCTGACCGGAGACCACCACGCGAAGAGACGGTTCAAAAGCTTGCAAGAATGCGCGATAAGCACCCCCACAGACCAATCATGGCGAAGCTGAGCTTATCCGCGATCCACTGCCATTGCAGTTGATAGCGAAATGGGAGGAATTATGAGCTACCCCTCGGTTCAACTGCATATCGACGGCAAATGGCGCCCGGCCGCGACCGGCCGCACACTCAAGGTGATCAATCCTGCGACCGAGGAGCCGGTCGGCACGGTCCCGCACGCGGACCGGTCCGACCTCGACGAAGCGCTGGCGTCGGCCGAAAAGGGATTCCGGTTGTGGCGCAACGTGTCGCCGCTCGACCGGTCCAAAGTGATGCGCAAGGCCGCTGATTTGATCCGCGAGCGGGCCGACAAGATCGCGGCCATCATGACGATGGAGCAGGGAAAAGTTTTGGCTGAAGCCAGGCTTGAAACGATGAACGCGGCCGACATCATCGACTGGTTCGCTGAAGAAGGACGCAGGGCCTATGGGCGTCTCATCCCGGCACGCAGCCCCGGCGTCTACCAATTGGTGATCAAGGAGCCTGTCGGCCCGGTCGCAGCGTTCACGCCCTGGAATTTCCCGATCAATCAGGTGGTCAAGAAGCTCAGCGCGGCGTTGGCCGCGGGCTGCTCGATGATCGTCAAGGCGCCGGAGGAAACGCCGGCATCGCCTGCCGAATTGATCCGGGCCTTTGTCGATGCCGGGCTGCCCGATGGCGTGGTCAACCTGGTCTACGGTATCCCTTCGGAAATTTCCGAATACCTCATCCCTCACCCGGTCATCCGCAAGATCTCTTTCACCGGCTCGACCAAGGTCGGCAAGGATCTGGCAGCGATGGCGGGCTTGCATATGAAGCGCGTCACGATGGAGCTCGGCGGCCACGCGCCGGTCATCGTATTCGATGACGCCGACGTCGAGTCGGCGGCGAAGATCATGGTCGCGGCAAAGTACCGCAATGCCGGCCAGGTCTGTATCTCGCCGACCAGGTTCCTGGTGCAGGAGGCCGTTTACGACAAGTTCGTCCAGCACTTTGTTGACGGGGCGAAATCCATCAAGGTCGGTAACGGCCTCGAGCCGGATTCGAAGATGGGCGCGCTTGCAAACGATCGCCGCGTTGCTGCGATTGAAGACATGGTTCAGGACGCCGTCAGCAAGGGCGGCAAGGTGCAGGCCGGCGGCAATCGCGTCGGGAACAAGGGTTATTTCTTCGAGCCGACCGTCGTCACCAACGTTCCCAAATCGGCGCGCGCGATGAATGATGAGCCGTTCGCTCCGCTTGCCTTGATCTCGTCCTTTGCCAAGTTCGACGAGGCGGTCGAGGAAGCCAATCGCCTGCCCTTCGGTCTTGCGTCCTATTCGTTCACAAGATCGGCCAAGACGGCGGCCGCAATTGGAGCGGCGGTCGACGCAGGCATGATGTCGATCAACAGCTTCGCGCTGGCCCTGACGGAAACGCCGTTCGGCGGCGTTCGGGATTCCGGATATGGCTCGGAAGGCGGTACCGAAGGGCTGGAAGCCTATCTGAGCACGAAATTCATTTCGCAGACCGGCGTTTGAGATTCGGCACGATCTACGAAGGGGGCGTCGCAAGCGGCGCCCCCTTTTTCTTCGTCACCGCTTTAAGGCGCGGAATTTGCGCGCGGGCACGCCGCTTTTGACTTATGCGTCCAGGCTCCCCGACCTCTCAAGAGGCAATTGACGGGTCGAGCAAAACACCGGCATGACGCGATTATTCCGAATCGATCGAAGGATCTGTCGGTGTTAGTCCGGGCCTCGGATGAGCCGCAACAGCGCGGGTGTGATTTGACGCGCCCTGGCTGGTCGGGTGAGCTATGGGCTCCGCAGGAACCAAGGCCCAGAACAGCCATTGGCCTCGGCGCCTCAAAGCTCTCTTTGAGCGCGTGATACCTGGAGACTCGAGATGCGCACCACAATCCTGGCCCTGTTGATCCTTCTGGGATCTCTTCCTGCCGCGCACGCAGAGCGCGATTATCCCTGGTGTGTCGTTGGCGACGATCTCGGCTGGCCCGGCGAGTGCATGTACGAGACCCGGGAGCAATGCATGGCTTCTGCATCCGGCCGCTGGGACACGACGTGTGACATCAATCCGCGTGTGAGATTCAAGCAGCAGCAGGCCCAGCCCGGGACTAAGAAATTGCAGGAACGACGCGGATATTAGCGACGCCCTCCTCCTCTCTGGAGCAGCCATCTGCGCCACCTTCGCCCTGCTTGTGCTCGCCGTGAGGTACCTCACCCGCGGCGGAGACGGGCCGGTCTGACTTCTAGACGAGCGTCAGCCTAGCGCTCGTCGATGTCGTGCTGATGCCGCACCACGAGGGCCGATGAAGCTGCGGCTGTGAACTGCCCGTCAAGATGCGCAAGTCAATTGAAGTGTCGGCGGAGCTTCCTGACGATCGCGCGCAGGTCGTTCGCATATTCCTCGATGATGCGGCGAACCGACACTTCGTCCCGGAGTTCAACCCGAAGGGCAAAGAGCCGCACTGGGGGGCGCAAGCTGAAGTGGGATCAATGACCGTCTTTGTCGACGTGAACGCCGCCAAGCAGGTCGGCGACGTCGATCACATCAAGGTCTTGCCTCGGTCGAAGCCGCGGAAATCTGGTTCGAGGAGAACGATCCCGAGGGCGTGGCCTTCGCGTACGGCGTGATCGGGCCGCCAGCTTGATCCTTGAAGCAAGCGGGCCGCTGTCGTCACGGACCTCGATGGCTATCTCATGGGGTACTCCATCCTCGCGCTTGCGGGGCGCGCGCCGCGCAGTCATCCTGCTCGTCGAAGGAGCTGGCGCACAAAGATGGTGCGCCCCGGAAACGCGTCGAAAAAAGGCGGTTGACACCTTGTGGTACGGGCTCGCCGCGATAATTCTTCTTGTTCTGGGCTCGCTGGCGTTGGCCTATTTTGCTATCAGCGTTTTGCCTGAAGACGATCGTCTATTCCCATTCGACGACTGACGCGAGCCGCCAGTTTGAACCGGCGGGCTCGATAACCGTTCCCTGGGAATAGGAACGTTGGTTGTATTGGCCAGCTCGCCCTGACCCCGACTGAGCTGGGGTTTTTAGCCTTTTGAGAGAAGCGTAGCCGCTATCGTAAAGCGTCGGCCTATCCGCTGCCCATCACGCAAGAGGCCGCCAGCGGCTCAATCTTCCCATACTTCCTTACGGCAGCTATCGCACCGGAATATTTGGATCGATCTGTTGTTCTTCACGTCGAGAATCGAAGTGAGGCGGCGGGCGGGCGCGGCGCATGATGGGCAGCGGGGCCCGACGTCTTGCGCCTGTGGGGCCACCACGTGTTGCTCTTCATCGGCCATCGACTCGGTTCCTGCGTCCACAACGTAACACAGATACGAAGGAACGCAGGACGGGGTCAGTCCGGGGAAAAATTATTCCGGCGGCCGCAAGCCGGGCGATCTCAGCCACTCGCTTATGCGCGAGCCGGTTTACCGATGAAAGCCAAGGGCCGCGCGGTGATGCCGGAAAGGTACCGCACACATGGTCAATTTTGCTCACATCGAGAAAGTTGCCGAAGGAACCCGGTGAACGGCGGCCTGTCACATCTCTGTGGCACGGGTGTTGCTGATATCAAGGTGACTGGGATTGTAGGACCCAGTTTGAGACAGGGCGCCGCCGGGACAATGCATTTCGAGCCCGGCGGCGTATCTTTTAGGGATTAGCGGAACAACCGCCGGCGGTGCGTCATCAGCCGCTGCCGGTCGCGCTTCCTGTGAATTCGGCGCCGGCGCTTCATTGGCTGCGCTCCGCCAGGAGCAGATCGATCAAGGCCTCGATCTTTCGTTGCTCGGGAATTACGGTGACGCTGCACTTTATTAGCATGCGCAGCATTGACGACAGAGGGCAGCTGATTAACCGGAATGACATCGCCCATGCTCTCAGCTCCGGCCAAAGCCGCGCCGCTTCCCTGGTGCGTTCAGCTCCCTTTGGGTGTGGTCCCTGACTGCGACTCGCCAAGGCCGGGATTGATGGCCAGCGACGCTCCGGCAGCGCCGCCGGCTTCATAGGCCGTCATCGAAACCATCCGGCCGGCGCTGCGCTGGGTCCGGAGCTTGAGGTCGAGCTTGTCGAATTCCGCATCGACCACCGAGGTCTTGAGGACCACCAGCCCGCGGCCGGTGCTTTCGTTGACCTGATCGCGACTGGCCTTGATCGCCACCAGCCTGTGCGCGATTGACGACACCATCCCGAGCGCGAAGGAGGCATTGGCCAGATGCCGCTCCTGGTGCCGGAACCTGCTGTAGTCGACCGAGGTCTTGAAGCGGCCAAGTTCGGCGCGCACGGCGCCGTCAATCAATTCGGCCAGATAATGCGCGACCTCGACATCCGCGCCGAGACCGAAGAACACATAGCTGCTCTCGCCGGTCGCGTTCTTCTCGCGCCAGACCCGACAATCGCAGAAATGAGCGATCGCGCCGATGCAGTCGTCCAGGGGAATTCGCTTCTTGCGATGGGTCTCGTAGACCCTCCGTTCGCACGGCGACGCGCGCAGCTCGACGTCCGAGAGCGACAAATCGTGGCGATCCAGCAGTTCGGCGACCTTGGCGGCGGCAGACAGCGCCTCGTCCTCGGTGCAGCCGTTGGCGATGGTTTTGGCGCGCAACGCCTGAATGCGGAGCTTCAGCTTGTCGAGCGTGGCCGGATTGAACGTCTGATTCACCGATCACCTGCCCGGGAAAGCCTGACCGACATACCCCGGTCGGATAATCGATTGGCGCAAGGGGTGTCAACCAAAGGGGGCTGTCTTTACAACTAAATTCCCGAATTTGGAAACCCAACCCACGTGCCACCCCACGGCGCGTGTGGCGTCGCTCATCTCAGCGAGATTGTGACCTGGCTGATATTGGCCGCGAGCTCGAGCCCCGCTTTCGGGCCCTGCAGCACGATGGTGACGCCCTTCTCGTTGCGCAAGTGGACGCCGTTGACTCCGCCGACCAGCGCAAAGCCGCCGCCGACGGAGCTGTAGGTGCCGGCGAAGTCGCCGACGTCGCGAATGTCGGAGGCCCAGCCATCGAGACGGCCGACCGTGGCGCCGGCCGTGATGCCAAAACTCAGACCGGTCATCCTGAACGGATAGGTCTTGCCGCGATAGGTCAGCATGCCGCGGCCGGCGCCACCGCCGAGCAGCAGGCCAGCCTTGACGATCTTGACGTGGACCTGGCCGGCGGCTTGCGCGAAGGATGGCGTTGCCGGCACCGCGAGCCCGAGTGCCAGCGAGAGGACAGCAATCAGGCGAAAGGTGCGCGCACGCCGTTCAGGGTTTTGTGGCATCGACCTTCTTCCAGGTCTCATCAGGGTCGAACAGCGTGGCGCGTTCGGCGATGGACCCGGTGCGCTTGCCGAGATCCTTCTGGTAGACGGTGCCGGCGTGATTAACGAGGAAGGTCATCACGCCGGAATTTCCGTATTCGGCGGGCCAGGCGATCAGGCCAAAGCCGCCGATCATCTTGCCCTTGACGACATAGTTGAGCGCGCCGCCCGGCGCATCGCGGCCCTGCCCCTTGAGGATGTGGAAGTAGTAGCCGTGATAGGGCGCGGGCCCGACATCGCCTGCGCGATAGCCCTCCTTCGACGCCTCGGCCGCCAGCGCGCCGAGCGGGCTCGGATCGCTGTCATCGCGCCAGAACAGGCCGTCCTTTTTGCCGGGTGACGAGACGATGCGCTGGGCATAGACGCCGGCGCCCTCGCCGCGGTCCTTGTCGGCATATTCGTTCTGCGCATCGACATAGGCGAGCGCGGTCTGGATCGCGTCGAGCTCGTTGCGGCCGATGCGGCGACGAAGCACCTCGATCCGTCCCTCGTCGGTGTCGAACGCCCAGCCGGTTTTGGTGTTGAGCAGCGGAATCGGGAACGGGAAATCATCCGGTCCCAGCAGCAACGTCGCGGTCTTGTTGCCTTCCGCCTTGATGCCGTGCTTGGCGTCGTACATGGACGAGAAGCGCGCGCGGATGTCGTTGTCGGCGACCTCGTCGCCGGAGGAGACGATGTCCTCGGCGGCCCTGCCCAGCACTTTCAGGATGTCTTTCGGGCCACTCTTGACCGCGGCGGCGAGCGCGGCGGCGGCGTCCTCCGGAGACTTGTAGGATTCCTGCGCAAGTGCCGGTGAGCCGAACAACGCGAGCGCCAGCATGCCGGGCAGGATCGCGCGGCGGAGCGATTTCAGAGCAATCATCGCATCACCTCCGCCGGGATCCTCGCGCCGCCGGCGACCCAGTTGCGGTAGGTGCGGAATGTCAGCCCGAGCTTGTCGTAATCAACACGCAGATATCCGTCGCTCCCGCGGGTCACCGCGTCGGGCATGACCTGCTCGACCTCCTGCGCCATCACACCGACATAGGCCTTTTCGCTGCCGATGTAGCTGAAACGATAATAGCCGAGGCCGTTTCCGAGATGGCCGAGCAGGACGATGTCGTGCTTCAGCGCGATGTCAGAGCGCCGGCCACCGCCGCCGCCTCCGCGACCACCACCACCAAAGCCGCCGCCTCCCCCTCGCGCCGCCATTCCACCACCGCCACCGCGACCGGCCATGCTCGGACCAGCACCGCCCCCGCGTGGCATGCTCGCCATGCTGGCGCGTCCGCGCGCCGACGCTGCGGCCGCGGACCGGCCGGACGACACGTTCATCGCGCCGCCGCGATTGCCGCCACCGCCACGGTTGGCGGCAGCACCGCCACCGCGGTTCGCAGCCTTGGCACGATCTCCGCTGCCCTTGTTGCCAGCCTTGTTGCCGGCCTTGTTTCCGACCTTGGCGCGGTCACCGCTGCCCTTGGCGCGATCACTGGCGCCAGCGCGGTCGCCACCGCCCGGCCGATCGCCGCGATTGCCCGCGCGGTCACCTGCCCGGTCACCTGCCCGATCGCCCGGACCGCCACGATCGCCAGCGCGATCGCCTGCACGGTCTCCCGGACCGCCCTGATTGGGCCGCAGCACCTGGTTGCCGTCGCGGCCGCGGAAATCCATCCGGTCCGACGCGCCGGCCCTGACGTTGTTGTTGCCGAAGCGCTGCTGGACGTTGGTGTTGTTGTAGCGCACGCCGCCGCGATGCGCCGGATTGTGCTGCCAGCCGTTGCCGATGTTGGTCGTGCGATGATTGACGTAGACGTTGCGGTTGCCCCAGTTGCAGCCGCCGCCCCAGTAATTGCCCCAGCGCCCGATCGCCCAGGCGGTGCCGAAGGCGATGCCGGCGGCGACCACACCCGCGCCGAGATAGGACGGATAGCCCCAATAATCCGGCGGATATTCCGCATAGGGCCAGGTGCCATAGACCGTCGCCGGATCGTAATACGGCACGTACATCGTGGAGGGATCGGCCTGCTGGATCACGATGGCCTGCTTGCCTTCCTGGGTCTGGACGCTGACCTTCTGCTGCTTGGTTGTGACGAGCTTCTTGTTGTCATAAGCCTTGTTGCGCAGACGCTGGATCGCATCCATCACGTCGGGCTGCTGGGCCAGAAAGGCGTCGCCGAGCTTCTGGCTCCATTCGAGCTTGTCGCTCATTGTGGTGAGAACATCGGCAGTGCTGGCCAGCGCCTTGATGCTGTCATCCCAGCCCTGCTTGTCGACCTCGGTCTTCAGCGCATCGCCCTTCAGGCTCTTGCGCTCCTTCAGAAAGCGGTCGGCCTGCACCACCTCGAGCGGATAGGTCGAGGCCGCCAGCACGTTGGCGAGCAGTTCGTCGGGATAGAGCGCAATCGGCGCGACCAGGGCTTCGAGCTGCTCCGGCTTCAGCAGCTCTGCAGCCGGCGGAGCCGCAGGCTGCGCCTGCGTACTCGGTGCGGCCGGCGTCGTTGGAGCCGCCGGCGTGGTGGCCTGCGCCATTGCAGCGGCGGGCATCGCCACAACGAGCGCAAGCGCCATCAGGATCTTGCCGCAACGAAACATCGCAACCTCCACAAGGCTATCTGTCCGCGAAGATCGGACCGAGGCACAGGCGTTTGTTGATCGAGATCAACGAAAGACGGCTTCGCCGGATTGCTGCGGCGCGAGAGCGGCATCATCGCGCGCTATTGTCGGCCCGCTACCTGACAATCGGAAGCCGGACCGTGAACAACGCGCCGCCGGATGGCTGGTTCTCGGCGGCGATCGTGCCGTGATGCGCCTCCACGATGGTCCTGACGATCGCAAGCCCCATGCCCATGCCCTGAGGCTTGGTCGTGAAGAAAGGATCGAAGACTTTTGTCAGGTCATCGGCCGCGATGCCAGAACCGCTATCTGCGATCCTGATCTCGGCACGGTTGCTGGCGCGCGCGGTCGACACGCGGACCTCACGCAGTTCTATGGCCGCGTCGGAAACGGCATCCATCGCGTTGATGACCACATTGAGAACGACCTGCTGGAGCTGCACAGGATCGCCCTTGACATGCATATCCGCGAAGGCGGGTTCATAGGTGAGCCCGATGGAGCGTCCGTCGGCGACCGCCCTTACCAGGCCAATCGCTTCTCGCACGGTGTCGTTAAGCTCGACCTCTTTGATCTCAAACGGCCTCTTCTTCAAGACACTACGCAGCCTGCGGATGACCTCTGATGCCCGGTGATCGTCGCGCCTGATGTCGGCGAGAATCTGCCGGACCTCGTCAATATCGGGCGAAGACGCATTGAGCATGAGCTCTGCGGTCTCGGTGTTGGTCAGGATGGCGCCGAGCGGTTGGTTCAGTTCGTGGGCGATCGATGTCGTCAACTCGCCGACGGTCGCGTAGCGATTGGCGTGGGCGAGGTCGGCAAAGCGCTGGCGCGCTTCGACCTCGGCGGCCCGGCGACGCTGGCGTTCGTGAAGCAACCCGCTGATCAGGCCGGTCTGCACCAGAATGATCGTGGCGATCAGCAATATCTGCCAGCGATTGCGCTCCCAGACCCCTGGCTCGCGGAACAGGATTTCGCTGTTCGCAGGCAGCTTGCGTTCGCTGATACCCCAGCGTTGCAGTTCGCGCCAATCGTATTTCGCTGCCCCGAATTCGATCGGCTCGTATTTGATTGCAGTTGGCTTCTCGCCCCCGAGGATGCGCATCGCCGCATCGACGGTCTTCCGACTCGTCTCCGCCGTCAGCTGCATTGGGCCACCGACGGTGCTGCCGCCGAAGAAGGGGTCCTGGTAGGAAAAAATCGGGGCATTGGCGACCGCGTGCAGGCTACGCAAGGCGATGTCGCTTTCATAGATAATTCCGGCGGCATCAACCGTCATCAGACCCCAGAACAACACCGTATGTGGCGGAAGTTTCGCCGCTCGCTTGAGGATCTCCTCGAAAGGCAGGTCCGCATACCAAACCAGGTCGACGCGATTCCCAAGCGGCTTCAGCTCCCGCTTCACCTCGTCGATCCAGAACTGCTCGAGCGGTGATGCACCGATCACCATGGCGACGGTCTTGGTCTCCGGCAAGACGCGGAGAATGTTGTCGAACACGACCATGAAATCATTGCGAACCGACACGACGACATCGTTGTCGGTGAGGTCGACGCGATCCACCAGCCGCTCCTCGACGACGGCCAACACCATTGGCGTGTCGGGGAACAGCTTTCCGCGGTATCGCTGCACGAAACGAGCGGCTGGTGCACCAATGCTCAACACGATGTCAGGCGGCGCTCCCTGGTAGAGCGAATGCAGATACTCGACGAAGGGCGCTTCCGGCCCGGGATTGTTGAAACGCGCCGTGAGCAGCGCTTGCTCCTGGATATCGAGCGGCCACGGCGATTGCTGCTCGAGCCCGGCCTTGATGCTCCGCGCGTATTCGCTCCAGGGCCGGAACTCGCGGCCGAAGGAATGCAGGATCAGCACGCGCTTGAGGTCCCCGCGCGCGCTGCGCTCGACCGCACCAGCGGTGCCCGGGAGGATGCAGGCAGCAAGCAACAGCCCGAGGCCCAGCCACGCGGCCACGACCGGCCGCGAACGGCCTGACGTCATACATCTTCGCCAGCTCATCCGCCTCCTCTGACGGCATTCTCCGGCCGTCGTGGCCGCAATCCTAGCGGGAACGGCGTCATTTCGACAGACCCGGGGAGGCATCCGCCGCCGCGGCGCGCGGCTATTTCGGGGAACAGCGATGATAGCGGATTTCCATGTCCTCCATGCCCGGGAACAGCCGGGCAATGCTGTCGGCGTCCAGCTCCTTCAAGCTGAACTGAACGCTGGACAGCATGATGTCGGTCGCGCAGGACGCGACAAGGTTGACGTTCGGACCGTTATCCTTCCGCGCCTTGACCTTGCACCGTGCGAACTTTCCGATCAATTGATTGCCATCGACGATGAAGCCGCCGCCATAGACGTCGGACATATCGGTGAAGGTGAGCTTCCCGTCCTCCCGCGTGAACACCTTGTCGCATTGATCGGCGCTGGTGGCCCATGCGCCGTTCAGCTCGACGGCAACGGCGTCTTCAGCCGTTGCGACGAACAGGCCGAATAGAGGCACAGCAAGAGCAGCGAGCATTTGTGATGTGGTCATATCTTCAATCCTGTTGCTTCGTCAGTGCCCGCTCAGCACCAGCGTCTTGATCGGTAGCAGCAGCGCCTGGATGCGCAGCAGCAGCGCGTGCACGAGGCCAATGCCATCGATGACGTGCAAGCCGATGGCCCGGCTGGTGCTGGTCTCCTTCGCGTTAATCTCCTCGTGGTTGCTGGTGTAGGCGTTGACGATGCAGCTACTGCCCGGCGTCACGCCTTCGAGCCCGCCCTTGTAGAGTGGCTCCATGAACGCGAGAATTGTGCCAGGTTTCACGGCATTCTGTGCTTCGAGGAGTTGCTGTCCGCCCTGGAATTGGCCGGCGGCGATGTAGTCCTGAACGGACGTAACCACCATCGGGATGATCACCCAGGGTTTGGAGATGCAGGTCGCTTCCGCCACCATCCCTTCCTTGATCACACCCGCTTCGATCTGCCCGAAGCCGGCCTGAAGACCTTTCCGACCCGCGCCGTCCGGAATCAGCACGCCAGCGGGCCGTAACAGTTGATTGACCACGTCGCCGACGCGAAGAAGGAATTGTTCGACACGGCCGTCGACGCCGGCCCGAATGATCGTCTGATCCAGAAGCACCTGCGCCTCTGCCAACGCCGCTTCAGCGCTGGCCTTCTCGGCCGGCAACAGCGTCGAAACGCGCAAGACCGCCGACTGTCTGGAAGCCGTGGCCGCGTCGACCCCGGCCTGCCGCTGATTGACGAGCACCTGCAGCTTTTCGATGTCGCGCTGCGGCACGATGCCGGGATTGCGGCGCTGCAACTCCGACTTAACGTCCAGTTCATCCTTGGCCTGCTGAAGGTTGGCCTTGGCTTCCTCGATCTGCGCTTCAGCCTTGACCACGTCGGATTCCGCGCTCGTCAGAGACGCATCAACCTCGGCCACCTTGCGCTTGTTGGTTTCCACCGCCGCGCGTTCCTTGGCGCTGTCCAGCTTGAACAGCACATCGCCCTGCTTCACGTCCTGGCTGTAGCCGACATTCACCTCAGCCACCCGGCCCGCGGAGCCAACGGGCATGATCGGCACGGTGCGGAAATAAAGTGTCGCGGAATCGGTTGCGGGATGGAAATAGAAGATCATGGTGATCAGCGACACCGTGAGCATCAGGCAGCCGGTGATGCCCCAGCGCAGCTCGTACCAGACCGAGAAGAACGTGATCTCCTTGCCGAAACGCTTGCCCTGGGCATAGCGGCGATAGAGATAGTCGGGCAGGATCGTCAGAAGCGAGCAGAACATCAGCTCAAACATGGCTGCGCTCCTTTTCCTTGACTGGTCCGAACTGCTCGGCTGGCGGGGAGCCGGGCGCGACAACCTCGCTCTGCTCACCGGGTGTCGCATCGGCAATCTTCTCGACCGAACCGGCGATGCTGCGCAGCGGCGTGCCGAAATCGGGGAGATCGATCAGCGCAAGCAGCAGGCCCGCCACCCAGAAGATATGCATATGCGTGAAGAGCGAGATCAGGCCGAGCACGGCCACGAATTCGAACTGCAGCTTCTGCGACTTGTGCGCCATCCGCTCCGGCAGGCTGTGCAGCTTCCAATAGAGGGTGCCGACCCAGAGCATGGTGCCAATGAGGAAGATTCCCATCACCACCATCAGCGTATCGACCCCGCTTCCAGGGGCGAGATAGAACGGCAGATGATGCGGCGCCATCGGATGTAGCTGATCGTTCAATTGTCTCTCCCGGTCAGGATCGCTGTGTCAGCGCAGGATATGTCCGGCACAGTGGGCAGGCGAGTCTTGCCGTTGCTTGATTTGAATCAAGAGAATGCCCCCTGCCGGCCCTAGCCTTTCGCAACGCACAGAACTGCAATCAGCCATTGAGGAGCCGCAGCCATGCCCGGGCTTGACGAACTCATTCCCAAGGCCTCGCAGATCCGCAAAGAGGCAGCTCTCAAGGAAGCCGAGAAGGCTGAAGAATACGTTCGGCTCGCTACAGCCGTCGAGGCCGAGAAACGCGCGCTGATCGAGCGCCTGAGCAAGCCTTCCGGCAAGAGCGAGGAAGAAAAGATCAAGCTCGCCGCGACAATCATCCAGCGTGCGGTGCGCAACGGCCTGACTGAGGTGCTCGTCTATCGTTTCCCCAATTCGCTCTGCACGGACAAGGGGCGCGCCATCAACCAGATGGAAAAAGGCTGGGAGAATACGCTGACCGGGATCCCCAAGGAGATCTTCCAGCTCTGGACCGACTATTTGAAACCGCGCGGCTATCGCATCGCCTACCAGGTCATCGATTTCCCGGGCGGCATTCCCGGCGACATCGGCGTGACTATTTCCTGGGACCACGACTAACGACAGAAGCAGCGAAAGGACAGGTATGGCCAAGGACGAGCCCGCGGAGAAAATGAAGCGCAAGGCCTATGAGAAGGAGCTTGAAAAGCTCCAGGTCGAGCTGTGTCATCTCCAGGAATGGGTGAAGGCCCAGAAACTGAAGGTGATCATCATCTTCGAAGGGCGCGACGCCGCCGGCAAGGGCGGCACCATCAAGGCCTTGACGGAAAAGGTCAGCCCGCGCGTATTCCGGGTCTGCGCCCTGCCCGCGCCGTCCGACCGGCAAAAATCCCAGCTGTTCCTGCAGCGCTATATCGAGCAATTCCCCGCCGGCGGCGAGATCGTGATCTTCGATCGCAGCTGGTACAATCGCGCCGGCGTTGAATATGTCATGGGCTTCTGCTCGCCGACCGAGCACAAGCGCTTTCTCGAATTGTGTCCGCTGGTTGAGAAATTCGCCGTGGATGCCGGCATCGTCCTGATCAAGCTGTGGCTGGAGGTCGGGATGGAGGAGCAGGAGCTTCGCTTCAAGGCGCGCATCGAGGATCCGCTGCGGCAGTGGAAGCTGAGCCCGATGGATACCGAGTCGTTCGGGCGCTGGTACGATTACTCCCGCGCGCGCGACATGATGTTCGAGGCGACCGACACCAAGCATGCGCCTTGGCGGCTGATCCGCTCGAACGACAAGCGCCGCGCACGGCTCAACGTCATCTCGCACATCTTGAGGACGATCCCTTACAAGAAGGTCAAGCGGGAGAAAGTCACGCTGCCGCCGCGCTCCCACAAGGGTCGCTATAACGACCAAGCGAGTCTGCGCGGACTGAAGTTTGTCGAAGAAAGATATTGAAACGTGGAACGGGCTGCGTCGCCGCAGCCCGTTTGCTCTAGCCTCTGTTCCCTCGCCTATTTCAAGCGGATCGTGACGCCACCCACCGCGGCCGACACTTCAGCGCCAATCTTTGGGCCGCTGAGCTGGAGGATGACGCCGTTGCCGTTCTGCAACTGCACGGCACCTGCGCCCGCCGCAACGGCCCCACCTGCTCCGCCCGCCGCATAGGAGCCTTCGATCGACGCCGGCCCCCTCAGATTGAGAGCGCGGCCGACGAACTTGGTGGTGGAGGCTCCGATCGTGAAACCGACGCTCATGCCGGAGACGGTGAACGGATACTTCTTGCCGTGGAGCACGAGGACGCCCTCCCCGCCGCCAACGCCAACAATGAAGCCGCCCTTGGTGAAGACGACGGCTACCTGGCCGGTGTCGGCGCGCGAGGGCGTGCTGAAACCGGCGACCGTTACGAGCGAGGTGACCAAGGCAGCGTAGATGGCGGTCTGTTTCATCGTTCTATTTCCCCTTTGATAATGATGGCGGAGCGCTCCAGATTGACCGGGAGCTCTCCGTTACTTCGTGCCGCCTTTGGTCGCCTCGTAAGCGTCCCGGTAACCTCGCGCGATGGCGCGCACGCCTCGCCCGATATCGTCGTAGACGTCGTCCGGGAGATTTGCCAACGACACCCGAAGTGACCATTCGGGTGCGTCGAAACCACCGCCATTCAGCAACACGATGCCATGGGCTTCGGCCAGCCGAAACGCGAGATCGAGAGGATGAATGTTCTTCTTCAGGTAGTCGACGGCGTTGTCGCCAATGTTCTTCCGCGCCCAGAACTCAAAATCGATCAGACCGTAATAGGCATCGTAATTTGGGTTCGGAGTAAGCTTGTCGGCAAGACCAAGGCCGTCGAGCAGCGCCCACAGCCGCTTGTTGACGATCTCCATGCAGGCGGCCTGATAGGCCTTCTTTTCATCGAGCATCTCCGAAAGGGAGAACAGGGTCATCATGACCTGCTGCGGCAGTGACAGGCCTGCCGTGTGATTGAGCGCGACGTCCCGGCTATCGGCGACAATGCGGTCGATCATCTTCAGCTTGCGTGGCTCCAGCGTCAGCGGCCCGTAGCGCTTGTCGAGGGCCTTCACGGCGGCATCGGGCAGTTTGGCGATCATCTTGTCGAAGATGTTGTCCTCGTGAATAGCGATCGCGCCGAGCCGCCAGCCGGTGCAACCGAAGTACTTTGAGTAGGAATACACGCCGATCGTATTGTGCGGCAGCTCGCCGAGCAGCGATCGGAAACCGTGCACGAAGGTGCCGTAGACGTCGTCGGTCAGGATCATCAGGTCGGGCCGCTTGGTCTTGACCAGGTTTGCCAGCTTGGCGATCGTTTCCTTGCTCAACCCCATCCCTGGAGGGTTGGACGGATTCACGACGAAGAAAGCCTTGACCTTCGGATCTTCCAGTTTCTTGATTTCCTCGTCGGTGAACTGGAACTTGTTTTCCTGCGGAGCCTTGATCTGAACGACCTTGAGGTCATAGTCCTCCAGGTGCGTCATCTCGATATAGGGCGTGAAGATGGGCGTTCCCAGCGCGATCGTGTCGCCGGGCTGCAGCAGGCGATTGGCCTTCAACGACTTGAAAAGATAGCACATCGCCGCCGTACCACCCTCTACAGCGTAGATGTCGAACTTGCCCGACGGCCGCGGCGCACCGCAGACCGCCCACATCAGATATTCGTGCACGATCCTTTCGTTGTGCACCAGCATACGATCCGGCACGGGATAATTGTCACCGATGATCGAATCGACGAGCTCGTGGACGAAGGCGTCGGGATCGAAGCCGAACGTCTTGACCGCATAAGGCAGCATCGCCGACAGGAAGCTCGCGCCCGGCATGTCGGCGTGCTTTGCAAGCCAGGCCTCGAACCTTCGAGCGATGCCTTTTGCCTCGGCCATGCCACCGATCCCGGCGGGATGGTCCATCACCCGCTTGCTTTCGCTGATGGCGAACTGTCCCAACAGGAAAAAGCCTTCACGCGGCGTGGTCGCGACCCAGTTCGGGTTGCCCCGGCCGGCGTTCAGGAACGCGCTCTGGGTCCGCTTCGAGTTGGCCTTCGCCAAATTGATCAGTTCGTCCTTGATCTCGAACGGGCTCAATGCCTCGAATTTCTTTAGAGTTAAGAGGTCGGCCATGTGAAACTCCCGAGCTGTGCAACCTGCTAAGGCGGGGCGGACAGGCTTCATCGCCTGCGCGATCACCGCAGGATCGTCGGTGGCCGACGACGACCCTTGATCTATCTCAACGCTTCGCCCCCAACGAACGGCGCCGGAGCGCTGCAACGCAGCGAATGACGCGACCGCGCCGACGTCGGGCCGCAAGTCGGCGCATACGGTTGACATAGATCAACATCAGCAGACGAGCCGTCCCCTGTTGTTGGCTGACTCCATTTGAGCCCTTCGCCGGCTCTTCAACGCTTTCGCGCAGCATGAACGGGGGACGTGATGAATTGGTTCTTCCAGACACTCAAGAGCTACCCGGAAATCGCGATCTTCCTCTCGCTGGCTCTGGGCTATTACTTTGGCTCCTTCACCTACAAGGGCCTCGGCCTCGGCGCGGTGACGGCGACGCTGATTGCAGCTGTCATCATCGGCCAGATCGGGATCACCATCTCAGGTCCGCTCAAGCCGTTCTTCTTCCTGATGTTCCTGTTCGCCATCGGCTACGGCGTCGGACCGCAATTCGTGCGCGGCATCGCGCAGGACGGAGTCCCGCAAGCGATCTTCGCTGCCGTCGTTTGCGTATTCTGCCTCGCAGCCGCCTATCTCGGCGCCAAGGTCGCCGGCTACGACGTCGGATCTGCCGTGGGGCTCTATGCCGGCTCGCAGACCATCTCGGCCTCCATGGGCCTTGCGACCGACGCCATCAACCGGCTCGGCCTGCCTGCGGAGGAAGCGAAGAAGCTGCTCGACGGGATGCCTGTCGCTTACGCGGTCACCTACATCTTCGGCACCGTCGGATCCGCGATCGTCCTTGCTCTGATTGGCCCGGCCCTGCTCGGCATTGATCTGGAAGCGGCGTGCAAGCGATATGAGGAGGAGTACGGCGGCAAGAAGCAGTTGGGTGGTCCCGGCACCGCGTGGCACCAGTTCGAGGTCCGTGCATTCCGCGTTCGCGAACGCGGCCCGGCGGTCGGGAGGACAGTGCAGGAAGCCGAGGCGCTGGTTCCCGATCAGCGGGTGTTCATTCTGCGGCTGCGACAGGACGGGAAGATCATCGATGCCATCGCGGATGCCGTGATTCACGCGGGTGATGTCGTGGCCGTGGCGGGCCGGCGCGACGTGCTTGTCCAATTGATCGGTGAACAGGCGGAGGAAGTCGACGATCGCGAGCTGCTCGCCATGCCGATCGAAGGTCTCGAGGTCTACGTGACCAGCAAGGACGTCGACAACAAGACCCTGGAGGAGCTAGCCAAGAGCCCGGCATCGCGCGGCATATTCCTGCGCAAGATCACGAGGGGCGCGATTGCGGTTGAGATCCCCATTCTTCCCAACACCAAGCTGAACCGGGGCGACATCGTCACCATCGTTGGACGCACGCCCGATGTCGCGGCGGCCACAAAGATGCTTGGCCGGCCGGATCGAGCAACCGATACTGCCGACGTTGCCTTTATCGGTGCCGCCATTGCCATCGGCGCGCTGGTCGGCGCGATCGTCTACAAGATTGGCAGCGTGCCGCTCACGTTGTCCACCTCGGGCGGAGCACTGATCTCAGGGCTGTTCTTCGGCTGGCTGCGTTCCGTGCGGCCAACCTTTGGCCGGATTCCCTCGCCTACCGTTTGGTTCATGAACTCCGTCGGCCTGAACGTTTTCATTGCCATAGTCGGCATCTCGTCGGGACCCGGCTTCGTTGCCGGCCTGAAGGCGCTTGGCATTGGCCTGTTCCTCTGGGGCATCGTGGTAACCACCGTGCCGCTGATCCTCGCAATGTATGTCGGCAAGTACGTGTTCCGCTTCCATGACGCCATCTTGCTCGGATGCTGTTCCGGCGCACGGACCACCACTGCCTCGCTCGGCATGGTCAACGATCGCGCCAAGAGTCAGATTCCGGGGCTGGGATATACCGTGACATACGCGGTCGGAAACACGCTGCTGACAATCTGGGGGATGGTCCTTGTCATGCTGATGACTTAGCCAGGCCGGCCGCGATGTTGGCCTGGCTGGAGCAGTTTCTCGTTCGTTATCCCGAGCTCGCGCTGTTCCTTGTGATCGCCGCGGGCTACTGGATCGGAAGCTTCAGGATCGGAACGTTTAGTCTGGGCCCGGTCACCGGCGCTCTGTTCGCCGGATTGGCGGTCGGCGATTTCGCGCATGTGCCCGTCTCCGGCATGACCAAGTCCTTTCTCTTCCTGCTGTTCCTGTTCGGCGTCGGCTATCTGGTCGGACCGCAATTCGTGCAAACGATGAAGCGCGACGGGCTGAAGCCGATGCTGCTCGCGGTCGTCGTGTGCTTGACGGGTCTTGCAACAGCCATTGCCGTTGCGAAGGTGTTGCGGCTCGATCCCGGCTTCGCCGCGGGCCTCATGTCGGGCGCACTGAGCCAGAGCGCGGCCATGGGGACGGCGACCGACGCGATCAACGGATTGGCCATCCCCGACGCGCAGCGTGCGCTTTTCGTCTCGCACGTCGCGGTGGCGGACGCAGTCACCTATATCTTCGGCTATGCGGGCGTCATCCTCTTCGTCACCCAGATTGCACCCGCCCTCCTGAAAATCGATCTGCGAGCCGAGGCGCTCAAGCTCGAGCAGGCATTGGGCGTCACCCGCTCCAAGCCGGGCCTGGCATCCGCCTGGCGCAAATTCGAGCTGCGCGCCTATCTGCTGGAGGAGCACTCTCCCCTCGTCGGGGTGACGGTCGCGGCCGCGGAAGCCCGCATTCCGGATCATCGGCTGTTCATCCATCGGATCCGTCGCGGCGAACGCCTTCTCGAAGCGGATTCCGGAACCGTTCTGGCGGCCGGCGACCTCGTCGCTCTGTCCGCTCCGCGACAGCTCATCGTCGAATGGATCGGCCCTCGCGCCGCGGAAGTCGAGGACAGGGAGCTGCTCGACATTCCCCTGATCTCCGTTGATGTCATGCTGATCAATCCGAAGCTCGCGGGCATGACGCTGGAAGCCGCCTCGCGAGAGAGCTGGGCTCGCGCCGTCTATCTGCGTTCGCTGAGCCGGGGCGGTCAGGAGATTCCCGTGGCAGCCGGCATCGCCTTGCAACGCGGCGATCTGCTGCGGATCGTCGGGCCCGAGCCGATCGTGCAGACCGCCGCCAAGAGCATCGGTGCCGTCGTGGCGCCGAGCACCAGCATCGATTTCATCGTGATGGGCCTTGCGATCTTCTTCGGCGGCCTCGCTGGCGTTCTCCTGAGTTTCTCCGTCGGCGGCGTCACTATCTCGCTCAGTACGAGCGTTGGCACATTGCTGGCCGGACTCCTGGTCGGGTCTCTTCGCACGCGTTACCCGCTGTTCGGACAAATTCCCGACGGCGCCATCAGCCTAATGACCTCGCTCGGGCTCGCAGCTTTCGTCGGCCTGACCGGCATCCATGCGGGGCCGATCTTCCTGTCGGCCCTGCGGGAAGCCGGCATCGGCCTGCTGCTGGGTGGCATGGCCGTGACGCTGCTGCCGCAGATCGTCGGATTTTGCTTTGGCCATTTCGTATTGCGCATGAACCCGATCCTCCTGCTCGGCGGATTGACCGGATCGCAGACGGTCACGGCCGCGATGGCCGCGCTCCAGGAACGCGCCGGCAGCCCTGTCCCGGTTCTGGGCTACACGCCGGCCTACCCGGTCGCCAACATCCTGTTGACGACCTGGGGCTCCATCATCGTGGCCGTCTTCGCCTGACCTAGGACGCGGCCTTGAGCTTCGGCTGCGCACCGGGCTTCGGCCGGCCGAGCTTCGCCAGGGCCTCCGTGCGCACGAGCTTCAGCCCCTCCTTGGCGTCGTAGCCATGGATCTCCTTCACATCGAGCTTGCGCATGAAGTCGATGGTCTCCTGGGTGATGACCTGGCCCGGCACCATGATCGGGAAGCCCGGCGGGTACGGGATCACGAAATTGGCCGATACGAGCTCGGGCCCGGCCTTCAGCCGCCGGTCGATCTCGGGATCGTTGAGGCGAAGGTGCTCGCATCCCGCGGCGTCATAGGCGGCATAGAAGCCGCTGCGGATGTCGCCTTCATTGGTCTTGGTGCCGGCATCGCCACGGAAGCTCGGGTGGAAGTGCGAGAAGTTCGGCAGATCAGGCACGTCCTTCATCAGGCTCTTGACCCGCGCCTCAAAGGTCTGGCGCGCATTGGCGCCACCTTGCGCCAGCCCGCGATCGACCTCACCCGCGATCTCGGCGAGGACGCGGACGAGATGCGCGACGTCGCTGCGGGTGTTGTTGATGTTGGACTGGACCAGGACCGAATTGCGCGAGGTCTTATTGACCTGGATGTTGTACTCGTTGGCCAGAATGCCCTTGAACTGGGTGCCGTCGAAGCCGGCCGTGCCGCACACCAGCGTCATGCGGGTCGGGTCGAGACAGAACTCATCATCGTCCAGGCTCTTGAGCGTATTGGCCCAGTTCACGCCAGCCGCGAGATAATCGGTGAATCCGCTCTGGCGGTATTGCGCCGGCACCATGGCGTCGGCGCCGAGGACATGGAAGTATTTCGAGAGCAGCGGATTGTTGTTCACCGCGTGGCGGATCGCGAACGCGATCTCGATCGCATTGGCGACGAGGCCATAGCCCTCCAGCTCCATCTGCCGCCGCGAGATGTCAAGGCTGGCGATGAGCTGCTGGTTCGGGCTGGTGGAAGCGTGAGTGAATACGGCCTCCTTGAACTGCTGCTCGACTGTGTGGAATTCGACGTCCTTGACCGACAGCATCGAGCCCTGGCGGAGCGCCGACATCGACTTGTGGGTCGAGTTGGTCTGATAGACGCGCAGGCGAATCTGGCGCGGATCGGGAATGAGCCTGGTCTTGAGCAGCACCTCGTCCGTCGGATTCTTGCCGAGCTCGGTTTGCTGCTTCTCGTAGGCCGCAACCGACTTCGGGTCGTGCATCCACGCCTCGATCTCGTTGGCGGCGCCGAGGCCAGTGCGACGGCGCAGGAACGGCGAGAAGCGCGCGAAGCCGAACCAGGCCTCGTCCCACAGGAAGATCAGGTCCGGCTTGATGGCGAGGCATTCCTCCATCACCCGGCGGGTGTTGTAGATGTGGCCGTCGAAGGTGCAGTTGGTGAGGTCGAGCAGCTTGACGCGGTCGAGCCGCCCGTCAGCTTTGGCGCTCAACAGCGCCTGCTTGATCGTCTTCAGCGGCACCGCGCCGTACATCGAGTATTCCGTCATCGGGTAGGCTTCGACATAGAGTGGCTGGGCGCCGGCGAGCACCATGCCGTAGTGATGCGACTTGTGGCAGTTGCGATCGACGATCGCGATGTCGCCCGGCGCGAGCAGCGCCTGCACCGCCATCTTGTTCGAGGTCGAGGTGCCGTTGGTGACGAAGAAGACGCGGTCGGCGCCGAGCGCCCTCGCCGCCTTCTCCTGCGCCTTCTTGATGTTGCCGGTCGGCTCCAGCATGCTGTCGAGGCCGCCTGTGGTGGCGCTGCTCTCGGCCAGGAACAGGTTCGGGCCGTAGAACTCGCCCATGTCGCGGATCCAGTCGGACTTGAAGATCGACTTGCCGCGGGCGATCGGCAGCGCATGGAACGTCCCTATGGGGCGCTGCGCGTATTTCTTGAGATTGTCGAAGAACGGCGTGTCGTAGCGGTCCTGGATGCCCTCGAGGATCGACAGATGCAGCTCCAGAAGCTCTTCGACCGAATAGAAGATGCGGCGAACGACATTGGCCTCGGGATTGCCGGCCAACTCTTCGACATCGCGGTTCGAGATCATGTAGAGATCGAGCTCGGGCCTGACCCGCTTGATGATCTGCGCGAGCCGCAGCGCGGAGGCATCGGATTCGTCCTTGAGGCCGGCCGTGGCCGTGATCGAACGGAGGACTGGCGCATCGTGCCGCGAGCGCAGACCGAAGCCCTCGTTGATGATGACGGCCCCGAGGTTAGGATTGAGCATGGTCGCGCAGAAGGCGTCTTCGAGACTGCCGACGATGACCGGCTCATAGATGAAGCCATCTTCCGGACGGCGCAGCTTGCGCCATTCGGCTGCGAGTGCCGGCCATTGGCCGGGCGACACGCCGGTGACGATCAGGGTTTCGAAATAGGGCCGGCGTGCCTTATGCGTGCCGAAGGTGGGCGACACCAGTTCGGGCGCATCGCCATCGCCATCGTCCTTCGCGCTCCAGTCGCCGGCATGCTGGCGGAAGGATCGCGTCGCCAACGCCTGGGTGATCCGGGTTGCAAGCGACAGCGACGCGGCCGCATCGCCGGCCGAGGCCGCTTCGCGCAGGGCCGCCATCAATTGCAGGCCGGGATAGCCGTGGAATTCTTCCGTCACCGACAGGCCGGCCAGCGCCGCGTCATAGGGCGCGCGATCGCCGCCGCGGGCCCAACTTTTTGCGGCCTCGACCAGATCACGCCAGTCGTCGGCCCGTGCGCCGGGCCCGGAAAAGAACTGGTCGATGCGCTTCTGCGCGGGCTTTGTGTCCTTGGCCATGCGTCTCTCCCGATCGTTTGGGGCGAAGGTGATGAGGGATCGTGCTTTCGGCGCCGGTCGCTCCATTGATCCAAGTCAACGGTTGTCTGCATTCCGGTCACCGAGAACGCTGTCGAGCGAGCGAAGCCATTGGTTGCTGTCGGTCTTCTCCCCGAGCCCCTCGGCGCGCAGGAGGTCGCGGAGTTGTGCATGCGCGCCGACGATGCAGAGGCTCACCCGGCGTGACGCGAGCTCATCATGGAGGTCATGCAGCATGCGCGCGCCCGCCAGATCGATATAAGGCGACGCCGAAAGGTCGCAGGCGACCAGATGGATGCCCGGCGAACGCCTGAGCGTCGTCAGAACCGTGTCCAAAATCGTCTCGGCATTGATGTAGAGCAGCGAGGCCTCCGGGCGGAACGCGATGACTCCAACCAGCGGCTCGACGTCCGCGTGCCGCGCGCTGTCCGAATAGCGCCCGCTGCCCGGCAAACGGCCAAGGAACGCGACATTCGGCCGCGACGCTCGCGCCAGCAGCAGGACAATCGACGCGATCGACGCCAGCAGGACGCCCTGGAGGATGCCGAGCAGCAACACAGAAATCAGGGCAATCGACGCCGCGTAGAAATCGATCCGGCTGACCTGCCACATCCGAACCAGCGCACGCACATCGACCAGCTTGTAGACGGCGGCAAACACGATCGCCGCGAGCACCGCCTTGGGCAGATTGGTGAGCAGCCCGGTGAAGAACAGCAGGCACAGCCCAAGCGTCACGGAGCAGATGACCAGAGCCAGAGGTGTTCGCGCACCGGCGCTGTCGTTGACCGCTGATTGCGACAGGCCACCCGCAACGGGATAGCCATGGCCGAAAGCGGCGGCGAGGTTTGCGGCGCCCAGCCCCAGAAACTCCTGCCGGACGTCGAGCGGATAGCCATGCTTGGCGGCAAAGCTGCGGGCTGCGGAAACGCCCTCGATATAGGCCAGCAGCACGCAGCCTGCAGCGAGCGGAAACAGCTCGTCGAACTCCAGCAGCCCAAAGGTCGGCATCCCCAGCGCCGGCAGCCCTTCCGGTATCTTCCCGGTAACGGGCACACCGAGGCCCGGAAAGCCGAACACCGTCGCCACCACAATCGCCAGCGCCACGATGGTGATGCCGACCGGCTTGCCCGGCAAAAGCCGCTCACCCAGCAGCAGCAACAGCAGCGCGACCGCGCCGATCGCCAGAACGAGCGGATCGAGATGGCCGAGCTGCCCGATCAATTTTATGGCGCGGTCAAAGAAATTGTGACCACCGCCGGCGACGCCAAACAGGCTCGGCAACTGGCTCATGATGATGGTGAGTCCCGCGCCGGCCTTGAAGCCAACCAGAATGCTGTCGCTGACGAGGCGGACGAGCACGCTGAGCTTGAACAGCCAGGCGATGAAGCACAGCACCGCGACACCGAACGCCGCAAGACTTGCGATCTGCGCATACCTCACGGCATCGCCACCGGCGAGCGCGCCGACGGTCGCGGCGATCATCAACGAGATCGCCGACGTCGGGCCGATCGCCAACTGCCGCGACGCCCCGAGCAAGGCATAGCCGATGCCGCCGAGCATGTAGCCATAGACGCCGATCTGCGGCTGCAGCCCGGCCAGCGCCGCGTAGGCGAGCGAGACCGGAATTGCGTAGGCGGCCAGCGTGACGCCGGCGACGGCATCAGATGGCAACCATTCGCGCCGATAGGCCGCGAGCCAGCCGAACGGTGGAAAGAAGCGCGTCCAGTTCGGTTCGGGTGGCGAATTCATTCGACCACCTCGCGTGGCGTCGCTTCGCAGCGCAACAGGACGACCACGTCCAGAGTACTCATATCGGCAATATCGGCTGGCGCACGCTCCTCATCAGTTGATAGACGTCGCCGCGTCCCCGCCGGGGCTTGATCTGGATCAAGCAACCTCCTCTCGCCGCCAATCAAATCGCGGGAAAGCCATCGGCGGAGCTGCGACCACGGTCACGCGCTGGCCGATCATCGTGGCGACGGCGTTCAAGATCTGAGGGAGATCGCCGTGGGGATGCCTCTCAACTCAATCGTCCGGCTTTTGACAGGCGCCCTGCTCCTGATCGCCGCCTGTACCGCTCCAGCACGCGCCGAGGACGACGTCCGTATCCAGGAGGAGATCTGGGCCCTTCCGCTGCCGCTGCCGATGTTCGCTTATCTGGTCCGTCCGGTCGGCGACGGCCCATTCCCTCTGGTGATCATGAACCACGGCGTTTCGCTCAATCCGACCGACCGCAGCTTCTTTCCGCTGGTCGAATTCCGCGACGCCGCCAAATGGTTCGCGAAACGCGGCTATCTGGTGGTGGCCCCGGTCGGAAGCGGCTATGGCGCCGCCGCCATCGATATCCCCGAACGGGCGATCTACGGCCCGTTCTTCTCCAAAATCGGCAAATGCATCAAGCCCAACTTCCACGATGCCGGGCTTGCGGTCGCGCAAGTCGATCTCTGGATCATCGACTTCATGGCCGCCGAAAAGCGCATCATTCCGAAGGACGTCATCGTAGTCGGCCAGTCCGCGGGAGGCTGGGCGGCCATCGCCCTGTCGAGCGTGAACCCGGCGCCGGTGAAGGCCATCATCACTTTCGCCGCCGGCCGTGGCGGCCGCGTCGGGGGCAAGCCCAACAACAATTGCGCGCCTGTTAAATTGGTCGAGGCGACCGCGGATTTCGGCCGCACCTCGCGGGTGCCGATGTTGTGGATCTACATCGAGAACGACACGTTCTTCGGCCCTGATCTATCGAAGCGCATGCGTGCCGCCTTCACCGCCGCCGGCGGCAAGGCCGAATACCATCTGATGCCGCCATTCGGCAACGAGGGCCACTTTTTCATCGGCTCACCGGACGCGATCCCTCTCTGGTCGCCGTTGGTGAGCAAATTTCTCGATGCGCAAAAATAGAGACCGGCTCCGGAGATGCCACCATGCCCAGCGCCCGTGACTATCTTGCAACCCTTGCCGTCGCCGCGATCGGCGCGACGGCGGCACTGCCCAGTCTCGCCGCACAGGCCGATAAGCCTGCCGAAGTCGCAACACGCGGTCAGCGCGAGGCCAAGGACATCACTTATGGCGACTGGCAAAAGCTCTGCTTCAAGCCAGGTGGCGCGCCGATGCTGTGCCGGACCTCGATCACGGGTAAATTCCCGACCGGCCAGATGGCGGTGCGCGTGGACCTGATCGAGCGCGAAGGCGCGCCGACGGCGCGGCTGCAGCTTTTCGTACCGGTCGGCATGTATCTGCAACAACCGGCCAAGCTGACCGTCGACCAGGGCAGCCCCCTCCGCGTGCCCTATAGCTGGTGCCTGACAAACGGGTGCATCGCCGCCGACGTCGCACCCGCGGCAATGGTCAAGCAGATGGAGTCCGGAAAGACACTGACACTCGAGACCGTCGACTCCAACCTGCTCGCGCTGACGACATCGATACCGCTGGCCCAGTTTGCGTCGGCTCACAAGGGCGCACCAGCCAAGACGCTGGAGCAATATGTCGACGAATGAGCCGCCCGCTAAAGGTTGTTCGGATCGAGCATGCCAAGCCGTTCCGCGATCGAAACGAGCTCCGCGAGCGAATGTACCTGCATCTTCTCCATGACCTGGTGCCGATGCGCTTTTATCGTGCGCTCGGTCGTCCCGAGCTGATGGGCAATCTGCTTGTTGATCTTGCCGCGCACGATGAGATCGAACACCTGCCGTTCGCGCTGGGTCAGCGCTGCCAGACAAGCGCGGAACGTATCGAGCCTGCCGCGCTGCCCGCGCGCCGCGTCCTGCCGCGCCAGCGCGCGCGCAATCGCATCGAGCAGCAGCTCCGACGAGACCGGCTTGGTCAGGAAATCCTCCGCTCCCGCCTTGATGGCCTGCACAGTGGTCGGCGTATCGGCGTAACCGGTCAGGAATATGATCGGCAGGGTGGAGCCGGACGCGCTCAGATGACGCTGCAACTCCGGGCCGCTCAGCCCCGGTATCCGAACGTCGAGCAGGATGCATCCAGGTTGCGCGTCATCCGGTGCCGCATCCAGCAGGTCCTGCGATGAAGCGTAGGTCGCGACCTCGTAGCCAGCGAGCTTCAGCCGGCGTTCAATCGCGGTACGAAACGAAGCGTCATCGTCGACCACATGGACAAGGCCAAGCATTTTCCACCTTTCGCCAAGTGGGACGAATATCAACGCTCTCAAAGCGAGGCAGCGCTACTGCCCAATCATTCGATAAGCAAATGATCTGCTTCGCAACGGGGAGCATGTCCTGCTCGGATCGAGCTCTTCTCAATGCGTGCAGCAAACGCAAGTTCTGTCCCTTGGTACAATGAACCTTGGGACAATGGATTGAAAGACGACCTTGGTTCTAAATCAACCTCCGCGGGGCGTGATAGCGCGGCGCTTTCCCCGGCATGAGTCTCAGTCTGACAGACCAATTCGGCGATGAGCCGAGGAGTTGGCCATGTTCGTTCGAATAACGACAGATTCCGCACCACGCCCCAATTCCCTCCGTGATCTCGGCATGACCAGCGATTCAAATCCGCTCGTTGGTTTAAGCGAATTTTCCTACAAGAAAGGCGTCGAGGTTTACGGCGAGAAAGAGCCCGCCGAATATGTTTATCAGGTCAAGTCTGGTGCGGTGCGAAGCTACAAGCTGTTATCGGACGGCCGCCGACAGATTGGAGCCTTTCACCTGGCCACAGATATCTTTGGCCTGGAGAATGGCAGCGAGCACCGGTTCACGGCCGAGGCGATCGTTGACACCACGGTGCGTCTCGTCAAACGGAAGAGCCTCGAATTGGTGGCCGAAAGCGACGCGATGGTCGCCAGAAATCTGCTCAGCATGACCACGAGCAATCTCCAGCATGCGGAAGATCATATGCTGCTGCTCGGCCGCAAGACCTCGCTGGAGCGGGTGGCCGCTTTCCTGCTCGAGATGGACAAACGGCTAACCGCAGCGGGCGTGATGGCGCTGCCGATGTCGCGGCGCGATATCGCCGACTATCTCGGCCTGACGCTGGAAACCGTCTCCCGCGCCCTGTCGCGGCTGCACGAGCTCGGTGTTCTCGGCTTCATCGGCAACACCCAGCGCCAGATCGTACTCCTGGATCGGCATCAGCTCGCGAGCCTCGACCTGACGTCTTGAGCTGGCCGGCCATTGTCGGCGTGGCACAAACTGCACATCACACCGGCCCGATCCGGTGTTACCGTCAACTCATGTCGAACGAGGTTGCATTCAAGGTCGCGGTCATTGCGTTCGGGGCACTGCCGGTGGCGCTCACGGCCATGATCCTTTTCCTCGGCTAAACCAGTCTCCGTCGAACGCCGTCTGTCCGCTCAGGATCATTTGCCACCTCGGTCATTCCGAGGTGATCGAGTGTCTTGCGCAGGACCTCAAACAGGATCGCGGCCGACCAGCCGAACAACAGGACGCCATTCATCGCAGTCAGCGGGCCGATGAGCCGCCATTCCCGCACCGGCGTGATATCGCCGTAGCCGAGCGTGGTGTAGTTGACGAAGGCGAAATAGAGCAGACCGCTGTCCGCTGCTGCGGCCTGAACAACGCCATACGCCCCTGCCCACACCAGGACCTCCAGCGTATGCGCGATCTGCAGCACCGCAGCCGTCGCGATCATCACGCCCATCAGGTGCAGCCGCGGTCGATCGGTCGGCCGCAGACCAGCCATGCGAGCAATCGAGACAGCGACGATGGTCACCAGCGCGTGGATGCCGATGGTGATCGCGCTGACCAGTGTGCCAACGAGAAACTGCAGCAGCATGAGAATCGACCAGCTTTCTTTCCTATGTCGGGCGACTGCCTCGCGCATCCTGGTCGACACGGATCCAGGCGGCCGCCAATTCCCAGGCGACCGATAGAATGATCGGCCCGATGAAGAGGCCGATGATCCCATGCGCGAGCGTGCCGCCGATCACCCCGATCAGGATCACCAGCGTCGGCGTGGTCAGGCCACGTCCCATCACCAATGGCTTCAGGATGTTGTCGAGAATGCCGACGACGCCGAGGAAGATCGTCAGAAGCAGCGCCGTGAGCACGTCCTTGTCCATCCAGATCCAGATGAGCACGGGAATGAAGACGATGGCCGCGCCGATCTGCACGATCGACAGCAGCAGGACGATGATGGCAAGCAAGCCTGCGCTCGGAATGCCGGCGAGCTTCAGCCCGATGCCGGCCAACAGCGCCTGGATGATCGCGACGCCGATCACGCCCTGCGACACCGCCCGAATGGTCGCACCCGCCAGTCCGACGAAATGCTCGCTCTGCTCCGGCACGATGCGGAACAGGAAGCCACGAACCGCAGCAACGAGTTGCGGCCCGTACGGAAACAGGAATCCGGCGACGACGACCGACAGCAGGAACTGGAGGGTGCCGACGCCAGCGCTGCCGGCAAAGGACAGCATCACGCCTGCAAACGGCTTCAGATACGGCGCCACCTCGCGCAGCACCGCACGAATATTGGTGTAGGCCAGATTCCAGAAATCATAGAGCTGCGGGCCGATCAGCGGCCAGGTCTTGATCTGCTCGGGCGCGGCCTGGAGCGCGAGATCACCGCTGCCGATCTGGCTCGCGAGGTCCCTGATGCCTTCCACTGCGCTCAATCCGAGCCACGTCGCCGGACCAATGACAATGCCGAGCGTGACCAGGGTGAGAATGGCGGCGGCGGTTCGCGGGCGTCCCCCGAGAAGCTTGGCGAGCCAACTGAAGGCCGGATAGAACGCCACCGCAAGCACCGCGCTCCAGGTCAGGATCGGCACGAAGGGCCGTATGATCAGGAAGGCCCACACGATCAACAGCCCGAGCAATCCGAGCCGTATCATGAGCTGGACCACCTCTTCGGCGGAGAGAAGCTGGCGAAGGGTCTTCAAGGTCGCGCCTTTGTCTGCATGAACGATGCCCTCTCGAAGAGAGGCCGGCGTCACGCAGCAGACTTGACCCAGATCAAGCGGGACGCCGGGGAATTCCGCGCCCGACGAAGCGGCGCGGAGGAAAACCAGGCCTGACCGCCCGGCACGATTGGAGCTGATCCAGCTGTATGATATTGTATTTATTGAAGCATTTGGCGGAAGGGGTGTCTTGTCAACTTATTTGATTCAACTGGCTTTTTCTTGCGTCTCGGAAGAATAGCTACGGTGTTTGCAACGGTCGCTTCAGCAATATCCCAACCGTAGTTTTCCCGCCCCGGCCGCCAATGATCGAGACTGGCGCCCTCCGACCGCGGATGTCGGTCATCGCCTTCACAATGGACAGGAAGAGACCCGCGCCGCAAAGGGTGACGGTGCTCTTGAGTCCATCGAGGTCGACGTCCACGCCTGTCCGACGCAACAGCAGCCGGCCACTGCACCGACGAGGTCGTCCTACCCTTCCCTCAGCACCGACTTGACCTCGCCCACCGACCAGCTTCCGCCCTCAGCGAACACCCGCACCTTCGCGTCTCCGCCGACCAGTGCGTGAGAACTGAGATCGTCGTCAGCCGGAACGACCACGATCGGGCTTCCAGTTCAGCGTCAGATCGAGGTCGCCGGGAAATATCTGCCAGCGCGACCATCGTCGAGCTCGACGATGTGGGTTTCGGAATGGGCTCCGATCTTTATGACGCAGCCCAGATCCTCGCGCGCTACTTCTGAAACAACAACGCGCCGAAAGCCGGTGCACGCCTATCGCGTCGAGATCAATCCGCCTGCTGTTGCTACTATCCAACGATTGCCCCACCGCACAATCGAGTCGATCCGTCCGATGCCGGGGACCACATCGCCCCGTGCCGCCATTCGAATCCCGTCAGGCCCTTCAATTACTGCCGTTCCGCCGCGAACGTCGAGGACTGCCCAACCCACAATGGTGGTCGGCCTGGTCTCGGGGAGCGACAGAAGCGGCCCCGTTGGCTGAACTGAGCCCGTCACAGTCATGTCCGCCTGGATAGCATCCGCCAATTGCGCCGCGCTGGATGCTCTGGCCGGAGGCTTCGGAGCAAAGCTAAGACGAGGCGGCATCTTTCGGGCGCTTTCGACCTTACCGCCCAGGTTTGTGTCCCGCACGCGGCGAGAAGCCGTTTCTGTCTGAGCAATTGGATAGACAGCCGAGACGGCTGCAGGGCCGTACCAAGCACCAGCCCAACCTGATCCAAAGCCACCAAACACTGCGACCGCGACCACCCAAATACGAGATTTTGAATGGCCGCTTGGCGCCAATAGCGCCTGGATCTCCTTCCGATTGGAGGTCGAGAAATCCAATTGGTCGAGAGTGACGGGCCATGCGACCTCGCCATGTCCGCGATCCGCGATCACCTCGATCCTTTCCAAGGTATTTGCATGATGGAATTGCATGCTGGGGTTCCCTTGTGGTCCCCGATGATCATGCGGCGAACTAAACCATCCCTTAACAGCCGGTGCGCTCAGCCCCAAAACCCAGCAGTGTTTCGCGCAAGAAGCCGAAGTTAGATATCCGGCGAACGCCGGGCTCGGCCACATAGCAGTAGGATTGTGTTTGCAACCGTGAGCTGCTGACCCGCGCCTGCATTCCGCCCCCGATCTATCCTTAGGAGCACAATGAATCCATCGCACCGCCAGATTTGAGCCGCATCGCCGCCTATGTCGGCGTGGAGGGTCATCTAGGGTTGGGCGCAACACCGGGAGTTTTCGATGTCCGGTTATTTGCGATTTTGCGTCGCCGGTTTGCTTTCTGTTGGAGCTCTTGCGTCGGCACCAGCGTCCTCCAATTCTCTTACGGATATCTTTAATACTGCTGCGCCCCAGCCGGCGGTAACCTCCCCGCCGGAAGCGGAATGCCAGAGAAGCCCCGGCAACCCGATCCCCGGCGGACATTGGGTCTATCGAATGGACGGGCACCGTAAATGCTGGTTCCTGACCGAGGGTACCGCGAAGGCGAAGAAGACCGTTCGCCGTGGGGCCCAAGATCGCCCCCCCAGTTTGGCCGAGAACAGCGCCTCGCAGCCCAGGCAGAGCGCGGCCATTGATGCGCACGCGGAGATCCTGCGCTCCGGACCGGAAGAGTCGTCTCAGCCGCCCGCATCTGTATTCAAAATAGCCGATGCCGCTTCCGATGCCCGCACGGGCCCTCCCATGACATTGGCAGTCTCCGTCGCCGGTCTTCACAGCCAACAGCTCACAGCTGATCACTCCGGGCCAGACCAAGTGGACGTTGAGCAGCTTCTGGCCGTCGTGTCCGCCGACTCTCCTGAAGCTATGCCGGCGGACGCGCGCATTCGAGAAGTGCCGGACGAAGCGCGCAGCTGGACGGCCTGGTTCGGGGTGCTGCTGATGACGCTTGGCGGCTTCTCGCTCTTAAGCTCGAGCCGCACGCTACGGCGCGCCGTGAGATTATGCCATTGAGGTGGCGCGATACGTTAGGCAGGTACCTGGCACGCCACCGCACGTCTCATGAATTTCAAGACGCCCGCATTGCCAAATGTACAAAGGTTCCGCGCGCCATTCATCGAGTTTGGCGCTGCCTGAGACGGACATCCGATTACGACGACGGCCCGCTTTTTGGGACGGACTGCCCTCATGCTGACGAGGTGTTCCTTGTGGACCGCAGCGGGCGAGCTCTGCGGCGCAAAGCTCGACTACATTGACGAGTATGCGGCGAGACGTTCGAGCCGAGCAAAGGTGTGGCGAGCACGACGTTGGAGCTGGGAAGGTAGCTGTTCAGTCGCTCAACAATTTGCCTTAGCCAGCATGGCTTTGACGCTCATTGTGTAATCCCTTCGCGAGGAAATATCGAAAATCTTGATCTTCTACGGCGCCGCGCGCAACGAGCAGAAAGGATTCCCTGCTCGGCTGAAGAGGAGCAATGGACAAGACAACATTGAAGAAGCGATTTTTCATCCGTATGGGAGGAACGGGATGGAGGGTTTACGACCGCGAGCGTCGAGGCCATGCGCTCCCTACTTGCGGGTGGGCAGACAAGCTCACGAAAGACGAAGCAGAGCGTATACACCTGGTCTTGATATCGTCCGTCCGATCTAAGTCCCCTTGGAGCGTAAGGTGGGCAGGCTAAGCCGACTCCCTTAAAACATGTTCTCTCTCCGTATCCGAAGACTCGCAGGCAAGGATCATTAGCCGAACATGGTGCTCGTCAAAATCAATCATAGCGCGACGGAAGAAGGCGGCACTGTCGCTGCGCGCTGGAAGACCGGCCGCCCCTAGCCCCCAGCCTGTTGGTTAATGGCGTGATGCATCGCAGCGAGACAATTGACTTGCTGCGGTGCTCCTCCGCACATGTCCCGCAATGTCGGTATGCAATCACCTATTTAGTGAGCCGACCACGTGTTCAGGAACACTGCCTGATGGGTGGCATTGGTGGTTTGTGCTTCAATTGTTTGAAGAGGCCGACGATGCGTCTTCCCCTCAGAATGGTTGCAATGGCAACAGTTCTTGCTTGGTTTGGATTGAACGCGAGCACCGCTGCAGCACAGGATTTCAACGAGCGGTGGTCTATCATTCCAAAGGCTCACGCTGAGCCGGCTCCCGATGAACTCGAACAGACAAAGAAGGACGAGCCGCGAGCACAAGCTCCCAGCGGGCAAGAGACGTCGAACGATCGTCGAGAGTCATTGAAAGATCGTTCAACTTCCCACTCCCTCAACCGCGTGTTCTCCGGAAAAGCCTCGTTCTATTCGTACTCAAGGGGCAAAACAGCGAACGGTTCATCGTATGACCGCGATTCTCTAACTGCAGCGCATCGCAACTTGCCGTTTGGCACGCGAGTCCGCGTGACTGAGGTAACGAGCAGAAAGTCGGTAGTGGTTCGTATCACAGACCGCGGACCGTGGGTTCGTGGTCGTGTTATCGACTTGTCACTAGCCGCCGCGCGCAGCTTGGGTATTACGGATCGTGGTGTCGCCCTGGTTCGAGCAGAGGTGTTGTAGCGAACGACTCCGTGCCCTTAAAGAACCCTGAAGCTATTGCAACCATCCTGTCGTCTCTCCGACTCCTCTACGGCGATGAGACCGCGCGAACCATGCTTGTCGAGGGCATGACCCTCGCCACACTGATGGATGCGATGTTCAAGGGGCCGGTAACCCACCGCGATGCAGTTCGGAGTATCACAAACGCGCTGGACGACTTCGCCATCACGCCCGAACTCGGACCGATCTGGCACCTTCGCTATCTGTACGAAGACAATCCCGGCTCGTTCCTTGTCGTCGACATGGAGATTGCGACACCCACCGGTACGCTGTCGAGTCGAGACGTCTGGCTTCGTTTGCCCGTCTAAGGCCAGTAGTGCAGCCGTTCGATGGCCCGACGGCACGCAGCAGAAGGCAACCGGTTCGTTAGGCGCCAAGAGGCACTGGTTGCGGAATTGGACCGGGATGGCCACAACGTCACCAACGCTCGCAAGGTGTTAGACACCCTGAGAGATGCGCAAGCCATCCACGAGCAGGACGTACGGCGGCTTCGTGATGCGCTGATAGCTGCTAGCCGGCCGTTGGCGTCCTCTACCTCGTGCTAGGGCGCGGCTCTTAAACGCGCAGCCAGCCAAAGCCGGATCGATGCAAGCTGGACGAACGCAAGGTAGTTAGCGGCGAGCCTGTCGTAGCGCGTTGCCACCCGACGACATTGTTTGATCCTGTTGAAGAACCGCTCGACCCGGTTGCGAGCGCGGTAGAGATAGGGGCTGAAGCAGATCGGATCGCTGCGATTGCTTTTCGGTGGGATGTTGGCCCACGCGCCCTTCTTCATGGCAAGCTCTCTGATCCAGTCGGCATCATAGCCACGGTCAGCAAGCAGCATCGACCCGACTTTCAGACGAGACAGCAGTCTTCCGGCAAGCCGAACGTCGTGCGCCTCACCGGGCTCAGCGCCAGCCGTAGCGGCAGACCGTTGCTATCGACCAACGCATGAATTTTGCTGGCCAACCCGCCGCGTGACCTTGCCATCGATTGGCGCTGGTTTCGTGTGATGCAGGCTCCATGCTGATGTACCCGGACAATGGAGGTATCGATCATTTGGACAGCGGCATCGTAGGCAGCGGCAAGTGCGTCTATGATGCGGCCCAGACACCGGCCCGCCGCCAGCGGACGAAACGGTTGTAGCAGGTCGTGTAAGGGCCAAAATGATCCGGCAGATCACGCCAAGGTGCCCCGGATCGCAGGACCCAGAAGATGCCGTTTAGGACACGTCGGTCGTTTACCCGAGGAACGCCACGCGGCTTGTTCGGCAGCATTGGCTTAATGGCAAGCCATTCATAGTCGGCGAGTTCGTGGCGCATGATTCGAGCTCCCAGTTCGGGAGTTTGAATCACAGCTCGGTTGTCAGGCCCAACACATATCGCCCGATGGGGGCCGTTCGGTCGCTATGCACCTCAAAGCAGACCTATTATGCTCAAAGTGAGTTTTGTCGTTCATGACCCATTGCGGTAGTTCTAGTCCGGCGCCGCCCGCTGTGATCAAATGCATCGAACATGAAGTCGGGGAAAGGGAGTCCGATGAGGCGCCGCGCCTTCGTTTTTGGGCTCACGCTTGCGACTGGTCGGCGCGCAGCAACTGCCCAAATTGAAGCGTATCGCCGTGATGTCTCCAGCCGCCAAAACTGCCGATATGAATGCAAACAGCAACACCGGCTATTACCGGGCATTCTTCCAGGAGTTGAGCCGACTAGGACACATTGAGGGCCAGAACATAATTATTGAGCGTTACTCGGGCGGAGGAGAAACAGCCCCTTATGCTCAGCTCGCCGCGGACGTGGTCGGAACACATCCTGACGTAATCGTTGCGACGGGCACTCCCATAGCAATTCAGTTAAAAACAGCGACGCAAACCATACCGGTCGTCTCGCTGTTTGCTGATCCGATTGCTATGGGGATTGTTGCAACACTTGCTCATCCGGGTGGAAATGTAACCGGCGCGAGCATCGATGCTGGGTTGGAGCTTCACGGCAAACGCTTTCAACTGATTGCAGAGCTGATGCCGAACCTGTCAACGATTCACTATCTCGCATCCGAGGGATATTGGGAGCGGGCAGCGGGTGTCGCCGTGCGGTTGGCGGCGCGACAGGCGAGCATTCCGATCATAGAACTGCCTTTGGGCCGAACCGTCTCGCCAGAAGCCTATCAACACAGCTTCCGCTCAATACAACGCAACCAACCGACCGCAATCATTGTCTCCGACGAGGGCGAGCATCTCGCGCTTCGTCACGCCTTGGTGGAGCTAATCGCAGCGCAGCGCCTTCCCGCGGGTTATGCTTTCCGCGATTTTGTCGAGGCCGGGGGGCTGATGTCGTATTCCGTCGACCTTGCTGACCTCTTTCGTCTTATGGCCTCGCAAGTTTCTGACATTCTTAGGGGTAAGAAGCCCATTGAAATCCCAGTGTACCAGCCCACAAAGTTCGAACTAGCCATCAATACACGGACGGCCAAGGCGCTGGGCCTTGACCTATCACCATCTTTCCTTGCACGTGCCGATCGGGTGATCGAATAGAGCATCCATTGTTTGCGCGGGCAGCTAGGGTGCGTCATCGTCAGCTTATTGGACCGAGCGCGAAGAGGTTCGGAACGCCGCACACGTCCGCAGCGCTTCATCACCGCTTATTCAATTCAAGCATCATTCTTGTCCCTATCCGCTTTTTCCGCTCCAATCGCACAATATGTCTGGCGAGGTGTCCGAACTTAGCCAGCTGCCCATTACGTCCTGTGAGGTAGTAAAATGAGACGGCGAGAGTTCCTCGCATTGATCGCGACAGGCACCAGTGTTGTTGCCTCCGAAGCGATCGCCCAAGCAGGTTTAAAGCGGATCGCCATCGTTGCGCCTTCAGTCCCAGTGGAAAAGATAAGGACGTATCCGCACTATGCGCGGGTACTGACTGAACTGAACGGTTTGGGATTTGTGGAGGGCAAGAATCTTGTTGTCGATACCTATTCCGGGCGTGGTGAACGGAATGCTTTTGGCGATCTCGCGCGAGCGGTCGTCGCACGCAATCCTGACGCAATTCTGACATCAGGCCCCCTCTATCTCTGGCGTTCAAATCAACGACCACAACCATCCCGATCGTTATCGTGGTCGCGGACCCAATCGCATTCGGGATAGTTTCCAGTCTGTCGAGACCGGGCGGGAACATTACCGGCTCGACGGTGGACGGCGGGATTGAGATGATCGCAAAGCGTCTTTCGCTGCTCCTCGAGGCGAAGCCCAACGCACGTCTCGGCTATCTCGCATCCCGGGGAAATTGGAATGGTGTTGAAGGGGCACTGATCATGGGCACGGCTCGCCGGGCGTCGGCATCGCTCGTGCATATTGATCTTGGGAACAGTATAACCGAGCAGGCGTATGTGGAAGCCGCCAGCAAGCTCGCCGAGCTGAATGTCAACGCTCTACTGGTGTCGGACGAGCCTGATCAAATCGCGCACAAGGAAGCCGCGGTAGCGATCGCGACAAACGCTAGAGTCCCGGCGATGTATGCTTTCCGCGATCTCGCTGAGGCGGGTGGCCTCATGGCTTATTGCGTAGATCTTCCTGACGCGTTTCGCTATGCCGCAAAGCAGATAGCAGAAATTTTACATGGCAAGCTACCCGGTGACATACCGTTCTTTCAACCCACGTTCTTTCCTTTCATTGTTAACCTCAAGGCCGCACGGCAAATTGGCTTCGAGTTTCCGCACCCACTTCTCGCTCGCGCCGACGAGGTGATCGAGTAGAGGTACTGTTCACTGCGGTGCAGAGTCCATTTGTGGCCCAACCCGGAAGTCAGGGAATGTCCGGTTTAGCGCCGCTGTTGAGGGAGGAAGCGGACATTGGTCACGCAGCCGGTTAATGAGTACACGCCCTAGCACTACTTTGGCAGATTGTTGATTTTGCCGCGTTTTATAGGATTCCCGAATCAATTTTTCAATGATTCATGGGTGGTCGGCTCTTGGAGGGCTGACCATGCCGGGATGGGAAGACGAACTCGAACGC
>NZ_VSSS01000080.1 GCF_008123425.1 Bradyrhizobium rifense
AACCTAAGCGCTCCATCCGCTTGACCAGTTCCGCGCCTTCCAGGCTCCGCGCGAGAAGGGCCGGAGCGAGGAGGACATCGCCGGTGTCTTCTTCATCTCGGTCAACGTCGTGAAGCAGCGCCTGCGGTTCGCCTCGGTCTCGCCCGCGCTGCTCGAGGTCTATGCCGACGACGGCATGTCACTCGAGCAGTTGATGGCCTTCACCGTCACGCCGGATCCTGGCCGTGCTATGAGCGCTTCCGCTCCAGCGATGTCGACCTTCTGAACCAGTAGATGCATTCGCATCGCACATCTTGAAAAGACATTCTTTTGAAAAGACATTCTGCAAAATCCGGCGCGCAGTAGAACGGCATCGATGCCGAACAGCGAAAAATGAATTTTAATACCATCGAATTGCGCGCCGGAGTTTGCGAAGGTGGCGCCGTCTCAGGTGAGACGGAGCAAAATCGATTTCATGACGGATGCGTCGCTACTTTCCAGGCCTGTCGATGCGACAGCGTCGCCTGCGGCCGGTCGCACGGAACCCCTCCCCAGTGCCAGCGGACCCGTGGTGACGGTCGTTGCCGACGTTGCGCGTCCGCCGGAGACATTTGCATCGCGCGCGCGCGGTCTGACATGGCGCTCATTTATTCTACCCTGGCTTCTGCCGTTCGGCCTGCTCTTGGTCTGGCAATTCCTCTCGACGACGGGGATTGTGTCTACGGCAATCGTGCCGGCTCCGTCTGATATCTGGGACGCTGGGCGGCAGCTTGCCGAGCGCGGCGAATTGCAGCACGACATCCTTGTCAGCCTCCGCCGGGTTGCGATCGGCTTCAGCATTGGCGCCCTCGGCGGGCTGCTGTTCGGCCTGGCCGTTGGGCTGTTCGAGCCGCTGCACGATCTTTTCGATCGGTCGCTGCAGATGATCCGGACCATTCCGCACCTGGCGTTGGTGCCGCTGATGATCCTCTGGTTCGGTATCGGGGAGGAGCCGCGGCTCATTCTGGTCGCGATGGGGTCGCTCTTCCCGGTCTACATCAACACGGTCGGGGGCATCCGCAACGTCGATCCCAAGCTGACCGAACTCGGAAAGTCCTACGGCCTTGGCCGCGCCGAGCTGGTCTGGTCGATCATTCTGCCAGCGGCGCTGCAGCCCATCCTGGTCGGCATGCGCTATGCGCTCGGCGTGGCCTGGCTCACGCTCGTCGTGGGAGAAACGATCGCCTCACGGGACGGGGTGGGATACCTCGTGCAGAACGCACGTGAGCTCCTGCGCATCGACATCATCGTGCTCGCCATCATCCTTTACGCCATCGCAGGCTGGCTGTCGGATCTCATCACGCGCTTGATCGAACGCCGGCTGCTGCGCTGGCATCCGAATTATGCGGATCGGGTGAAGGCATGAGCGGAGCCAGCGTCAGCCTGCGTTCGGTGGACAAATCGTTCGCCGGCCGCATGGTCTTGAACGGCGTCGATCTCGACATCGCCTCCGGCCAGTTCGTCTCGATCATCGGACCAAGCGGAGCCGGCAAATCGACGCTGCTGCGCCTCGTGGCAGGTTTGGACGCGCCCTCGCGCGGCCGCATCGAGCTTCGCGCGACGGGCCGTAAGGCTGACGTGCGCCTGATGTTCCAGGAGGATCGTCTGCTGCCGTGGCGGAGCGTCCTCGGCAATGTGCTGCTGGGCATCAAGGGCAGGAAGCAGGACGCGGGGCGCATCCTCGACGCGGTCGGGTTGCAGGGACGCGAAAGCGAGTTTCCGGTCGGGCTGTCGGGCGGCCAGCGCCAGCGTGTAGCGCTGGCGAGGGCGCTGATCCACGAGCCGGACCTGTTGCTGCTCGACGAGCCGTTCGGCGCGCTCGATGCCATCACCCGAGCCGCGATGCAGTTGCTGCTGGGGCAGTTACTGGTTGCACGGCCCCGCACCGTCGTGCTGGTCACGCACGATGTCGAGGAGGCGTTGCTGCTCTCCGATCGTGTGCTCCTGGTCAAGGATGGCGGCATCGCGCGCGACCTGATCTTCGATCAGCCGCGTCCACGGCATCGCGGCGATCCGGCGCTGGCGATCCTGAAGGAAGAGCTGCTCGACGGTCTGCTCACGGCCGAGCGCGACTTGGCTTCCGTTGCATGAACAAACGAAAGGAACACGATATGACTTTTGGGGGCTCGACGAGCGATCGCGCTGGCATCTCGCGACGAACGCTGTTGTCGGTTGGCGCGGGACTTGCCGTAGCCTCGACAGGTGTGGGCGGATTGCCGCGCGCGAATGCTGCCGATGCGGCGCCGCCGCAACTGACCGTCGCGGTCATCGGGGACGGCCGCACAGGCGTCTGGGCCTCGCTGCGGGCGGGCGTGGGTGGCCGTAATCTTGAGCAGGAGCTCGGCACCAAGATCGTCTGGCAACCAGGCTTCACGGCATCGCTTCCGGTGATGGAGGCGATCAAGGCAGGCTCGGTCGATTTCACGTTCGCAACCGCGACCGCGGTCGTGAATGCGGTTCCGGCGCGTGTCCCGATCGTGCCGCTCGCGGCCTATCCGTTGCCCGTCGACGAAGTTGATCTCTTGGTGCAGGCCAATTCCCCGATCAAGATGGCGGCCGATCTGAAGGGCAAGAAGATCGCCCATCAGAACGGCACGACGGGCACCTACAGTCTGATCAAATATTTGGAGACCGCCGGCCTCAGATTGTCTGATGTCGCAGCCGTCAGCCTGAGCGGGGCAGATGCGTTCACGGCATTCGCGCAAGGAAGCATCGACGGCTGGATTCACTGGCAGCCAGCCACGGCGCTCGCGTTGACAAAGCTCACTGGCAAGGCGCGCCTGCTGCCCGACGTGAAGACCTATGACTATGCCTTCTACGTTGCGCGGAGTGAAGTCGCGGTGAAGTATCCGCAGCTCTTCGCGAAATTCGTGAAGATCATCCGGGAAACCCAGGCCTATATCTTCGCGCATCCGGCCGAATCCGTCGCGCTCTGGGCCTCGCAAGGCGGCTTTCCGCCGAACGGGACCGAACAGGTCGTCTACGAGAAGCTCGTCCGCGACGCCAGATTGTCCGAATCGACCGCTGTCGTACTGAAGCCGATCGATGAAGCGGCGGCCGCGTCGACTCAGGATCTTGCCGACAATTTCCAAGCGCTCGGTGTCCTGCCGAACAAGGTCGATGTTCGATCGTTCCTGCTTGGCACGCAGTTCGATGCCGCGAAGAAGGCCGTCGCGCTGGAGCTCGGCGCATAAGCGGCCACGCCTAAACCAACAACAGAGAAATCATGATGAACGCTCAGACCGCCGAGACGGTGTCGATCACCTCTGCCGCGATTGGCCAGTTTGGCCGCTATTTGCTCAGTGCAAGGACGAACCATTTCATCTCTGATCAGCGTGTCGCCGTCGGCGGTCCCGGCGAAGCGATCACCGCCGGCGAGTTGCTGCTGTCGTCGCTCGGCAGTTGCTCGCTTGGCCTGATCCAGAAGACGGCGAAAGAAGAGGGGATCGTCCTGCGTGAGGCCGGAACCGAAGTGTCGTTCCGGCGTCATGCGACCGATCCGACGCAATACGAGTGGATCCGCATCGTGGTGCGCCTGTCCGGTGTGACGGCCGGCGAAGCCGAGACGCTGGTTGCCGGCCTCACGGCCAACTGCCCGATCTACAACACGCTGAAACGTGGCGGTCCCGTCGAGATCTCATGGAATGTGAGCTGATCTATGCCTGACAAGAAACTGCATCTTGCCGCCTTTGTCTCCGCAGGTCCCGTTTCCGGCAGCCATGCCGGGTGGCGGCATCCGGAAGCGGACGGCGACTTGCTGTCCGCGGCTTACTACCAGAATATCGGTCGGCTGCTGGAGCAGGGGCGGTTCGATCTTCTGTTCATCGCGGACATCCTCGCGATCCCGGACACGCTGGGCGGCAGCCTGGACAGCCAGCTTCGCTACGGCGCGCTGGGCGCGCTGCGGCTCGATCCGCTGGTGGTGCTCTCGATCATCGCGGGTGCGACCAAGCATCTCGGTCTTGGCGCGACCATTTCGACAACCTACGCCCAGCCCTACGCCCTGGCGCGGGCGCTCGCGACGCTTGATCATCTCAGCGGTGGCCGCGCCGCCTGGAATATCGTCACCTCGTTCCAGGAGGCGGAGGCGCGCAATTTCGGCCTGACCGAGCAGCTCTCACGCGAGGAGCGCTACGAGCGCGCCGACGAATTTCTGGAGGTCGTGACCAAGCTGTGGAATTCGTGGGAGGATGGTGCGCTGGTCCGGGATCGCCAGACGCCGCTGTTCGCCGACCCTGCGCGGGTGCACCGGATCGATCATTCCGGCAAATGGTTCAACGTGCGGGGCCCCCTCAATGTCAGCCGGCCCCCACAGGGGCGCCCGGTCTTCATCCAGGCCGGCGCTTCGGATCGTGGCCGCGATTTCGCTGCGCGATGGGCCGAGATCATCTTCGTGACGCCGGGCCTGGTCGATGTCGCCGTCGAATTCCGCAACGACTTGCGCGCCCGCGCGGTCCGTTTCGGTCGCGACCCTGATACAGTCAAGGTCTTGCCCGGCATCGTCCCGATCATTGGCGACACGGAGAAGCAGGCCAAGGCGGTACACGACCAGCTCCACGAATTGTCGCATCCCGAGTCCGGTCTCTCGACTTTGTCCTATCATCTCGGCGTTGATCTCTCGCGCTTCCCGCAGGACGAGGTCCTGCCTGAGAATCTCGACGTTCCCGGCGTCGAAGGGCACTACCGTGAGGTCGCCGAGCTGACGCGGCGCTCAGGCTTGAGCCTTGCTGAGCTAGGACAGCGATACGGCGCGGGGAGAACCACCAGCGGCTTCGCCGGCACGCCCGGCACGGTGGCTGATCGCATGCAGGAGTGGTTCGAGGCGGGTGCTTGCGACGGCTTCATGTTGCAGGTCCCATATCTGCCAGGGGGCTTGGAGCAGCTGGTCCACGGCCTCGTGCCGGAGCTGCAACATCGAGGGCTGTTCCGCACTGAGTACGACGGCTCGACCTTGCGCGATTCGCTCGGCTTGCCCCGGCCGGCGGGCTGAGGTCGCCGGTGGCCGCGACGCAATGTTCTTCAGTTTCAGACACTTCCATAATACGCAGCCCACCGTTGTGATCGTGCACGAATGTCCATTCACGGCCTGAAAAACCCCGGGCACGACTAGTAAGTCATTGATAGTGCTCGGCGCGCAGACTCTCGACAGTGGCCCGGTCGGTGTCCATTCATGCAACAAGCTTAGGAATTCTCTTGTTCAATCAATCGCAATAATCGGGTGTTGCGCCTCCGCGAGACAACAAGTCCTTGAAAACAAACGTTTTCAAGGGCTTTATGATGCTCCAAATTTGGTTGGGAATTTCGTTCGTGGAAGCATCGTGGAAGCGGCAGAAGGAAAGTCGCAGCGTAAGATCGGCGGGGTTGCGCGCCGCGTAATGACTCAATTGTGATCAGGGGCCCGCTGTGCGCGGCATCATCGACGTCACGATTTTGCAGCGCTGCTAGACCACTGATCTTTTGGCTAGTCTATCCTATTGTAACTGACCATTTCATTGGACCTCACGGCAAGGTCGTGATCGATGGGGTTTCGCTCCTCTCAAAGACCTTGGAGGACATGGCAGATCAGCGCGTGGATTTCTTCGTCTCCGGCATCGCCCGATATAGCGACCCGTTTGCCGAGTCGGCGGAGCGCTCAACGAAGTTCTGCTTTGTCGTTCGACTACACAAAGGGCCCAGCGGACTAAGCCTTACCAACCGCGCGCTGTGTCACCATTGGAACTGTGGCGATGAAGATTGTGAGAGAGATAAACGCAAATATGAGCAAGAGCGGCGTGATATCTTGATGCGCAACCCCAGAGCCGCCGAGATTAGCAAGCCCGTGCCGCTCTGAGCCGTCATCCCTTTCTATCCTGTTCCACTCGTGAAGGCGCAGTGAGCCTCTGATATGAGCGCGAAAGCACCAGGGCCGTCCGATACAACTCAGAGTGAACTCTATCTGGAGTACTGCAAGAAGGGCGAAATCATCCATCGCTTCGCAGAGAACCTCGCGCAGACGCTCGGTGTGTTCCATGGAGTTAACAGCACAGGAAAGGCGCTTCGGCTCGAAGGAGAAGCGACGGGCGCTCTAAGCACCATCTTGTTTGACCAGTTGCAGATCATGGTGATCAGACTGAGCGCGTTATGCGACAACGGCACCAGAAATGATGACGCCTCGCTCGGACAGCTTGTGAGTGGCGTGAGCGTTCCCAGCTTCCAGCAATTCTTGATCGACAAGGAGACGCAATGGCAGCGTGCCGTTGGCCACAGGGCGGGAACGACAAGAGACATACCAAGGTTGATAAGGGTGCTGAAGGCGCGATGGTCCATCCTAAAGGCAGAGCAGGACGCTCTAACGAGGATAAAGCACTACCGGAACAAAGTTCTCGCCCACGCCACCACCGGGCTTGATCCAAGCCAAAGGGTTCTCATTCGCGATATCTGGCGCCTGTCTCGATTGGCGTTGAGCGTCGCCAAATACATCCGGCTATTGTTGGAGCGCGACGACTGGAACTATCTGGATCATTCAGAGGATGGCAAGGCCTGCGGTAGGACGTTGGTGCGTTCGTTACATCGCGACGAATGAAGATTTTGCAAGATGCAATGTCCGCTTACAGCGACATGACGGTCAAGAGCTTCCGCACCATTGAAGCGCTTGGAGATGCTATCGTGCAACGTCTGCCGATCTATCTAGGCGAAGGCTCTGAAGCGCGTGGCGTGCCGCCTGAAGGCGAGTATCGAGAGGAGGCTGGCGACTACCGGGGTGCAAAATTCAGCACTCATGACAAAGGTACCTTGACGTTGGCCCCCATTCAGATGGGTGTTGCTGTGGGGATTCCGCGTACAAGCGGCAAGGGCAAGTTCTGGCCTCGCGTGGTGCTAGAATTTGAGATGATCGGTGACGCCATAACGGTCAGGATTGGCGATAGCCCGCGAGCGGTGCGAGGCATTCCACCCGACTTCAGCGAAGAGGACGTTGAACGGGTCTGCGAGGAGATTCACGAGTACATCAGGGTAGTATTGGAGAATCCTGTTAAAGTCGCGACTGCGGTGGGTAAGGGAAAACTTGGCTTCATCTAACGGCCACGGCAGAACGGTACTCATGGAAGCCACCTTCGGCAGCGGCGATTTGACGGACTATGCTCGGCGGCGCATGGCGCTCGCCCTCTATGCAAAGGGCCAAAGTTTCCTTGGCGCGTCCATTTTACTGCAACGCCACGGGGGCGACGAATACGTAGTGCTCCACCTGACCAGCCAGGGCACGGAAGTCATTGTGAAGGCGCTTCTGCTGCTTCTGGACTACAAGAAGTTCGCTAAGCCGATTAGGAGATACGGGCACGATTTAGAAGGCGTTGCAGCAGAGGCTCTAAGGGTCTTTGGCCTCCATCCCATGCGTCCGGCGCTCGCGCAGGAAGTGAGAACCCTGAATGTCTTCTATAAAGGAAACCTGCTCAGATATAATGGTCTTCCAGACATTTTCATCGATCCAAAGTCAATCGGCCGGCATAGGTTGCTGAGGAGAACGACTGCTGTCATTCGGCTTGCAAATCGCGAAATAGCAAAGTTGGGTCAGCCTTAGGGTGACGCCGTTATAGTTAACCGAGTTCTTTGGATACCTCAGAATGACGGACGCGACCACGCAGCAGCCTTTCGACGCGCGCATCACTCCTTACGACGATGTGGTTGACGCCTACGACCTCACCATCCTGAAGGAGGTGGGTGATTGGTCGCAGGACGACACCGGCGACATCGTTATGACGAAGGACGGCGACCCTCAACACGGAGACATTGCCTACAATGGGTTGTTCCGGCTCGTGCAGATGTGGCGCTACAGCGAGCCGCACCTTCGGCACCTGTTTGCTACCCTGTACAGTACGCTAACGCAGCGCACCGTGCTGGATGACGCCCTAAACGCCGTTGGGGACAGAGCGCATGAAGTTATGATGCGCGGGCACGGGATGCCATCTGGCTCGTTTGGCGCGGCCTTCCACGATGTGTTGGATCGGCAGGCGGCGGCGGCCTTTGGCGCGGGTATTTACGCAGGTTCGTTGATGCTGATGCTGAGCGCTATCCTTCTTCGCCTTCGGGACGATAACCAAGGGAAAGAGCAATGGACCGCTGTGGGGCCGTTCTTCAACGGTCATTCGGTTGGCGTGATCATTGAGGCTGGTGCGAATGGCTTTCGTCACGCAGATGAGTGGGCCAAAACCCACCCACCGAAAGCGCAACAGAAACGCTCGCAGGACATTATAGAAGGCGCACTACACGGGCGTCCTCAACCAGACGAAGGAAGCCCGGGAGCGTGCGTAGAATTGTTGGCCGTGCTCAGTGGCGGTAGCTTTGAAGGTCTGGCTACCAACGTGTTTACGTTCGCGCACAATCTGACTGTTAAGTGCCGTCAAGGTCCATCGGGCTACTGAGGGTACTTGCGGGGCGACGGTTGTCCCGCACCCTTTCTGAAGTCCCTATCGGATAGTTGGCGCGTTACCTCCCCGGCCAGGTATTGCGCTCCCATGACCGTGTGACCGACTTCCACGCGCTTGGGCTGATCCTTGGCATAGCGGTTGCGAACATAGCGCGGCTGCGCCTCCGTAACTCTGCGCGCTCGTGCAGCATCGAACGCGGGCCACTTTGGCTCTAGGTAATTGATGAGGCGGTCGATATGGTGTCCATATTTGTCTCTGATATCATCCTCTTCCAACCCAGTGGCAGCGGCCAGAGCCTTTAGTGCAAGTTCGGTGGCGAGCAGTCCGCTTTGTACGGCTCCTCTGAAATCGTATCCGCCCGTGAGAATTGCAGCAGCAGCATGGAGGTGCAAGCGAGACAGGTTGAGGAGCCTTTCTACTAGCTCCATCTGAGCATAGGGCGCTCGAAGCTCACGAATTCCATATTCAAGGTCGAACAGGTCCGCGAATTGGTCGTGATATGCGTTGAAGGTGTCCGGCTCGTTCGCCAAAATTCGCTTTTGAATGTCAGTCAGTTCAACGTGCTCCATGGGCGCTATCGCTGTGCGCCCGTAGATCTGCGGAATTCCCACACGCGCGAAAATATCTCGGAACATGAACACGCCAATATGACCGCCCACGGCAAGGTCATGAGCATTATAGAGCCGCGCGAATTGCGCCCGGATGCGGACCAGTATCGGCGGTGTGTAGGGTCCAAACAAGCCGTAGCCCACGTATCCGAGTTGTTTCATCACAACTCGTGGCACGTTGAATTGACGCTGCCTTATGTCTTCTCCCGCAGCGAATAGGCTTTCATCTGCCCTTACCACCAGCAATAGCAGTGCGTCGTCTGATACGTCCTCACTCATTCGCTTCCTTCCCGGTAAGCTTCAACCCACACCCGCAATTCAACGGCAGCAACATGCATTAACCTCAGGCACTTAGGTAGCCTTCAGCCGCATCAGTTGAATTTGGTTGAATAAGACGCTGGTGAACAGCGGCGAACGCTTGAAGAATTTACTGCCGAGATTTGCAGACTCGCCTCGGCGCGATGCTCACTGTGGCCGGCGCATTCGCGAAAAATTTTCTCGTCGCCCTTAGTGCCCCGAAATATTCAAACCGCCGCTGACATGCGCTGTCGTACGCGAGCGCCCTCGGATGTTCGCATTGACGTTGCTCGTCGCACAATCAATTCTCGTCCTGTCGAGCTTTGTGCGAATTGGAGGGCCACGTGAGATACAATCGAGGAGAGAAAACTGGCGGACAACAGTCACAAGTCAGTCTAACCGCTCCGAAAGCCGCAGAACCGAGTACAATGCCATTTGCCCAGCGGCTCACCTGCACGATTGACGATGCGTGCGAAGTGACCGGCTTGGGACGCACGAAGCTTTACGAGTTGATAGGAGCTGGGCGTATCGTCACTACAACGATCGGACGTCGGCGAATAGTAGTGGTGCGCTCACTTCTGGCGCTCCTTGACACAAACCTGTCGAACTAATGGTTGTGCGACTTAAGGAAGCAACCCCACCTTGAACGCGCTTTTCCTCAGGCGCTCATTTTTGGATGACGACAGTGCTCCCTCAGCTGGTCGAACTCGTCCGCCCACCACCGCATCATCGCGATCCTGTCAGAATTCGGCGGCACGGAAATATCGACCGCATCTGCTGAGAGAGGCACACATCGGACCGGCATATAGAGCCAACTGATGGAGAGTTGCGCTTCAATGCGGCTGTGCTAGTACGCCCGCTCTCGAATTGAGGAGCTAAAAGTGGCGAAGAAGGTAAAGAAGACCGCGACGAAGAAGAAACCTGTGCGTCGCGAATACACAAAGGCTGACGTGAAAGAACTGCGCGCTCATTCGAAAGCGAAGACTCCGGTTGCAAAAATTGCGAAGCTCACAAAGCGCTCCGAAGGCTCACTCCGCCAAAAGGCGCTCAAGCTTGGAATCCGGCTCGGTCACCAGCGCTAGAAGGCGGGTATCATGACGCTCTTCAATAGAGTGTTCTCGACCAAACCGTTGTTGTAAATCATCTGCGTTCTTGGCGCTGTTGTCGCAATGATGTTGTTGGGCGCTCATTATGACTTCAGCTGGGCAGCCGCAGTTGACTAGAAGAACACCTTGGCAGGTTGAGCGGAAAAGAAGCACCCCTAGTGACGAGCTATCACGCGGCGTTCAGGCGTGCGAAGTAATGGCGCCTTTAGAGCCGCAGGGCGAAGGAGACGAGTTAAAACTCAGCGCGGGCTGTGCGGCAGGACTCGAACCTGCAACCAGACCGTTATGAGCGGGAGAGTATCGGTCAGCTTTGTTGATTTTGCGGGGTTTTCGTCTGGATCTAATCTCGTTCGTTGCGGTTCGTCAGGTCGTTTCTGGTGCGAGACCGGTGCGGTACTTGCGCTGCGTTTGCGCTAGTTTGCCAATGAACCCTTCAACTGGTTAAGGCCCTCCTGTATTCTAGTCCTGGCTGCCAGATAACTACCATAGCTATTCGGATCCTCTCCATGAGCGCCACCAGAGCAACTATTATGCAATCCGTTGACTAACGCGTCTAACTCAACCTGAGCAGTATTGATCTGTTGCGCCGCCCCGGATATGTCGCGCTTTGCCAAAGACAATCTCGCTTCGTTCAGTGCATTCACAGCACTGTTTCCGTGCGCCTGCAAACCAGGCCAGCCAGGTTCAGGTGGCACCCCGTGCGGCCCACCTGAGCAGCCGCTACTTGCCGACCCCATTAAAGATTGAATCTGCAAGACGGCAGCGCCAAGCACCTGCACTTGTGCAGTATCCCGAACCGCCCGGGCTGCAACCCCGGCTTTCGCAGCTTCAGCCTGCGCCTCTGCTGCCTGCGCTTGCGCTGCTTCCTTGGCCGCCTGGGCTGCAACCGCGACTTTCGCAGATTCGGCAGCCCTTTGGGCGGAGATCGAGGATTGCAATGCGAAGAGGAGAGTAGGAGTCGCGAGGAGAAGGCATACGAAAACGGCGTACAGCGCAGTAGCCCAGCTTACCGGATCATCTGACGACCACAATCTCCAGTTTCTCTCGGCTGAGCGTTGGACCTCTTTTGCAGCCAAAACCTTCACCGCACTCCAATTTGCTAATGGATCCCAAGAAAATTGGGGCGCATCAGGCTTTATCAGCTTCCTCTCAATCAAAGCTTCGCGGGCCTTGCTATATCCATGAGCGATGAGCGCAGTGGCCTCTTCTGGTGTAAAGCGATCCAAATCGGTTCTTACGTTGATCAGTGCCCCCTGAGTCTCAGGTTTTAGAACCGTCTTGTCATTTAGATCGCTGATTGACTCCCTTATCTTAACTCGAACGAACCGAATTCCCGCCTGACCGGCGCTCCCTGCCGAGTGCCTTTGTAATTCTTCAAGCTGCAAAACGCTTACCCGCTTCATAAGAAGATCGCTGGCTCTAACGTTGCGGTTCACAGGAAATGAGTATTTCGCCTCAAAATCCGAATCGAAATTGCCCTCGGCATCGCTAATGATGAAGGAGCCGAGCGGTATGTCTTGTTCGGGACCCGACGTACCCTTCTCATATTTCGCGAGGAGACCCTCAATGCCTAAGTTATCGTACACTCCCCCGTCTGTGAGCCGCTGATCGGCACCGAAAACATTTCGATCACACGGCAGCGTCGAATGTGAGATCTCGACCGGAGGAAACAAAGGCGGGAATGCCGAAGACGCGGTGACGGCATAAGCCACCGGCAAGCCGAACGCAGCTATCGGTTTTACCAGAACCCCATTCCTGTACCAGCCGAAACCGGCTTGATCGAAATAGCATGGGTCTCCCGTCGTAAGACTTGTGCAATTGAACCTGATTGCGGGTCGGCCCGCGCGTCGAAGATCGCCAATAGTTGCTTCACGATTTGTCACCGCCGAGCGAAACAGGCCCGCATATTGACGTTGCAACAAATTGACAAGCGACCACCGCCCATCCTTCGGAATGACGAAACGGGGCACCACGGTGGAGCAGCCGAGAAGCCAACGCCGAAGTACCCGCCCGCGAACATCGGTTTTAACAAAATCCAAGACTTCGCGTGCCGCGGAGTCGAAATCTTCTTTTGAACCGGTGTACCTCTCCCAATTGAGGATGAGATGCGCCGCCAAAATGCTGCCCCCGGAGACCGCACTTATCAGCTTCACTTGCTTCAGTAGGCCAGCTTCGGAGAGAAGCTTCGTTACGCCAAGGTGAAATAAAGTTGCCCGGAATCCCCCGCCGGATAGGGCTAGCCCGATCCGGTCGTCCACATCGCTCATGGTTGAGCCCCACCACAATGACAGCCGCGGGGCCACGCCCCATCAGAACTTTACCGAAGCTGTTGCTTTCCTTCAAGTCGAGATAGCGCGGCTGTTCTACCATCCGGCGAATAGGCCGCATCTCGACAAGATTATCCGCTTCCAAGGACGGGGAGACGATCTGCACCGAGGATTCGAAGAAGGTCAACCGCGGTATGTAAGTGGCCCGCTATGGCTTGACCAGGCTTGCAGGCGTTGGCTCGCATTACGACGCCTCATCAGAAAGACCGGGAGCGCCTTGAGGTGACGATCACGCGCCGGAAGCTCAGTAAGAACAGCGCAAGGTAGGCCCTATGGTTGACGACATACCGGCCCACGCGGCCGCCTACGTGCAGATCAGAACGGCACTGCACAAAATCGAGAACCGCACGGAGGACGGGACACTGCTCGTGCTCAAGGGGCAATTGGTGCTGGAAGAGCTGATCCGGGCAAAGCTCGACGCTGCGCTGCAGGACCCGGCCCAGCTCCGTAAAAGCCATCTCACCTTTTTCAATCTCCTCTGTGTAGCCCGGGCGGTCTTTGGCGTTGTTACGGACGACTAGCACGGCGAGCCCAAGTCAATGTGGGACGTGCTGGAGGCGTGGAATACGCTCCGAAACAAGCTCGCTCACCGCATTGAGCCGACCGATACGAAGCAGCTGCTGGGCCGCATCGTTTACTGGGTGCCGGACTGGAAGCACGAACTTGAGACCGAGGATGCGCAGAACGCAGCGAGCGTGGTGATCGGTATGCTCATCGCCAGGCTGGGTGATCTGGAGCTGGCCGGAGCCAAGCAACGAACAGAAAATAAATCCGAGAAGTGAACTATCTTTTCTATTTTTGTGCCGATACCTAGGAAGCCCCCATAACGGAGGCTTACATGACTAAATTACGCGAAGTGATTATTAACATCGTTCGTCGCCAGCCCCGGCATTACCGACCCCAGCTTACCGAGGTCATCTACGGCTCTGACGAGCGGCACCAGCAAGTGAACGCAGAGTGCCGGAATTGCTCGGACATCGAGCGGCGACAGGGGGCGGTGCATACAGAAAACTACGTATGAGAGCCGGCGGTCGCGCTGGCCGGACAGGGAACGAACATTGATTGAGAAAGCGAAGGTACTCATTGTCGAATCGAGCGGGCCGCAGGATTTCTATTCCGAGGAGCTGGATGGCCCGCTCATCTATAACCTGACCAAGCTGCTCAGCATCAACGCCCGGCTCGTCTATGCGGTCGACGAGAAGCATTTCAAGAAAGCGGTAGCTCGCGCCGCCAAGCTGCAGTGCAATGTGCTGCACGTTTCCTGTCATGGGCGTGAAGAGGGGATCAGCCTCACCGACGACACATTGATTGACTGGCCCGACTTCGTCCAGATATTCACAGACAACCGGTACAGTCCGAAAGCGCTTGTTATGTCTTCATGCTGGGGTGCGGTCGACGAGATAGCCGACGAGTTTGAGAAGGTGAGGTTCAAGCCGGACATCATCTTCGGCGCGACTGATGACCGGTGTTACAACGAATACGCCGTAGCCTGGACGATCCTGTACAACGTATTCTCACAGGAAGGTGTTGACAGGGATGTTGCGCGGGAAGCGTTGCGCGCCATCTACGTTACCGCACACAAGAACTTCCGATATCTGCGCTGGCACGACGGCAAGAAGGAATACGTCCAGTTCCCCGGAGATAGTCGGAAGTACGAGATCATCGAGAAGTCGAAAGGCTCGAAGAAAAAGGTTTCTACTGCTTCTCGCTAGTCTTGGACAAGTTCTCAACTGCCTGCTGCACCGTCAGTTCATGTCGTAGAGCCTCGGCAATGACCGCTGCGGGCACTCGCTCGACGACCACGAAGCTTTCGGTGATTGCCCCCTTTGCCCTGTCCACCACCCAGCTTGGGACCTTTGATAGGTCGGAACCGTGGCTGGGCGTACCGTCTTGATTAACGACTGCGATCTCGTGCCCTTTAAGTTGGATGTGGCTGTGCTTCTGCATCCCCGTCGTATGCGGATTATCGACCCGTACGCTCCACTTGTTGTCTATTGGGTATTGCCGGCCTCGGGCAGAAATTCCGCCGCTCGTTGCGCTGCAACGGCATCGTCGGTTCTGAAATAAATGAAATCCATTGTCCCCACACTCCGCGTTGACATCGACCCGGATGCTATACTGTTTCCATGTGGCTCCAAACTCCTATCGGCAGACCATTCCGTCGGTCCGCGACTAGCATCCGGTAATCCGACTTCAGTCATTCCTCGCTCGCCGTCGAGAGACGAAGGGTGATGTGGAGCGCATCATGCAGCGGATCGCGTTCATGACCGGCTACAAGTTCACGGGCATCAACTGGAAAAACGCTTGGCTCATTTCACGAAGCCGAATGGACAGTTGTCCCCGTCGGCGGCGCGTTGCGCGCTTCGATCAAAGAGCGCCCATCAGCCTTCCGGCACCCCGCGCCAGGTCATCGACCTGATCCTGTGTGAGGACGTAGCGCGCCTCATACCGGAGGCCGCTCTTCTCAGTGTCGGACGCATCGCAAATCATCATCGCGGCCTGCGGCGAGACTTCCCGCTTGACCAACGCTGCGAGCGCCGGGTGTCCCTTGCCTGACCGTGCCGTGCGGAAGAGGGAGGCATCGGCCAGCTGATCGCCGAGCACGATCCAGCCGTGTCCGTCCCACGATGGGTCTGATTGGCTGAAGCGCTTGCCATCAAGCTCGCCATCTTCTCCGAAAACGCGGACACGGTCGGCGTATACCGATCCGACCACGACATACGCTTTCTGCTTCACGTGCTTCTCCAGCAAAACGGAATGGAGGGAGCTCATGGGCAGGCATGCGGCGGGGATCGGCGGGAAATGCTTCAGCAGATCGGCGCCGGTCGCGGCGAGCGCAGCACGATCAGCATCACTCAGCGAATACGCGGCATATGCCTCAGCTTCTTCAGGCGAGAATGAAGCCGCGATGAGTGGCTTGATGTCCAATCGTTTTCCCCTCGCTGCCGGTTGACAGCCGGGCGGATGCTATACTGCTTTCGTGGAATCTATCTACAAGCTTGTCGCCAAGCGGCGGGACGACTACCGCTGAAAAAGCAACACGATCACCGTGGGCAGGCCGCCGCTATATCTGCTTTCGAGGTGTGAGCGGACCAGAGGCCACCACGTGGATGCGTCGCTGTCAACGTCGCCGATCTGCACGTTCCGTTCGTAGGTTCTCAATCGGTCGAAGGGCCGTTCCGAACACGGAATGCAGCGTGTGACTATGAAGGGGCGAAGCCAAGCATGGCGACAGCGGCTTTGACAGCGCTAGGCCAAGCATCTCATCATCCAGCCGCGCGACATGTACACGCCGGATTCGCATATCGATACGTTGAGGGGTGAAGGCGCGGAATTCCGGCGAACAACCGCCGCTAAGCCAATGTATATAAGAGATGTTAGCCTTCCGCACGAGCTCTGTCTCGACGGCTTGCCCCAATTGAGCTACAGCTTCCGGTAGCAAGGAAGCAATGACTAGTACCGACTGATCCTTTCCCAATCACGTCGTTTGGACCCACATGGCCGTCCCACTTCGCAAGTTGAAAGACGGGGTCTTGTATCAGCGCAGGCTGCTGGTTGAGAACGCGATTGATGATCTCATGAAGGTGTCGCGTTCGGATCAAGCAGATCGCTGTAAGATCGCCGACCCATCTGATCCCGGTTATATTCCGTCGGAGTGCCTACTTCATTTGATCCGCGGGTGTCGCTCCGACAACTCCGACCATTTCTTTGCAATGATATTCCGCACACTAAGGCGACGAGTCCTCACTCGATTACCGAACCCGGCCATAAAGGGGGGCGGTGAGGGTAAGTCATTGGTTTCGCAGCGGAACATAGCGATCAAAGAGTATGTGGTCGATCGATTTCAGGCGATGCTTGTCCAGGACCGGGCCGGGTATGATGAGCGGCTCGATTATTACGAAGTAAACTTTGATGCCGCTTTGGCTACCCTTCGTCTGGACGGTCGAAAAAAGGCCTTGAGAGAAGAAAAGCGCTCGGAATCCATTGGCTATGACGATGAAACCAGTGAACTCAATGCTGAGGTGGAGAAAGCAGCGGCAGCCCAGAATCCAGTATCCGAGTCAAAACTTGACGATCCTGTTTACCGGTCACGGCTTTACGCCGCGATTGAATCATTACCGGACAATCAGCGCCGCGTGATCGAGCTATTGCTACGCGGAATCCAGATAGATTCTCAGGAACCCAACATTCCTACGATCGTCCGATTCCTCGGTTGCACGGAAAAGACTGCCCGGAACCGCCGCGACCGAGCGTATGCAGCGATTCGGAAGGCTCTCGAAATGGAGGAAGACGCATGAGCACAGCAGATACAGACTCCCTTCTTGAGCATGTGTTGTTGGCGTTTGCCGTCGAGCCTTCTCACGATAAAGCAACTCTTGAGCGCTATCTTTCGCGTTATCCGCAATACGCGACCGATTTGGTTGATCTCTTGAGCGAGCTTAGGCTCTCTTCCGAAGCGATCGTTCATACCGCAGGTGATGAATCTGCAGCACAAAAGGCATGGGATGCATTTACTGCCACGCCGCCCCGCGCCGAACGTCCCCGCTTAGTCGAGAATCCCTTTACACTGTTTCAGGGGCCTTCCTTTGTTGCCTTAGCGACCGAGCTTCGTATTCGCCGTTCTATCCTGATTGCACTAAGGGACCGGATCGTCATTGCGACATCAATTCCCAAACCCTTCCTAAAGCGGCTAGCCATAGCGACCCGTTCAACGACCGAAGTCCTTCTTGAATATCTCGATCAACCCACGACCGTGGCTCCTGGGGCGAGTTATAAGTCGGACGGGAAGCCCGAAGCTCCCGCCAAGATCGAATTCGAGCGACTCCTCATTAACTCAGGTGTCACCTCCGAGGAGAAAGACGATATTTTCATGTCGTCTACCTAGATGGACACGATCGAAATCACACGCCAGACAGCCGAACGGCTGCATCTTGCGGCCGCGCAAAAGGGAGCCAATCCCTGGCAGCCTTACGCCTTCGCCTGTGCCGAAGCTCTTCGCCGGTCGATTGCCGTCGAGAAGCTTCCGACGGGGGATGCGCGCTTGCGCGGCGCGCGTGCTTCATACGACCCTGGCGGACTGACCATTCTGCACGAAGATGCCGGCAATGATTTTATGAATGCGTTTCTTGTCGCGCATGAGATCGGGCACGTTGAATTCGGCGGGGCTGGAGAGAGCACGCTCTCTTATGAGGTGAGCCCGATGCGCCCGGCGGAGGCGGCGCCCATTGGTGTCGATCGGGTTATTGACTATGGCCGCCGCGAACGCCGCGAGGTCCAAATGGACCTGTTCGGGCGAGAGCTGCTCTTGCCCCGATCCGTTGTGCGCAAACTTCATCTCGACGAAAAGTTGACGGCAACGGCCATTGCGCAGCGGCTCGGTGCGCCCTTCGATGTTGTGGCACAGCAGTTACTAGATGCCCTTCTACTTCCTCCCGTTCGCTTAGATACGGACGTCCATGCGGAGAAGTCGCTAAACCCCGAGCAACGTTTTGCGGCCGAACATTGGGGTTCACCTTACTTGCTTGAGGCCGGTCCTGGTACGGGAAAGACGCAAACCCTAGTAGGTCGGGTGGAATGGCTACTCAAGCACAAGAAGATTCCTGCAGACCAGATCCTTGTGCTGACCTTCTCCAACAAAGCGGCCGGTGAACTCTCAGATCGTTTGGCGGCCCGAATCCCTGCAGCCGCCGCCGCAATGTGGATCGGTACATTTCACTCATTCGGCCTAGACATTATCCGTCGTTTTCACGAGCGCCTTAAGCTTCACGCGAATCCTAGGCTGATGGATCGCACGGAAGCCATCGACGAGCTGGCCGATCAGTTTCCGCGCTTGGATCTGAAACACTATCGCGATGTATGGGACCCGTCGCTTGCGCTAAGCGACATCCTCGCTGCGATTTCGCGTGCGAAAGATGAGGTAACATCACCGGAGCGTTACGCTGAGCTTGCCGATGCCATGTGGAAAACTGCAGCGCCGGGCCAGACAAGAGAGGCGGCTGAAAAATGTCAGGAGGTCGCCAAGGTTTATGCAGCATACGAAGCGTTGAAAATTGACCGTCAGTGCCTTGATTTCGGCGATCTCGTCGCGCTGCCGGTAGGACTGATTGAAACGGATGAGGAGGTGCGTGCGCAACTCCGCGCTCGCCATCGCTATGTTCTGGTTGATGAATTCCAAGACGTGAATCGGGCCAGTGTCCGCCTTCTTAAAGCTCTGTGCGGGGACGGGACAAACCTCTGGGTCGTCGGCGATGCCAAGCAGTCCATTTATCGCTTCCGGGGCGCGTCATCTGTCAATATTGCGCGGTTTGCCACTAAGGATTTCCCAGGTGGTCAAACCGGCCGCCTCAAAGTGAACTACCGGTCGACCGAAGAGATCGTGAGCGCGTTTGTCACGTTTGCGGAACATGGCATGAAGGCGGCGGCGGACGCAGACGTGAAATTGAAGGCGGAACGCGGTCCGTCCGGTGTGAAACCGAAGTACTCCGCCGTCGACATGGCTCCGGACGAAGTCGCGGCCATTGCCGAAGCCATCGAAACTCAGCGGGCTGCAGGGATTTCCTATCGAGACCAAGCCCTGCTCTGTTCAGGAAATGAGCGCCTTGGACGAATGGCGGCCGAGCTGGAGAGCATGGGAATCCCGTTGCTGTTTCTTGGCAGTCTCTTTGAGCGAGACGAAATCCAACAGCTGCTCTCTCTACTTTCGTTGCTGATCGACCGACGGGCGATGGGCCTTGCGCGCGTGGGAACAATACCGGAATTCCGGCTTTCGTTGGCGGCTACCGCAGCGGTTATCGCCCACTTAAGGGAATATGAGGGTGAGCCGCTCGCTTGGCTGAGGGAAGGTGCACCGTTGAGCAGCGTCTCCGCAGATGCGACGCCTGCGTTGACGCGGCTGCGAGATGTTCTGAACGGGTTCGGCCGTGCGTCGCCCCCTTGGCAGGTGGTATCGACGATTCTCCTCGATCGCACGCGGTTTGCGGCTGCTATTGCGAATTCTGACGATGTCGCGGTCCGTGCGCGGGGTGTAGCGATCTGGCAATTCATGAATTTTGTCCGGGCACAGCCGACGGCAGCCGGGCTTCCGATTTCGCGTCTTCTCGACAGGATACGCCGACTTGTTTTGCTCGCTGATGAGCGGGATCTCCGGGAGCTGCCGGCGGCTGCACAAAGCATCGATGCTCTCCGTGTCATGACGATTCACGGGAGCAAGGGCCTGGAGTTTCGCGCTGTCCACCTTCCGGGTATGAATGCTGATACAATTCCACGTTCGCCAAACCAGATGCGCGGGTGCATACCTCCGGATGGCATGATTGAAGGTTTGTCGGGCACCGCCGTCGATATTCTGAGGAAGGGTCACGTCGAAGAACAAGAGTGCTTATTCTTTGTTGCGATGTCCCGGGCGAGAGACCGCCTTCTTCTGTATTCGCCGACCAAGGCTAAGAACGGGCGGCGGCGCGATCCTTCCGAGTTTCTGGCTCGGCTCGGGTCGACAATCGTCAGCGGGCACGTTCACCCGCGCCAGGCAGTTCCCCCAGATGCAGATGCCGCTCCCGTTCACCTCAGTTTCCCAGCTGGGATTGTACTCACGGATCACCAGCTCGCCCTGTTCCAGCGGTGTCCTCGCCGCTTCTTCTATACGCATATTCTTGAGATCGGTGGAAGGCGAACCGAAACCCCGTTCATGCAGATGCACAATGCCGTTCGGTCGCTCGTCGAATGGTTGACTGCGGATCCAACCCTCACGCGGTCCGCCGCTGAGCTTGATGCTCGCCTTACTGAGGCATGGGATTCGCTGCGACTCACGGACCATGGCTATTCAGAAGATTATCGCCGAATTGCCAAGCAATTGATTGATTTCTTTGTATCTTCCCGCACTGGCTACGCCCGCGCCATACCCGCCGAGATGCGCTTTCGCGTTGGCGCCAGTGAGGTCATTGTTCGTCCCGACGAGGTGCTTACGGCACAGAACGGCCGGAAGCATATTCGGGCGATCCGGACCGGCCATGCCGGCTCCAAGGATTTTGAGAACATTTCGGCGGGCGTCTTTACGCTCGCAGCGTACGAGGCGTTTCCGGGATGTACCGTTGAGTTCGTCCATCTCGGTGACGGCACGATTGGCGCCGTAACCATGACGGACCGGGTCTTAAACAATCGGCGTGCGACCGCCGAGGAGTTTATCGCTGAAATCCGCGCCGGGCTGCTTCCACGGAAGGAAACCGCGCGTACCTGTCCCCGGTGTCCTGCTTTTTTCATCTGTGGCCCCGTGCCCGACGGCGTACTCGAAAAAAACTTTTCCTTGTAGCCCCGACGGACTTACCGGTCAGCCTTCTTCCCATCGATTGACCCTTTGAAGGCAGGCGCAGGACCATGCCTTGCGGCGGATTTAGTGGTCGCCGGGCCTGTCAAGGCGTGCCTAGCCGGGACGACCTGCCAACCTATGAGGAATGTAAGACATGAGTACTGCTACAGCAAAACGTGCCCCGATTGGCACGAAGGCCCGCACCGGAGAAGTATGCCCGGAGAGCGGTGTTTGGAAGGTCGACGGCTCGCCGAGCACGACCGCACCCATCGCGAAGGGCAACCGGATGCCACCCTACGACGGCAAAGCCGTCACCTGGGTGCTCAGCCAATACGCCTAAGCCTGGATGCCCGCTTCGGCGGGCGTTCACCCTTTCACTGAGAAGAGCCGGTTCGCAGAACACCAAAACGAAATGGGCATAACTGGGCTTCCCGCTAGGCGAGGAGCGCATTGCTCTCTACTTTGGAATTAAGGGGAAGGGCGTCCACTATGAAATTCATCCATTCATCCGATCTCCAGATCGGCAAGGTTTTTGGCTATTTCGAGCCGGAGGTTGCGAGCGCCCTGCAGGATGCGCGTCAGGCCGTCGTTCGGACCCTCGGGGAGGCTGCGGTTAAATCCGGCGCGACGACGGTCCTCATTTCCGGCGACGTTTACGAAAAACAACAGATGTCTCAACAGACCCTGGCGCGGGCCATTGAGAACATGCGCGCGTTCAAAAGCGTTCAATGGCATCTCATGCCGGGAAACCACGATCACTTCCGTGAAAACGGACTATGGGATCGGATTGTCCGCATGCAGCTCCCCTCGAATGTGACCGTGCATACGCAGGCGGGTGCGGTCCGGATCGTGGACGAAGGTGACGCTCCTGTCTTTGTGTTGCCTGCGCCCCTTCGTTTCACATCGAGCGCGGACGATCTCACGGCCTATATGGATAAGGAGGCCACGCCGGAAGGCGCGATCCGTATCGGCATGGCGCACGGCTCCATTCAAGGCTTTGGATCAGAGGATGAAGCCAGCAATTACGTGGCGCCAAGCCGCGCGGACAGCGCGGGCCTCTCCTACCTTGCGATGGGTGACTGGCATCGGCAGATGCGGGTGAACGACCGTTGCTGGTATAGCGGCACGCCCGAGGCCGACCAGTTCAAGCTTCCGCCAAATCCCGTATCCTCGCACTGCAACGGCGGTTCGGCGCTTCTTGTCGAAGTCAACGGTTCAAATGCATTGCCGGTGGTCGCGCCGATCCCGACAGGCCGTTACCAATGGCACAGGATCGAGAAGGTGCTGACCGAAGATGCACAAGTGGATTTGCTCGAAGGCGACCTTCGTGCGCTCGATTCAGACCTCAGCAAAATTGTCGTCGATCTCCGTGTTACGGGCGCGGTGTCTCTCGCCGGCCGTAAGAAATTTGATGAACAAATCCTACAGAGCGTCGGGGCTGCGCTTCGCGGCCTGCGCTTTGATGAAGCCGGCCTTGTTCTCAATCCGACCGACCAGGATCTCGATGAGATCGATCACGCCGGCTTTGTACGTGTGGCAGCAGACCGCCTCAAGGCCATGGCGGCGGTCTTGTCGGATCAAGGCCAGGCGTCGCTTGCCGCCCTTGCTCTCAAGCGTCTTTACATCGAGCACCTTCGTCAGGGGACACGGTCATGAAGATCCGATCGATTGAGCTTACCAACTTCTGCAAATTTGTCGGAACCTTCCGCGTCGACAACATTGGTGACAACGTCAATGTCTTGGTGGGGCGAAACGAGTTGGGCAAATCGACCCTGCTGAAAGCTATCAACGGCGCCATCTTCGAAAAGGCCAAGTCGACGGCTGCGCACGTCAAGGCGTTTCGCCACTTCGTCAACGGCACCGTGCCCGAAGTGAAGCTCGCCTTCGACATCGACGGCAAGAGCTGGACCATTCACAAGCGCTTCGCGGGACAAGCTGGCAAGTCAACCTTGACCTGTTCGGATGGCCGGCTATTCGAGGACGACGCAGCAGAGGCGGAATTGCAGCGCCTTCTCGGCTTTGCCGGCAGTCGCAGCGGCGGCGAGCCTGGTATCTGGGGAACGCTTTGGGTTCAGCAGGGGCAATCCTTCGGCGATGCGGCACTTGACGAGCATGGCCAGCGCACCATGCAAGGCTGCCTGGAGGCGCAGGTCGGCCTTGTGACAGGCGGAACGCGAGGCCAGAAAATTCCGAAAGCCATCAAAGACGCCCTTGAAACGCTACGGAGTTCGAAAGGACCGCGCGGGAAGTTCAAGGACGCAATGGATCGGCTTGCCGAGAGCAAGCAGGAGACGACCGACCTTGAAGCGAAGCGGCAGTCCGTGTTTCAGTTGATGGAAGATCTTGCGCGAAATAAGCGCGAGCTTAAGCAGGAAACGGATAGCTGGGACGACGCGGCGCACCGCAGGGAGGTCGAGGCAGAACGGACCAAGCGCACGGTTGCCGCGACGCACGCTGCCGAACTTCGAAGTGCGACGGACGCGGCCAAGCTCGCGTGCGAACGCGCAACACAAGCCCGGAAATCGGTTGATGATCGCGCCAAAGCCGTTGCAGAACTAGAATCGCTCGAATTGCAACTCAGCGATCTGAGTACGGCAAGCGCCGGCGCAGTTGCCGCGAAGGCCGACGCCCAGGCCTCCGTCGATACCGGCGAAGCCAAGCTCTCCGATCTTCGCAGTAAAACAAGCCGGAACGCCGAACGAGCGCGGAATCTTGAGCGTATCCGTGCCATTGTCTCGCTGAATGGGGAAATCATCCAGCACCAGCTGACCCTCGATAAGGCTGCTTCGCTTGAGTGCGAGGCGGGAAAGCTTTCGGAATTGATCGGCGCCATTGCGACGACCGATGCCGCCGTAACGAGGATCGAGGAGGCCGTTACGGAGCTATCGGCCGCGGATGCAGCCGCAAACGCAGTTGCGACCACCGTTTCATTTGCCCTGGAGGAAAGCGCGCTGCCGAGCGTTGCCTTAGACGGCAAAGCGCTCGATGCATTCGCAACATCGCTCCCAATCCTTGGCAAGACAGTAATCACCATTCAAGACGTGGGCGCGATCACGGTAGAGCCTCAAATCAAAGATCGCGCCGCCTTGGTCGCACGCCGGGACGCGGCCCATGAGGAAGTGAAAGCCGCTTTGGAGACTGCAGGCGTCATGGATCTGGCCGCCGCGCGCACGGCGGCGGCCCAGCGCAAGGAATATCTGCGGCGTTCGGCAGACGTCGGCAAGGAGCTGGCAAATCTTGCTCCCGGAAATCGGACCAAGAAGCTGGCGGCCGGGCTGGAAGCTCTCAAGGGCCATTTGGGAGAATTGCGCGGCCGACTCAGAGTTGAGATGGAGAAGTGCGGACTTGCGGAAATTCCCGGCGAAGACGATTTGACAAGCGACATTGCCAATAATCATGCAGAAGGCGCGCGGTTTGCTGCCGAGATCGAGACAGCTGAGGCTGAATTGGCAGGGCCTCAGGACGCTCTCGCCCAGGCCGACAAAAAACTCCTGAGCGCGCGCGAACGCCTTGCCGGGTTGAACGGCACGATCGAGACCAAGAAGGCGGACCTAGCAGCTGGACGCGCCGGCGCCAGTGACGAGCAGCTCACCGCAAGCGCGGAGAGCCTTGAACGTGATGCCGTTGCGAGGGATGAGCAGTTGGCAGAAAAGCTGCGCGGTCAAGGCGAAACAGTGGAGGCTATCGACGCCCGAATTAAGCGGCTCGAAGGCGCCGCCGCCAACCACCAGCGGTCGGTCGCAAATCTCGGGATTGAGGTGACACGCCTTACCGCGCTGATCGAGGCTAACGAAGGCGCTGGCGTCGAAGAAATGCTTCTTGCCGCCGAGGCTGAACGTGATCGCCTCACGAACGCCATAGCCGAATTTGAGAAGGAGGCGGCTGTCCTAAAACTCCTTTCGGAGACATTAGAAGCAGCCGAAGGTGAGGCAAAGACCCGCTATCTCACGCCGGTTATCAGCCGTGTAGAGCCTTATCTGAAAATGCTCCTGCCAGGAGCCAATATTGTTCTCGACGAGGATTTGCGTATCGCTGCGATTCAACGTGCCGGACAACGCGAGGATTTCGATGTACTGAGCGGCGGTACGAAGGAGCAGCTTGCCGTCCTCACGCGGTTGGCGTTCGCCGAGCTGCTGCTTGGGCAGGGCCGGCCGGCCACGGTCATCCTCGATGACGCGCTCGCGTTCTCAGACGACGACCGCATTGAAAGCATGTTCGATGTCCTGATGCGTGCTGGCGACAAAGTGCAGATTATCGTTCTGACCTGCCGAAAGCGGCTTTTCACCCGGCTTGGTGCTGCCCCGTTGGAAATTCGGGAGGCGGCGTGAGGTTGGGCTGTGCCGGCTGCTAACTGAATGGCGTCGAGTGTTTGTGGGAGATACGCGGAAAGTGGATGGTTAACGGACAAGATCACCTCGCGAGAGTTGCGGTGCTACGATTATACCAGTTGAAGAGGTCCCCAAAATCCGCAACCATTCGCCTTGACGTTGTCGTTAACTTTTAGGGGTCTCGCTCGACGTGCCCGCCCAAGTAAATGTAGAAGACGAACTGGCCGCACGGCGGTTGACGGGCCTGCTTGATTACGTCGAGGCGCTCGTCAAGCTGGATGAGCGTGTTGCAACGCGACTGTCGCAGCACAAACTCGCCGATGGATCCCAGTTCGCCCTTCACCAGCACGAAATCGCAGGACTTCCTGCAATTCAGTGCGATTCCAGTGACGCCGATGGCCCGATCTGGTTGCGGGTTCAACGCCTGCAACGCACGACGCCGCCGGCGTTCGACGGCGACGGCAAGGAGTGGATCGAGGTTTCTAACGATCCGCTTCGCGTTCCGGTTATACATGATCCACTCCATGTCCGCGTGCCTGAGGCTGAACAGCAGCGGCTAATAGCGATCGGCGAAGCACGCCCCGAAGATTGCGTTCCATCACTAAAAACGGAGAAATCTGACACTCCCAACCAGAAATTCTACGATGTTATGTTGCGCCTGGAGGATCGGCCCGCGCTTCGCGACGCTCTTGAACAATATTGTGCCGGCCCCTGGTCGCTTTGGTCCGAGGTAGAGAAGCCGCGAAGGCGATCCATCGCCGTTTATCAGCGGCTCTTCGAGATCGCACAGCGATTGCTCCAGTCTGGCGGCAGTGAATCGATCGAGTTGGTGTGGGGGATTGGCCTCGCGCGGTGGAAACACCTTGCCGAGCTTATCGACCTTCCGATGATTGAATGCGGAGTTGAAATTGAAATCGCCGAGACCGGCAATGCCGACATCACCGTTCGCCCACGCAGCGGCGTGACGCGTGTCGAACTCCGGCCGTTCGAAAAGCTCGCCGGTGCGCGATTTGTGCTGGCGGAAGATGCGGCGCGGCGCTGCCTTCGCTCGTTAGAAGGACCAGATAGTGAAGGTATCTCGCCGTTCCGCGCGGAAACCTTTGAGCCCATTCTAAAGATATGCGGAGGCCAGCTTGACCCCGAAGGCCGGTTTCTTCCCGATCACCGTCCGCTGCCGGCATCTGAGCCGGTTCCGGAGCCCGAGGGAGAATATCTGACAGTGAGCGACCGATACGTGCTGTACGCGCGCCGCCGGTCGAACAATTCGGTACTGCGTGATATCGAACGTCTCAAAAAGGAAGTGTCTTCGGAGGACGGTAATCCGATTAGGATTGAAGGTGCGGTTCGGACGCTGGTCTTGGGTCCGACCGACGGTATTGACGACACGTTCAAGCCGTTGGGAGACCGCTTGGGCGCGGCTGGCGATGTTCAACTGGATGCGGACGAGGGGCCGGTTGACCCGGATCACGGCGACTTGTTCTTTCCCAAGCCTTTCAACGACGAGCAAGTTGAAATCATTCGCCGCCTGGAGAAGTCGGATGGGCTCGTGGTTCAGGGGCCGCCAGGCACCGGAAAAACGCACACCATCGCGAACATCATTAGCCACATGCTGGCGACAGGGCGGCGTGTCCTTGTCGTTTCGCATGGGGAGACGGCGCTACGGGTAATCCAAGATCAATTGCCCGAGGGTGTACGCGACCTTGCGATCAGTGTGACAACATCCGAACGCGAGGGGATGAAGCAGGTCGAGAAGGCTATCGGCCTTATGCTCGGGGTAGTCAACACGATCGACATGAACCGCTCGCGGCAGGTGAAGATTATTCGAGACCTTGAGGCAAAAATTGTTGCGGATAGAAATCACCTTACCGAAATCGATGTACGACTTGCAAAAATTGCGACCCAACATCTCTCGCCGATACCTGGCTCTGCCGAACTGCCATTTGAGGTCGCCAAACGGGTGATTGAGGACAAGGCGCGTTATACATGGTTCTCGGATCGGCCTGTGCGCTCGTTTTCGGAAGGGGGTGTGACCCTGGCCGAGATCGACGCGCTTTTCACGGCGCGCAAAACGCTCAAAGGCGATCTCAAATACTTGGGAGAACAATTTCCTAGCCCCGCCAACTTACCAGATCCCGATACCTTGCGTGCCTGGCATCTCGATTTGATTGCGGCACAAGACCTTACAGCCGAAAATATTGCTTCCGAACCTTTAACCCGGCGCGTAATTGCGACGCTTGGCATCGACAAGGCTGCCGAACTTGGCGAGCGGCTGCAACGCCTCGCATCGAGCATATCCTCTCTCCAGGACCAAGCCTGGGCATGGGCGTTGACCGAGGCGATCCTCGGGCAGACGGCAATGGCCGGTCGACTCGAACCTCTCGCCCATGCATTTTTAGCCGATGCGCGCGATTTAGTGGCGCAGCGCGCGCCATTTATTGCAAGGCCGGTCCATCTCCCGAAGGAATTGCCGCCTGCAAAGCAGTTGTCTCAAATTTTGGCAACCCTCAGGGTCGGAAAGAACCCGTTTGGACTGATGGCCTTCGGCACTAAGAGCCATCAACCCGCTATTGAAGCGATGAAAGTTGCAGGCCTGCGACCTAATACGCCGAACGATTGGCAGCACGTCCAACTATTTATTGAGTTCTGCGGTGCGGTGACAAGCCTTTCGGCGCGTTGGGAGACGCTCAAGGTGGAGCTATCAGCGCCAAGCCATCTTTCGTTTGCGGTGGAATCGGTATTCCTACTCGATGCCCTCTCCGACACGCTCCATGCCTGCCTGACCGGCGTACCAAGCCAAATAGCCGAAATGTCGGAGCAATTATCGGCGGCCCTCGGAAATCGCGACGAGGCCAGCGCGATTTTGCGGCATCCCGCCGCAACTGCTGCCTTCTCTCAAGCATTATCACGTCACGTATCGTCGGTAAGGCTGGCGGCTGTCGCGAAAAACGTGGCAGAAGCCGTCGCACAATTCGACGGCAGCAATACCGATCTTGCGGGCTTCGCACGGCAAATCTTGACCGAACTGGTTGGAAAGCCGAACGCGGATATCGAGCGACTGACCCGCGTATGGCAAGGTATCCTCTCCAAGTTGGGACATGTTCGCGCGTTGGCGCCTTTCTTCGATCGCATAACTTACACCTGTGGCGAGCTTTCGAAAGCGGGAGTGCCAGCATGGGCTGAACGCCTAAGAAGCGAGCCTGCCAGCGAAGCGACAGATCCAGCGGCCCCCAGCGACTGGCGGGAAGCATGGGAGTGGGCGGCACGGCTGACCTACCTCGAAAAGATCGGGGCCAGCAGTCATCTGGCCCAGTTGCACCAGGAGCGGTTGGAAATAGAAAAGGCTCTTCGCGACGGGTTCGCGACGCTCGTGAAGGAAAGAACCTTCTTCAATCTTGCCGCTACAATGAAGGGATCCGCCAAATCCGCCCTTCAAGGTTTTGCCAACATTATCCGGCGTTTGGGGGCCGGGACCGGGCAAAGGGCCGTACTGCATCGTCAGAACGCACGTCTGGCGATGGAAAATTGCTACGAGGCGGTACCTTGCTGGATTATGCCTACCTGGCGCGTCTCCGAGCAGCTGCCCGCCACGCTCGCCAGTTTTGATCTCGTGATCCTGGATGAAGCGTCGCAGTCCGATGCGCGCGAATTGCCAGCGCTCTTACGTGGCAAAAAGGTGCTCGTTGTCGGTGACGACCGCCAGATCAGTCCCAGCTCGGCTTTCCTGTCGATCGCGAACATCGCGCGTCTGCGACAGAACTTCCTTAGCGAATTTCCTTTCCGCGCAGAAGTTGAACCAGGGGCTTCGATTTATGATCTTGCACGCGTGATGTTTCCGGCGAAGTTCGTGATGCTTAAGGAGCATTTTCGATGCGTGGAGCCCATCATACGTTTTTCGATGCAGTTTTATAATCAAGACTTGGTGCCGCTTCGTATTCCAAAGCCGAGCGAGCGGTTGGACCCGCCGTTGGTCGATATCTACGTTGAGGATGGGCAGCGTCGAGGAAAGTCCAAGGTTAACCCGCGCGAGGCAGAGGTCATTGTCGAGGAGATTGCCACGATCGTCGAGCAAGCGTCGAGGGTCGAAGGTCCGGCGCGGTCAATCGGAGTGATATCCCTTGTCGGTGCCGATCAGGCTCTGCATGTTCAGAAACTTTTGATGGAGCGCATCGGCGAAACCGCCATGATGCGTCATCGCGTTGTGTGCGGCGACAGTGCATCCCTCCAGGGAGACGAGCGCGACATCGTCTTCATTTCAATGATTGCCGATCGTGCCCGCAAACAGTCGCAGACATCCATTCAGTATCAACAGCGATTCAATGTAGCATTGTCGCGGGCACGGGATCGGATGGTGCTTGTGCGGTCCGTGAAAGAGGAAGAGCTAAATCCAAAAGATCTGAAATCAAAGGTGATCGGACACTTCCGCGAGCCGATGCCAAACGTCGTTAATCCTAGCTTGGACCTCATTGATCTCTGCCAGTCTGAATTCGAGCGGACTGTGTTTATGGCACTTGTCGAACGGGGATACCGCGTTATTCCGCAAGTGGGTTCTGTGGGGTTTTCCATCGATATGGTAGTCGAGGGAGAAGGGGGAAGGCGCCTTGCCGTCGAATGCGACGGCGACAGGTATCACGGCCCGGAGCGTTGGGCGGACGACATGCGCCGGCAGCGCATCCTGGAGCGCGTAGGTTGGAGCTTTTGGCGCTGCTTCGGTTCCAATTTCCAGATCGATCAGCAAGGCGTTATGGACGATCTAATTCAGACGCTCGATCGTATGCAGATTAGGCCGATCGGACTCGAACCGGTCAATCGAAGCTATTCCGAGCATCGCGTCATTTCGCCTGCTGCAGAAAGGTCAGGCGATTTTGCAGCGACGCAGGTAGACGGGACGATCTCGGTAGCAGCCTTGCGAGATGAACTCGGTCCCACATCGAATGACGCCGAACCGGAGTACCGATTAGCTCCGGGCGACCGCGTCGTCATCCGGTATCTCGACGTGGAACCGTCGCGCCCGGAATTTCTCACAATAAGCGATATCGCGGATGATCCGATCAATGGCTATCTGATGTTGTCCTCGCCACTTGGACAGGCGCTGTCGCAGGGCTCGCCAGGAGATGAGTTAACCTATCAGGCAGGCGAAAAAGAACGCGGTGTCCTGTTTGTTTCATTGGAGACCGTGTCGGCTCAGGCAGCTTAGCGGACATTTCTCGCGTCGGTCTTGTCGTATTAAAGCGAGACCCAGCGAATTCCCGGTCGAGGCGGCTATTCTCTCGATGAGATTAAGGGCAAGCATCACCGGATGTTTGTCGATCCTTGCTACGCGGCGAGTCCGGAGTAGACTACGTTCTGGTCTGCGCTCATCCGGCGAACCGAACCGGCTTTCGTGAACCGAGCCCGGAGAGTCTCGGCCTTTCGGATTCAATCCTCGCGCTCATTTAAGTGTTGCTCGCAGGAGGCACTCGCGCGAAGGGCTCGTCGTTTCGCGGCGATCGCTATCACTGCCCGTCGCGCGGGTGCCTTGTTAACCGGTCTCGCAACTGCACTCGCTGTCGTGGCCCGCCGTTCCGGCGTCGCTATCACTGCCCCGAAAGCGGGTGCCATCCTTTCCGCTTCCGCTGCGCTTCGGCCGTCATTTGGCGTTGGCTGGACGTGTACCAAGGCCGCCTATCCGCCGCCTTGTCTTCGGGCCCGCGCATGACGATCTTCACTGCGTCAGGTACGCGGCAAAGCTGTTCGCCGGTACGAGGCAATGGTTCACTGGCTTTAGCCAGCCGCGCCAAGCTCCGGACCTCGCGAAGCAATTAGTGATCGTGTCGCGAAAACTGAACGAGGTCTATGGCAGCCTTCACCCAGCCCAATCCAGCTCCGCGCCCAATCAAGGGGAGGCGGGCACACGAATTCCAATCCCCGACGGCCCGAGCTGACGATCGTTCATTCCTGTTTTGTTCGCAATTGGCGCGGACTCACTGTATAAGCATCTGTACTTGCCGCGTCAGGGCTCGGATCGTCGGGGCTCGCTAGGGCCACCCGGCCGAACCGCCGCCGTTGGTGCCTGCACCTGGCTGTGGTTGACGTGACTTTAACGGCTGAAAGGCATGGTGGGCACCGACGATCCAAACTATGTTTGTCGCCAGAATAGATGAGTGGACCGCTAATGGCTCGCGGCGAGTTGATGAAAAAGCTGTTGGCGAGTTACGGCCGGGACGACGAGTTCCGGGCGATCGCCGAACAGATCATTCTGGAGGAGGAGCAGAAGAACAACCGCGTTCTGGCGCGGTCGCTCCGCCAGACCCTCGACCATGCCTCGAATCGCGCGCCACCCCCGCGGGCGCTGGCGCCACTCATTCCGTTCCCGGATGCGGCCAACGATTTTGTCGAGCGCGTCGAGCCGGAGCATACCAAGAGCGACATCGTTCTCAGCAAGGCCAACATCCGGATTTTTTCCGGACTGATCCAGGAATTTCGCCGCGCCGATGACATCCGCCGCAGCGGACTGCCGGTGCGATCGAAGCTCCTGTTCTGTGGACCTCCGGGCTGCGGAAAGACTCTTTGTACCCAGATCTTCGCAGGTGAGCTCGGGCTTCCGTTGTTCGTGGTCAAGATCGACCGCCTGATCTCGTCTTATCTCGGCGAAACCGCGACCAACGTTCGCAAGATTTTCGAGTTCGCGCGCAAGCAGCCCTGCGTCCTTTTTCTCGACGAATTCGATGCCCTGGCGCGCTCGCGTGACGATACGAGCGAGCACAACGAGCTGCGGCGCGTGGTCAACAGCCTTTTGATCTTCATCGACCGGATCAAGCCGAAGGGCTTTTTGGTCGCGGCGACCAATCTCGACCAGTCTCTCGACCCTGCGGTCTGGCGTCGCTTCGACGAGGTCATCTGGTTCGAAAAGCCTGACCGGGAGATGACCGAGCATTTCTTGGCGCTGAAATTCAAGAATATCAAAACAGCTTTCGATCCGACGTCCCACGTCGGATCGCTGGAAGGCTATTCTTTCGCCGAGATTGAACGCATTTGTGTGCAAGCGATCAAGGCCGCAGTGATCGAGCGCCGCAAAGAAGTCCGTGAACTGGACTTCCGTCACGCTGTCGCCGATGAGATCCGGCGGCGATCCGGCACCGCACGCCTGCAGCATTTGGAAGACTAATCCGGCGTGCCGCGCTACGACCACCTCCAGCTCCTGCGGCTTCCCGAGCGTCTCGAACGGCGGAAGCATGGGGGAGGGGGTGCTGCCCCTCAACGAGACGTCGGCGGACATAGCCGGAAGCTTCGCGCTGAGCTCGACACCGCGATCGCAGAGCAGCAACGCCGTCGCCGCCCGGAGTTCATCGACCCGTCGCTCATTTTGCGCGTCCGCATGACCGGAATGACGATGGAGGAAGACTGGGAGCGGCTTGGGCTGACACTTCTCGCCAGCGATGAAGACAAAACCCTGATCCTCTTCGCATCGAATGACGATCTGCAGAGTTTCCGTGATCGCCTGCAAGCCTATGCGCAGGGAACCCCGCCAGGACAAGCTGCCCCGTCCTACAACGGCTTCATCACCCGCATCGAAGAGATCGGCGCCGTTGGGCCCCGCGACCGTATTGGGCTGCGATTGCGCGAAGAAGGTCTGACGGTGCCCGAGAACTTCGATGCGGACCGAATCTTCGTCCTCGATCTCGAGCTATGGGACATTGGCCGGCGTGAACTCCGTACTCGAAAGCTTGAGCAAATTGCCGAGTACATTGATGCGCGGGGCGGCGAAGTGCTTGACCGCTATGTTGGCCCATCGATTACGATGCTGCGCGCGCGCATGTCGGGCAGCGTGATACAAACGCTTCTCACGGTCGAAGACGTCGCCGATCTCGATCTGCCGCCTGAACCTGATATCGCCACCGGCGAGGCGTTTGAGCTGACGATCGCCGATTTGCCGGGGATGGACGATCTTGGCAACGACGCGCCGGTTATTGGTATCATCGACAGCGGCGTCAACGATCATCCGTTGCTGGCGGGTGCCATCGTCGGTGCGATCGGCGTGCCGGAAAGGCTCGGCACGGCCGACGATTGGGGTCACGGCACGCGCGTTGCCGGTGTGTCGCTATTTGGCGATCTGCGCGATCAGATTGCTGTTGGTGCGTTGGTACGTGCGGGGCGCATTGCTTCGGCCAAGGTCGTGAACGAACGTGGTCAGTTCGACGAGCGTCGTCTTGTTCCCTCCCAGATGCGCGAAGCCCTGACCACTCTCAATAAGCGTTTCGGTTGTCGGCTATTTGTCGTCGCGCTCGGTGATCCCAAGCGCACCTATGACGGAGGCAAGGTTGGGCCTTGGGCCGCGACGCTCGATGAACTCGCCCGCGAACTCGATTCCGTCATCATCGTGTCGGCCGGCAATCGCGCGCCCCGCAGCGGCAACCGCCTGGAACAAGCCGTCACGGAGTATCCCGGCTATCTGCTCGAGCCGACCAACCGTCTGTGTGAGCCTGCGGGCGCCATGAACGTTCTCACGGTCGGCGCGTTGGCGCACGGCGAGGGTCTTGGGCCCGATCTTGTCGAGCACGTTCATATCCGACCCATTACGCGTGCGTTCGAGCCTGCGCCCTTTACGAGGATAGGGCCCGGCATCGGCGGTTCCATCAAGCCGGATCTAGTCGATGTCGGTGGCACAATGGTATTCGATCCCGCAGTAGGGCGGCTGCGGCGGGGCGAAGACTTGCCGACCGCCGGTGTTCTCACGCTCCATCATCTGTTTCTTGACCGGTTGTTTACGGCGGGGTCTGGCACGTCCTATGCGGCCCCTCGCGTTGCCCACAAAGCCGCTCAGATTCTTGCGCGCTTTCCCCGCGCATCTGCAAACCTTGTCCGTGCGTTGCTTGCAGGCGCGGCGCGCATTCCGGATGAGGCCCAGCTCAGGCTTCAAACCCTCGGTGACGATGCCATGCGTTCAATCTGCGGCCATGGCGCAGTTGATTCAGGGCGAGCAGCATATTCGGATGATCATCGCGTCGTGCTGTACGCCGAGGATGAATTGGCGCTCGACCACTTTGCGGTCTATCAGTTGCCGATTCCCGAGCTGTTCCAGAGTGGCGGTCGTCGCAGCATCCGCGTGACGCTTGCCTTCGATCCCCCAGTTCGTCACACCCGCGCCGACTATGCCGGAATTGGCATGAATTTTCGTCTCGTGCGAGGATGTGGTCCCGATCTGATCTTCGAGCACTTCCGACGGAGAACCCAGGAGGAGGGGCGTCAGCCGGATATCGATAATCGTTTCGACTGCGACCTGAAGCCGGGCCCGCGGGAGCGTGAACGCGGAACTCTGCAAACTGCGAGCGTAACGTTTACGCGGGGCACCGAAGCCTATGGCGACAATTATTATCTAATCGTGCGTTGCGATGGCGGCTGGGCGGGAACGTTTGAAACGCAACAACGCTTTGCAATCGTGGTGGAGCTGACCCATCAAGCAGAAGTGCAATTGTATGAGCGGCTGCGCGCTCGTGTCCGGCTCCAAGGTTGAGCAGCGAGTGGAATGAGTCGTTTGCCACCTTCGTCACGGATCCTTATGCGATACCGACGTCGGTTCGATCCTGTTTCGCCGCGCCGCGCTTCACTTCCACCAACGCCGTGTCGCAGACCCGACCGAGCCGGGCGAACTAAAGCTGATTGATCTCGAGGGCATGCGATGAAATGGGGAGACAACGCCCGAGATTTTGATGCCGCACTGGCGGTGTGGCCGTACTATCGCCCACTGTTCGACAACTGGCTGATGCAGGAACTGGTGGAGCACGGTGACAAGGCTCCGGTCTGGCGTGACCGCAGGGTGCCGACCGACAATGGACGCGTGCGCGGCGACGTCTATCCGGATCGCGAGACCGCACTATCCGCTGCCGCCACGCTCAATCAGACGCTCCACGACGCGCTCGCAGCGCGCGAGATGGATTCCGTGAGGAAACTTTCGCTCCAGCTTAAGGTCGCGAAGAACCTGCAATCCGAAGAGCGCCTTCGCGACGAAGAGGAGCTTATGCTCGCCGAGGCACGCCGCCGGCACGCCAATGATCCGCGACCAGACCCTTCCGCAATCGTGCTGCCTGCGGAGTCGGCTCCTTTCCGTCAGCAATTGAGCGAACAGCTTTCCGACATGCCCTATCTGACGGTCGTGATCGTGACGGTCCGGGAGACGAATCGCAGCTGGCACCGTTCCATTCTTTACCTCTCGCACGACAATAAATGGTCCAAGCCTTACATCGCCGGTGAGCGATCCGCGGCAAAGGCCATGCGAGCACGAATCGCCAACGGCTTCGGCTACGGCGCCGACGACCATTGGGGAAAGACCAAGGCCAAGATTCGTCAGATCTTGTTGCCCCGCGCCAACCTGCTGCTGCAACTCGCAAGCGTGCAGCGTATGCTGGCGGAAGCGTTGGCCAATGGTCAAAAGGTGCTGGTCTCGAACGGCATCGTCTTCTGGTACGAAGAAGATGGCGGCATCGGTTGGCAGGTCAAACAGACCACGTCCACTAAAGAGTCCGAGGGAAGCACCTTGTGGAAGGAAGGCACAATCCGCTCGATCAACCACGGGCGATTGGTCATTTTGCCTTATATCAAGGAAAGCGGCGAGCAGGTGCGCGGGCACACCAGGAACGGACCGAATGACGGCAGAGCCAAACCACGGCACCCCGATCACTACGTCGATATTCCGTTTGCGCAACTCGACGGTGACCTCATGATCGGTCTCTTCGGCGAATTGCCCTACGAATAGCTTGGATCGCCGCGCTAGCATCACTATATAGCAGGCGCGCGCATGCTCGCGGTGGAGGCCCGTAGAACCGCCCCATCTCGACTGGCTCCTTGCTAAGCCTGGCGCGAGGGATCGTCACCTTATGGCCGCGACAACGTTCCGGCGTGGCCGGCAACGGCTTGCGCAGTGAGCGCAACCGAGTAGAGCCCGGCTGGCTACAAAGCTGACGCATCCTGTGCTAAGGAGATATCCATGAAAACCCAGACAATCAGCTGCCGCTTTATTGGTGACTTCAAGGTCGGCGACAACATGGTCTACAACGCCGGCCTACTCTGCAAGCTCGCGGAGTCGGGCAGCACGTTCAACAAGCTGATGCTCTTGCAGGCGGGTGCAATTGCCGAAGCGGCGCTCTGGGAGATCATTTACCGTGCACAGAATTTCAACCGCGAGGGTGTGCCGAACATTTCCGAGGAGGACCGAGCGGAAATCGAGGGTAAGAAGGTCGAACGCTTCAAGGCGATCATCGACGTGATGAAGAAATACAAGATTCTCGATAAGGCCGGTGCCGACATCTACGACGAGTTGGATAAATTGCGTGAGTACCGCAACAAAGTGCATATCCAGCTCGATGTGAAGCTGGAGGGTGTGCCGCGCGACGAGGACAAGGCCTTTACCGATCCGGTGCGTGACTGGGCGCTGAGGCTCAATGTGAGGGTACTCAAGTTCCTGACCGAAAACTTTGCGCGCCCCGCAGATCTGGCGCAGTTCGCGCATAGCATAACAGTGCCCAGCCCCTGACTTGCGGGGTCAGGCACCCGCTTAGGTCCGGATCAGATCGCGGCGGACATTCTCAAGGCATGCATGTCGTCGACGTGGATGATCTTACGCTGGCGCGACGGGCCGTCCTCTGATCGTCGTCTTCGTCGGTCACGCCGCCGGCCCGGCCGGATCTTCCTTGACGCCGCGGGCAACGATCCGGAGCGACCCTTCCGGAAGCGGCCGTTGCAGCTCGAGGGCCTCGTCCAGAGGGGCCGTCATCCAGGTCTCGACTTCGTCCGGCGTCGTCAGGATTACGGGCATCGCCTTGGGGTGGATGGCACCAACGTCGGCATTCGGCTCTGTCGTGAGGAACGCGTAGAGGTCGTTAGTCGTCTCGCCTTCCTTGACCTTCCGAACAGACGTCCAGTTGGTCCAGATGCCGGCGAAGCAGGCGAGGGGACGGGTCTCATCGAGCGCGAACCAGATATCACCGCCCTCGGCCTTGTTGAACTCGCTGAACGAGTTGAACGGCACCACGCAGCGGTTTCCGGTCCCCAGCCATCGCGTCCAGTGCTTGCTCTTCACGTTGCGGATGTTTGTCGTGCCGCCGTCCGGCTCCATCCGCAGAAGTTCCTTGAAGTCGACGGGCTTGCCCTTGGCCTGCAGTTTTTCGGCCCGCTTCTTGGTGGCGTCCATCAGTGCCTTCGACGACGATGGCATCCCCCAGCGCGCAGTGACGAGCTCGCGACCTTCGGCTCCGTTGCGAACGATCGGCGCCTTGTAATCCGGAAACACCCCCGGCATCGGCGCCAGATTGCCAACGTATCGGTTCACGACGCGAAACAGCGCGATGATCGCGGCCTGGTTTGTCGTGATCGAATAGAGGTTGCAGATGTGGACGGCCCCCCACTTGTCAGGATTGTAGCAGACTTTTGGCCAGATCGCTTGCTATCAGATGTCCGGCCTGTTTGCGCGGGCAAAGCCCGCTGGCCGAGATGGTGTTCGCTACGCACGCTCCAAGCACATGGGCGACATTCTTGGTGCCAGTGTAATCTTCGGAAGCTCGCGCGTATCGACCGATCGGTCCTTCCATCTACTGCGTCCTGCAAGTTCGTGGGCACGTGGGCAATCCGCCGAGCAATCTTGCTCGCGGGCCGATTTCAGATCAAGTCGGCATGGTGGCTACCGGCTGCTTGTACACGCCGCCCGATATCATCAAGCGCCAAGCGATCCGGGCAAACTTGTTGGCCAAGGCCACCGCGACCAACTTTGGAGGCTTTCGCTCCAGCAGCGAAGCGAGCCATGGTGTGGGCTTATGACGGCCCTTTCGGACATGCCTCAGCAGTGCGGTCGCACCGACGATCAACGTCGATCGCAGTATAGAATCTCCGGCCTTTGTGATGCCGCCGAGCCTTTGCCGGCCGCCAGTTGAATGATCCTTGGGTGTCAGCCCGAGCCATGCCGCAAAGTCGCGACCCGATCTGAACGTCTCGGGCGGCGGCGCCTTCATGCTGAGCATCGACGACCCAATCGGACCGACGCCAGGAATTGTCGCAATACGCCTGCTGATGTCATCCTCGCGATGCCACTTCAGCAGCTTGGCCTCGATCTTCGCCAGGCGAGCTTGGACCGCGGCATACTCGTCCGCCTGAAGGCGGAAGAGATCCCGCGCCATTTCCGGCAGGCTATCGTCTTCGAGCACACGTTTGATGAGTGCCGCGACGTTCTGCCGGCCGGCGGGGCCGACGATACCAAACTCAGCGGCATAGCTCCTGAAAGCATTGGAGAGCTGCGACTTCACGCTGACCAGACGTTCCCGCACAGTCATCAACATGCAAGCCGCTTGCCGTTCCTTCGACTTCACCGGTACGAATCGCATGCTGGGCCGGGTGACCGCCTCGCACAGTGCCTCGGCGTCGGCCGCGTCGTTCTTGCCGCGCTTCACGTAGGCCTTCACGTATTGAGGAGGAATTAGCTTTACCTCGTGCCCGAACGATTGGAGCAGGCGCCCCCAATGGTGCGAGCTGCCGCAAGACTCTATGGCGACGAGAACCGGCGGAAGCCGCTCGAAGTAGCGGATCATCTCGGCTCGCCGAAATTGGCGCCGGACAACCACTACCTCATTCTCATCAACACCGTGAAGCTGGAACACCGACTTCGAGGTATCCATGCCGATACGAACGGGAACATTCATTGGGACTTTCCTCTCATCTCTCTGTGACGCCTAGAGCGCCATAAAAACGTGGGGATGAGAGGCCGTCCACACCAGCACATCGGTCAGGCTTCGGTTCGAGGGTGGCGAGGCTGCCAAGCTAGTTGTAGCAGAGTCGCGGATGGATGCCGGCCCGCCTTGGCGCATTTGCGGCAGCGCAGCCGGCTGGCGAGATCGTGCACGAAGGTGGTCGGCGGGTGCTTCATTGCCGCGAGGTCGACGTCGCTCGGGGTCTTGCAGCGCGCGCACCTGATCTCCAGCCAGGAGAAGCCTCCATTCACGGCCTGGTCGATGGTGGGCGACGGATCGATCGGTTCGCCGTCTGACCACATCCGCTCGTTCCAGCTTTCGCAAAGCAGCCGGTCAGCTTGCTGGATCATCGCCTCGCCCTTGGCCCGCATCTCCGCCGATTGGGCGGCCAGGATGTTGGCCATCGCGCGTGACTTGCCGAGCTCTTTCGCCAGGGCCTTGCGGTCGCCGCCCGACAGGGGCGTTGGGTGATACTTCGGGGCCATCCGGACATCCAGGCGCAAAGAGATCGGATCGGCGATATGGAAGCGGGCTACGGCGTCTCGAACGCCGGCCAGCACCCGTCTTCTTCATGCCTGCCGGTGCGCTGCTGGCAGGTGTTGTCGAGCAGCCGCTGCGCGACGTCCTTCCAGATCGCGTTGCCGCCATACAATCGGACTGCATCGGCGGTCTGGATTTCCACGGTCCGCTCGCAGCGGCGGCAGGAGATGCGCAGGACGTGGCGCTGAATTTCCGAAAGATGCCGCTGCCGCATCTGGGCTCCGGTCGCCTCGGCGCGCGGGTCTTTGAGGACCGATTCCCAGTATTCGGCCGGGAGCGGCGCATCTGGAGCCGCAGCGCGCGGAGCCGGCCTGCCGACGGCTTGAGCGGCCAGTTTTTCCATCTGCTTCGGGGTCGGCATGCGCCAGCTCGCGGGTCGATCGATCATTTTCGAATTAGAACACAAAGGGAACAAAAGTCGAGTCCGCTCCGGCCCGTGCCGAGAAAAAATCATCATGGTGGAAGGGGCGCGATGTCGGAACCAAGCTGGGTGGATCGTCTTGAATCCGGCATCAGTATCGGAGTTCCCCGCCATGGCCCCTCGCGCTAACTGGAAAGGCTTCCTGCGCCTTTCGCTCGTCACCTGTCCGGTAGCGCTCTATCCGGCCACATCGGAATCCGAAAAAGTCTCGTTCAACCAGCTCAATAGGAAGACCGGCCATCGCATCAAATACGCCAAGGTGGATGCCGACACCGGCGAGGAGGTCGACAACGAAGACATCGTCAAAGGCTACAAGGTCGATACCGACACATTCATCGAGGTGACCAAGGAGGAGCTCGAGAACGTCGCGCTGGAATCCACGCGAACCATCGAGATCGACGAATTCGTCGACCGCAGCGAGATCGATCCGCGATATCTCATCCGTCCTTATTATCTGCGCCCTGACGGCAAAGTTGGGCACGATGCCTTCGCGGTCATTCGCGAAACGATCCGCGAGATGAACAAGGTCGCGATCGGTCGGGTGGTGCTGACCAATCGCGAACACATCATCGCGCTCGAGCCGCTCGACAAGGGGCTGATGGGGACGCTGCTGCGTTATCCCTACGAAGTCCGTTCCGCGGATGAGTATTTCGACGACATCCAGGACGTCAAAGTCACCAAGGACATGCTCGATCTCGCCAGGCACATCGTCAATCAGAAGGCGGGACACTTCGACCCGGACAAGTTCGAAGACCAGTACGAAACCGCCCTCATCGATCTCATCAACCAGAAGCGCGCCGGTAAACCCATCACTGCGAAAGCGCGTCCCCGCGGTGAGAACGTCGTGGACCTGATGGATGCGCTGCGCAAGAGCATCGGAAGAGACGCGTCGGCAGCGACAGAGGTGCAGAAGAAGCCGGCCAAGAAGGCGCGCAAGGCGGCGGCCGGGCAGAAGGAAATGCTGATGCCGATTGCCGGCAAGAAGCCCGCCAAGGAGGGCGTGGCGAAGAAGCCGGCGGCCAAACCGCAGCGGAAGTCGGCCTAGCGTGTCGTTAAGCATCCAGTGACCCCAGACGGCCGTTACTTCGTCGTCCGCGGCAGGGAGCGATATGGCTGCGCTGAAAAAGCCTTCCAGGAGATCAATGTTGAGTGCGGGCATTCTCGCCTACCGCAAGGGCGCTCGCGGGCTCGAGGTTCTGCTCGTTCATCCCGGCGGTCCGTTCTGGCGCAAGAAGGATGATGGCGCTTGGTCCATTCCCAAGGGCGAAATCGATGCCGCGGATGCTCCGGAGCAGGTCGCCCGGCGCGAGTTTGCCGAAGAACTCGGCCCGGGTGCTTCGATTGGTCCACTCCGGACGCTGGGGGAGATTCGACAGCGAGGAGGGAAGCGCGTTATCGCATTCGCCGGCGAGGGCCATTTTGAACCGGCGGCGCTGACCAGCAATTCCTTCGATATCGAATGGCCGCCCCGAAGCGGTCGACGGCAGAGCTTTCCCGAAGTCGACCGCGCGGAATGGTTTGATATCGAGTTCGCACGGACCAAGATGCTGTCTGCTCAGGTAGAACTTCTCGATCGTCTTTTGGCGAGCGCGGCGGAGAGCGACGGGAAATGACGTTCAGGATCGGAATCATTTCGGACACGCACGGCCTGTTGAGGCCCGAGGCGGAACGAGGCCTGACGGGTGTCGATCACATCATCCATGCCGGCGACATTGGGAGGCCCGAGATCGTCGACGCGCTTCGCCGGATCGCGCCCGTCACCGCCATCCGTGGAAACGTGGACAGTGGCGGGTGGGCCCGTGAATATCCCGACACGAAACTCTTGCGCTTGGCGGGAAAGTCGATCTACGTCTTGCACGACTTGAAGACCGTGCAGGCCGATCTTGGTGCCGGCATCGATGTCATCGTCTCCGGGCATTCACACATGCCGAAGATCGACACGGTCGGTGGCGTTCTCTACCTGAATCCTGGGAGCGCGGGACCGCGGCGCTTCAAGCTGCCGATCACGCTTGCGACGCTCGAAGTCACGTCTGAGGGCATGCGACCGGAAATCCACGACCTCGGAGGGGACTGAACATACGACCGCGGAGGGAATTCACAGCGGAGGAAGAGACAGGTGAGGGCGGTCGCGAAGGATCGCGCGGATGGAGGCGCCTGGTGATATTTCGCCTCCTTCGGATACGACCGCCATGACGCCGGCTCGGAAGGGCGGATGTCGTACTTCTTGAATTCCGCTGGCGCCATTGCGGCGGCTTCATCGTGATCGCTACCGAAGCCAAGGTCGCCGCGAACAAGAAAGGCTAAAACGACGCCGGGATGGGGGTTCGGTGAACCGTCGCCAACGTCGTCACTTTCCGCTCCTCAGGAAACCGCTCCAGCGTCATCAACGCCAGCTCAACGAGGCGAGGCAGCGGCTCGGTCGATTTCTCCCAGGTGATGATGGTCTGACGCGATTTGACGCCCAGCGCCATCCGCAACGTGTCCTGGGTGAATCGGTTACGGCTGCGCCATTCCGGGAGCTCAGTGCCGAGCATCGGTCGGCTCCACCGTCGTGACGGTTTCCTCGGCGGCGACATGGCCGCTCCACCAATTCAGCTTGACCTTACGAGTGCGCACGACCAGGCGGTGCAGGCCGCTGGCCATCGCCTTGCGAATGACGTCCAATGTTTGGACGTCAATTTTTTGGACATTTTTTGGTGATTCGCTCATCGATACCTCTGAAACTACAGATAAAAAGGGATTTCGGCACCATCACCATACGGGCAGATGGTTAAATTCAACTTAAACGCCGAGAACTTAATTTCTTGCGAACATCCGGCTTCAGCCGCTTGCCTGACACGTAGGCAGCAGCAAGCTCGCCCGCGACCAAAAGGACGAGCGCTCCGAAGGTGTAGGCATCATGAATGGTGTAAATAATTGCAGCCCAGCCGATGGTCTTCATAGGACAATCCCCACGTGCCCAGGCTTTCGCCGAGGCGAGTTACGTGTTGGGATCATCCCTGCGCAATCGAGGCCCATTGCGCGTGATGCACAGCGTGCGCACCAGGAAGATCATTCTAGAGCCGGCGGCGTGCCGGTAGCCGTTGCTGGGATCGCTAGTCCCTATTCTCCCCGTATTACGATCCGAGGTGCGAGCAATCGTCGCCACCGGGCTGTGGGTCTGACTATGCTCTGATGCGGACTTCTGTGTCCGCCCGATTAATGGCGGATTCGCGGCGGCTCACGCGACGCCGGTTCAATTCCGTTCGCCGGTTGGGCACGAAGGGAAGCGCTATTTTCGAGAACGTTCTCGTTCGCGCACGACATCCTTCGCCCGCTTGTCGGACCTGAGCCCGAGGTAGACGGGCTGGCGCAGTTCGCCCTTGCTCGTCCATTCCGCAAATTTGACCTCGGCGACCAACGAGGGCCTGACCCAGGTCGTCGCGGCCTCATCCTTCACTTTGGCAGGGAATGGTGATTTTGAGGCCGTCAGCTTCATGAGCTTGGCATGGAGGTCTTCCAGGACCTTGTGGCTGAAGCCAGTGCCGACATGACCGATGTAGCGCCAAGCGTCATCTTCGCGCACGGCGAGGACCAGGGCGCCGAAGAACGGCCTGGTGCGCCTGGGCGCCGTGAAGCCGGCGATCACCACTTCCTGTCGCTTTGCCGTCTTGATCTTCAGCCAATCCGCCGTCCGACTTCCGGACGCATACGCGCTGTCGGCGCGCTTCGCCATGATGCCTTCGAGGCCCTTCCGCTCGGCCTCGGCGAAGAATTTCGTGCCGTTCCCTTTACGGTGAGCGCTAAAGGCGATCAGCTTGTCGCGCGGCAGAATTGCCTTCAGCCGCTTCTTGCGCTCGAGGAGAGGCTGCTTGCGCAAGACCACTGCATTCTCAAACATGAGATCGAAGACGCAATACTTGAGCTTCGCTTCATGGCGCAGTGCGTTTTGGAGCAGCTGGAAATGTGAGACGCCGTCCCTTCCGATCGCGACGAGCTCGCCATCGATCACGGCATCGCCCTTCACGCCCTCCAACGCTTTGGCGACCTCGATATAGCTGCGGCTGATGATCTTGCCGTTGCGGCTGTAGAGCGCAACCTTGCCCCGCCGGATTTCCGCGATCATCCGGAAGCCGTCGTATTTGTCCTCGAAAACCCAGCCGGGGTCGTCGAACGGCGCGTCGGTGAGCGTAGCGAGCATCGGCTGCAGGCGCTTGGGCAGGGTCGACGTCCGGCTCATTCGAGGCCAATCCTTCAGAGCGCGTTGCGAAATGCATGGACGTCCTTCAAGGATGAGGGAACGCTTCGAGGCCTTGTCGTGTTCCGCGGGCGCCGTGGCGTGCGCGACGTTGACGATCGATCGGGGAAGGGCGGATCAAACCGATGGCCAGAAAACTGAAGACCTACCAGACTTCGCTGGGCTTCTTCGATCTGGCGATCGCCGCTCCTTCGATGAAGGCGGCGCTGCAGGCGTGGGGCGCCGAAAGCAACCTCTTCCATCAGGGCGCGGCCAGGGAAAGCCACGATCCGGATGTCGTTGCCGCCACCATGGCGAAGCCGGGCGTCGTTCTCAAGCGCCCCGTTGGATCCGATGGCCCCTTCGGAGAGCATGCCGACCTACCCACCGATCTGGACGACGCCGACAAACCGGCCAAAGTCACCCGCAAGTCGAAAGCCGTCAAACCGAAGAAGAGTACATCGCGGCCCGCCGACAAAGCGGCGGAGCGAAAGGCGGCACTCGCGTACGCACGCGAGCAGAAGCGCCGCGATCGCGAACGGGAAAAGGAAGAGGCCGCCAGGGAAAAAGAGCGTGAACGACGGCAGGCCTCCGTCGACAAGGCACAGGCGGCATTGGACCGAGCCGCGCGGGAGCACGCCGAGAAGGCGGCGAGTATCCGAGCCCAGATGGAGGCTCTCGAAAGAAGATCGCAGGACGAGCTGCGGCGAGCCCGAGACTGATGGAGGCGAGCAACGGTTGGTGGGCAAGCTTCGGCTGTGATTGTCTGCGTCCCACGTTGAAGCCGCTGGAGGAGACGACCCGACTGCCTAACCACCCCGGCGCCGGCCCGACCCGCATCTTCGAAATTTTTTCATTCCCGTACTTGAAACAAAAAACGGTTTTGCTAATTCATTTGGCGCCACCTCGGAGGTGGCTCCCGCGGGGCCACGGGATCGAGACGGGCACCGGTCGTGTCGGGTGCCTCATACCCATCTTGCTCCTTGGAGGATTTGGCTATGCGCACTTACGACTTCTCTCCTCTGTTCCGATCGACCATCGGTTTCGATCGCCTGTTCGACCTCGCCGAGACGGCCCAGCGGGCCACGGAAGAAGGTTACCCGCCCTACAATATCGAACGCCTGGCTGAAGACCGCTACCAGATCACGCTGGCGGTGGCGGGTTTCTCGCCCGACGAGGTTTCGATCACGGCCGAGCAGAACGTGGTGACGATCGAAGGCGGCAAAACCGAAAGAACCGAGCGTGAGTTCCTCTACCGAGGCATCTCGACCCGCCACTTCAAGCGGCAGTTCAACCTGGCGGATTATGTCCAGGTGAAGGGCGCGAGCTTCGACAACGGCTTGCTCAAGATCGATCTGGTCCGGGAAATCCCCGAGGCCATGAAGCCGCGGCGGATCGCCATCAACGGCGCATCGACAGCCGAGGACGTCCGTCAGATCGAGGCCAAGGCGGCCTGATTCATCCACTGCAGGAGTGTGCCGCGCGTCGTCCGACGCGCGGCGGACATCGTCTAGGAATGGAGGAGAACATGCGGCCGACGACCGCTTTCCACGACAACGTCTTCGACATCAACGTGCTGCTGCATCCCAGCACGGTCTTCGATCATCCGAAGGATATCCTGGCGGATCCCTCACTGTCGGTTTCGGAGAAGCGCGCGATTCTGGCATCCTGGGCATCGGACGCATCGGCGATCGCTTCATGTCCCGCCTTGCGGGCACCAGCCGCCCTTAAGGCGCCCGTCACCATCGACGAGATTCTTGAAGCCTTGTGCCAACTGGACGGCGGTCCCCGCAATCCGCCGGGCGGCAAGCCGAACCGTCTATGTTCGACGTCGAGGGCCTTGGCCGCCTAGTCAGGAGGGATGCTATGGACGAAATCAAATTGCCGCATCACCTGGTGAACCGGTTCGAGCGCCGATGGACGGCCAGGTTCGCGCAGATGCCGGGCGGCCGGCCGCAGCCGGTTGCACGGTGCTGGCCCGGAAACGACGATCCTCTCCGATCGCCGCAGGTCCGGCGGCTGCTGGAGGGATCCTTGCGCCCGCCCAAGGCGGATAGAACACTGGAGTTTAACCGTGCTGACTGTGGCCAGCTTCACCGAGCCGATCGATGAAGGTCGCCAAGCGAGCGAATCCGCGGCGCCTTGTGACGTGAAGCTCGGGTCGATTTTGGGCCGGCCAGCGTGACGACGCGGGCGGGCCGCCTACTCCGCGGTCCGCCCGCGGTGGACTCATTCCACTTCCTGGACGACGGTGCGGCTCGCGGGATCCACCAGCATGACGGGCTCGCCGGAATAGACATGGCGATATTTGGTGAGCGAGGGCTATTCGGTCGGCACCGCTTCGAGCTCGACGTCACGTGGCACGGGCGAGCCGAGGACGATTTTCTCCTGGCTCTCGACCGGACGGATCTTGTGCTCGGTGACGGAGGTCCGGATCTTCGTGCGTCAATCCGGCTCGATCTGCACGACGCCGGCGCGCGCAGTGCCGGTCGTGGTGACCGTGCTCTGGGCCATGGCGCCCGTGGAGGCAGCCGCTGCGGACATCAGCAGCAGTTTCTTCATGACTTCCTCCTTGCCGCTGGATGCGGCGCAGCGGAGAACACGGTAGGGACGGCAAGGTGCCCGCAAACAAAATGAATGCGCCTTTTCCCCTTGAGTCCTCACCGGAGCTCGCGCACGCGGGACTGGCCGCTATTGCGTCTGAACGTAGTAACGGCCTTCGCACGCACGACGACAAGCCAACTCCAAACGCGAGCGAACCACGGCAGCGTCAACAGCTTCGGCTTTACGATCCTGAATATTCGTTCGACGAGCAGTAGGCTTGCGCAATACGCGATCACGATCATCACGGTGCCTGTGATCCAATGACCATCCCCCGCAATAGCCACAGCAAGCAGCTTAAGCGGTTCTACGATGCTCGCAGGCACCAGGAGCAGGATCAACGACTGATAGGGTCCGAGGCCCTCGATGAAGCGACGGACCCACACCCATCTCGTCATTGCGGTCCTGATCATGTCATCAGTGGTGCAGGAGCATGATCAGGATGATCAGTGGAATCGGAATGCCGAGTAGCCAAAGCAGGATGGGCATGGTGACTTCCCTTTCTCGGTTCTTAACGGTTGATAGTGCCGGCACGGAACGGGTGTTTGCTCCAGGTGCCGTCGCGAAGACCGCCGCCTTCGGTGGCGGCCAGTGCGGCGGAGAATGCGCCGATGAACAATGACAACGTGAGCCAGATCGCAAGCTGCATCGCTGCCTTTCTCGCCTTGTCCAAGTCGGACTTTATCTGCACGGCAACGTCATTGACGCGCTTTTCAGCATCTTGCTGGCTCAGTCCGGTCCGGGCGGAGACCACTTTGGCCACGTAGCTGCGATCGCCGGTGCTCAGGTCGTTGCCATTATGGAAGCTGGTCGAGAAGAGACGAACCATCTCTGCGCGCGCGTCCGACGGATTCTGCTGACCTTGGGAGGATGGATTGTCCGGTCTCAGCAACGTGTCGACGTACCCGTCCATCGGAGACGATTGGACCGAATTGGCAGCCACGTGTGTTGCTCCGCCAATCAGCGAACTCGCGGGAGAGGCGAGCAGAACGGCGCCAAGGACGGACGCCGCAGCCCAGGCCAGAAACCCATGCGCGGTATCACGAAACAGCACCTCGGTGGTGTGGATACCGATCCATTTGCTGCGCAGGCGCCCGGCGAGATACCCGCCCACGGCTGAAGAAATCATTGCCATGACGATGAAGTAAAGGCCCGTGCCAATCTCGAAAGTTGTCGCCGAAGCTCCGGAATTGCCCCACGGCGAAATGACGGCGAATCCCATACCAGCGCCAAAGGAGAGCAGGACCAACGTCAAGGCCAAGGAAGCGATCGTCCCCGCCAGAACCGCGGCCCACGAAACGCCCGCGACAGCAGGCTCCGCAAGATCGCTCGCAGCGTTTTGGCGAAATACCTGTTCCATCAATTCACTCCTCGACAGCCCGGATGCCTAGCAAATACTCAGAAGGAACGAAGGTTCCAACTCTGCACGCTGCCAGGACCGCGGCGGCCTCCGCTTCTGATTGGTCGCCAATTTGGCTACGTCGGCCCTCGCGACCGAGGGGCGGCGCGTCGCCACGAAGAGGACATGGCGAGGAAAATCCGGGACCCTGCGAGGACCGTTCTCAGACCGAGGTTAAAGAGAGCCCCTCCATGCGAGGCCGGACGCGACGTCGAACTGTGGACATGAAGGCTCCGTGGACCCTCAGGATTGACGGTCAAGGCGCGGCCAGGCTCCCGAGGACCTCGGCGATCGTTGCGGCGGTGTAGGGCTTGGGGACGAACACTCCGCCTTCCGGGAGGTCACCCTCGCTGATGGTCACGCGTCCCGATGTGGCGACGAGCTTGATCGGGGGCCATCTGTCGCGCACGAACCGTGCAAACCTGAGGCCGTCCATCGATCCCGGCATCTGGATGTCGGTGAAGACGATATTGAATATCGGTTCGGGCTTCGAGGATGGCGATCGCCTCGTCGGCGTTGCCGGCTTCGACCACCTCGAAGCCCGCGTCAGCGACCATCTCCGCGCCGCTGCTCCGGAGCAGCGACTCGTCTTCCACGATGAGAACGACCGGCCGCCCGACTGCTGACGCCATCCAAAGCACCTTCCTTTTGCCGAGCTTAAGCGCGCCGGCGGTGCATCGTTCCATGGGCCGCGGGAAGGCCGCGCAGGATCGGTCCAGAACCCGAAATCCCTGCGATCGCATCGGCATCGTGCTACGTTTCGGAACGCCGAGTGCTCGCCCCCGATTGCCTGAGGGATTTTCATGCCAGCTCCATCTGGGAAAGAGTCGATATCGGCCCCTGCCGAAGCGACCGACGCGACCAGGCAGGAGCTTCCGTATCGCCTGCGACAGCAATCCCTGTTGGGAGAGTTCGGCCGTTCCGCGTTGCAGACCCGGGACATCGAGCAGATCCTGCAGCGCGCAACTGAACTCTGCGCCCAAGGCCTCGAAACCCCGTTCGCGAAGGTCCTGGAGTATATGCCCGACGACGAACGGCTGCTGGTGCGTGCCGGCGTCGGGTGGGAATCGGATGTGATCGGCCAGGTGTCGCTTGGCGTCGATCTCGAATCCCCCGCCGGCTACGCGTTCCAAACCGGACAGATGGTGATTTCCAATCACCTCCAGGAGGAAACCCGGTTTCGGACGCCGAAGCTCCTATCGGATCATGGGATCCGGCGCGCCATTAACGTGCTGATCGCGCGCGGCGGCGAAGGTCGTCTGCCGTTCGGAGTCCTTGAGGTCGACAGTCCCGAACCCGGGCAATTCGACCCTGCCGATGCGAACTTCCTCGCCGGCTTCGCCGGACTGCTCGGCATCGCCATCGAGCGCCAGCGTGCCGACGCCGATCTCCGCCAGGCCCTCGATCACCAGGCCATGCTGACGCGGGAGATGAGCCATCGCGTCAAGAACAGCCTGGCGTCCGTCGTGGGGCTGCTGCGCGTACAGGGCCGCAGCGCGCAGTCGGAGGAAGTCCGGGATGCCCTCAAGGACGCGGCTTCGCGCATCACCACGATCGCGCAGGTCCATGATCACCTATGGCGCAGCGCGAAGATCGGATACGTCGATATCGCCGATTTCGCCGGCGAGCTTTGCCGGAAGCTGCACGAGACGATTCCCCACACGGTTCGCTGTACCTTCGGCCACCTGATGATTTCAGCAGACAAGGCGATTCCGCTGGGCCTTCTGATCAACGAGCTTGTGACGAATTCCGCCAAGCATGCCTATCCCGACGGATCCGGCGAAATCCACGTCTCGGGCGAACGGCGTGGCGCCGACTTCCATGTGGAGGTGTCGGACCAGGGAATAGGCCTTCCGAAGGATTTCGATATCGACGAGCCCCGGGCAAGCCTGGGCTTCAAGGTGATCAAGAGCCTGCTCGCTCAACTCGACGGACGCATTGATGTGGCCTCCAACGTGCCAGCGGGCGTGACCGTCCGGCTTGATCTGCCGCTGGAGGCGAGCACCACCTGACGCGCCAAGCATTCATAATCGGCGATCGAACGCGCTGCGGCCTGGTTCACTTTTCCCCGGTCCCGCCTGTCCTCGGGCGCGAGCTCTATGACCGCCCGATGCAGGTCAGCTGGCAGCGTCACTAGACTTTCTAGCGGCTTGTTCGCCCACTGCCAGAAGCGATCGAAGGCATCCATCACAAATCCTCGCGCAGGCCCCGGAAGAACGGGTGCCGGACCTTTCCCTCGGCCGACTTCGCGCGGTACTCGATCTCGGCGAGCAACTTTGGTTCGACCCAGATGCCTTTGTGTGCAATGCGCTTGGTATACGGCTGCGTCTTCCGGATCAGCGGCTTCAGTTTCTTCTGGAGTTCAGCGGCGGAAGTCTTATCAAAGCCGTTGTCAACCTTGCCCGCATAGATCAGATCGTCGCCCTTGAGGCGGCCGACATAGATGCCGTCCCATTTTCCCTCGTCGAGGGAGAAGCCGGCGATGGTCAGCGTCTCGCGCTGGACGCAGGTTTTCTTTACCCAGTCGCTGGTACGGCCCTTCGGATAGGGACTGTCTCGCACCTTCGAGACGACACCTTCCAGACCGATTTTGCAGGCGTGCGCGAACATCTCGCGTCCCTCGATCTCGAAGCTTTCGCTGAACTGGACGTCGGTGCCCTCGACGATCTTTCTGAGCTCGGCTTTCCTTTGGATCAGCGGCAGCTTCCGAAGATCGCGGCCGTTCAGATAGAGCAGATCGAACGCCACCAGCACGATCCTGGTGGACTTTCCCTTGAGCTCGTTCTGCAGCACCGAGAAATCGGTCGTGCCGTCGGCGGCGGGAACGACGATCTCGCCGTCGACGATGGCGGAGGCCGCCTTGATCTGCCAGGCGTCATGGGCGACCTTCTTGAAGCGATGCGTCCAATCGTGGCCACGCCGGGTGAAGATCTTCGCCGACTCGTTGGCCACGTGGACCTGGACCCGGTAGCCGTCAAACTTGATTTCGTGAATCCATCGGCTACCAGAGGGTACCCTCTCAATCGAGGTAGCCAAGGCCGGTTCGATGAAGCCAGGCAACGGCGCCTTCACGCCAAGGGCCGCGGGTCTGTTACGCTGAAACGCCACTGAAGCACTCCACGCAACAGCTGATTCAAACTGACACAGTTCGAATCGTTCCGGAACCCGTGAATCCCTTGCTGCGTTGCTTCGTCATCAAACCATCAGGAGGAGCCGATGGCGGCAGCGAAGAAGAAGAAGACGGCGCGCGGGCGCAAGCAGGACCGGGCCCGTGTGGCCGGCGGGCAAAACTATGAAGTGGGATACGAGTCCAAGAAGACAGGACGGTCGGCGTCAGCGGTCAAGAAAGCTGTCAAGAAGGTCGGCAACAGCCGGAAGCGGGTCGAGAAGCGTCTCGCGCGCTAGGTCTTTGCTCGCGCCGATTGTCCAGCACGTTGCGTAGAGCGTTTTCGAGCGAAGTGGGTACCGGTTCGCGTAAAGAAAACGCGTCAAAACAGGACTTGAGAGCCCCGTTCCGATTCCATCGGAACGGAAAGGGCTCTAGGCCTCGGGCGGGCATTCGGGACAGGTGTCGCCGATCGAGTCCAGGACTTCATTGACCGCGACGGCGGCCGCCTCGGGCGAAAGCCCCGGTGGCGGATCCAGGCGGGCGATTTCGAACGCCCGCTCACGGGCGTGCGGGTCTGCGCGGTCCTGCATCCAGCCGTGGTACTCACATTCGCGGATCGCGCCTGCTTCCTGCAGCACGGATATCGCCCACCCCCGTACCGTGCGGATCGCCGTCCGTCTCTCCTTGGTCATCAGCATCAAGATCGCTCCTCCGCGTGGGACGAATCCTTGCAGCCCTCGATTCGTTCCGGCTGCTAACACAGAGCAGGGATTCCAAATCGTCGGGGCAGGTGCTTTTCCACGTGTTCCGCCGCCCTGTGCAAACCAGCCACGCAGCAATCTTGTCGTCCTTGTCCGCGTCGCGCATGAGGGCTTTCAGCGCCAGGTCTGGTAAGGGCGCTGCAGCGCCTTTGCCTCATCCCAATGGGCGCGCCGGGACGAAATTTACGCGCTTTTGCCGGCTGAGCGGCCTGGCATTCAACGCGACCGGCCAAGATATAAAGAATGACGGCGTCTGGAAGGTTCATGAATTCGCTTGGCAGATCGACGTAATTCTGTTCTGGGCTCATTTCGAGGGCCACTGGGCGGGAGCACGGAGTTTCATGATCCGAGCGGCCAGAGAACCTGCCGGCGCTGAAGTCACTTGAGAGCTGGCCGAAATCCGATCCGCGAGATTTGCGGTAGCTACAAGGTCATTGGAATGCGTCGAACCTCTGTCGCATTGATTCTCGCCATTCTGTCGAGCGGGGCCTTGGCCGATGATTTTGTCGGACAGGCCAGCGTGATCGACGGCGACACGTTGGAAATGCATGGAGTGCGCATTCGGCTTTGGGGTATCGATGCACCGGAGAGCAGCCAGCTGTGCCGCGGCGAAGACAGCTTGCAATATCGTTGCGGCGCGCAGGCCGCGAACGACCTTGACGCCTTCGTTGCCCGCCGTCCCGTCAATTGTGTCCCAGTCAGCCTCGACCCGTATGGCCGCACGGTCGCGACCTGCTCGGTTGGTGGTACGGACCTCGGCGAATGGCTTGTGCACAACGGTCTTGCGTTGGATTGGCCCCAATACTCGAGGGGCAGATATCGCGAAGCTCAGCGCGAGGCTGAGCGCACCGGCCAGGGACTCTGGAAGGGTAGTTACGTGGAGCCGTGGCTCTATCGTGCATGCATCCGCGCACGTGGAAAGCCGTCCGCCTGTTCGGACGATGCAAATGCCCATCCTTGATGCGATCCCAGCAACGCGCCAATCCACAACGTGCGTTGGCCAATCACCGCACTTGGCGCCGGTGGCTCTGGCGCGGTTTGGGCGACTCACGCTACCCATCATTCCCAATCACCTCACTGCAGAATGGGAATGAAATGGTTGCTGCCACCCGTGAATTGCCGGCCTCTGGTTATGCGCTTGAAGTCGACGGCCGGCTCAAAGCCGAATTTACAACCAGAGACGGCGCGAGGGCAGGTGGCGAAGAACTAAAGAGGCGCTTTCCCATGCTTCAGATCAGGATCTATGACGCGCAGACGAATGCGCGCGAGGAAATCTAAGGTTCTCCGACTCAAGCTTTGGGGGAGGAGTTCTTCCGCTTGCGCGCGTGCGGCTTTCGCCGCACCGGGCTCTCGTTGAACCGAGCCGCTTTGCGTCTCGGCCGTGCGGCGTCGATCCCTCGCGCAGGGGATGCGGAGCTCCTCGCCGGGGGCACTCGGAAAAGGGGCTCGCCTGCGGCGATCGCTATCACTGCCCCGTTCCCGGGTGCCCTCTTAACCGGTCTCGTCGCTGCACTCGGACCCGCGTGCCCCTTCGGGTCGCTATGCTCACGCTCTCCGGGTGCCATTTCCCTTGAGGCGATGCGCCCCCGGCGCAGCCTGGTCGGGCCTGCGGCCCTAGGTAGCTCAACGCAATTCCATGAACACCCGATGGAAGGCGGGCTGCGTCGCAGATTTCGCATTCTCTCAGGTCAAGGCGAGAGTCAGAGTGTCGCGCGGTTTTGCCGTGACGGGTTACAGGCTGCGAGAGAGGCTCGCGGCGCCCGTCGCGGAGATCCGCGATGTCCAGACATCATCCTCGGGCGCGCACCGGTGAGGACCGGGCAAACCTTTATGACGACATCACCAGCAAGATCATCGCCGAACTGGAGGCTGGCCGCGTGCCGTGGGTGCAGCCTTGGGGTACCGCGGCGGCGCAGGCGTCTTTGGCCATGCCGAAAAGCGCCGCGTCCGGCCGCCAATACAGCGGCATAAACATTTTAATTCTCTGGGGGGCCGCCACGGAACGCGGATTCACCGGTCAGAGCTGGCTCACATTCCGCCAAGCGCTGTCGCTCGGTGGTCATGTCCGCAAGGGCGAGCGCGGCACGACCGTCGTTTACGCCGACCGCTTTGTGCCGGTCGACGAAAAGCGCCGCGCGCACGAGACCGGCGAGGAGGCACAAGCTGTTCCATTTTTGAAGCGCTTCACCGTTTTCAACCTCGATCAATGCGACGGGCTGGCTTCGGACATCGTAACCGCTGCGCCACCACCGCCACCCGGCATGATCGAGCCGACGGTCGATGCTCTGATCAAGGCGACCGGCATCGATTTCCGCATCGGCGGCAACCGCGCCTTCTATGCGCCGACGGAAGATTATGTGCAGGTGCCGCCGCCGCAAGCCTATTTCGAACCGATCAATTGGCATCGAACGGCCCTGCACGAATTGGCCCATGCGAGCGGCCATCCGTCACGTCTCAACCGCGACTTGTCAGGCAGCTTTGGTACCAGGAAGTATGCCTTTGAGGAGTTGGTTGCGGAAATCGCGTCTGCGTTCGGTTGCGCGTCACTCGGTATCGTGCCGACGGTGCGGCACGCCGACTATATCGGCTCCTGGCTGGAGGTGCTGCGAGAGGATAATCGTGCAATTATCCGGGCCGCATCCCAGGCCAGCAAGGTCGCGGACTATCTCCTAGGATTCTTACCCGAACCCGCTGTCGACATGATGGCGGAGGGAGCGGAGCAGGAAGCGGCGTGAGGTTCTCCTCCGTCACCGCGAGCACAAGAGTAAGAGGGCAGGGGCGTTTCCGCGACGGGTTGGAGGTCGAGAGAGAGGCTCCCGACCGCCCGTCGTGGAGAATCGATATGACGAAGGCTGTCCAAAAGATCACGCTGTCCCCCTCGCGTGATATTCCGTTCAACAAACTGGTCCTCAGCCAGTCCAACGTCCGGCATGTGAAGGCGGGCGTTTCCATCGAGCAGCTCGCCGAAAGCATCGCGCAGCGTACGCTCCTGCAAAGTCTCAACGTGCGGGCGGTTGTGGACGCCGAAGGCAATGAGACCGGCATGTTCGAGGTGCCGGCCGGCGGCCGCCGCTATCGCGCGCTCGAGCTTCTCGTCAAGCAGAAGCGGATGGCAAAGACGCAGGCAGTTCCTTGTGTCGTGCGCGAAGGGGGCATCGCTGAAGACGACTCCCTTGCAGAGAATGACGAGCGGATGGGGCTTTTAGGTTCTGTGTTCGAACTGTCCTGTTAGAGTCGTTTGGCTGTCATCGTGATGGTTCATATCCGTGGGGCATTTCGAGGAGGGCACACAGACGTCCGAGTCAAGCGTTCCCGCAGCGTAGCGAGGACAACGCTTGACGCGGCGGCGACACCACAAACTAGTCAAATGGTTGCAGGCGAAGTCCTGCAACCCTGCCACGTGGCGAGCGGGAGAGCGCGAGGGGAACCCCTCGCATCCTAAACAAAAGAGTGCGCCGCAGGCGCTCCGCTTAATAAAAGCCGGTTCGGGAAGCTGTCTTCTTTGTTGCCGTACAGGGAGTTGCGCCGAGCTCGGCGTCTTTTGCCGTTTCGGACGGCGAGGACCAAAGAGGACAGTATGGCGCGGATCATCAAGGCGGCGATGGGCTATGCCGCAATCCCGGCAGGCTTTCCGATTCTGGTGGCGGAGCGGATGGCGATCATCGAGCCGGCGTTTGCCTGGCTGATGGAGTTGGCGACCATACCGGGCCGCAGCCATGCGGCTGAAACGATACGGACCTACTGCGAGCACCTGCATGATTGGTTCGACAGTCTGGAGCAATCTGGTCTCGACTGGCGCGCGGTGAGCGAGGCGGAGATTGCGGCCTGGCGCAATCGCATGCTGTCGCAGCCGAGCCCACATACGAAGCGGCCATACGCGCGGTCGACGGTGAATGATCGGGTTCGCACGGTCTGCCGGTTTTATGTCTGGGCGCAGGGACGCGGCTGGATCGAGGCCTTGCCGTTCCACTTTGTCGACGTGCGGGTGGGCCCTGGCCGCCGACAATCGTTCCTTGCGCATGTCAACGCGCGCCCCGGTGTCGTGGCGGCGAACATCCTGACTGTTGCCGAGCATGAGCGCTTGCCGCGACCGTTGCGGGTCGATCAGTTGCGCCGGGTCTTCGCCCAGTTGGAGATGCCCTACCGCCTGATGGCGGAATGGGCGCTCGCAACGGGATTACGGCGCAAGGAGCTTTGCGGCTTAGCCGTCTTCCAGGTCCCGGAGACAGCACATCTTGATGACGAGGATCGTCCGCTGGTCGGCGTGCCCTTGACGATCACCAAGGGCGACAAGCCTCGCACGATCTACCCACCGATCGGCCTGGTCGATCGCGCGCAACGCTATATCGACGAAGTGCGCACGCCGCAGGTCCGGGCATTGCGTCGCCAACGGTCGGATTATCGGCCACCATCGGCGCTCTTCCTCAATCTGCAGGGGAATGCGGTCAGCAAGAAACGATTGACGGCGGTGTTTGCGGAAGCTTTCCGAGCCGCCGGCGTGGCGGGTTCGCTGCATTGGTTGCGCCATACCTTTGCGATGACCATGCTGGTGCGATTGCAGCGACAGGCATCAATCACGCCTGACCTCAATCCGCTGAAGATCGTCCAGGTCCTGCTCGGGCACAGTTCGATCCAGAGCACGGCGATCTACCTGCGCTGCGTCGAGCTCAATGCCCGGGTACTCGCCGACAGCATCGACTATCTCTATGGCGAGTTGATCCCCGATGGTCGGTAAGCGTGAGCGTATCGACCGGCGTCTATCGGCTGCGTCACCGATCGTGCTGGACCAGCTGGTCGATACCGTCGCCGTCTTTCGTGACGGTTGGGGCGAGGTCGCAAGGCGCTACGATCTCGGCAAGCTTGGTTTGCCGACAGACATTGCGATGCTTCTGGCAGACGCCTTCCGCAATCATCATGCCGCATCGAGCTCCGACACGCTGCGTCATTGCTGGATGGCGCTGCGCGTCTTCGCGCGCTTTGCGGTGGAGGACAGGCATGTTCTTTCTGCAGGGGATCTGACCACCGCAATGGTCGGGCGCTATGTCGGCTGGCTGGATCAACAGATCGCGGGACAGACGAACAAGCCCTGGTCGAAGGGGTCGCGGGCGAATGTGCTGATGCAGCTGCGTCAGATGATCGACTGGACCAAGCGTCGGCATCCATCCCGGTTGCCCGCGCGTATCGACTTCCCCTGGCGGTCCTGGCCGAACCGCCATGCCGATCCCCGCACGCGCCTCGGCGGAGACGACCTCAAAGCCATCCTTCGGGCCTGTTACGAGGAGATCGACGAGGCTTGGGAGCGCTTCGAAACGGGGCGAAGGATCCTCGCCACGAGCGGACCGGTTGATGGTGTCGATCCCGAACTTTGCGACCTGATCCGGGCGCTCGCCGGGGTGAATGACGGGGTCCTGCCTTCGCGCACTCTCGCGATCCGGAGCCAGGTCAACATATCGGCAGTCGCACGTCATGGGGGGCTGCGTCATCTCGGAGGCTATCTTCACCTGACCGGAGAAACGGTCGTTGCCTTCTTCATTGCCCTTGCGATCCAGACCGCAGGCAATCCGGACGCGCTGCGGTTGATCACACGCGATTGCCAGGTGGCGCATCCACTCGATGAGCATCGCGTCATCATCGAGTGGGCCAAGCCCCGGGCCGGACGGATGATCAAGCGCGCGCAAAGACGATCCTTCGATCGCCGTCGCCGGTATGCCGCGCCGAACCTGATCGACAGGCTGTTGGCGATGACGGCGCCACTTGTATCTCGAGGCAGCCGACAGGATCGAAACCGTTTATTCCTGGTGAAGAGCGAGAAGAAGGATACAGTCGCGCTCATTCCCGAGGCGACATTGTCGCATGCCCTGAAACCGTTCGTCAGCCGTTCGAACGTTCGGATCGCCATCTGGAATAAGGCGGCACCCGAACGGGCACGGCCTTTGCTGCCGGATTTTGCCGCCGTGCTGCTGCGAGGCAGCGTCGCCACCGAATATTACAAGGCGTCCGGCGGCGATATCGTCGTGACACAGGACGTGCTCAATCACGCTCGCGTCGACACGACCGAACTTTACATCAAGGGGCCGCAGACGCGCCGTGTGCAGCGCGAGGCCATCGCCAGATTGCAGGACCTGATGCTCGGCTGGATTATCGGTACGGAGATCGACGCTGGGGATCATACGGCGCGAGAGCGGATTGCCCTGGGCGCCAACGCGATAGCCCCGTTCAGCCATGATTGTCTCAATCCGATTGCGGGGACGGCATCCGGTTCGACGGCTGGCAGGGTCTGCCGGCACTTCGGCGGATGTCTGCGCTGCCCTGGACTGGTCATCCCGATCGACGCGGAACACATGGCGCGCATTCTTCAGGCGAAGAGCGAACTGGAGCGTGCGCGTGAACGCCTCGATCCGCGCCGCTTCGAGCTTCTGTACGCATCGAGCTTGCGCATTCTGGTCGACGACATCCTGCCGGACTTCCCGCAATCCCTGCGCGCGAAGGCCGAAAGTCGAATGATGACGCTGCCAACACTTCCGGCGCTGGAGTGAACGATGGCGACTTCCACGGCATTCGCTCTTCCCGCCGCGACACGTTCGCCGCCTCGGATCTCGACACGCTCGCTGTGGTCGGATCAGATCTGGCATCTCGACGGGCATCGCCCTGGCAGCAACCGAAGTGACTTCTCGCTCGACTGGGGCTTTATCCTTGCTGATGACAGCCGGTTCAGCGATCCGCAATGGACAGATTGGCGAGAGGCGGCAAAGCTGTTCCTGTGGAGCCTGAAGCTGGACCCGCCGCCCGGCCGTCGCAATGTCCATGAGGCAACCATCGTCTCCGTCTTCAAGGATTTGCGGATACTGATCCGCTAGATGGCAGCGCAAGGATATCGGCGCTTCGTCGATCTCGGTCGCGACGCTTGCGAGCGGTTCTTAGCATCGATGGCGACGCGCCCGGGCAAAGAGACGGATAAGCCCCTGAAGTCCGGGACGTTGCAAAAATACGCCAACCTGCTGACACGTCTTTACCTGCAGGGGGCGAAGTTGCCGGACGTGGCGATCGCTGATCCGTTCCCGGGCATTGGGAAGCCTGTGCTCCATCACGATCGCGGTTGGCTGCCCTATACGCCCGATGAAATCGCCGTCCCGCTGGTCGCGGCGGCGTTGCGACTGATCGGAGCCCCGGCTGACGATGTCATCGTGTTGCAGACGCTGGCGCAGACCGTTTATGACGATGCGCTTGCGCAGGGGATCAGCCAGACGAAGGCTGGCTTCATCGTGACCGACGCGATCGCCGCGTTCACATTCTCGACGTTACCCAGCGAGGACGCGCCATGGCATGCCGCACCTGTCAGCAGCACCAAGCAAGTGCGGTATCTTATCGATCGTATCTACGACGCCTGCTTCGTCGTCATTGCCTATCTGATCGGCGCTCGGGTCTCGGAGATTATCGGGCTTCAAGTCGGCTGCATCGAACAGCATCCCTCAGGTGATGGCAGCGAACGCTTCGCCTATCTCGTCGGCCGGATCTACAAGACAGCACGCGGCGCTGACGGCGAGGCCCATCGCTGGGTCGCGCCGCCGCCGGTCGAACGCGCCATCCTGGTCATGGAACGGCTGTCGGCCCGCTTGCGCGCCCAAAGCGGGCGGCCCGATCTCTTTCTGGCGATGGCCAGCAACGGCCTTATTGGTCCCGCGGCCCGGATTAATTTGCCCGTCGTCTCCACGATCATATCGCGGTTGAACAACCAGTTCGCGCCGTTCATCGCTCTGCCGCATCATCAGGGTGAGCCCTGGCATCTGAACACGCATCAGGGCCGAAAGACCTTCGCCCGCTTCGTCGGCAAGCGCGACCGGACCGGCCTGCATGCGCTTCAGGCGCACTTCGGTCATGTCACCCGTGCGATGACCGATCGCGGTTATGTTGGGACCGACTTCGCTCTCGACGACCTTATCGATCGCCATGCTCAGGAGGAAACGCGCGCCGCCCTCGAAGAGGTGCTGACGGCGACAGCGCTTGGCGGCAAGAGCGGGCGGATGATTGCCGCTCGCTCGCAGTTCCGGGGACGCACGCGTGACGGCGATGCCCAGGCCTACGTTCGCTTCCTGATGGAAGAGACTGATCTCCGCCTCGGGGTCTGCGACTGGGGCTATTGCGTCTATCGCGTCGAAACGGCGGCCTGCTTCGGCGATGAAAAAGGGCCGAACCCCGTGCTGAGGACTGAAAGCACGTGTCTCACCTGCGCCAACTTTGCCGTTACGGCCAAGCAACCGACCGGTCTGGCAGGCGCGCCGCGATCGCAATGCCGATCTTCTCGCTCATCCTGGCCTCGACCCGGTCAGTCGCGAGCTTGCCGAGACACGGATTGCCGAATGCGACCGCATCCTCGGCGATCTCGATCATGGAAAGGATGCACGCGATGACGCGTAAAACCGGCAAAATGCTAGCGCTGACGCCGCACGAAAAACGGCTGCGCAACACGGACCGCAAGCTGCGGGAGGCTCTGGAGCGCCTGGTGAAGGGACTGCCCACACACCCCGACCTACAAAAGCGGTCCTACCGTCTGACCGTTGCCACGCTCGCACGTGAGGCGCGTGTCGGCCGCAACGCGATCTACACCAATCATCGTTCGATGATCGACGAGTTGCGTCGCGCCAGCGATCGCAGGATCGTCCCCGAGAAGCTGGCGGCCTGGGAAGACAAACTCGCCCAGCAGCGCGCTCTGATCCAGGTCTTGCAGATCGAGGAGCGGCGTATGGTGACGGAAAATGCCGTCCTGCTGAAGCGCATCCTCGAAGCCGAAACGGAGGTTGAGCGGCAGAAGCGTCACAATGCCCGCCTGATCACTGAGCGCGATCGCGCCATGAAGCCGGTGGCCCTCCCGCGTGGGCCAAAATCCTGACGTCGTTTACGATTGCCGGTTCGTGTCGCTGCGCTCGTCGAAGGACAATTGTCGCCCCATCCATTGCCTGCGACAATCATGCGCGGCATGATCTGCGGCATGCTTGACCCCTTCGATCCAGATAGCTTCATTGTGCGCGCCGAGGTTCATATCCTTGGCATCGAGCCCAAGATCAGCCGCACTCTCGAATTGCCAATCACTCTCAACCTCGCCCAACTCCACGAGGTGCTGCAGGCCGCCTTTGGCTGGACCGACAGCCATTTGCATCACTTCAATATTGGCGGTCTTATCTATGGAGCCCCGGAGTTCGATGAGGACGGTCTGTCCGACAGCCGGACCTTCGAGGCAACCGAGGTCAGGATGATCGACCTTCACTTTCCCTACGATGCCGAGGAAAACCCTCTCACGATCCTCTACGAATACGACTTTGGCGATAATTGGCGTCATCTGCTGCGCTTGGAGCGCGTCGCACGCGAGGAGAGCGCCAAATATCCTCGCTGTATCGCCGCCGCACGCTCAGGACCTCCCGAAGACGCTGGTGGGCCTTCCGGCTATGCCAACTTCCTCGAGGCCTGGCTCGCCCCCGACCATGAAGAACACAAAGCCATGCATCGATGGGCTGGCGGCAAGTTCCACCCGGAGTCCTGCAATCTCGACGACATCAACAAGGCTATCGCCAAAGCACTACGCTTATCAAAGGGCGACTATCGCTTCCGTCGAGAAAGCCATCGTGATTGACGCCAAACGGCAACGCTTCAGCGCCAAAGATACACCCAAAATCCAAGGCGTAACCAGAAAGGTAAAAGAATCAACGCCATACAGCTAACAGGACAGTTGACGCATAACCTAAGCGCTCCATCCGCTCGATCAGTTCCGGGCATTCCAGACCTTGAGTGGCGCCGGATTATCCGACGAGGATATCGCTGCCCGGCACTTCGTGACACCGGCTGTCGTGAAGCAACGACTCCGGCTGGCGTCCGTTTCGCCAAAGCTGCACGACGTCTACGCCGAAGACGGCATGGCTCTCGAGCAACTCATGGCCTTCTCTGTGACAGCCGACCACGCGCGCCAGGAGCAGGTCTGGGAGAACGTCAGCCGGTCGGGCTATGACGAGCCCTATCAGATCCGGCGAATGCTCACGGAAAATACCGTGCGCGCGTCCGATCGCCGCGTTCAGTTCATTGGGCTGGATGCTTACGAGCAGGCTGGTGGCGGCGTTTTGCGGGATCTGTTCGAGCACGATGATGGCGGCTGGCTGCAGGACGTTGCTTTGCTTGATCGTCTCGTGACAGAAAAGCTCAAGGCCGAGGCCGAGACGATCGCTGCGCAGGGCTGGAAGTGGATTTCGCTCGCCGTCGAATTCCCCTACGGCCACACCGGGGGCCTTCGCGAAATCGAGGGCAAATCTATTGATCTCTCCCCAGAGGAGCAGGCCACCATCGACGCCCTCAGCGCCGAGCAGGCCAAGCTTGAATCCGACTATCAGGATGCCGACGAGCTGCCCGATGAGGTCGATCAGCGTCTCGGCGAAATCGAGGCGGCACTGATCGCGTTCGAAAACCGGCCGATGATTTACGATCCGGCCGAGATCGCCCGCGCTGGCGTCTTCGTCAGCATCGATTCCGAGGGGCGCCTCTCGGTGGATCGGGGTTACGTCCGGCCGGAGGACGATTTGTCGGCAGACGATCCTGAGGTCGGACATGCCGATGACACCCAGTCGATCGAGGGGAAGGCGGCTGGTACTTCCGTCCAGCGCTCGGTCATCGCGGTGGCTGGCGGCGCTACTGATTCCGAAGAAGATGATGAGGACGGAACAAAACCTCTGCCGGATCGCCTCATCACCGAGCTGACGGCGCATCGCACGCTGGCGTTGCGGGATGCGCTGGCACAAGATCCTCCGATCGCGTTCCAGGCGGTGCTGCATAACTTCGTGCTGACGGCCTTTTACCGCTTTGCATCGTCCGGAAGCTGCCTTGAGATCGGGCTTCGCACGCCGACCTTTCCGGCTCAAGCGCCTGGCTTGAGGGAAAGCGCGTCCGCGAAGGCCGTCGAGGCGCGGCATGAATCCTGGAAGGCACGGTTGCCGAACAGTGAGAGCGATCTTTGGGACGCGCTCACGGCCCTTGATGGCGCCGCGCAGGCGTCCCTGTTCGCTCACTGTGCATCATTCGCGGTCAACGCCGTCCATGAGCCGGCCAACCGCTATAATCAGGGCCGCGTCTCCGCCCACGGCGTTCGCACCCGACTGGACCAGGCCGAAGTCCTGGCACGTGCCGTCGGCCTCGACATGGTTCGAGCGGGCTGGAAGCCCTCCGTCGACAACTATCTCGGCCGGGTCACCAAGCCTCGCATTCTGGAGGCAGTGCGGGAAGCCAAGGGCGAGTCGTCTGCGCAGTTGATCGACCACCTGAAGGAGGCGGACATGGCCAAGGAGGCTGAGCGTCTGCTCGATGGTTCGGGCTGGTTGCCGGAGCCGCTGCGTCTCGTCGATCCCAATGCGGCGTCAGGGGAGCAGGAGAGTGAAGCAGGCCCGCTGCCCGAATTCCTCGCCGACGATGAGGATCGGGAGAACGCCGGCGAAGATGATCCGCAACAGCTCGACGCAGCTGAGTGACATCGTAGAAGGGACGGCTCCGGCCGTCCGGCAATTGCTTGGGGACTGGTGTGCCGCACCGGTCCCCATTCTTATGGGCGAGGAATGAGAGGGAGAGCCGGGCCGGGAAGGGTTTGAGCCGTCGGGTCTTAAGGAGAGCGCCGGATGGTTCGACCCGTTTCCTGCTCTCCGAAAGAACCCTGTCATGACCGAATCTCTCGCCGGCGGCGCTGCCGCCGTGCCGCTCTCGATGCGCGCCGCTGCAACTCTCACCTCCGCTACCGTCAGGGCCGCGCGACAGCTCGCGATTGATCTCGAGCGCGGCCGTCGCATCGATGCCGCTGTCCTGCGCGGCGCCATGGAAGCTGCTTTCGGCGCTTCCGACGCTACCGGCGTCTGGAACTGGAAGACAGCCTGTGATGTTTGCGAGGCGGCAACCGTTCTGTTCCTTCGCAAGTTTGGCCCGGCTATCCGTGTCAAGGCCGGCTCGACGGCCGCGATGCTGCCGATGCTCGCGAAAATCACGCGCTGTCTGCCGACCCACACGCGGCGGTCCCAGGACAGCCAGGCCCTTCAACAATTCTCGACGCCGATCCCGCTTGGGCTTGCCGCATGCACCGCGGCCGGCATCGCGCCATCCGACCGGGTCTTGGAGCCCTCCGCTGGGACCGGCTTGCTCGCCATCTTTGCCGAGCTCGCCGGCGGCGCCTTTGTGTTGAACGAGCTGGCCGAGAGCCGCGCGGCGTTGCTCGATCAATTGTTTGCCAAAGTCAAAGTCACGCGGTTCGACGCGGCCCAGATCGATGATCACCTCGATGCCGATGTCGTACCGAGCGTCGTCTTGATGAACCCGCCGTTCTCGGCATTGGCGAACGTCGATCGACGGATGCCGGACGCGGCTTTCCGGCATATCGCCTCAGCCTTGGCGCGTCTTTGCGACGGTGGGCGTCTGGTTGCCATAACCGGCGCGAGCCTTGCGCCGGATAACCCGGCATGGCGAGATGCCTTCGTTCGCCTCCAGCAACGCGGGCGGGTGGTGTTTTCTGCCGCCATCGATGGCGCGGTCTATGCGAAACACGGAACGCACACCGACACCAGGCTGCTCGTGATCGACAAGCAGCCTGCCGCAGACCCGAACGTCCTTCCCGCTTCACTTGGCATGGCCGGCGATGTCGCCACCTTGCTTGACTGGGTGACCCAACATGTGCCTCCGAGGCTGCCTGTTGTCGCACCGGTCGTGGTCGACGTCATCAGGCGCCCTGCGATATCACGATCCGTCGGCGCTTCTGCGCCACGCGCATCGTCTACTTCGAGCGGCGCAGCGCCAGAAGGCGTAGAACTTTCTTACGAGACAGTCGAATGGTCGCCGCCGGAAGGTATCCGGCTCACCGATGCGCTTTATGAGGAATACGTGCTGCAGGCGATCCGTATTCCGGGCGCGCATGCGCATCCGACCAAACTCGTGCAGTCCGCCGCGATGGCGTCGGTCGCGCCGCCGAAGCCGTCATATCAGCCACATCTGTCGGCCAATGTCGTGGCGGATGGCATCCTGTCCGACGCCCAACTCGAGAGCGTCGTCTATGCCGGCGAGGCGCATTCCGAGTTTCTTGCGGGCTCCTGGACAGTGGATGCGACCTTTGATGTTGTGACGGCCGCACGCGATGATGCAGAAAATGCCGTGCGCTTTCGCCGCGGCTGGTTCTTGGGCGACGGCACCGGCGCGGGCAAGGGTCGGCAGGTCGCAGGCATCCTTGTCGACAATTGGCTCAAGGGCTGCCGCCGCGCGGTCTGGATCAGCAAGTCCGACAAGCTGATCGAAGACGCGCAGCGCGATTGGTCCGCGCTCGGCATGGAGCGCCTGCTCGTGACGCCGCTCTCCCGGTTCCGGCAGGGCACACCGATCCGGCTCGCGGAAGGCGTCCTATTCACCACCTACGCTACGCTGCGCACCGACGAGCGTGGCGAGAAGCTTTCGCGCGTGCGGCAGATCGTCCAATGGTTGGGCTCCGACTTCGACGGAGTGATGGTCTTCGACGAGAGCCACGCCATGCAGAACGCGGCAGGCCAGAAGGGCGAGCGCGGTGATCAGGCGGCGTCCCAGCAGGGGCGTGCGGGGCTCAGGCTCCAGCACGCCTTGCCGAATGCCCGCGTCGTCTACGTCTCGGCGACCGGTGCCACGACGGTCCACAATCTCGCCTACGCCCAGCGGTTGGGATTGTGGGGCGGCGCCGACTTCCCGTTCGCTACCCGCGCCGAGTTCGTCGAGGCGATCGAGGAGGGCGGCGTCGCGGCGATGGAGGTGCTCGCGCGCGACCTCAAGGCGCTCGGTCTCTACGCGGCGAGGTCTCTATCTTACGGGGGCGTCGCGTACGAGCTCATCGAGCACCAGCTCACGCCAGAGCAGGTTCGCATCTACGACGCCTACGCCCGCGCGTTCAGCGTCATCCATAACAATCTCGATGCCGCGATGCGCGCCGCGAATATCACGGGCGAGACCGGTACGCTGAACGGCCAGGCCAAATCGGCCGCGCGATCAGCCTTCGAGAGCGCCAAGCAGCGCTTTTTTGGCCACCTCCTGACCTCAACGAAAACGCCGTCGTTGATCCGCTCGATCGAGCGTGATCTCGACTCCGGCCATGCCGCCGTCATCCAGATTGTCTCGACGGGCGAAGCGTTGATGGAGCGTCGGCTCGCCGAGATCCCGACCGAGGAGTGGGGTGACGTCCAGGTCGACATTACCCCACGCGAGTATGTCCTCGATTATCTCGCCCATTCCTTTCCGGTCCAGCTCTACGAGCCGTTCACGGATTCGGAGGGCAATCTCTGCTCCCGGCCTGTCTATCGCGACGGCCAACCGGTCGAGAGCCGGGAGGCAGTCGCTCGCCGCGACCGCCTCATCGAGAAGCTCGCCTCGCTGCCGCCGGTGCCTGGGGCGCTGGACCAGGTCGTCCAGCGCTTCGGCACCGACATGGTCGCCGAGGTGACCGGGCGCTCGCGCCGCATCGTTCGCAAGGGCGACCGGATGGTCGTCGAAAACCGGGCCGGTTCGGCCAACCTCGCCGAGACGTCGGCCTTCATGGACGACATCAAGCGGATCCTCGTGTTCTCCGACGCCGGCGGCACGGGCAGGAGCTACCATGCCGAACTGTCGGCGCGGAATCGTCGCCTCCGTGTCCATTACCTGCTCGAGCCCGGCTGGAAGGCGGACGCCGCGATCCAGGGGCTCGGCCGCACCAACCGGACCAACCAGGCGCAACCGCCGCTGTTTCGCCCGATCGCAACCGATGTGAAGGCCGAAAAGCGTTTTTTGAGCACCATTGCCCGCCGGCTCGACACATTGGGGGCCATCACGCGCGGCCAGCGCCAGACCGGAGGGCAGGGTCTGTTCCGGCCCGAGGACAATTTGGAAAGCCAGTACGGCCGCGACGCTTTGCGCCAGCTCTACACGCTGCTCGCCCGCGGCAAGGTCGAGGGCTGCTCGCTGGAGCGGTTTGAGGATGCGACCGGCCTGAAGCTGACGGATGCCAATGGTCTCAGGGATGACCTGCCGCCGATCACGACGTTCCTGAACCGGTTGCTGGCGCTCACGATCGAGCTTCAGAACATCCTGTTCACCGTCTTCGAGCAGCTCCTGACGGCTCGGATCGAAGGCGCGGTTGCCTCGGGCACCTATGACGTCGGGCTGGAAACGCTCCGCGCCGAGAGCTTTGTCGTCACCGACCGGCGCACGATTTACGTTCATCCCGGCACTGGCGCCGAATCCCGGCTTCTCACGATCACCCAGCGCCAGCGTAATCATCCAGTCAGCTTGGATGATGCTCTTGGTCGTCTTTCCGATCGTGCCGCCGTCCGACTGATCAATGAGCGCTCGGGCCGTGCCGCCGTACAGATCCCAGCTCCGAGCTTCATGCTTGATGACGGCGAGATCGAGCGGCGCGTCCGCCTGATCCGGCCGATGGAGCAGCACAGCATCCCCCTCAACATGATGGTGGAAAGCCATTGGGTCGAGGCCGACCGCGAACGCTTCGCCGCGGCTTGGCTGGCGGAGCTTGCCGACGTGCCCGAATTCACGGAAAGCACGATCCACATCGTGGCCGGCTTGCTGCTGCCGATCTGGAAACGTCTGCCGAACGAATCGACCCGCGTCTATCGGCTGCAGACCGACACGGGCGAGCGGGTCATCGGCCGCAAGGTCTCGACTACCTGGGTGGCGAACGCCCTTGCGGCGGACGCGCCGACGTTGACGCCGGACGCTGCCTTCGCCGCGCTCATGGAGGGACGGACCGTCCTCGAGCTTGCGGAGGGGCTCCAGCTTCGCCGCGCCCGGGTAATGGGCGCGTACCGAATCGAGCTGTCGGGCTTCGTCGACACGATGCGCGATCGCTTGCGGGCTTACGGCCTCTTTGGAGAGATCATTTCCTGGAAGCTGCGCATGTTTGTGCCCACGGACGCAAGCGGCGTCGAGATCCTGTCGAAGGTGCTCGACACCTATCCGGTTGCGCGCATCGGTGAGCGAGAGGCCGCGTGATGTCCCGCGATGCTTCCGAATTGGCACGCCGCCTCGCGCGCGAGACGGAGGCGGTGTGCCGACATTATCTCTCCAATGGCAAGCGGGCGGGGCGGTACTGGCTGGTCGGCGACGTCCACAACACCCCGGGTCGCTCGTTATTTGTGCGGCTCCAGGACTCGCCGAGGGGGCCGGCGGGCAAGTGGACCGATGCCGCAACAGGAGGCCATGGCGATCTCCTCGACATCATCCGCGAAAGTCTGGCCTTGCGAGACTTTCGTGACGTTGCCGAAGAGGCGAGGCGCTTTCTCAAACTTCCACGTTCTGAGCAGCAACCCGCACCGAGACCTATTCCCTCAGTCGTAGCGCCCGGATCGCAGCAAGCCGCTAGTCGGCTCTTTGCGATATCCAGTCCGATCGATGGGACCATAGCCGAAGCATATTTGCATCGCCGCGGTATAACCCGTATCCACCATGGTGGCAGCCTGCGCTTCCACCCACGCTGCTACTATCGGCCCGACGACCATTTGCCGACTGAAACGTGGCCGGCGATGATTGCCCGCGTCACGGACCTCGACGGACAGGTCACTGGCGTGCACCGGACCTGGCTCGATCCGGACGGATTCGATCGTGTTCGGCTCGGCAAGGCTCCGATCGATACGCCACGACGGGCCATGGGCGACCTTCTCGGCAACGCTGTTCGCTTCGGCGTGGTGGACGACGTGCTCGCTGCCGGCGAGGGTATCGAAACCATGCTGTCGTTGCGTTACGTGCTGCCGAGCATGCCGATGGCAGCTGCGCTTTCGGCCAATCACCTCTCGGCCATGCTGCTGCCGTCTGGTCTGCGTCGTCTCTATATTGCGCGCGACGCTGATGCTGCCGGCGATGCCGTACAGGCTATTCTCACCCAGCGCGCAGCAGACGCCGGCATTGAAGCCATCGCGCTGTCGCCGCGGCTGGGCGACTTCAACGAAGATCTGCACGTTTTCGGCCTCGATTCCCTACGGGCAGCCTTGCGGCTTCAGCTTGTGCCGGAGGACGTCGTTCGCTTCCTGCATTCGTCGACGGTGGTCGCGGAATAGCTCCCGGTCTTCGATCGACGTTGATAAGCCGGTCATAGGCGAGGCCAATACCGGAAGAGGACGCGACCTCGGCCTTCTAGAGGGCGATCGGACGGCAAGCGGCCCGGGCCGGCAATGGCTGCGTCCGGCTATTTTCCGCCGCGCGCCGGCGATGAGAAGACACATCATGCGTTTGGCGGCGCGCTTTGCATCGCGAAGCAAAATAGCCGGCCTCCGCCATCCTCCGCTGTCGCTGCGGCCCTTTCGGGTTCTGGCCCGTTCCTCCTGCCGTCAGAGGATCGCCACGAAGGCCGCGATGGTCGCGGCCGATCCGGCAAAGGACCTCTTCCCATGACCGACCATGACGACATCGAACCGCCGCATGCCTCTTCCCCAACCGACCACGTCCTCACCGAATTGCAACTCTTCGGCTACCGTCCCTTCGACGACCAGCCCGATCCACGGCCGCTCCCGGAGGGCAAGATGATCGCCGGCGCCGTGGTGGATATCTTTGACGCCCTTGTTGCGACCCTGAACGACACGCGGCTTGAACCGGACCTTGACGATCTGCTCTGGTCGACCGTCAACTTGTTCCATCGGGCCCTCGAACGCATCGAACGCCACCTCGACGACAACGAGCAGGCTCAGCACAAGAGCCAGCGCGAGCAGAACGGCTCCGAAGTGCGATCGGTCGAACTCGAGCGCCTGACGGCCGAAGGCATCACGCTGATCGAGCGCCGCAACTGCCTGGAGCTCTTCCGCGAGCAAGCGATTGAACGATTTGATGTCCATACCGGCTCGTCCTGGCGCCCGCGGTCGGGATCATTGGTCAATCACCGAACGCTCACCGCGGCAATGATTGACTCCCGTGACTTCATCGCCGCCAAGCGTCGCGCCGAGACCGAGGTCTTGTTGCCATCAGGATCGAAAATCGCACTCACCGGTGGCCTCGACTTCAATGACCACAACCTAATCTGGGATCGTCTCGACAAGGTTCATGCCAAGCACCCCGACATGGTCCTCCTCCATGGCGGCTCCCCGAAGGGCGCTGAACTGATCGCTTCGAAATGGGCGACCAGCCGCAAGGTGCCGCAGATCGCCTTCAAGCCCGACTGGACGAAACACGCCAAGGCGGCGCCGTTCAAGCGCAACGATGCCCTGCTCGAGCTTCTGCCGATCGGCGTCATGCATTTCCCGGGCACGGGAATCCAGGACAACCTCGCCGACAAGGCGAAGCGGCTCGGCATCCCCGTCTGGAGCTTCGGCGGCGCGTGAACGCCGTCGTGCTCGCCTCGAAGACAAGGGGAGTTGCACGCCGCAACTCCGCCTCGTTTCGTTTTTACATCCAAAACTGCGCCGTGGTGGTGGTGGAAGGCGCGACTGGCATATCTATGCATATGGAGCCACCACCATGCTCGCGCTTGGGCTTGTTCTCAACACACTCGGCATTGGCTTGTTCTGTTGGGCGATCTTTGCGCTCGCTGTGTATGCCCTGCCGTTTTTCGTCGCAATCAGCGTCGGAATGTTGGCATTTCGTGATGGCGCGGGCGTCTTCGGCGCACTGCTTATCGGAATTGCATCTGGCGCGCTGACGCTTGCCGCTGGTCAGGTCATCGTCGCCGTTAGTCGGTCCTTGACCTTGCGCGTCGCGATCGCAACCGCATTCGCGATCCCCGCGGCAATCGCTGGCTATCATGTGGTGTTTGCCCTCTCGCAGATCGGGGTGCCTTCGCTGGCTTGGCGCGAGGCCTTCGCTTGCGGAGGTGCGGTTTGCATCGGCTGCACGGCATGGGCGCGCTTGACCGTTTTCGTGGAGACCCGCCCGTTGGAGTCGGGCGGGCTGGTGGAGAATATCCCTCAACCCGTTCTTACAGCCGCCACGCACGAACGATGAGGCTTCGTCGCAATCATCGAGCAAGACCGCACAGCGCGCCACGTTGAACGAGGGGTCGTCGAGCTTGAGCGAGAAGTAACAGCGCTCCTCCTCGGAGCGCTTTAAGCAAGCCCTACCGATCTCTGTCTGGCCCACATAGCTGCGGTGGAGCGGCGCGCCACGCTCGATCATTTCCTTTCAGGACGATACCGCCCTTTGCGGCAGATTGTTTCTCTTTCTGCGCCGAACCGTACCAACCCCTTGTTCAGCAGAACCGAGATTCGCCAGACTTCTCCTTAAGATTGCGGTTCAGCACGCGGACCACGTGGCCTCTTTGATGGCTTGATCTGGCCGAAGACCGGCTGCGCCTCGATCGTCTGAGCCGCAACGCCGTTGATGCGACTTTCTTCCCCTGGGCTTCGCCCATTCCTCGCGAGACAAGAAAGTCGCCACAACGACGTCCTCCGCTGCGCTTCGGCCCGCGAGCGGGTGCGTCGCCGATCGTCTTCGGCCTTTAGATCGCCATCGAGGCCGCGGTGGTCGCGGGCTCGAAACACAACAGGAGAAGTGACATGGCTAACATCGGTTCTTTCAAGAAAGTCGGCAACGATTTGCAGGGCGAGATCATCACCCTGAGCTTGCAGGCCAAGGGCGTCCGCATCGTCGCCGAGACCAACCGCTCCAACGACAACGCTCCCAGCCACCGCATCTATGTGGGCCGGGCGGAGATCGGGGCAGCGTGGTCGAAGCGCTCCGAAGAGGGACGCGACTACCTCTCGCTCAAGCTCGACGACCCCTCGTTCAACGCGCCGATCTACGCGAACCTGTTCGATGAGGAAGGCGGCGAAGGCTACACCTTGCTCTGGTCGCGGCCGCGCAAGAACGGAGAGTGAGACTCATTAGCGCCAAGCCCCGCCCGAACTGCTCGGGCGGGGCTTCCTCTTGGAGGAAAGTCGACTGACCAAAGCTGCAGCTAGACCGGCTTGGTCAGTTGATTTTCAAGTTTAAGACACGCACTTACGTGGCGCTTGTCCGCGTGGCGAACTCGCCCAATGCTATTGCTTCTTGGAACGTGGACGCGCTGACTTGCGACCCTTAGGCAACGTCTTGGGTGTCGCCGCTCCCTTGGGTGGCTGAACAAAGAATTCAGATAAATGAACACCCAGCGTCTCGGCGAGTCGGTCGAGAAGATCAATTGTCGGATTCTCAGATTGCCGCTCAAGGCCGCTCATATATGATCGGTCAATCCCGGCATCGTAGGCCAGTTGCTCTTGCGGAATACCGCGATCCACGCGGATCCGGCGCACATTCCAGGCCACGAGCGCGCGAGCTTTCATGCGCTCAAACAGCCATTAGGCAGACCATCAAACCACTGGCTATAACCGAACTATTTTGGTAAGTTTCGCTTACAATGCAGATTAGCGAAGTGCGCGCATAAGCCTACATGACGAAGCCACCGTTAGATCCTGATGTCGCCGATGTCGCGCCGCATGAGCCGGTGCTGACGACCTATGATGAGCAGCACCTCGTGACGTATTGGCGACTTCTTGATGCCGAAGCCGATGGCGCGGACTGGAAAGAAGTGACCCGGATCGTGTTGCACATCGATCCCGATCGTGAACCGGATCGCGCTCGCAATGCGTTTGATAGTCATCTGGCCCGCGCAAAATGGATGGCAGACCACGGCTACCGCGACTTGCTTCGCGGCGGCGCGCCTAAATAGCAAAATCTGTCATGAAGAATTCGCACCCGAGAACAGATTTCCCCGCTGACGCGTGATCGCCTGCAGGCATCACGCAATGCATAATTGGCGACTTCCACAACAATCCCAAGCTTCATAGACATTGCGCCGCAATCGTCTTACAGCAGGGGATCACAGCAATGTCCGAGTTCGACTGGCGCTCACCAGAGGCGTATCAGCACGCTATCAAGTCGGGCGAGATGGCGGATTTCGCCTGGGAGTCACTGCGGCGCAGCTCCAACTATCGGGCTTCCTATCGTGAAAATCGATCGCAGATGACTTCCGAATTCCGAAGGAGATGGGGCATCTGCTTTCGCCCATGACCCGCAGGGGTCCTTTCACCAACAGACTATCTTCTGGGCTCCTGAGGCGTTGCCGACGGTGGTGCCGGTCGTTCGCAGCGCGTCCGGCTCAAAAGCGGTCGGCGCGGGGCTACTGCTTGCCGACCTTTCATCGGGCGCCATCAGACAGGCATCTGACGGCTGGCATGCCGTATTGCGCCTTCAAGGGGCACAACATCATCTTTGGCTAAAAGAGGCGCCGCAGTTTGGTGTCTCTTATGCGGCCGAACTGCCGCTCGATGCGGACTTTGAGATCCGCGCCCACGCCTCACATCGGCTGTGGCGCGCAATCAACGGCCGCCCGCCGGGACCTCCCCTTCATCAGCTTTCGGCGCAGCGGCGCGAACGACTCGTCTTGGTGCTGCGAGCGCTCGATGGACACATGGAGGGTGTTTCCTATCGCGTCATCGCCGAGGTGCTGTTCGGCCGAAAACGCATCCCTGAGCGCGCCTGGAAAACCCACGAATTGCGCAGCCGGACCATCCGCCTCGTGCAGGCTGGCTTGGCTCTGATGCGCGGCGGCTATCGCGCATTGCTACGTCCTTCATCTCGCAAGGAGTAGAGCAGGGGTGCCGAAAATCGTCGCTCGATCTTCGGCATCCCTCTAAGCACGCTGACTGCGCCATCGTGACCGTCGACGCGCGGGCCGAGCCGGCCGCGCTCCAGACGACCACGGAGCCTCGCAAATGCCCGATCCGAACGCCGGCCTGCCGCCGCGATACCTGCGCACGCCCGAAGCGGCGCGCTTTCTCGGACTTTCCGGCCGAACCCTGGAAAAGCACCGCACCTATGGGACAGGCCCGACCTACCGCAAGCTCGGGGGTCGCGTTGTGTATGCGATCGAGGACCTGAAGGCGTGGGTTGACCGTGGCGCCAAAACGTCCACCAGCGATCCCGGCACAGGCACGGTCCTGCCCGCGAAGCGGCACACACCCATTCCGTATGCCGGCAAGGAGCGGCGCTGACCCATGCCGGACAGCAACTCCACTACAAGCAGGATGCGGCGATCAGAGCGCGACCAACTCGATCTGTTTCGCGCCCTCCCGGGCGATCTGGCGACACGGGACGCGCAAGACCTGATGGCGTATCCGTTCTTTTCGCTGGCAAAGTCGAGGCGCATTGTTCCCATCGATTTCCGCGCAGGCACCATCACCATTCGTGTCGAAGCCGTGCCGGAACACGGCATGGCGACGATCTGGGACGCGGACGTTCTGATCTGGGCTGCCTCGCAAATTGTCGAAGCCCGTGATGCCGGCCTGAAAACGTCCCGGCTGATGGCAGCGACCCCTTACGAGATCCTGACCTTCGTCGGCCGCGGCACCAGCGTGCGCGACTACGACCGCCTGAAGGCTGCGCTCGACCGGCTGCAATCGACCACTGTGATGACATCGATCCGGCAGCCGAGCGAACGGCGGCGGCATCGCTTCTCCTGGATCAACGAATGGAAAGAGACAGCCGATCTGCACGGGCATGCCCGTGGAATCGAGCTGATCCTGCCCGATTGGTTCTACACGGGCGTTCTCGATGAAGCGCTCGTGCTGACGATTGACCGCGCCTATTTCGATCTGACCGGTGGATTGGAGCGTTGGCTCTATCGCCTCGTCCGCAAGCACGGCGGCCGTCAGAATGGCGGCTGGAGCTTCGATCTCGTGCACTTGCATGCGAAGTCCGGGAGCCTGTCGCCGTTTAAACACTTTGCCTACGACCTGCGTCAGATCGTCCGTCGTCAGACATTGCCAGGCTATCGGCTCATCATCACGCATCATCCGAATGGCGCAGAGCGATTGAATTTCGCACCAGTCCCCATCGGCCCGTTGAGCAAGCGACTGCTCAAGCGCGGCCTCGTCCTTCCTGCTGGGGATAAGCTGTGAATTCGCTCGTGCTATCAGGGACCAGAACGCTCGTGCCATCGGGGACGCGATGCTCGTGCTATCGAGGACCGGAATCAGAGCTAAGGTTCTGCGGTGCCAAGACTTCCTGCTCCCGTAACTTTACTAACGTACTGACACTAACTTCTTGTTGTGAATCAGGGCGTTGTGAACAAGTCGGTCGTGCGTGCAACGAGGATGCCTCATGCGCTTACTCTGTCACGCGCAAGACCTTCCTGCAATGCGAATCCGTTCTCCAAGATGCGCGCGCGTGCGCGATCGCGCGCAAAATCACGCGATCACCAGCATCGGCAGCACCGCATCACGCTCGTCGCCTTCCTTTGCGGCAGCTCGCTCGTCGAGGAGAAATCGCTAGCGTCCCTGGTTGGCCCGACGGCCACCACATCCCGGAATCTGGAGAATGGGCGGTCAGGCTAACCAGCGTCGTGCATGCGCGCGTGGAAGCGGCACGATCGCGGAGGCCCTTAAGCCGCCGCAGCGACCCGGTCGCGCTTGCCGCCGGCGCCAAACCGGAAGGTGGTGCCACTGGTCCAGATCTTGTGCGGCTGCACGGCGAGCGCGCGCGCCACTGCGGTCGCCGCGCGCATCAGACCGTTCTTCCTGGCCAGCCGCACGTCCCACAGCCGCAGCTTAAAGTTCTTCGGAATGCGCGTGAGGATCGCGATCGCCGCCTCGTACAGCATTGCCCGCGTCAGCTCGTCGCCGCATTTGGAGATGCTGCCGATCCGGTTGGTCTGGCCGGATTGATAGCGCCGCGGCGTCAGCCCGAAACGGGCGCCGACATTGGTCGATTTCTTGAATCGTGCCGGATCATCGACGTCGGCGCGAAAAGTCAGCGCCACGCGGTGCAGTTTTGCCAACTGCTGCCGCATGGCGCTGCGGGCGTCCAACAGCGGCGCGACGATCGCTTTCAATTCCTTCTTCCCGGCCAAGAGATCGCGCACCCGCGCGTCAAAACGACCGACCGAGATCTCGCGGACTTTGAAGCCGAACGGGCGCAACAGGCCGCGGATCATGTTCTCCATGTCCAGCACCTTGCCGAGCATCGCCTTGCGCGCAACCAGCAGCGGCCGCGACGTCTGTGCGCTCTCCGACTTGACATGAACTGCGCGGAACCAGCCAGTGCGCATCATCTGCGCAATGCCGTTTGCGTCGTTGCGGGCGGTCTTGTTCAGCATCGCGTTCATCGCCGCCTTGGCGTGCCGGTTCTCGATGCAGATCATCGGGAGCTCCTTTTCGGCAGGTGCCGTGAACAGCCAGGTGCCGAACGCGAACGCTTCCAGGCCGACGCGCTTGAGATGAATTCCTCATTCCGCCAGCAACAGTTCGATCGCGTCCGGATCGGTGTCCAGCTTCGCCTCTCAGGCGACATTGCCGTCGCCGTCGACCACACAAATGTTCGTCGCCTCCAGCGACACGTCCAGCTCTGCATAGAAGTCCATCATGCGCCTCCATTGCCGACCGCCGGAAGGCACCGTGCGTTCCGTTCGCGAACCGTCGCGAGGCATCATCGTCGCAATGCGACCGGCGATGGGGCACCGGTCAGTACCCCGGCAAACCTGGAATCCTTCGGATTCCTTCTAACGAATTGGAGCACTCGGCTCCGATCCTTGACAGCAGCAGGAGCGCTGCAACGCTTGGACAAGCCGATCATCGGCGCATCATCACAACCGTTCTGCCGAAACCAAGGCTCTGACGTCGATGCGCAGGCGACAGCGCACCCGTTGGCATGTCCAAAATTCCTCTCAGAACTATGGAGTGGCCAGGTGAGCGACCTCACAACTGTTGAACTCTTGTGGCTCGAGAAGCGGATCGAGAACCGAATCCGCTTTGGCAAGCCTGTATCGGAGAAGATCATTGACCAGCACCGGCGCATTCTCTCGTTTGTGCCCGGCAGCATCTTTGCGTTCGTGCGCTGGACGTCCAATGATTTCGGAACCATCCTGTCTCGCATCGACATTCTGCGCGCGATCACGCCGGGGCAGCGGTATTCGACCGTGCCTTGGGTTAGCCCCGGCGGCGAAAGCCTGCTGCGGCTAGCTGGCTGGCCAAGGGTCGAGCGCGTTCTCCAGTTGATCGACGCCGTGGAGTCACTCGGCATCGATCCTGCCGATGCAGCCCCCGAATACTGGCATCACGTCCACAACCGTCTTTCCGTCAACGAAACGCCACGACCTTATACGCGTGCGCGCCACCAGGCGTGGCTCCGCCGGCGCAGGATGGTGTTCTGATGGGACGGCTAAGGATCATCCTTGCGATATGTGGGGCCACAACGCTCGCGCTTTGGCCGGTCACCGACACCTCACTGTCGTACATCTGGAACGCTTCCGAAAGTGTGCCGATCGGCCTCTACCGTTTGCAAGGGACCGCACGATTGCACATCACTGAGCTCGTGGCCGTTCGGCCACCAGAGCCGCTTGCGAGCTTCCTCGACTTCAACGGCTATTTGCCGAGCGGTCTTCCGATGCTCAAGCGCGTGCTGGCGTTGCCCGGACAAACCGTCTGCAGAACGGGACTCACAATCGTCGTCGACGGCATCGAAATGGGCCAGGCACGTGAGCGCGACCGCCGTGGCAGGCCGTTGCCGGCCTGGCAGGGCTGCCGGGTCGTCGCTGAGGACCAAGTGTTTCTCATGAACTGGCAGTCGGCGGAGTCCTTGGACGGCAGATATTTCGGACCGCTCCCGACATCCTCCGTCTTAGGGCAAGCGGTACCGGTGTGGACCAGGGAGGACTGACAAATGCCGGTATTGCTCCACTGGGGTGCGGTTTCTCTATTCGACCGATCGCACCGTCATTCCTCCATCCCGGCCGAATTGTCGGCAATCGGCTGGCGTCGTCGCCGTCTCGCGCCGGCTCAGTGCCGGCCGGGAAGAGCTCTGTCCTTGGCGGCTGTACGCACATTGCTATCTCGAGCCGCTGCTTGCTTTTTGGCAATTCTACTGACGTTCGGAGCGCCATCGGCCGGCACAGCGGAGGTTGGATCGCGCGCACAAGCTGCGCGCTCTTCAAACCTGCTTCCAGGCCGTGCATATGCCGCGTTCGTGACCAAAGCCTCACATCGGTTCGAGATCCCGGAGCGTTGGATCCGTGCTGTCATGCAGGCCGAAAGCGGTGGTAATGCGCACTCCATATCACCTCGCGGAGCGCTCGGGTTGATGCAAATCATGCCCGCGACCTGGGTCGAGCTTAGCGTTCGTTACGATCTCGGTATCGATCCGTTTGATCCTCACGATAACATTATGGCTGGGGCAGCGTACCTTCGCGAGATGCTCGATCGTTTCGGATCGGAAGGGCTTCTCGCAGCCTACAATGCCGGACCAAAACGGTACGAGGAGCACCTGGCCACCGGTCGAGCGCTTCCGGATGAAACACAGATCTACATCGCTACACTGGCACCATTGATCGGTATTGAGCAGCGCAACAGCGGAGGTTCGGCTGCCAGACCCTTCGCCGCGTGGCAGCAAGCGCCACTCCTTGTTGAGCGGTCCAAGAGCTTATCAGCTGACACCGACTCGGCATCCGGTATCCGCTCAATGAATTCGTCGAAAGCAGCGCCTAGGGCGGGAGCAACTGCACTCGTCCCTCGCGCGACGGGCCTGTTTGTGCGGCGATCAGACGAGGTGCAGTCCCCATGATCGCAATCGCATTTCGTCGCATGATGTCGAAGCTAGTCGCAACTTTGAGAGTGGTCGGCAGAGAGCCGGGAGTGAGCGACCGGGGAGGGCAGGATAAAAGCCGCAAGGTGCGGCCGGTCGGTTGTGGGCGAAACTGCATCGATTTCAATGATCCGGAAAACATTGCGAATGGCCGACACAACTTGCGATTTGCGGCAACTCCCTGCTCTCGTTCGGTTTTCGACACGTTCCGGCGGGCAAGATGACTGGTCACGACGATTTCCGCATCCGCCCAGGCCGCATCCGTTCGACGCGCGCGCCTCGGACAAAGCCGTTCTTGGCGCAGGCGCTCAAGGCTGCTCAGAAGGCCGGCGGTCTGTCGCGGGGTAGCCCCAGCCGTGGCAGCAAGTTTGGGCGTGGTCGCGCGGCGAGCGTTACCGCGACGCGGCTCCTCAACAACCGTGCGCGATCCGCCATGGTCAAGGCGCGGGTCGTGCGCCGGATGCGTTCGCCGGGCGCGCTGCGCGCGCATATCGGTTATCTCCAGCGCGACGGGGTCACCCGCGATGGGACACCGGGCAAGCTCTTTGACGCAGCGGGCGATGACGCCGATGGCCGCGCGTTCGCCGAGCGCTGCGAGGGCGACCGGCATCACTTCCGGTTCATCGTCTCGCCCGACGATGCGGGCGAGCTCGCCAATTTGCGCAGCTTCACGCGTGAGCTCATGGATCAGGCCTCTCGCGACCTCGGTACTGGCCTTGATTGGGTTGCGGTCGATCATTGGAACACCGAGCATCCGCACATCCATCTTCTCGTACGCGGACGCGCCGATGATGGAGAAGACCTCGTGATCAGCCGCGACTATATCGCAACCGGCTTGCGCGCCCGCGCTGGCGATCTCGTCACGCGCGAGCTTGGCCCGCGATCGGAGCTCGAGATCCGCCAAGTCCTTGAAGCGGAGGTGACGGCCGAACGCTGGACCAGGCTCGACCGGGCGCTGGCTCGGGAAGCTGGCGCGGCGGACGGAGTGATTGATTTGAGGCCAGACCGGGATGCCGGGGGCGACCCGTTACGGGAGATTCGGATCGGGCGGTTGCGGACACTCGAGCGGCTCGGCTTGGCGGAGCCTGCGGGGCCTGCACGCTGGGTACTCCCCGGGGACGTGGAACCGCGTTTGCGTAATCTGGGCGAGCGCGGCGATATCATCAAGCGGCTTCACAAGAGCCTCGCGAAAGACGGCGCCGCGCGCGCACCATCATCCTGGGCACTTGAAGCCGAACGCCACGGCGAGCCCATTGTCGGCCGTCTCCTCGCACGCGGCCACGACGACGAGCTGAAGGGCTCAGCGTTTGCCATCGTCGACGGTGTCGACGGTCGCGTGCATCACCTGAAGCTTTCGGAGATCGAGGCGGCCGGCGATGGGCCAATCGGTGGGATTGTGGAGCTTCGGCGGTTCGAGGACGCGCGTGGCCGAACACGGATCGCGCTCGCGGTACGCTCCGAACTCGCCATTAACCAGCAGGTCGCAGCGGAAGGCGCGACGTGGCTCGACCGGCAGCTTGTGGCGCGCCAATCTGCCGATTTCTCGCGCGCCGGTTTTGGTGCCGAGGTGCGGCATGCGCTTGATCGGCGCATCGACGTGCTGGCAGGACAGGGGCTGGCACGCCGGGCGGGAGACAAGGTGACGCTCGGCCGCAACTTGATCGAGACACTCCGCCGCCGCGAACTCGATGGGGCAGGCCGGCGTTTGGCCTCCGAGACGGGGCTGCCGCACTTGCCTGCGGAGGCAGGCGAATCCGTTTCGGGAATCTATCGCCGGAGGTTATCGCTTGCGTCGGGCCGCTTTGCCATGATCGACAACGGCCTCGGCTTTCAGCTCGTGCCCTGGGTGCCCACGCTAGAGCGCGAACTAGGTCGCCAGGTAAACGGTATCGCTGGTCCCGGAGGGGTGGACTGGAGCTTTGGTCGGAAGCGCGGACTTTCGATTTGATCCGTCGATCTCTGCGGGGATCCGCGATCTGGCGGCCAATCGCTCAGTTTAACATCGCTTTGAAGCGCTCGATGGCACCAGTGCGAGCACCAAGCTCCTCCAGGCGCGCTCTGCCGGCGTCGGTCACGCGGAAGACCTCAACCTGCCCACCACAAGCCGGATCTCTCATCTTGCTCTTGAGCACGATCCAGCCTTTCCTCAGCGCGCGCTCCTTGGCAGCAAGACGATTCAGATTTTTGTCCGGAATCGGGTTAGCCACCTCGTCTTCGCGCGACGCGGCCAAAAACAACAGATCGGCCATTGCATCATTCATTATCGTCTCCGTGCTGCAAGACATGCGCTTTGGGTGCGGTGGTCGCCTTCACGAGTCCCGTTTCATATGCGGTCGAAGCAAGATGCGGGCCATTTTTGGAACTCCTGCTGCGGCACAAAGCACGCACCAGGAACGTCGGCTGGAGCCGCTGCTTCTGCTCCGCCAGAGCGAGAGCCGTCGTCGCATCGAGCGAGGACACCAAGATCAACAAACGATCGTGCAGAGATGGCGATCGCCAGCTCAGGCAGGAGCGGCCTTTTCACTTTGACGCGCTAATTCGGTGGCGCGGTGTGCGCGCCACCGCGACCCCGGGGCCGCGACCAACGAGCCATCTCGGCGTTCGTCCCGGCCGAGGCCACCGGTGCCAAATGCACAACCCGAGAGCCCTTGCCATGCAGGTGACGCAGGAAGCGCCGTATCAAAGCGGCGGTCCAGGCCTGGGCATCGTGCAACAGAATGACGTTCTTGCAGACTCTAGCCGCTCGATCACGTTTCTTAGCTTCTGGTCTGGACTTGTGTCCTCCCAGTCGCTCGCCCAGAGGTCAGCTCCGAACACGTTTCACCCCGACTCGCCGATCGCCACAGTTTATGCGCGGGACTGCGACATCCCGGCGCTGTGGTTGCGCGCAGCTCGTGGATGCCGTCCAGATCTCCACCATGTCCGCGACAAAGATCATTTGGCATCAGGTCATCCTGGTCTGTCTGGTCGTGCTCGCCTTCCTGTGGGCGGCGACCGAATGGACGGCTTGGCGGCTTGCCTTCCAGCCGCAGCTTGGACCCGCCTGGTTCAGCCTCGGGGGTTGGCCGATCTATCAGCCGGCTGCCTTCTTCGCCTGGTGGTTCAAATTCGATGCTTACGCGCCTGTGATCTTCCTTGAGGGCGGCGCCATCGCCGCAAGCGGCGGAATTGCGGCAATCGCGCTGGCAATGATGCTCTCGGTGCTCCGGGCCCATGAGGCGAGGGACGTCACCACCTACGGCTCAGCGCGCTGGGCCGATTCGCGCGAGGTCAGGCGCGCAGGGCTGTTGGGGCCTAATGGCGTCGTGCTCGGACGTTTTGAGGGGCGTTATCTACGGCATGACGGACCGGAGCATGTGCTCTGCTTTGCTCCGACGCGCTCTGGCAAGGGCGTGGGCCTTGTCATCCCGACTCTTCTGACCTGGCCGGCCTCCACGATTGTTCATGACATCAAGGGCGAGAACTTCCAGTTGACTTCCGGCTGGCGCGCGCGATTTGGGCCAGTGCTCTTATTCGACCCGACCAATCCGGCCAGCGCTGCCTACAACCCGCTTCTCGAGATCCGTCGTGGTGATTGCGAGGTGCGAGATGCCCAAAATATCGCCGACATCCTTGTCGACCCGGAAGGGGCACTCGAACGCCGTAACCACTGGGAAAAGACCAGCCACTCTCTCCTGGTCGGCGCAATCCTGCATGTCCTGTACGCCGAGGCCGACAAGACCCTCGCGGGCGTCGCCAATTTCCTGTCCGATCCCTCCCGCCCGATCGACGCTACGCTCAACGCAATGCTCGCAACCCCGCATCTTGGAGGCAGCGTTCATCCCGTTGTCGCTTCGGCCGCGCGCGAGCTTCTCAACAAGAGCGAGAACGAGCGCTCCGGTGTGCTCTCAACCGCGATGAGCTTCCTGGGGCTCTATCGCGATCCGGTGGTTGCCAAGATCACCGCGCGAAGCGATTGGCGCATCCGCGATCTTGTCGACGGTGCCGAGCCCGTCTCGCTCTATCTCGTGGTGCCTCCATCCGACATCGTTCGCACCAAACCCTTGATGCGGCTCATCCTCAACCAGATCGGGCGGCGGTTGACCGAAAGCCTGGATCCAGACCGGCGCCGGCGAAAACTCCTTCTGATGCTCGATGAGTTTGCAGCACTCGGCCGGCTCGACTTCTTCGAGAGCCAGCTCGCCTTCATGGCAGGCTACGGCATCCGCAGCTTTCTGATCACCCAGAGCCTCAATCAGCTCGAACGCGCCTATGGGCCGAACCATGCCATCCTCGACAATTGCCACGTCCGGATCGCCTTCTCGACCAATGATGAGCGTACCGCCAAGCGCGTATCCGACGCGCTCGGAACCGCGACCGAGTTGCGCGCCATGAAGAACTATGCCGGGCACCGTTTAAGCCCCTGGCTTGGACATCTCATGGTGAGCCGTCAGGAGACCTCCCGGCCGCTGCTGACGCCAGGCGAGGTCATGCAACTTTCGCCGAAAGACGCAGTGGTGATGATTTCCGGGGTGCACCCGGTCCGCGCCACCAAAGTCCGCTACTATGAGGATCCGCAGTTCCAGCGACGTGTGTTGAAGCCGCCCCGCTTCGAACCGCGTACCTTGTCCGCAGGACCGGATGACTGGTCGGCCGGCGCTCCAATTCCGCCATCAGTCGAGCTGCTGACCAGACGCAAGCGCAGGAGTGATGAGGCGAACGGTGGTTTGCGTCGCGAGCCGGAATTGCCGAAACATGAGGAGATCGAGGTCAAGGCGCCGCTCGGCGAACACGAGTTCGACGCCGACCTCGATGAGGGTGATGCCGATGCCGTCCAGGCACAAGCTCTAAGCCGCTCGATGCAGGGCGTTGCGCGGACCGTCAGCCTCGACGCGGACGATGGGATGGACCTATGATCGGGGCAGCGTGAAAAAGATTCAGCTCAGTATCTATCTCGATCCGGAAACCTTCAAAACCCTCGAGGCCTTCGCACAACGCCGGGGTCAGCCCAAGTCCCTGGTCGCCGAGGCCGCGATTGCCGCCTTTCTTTCTCCCGATGATTCCGATCGGCGCGAGGCCGCGATCGCCAAGCGGCTGGACCGGGTCGCGCGCCTGCTTGAGCGTCTCGAGCGCAATGATGGCATCACGCTTGAGACCATCGCGCTCTTCATCCGTTTCTGGCTGACCTCAACGCCGGCGCTCCCCGAACATTCGACGCCCGCCGCGCGCGCCAAGGGCGCGGAACGTTACGATCGCTTTGTTGAGGCGCTCGGACGGCGGCTTGCAAGCGGATCCACCGTCCTGAAAGAGGTGAGCATCGACATGCACGCCTCTGAGAAGCCCGAGTAATCAGTGCGGGCGCCCCAATGCGCCCTGGCAGCCCCTGGCGATGGGTGCGGCGCTGAATCAGATAAGCAGACTGCAGGTCGGCAGTACGCCACGAAGCAACAAGCGATGGGCGCGTCACTCAAGGCGCCCGGCCCGCTGCAACAGACCGTTAGCTGCCCGCGAATGACACAGGCTTACAAATCCCGCTCTTCTTGAGACCGCCTTGTCTTTCTTTGGCTACGCCAGACTACGACGCAGATGTCGGTGCGGTTGAAGTGACGTTCGGATTGGCCCTTGTGTCAAGTCCATCATCGCTGGGGGCGATACAGCCGTTTCGATTCCGAAATCGACGCCGCGCGGGCCGCGGTGCGCGGACAGGTCGCGGCCGCAAATTGGGAGTGAACAAGCAGTGCAAGTCGATGGAGAGCTTGGAGGCCAGCCCAACTCGATTGTGAATCAAGCCGACAGCGATGCGCAGCCGAGCCCGAACGAAGGAGCGCGAACCAAAAAGGTTACCGTTCAGCTCTCCGAGAGCATGTTTCAGCGGCTTGAAGTTGCGACCGAACGCCCGGGGGTCGGCAAGAGCATGGTCGTCGAGACGGCGCTTGAACGATTCCTGAATCCTGCACCGCCCATCGAGGGGCGCGTTCATGAGGCTCTGGACCGGATAAGTGGCCAGATGGCCAGGCTCGAGCACGAGATCGCGATCATCGCCGAGACCGTAGCCCTGCATGCGCGCTATCACCTCACCGTGACGCCGCCCATGCTGCCATCCGGGCAGCGGGAGGCGTGCCTGCTTGGGCAGCAGCGTTTCAAGGTATTGGCGGAGCAGGTCGAACGGCGGGTACGGCTCGGTCAGCCATTGATCCGGGAGACGATTGATCGGCTGGGCAAAGGCAGTCGACCGGGCGGTGAAGCTCTTGGCGGCGCGTCACAGCGCGCGGCAGAGCAACAGTCGAGTCAGGAAGGTCTGTCAGCAGTCGCGGCGGATGGAAACTCCGAGCCGAACGCTGCCGCCGTGGAGGGCGGCAGCGCTCCAAACTTTCGAAACCTGCCCAACTCCTTTTGTTAGGCCGGCCGCCACAAGCGTGCGGAAGGAGCTTGGGCCGCAAATATTGCCGGTGGCACGAGTTGAGCCAGTTCCTGTGTGGCGGCTGATCGCGTGCGTGTTTCTTCCCTTCGCGGCCGGGTACTACCTTTCGTACCTGTTCCGGACCATCAATACACTCATTGCTGGCCGCCTCGCCTCTGATCTCGGGCTTGGCGCTGCCGATATCGGGCTGCTCACGTCAATCTATTTTCTGGTCGTTATGGCGGCCCAGATTCCGATCGGCATGTTGCTTGATCGCTTTGGGCCGCGCCGGGTCCAGAGCGTGCTCTTGGCTGTTGCTGCAGGGGGTGCCGCGCTCTTTGGGCTATCGACGGGATTCCTGTCGCTTCTTTTTGCTCGCGCGATTGTCGGACTTGGGAGTGCAGCAGCCCTGATGTCCGGGCTGAAAATCATTGTCCTGTGGTTTCCAAGAGAACGAATGGCGCTGATCAATGGCTACATGATTATGCTGGGCTCATTGGGGGCCGTTACGGCAACGGCTCCTGCCGAGGTGCTGCTGGACTGGATCGGATGGCGGGGTCTATTCGGCGTGCTGGCCGCCGCAAGCGCGCTTGCTGCCATTTTGATCTATCTCGTGGTTCCCGAACGAACCACTGGGCCACAGGGCACCAGGACACCCGCCACTCTGAAAACCGTCTACTCGGATGCGCGGTTCTGGAGAATGGCGCCCTTATCGGCGACCTGCATCGGGTCCGCTTGGGCACTGCAATCCTTATGGGCGGCGCCCTGGCTTTCCGATGTGGAGCGGCTGGATCGAACGAGGCTCGTCAACGAATTGTTCGTGATGGCGGTCGCTCTGAGTCTCGGCGCTCTGGTCCTGGGCGTCCTTGCCAACTGGGTGCGCCGCCGGGCTAAGAAGAGCGAGGCTCTGTTTGGCTTGGTCGCGGCGATGTTGATTGTGGCGGAGCTTGTGCTGATCCTGCATCCGCCCTGGCCATCACTCCTGCCGTGGTGCGTGCTGTCGATGGCCGGATCAGCCACTGCTCTGACCTACGCCATCATAGCGGATTATTTCCCGGCCGAGCTGGTTGCGCGCGCCAATGGCGGTCTGAATGTCCTGCAGTTTGGCTGGGCTTTCGTCGTGCAGTACGGGACGGGACTGATTCTGGAGCAATGGCCTCTGGAGGCGGGGCATTATCCTTTAACGGCCTATCAGACCGCGTTCGGTGTGAACGTTTTGCTGCAGGTGGCAGCGTTGGTCTGGTTCGCCGCCGTCCCCTGGCTCGAGCGCCGGAAACGGAAGGCCGGCGGTCCGGTCACACGTCAACCGGCGGGAGGCTGGAACTCGGTTGAGGTCGTTATTCCACCAGCCGAGCTCGCCATCCTGGAGGCGGACGACCATGCGGAGTGGTGAAGCCAGCCTGTCGCCGGGCTGATGTCCCGGTTCATGATGTTCGGCGCGTCAGAAGCGATCGTCCCTAATCTTTCTTCTTCCACGCCAGACTACGATCCGTCTGCGCACCTCCGCACAGCCACCCTCAATGGAATGTTTATATGGGTGTAGGCGCTTTGCGGCGTCCGAATCATCTCTCGTGCATAAATCCTGCACGTTGGTCGCGATCCATACGAATTGGCTCAATCCTTTCGTGATAACTCCTCCCCAAATTGAGTGAAAGAGGATCGATGAAGGTCTTAGTGCCGGTAAAGCGGGTGGTCGATTACAACGTCAAGGTCCGCGTCAAGAGCGATGGATCGGGCGTTGAACTCGCCAACGTCAAGATGTCGATGAACCCGTTCGACGAAATCGCGGTCGAGGAAGCGCTGCGCCTGAAGGAAGCCGGCAAGGCCACCGAAGTCGTGGTGGTCTCCATCGGACCGGCGCAGGCGTCGGAGACGATCCGCACCGGTCTCGCCATGGGCGCCGATCGCGGCATCCTGGTGAAGGCCGACGGCATCGTCGAGCCGCTCGCGGTCGCCAAGATCCTGAAGAAGATCGCTGAAGAAGAGCAGCCCGGTCTGATCATTCTCGGCAAGCAGGCGATCGACGACGACAGCAATCAGACCGGC
>NZ_VSSS01000081.1 GCF_008123425.1 Bradyrhizobium rifense
CCTGGTCGGGCAAAACAGGGGTATGGTGGCATAGTGGCAGCCGCGATGGCTAGCGGCTTTGCCGTAGCCCGGATTGCGTTGCGCCTATCGCGGCTCCTTTCGAGAAACTCAGCGTTTCCAAACCAGACCAGTTCATGCACTTGCATCCATCAGTCCGGATGGCTTAAGTGCCGGCCGGCACTTCCCTCAAGGTTTCACCCAAGGATAATCTGATGGCCTACAACATCGTCGTGATCGCCGGCAGCCTGCGCAAGGACAGCTTCTCGCTGAAGATCGCCAAAGCGCTCACCAAGCTCGCGCCGGCTTCTCTCAAGCTCGAGGTCGTGACGCTCGAGGGCATCTCCTTCTTCAACCAGGACCTCGAGGGCGCGCCGCCCGCCGACTGGCTGGCCTTCCGCGAGAAGCTGCAGAAGTCCGACGGCGTCATCTTCGTCACGCCGGAATACAACCGCGCCATCCCGGGCGTGCTGAAGAACGCCATCGACGTCGCCTCGCGGCCCTATGGCAAGAGCTCGTTCAACGGCAAGCCGGTCGGCATCATCTCGAACTCGCCGGGCCCGCTCGGTGGCGTCAGCGCCGCCAAGACCCTCCAGAACATCCTGCCGGGCATTGCCGGCCCGATCCTGCAGCAGCCCGAGATCTATCTGAACGCCGTCGGCGATGCCTTCGACGCCGAAGGCAATCTGGCCAAGGAGTCGCTCAAGCCCGTGCTCCAGGCCTATATCGACGCCTACGCGGCGCACGTAGCCAAGCATCACGGCTGATACGTTTCGAACCTCCGTCATGCCCGGGATAGGCCCGGGCATGACGATCCGTGGTGCGGGCAGGGGCGGTTAGCACTCCCTTAACCAAGCTGGCCCATCTTGCCAAAATGGTCTCCCGCGCGCGCCTCAAATCGGTCCTGACTGGTCTTGCCCTCTATGCGATGGCGGCCGCCATCGTCGGCTATTTCGGCGTCAACGCCTATACCGGCAAGTATGGCCTCAATGCCCGCCAGGAGCTCGACCAGGAGATCATCGCGCTGACCAGCGAGCTCGCCCAGCTCAAGCGCGAGCGCGCCCGGGGCGAGCAGCGCGTGTCGCTCTTGCGCACCGAGAAGATCGACCCCGACATGCTGGACGAGCGGGCCCGATTCCAGCTCGACTATGTCAATCCGCACGATCTCGTTCGGATGATCCCGCAAAACTGAATCCTCCGCCTCCCACCGTCATCTGCCTGTCAGAGTCTTGAGACAAGACGGCAAGCCCGGCATTGATGCGATGCCTTGAAGATAATGGAGGCTTGCCATGACGAACAATCGTTCCCGACGAACCCTGCGTGTTGGAGCGATGCTGTTCGGCGCGGCATTCCTGCCGCTGTCGATGGCGTGTGCACAGACGGCCGCGCCGGCCGGTGCCAAGAACTTCCTGACCGTCGACGGAAAGGCGCCGCTGATCCTCGGCCATCGCGGCGTGCCTGGCCTCGTCCCCGAAGAGACTGAGGCCTCGTATGACCTCGCCGCAGCGCTCGGAACCGACGCGCTCGAAGAGGATCTGCACCTCACCAAGGATTGCGTCCTGGTCGCGCGCCACAATCCCTGGCTCGCCGACAACACCAATGTGGCCGAGGTGGCGAAGACCAATGCGGCGGTCGCGGCCCGCAAGCGCACGGTGCCCGGCGTACGCGTCAAGGCGCCGGCTGCTGCCGGCACGCCCACGGACTACCTCGTCGATCTCACCGATCCGGCCGATCCCAAATCGGTGCTGAAGTCATTGATCGTCGACGGTGAGGATCACACCAACGACTGGTCGATCACCGATTTCACCATGGCCGAGCTGAAGGAGTGGATCGGCGGCACCACCTACGATGCAGCCAATGAGCGGCCGAAGGTGTTCAACGGCAAGCTCCCGGTCATCAGCTTCCAGGACATCCTCGACATCGCCAAGGCGAAGAGCAAGGAGACCGGGCGGTCCATCCTGGTCTATCCGGAAACCAAGAACCCGACCTGGAACAATGCCCAGGCCATCGCCAATGGCTGCGGCGCGCCCGGCAGCCATCCGCTCGAGGATGCCCTGATCAAGATCATCAAGGACAACGGCCTCAACACCAAGGACGCTCCGATCCTGGTCCAGAGCTTCGAGCCCGGCAGCCTGAAATACATGCGCAGCCATGGTCTGGAGACACGGCAGGTCCAGCTCGTCGACGGCAACGGCATTGACCTCAAGACCGGCAAGGTCCTGCTCAACAACATCACCAATTCCCGTCCGTTCGACTGGACGGTGGCCGGTGATGCGCGCCTGTACGATGCGATGCTGACGCCTGTGGGCCTCGCCGAGATCAAGACGTATGCCGACGGCATCGGCCCGTGGAAGGCCTATATCGTTCCGCTCAAGATCGCGCCGTGGAAGGACGCCAATGCCGACGGCACGCCCTATAAGGGCTCGACGCCGGAGGCATCGACGCAGGACGCAACCAGCCTGATCGCCGACGCGCACAAGCTCGGCCTGTTTGTCCACGTCTTCACGTTCCGGAATGAAAAGAAATATCTCGCGGCCGACTATCATGCCGATCCGGCCCAGGAATATCTCAAATTCTTCCGTCTCGGTGTCGATGGAGTCTTCACCGACTTCACGCACACCGGCGTTGCCGCCCGCGCGGCGTATCTGCGCGAGCTCGGCTGGTAGTCCCGCGATACGAATCGGACACGCATCGGGGCCCAGCGCCCCGAGATATGCGTGTCCGATGTCGTTGCCTCGTCTGCGTGCAGAGCTCTCGTTGCCGCGGAGCTAATGTTGCCTGATCAGCGCCAAAGGTTTTGCAAAGTTTCGGCCACGTTGCAGTGCGGCATAATGAAAGTCGCGCCATGCCGCTGCGGTGCTTTCACACGCGATTGAGTTAGGTTAGAGAGGACCTAGATTTCTCTGACCCGGAATTCCCATGGCCGCACCCAAGAAAGCCGCCGCAAGCGCTGAGCAGGACAAGACCAACGGCGGTTCGCCCCCGGATTTCACCAAGGAGCAGGAGCTGAAGGCGCTCCGGGACATGCTCCTGATCCGGCGGTTCGAGGAAAAGGCCGGCCAGCTCTACGGCATGGGTGCGATCGGCGGCTTCTGCCATCTCTATATTGGCCAGGAGGCCGTGGTGGTCGGCATGCAGATGGCCCTGAAACAGGGCGATCAGGTCATCACCGGCTATCGCGATCACGGTCACATGCTTGCGACCGGCATGGAGGCCAACGGCGTCATGGCCGAGCTCACGGGCCGCCGCGGCGGCTATTCCAAGGGCAAGGGCGGCTCCATGCACATGTTCAGCAAGGAGAAGCATTTCTACGGCGGTCACGGCATCGTCGGCGCGCAGGTCTCGCTCGGCACCGGTCTCGCCTTCGCCAACAATTATCGCGGCAATGGCAATGTCAGCGTCACCTATTTCGGCGACGGCGCGGCCAACCAGGGCCAGGTCTATGAGAGCTTCAACATGGCGGAGCTCTGGAAGCTGCCGGTGATCTACGTCATCGAGAACAATCGCTATGCCATGGGCACCTCAGTCTCGCGCGCCTCGGCGCAGCAGGATTTCTCGAAGCGCGGTGCTTCTTTCAACATCCCCGGCCTGCAGGTCGACGGTATGGATGTCCGTGCCGTGAAGGCCGCCGGTGATGAAGCCGCCGCCTGGTGCCGGGCCGGCAAGGGACCGATGATCCTGGAGATGCAGACTTACCGCTACCGGGGCCACTCGATGTCCGACCCTGCAAAATATCGCACGCGCGAGGAGGTCGAGAAGGTCCGTCACGACCAGGACCCGATCGAGCAGGTGCGCAATCGCCTGCTCGCGGCCAAGGTGAGCGAGGCCGACCTCAAGGCGATCGACGCCGAGGTGCGCGACATCGTCAACGCGTCTGCCGACTTTGCCCAGCATGATCCCGAGCCGGATGCCGCCGAGCTCTGGACCGACGTTTACCGCTAAGCGCGCGCAAGCTTTCTTTTGGAGTCGATATGCCAATTCAAGTGCTGATGCCCGCTTTGTCGCCCACGATGGAAAAGGGCAACCTCGCCAAATGGCTGAAAAAAGAGGGTGAGACGATCAAGTCCGGCGACGTGATCGCCGAGATCGAGACCGACAAGGCCACGATGGAGGTCGAGGCGACCGATGAGGGTACGCTCGGCAAGATCCTGATCGCCGAGGGTACCGCCGACGTTCCCGTCAACACGCCGATCGCGACGATTCTCGCCGACGGCGAGAGCGCAGCGGATCTCGCCAAAGCGCCTGCGCCGGCAAAGCCGGCCGCGGAGGCTGCACCGCCCGCCGCCGCCAAGGCCGAAGCGCCCGCGCCGAAGGCCGCGCCTGCGCCACAGGCCGTCGCCGAGCCCGATCCCGAAGTGCCCGCCGGCACCGAGATGATCACCCAGACCATCCGCGAAGCGCTGCGCGACGCCATGGCCGAAGAGATGCGCCGCGACGCCGATGTCCTGGTGATGGGCGAGGAGGTCGCCGAATATCAGGGCGCCTACAAGGTGACCCAGGGCCTACTCCAGGAATTTGGTGCCAAGCGCGTCATCGACACGCCGATCACCGAGCACGGCTTTGCCGGCATCGGCGTCGGTGCCGCGATGACTGGATTGAAGCCGATCGTCGAGTTCATGACCTTCAACTTCGCCATGCAGGCGATCGATCAGATCATCAACTCTGCGGCCAAGACGCTCTACATGTCCGGCGGCCAGATGGGCTGCTCGATCGTGTTCCGCGGCCCGAACGGCGCGGCTTCGCGCGTTGCCGCCCAGCACAGCCAGGATTACGCGTCCTGGTATTCGAACGTCCCAGGTCTCAAGGTCGTCGCGCCGTTCTCGGCCGCGGACTACAAGGGCCTGCTCAAGGCCGCGATCCGCGATCCCAATCCGGTGATCTTCCTCGAGAACGAGATGCTCTACGGCCACACCGGCGAGGTGCCGAAGCTCGACGACTTCGTGATCCCGATCGGCAAGGCGCGCATCGTGCGCTCCGGCAGCCACGTCACCATCATCTCCTGGTCGAACGGCATGTCCTATGCGCTGAAGGCTGCCGACGAGCTCGCCAAGGACGGCATCGAGGCCGAAGTGATTGACCTGCGCACGCTGCGTCCGATGGACACCGAGACTATCATCAACTCGGTCAAGAAAACGGGGCGTGCCGTCACGGTGGAAGAGGGCTGGGCCCAGAGCGGCGTCGGCGCCGAGATCGCCGCGCGCATCATGGAAAATGCGTTCGACTATCTCGATGCACCGGTCGCCCGCGTCACCGGCAAGGACGTGCCGATGCCCTATGCCGCGAACCTGGAGAAGCTCGCGCTGCCTTCGGCGGCCGAAGTGGTCGAGGCCGCCAAAGCCGTCTGCTACAGGTAGGCCATGGTCGGTCCGAAGGAGCAGCCACTGCCACCCGACGTCCTCGCCCGCGATGATGCGGTCGAGATCCTGCGCGTGTTCGTGCTGGATGGCGGGCTGTCGATGGCGTTCCAGCGCGCCTTCGAGGAGCCCGACATGTGGGGCCTGCTGCTTGTCGATCTCGCCCGCCACGCCGCACGCGCCTATGCGCGTGAGAGCGAGTACACCGAGGAGGACGCGATGAACCGGATCCTCGAGATGTTCCAGGCGGAGATCGAGCGGCCGACGGATACCGGCACGACGACACCGCGCGGGAAGGGACACTGATCGTGGCGATTGAATCCTATCATTTCGATTTCATGCTGGAAGCGATCCGTGAGGCGCAAGACTCGATCGCGCAAGGCGGCCTGCCGATCGGCGCCGTGCTGACGCGCGACAACAAGATCATCGCCCGCGGTCACAACAATCGCGTGCAGGAGAACAATCCGATTCTTCATGGCGAGACGAGCTGCCTGCGCGACGCCGGCGCGATCTCGTTCCATGACACCGTCATGTACACCACGCTGTCGCCATGCTCGATGTGTGCCGGCGCGCTCGCTTTGTTCAAGGTTCAGCTGGTGGTGATCGGGGAATCCGTCACCTTCCCGGGCTCCAAGGATATTCTCGACAAGTTCGGAATTCCCTGGATCGACCTTGCCGACGACCGCTCCATCACCATGATGAAGAATTGGCGTTCCATCCCCGCCAATGAACGCCTGTGGCAGGGCGACATCGGCAACTAAACCTGGTCTGCTCGTCTTCGCTTTTGGAGGCGGCATTTTGCAAAGTTCTTCTTGAGGTCAGCATGCCCATCAACATCCTGATGCCCGCTCTCTCGCCGACGATGGAGAAGGGCAACCTCGCCAAGTGGCTGAAGAAGGAAGGCGACAAGGTCAAATCCGGCGATGTCATCGCCGAGATCGAGACCGACAAGGCCACGATGGAGGTCGAGGCCATCGACGAGGGCACGATCGCCAAGATCCTGGTGCCCGAGGGCACGCAGGACGTGCCGGTCAACGACGTGATCGCGGTGCTCGCCGGAGAGGGCGAGGATGTGAAGGCTGCGGGCGCCGCCAAGCCCAGCGCCTCGGCCGCGCCGCCCAAGGCCGCTGAAGCTCCCGCTGCTGCGCCTGCCGCGCCCAAGGCTGCGCCGCCCGCGGCTGCTGCTCCGGCACCGCAAGCTGCAGCACCCGCCGCGCAGAGCAACGGTCACGCTGGCCGCGTGTTCTCGTCGCCGCTGGCGCGCCGTATCGCCAAGGAAGCCGGCATCGATGTCGGCAGGGTCACTGGCACCGGCCCGCATGGCCGTGTCGTTGCGCGCGACGTCGAGCAGGCCAAGTCCGGCAAGGGCCTCAAAGCGCCAGCCGCGGCACCGTCCGGTGGTGCGCCCTCGATCGCACCGACCATGTCGGACAAGCAGATCCTGTCGCTGTTCGAGCCCGGCTCCTACGACATCGTCCCGCATGACGGCATGCGCCGCACCATCGCGCAGCGCCTGACGGCATCGATCCAGAACGTCCCGCACTTCTACCTGACGATCGACTGCGACATCGGCAAGCTCCTCGCCGCGCGCGAGGAGATCAATGCCGCCGCGCCGAAGGACAAGGAGAAGAAGCCGCTCTACAAGATCTCGGTCAACGACTTCGTCATCAAGGCGATGGCGGTCGCGCTGCAGAGGATTCCGAACTGCAACGTCAGCTGGACCGAAAGCGGCATGGTCAAGCACCACCATTCCGACGTCGGCGTTGCGGTGGCGATGCCGGGCGGCCTGATCACGCCGATCATCCGCAAGGCCGAGACCAAGACGCTGTCGACCATCTCCAACGAGATGAAGGATTTTGCCGCACGTGCCCGTTCGCGCAAGCTGAAGCCGGAGGAGTACCAGGGCGGCACCACCGCCGTCTCCAACCTCGGCATGTTCGGCATCAGCCACTTCACCGCCGTGATCAATCCGCCGCATGCGACCATCCTCGCGGTCGGGACCAGCGAGGAGCGCCCGGTCGTGCGCGGCGGCAAGATCGAGATCGCGAACATGATGAGCGTGACCTTGTCCTGCGATCACCGCGCCATCGACGGCGCGCTCGGCGCCGAGCTGATCGGCGCCTTCAAGCAGCTGATCGAAAACCCCGTCATGATGATGGTGTGAGCCGCGAAAGCATTCACGTCGTCATTGCGAGCGCTGCGAAGCAATCCATCTCACCACCGGCAGGCTGGATTGCTTCGTCGCCTCAGTGCAAAATTGCTCCGCAATTTTGTCACGAGCTCCTCGCAATGACAGCAATGAGCAGTCAGGCCGGTCGAGAACGAGCGTAGGGCCATGGCCGACACATCCTTCGACGTCATCATCATCGGCTCCGGTCCCGGCGGCTATGTCACCGCGATCCGCGCTGCGCAGCTCGGCCTCAAGACCGCGATCGTCGAGAAATCCTATCTCGGCGGCATCTGCCTGAACTGGGGCTGCATCCCGACCAAGGCGCTGCTGCGCTCGGCCGAGATCTATCACTACATGCAGCACGCCAAGGACTACGGCCTGTCGGCCGATAACGTCTCGTTCGATCCGAAGGCGGTGGTGCAGCGCTCGCGCGGCGTCTCCAAGCGGCTCAACGACGGCGTCGGCTTCCTGATGAAGAAGAACAAGGTGAGCGTGATCTGGGGCGCCGCCTCGATCGACGCACCCGGCAAGGTCACCGTGAAGAAGTCCGACGTCGAGGGACCGAAGGGTTCGCTGGGCGAGGGGAGCTATCAGGCCAAGCACATTATCGTCGCGACCGGCGCGCGGCCGCGCGTGCTGCCGGGGCTCGAGCCCGACAAGAAGCTGATCTGGACCTATTTCGAGGCGATGGTGCCGGAGCGGATGCCGAAGTCGCTGCTGGTGGTCGGCTCCGGCGCGATCGGTATCGAGTTCGCGTCCTTCTTCCACACCATGGGCTCTGACGTCACCGTCGTCGAAGTGCTGCCGCAGATCCTGCCGGTCGAGGATGCCGAGATCGCGGGCCTGGCCCGCAAGCGCCTGGAGAAGCAGGGCATCAAGATCATGTCCTCGACCAAGGTGACAAAACTGGAGAAGAAGGCCGACAGCGTCGTCGCCACCATCGATGACGGCAAGGGCAAGCTCGTCACGACCGAGTTCGAGCGCGTGATCTCGGCCGTCGGCGTCGTCGGCAATATCGAGAATCTTGGCCTCGAAAAGCTTGGCGTGAAGACCGACCGCGGCTGCATCGTCATCGACGGCTATGGCAAGACCAATATTCCCGGCATCTACGCCATCGGCGACGTCGCCGGCCCGCCGATGCTGGCGCACAAGGCCGAGCATGAGGGCGTGATCTGCGTCGAGGCGATCAAGGGCCTGCATCCGCATCCCATGGACAAGCTGATGATCCCGGGCTGTACGTATTGTCAGCCGCAGGTTGCCTCCGTCGGCCTGACGGAAGCCAAGGCCAAGGAGAACGGCCGCGAGATCCGCGTCGGCCGCTTCCCCTTCGTCGGCAACGGCAAGGCGATTGCGCTGGGCGAAGACCAGGGTCTGGTCAAGGTCATCTTCGACAAGAAGACCGGCCAGCTGCTCGGTGCCCACATGGTCGGCGCGGAGGTCACCGAGCTGATCCAGGGTTATGTCGTCGCCATGAATCTGGAGACCACGGAAGAAGAGCTGATGCACACGGTGTTCCCGCATCCGACCCTGTCGGAAATGATGAAGGAAGCCGTGCTGGATGCTTATGGGCGGGTGTTGAATATTTGACGGCCGAGCGCGAGGGCGGTTCAGAGGAGACGACAATGGCCCATCTGAACCGCGTGCTCCGCTCGATCAACAGCGACGATGCCTCGCGATGCGTCGACGTCTTCCTCCGGCCGGAAGGCAGCGTCGGCTTTGAGGAATATCGTCGTGACGTGGAAGACGGAAGCGGATGGTTCGCGATCGGCGGCTATGGGTCGCGGACCTTCGACAACGAGACCTCGGCATTCGAGGCGGCGCTCGCGGAGGTTCCCTGGTTGCGCGGGATCGTCGGATCGGCGAAACAGGCCTGAGAAACGTCACAAGAAGGAAGAGCCGTGAAGGACAACGACAACCTCACCATCGAACGCCCGACCTTCGTCACCCATCTCGAATGCGCGATGGACGGCGATCATTACGCGGCCGACCAGGTCCACAATCTCTCCAAGGCCGGCAAGCCGCTGCTGGTGCGCTACGACCTCGCCGGCGTGAAGAAGGCACTGACCAAGGACGCGCTGGCCCAGCGCCCCGCCGACATGTGGCGCTACCGCGAGCTGCTGCCGGTTCGCAAATGCAAGGACATCGTCTCGCTCGGCGAAGTCACGACGCCGCTGATCCGGCTGCCCAAGCTCGGCAAGAGGCTTGGCGGCGGCGAGATCATCGTGAAGGACGAGGGACGTCTGCCGACCGGCTCGTTCAAGGCGCGCGGCCTCGTGATGGCGGTATCGATGGGCAAGGCGCTCGGGGTCACACACATGGCGATGCCGACCAATGGCAATGCCGGTGCGGCGCTCGCGGCCTACGCGACCTCCTGCGGCATCAAGACCACGATCTTCTGCCCGGCCGACACGCCTGAGGTGAATGTCAGCGAGATCGAGCTGCAGGGCGCGACCGTCTACCGCGTCAACGGCTATATCGATGATTGCGGCAAGATCGTCGGCGAGGGCAAGGCCAAGGTCGGCTGGTTCGACACCTCGACCTTGAAGGAGCCGTACCGCATCGAAGGCAAGAAGACGATGGGCCTTGAGCTCGCCGAGCAGCTCGGCTGGGATGTGCCCGACGTGATCTTCTATCCGACCGGCGGCGGCACCGGGCTGATCGGCATGTGGAAGGCGTTTGACGAGCTGGAGAAGATCGGCTTCATCGGTTCGAAGCGCCCGCGCATGGTCGCGGTGCAGGCGTCGGGTTGCGCGCCGATGGTGCGCGCCTATGAGGCCGGCACCGAGCACGCCACGCGCTGGGAGGATGCCCACACCATCGCATCCGGCATCCGCGTGCCGCAGGCGATCGGCGACTTTCTGATCCTGCGCGCCGTGCGCGAGAGCAAGGGATTTGCGATCGCGGTCGACGACGACAAGATCTCGGCGGCGCTGAACGAAGTGGCGCGCGAGGAGGGGCTGTTGCTTTGCCCCGAGGGCGCCGCGACCTACGCCGCCTACAAGGAAAGCCTCGCCGACGGCCGCGTCAGCAAGACCGACCGCGTCATGTTGTTCAACTGCGCCACCGGCCTGAAATACCCGCTGCCGCCGGTCACCCGCACACTCGATCGCCACAAGCCGATCGACTACACGCAGTTCTAAAGCATGATCCGGAAAAGTGTGCCGCGGTTTTCCGACAAGATCATGCTTAAACAAAGAAGCTAGAGCGCGATGATCGCGCTCTAGCGCGTCAATTCGTCTCTTCACGAACGATCCCTCTTCCCGTACGCGGGAAGTGGGCAAGAGCAAAAATACATCGTCGGGGAGAACACAATGAGGAAGACCGTCTGGGCCGGACTGTTCGGACTTCTCGCTCTCACCGGCATCGCGCGCGCCGACGATTATCCGTCGCATCCCATCACCATCATCGTTCCCTTCGCGGCCGGCGGCCCGTCGGATGCGATGGCACGCGTGCTCGCCGAGCGGATGCGGGTTTCGCTCGGCCAGCCCTTTGTGATCGAGAACGTCACCGGCGCGGGCGGCTCGATCGGCGTGGGGCGCGCCGTGCACTCGCCGCCCGATGGCTACACCATCTCCTTCGGCCATCTCGGCACGCATGTTGCCAACGGCGCCGTCTACAAGCTCAATTACGATCTCGTCGCCGATCTTGAGCCGGTGGTGCTGCTGCCGAGCAATCCGATGATCGTGGTCAGCAAGAACGCGGTGCCCGCGACCTCGCTGAAGGAGCTGATGGCCTGGCTGAAGTCACGGCCGTCGCCGCCAACGGCCGGCACCGCCGGTGCCGGCTCCGGCAGCCACATCGCCGGCGTCTATTTCGAGAGCGTCTCCGGCATCAAGCTGCAATACGTGCCGTATCGCGGCACCGCGCCTGCACTGAACGATCTGATCGCCGGCCAGATCGACGTCATCGTCGACCAGACCTCGAACTCCATCAACCAGGTCCGCGCCGGCACCATCCGCGCCTACGCCATCACCGACGACAAGCGTCTCGCTTCGGCGCCCGACATCCCGACCGCGGATGAGGCGGGCCTGAAAGGCTTCAACATGACGCTGTGGTCGGGCCTGTGGGTGCCGAAGGGCACGCCGAAGGAGATCGTGACCAAGCTCAATGCGGCCGCCGTGGAAGCGCTGAACGATCCCGGCGTGAAGAAGCAGCTCGAAAGCCAGGGCCTGGAGATGACGCCACAGGATCAACTCACCCCTGAGGCGCTCGGAAACCGGCAGAAAGCCGAGATCGCCAAATGGTGGCCGATCATCAGGGCGGCGAACATCAAGGTGGAGTGATGCAACGCCGAGTTTTCCGAGTGCGGGTGGCCGCCAGGGCGTGGCCTCATCACATCGTGGCTTTTCCGGGCGCCGACAGCGCCGTCTCCAGGCATTGAAGCAGGGTCGGCGTGGAAAACGGTTTGGCGAGAAAGCAGACCGCGCCGGCCTTCAGCGCGCGCGCGCGCACGGCGTCATCGGGAAAAGCCGTCATGAAGATGAACGGTGTGAGGTGCCCGAGGCCGCGCATATGCACCATCAGATCGACGCCGCTCATGACCGCCATCTGCACATCGGCGATCACGCAGGAGGTCGTATCGAGTTCGCCGGATTGGAGAAATTCGTGAGCGGAGCCAAAGGCGTAGACCGTGTATCCCCGCGACGTCAGGAGGTTGTTCGTCGCAAGGCGAACGGACGGATCATCATCAATGACGGAAATAATTGAAGACACTGACAAATATGATCGCTCCTGATTGGGGAGCCACCGGCCGCGGCACGGCCGCCCACCGGAAAATGGGCTCCCGGAGCGAGATTGGAAAGCATACTTAGGTTTGCAGGCTTCCCCGTGTGCGCGGGATTCCGAGCGCGTCGGTCATTCTGACGAGATCGGCCAGTGACTTGGCGCCCATTTTCCGCATGATCTGCCCGCGATAGATCTTGACGGTGATCTCGGCCAATCCCAGCTCGGCGGCGACCTGCTTGTTCATCAGGCCGGACGCGACCAGGCTGAGGACGTCGCGCTGGCGCGTGCTCAGGCTCTCGAAGCGAGATCGCACGCCCGAGACCGACTTCTCGGCGTCGCGCCGTTTGCGGTCCCGTTCGAGCGCAGCCTGCACCGCATCCAGCATGTCCTGGTCGCGTACCGGCTTGGTCAGAAAATCGACGGCGCCGCTCTTCATTGCCCTGACGGTCATGGGAATATCGCCATGACCGGTGATGAAGATGATGGGCGTATGAATGTTGGCCTTGGCGAGGTCGGCCTGAAGGTCGAGGCCGCTCGAGCCCGGCAGGCGAATGTCGAGCACGAGGCAACTGGGGACCGCCGGCGGCTTGGCGTCCATGATCTCCGCAGCTGAGCCGAAGGCTTCGACCTTGAGACCAACCGACTGAAAGAGATTGGTGAGCGCGCGACGCATCGACGGATCGTCATCGACGATCCGAACGATCGGTTCATCGGCATTCGCCTGCGCTTGCTTGGCCTGATCAGTCACGACGCGTCCTTGTACGGCAAGGGCAGGGCGATCAGGAATGTTGCTCCGCTCCCTTCATTGGGGAAGGCCGAAAGCCGTCCTGCGTGAGCCTCGATGATTGATCGGCAGATCGAGAGGCCCATGCCCAGGCCGCCCGATTTCGTGGTGAAGAAGGGCGTGAAGATCCGATCCGTCACGTCCTTGCCGAGGCCGACGCCGCGATCCGTCACGGTGAGGAGCAGGCGGCGATCGCCGTCGTCGTCCGCATGACTGGAGCGGATCGCCAGCTCACGCGGGCGGTCGATATTGGCCTGCATGGCCTCGATCCCGTTCATCAGCAGATTGATCAGGACCTGCTGGAGCTGGATCCGGTCGCCGCAAATCCTGGGCAGGTCGGACGCCAACTCCATTCGCACCGATACGGCATTGGTAGCGAGCTCGCGCCGAACGAGCGCCACGGCCTCCCTGACGACCTGGTTGAGGTCGAGTGGAATCACCTCGATCTCGGTCTTCTTCGCCAGCGCCCTGATCCGGCGGATCACCTCGCTGGCCCGGTTGGCGTCCTCGACGATCCATTCCGCGGAACGGCGTGCAGCCGTCAGATCGGCGGGCTCGCGGCCAAGCCAGCCGATGCAGGCGTCCGCATTGGAGATCACGGCGGCAAGAGGCTGGGTGATTTCATGGGCAATCGAGGCGGTGAGTTCGCCGAGCGTCGTCACGCGCGTGACATGGGTGAGCTCGGCTTGCGCCTTGCGCAGCGCCTCTTCGGCCTGTTCGGCACGGATCGCCGCCGTCACGTCGCTGCTGACGCCGCGATAGCCGAGAAAACTACCGCTTGCATCATGGAACGGCTTGCCGCTGGTGCGCACATAGATTGGATGTCCGTTGCGATCTCTGCTGCGGTAGACCAAATCGCGAAACGGAAGATGGGCATCGAGCGCCAGGCGATGCTGCTCCCACTTCTCGGGCTCGAGCTCGGCATCGGGCGGAATGTCCCAACGCGTCAGGCCGATCAGACCCGTCGGCGCAGCGGTGGACGTATCGGCATGTTCCGATATATGCGTGATACGGTGATCCGGCCCGGTCTCCCAGAACCAGTCCGATGCGGTTTCGGCATAGTCGCGGAAGCGCTGCTCGGATGTCTTGAGCTCGTCGAATGCCCTTTGCAGCGCCTCCTTGGCGGCGAACTGCTCGGTGACGTCGACATGCGTGCCGATGATTTCCATCACCTCGCCGTCGCTGCCAATGACGGGATGCCCCTCGGTGTGGACGCGTCTGATCGAGCCGTCCGGACGGGCAATCCGAAAGTCGATCTGGAAAGGCTCTCGCTGCCGGACGGCCTGACGTTCCACCTCGACAATCCGTCGAAAGTCTTCAGGCAGGATGCGCTGCTGGAAATCCCGTGCCGGTAGGTCGATCTGATCCGGTTCAAATCCGAACAGGCGGTAAAGCTCAGCCGATCTGTAGGCGAACTCCTGACGACGCACGTCACAAGCCCAGCTGCTCGTATGGCTGAGGCGCTGGGCTTCGGCCAAATAGGCCTCGCTGCGACGCAGCCTCTCTTCCGCCTCCTTTGCAACGGTGACATCGGTGATGGCCCCGACAAATTCGATGCGCCCGGACGCGTGTCGCACCGCACGCGCCACGGAATGGAGATATTTGACCGATCCATCCGGCATCAGCAGGCGATATTCGTGGTCGAGATTTTCCGCTTCGATGGAAGCCCGATCAAGGGTCCTTCTGACCCTGTCGCGATCTTCCGGATGGATGCGCTGAAAGACGAAGTTAAGGGTCGGCTTCGTCGCCGGGTCACATTGGAAGATGCGAAAGGTCTCCCTTGACCAGACAGCCTCGCCCGTCGCGAAGCTGAGGCCGAAGCTGCCGGTGTGGCTCAGTTCCTGCGCGTGGGCGAGGTAGGCTTCGCTTTGCCGCAGCGCATCCTCCGCCTCCTTGCGCTGGGTGATGTTCTCGCAGGCGACCAGCACGATGGGCGTGCCGTCGCCCCGCAACATGGCCTTGGCGTTTTCACGGACCCAGAGGACCGAGCCATCCTTCCGGATCTTGCGAACCTCCCAGGTGTGCGGCTGGTCTACTGTCTCCAGGCACAACGCGATGCAGCGACGGACGGAGGCGTGGTCTTCCTCGAAGAAGACGTTCAGTACGGATTGGCCGATCAGTTCGGCCGCCATATAGCCCAGTTGTGCGGCGCCAAACGTATTCACGTTGAGCACCGTTCCGGCCGGGTCGACCATGAAGTACATGACCGGGTTGTGCTCGAACACCTCGCGCCACTGCTTCACGGCGTCGCGCAGATCGATGTCTTGCCGCGAGTCTTCTCCGAGCGCGGGCTTGTCCTTTTCGCCATTGCCGAATGATCGAAGCGCCGCAAGGCCGCCGAGCAGGAATTGTGCGGCCGAATTCCCAAATTTCGCGATCTGGCCAGACATCATCGCAGCCGTCCCGGCGCGCTGGAGGCAATGCGAGTAGAGCACTTTGACACAACAGGGGCAATTCCCTCCGGCCAAAGTCGGACTCTGCGCAAAACTCGCGGTCGCCGTGCAGCCAGCGCACCTTGCGCCGTCTCGTTGCGCGGACCCGGAAAACTACGGGACAAACCTACGTATAGCTCGCGCATCCCTAGTTCTAGCGCGCATTTACCTCCGTACAATTGAGCGATCCGCTGCACGCGGCTTAGGCTAAGTCCAATCGAGAGGAGCCGATTGCGGAGCACAAATTGCCGGGATGCTCGGTGTGTTGCACCCAACGAGCCGAGCTCTATCTCCGCCACTCTGACCTGCCGGATGAATTGGCGGGTCGCGATTGAGAAGCCGCATTTTCCGTGACGAGCGTGGTGACCGTGCCTCAGTGCACGAGGACCCCACGAGACGCCAAGAGGAGAGGATGATGTGCGATAGGCCCGAACACTCCGAGCGCCGTCCTGACGCAAACGGCTGTGCTGTCTGTGCCGGGAGGTTTGGCCTGATCCGATATTATTCCTGGCGAACGCCGCTCTGCTCGAGGAAATGTCTCGATCATTTTAGGGCGCGCCGTGAGCGCGACCGTCGCTGGCTGTTCCGATTTCAGACGGCGTGAGCACCAGCCGCAGGGACCGCTCCACCAGGAAACTTTCGAACGAGGAGGCTGCGTGTTGAACCGTGTTGGCAAGCTCCTCCTGGCGATCGCGCTGCCGCTTCCCCTGATCATGGGCGCGAAGGCCGAGGAGGCTGGACAGGATGCTGCACATCGTCACCATCCGCCTCAGGACGAGCTTCTGCACGAGAAGTTTTATTCGAGCTGGCACATGCCCGACAATCCGGTGCTGAGCTGCTGCAACAGCGCGGATTGCTACCCGACCGAGATCCGCTACGTCGACGGCAAGATCTACGCGCGGCGCCGGGAGGACGGGAAATACATCCTGATCCCGGTCCAGAAAGTCGAGCGAAACAGGGATAATCCAGATGGCCGCAACCATCTTTGCGCGCCGCCGCCATCCGCTTCCCTGGTCGATACGGTCTATTGCTTCGCGCTGGGAGGTGCCACGTGAGGTTCATATTGGTGAACGGCAGGACCCCTTTCCGCAAGACGTTCTGCCTGTGGTGTTGCGAGGAGATCAGCGGCGGCTATTTGCGCGACGTCCGAACGCTGCTGCCCTACTGCGACCACGAGTGCTACGCGCTTCATCACGAGGCGTTGGTGCCGATCGCGGAGCGTGCGCGAGCGGCGTCTTGAGGAGAACCGGTCGAGGCGACTAGAGAGGACACGACGTTGAGATTCATGCTCGTCAATCAGGAATCGCCTCGCCTCGGCGCTGCCTGTAGCGCCTGCGCCCGGCCGTTGGGCGCGAGCTACCTCCGGCATGCCTCCATGCAAGCGCGGTACTGCGACTATGACTGCTACCGGCAGCAGGCAACCAGGGGGATATTCTGGCCCTACCGCAGTTCGCTCGAGGCGATCACGGTGCTCACGGCCATTTCGGCCTGGAGCTTGATGATGCAGATGAGCGCACACTCGCGCTCGCTGACCGAGGCCTATCTGCGCGCATACGACCTTCTGACCACGGAAGGAGGTGACGGCTAACCCCACGATGCCGGCCGCGCAGAGCCGTCGGCCGCAGTCACCCCGTCCAGCCTCGCGCCGCGTTCCAGCCCCGGCGGTGCGGGCCTAGGGCGAGGGGGCTGCGGCCGATGCCGTCGGAGCCGTACTCCCGTCTTGGGCCGTGACACGCTGGACGTCCTTGCTGGCCACCGTGCCGCTGCCCTCGAACCGTGCGCGATAGACCAGTACGTTCTCCATCACACGCTGGACGTAGTTGCGCGTCTCCGACAGCGGGATGCGCTCGACCCAGTCGACTGGATCGATCTTGGGGTCGCGCGGGTCGCCGTGCGCCTGCACCCATTCGCGCACGCGGCCGCGGCCGGCATTGTAGCCGGCGAAGGTCATGATCTGGCTGCCGCGATATTCCGACAGCAACGCGCTGAGCTCGGCTGCGCCCATCTGGGTGTTGTAGACGGGATCGGAGACCATCCTGTCCCAGTCATAGGTCAGGCCGAAACGCTTCGCGGTATCGCGGCCAGCTTCCGGCGTGACCTGCATCAGGCCGACGGCGTTGGCAGCCGATTTGTCGCGCTGGTCGAACGAACTCTCGGTGCGCGCCACCGAATAGATCACGCTGGTCTCGATCGCGGGCGCGACCTGCTTGTGCTCGGGAATGCCGATGGTCGGGAAGGCGTAATGGTCGAGCGCCAGCCCGCGCGCCAGCGCCGACTTGCCGACCTCCAGCATAACGCGCGCATCGTTGCGTCGGCCGGCGAGCTCGCCGAGCGCTTCGAGCGCCGCGACGTCGGTGCTCTCCTTGGCGAAATCCTCGGCGTAGTAATACACCGTGTCACGCTCGCCGATGCCGTAGAGCATGTCGGCGGCACGCACACGCTCGTCTGGGGGCGGCGTGTCGGCGGAGGCCAGCACGGGCGAGGGGGCGCGCAGCTCGATTCCGTCGAGGCCAAGCCGTGCACGGGCAAGCTGCCCGTAATAGGCCGTCGGATAGCGCGCGGCGGCCCTATAGCTCATCCGTGCATCGGCTGTGGCTCCCATGGCTTCGGCCGCGCGCCCGCGCCAGTAATGGGCGCGCGATAGCGCGAACGGATTGGGCGAGCCCTCGTCAACGGAGGCGAAGTGCATCATCGCCGTCCTGGGATCGTCGAGATAGCGCAGCGCGATCCAGCCGCACATGAAGTGATAGTCGACGCGATAGACCTCCATCGCCGGCACCGCGGCCCCGCGAACCACGTCGTAGGCGGTCTTGAATTTGCCCTGGTCGAGCAGCTTTCGCGCCAGCAGGCGGCGCTCGCGCCACCAGGCGTCCGTATCCTGCGCCGCCATGGTGTCGGGTGCAGCAGCGAGGATCACCTCGGCCGCATCATCGATGCGATCCTTCTGGATATGCCACTGCGCGCGGCAGAGGACATAGCCGAGATCGCGGCGCGCATCCGCCGACACGTCGTCGAGATAATCCTTGGCCTTGTTCTCCTTGCCGTTGACCGCGGCGCAGGCCTTGACGATCGCGAGCGCGTCCTCGCCGAGCCGCTTGGCCGCACGCCTTGCGCCGGCGTAGTCCTTGGCGCCGAGGCGCTTGTCCATGCGGGCGCGATGATCCTCAGCGGTCAGGAGATCGCTGAACGCTGTGTAGGAATCCTCCTCGCTACGTTCGGACAATTCCTCCGAGCGCCAGGCCTCGCGCACCAGACGCGCGGCCCTGTCGCTGTCGCCTTCGGCGAGCAGCACGCGGGCGAGCGCGAAATTGCCCTTGGCGCTGGTCGGCCGGTCCATCGTGAAGGCGTGCACGGTTGCCGCGTCGCTCTTCTCCTGCCACAGCCGCGCTTCTGCACGCCGGCGCAGCTGCGCGGCGCTCGGCCAATCCGGATTGGCGGCGAGGAAGGCGGCGTAGCGCTTGAAATTCGCCGTGCTCTCGGAATGGCGCAGCATGAACCAGTCGGCGAGCTTTTGTCCGGCGGGATCGGCAATGCGGTCGCGGGCCGCGCTCGCATCATCGGTCTTGCCCTTGCGCGCGAGGTCGATCGCGTCCTTCAGTGCGGCGAGGTCGCCGGTCAGCGGCGGCGGGGCGGGCTTGTCCGCGGGCTCGTCGTCCTGCTTCTTCGATCTGCGCTTGGCCTCGGCGTGTTTGCCGGCCGCAGCATGCCGCTGCTTGCCCGCTTTCGCTTCATGCGTCTTCTTTGGCGCTGATGATTTGCTTTTCGCTGCCAGCTCCGTCGGAACGAGCGCCAGTGCGGCCATGGCAACGACACACGCGAGCGAGCGTAGGCACTGGTTCATTCCGTGGTCCCCCTGCGAAACCAGTACAAACCAAAATCCGCGATCGTATGCGGTTCGAGAATCAGATCGAGTTCAAGAACGGTGACACAGCATCGTTTCGCATTCCTCACGCTGTCGCAACAATGCGGCAAAATACGGATGGAGCACGGGAACTTCTGCAACGGGGGATAGAGCAGGGCTTTTAATCTTTATTAACGAATGGGCCTCGCCCGACTGTTGCGGGCGGCTCCAGGCGCCACGAATGGCCCGATTGCGCGTGTTCCCGGGCTTAAATCCGGTGTATTGAGTTCCGCAGACCCTTCTTTCAGCTCTTGCCCGGACCTCATGCCGCTTTTCAACCAGTCGATCCGGCGCAAGATCGTCGGCATCGCCCTCGGATTGATCGTCCTGATGCTGGTCACCGCGATCCTGTCGATGGTGATGTCGAGTCAGGTCGGTGTCCTCTTGGACGAGCTGACGGATCGCTACATCCCGGCCTATGGCGATCTCGCGCGCGCCAATATCCGCTCGCTGGAGCGATCGGTCGCGCTGCGGCGGATGGTTATGATGAAGATGCAGGAAGCCCCGGACGAGGAGGCCTATGCGGCGCGCCTGCACGAGTTCGAGGAGGCTGACCGGAAAATCGAGGAGGAGACCTCGGCCGCGCGCAAGCTGATCAATGCGATCATCGAGGATACCAGGACACCGTCGGACAATGCCACGCTGGCGCGGATCGACACCCGCATCGAGACCGCCGTTTCCGAGCTGCGCCTCGGCATGAAGGAGGAACACGCAAAGCTCCTCAAGCAGATCGATGCCAAGCAGATGCCGGAAGCGCGCGGCACGCTGGAGCATCTCGACGCCCTGCGCGATCAGTTCAACCAGAGGATCGATGCGATCCGCGCCGACATGCTCAAGCAGGTCTTCGCGAGTACGTCGACGGTGATCGGCCACCAGCGGCAGGCGATCATCATCTCCGGCATCGTGACGCTGCTTGCGGCCATCGTCGGGTTCGCCTTTGCGCTGCTGGTGTCCAGCGGCATTACGCGGCCGGTGCGGCTGCTGCTCGCCGGCACCCGTGAGGTCGAGGCAGGGCGCTTCGACAAAACCATCACGGTCTCGACCCAGGACGAGATCGGCGAGCTCGCGGCCGCCTTCAACCGCATGATCGAGCAGTTGCGCCAAAACGAGCGCATCCGTGAAACGTTCGGCCGCTACATCGATCCGAAGGTGGTGCAGGGGCTGATCGACCGGCCGGAGATCGCCATCGACGGCCAGCGCCGTGTGATGACCATCATGTTCTCTGACATGAGCGGCTTCACCTCGATGAGCGAGGGCATGACCCCGGGCGGCCTCGTCAAGGTGATGAACCACTATTTCACGGTGATGTCCGCTCCGATCCGGAATAACCGCGGCGTGATCGATAAATATATCGGCGACGCCATCATGTCCTATTGGGGCCCGCCGTTCGTCGAGGACGATGAGCATGCGCTGCTCGCCGGGCTTTCCGCCATCGACATGGCCGACCAGGTGCCCGCACTGCAGAAGCAATTGCCGGATCTGCTCGGTATTCGCGCCATGCCGGTGCCGTGCGATTTGCGCATAGGCATTGCCACCGGCGAGGTCCTGACCGGCAGCATCGGCTCCGAGCTGATGATGAGCTTTACGGTGATGGGCGACGCGGTGAACCTCGCCTCGCGTCTGGAGGCCGTGAACAAGGTCTATGGGACCCGCATCCTGATCTCGCAGGCCACCGCCGAGGCGATCGGCACGCGGCTCGAATTACGCGAGATCGATCGTCTCGCCGTGGTCGGCCAGAGCGTACCGCAGCCAGTGTTCGAGGTGATGGGCAGGGCAGGCACGCTCACCGAGCCGCAGGAGAGCCTGCGCGCGCACTATGCCGAAGGCCTTGCCGCCTATCGCGCGTGCCGCTTCGACGACGCACGCACCGCGTTCAACGCGGCGCTGGAATGCGTTCCCGACGACGGGCCGTCGCGCACCATGCTCGCCCGCATGATGCAGTTTGAGGCCAACCCGCCGGCAGCCGATTGGGACGGCGCCTGGCGGTTGGAAAGCAAATAGCCGTCCGCCGGCGAATAATTGTTTCTACCCCATAACGATGTTCGCCGTGACCTAATGTCCGGGCTTAGGTTAGCTGTCCTTGAGGCGTTTGATGGGGATACGCCGATGACAGAACTTGAGGACAGGCTGGAGCGGTTTGAAACGCTCACCGCCGAATGCGAGCTGATTGCGAAGCTCGCCACCGACAGCAAAAAGCGCGAGTTCTACCTGAGGCTCGGTGAGCAGTACCGTCAGCTTGCGGTGGACATGCGCCAGGCGATCGCGACCAAGGCCGCGGCCTGAAATGGCCTGAGGGTTCCAGTTGGAGCGAGGCACGACGCAGCATCCCTGCGTTTGCTGGATCGCACGCGATCGCAATCCGTTCTTAACGATTGAGACGCATCCTCAAACGGAAGCGGGGAGTGGCGCGGCGCGTTTCCCTGCGATGGGAATGCCTGGGGCAAGGTTGCGATGCGACATTGTCCCGAACGTTGGTCATCCGATGGTTGCCATCCCATGCGTCTGTTTGCGATCGTCTTGTTTGCGCTTCTGACGGCAGCCTGTAACCAGGAGCAGGACGTCACCGGCTCGACCCCGCTCTGCGCGCTGCGGAACTACAGCTCCTACAATCCCCGCGACATGAACCAGTGCGTTGCTGCCTGCAAGTCGTGCGACCACGGCAATACCGTCACCTGCACCACCTCCTGCACGCTCAAGGGCGCGCACTGAGGCGGCCTGCAAGGATCGCAACCGCGCCATCTCCTGCCGCCATCGTCCCGTCGTTTCGGACCTGCTAAGGCTGGTTCCAGGTTCAGGGGACACCACATGAAATTCGCAAGCTTCAAGATCGACAACGCCGCCTCATGGGGCCTGGTGGAGGGCGACAGCGTGGCCGATCTCGGCCCAGTTCTCGGGGATCGCTACCCCGACCTGAAATCGGCGATCGCAGCAGGCGCCCTGGCCGAGGCGGCCAAGTCCGCCGCAGGCGCCAAGCGCCATCCGCTGTCGAAGATCGCTTTCCTGCCGGTGATCCCAAACCCGGACAAGATCCTCTGCATCGGGTTGAACTACGAGAACCATCGCAAGGAGACCGGCCGCACGGAGGTCGAGAATCCCACGGTGTTCGGCCGCTTCGCCAACAGCCAGACTGGCCATCTCACGGACATCATCCGCCCAAGAGTCTCGACCCAGCTCGACTTCGAGGGCGAGCTCGCCGTCGTGATCGGAAAGCCCGGCCGTTACATTTCGCGCAGCGAGGCCTGGGGGCATATCGCCGGCTATGCCTGCTACAACGAGGGCAGCGTGCGCGACTATCAGCGCCACACCCACCAGTTCACGCCGGGCAAGAATTTTCCCTCAACCGGCGGCTTCGGCCCGTATCTGGTCACGCCCGACGAGGTCGGCGATGTCGGCCCGCTGCGCTTGCAGACCCGGCTCAACGGCGAGGTGGTGCAGGACACCACCATCGACCAGATGATCTTCGATATCCCGCGGCAGATCGAATATTGTTCGCAGTTTACCCGGCTCGAGCCCGGCGATGTCATCGCGACCGGCACGCCGGGCGGCGTCGGCTCCAGGCGCACGCCGCCGATCTGGATGAAGGCAGGCGATGTCGTCGAGGTCGAGATCGACAAGGTCGGCTGCCTGCGCAACGGGATTGCCGACGAAGCCTGATGTCCTCTCACGAGACGACGGCCTATGCGCCGCTGCTGCGCAGGATTCACTGGGCAACAGCGGTGCTCTTCATCATCGCCATGCTGATCGGCTTCTATTGCGGTCTTCAGCCGCCGGGCACCTCGCCGCGCCGCGAGCTGCTGGAGGTGCACAAATCGCTCGGCATGACGCTGCTGTTCCTGTCGGTGCTGCGGCTGATGGTGCGCGCCGCGACCAAAGTGCCGCCTGAGCCGTCGTCATTCGGCGCACTGGTGCGGTTCGCGGCGCGGCTCAATCACGTCGCACTCTACCTCATCCTGTTCACGATGCCGCTCACCGGCTATGCGTTCTCCTCGGCGGGCGGCTATTCGCTAAAGTACTTCTGGACGTTCAGCTGGCCACGTTTGCTGACAGACAGTCCGCAAATCGCCCATGCCGGCGAGGTCGCGCACGACACGCTGGCCTATCTCGTCTACGCCGTCGTGGCCCTGCACATCGCGGCGACCTTCTGGCATGTGCTGGTGATGCGCGATGGAACGCTGGCACGGATGTGGCCGCGATCGGGGAACCGCTAGAGCCAGACCGCTGATGGTGCTCCGCCACCGGAACGATTGACCCAGGATAATCATTGGAAAGAACGGGCAGGAACGGAGTCCTATGGAATGGGTATGCTCGATCCTGGCCGGTTTCTGGTGTCGTGCTCGCATTGCGAGGCCTGGCCGATGGCGGCCAACGTCAAACGTGCGAGCTGGTCGGCGCAGCCGCACGAGGTCCGCTTCGTCTGCCCGCGCTGCCGCCGCGAGGAGACCGCGATCGTCTCGGCGTCCGGGCAACTGCTGCCGATCAAGCGCGTCGACATTCCCCCGCAGGAGGTGACGGCGGCGTGGGCTCAAGCCCAACGCCTGCGCGGTCGGACCTGAGCCGTCACCTCGGTTACACGTTCGGAACCCTGCCGATTCCCGGGCGTTCTGTGCTGGGGCCAACAACGCATCGAGGCTGGGCGCATGATCAGCGAGCATTTCGACACCCGCACACGGATCAACATGAAGCTGGCGCTGGACCGGATCTGCCGCAATCGCCCCGTTGGCGAGGACCACGGCTTCCGCAGGTCGGTTGCCGAAAACATCATCCGCTGCGCGCTGACGGGCCGCACCGGCATCGGCCAGCTCGTCGACGCCGGCGAGCGGGCCATGATCAGGACGCGCGCGGCGCGGGAGCGGGGCTGATTGCGAGCTGGCGGAAATCGTCGATAGCTGTGGTAGGGTCCGCGCCGGGAGATTTCCGATGGTGCTCACGGGACGCGCGACAGCTTGAGCGATGAAGTCCATTGGCGCGACGACATCGCCTCGCTGGTGTTTCCCGTCACCGGCCATGGCGCGATCTGCGCCGTGCACCGGGGCGCCTTCCGGACCTTGCTCGGCACCGAGCCCACGCCGGACGCCTGCCTCGGCCATTTCCGTCGCTTTGAGGCCGCCTTTCGGGCCGCCGCCGGTGCCAAGATCGCCCGCAAGGGCATTTTGCCGGGGACGAGCCTGCATCTTACCAGTCGCGACGTCGCCCGGAAGCTGCTAGAAGACGCGCAAATCGCCAACGGAGAATAGACCATGAGCCAGTCCCAGCTCGCTAACGCCCAGGTTACGCTTCCGGTTGCTGCCGGGCAGGTGGGACGGCTGTCGCAGGCTCTGATGGCCATGGTGCTCGGCGTGTTCGTCATCGGCATGGTCGGCTTCTCCCACATCGACGTCGTCCACAACGCGGCCCACGACGTACGCCACTCGAACGCGTTCCCCTGCCACTAACCGGGGTGGCATGAGCACATTTCGCTCGATCGTCTTCGCGTCGGTCATTTCCGGTTTCATCGTCGGTCTCATCGTCACTGTCGTCCAGCAGTTCGGCACCGTCCCCCTGATCCTGAAGGCGGAAGTCTTCGAGAAGGCGGCGGAGACGCACCAGCATGACGCTCAGGCCACCGCGCAGCCGGCCGCAGCCGGGCATGACCACGCCGCCCACGATCACGGCGACCATGACCATGGCGCCGGCGACCACGACCATGGCACCGGAGCCTGGGAGCCGCGCGACGGTTTTGAGCGCAACGCCTATACCGCGGCCGCCAACGTCCTGACCGCGATCGGATTCGCGCTGCTTCTGGCCGGCTTCTTCGCCGTCCGCAGCGGCGCTACAGGGGCTAGGGTCTCCTGGCACGAAGGCTTGATGTGGGGGCTGGCGGGCTTTGCCGTCTTCACCTTGGCGCCCGGCCTCGGCCTGCCGCCGGAGCTGCCCGGCGTGCCTGCTGCACCGCTGCTGTCGCGCCAGATCTGGTGGCTCGCCGCCGTGCTGGCGACGGCCGGAGGGCTCGCTCTGATCGCCTTCCGCCGCTCGGTGCCGGCGGCGATCGCCGGCGTGATCCTGCTGACCCTGCCGCACCTGATCGGCGCGCCGGAGCTCGCCAACATCGAGACCAACGTGCCGTCGTCGCTGACGCATCAGTTCGTCACGGCGGTGACGGTGACGAGCCTGGTGTTCTGGACCTTGCTCGGCGGTCTGACGAGCGCGGTGTTCGCGCGTTTCGATCAGCGCGCCTGAAGCCTGCGCCATCGCCGCAACGCGACCGCCGTCCAGACCGTCTCGACAAAGCCGAACGGCCAGGCGCCCTGGAGAAAGCCGTAGAGAGCACTGAGCGCACACGCCGCCGCGAAGGCCAGCACATGGTGCGGCCCGCGCGGCTCAAGCGCGTAGAACAGCAGCATGGCGCTGACCGACAGCAGTCCGAAGATGGTGAGACTGTCCATCAGCTCGCCGGTGGCTTCGGCTTCTTGGCAACGCCGAGCGCGTGGAAGACGGCAGACTCCATCACCGGCCACGGCGCGGCCGTCGCGGTCAGCACGGTGGCTGCGCACATCGCGGCCAGCACGGACGATCGGATTTTCAAGCCGGTGGTTCGCGACCGCCACACGATCCAGCCCCAGGCGCAGACCACGACCGCGACCGACAGTTTCGTCATCAGCCCGTGCGCATGGTCGAGCACGGCGATCAGGCTTCCCGCGCCGGCGAGCACGACGGCAGGCAATGTGAAGGGCAGCACGCAGCACGCCGTGCAGGCCGCCGCGACAACCGCAGTTGCGACCGCGGTGCTCGCGGCCTTGCTGCCGCCTGGCTCAGTCTTCGCCGCGCAGCCGCATCCGGGCGACGTCTCGCTGGGGAGGCTGCAGGACGGTCCAATAACGCTCATGTGATTCTCCTCATGCTTGTGCGTTGCGGACCCGATCGCTACGCCCTCAAGCCACTTGAGGTTCAAGCGAAAAGTGAGAGCTTCCATGAGAATTGGCATCCTCGCCAAAGCGGCCGGCGTCTCCGTCCCCACCATCCGCTACTACGAGAGCATTGGCCTCTTGACGCCGCCGGCGCGCCAGGGCGGCCAGCGCATCTACGCCAGCGAGGATGTCAAGGCACTCAGCCTGATCAGGCACTGCCGCGATCTCGACTTCTCGCTCGATGAGACGCGCGACATTCTCGCGTCGGTCCAGCGGCGCTTGCCTTGTAGCGACACGAAGTCGTTTGCGGAGCAGCACCTCCGTTCGATCAGAAAGAGGATCGCCGAGCTGCGCGCGTTGGAAGCGACGATGGCTTCGCTGGTCAGTGGCTGCGAGACGACGTGCTGCGGCAGCACCGCGCCGGACTGCGTGATCTTGCAGCCCGGCCAAGTGAATTGTGGTTGAAGGCGATCTGCTTGCTTCGGAGCAACTACGGCCTCGCATTCACCAGCCGCTCGCGAACCGTCCGTGCGATCGCGGCCGGCGCCTCATCGGGGATCGCGAAACACGAGCTCGCGTTGATCTCACAGAGAACGTAGGTGTCCGCGCCGGTCCCGTCGCGTGGCCCGAAGAGAAAGTCTGCGTCCCAGATCACCGGCATCAATGCTTCGTCGATGGCCAGCAGCTTCATCATCTGCGGCGTCCATTCGTCCTCCATCCGCCGTCGCAGCGCCTGGAATTGCGGTGCATCGGGTCCGTGCATGATGCGCGGCCCCGGTTGCGCCTCAGGAGACTCCGGTCCTTGCGGCGGTGGCGGGATCAAGGCCTTGATCAGTTGATGGCCGAAGCCTGCGACCCTGGCGCCGCTCATGTAGCAGCGGATCATTCCGTCGGGCAGGCGAGGTTGAAACGGCTGATCGATGATGCAGCCGCCCCAGCCGAAATATGGTTCGCATCGCGCGATGAAGGCATCGAGCGGCATGTCCTCCGGATGGCTGCCGCGCAGCGCATGGAGCACGCGAACCGCCGGGATTGCGTTTGGCAGCGCCTCGACCTTCCATACGCCCTGGCCGCCGTTGCCGCGATTCTGCTTGAGCACGCGCGGGCCGCCGGCCCGCAGGCGCTGAGGAAACTCTGCTGCGAAGGCGGCAGCGCTGTCATAGCGATGGGTGTCGGCGCCCCAACCGAGATCGCGCGTCCGGTAAAGCACCTCCTTGACGCCCATCTTCAGGATGACGTCTGGATGCGCGCTCACCCAAGGGCCGCGCGCGGCGACGTCGTGCAGCAAGGCATCCAGCTGCTCGCGTGTCTTGCCCTGATGGATCGGATCGACCCAGACCAGCACACCGTCGACCGCAAGCAGTTGATCGCGGACCGCATCGGTGAAGCTCTCGTCGTAGATGGCCGGTTGCGCCGCGATGCCGGCGGAAACGAGGGCTTCGAAAACGCGAACGAAGCGGCTGTTTTGAGCAGTGGCGTCGCGGCGCACGGCTGCGTCGCCCCGCGAAACAATGGCTAGGGAATATCGGTGAGGGGATTGGGTGTCCATGCGCAAGCTCCACGAATTGCGTGCTGCGCAGACTTGGACCGAAGTCTCACGGGGAGTCTGCTTTGTCCCCACCAGTGCATTCTACGCGGGATCGTCCCGAAACCGCAAGACGCACTGCGCTCACGACATCAGTTCGTGCAAACCCGTCCAGCCGGTGTAGAGGCCGACCAAGACGATCAACGCCGCCGAGACGTAGGGTGCGCGATGGGCGTAGCGGCTGAAGCCGCCCCAGTGCCGTTCGACGTGCCGCAGGCTGAGCGCGGCGAGAACGCCGGCCGAAACCATCGTGATCGCGAGCCCGATGCCGAAGGACAGCACCAGGACAAAGCCGAGGCTGAACTGTTTGAGCTGAATGCAAAGCAGCAACACCGTGATCGCGGCGGGGCAGGGGATCAGTCCGCCGGTGAGGCCGAAGAGCACGATCTGCGCCGTCGTCACGGTGCGCCCCGCAAAGCGCCTGCGGATGTCGGCGGCGTGGGCGCGCGCGTGCGCGTCGTCCTCGTCGCCGAGATCCATGTGGTCGTGATGATGTTCCTCAAACAGAAGCTCGGTGGAGTCGCCGGCGAGCGCGACGCGCGCCTTGAATGCATGCGGCTCGGGAATCTCCTCGACGCTTTCGAGGTATCCGTCGCGGGTGGCGAACGCGAATGTCTGCTCTAAGCCGTCCTCGCGGATGGTGGTCACCTGGATGTCGCCAGCGGCGGGAAGCGCGCCGTTCTCACTGCGGATCCGCCAGCGCGGCGGTACACCGTCCTCAAAGACCTCCAGCAAGAGTGGCCGGCCGGCCAGCGCGATGGATTGCGGCTCGTCGTGGTGATGATGGTCGTGGTGCCCATCGTTTTGCTCCCGCCAGGTGCGCCAGACCATCCAGCCGGCGATGCCGACGATGATGAAGGCGGATGCCAGTTGCAGGTAGGCCTCGCTGCGCTCGCCGGATAATTCCTGGCCGAAATACAATCCCGCGAGCGCGATCGCCCAGACAATGGCGGTATGGGAGATGGTCGCCGACAGGCCGAGCAGCACGGCCTGGAGCACGGTGCCCCTCACGGCGATGATGAACGCAGCCATCATGGTCTTGGAATGCCCGGGCTCGAGACCATGCAGCGCGCCGAGGAGGATGGCGCTCGGCACGAACAGCCAAGCGTGCGCGTTGCTCTGTTGGAGCAGGTGAGACAGGTCGGTCATTTCGTTCACTTCAAATAGGTTCGGACGACGTCGATGAGGTCGGCGGCGCCCTTGGCCTTCTCCGGATCCTTTTCGTGAGCGGGATCCACGACATGATGGCGGATGTGGTCTTCCAACAGCTCGGTGGTGAGACCGCTGATTGCGCCTTTCACCGAAGCCACCAGCATCAGCACATCGGCGCAGCCGATCTCCGACTCGAGCGCGCGCTCGACGGCCTCGAGCTGGCCCTTGATGCGCCGGACCCGGCCGATGAGCTTCGACTTGTGCTTGATCGTGTGCGACATGTCGATAAGATAGGGGGGTACCCTATATAAGTCAATCGGCGTTGCCGGCAAAGGAGATGGGTCTGCGGCTCAACTTGTCCGCCGCGCGCGGCTCGAAAAGGACTAATGTCGACGGGCCATCACCAGTGGGAGGAGCCCAAAATGCTGATGCGCGCACTCATTCTCGGATTTTCCCTTCTGCTCACGAGTGCACTACCGGCCGCCTCGAGGGGGAGCTCGGCATCCAAGGACGACCCTTGGAATCCCGAGCATATCGGCGCCCTGCCTCCTGAAATCCGGCACTACATCGCAGGCATGTGCAAGGGACCGGCCAGCGCCCAGCACGACTTCGCAACCTATTCTCCGTCCGAGAAGCGCTGGCGCATCAACATCGAATATCTCCGCTGCGAGGGCCTCGCCGAATTTCGCCACGGACACCAATGCGTCGACGTCGATTTCGTCGAGGTCGGCTCGCATTTTCGGCTGGCGAGCAAACAATATCGCGATTGCGGTTTCTGAAAATCATAATTTTACTTGCTCCGTCGGGCAAAACACCTGTAGGGCTTGGGGCATCCCGACTCATCCTTGAGGGGCGATCGTACGTCGTCACTGATTGCGAGCCGGGCTTGCGGTGGACGCGGCAGCGTCGGCACGATGGTAGCGGGCAGGGCGGGTAGTCCCTGTGAGCCCGAAACCGCGTGCGGACGAGCGGCGCTGTTCAGTTCGTCTCGCCAACATTTTTCCCGCTACGTCGACAGCGCGGGAGAACCCTGTGGCGGCCGGCGAACGTGCGTACGGCAAATCCGTGTGG
>NZ_VSSS01000082.1 GCF_008123425.1 Bradyrhizobium rifense
CCGGCCGCGGCCGCCGCGCCGTCGAATGCCGAGCAAAATCTCGCCGAGATGGCCCAGCGCCTCGAGGCGGCGCTCCGTCGTCCGGCCGGCGAGACCATCGCCCCGCCGGTTGCGCCGGAGCCGCCCGCTGCTCCCCCGCGCGCCGCACGCGTCGAACCGCCGGCCCCTCCCGCGCCGCCTGCCAGGCCGGCTCCGGAAAAGACCAGCTTTGAAAATCTCGAAGACGAGATGGCCTCGCTGCTCGGCCGTCCGAAGCCGTCTTCGTGAGGCTGCCGTCCTTCCCGCGTAGAGTTCTTGTCCCTTCTGTTCTGATCGCCGCGGCCTTGCTCGCCACGGGTTTGCTTGCCTCCCCTGCGCATGCGCAGGACATCAGCATTAATCTCGGCGGCGGAGGTGCTGGCGGCGGCGGCGTCACCGAACGTGCGATCCAGCTGATCGCGCTGCTCACGGTGCTGTCGATCGCGCCGTCGATCCTGATCATGATGACGTCGTTCACGCGCATCGTGGTCGTGCTGTCGCTGCTGCGCACCGCGATGGGCACGGCGACGGCGCCGCCCAACTCGGTGATCCTTGCGCTGGCGATGTTCCTCACCTTCTTCGTGATGGGACCGGTGCTGCAGAAATCCTACGACGACGGCATCCGCCCGCTCGTCGCCAACCAGATCGGCGTCGAGGACGCGCTCCAGCGCGCCTCCGTTCCCTTGCGCGGCTTCATGCAGAAGAACGTGCGCGAGAAGGACCTGAAGCTGTTTCTCGATCTCTCCGGCGAGCCACCGCCGGCAACGCCTGACGAGCTCGCGCTGCGCATCCTCGTCCCCGCCTTCATGATCTCCGAGCTGAAGCGCGCCTTCGAGATCGGTTTCCTGCTGTTCCTCCCGTTCCTGATCATCGACCTCGTCGTCGCCTCCGTGCTGATGTCGATGGGCATGATGATGCTACCGCCCGCGACGATCTCGCTGCCGTTCAAGCTGATCTTCTTCGTGCTGGTCGACGGCTGGTCGCTGGTGGCGGGAAGCCTGGTGCAGAGTTACGGGGGGTAGCGCCCGCCCTACCCCTTCAGATCATATTGCTTGCTGAGGTGGTCGCCGATCTGCACCAGCATGGCGACGCTTTCGGGGAAGCCGGGCTTGTCCCGTGTCGCCTGATCGGCATCGGCGCGGAACTCCCAGCTGTCGCCGTCGCGGACGACCGAGATGGTCATGCCCTCAGAGCCATCGGTATGGACCTTCAACTCGGCGCGCGCCATGGCGATGAGTTCGGCTTCGGTCTTGGCAGGCTTGCTCATATCGTCGCCCTCCCGGCATGAAGGTGCACAGGTTGCCGTCTCGCCCGGCACCTGTCGAGAGGCCAGAAGTAGCAGGGTTCCTACCGCGTCATCTTGATCTGCCGCATGACGGGGATCGTCGGCAGCGAGCCGGTATGATCGGTCTCGTCCTTGGCCTGCGGGGCGGCGGGCGCACGCGCGGTGGCGTCAGGGAAGCGCTGCTTCATCTCGCGCAGGAAGCCGTCGAGCGTATCGACGCTTGCGGCGAGTTTTGCAATGTCGGCGAATTCGGCGCTGGACGCCGCCGCCGGCTTGCTGGCGATGTCGAAAGCGAGCCGGTCGGCGCTCTCGCTCATCAGGGGGGCGTATTTCTCGCGGAAGCGCGACAGCCCGATCGAGTCGTCGGCGAGCGCATAGCCGACGGCGGCGCGGATGATGTCGCTCTTCTCCACCGCATTGAGCGGCTTGAAGTCGCGGAAGCGCTCGCCGTAATAGAGCTCGATCTGCTCGGCGGACTCGCGCCAGCGACGTCCTGCCCAGAAGATGTCGGACCGCAGCCGCAGCACCTCACGCCCATTGACGTTGGAGACGATGTCGAGCGCGAGATCATGACGGCCGACGTCGCTCTGTGCGCGCGCTTCCAGCAACAGGCGCTGCTGCCGCAATTCGCCGGAGAGGTCGCTGATGCGGCTCGCGCGCAGCGCAGTGATCGCCATGTCGGGCTTGCGGTTGGCGAGATAGATCATCGCAAGGCGCGCGGCGACCTGCGCGCGCGCGGCGCCTTCGAGACGGTGATCGACCTGGTATTGCAAGAGCTCGGCAGCCTGGTCGAGCAGATCGATCGAGGCGAGACGATCGGCCAGGCGGCGGATCAGCTCGTCACCGCGGCGGCCGATCGGCGTCAGCTCGCGGAACTCGTAGAACATCCCGAGCGCCTCGACCGGCGGTAGCTCGTCGCCCTTCGGCCCCAGGAAGATCTGCGTGAACAGATCCGACGCCAGATCCTGCGCCTGGCGCGAGGCTTCCGCGTTCGGCTGCAGCTTGGTCGCGGTACGCGCCGCGGTGAGCGCGTCGCGATAGCGTCCGTTCTCGGCATAAAGCTGCGACAGCATCTGCAGCGTCTTGACCTCGACCGCGTCGCCGCGCCAGGTCATCGACAGCGTCTCAAGCTCCTTCAGCGCGTCTTCCTTGCTGATCTCGTCACGCTTCTGCCGCAGCGCGACCTCGAGCTGCTTGGCTTCCGCCGCGGCCGGCCGATCATTCGAGGCAACCGCGAATTTATAGTCGTCGAGCGCATCCTTGTCGTGGCCGAGCGCCTCGGCGAGCCGGCCGCGCAGCACGGCAAAGCCGGGCCCGGCCTCCGGCGACACGCCGACCACCTCGATCTCGCCGCGGCGCTTGGAGGCGCCGGCATAGTCCTTCACCTCGAGCGAGGCGCGCATCGCATCCATCGTCACGATACGTTGGATGTCGAGCGGCAGCGAGGCGATCGCGAATTCGACATTCTTGAATTTTTCGCGGGCGTCCGCCCATTTGCCCTGGCGCGCATAGGCGAGCGCCTTCCAGAGCTGCGAGTCGTGGCTGTTGCCGATCACGGGATTGGCGAGATCCTTCAGGCCCAGGGCCGGCCGTCCGATCAGGATGCTCGCGATCGCGTGGATGATCAGCGCGCTGCTCTCCTCCTTGTTGAGGGCATCGCTCAGCATCAATTCGGTCACGGACTTGGCTTCGTGATACATCGCGCGCGACATGTAGAACTGGGCGAGATCAAGCCGCGGCAGCGAGCGCTGCGCCGGCTCGACGGCGGAGATCGCCATGATCAGATCGCTTTGCCGCGTCCAGAAATCTTCCGCCTGGCCCTTGCGCCAGCCCTCGGGATTGAAGACCGGCCGCACCGCCGTCGGCGCCCGCTCAGCCGAGACGTCGACCGGCGACAGCGTCAGGCCGCCCTTCTTGCCGAGGATGACCTTGTCCGATCCGACCTCGACGCCGACCTCGTCGGAGTTCGGCCGGATCGCGATGCCGTGGGCCGATTCCAGCAGCGAGACATCGACGAGATCCTGCCGCTTGATGAAGCCGCGGACCGGCCGTTGCGCGGTGACGACATAGAGCATGTCGCCGGCATCAGGGTCGGTGAGCTTGTGCATCAGGCCCGGATTGGCAAAGGGGATCGCGATGTTGGCGAGCGCCGGGTCGGTGATGTTGCGCGACATCATCAGCGGCAGCGGCGTTGCCTGGATCTTGTCGGCGAGCGTCAGCAGCCAGCTGGTCTCCTTGCCGACCTCCTCGCTGGTCAGCGAATAGACCAGCGGACGGGTGAGACGGATGCGCACCGCCTGCCCCTTCTCGAGCGGCATGCGGCTGACCTCGCCGATCATCGCACCGCCTTTGGCGCGGATCGCCTCGACATCGATCGGCTTGGGCGAGTCGAACACCAGCCACACCGTGTCGCCACGGCGGAACGCGGCCGCGGGCGTTGAGACCTGAAGCGGGAATGTCACGCGCAGGCCATCGCTGTCGCGGCGTGCATCGACGCTGGCAACAGGCGGCGGCGCCGCCGCTTGCGCCTCGGCAGGCGCAGGCTTGGGGGCTTCCTTCGAAGCTTCCTTGATCGCTTCCTTGGGCTCTTCCTTGATCGGCTCCTTCGCGGCGTCCTTCACGACCTCCTTGGGCGCTTCGGTCACCGCCGGCTTGGCAGAAGCAGCGGGCGCGGCGGCTTCCATTGCGGGCGGCGCGGGCTTGGGCGCTTCCGTGACGTGCGGTGCTTCGGTCGAGGTTATTGCCGGTGCCGGCTTCGGCGCCTCGGCGGGCGGCATCGCAGCGGGCGCTTCCGGCTTCGCCTCTGCCTTCACCTCAATCTTGGCTTCGCGCGCAATCGTCTCCGAGGTCGGCGGCTTGATCTCAGCATGAGTGTCCTTCGGCTTCGCCGCCGCCGGCTTTTCAGCCGCTGGCGGCGGTCCATGACCGCCGGCTTCGGCCTTCGCGATCGTGGCTTCAGGCGTTGCCGCCGTCTTGGTCTTGTCGGGCTGGAAGGCGATGTCGACGACGTAGTTCTTGTCGTCGCGGAAGGAGTGCACGTCGGAATCACCGATCAGCGCGATCTCGACGCTGGTCTGGTCGATATCGGATTTCTGCTTGATCGACGCGACGTTCGGCGGTGCGGCAACGACGGCATCTGCGAGGTCGAAGCTGAGATTGGCGTTGAAAGCGAGCGTCAGCTTCTGCTCGTTGAGGACGGAGGAGACGCCGACGCCGTCGGGCATCTCGAACACGAATCGCACGAAGGTCGGCTGCATCGAGGCGCGCACGCGGATCGGTGGCCGCTTCTTGCTTTCGGCCGCGGCGCGCTGGGCGCGCAGCGCGCGCTCGGCGGCGCGCGCACGCTCGGCGAGTTCCTTGACCACCTCCTGAGGCAGGCTCGGCGGCGGCCCCTTCCACCCCTCCGGCATCAGATCGACGAAGGTGCGCTCGCCGGCATTCATGGTGTTGACTGTGACGCGCCGCGCCAGCGACAGCCGGATCGCGCTGCCGTCGGGATCGCGCCGGGCCGAGTTGACGTAATCAGGTGCGCCTTCTGGCACGCGATCGACGGGAACGTCGACAGGGCGCTCGAAACGGATGATGAGGATCGAGCCGGCGGTCGTGACCTCGGAGGGAACGTCCTCGCCAAGCTTGATCACGAGACGGGCAAAACCGCCGCCGGCCGAAAAGCTCGCCTCGCCCCGGACCGCATCAGCGGCCCGGGCAGGCGTACCGAGGCCGATCAGGAGGCAGGCTGCCAGTAGAGGTGCCTTGCGGATATGACGCGACAGCGCCTGCGCCAAAGCGCGGGCTCGCGACACATATCCAGCGGCAGCCTTCTGCGCCATTGGCGGCGTTTCTTCCGGTTCGACGGGTCATGCCGGCACTGGCGCCGGCCCGTGCCGTCGACTGTAGGTTTTGCCAATTAAGGACTTGTTAATGCTGTAATGAGGACTTGATCCGGCACAGGGTGACGCGACGCCTTGCTCGTGGACCGAGACGTTCGCGCTCGGAATCTGGAGAGCAAATGGTTAAGGAGCTGTTAACGCCCCGTCGTCACGCGCACCGTCATCGGTCGCGCGGGCGCAAAAAGACGGCCGATCAAGCGCCGCCATTGGCCGGCAAGGAGCTTACCTCGCCTCGCGCTTCGCGAATTGACTGCAAGGTCGATCGCTCTTCCGAGATTCGACTCTCGATGTACTCACGCTCGAGATCCGTCAGCTGCGTGTTCAACAACCGCAGATAGCGGCGAATGCTGTCGTCGTGAGCTCGAATGAGCGCGAACCGTGCATCCATATTCACCTCCGATTCGTTCCGCGTTACCAGGCCAACTCAGTCGGAAGCGACGCCATAACGTGCGAACTCGTCACCGATGTTCCTCTGAATTGTCTTTGCTGCCGAAATGTCAGCATCCCCGCCAACCCCGTCGCCTTGCTTCAATTTGGCAAGCCCGCGGCCAAAAAGCGCGCTGGCCAATTCCGGGGCAGCTCGTAGGGCAGAATTGTAGTCGTCGATCGCGGCGCCGAGTTCACCCATCTTCAGGTGGATCAGTCCGCGCGAATCGTACACGGCAGCGCTGGTCGATCCCGATTGAAGCGCTCTGTCGCAATCCTCCAGCGCCGCCTGCCAGGCGCCGAGAACCGCCCGGGTCCAGCATCGTCCGCTCCATGCGGACTGCAAGTCAGGCTGGAGACGAATTGCCTCGTCGTAGTCGCGCGCCGCGCGCTGGTGGTCCTTCTTCTTAAGATAGGCTCCGGCGCGGTTGACGAAGGCAGCGCCGTAGCCAGGATCGAGCTTGATCGCACCATCAAAGGCTTCGATCGCGAGTTCATATTCGCCTTGCCTCAGATGAGCCACGCCACGGTTGTTGAAAGCCTTCGCGTATGTCGGATTGAGTGTGATCGACTGATCGAAATCGCGGAGCGCCCTGTCGTAGTCGCCCTTTGCGGTGTAGGCGTTGCCGCGATTGTTATAGGCGATGGCCAGAGCTGTGGTCGGACCTTGACGCGCCTCTATGAAAGCCGTGCAGGCACCGATCCGGGCATCAAGCGGGGTGGCACCGGTCCCGTTACATAATTCGATCTTGCTGAGATAGCTGTCCTTCACCTTGGAGTTCTGGGCTGCGACCGGCAGGCCGACCAGCAGCAAGACGACAAGCGCGATTCCGCCTTCAGCAATGGAGGACCTTGCTTCCATGTCAGGCTCCCGACCTTCTGAGACCTGGCGATTGCACGGCTAGAACCAATTCTAGCAGCCGCGGCAAATGTTCAGATTGAGCCTGTGCTCGACCCTTTGCTCGGCTTTGGGCGTCCCCGCCGCGCCGGACTTCTTCGTATATCTGTTCTTGCCCTCTTCGATGAGAGTGGAGAACCTGGTGGTTCCGTCGTCTGAGATTTCGATGTGAGGTGTGGTGCCTCGAACGCCCATCGTCGCGACCGGCGTTTCGATCCTCATGTCGCCGGTCTTCGCAACCTGGCCGGCAACGAAAACGAACGTCCCCCGGGTCAGATTGAAGATCGTCGAATTGGACTTCCCAGTCGGGTCGTAGACATATTCGTCCAGCGCCATGCGGGCGTTGCTCGACAGATTGAACGAAGTTCCATCGACAAAGTTGATGCCGACCCGTCCGTCGGCACCGGTTCGGACCACATCGCCCAAATAGACGGGATCTCCGATCTTCGTCTGGATGGCTTCGCCCGCGACGTTTACCTGGACAATGGCGGCACCCGCATGCTCGATGATGACCGAGCCGTCGGCCGCCACAACTTTCCCGATTGGCTTTGACGACGAGTCCAGCACGGCACGCCGCGGAGAATCGTTCTGCGCCTGGGCTGCACAGGCGGCCAGCGCAAGGACGAGACCTGCCACGAGAATAGTCGTTGCACGAGTGCCCATGGCTTCCTCCTCAAGAAGATAATGTCCTTGAGTATCCGAACGGCTCCGACAGCGTCGGCGAAGCCATCGCGCATCATGGCAGACCAGCCACAACAAGCCACGACGGTCAAAATGGTTATTCCGGATTAATCCGAACGGCTGATCGCCGTGCCCAAAAGAGCCACTATGCGCGCCTGGCAATTTCAAACAGCTTTTCGCGGAAAGCCGTGCACGGCAAACGACAGCAGTTCTGCCGTGATCCGCTCGCGCGGAATTCTCGGAGACCACGGCCTTCAGCGGGCCTGACTGAGCTTGCCGGCACAAAATTGCTCCCGATCGCGTGACGCGGCAAGCCAGCCAAGATACGGCGACGCCTGAGGCCGACTGTTTGGGCAATCGGGGTTGAACGATGTTCGTCACGTCCACTGCACGGCACGGGGACGAGCGCGAAGCCGCTGCGGCCCGGAACCGCCAAGTGAAGCCGGCGACGAGCGGCGCTCTTGATGCACCCGCTACGCAGATTCGTGAGCGGGCCGCTGCCGGCGGCTTCGGGATGCTGTGGCTCACGGCACTGCTCTTCTCGATGATCAAAGAGGCCGACGCCGCAGAACCGAACGTAACGTTCCTCGACGACGATACGATTACATACAAGAACCTTGCGCACGGCGTGTTCGAGCTCACGACCAAGGAGCCCATCCCGCGGCACATCATCGTCGAGGATCCCGGACAAACGGTCGTGCTGAGCAAGGTCGGCTCCGGGCTTACCGTGAACCAGCTCGACAACAGCGCGACGCGCATGGAGGAGCTGCGGGCGGTCCAGCAGGAGGCGCTCGAAAATTTTGCGAAGGGATTTGGCACGAACGGATCCGGCACCCCTCCGTTCGTCAAATCTCTGCCGCTGGAGCCGATCAATTTCATAGCGCCCGACGCCCCCGCGGCGCCGAACATACTGCCATCGGCGACCATCTTCACGATGCCCGAGATCATGATCGTGCGGACGCCGCCGACCTTGAATGCTCAGGCGCCCCCGCTTGAACTCGACACTGCCGCGTTTGACATCTTCACCGCAACGAGGGGAACGTTCAGCGCCAGCAGCTCCAGCCCCAACGCCGCGCTGACTTTCGCCATCAGCGGAGGCGCTACGGGCGATACCGTGCTGGATGGAGCAAGCTACGACGTATCGAAGACCAGCTCTTATGGCACGCTTTATTTGAACAGCACGACTGGCGCCTATGCCTTCGTTCCCGACAATGGCGCGATCAACGCGCTGAAGACGTCGACCACCGATAGCTTTGTGATCAACGTGTCAGACGGGTCGCTTTCGGCCGAACAGGTCTTCACGATCAACATCAATGGAGTCGACGACGCGGCGATCATCTCCGGCGCGACGGCCGGCTCGTCAATCGAATTCGGCGGCGTCGCCAATGCCGTGTCCGGCCCACCCGTCACGACCGGCAAGCTTTCGGATGTTGATGTCGACGACCCCGCCAACACTTTCGCGGCCGTCAATTCGCCGACGCCGAGTGCACACGGCTACGGCACTTTCACGATGACCGCCGATGGCGTCTGGGCCTACACGCTCGATCAATCCAACAGCGCAGTGCAGGCGTTGAACATTGGCGAGACGCTGACCGACACCTTCACGGTGACCAGCATCGGCGGGACCCCGCAGTTGATTACCATCACGATCAACGGCTCCAACGATGCAGCCATCATCTCCGGGACGGCAACCGGTACCGTAACAGAAGCCGCGTGTGAGACGCGCGGGACGCCGACCGCAGCCGGCAGGCTCACCGATACCGATGTCGACAATACTCCCGACACCTTCACGCCGGTGACCTCGCCAAGGGTGAGCGACCACGGCTATGGCAGCTTCCAGATGACGGCAGACGGCGTCTGGACCTACACGCTCGATAACGCTAATTGCGCCGTCCAGGCGCTGAACGTCAGCGACACCCTGACGGACACCTTCACGGTGACCACCATCGACGGCACCGCGCAGGTGGTGACGATCACCATCCACGGCACGAACGATCCGGCCATCATCCACGGCTGCACCACTGGCTCGGTGACCGAGCCCGACTGCGAGGAACACGGCAAGCCGACGGCGCGCGGCAGACTGACTGACACCGACGTCGACAACCCGCCCAACACATTCACGCCGGTCACTTGTGCGACGCGGAGCGCGGGCGGCTACGGCACCTTCACGATGACCGCCGCCGGCGTGTGGACCTACACGCTCGACACCACCAACTGTGCCGTAAAGGCGCTTCCTTCCTGTGACACATTGACCGACACCTTCACGGTGACCACCATCGATGGCACGGAACAGACGATAGCGATCACAATCCACGGTGCCGACGATCGCGACCATTTCGGCCACGCGGCAGCTCGCGATGCCGCCGCCCCGCCCCATGCTGCCGCGATCCCCGAAGACAATACGGCTGCAGATGGTTTTGCCGCCGTTCAGACGGTGGCTGCGAGCACCCACGACGCGCGCACCGATGACACCGCTGTCGCCGGCGAAACTCCGGATGATGGCAAGATCAGTTCACAGGACGGTTGCGACGCCCGTTTCGGCGGACACGAGCGGAATCTTCTTGCCAGTAGTTCCGGAGACGACCATTTCGTCTTTGCCTCGACGTCAAATCCCGGTGCAGCGCGCCCTGATATCATCTCGGGCTTCAAGGCAGACTCTGAGCGCATCGACCTGACAGCTCTCGGCGCGCTGACCTTCGCCGTTCTGGCACTCGACTCCTCCAGCACGACGGTGCCGGCACATACGATCGCCTGGCACTACGACAGCTCGGCGAACCAAACCATCGTTTACGTCAATTCGACGGATCACGTCCTGAGCATCGGCGATTCCAGTCTGGAGGAGATCCATCTCAATGGCTTCTCCACCATCGAGACGTCGGATTTCATGCTTGCGCCGGAAACGTCGGGTCATGCGATGGGAGCCGAGCCGGTCAGTCTGGAACCAGGCGTGGCCAACGGCGCGACCGGTGGCCCGACGACGGCGACCAGCCTCTCATCAGTCGAAATCGCCCATGAGCGAGCCGCTCTGATCGACGGATACGCAAGCGGGCAAGCTGCGAAGACGAGCGGGTGCCCGTTCGATGCCGATCGCGAACGAATGATCCTGGGCGAGCACACTCAGTTCGTTCAGTCCGACGATACGAAAGCGCGACTGGACGCGTCCACCGACGAGAACGGGGCGACCTCTGCGGCAAGCCAGGCGCCGCCCGTCAGCCATCTTCATCCGACAGTAGCCGCCGAGGATAGGTTCGTATTCGACAAGCCAGCGCCGTTCGACAGCGGCAAGGAGAGCGCGTTAGCCCGGGAAAGCGTGGCCGCAAAGGACGGCGGCCCGGCCACATCGTCCACGGCCGACCGCAGCATCCATTCCAGCACAGGTCCCATCGAGACGTCACACCATGAAAATGAGTTGCTCGAGCATCATCATAGGGACCCGACAGGCGGGAACGACCTCCCTCGTGTTGCCTCGGTTCGCCTCGGGGACTCATTTCATTTCAAGCAGCCCGCCCCTGATGGTTCGGCTGTCCTTGCGCCCGAGCCGAGGCACGCGGCGGCCGAACCCTACGCCACCAAGGATGGCGCTTTGCATGACCATCGCTCAGAGCACGGCGCAGGATGGGATGATCCCTCGGACCCGTCCGGTCGTCACGAACATGCCAGCGTAATCCATGGATTCGGGGCGGCGCCGATGCCTGAACTGTCCCCGCCGCATATTGATCCAGCTCACGGGGCAGGCTCAACTCACGCCCACGTGCCGCACGATCTGATCGTGTGATGCCCGCAAGGCAACTATGTCTTCAGTGTTGCTTTCCCGCACAATCCGGCGCGGAGGAGTTCTCCCGCTCGGGACAAGCGTCATCATCATCATCGCCATCTTCCCCTTGAGGCGGCAATGCATGTTGATGGTCAAGCGCGGACGTCCAGGCGAACGTCATCGCTGCGATGAGCAGCCGATTGAGGGCTTCGATTGCGCGTTCTGCTGCGGATGAGTAGTTCATAGCTTCCTCCCGCGCCGCCGATTGCGAATGGCCGAAGCCTAGGACGAACTCTTCAGCGTCACTGTACTCCACTTCACATTTGTGCGCGTCAACTCATCGCAGCCTCAGAAGATGCCGCTTGCTTCGGCTGCATCTGCAACGCGAGTCGACATGCTGCGCGCGGCAAGGACGTCAGGCTGCGTACTTGGTTGCCGAGCACGCGCGCACAACCTAAGAGGTGTTGCGGTCCGTCAACGACTCTGAATCAGATGTGATCACGGCGATGCGAATTCGATTGGTCAGCTTTGGGGGGCAATCAATGAGCGGAGAAGCCAACTGCATTGTGTGTAGCCAGGCAAGAACGGTCGTAGCCGTCTTTCCAATCGCGCGGGGCTATGCCCTAAAGGTGTACGAGTGCTCCTGCTGCCACAGCACCCTTCACCTCGTGACTCGCATGACGAAGGCTGCGCTGATCAAGCAGCACTGCGAGACCCTCCTTCCCGTCGAGAGACCGCTGAGCTCGACTGATCGTAGCGGTCAACAGCGGTTCGCGAACTAGGACGCGCAGGACGTCCAGCCGCGTGCAGGCCGAACGACCGCGCGATTGCGCGCAGGTCGCCGCCGCGTGCCGCGCCTCTCGAGCCCTCAATTCGGCTTTTGCGTCGGCTTGCCGTCGATCTTGGGGAGATCGCCGGCGGAGGCAGCCAGATCCCCGCCCCCATTGGCGCGGCGGGCCATTTCGACAGTCAGCCGCTCGGCGGCTTCCGACGACATCAGTCCCAGGATATCCGACATCTTGCGCGGGGCGATCGCCGAGGCGATCTCGATCAGCACACCCATCTCCAGCCGGTCGAACACCCGTGCGGCGTCCTTGGGCTTCATGCCCTCATACATGGTGACGAGGCCCTTCAAGCGCTGGGCCTCGGCGGCCTTCTGCTCGGCCTGGATCGCGGTGATGCGGGATTCCACCGCCTTCATCTCCTCGACCTTGCTCTCGATGCGCTTCTCGGCCGACTTCAAAAGGCTCTCACGGATATCGATCTCGCGCTGGCGGGACTCGATCTCCTGGCGGCGCGCCTGCAACCGTTCCAGGATCGCGCGCTCCGAGGCAGAGACCTGCGGCTGGGCCTCGTCCATCTTGACCGGAGTGCCCTCCATCTTGGTCTCGGGCGCGGCCGGCTTCGGCGCTTCCTTCGGTGCTCCATGCGTGGAGCCGGTGATGTCAGGGTCCTCGCCCCCGGGAAAATTCAAATTCTCCTGCGCCCAGGACTTCTTCACGCGGTTCGGCTGGTAGTCGAAGACGTAGCCGCCATTGATCACCAGGCCCGCCACTTTCAGCGTGGCGAGACCTGCGACCGCAACCAGGACGACCGGAATGACGCGGATGTTACGAAAGGACTTCATACCCTGACTTTATGCGGCAAGACCGTTGGACCTTCGGCGCTCCGAGAAGGCTTCGGCGGCCGCGGCCACCGCCTTCGCCGCCGACGGCTTGGCGACGGGGGCGGCTGCGGCTTCCGGATTCGCGACGGGGCGCGCCGCGATCGCGATCTTGGAGAGGCGGCGCACCACGTTGTCGGCTTCACCGAGCTGCTTGTGGAGCTGGTCGGACATATGCGTGGCGGCGGCAAGCTGGCTGCCGAGATTCTCGTTGACGTCACGCACCGCGAGCTTGAGCCCGCCGATCGCGCGCTCGGCGATCTCGGTCGCGGTGATCAGCTCGCCGATGACGGCCTTCAGCGAATGCTCGTCCGCCTTCAGCCGCGTCAGCCGCTTGTTGAGCAGGATGCAGTAGCCGATCGTGAGCATCAGCAGGATGGCCACCAGCGTCTCGATTGCCATTCCTAGGGAGTGGTTCATGGGGCCTCCATCATCTTGTTCTGTTCGTCCACCTTCTCGAACATCGCAAGTGTCGTACTTGGCTTGCGCAGGGGTTTCGTCACGCGGATCGCAACGCGCTCCCCGACCCGGCCCATGCGTCCTTCGGTGATCGTGACGTCGCCGCAGCGCACGGTGACGTTGGCATCGGCGCGCATGTCCAGCGGCAGCGTGTCGCCGACCTTCAGCCGCATCAGCTGCTTGAGCGGAATGTCCGCCTCGTAGAGCACGGCGTCGACGGAGATCTCGGCCTGGTTGATCTCGGTGGCGAAATGCCCCTCCCAGATCGTGTCGCGGCCAAACTTTTCGCCCATGAACATCTGGAGCAGGACGGCCCGGATCGGTTCGATGGTCGCGTAAGGCAGCAGCAGTTCGATATTACCGCCGCGATCTTCCATGTCGATGCGCAGGCGCACCAGGATAGCGGCGTTGGCGGGACGGCTGATCGCGGCGAAACGCGGATTGGTCTCGAGCCGGTCGATCGTGAAGGTCACCGGCGACAGCGGCCGGAACGCCTGTTCGGCATCGGCCAGCACCACCTCGACCAGCCGCTTGACCAGCTCGGTCTCGATCGTGGTGTAGGGCCGGCCCTCGATGCGGAGCTGGCTCGCGCCGCGGCGACCGCCGAGCAGCACGTCGATCATCGAATAGATCAGGCTGGAGTCAACCACCGCCATGCCGAAATTGTCCCACTCCTCGGCCTTGAAGACCGAGAGCACGGCGGGCAGCGGGATCGAGTTCATGTAGTCGCCGAAGCGCACCGAGGTGATGCGGTCGAGCGAGACTTCGACATTGTCGGAGGTGAAATTGCGCAAGGAGGTCGTCAGCAACCGCACCAGGCGGTCGAAGACGATTTCGAGCATCGGCAGACGCTCGTAGGAGACCATCGCCGAATCGATGATCGCGCGGATGCCGGAATGGTCGTCGAGCGTGACGTCGCCGACGGTGAAGCCGAGGAGGTTGTCAATCTCCTCCTGCGACAGCACCCGCTCGCCGGAGTTCTTGCCGTTGCCGAGATCGCGGCTGCCGTCCTCGACCATGGCCGCCCATTGCAGGGCCATGGTCTCCGATAGTTCGTTTTCGGCAGCAGCCTTCGCGGCCTCCGCGGGATCCTCGGAGTCGAGCGACGCCTCCCATTGGGCGGCAATCGCATCCTGGTCCATCTGCTCGTTGCCGGCCATGACGCTAGCCTATTACCTTCCCTGCGCCGTCACTGAAGCACGACTTCCTTGAACAGCACCGCACTGACCTGGACCGGCGCGACTGCGGCGTTGACGCGCTTGGTCAGCTCTTCCTTGAGGCGGAAGACGCCGGCGGAGCCGTTGAGGTCGGAGGAGCGGAGCTCGCGCACATAGGTCTGGAAGATGTCGGTGACCCGCGGCATCGACGGCTTGATCGCCTCGATCTGCTTCTCTTCCTTCAGCTCGAGCACGATCTTGAGCTTGAGATATTGCACGCGCTCACCGGGCGCACCGGCGAGGTTGACCATCATGTCGGGCACTTCGACGAAGGCCGGCGGTTTCGGCGGGGGGGCGACCTCGGCATGATGCTCGTCTTCGCCATGACGGAAGAACAGGAACCAGGTCGCGGCGCCGCCGCCGAGCACGACCAGCGCGCCGACGATGATCAGGATCAGCTTGAACTTGCTTTTGGGGGCAGCGGCTTCCGCGCCTTCGGCGGCTGCGCCGCCTTCCGCTTCATTCTCTGCCATGGTCGTCCGGGCTCGCTCATCTCAAAAAGGGTCGAAAGAGCGAAGCCTCCTGGCAGACAGTGACGCGATACAAATGCCCCAGCGCAAAGCGCCCTCTTACAAGCAAACGCTACGGTAATAATGGTTAACGGAACCTTTCGATTGGGCGTCCGCTAGGAAAAATCTGCCGGGCAAACATGGCTAACAGAACCTTTCTGCCCCCCGCCCGCGCCGCTGTAAAATCGACAACGAATTGTAATTACACATTATTTCAAGTTGGCACGGCTTTCGCTGAGAGAGGCCGAGACTGAACGGTTTGGGAGAACCCGACAGTCTCGTTCACGGGATCGGCCAAGGCGCTTGGGAGAGCGAAATGGCAGGTCTCACTCAGGGGAGATCTACCGATGCAGAATGCGCTTCTGATCGGCTTGTCACGGCAGATGACGTTGGAACGGCAGATGGATGTCATCGCCAACAACGTCGCCAATGCCAACACCAACGGCTTCAAGGCCGACCATTCGCTGTTCGAGGAGTACCTCAACTCGAACGCGCATGAGGACAATTTCGTCGGCTCCGACCGCCGGGTCTCCTATGTGCAGGACCGCGGCACCTACCGCGACGTCGGCCAGGGGCCGATGGAGGCGACCAACAACCCGCTCGACATGGCGATCAGCGGCAACGCCTTTTTCGCCGTGCAGGCCAATGGCGCCGAGCGCTACACCCGCGACGGCAAGTTCGCGCTCAGCAGCACCGGCCAGCTGATGACCTCCGACGGCAACCTCGTGCTCGGCACCGGCGGCCCGATCGTCTTCCAGCCGACTGACCACGATATCAACGTCTCCCCCGACGGTACCGTCACGGTGCTCGAGGGCACGGCCAAGACAGACTCGATCCGCGGCAAGATCCGCATGGTGACGTTCGACGACCCGGCCAAGCTGATCAAGCTCGGCGCCAATCTCTACGGCGCCGGCTCGGCCAACCAGCAGACCGACAGCAAGTCCACCCTGCAGCAGGGCTACATCGAGAAGTCGAACGTGAATTCGGTCGGCGAGATGAGCCGCATGGTCGAAGTCATGCGCAGCTACACCGCGATCGCCAACCTGCTCCAGCAGCAGAGCGACCTCCACAAATCGGCGATCGAAAAGCTCGCCGACGTTCCGGCCTGATTAGGGGACCACTGAGATGCAAGCGCTCCACACCGCTGCGACCGGAATGGCGGCACAGGAACTGAACGTTCAGGTGATCTCCAACAACATCGCCAACCTGCGCACCACCGGCTTCAAGAAGCAGACCGCGGCGTTCCAGGACCTGATCTACGAACACGTCCGCCGCGTCGGCGCACAGGCCTCGGACCAGGGCACCATCCTGCCGGTCGGCGTCGATATCGGCGGCGGTGTCAAGACTGTCGGCACCCCGCGCAGCATGACGCAGGGTACGCTGTCGCAGACCGGCAACGACCTCGATCTCGCGATGTCCGGCGAAGGCTTCTTCAAGATCCTGATGCCTGACGGCACCTTCCAGTACACCCGCGACGGCACGTTCCAGATGGACAACCAGGGCCGCGTCGTCACTGCGCAGGGCAACCCGGTGCAGCCGACCATCACGATCCCGAACAACGCCTCGGGCATCACCGTCAACGAGCAGGGCCAGGTGTCGGTGACGCTGCCGGGCTCGTCGAGCAACACCATTCTCGGCCAGATCGGCGTGACCCGTTTCATCAACAAGGCGGGTCTGCAGCCGGTCGGCAGCAACCAGTTCACCGAGACGACGTCGTCCGGCGCGCCGCAGGACGGCACCGCAAACTCCGAAGGCTACGGCAAGATCACGCAAGGCAGCCTCGAGCAGGCCAATGTCGACGTCGTCTCGGAGATGAGCGACCTGATCGCAGCGCAGCGCGCCTACGAGATGAACGCCAAGGTGATCAGCGCCGCCGACCAGATGATGCAATCGACCACGGCGCTGTTCCGCTGAGGTGATGACCATGATCCGCACCACGCTCATCACCCTCTCCGCCCTGCTCGTGCTGGCTCTGCCGGCGCAGGCCGCCGACGACGGCATCGCCGTACCGACGCTGCGCCCCAGCGTCACCGTCACCTCCGACGTGGTGCGGGTCGGCGACCTCATCGAGAACGCCGGCTCGGCCGCGCTGATTGCGGTCTATCGCTCGCCCGATCTCGGCACCACCGGCGCGCTGCCGGTTGCCCAGGTCCTGGGCGTGCTCCGCGCCAAGCAGGTGATCGGCGTGATGACCGGCGACATCAAGGAGGTCCAGGTGACGCGGCTTGCCCGCACCTTCGCCAACAAGGATCTCGAAAACGCGGTCGCTTCCGCGCTCGAACGCCGCTTCGGCCTCGGCGACGCCGCCAACATCTCCGTGAGCTTCGACCGCGGCGTTTCCGACATGCGGCTCGACGCCTCCAACACCGGCGCGCTGCAGCCGGTCGCGACGCGCTACGACGCCCGCAGCGGCCGCTTCGACCTCGCCTTCGAGATCAACAACGACAGCAACCCGACGCCGACCAAGCTGCGCCTGACCGGCACTGCGATCGAGACCGTGGAAGTCGCCGTCCTGACCCGCGACATCGAACGCACAGAGACGCTGAAATCCTCCGACGTCGCGCAGGAGCGACGGCCCAAGGCCGAAGTGCCGGGCGAGGCCGCCACGCGCGACCGTACCGTCGGCATGCAGCTTCGCCGGCCGATGCGCGCCGGCACGCCGATCCGCACCGCCGACATCGCCAAGCCCGAATTCGTAACGCGCGACCAGAGCGTCACCGTCATCTACCAGGTCCCCGGGATCTACCTCACCACCCGCGGCAAGGCGATCGAGAGTGGCGCCGAGGGCGACACCGTGAGCGTCCTCAATCTGCAGACCAAGCGTACGCTGACCGGCGTCGTCACCGCCCGCGGCCAGGTGACCGTGCTAGGCGCAAGCCAGTCCGCGCCGATGGAGACTGCGGTCGAGCAGACCTCCTCGCTTAGGCGTGACGAGGCGCCCGCCCCCGTCGACACCGCAGCCCTCCTCCGGAACCTGGTCCAGGCGCCCGCGTCGCCGGACAAGATCGCAGAAGCCCAGATCCCGCAAGCTCGCGTCTCGCAAGCTCAAGCAAAGTAAGAGTTAGTCATGTCCGCTTTCAGTTCGGCTTACCGTCTTCGTCGCGGCGTGGTCTCCGCCCTGCTGCTCGCCACTTGCGCGTTCGCAAGCGGCTGTTCCTCGATCGACCGCCTGTCGCAGATCGGCGAGCAACCGAAGCTGTCGGCGATCGACAATCCGACGACGCAGCCCGGCTACAAGCCGGTGCAGATGCCGATGCCGAAGCCGGAAGTCGCCTCCTACAATCCGAACTCGCTGTGGCGCAACGGCAGCCGCGCCTTCTTCAAGGATCAGCGCGCGACCCATGTCGGCGACCTCCTGACCGTGACCGTCAACATCACCGACAAGGCCAACCTCTCCAACGAGACCCAGCGCAGCCGCACCAATTCGGAAGATTCGGGCATCACCGATTTCATCGGCTCGAAGACGCTCGGCGTCCAGGCGCAGAAGGTGCTGCCCGGCCGCATCCTCACCGCCGACTCCACCGCCTCCAGCGACGGCAAGGGCAGCGTGCAGCGCACGGAAGCCTTGCAGACCAACGTCGCGGCGGTCGTGACCCAGGTGCTGCCGAACGGCAACCTCGTCGTCGAGGGCAAGCAGGAAATCCGCGTCAACTTCGAGATCCGCGAGCTCGTGGTCGCCGGCATCGTCCGCCCTGAGGACATCCAGAGCGACAACACCATCGATTCCAGCAAGATCGCGCAGGCCCGGATCGCCTATGGCGGCCGCGGCCAGATCACGGACGTCCAGCAACCGCGCTACGGCCAGCAAGTCATGGACGTGCTGCTGCCCTTCTAAGTCTCCCCCGAGCTCCCACATCGTGTTCGCGAACCTAGGCGCGAACGACGATGTACTACGCGGCCCTCGCTAGCTCCCCTGGCGAGGGCCGCATGTATTTTAGGCGATGGTGCGGCGTCACTCCGTCATTGCGAGCGAAGCGAAGCAATCCAGACTGCCTCGATGGAAAGACTCTGGATTGCTTCGTCGCGAAGAACTCCTCGCAACGACGGCGGCGAGAGCACGCAGCTCATCACACTGCATCGTTGATCACAAAACTCGGGCGTAGCGCGTGCGTTGACGGATAACATGCGTCTCGATGTTACCAGAATTTCCAGAAGGGACGCGTGGCGGATGCGGATGCAGTCACGGCCAGCACAGTATACGTGTCGGCGGTCTCCCAATCGTAATTCTGATCATATCTGAACCCCGTTATGTCGGCGACGAGCTTCACCGGAATGTCAAAAAAATCCTGGTGCTCGACCGCGAGGTCTTTCTGCTCGACGCACAGAGTATCGAAAAGCGGCGGCAAATCCCCACTCAGCTCAAGATTGGTGGCGTCGACATCGCCGTTGTGTTGAAGCGCCCATATCTGCCGTCCGTCGCGCCAGACCTCCGCCTGGGAGAACATTACGTGCTCTTCGACGGCCAGAACGATGACCTCGCTGCCCGCGGACAGATCCGCCAGAGCGTTCGTCGAAAACCGGCGCTCATCGCATGTGTTCGACCAGATCAGGTCAAATCCGGACGGCAGCGCGACCATCACGAAAGCCCCGCGCTCGTTCAACGGCGCCGAGCGATGCTCGCCCGTCGTGGCGAGATCAATACCGGCCAAAATGTCAGCGATCTGTCGTCCCCGAACGAACAGCAGGCTGATCGACACGCCCATGAATCTGCCCTTTATGAAGGTGCTACCCTGGGCCAAACACTCACGATCAGTCCATCCCGGAATCCGCGCGAACGGGCCTTCGATCCCGAGAGTTACGTGAACTCCGCCTCCACCACTCCCAGCCCATCCAGCTCCATCCGTACCTTGTCGCCGGCTTTCAGCCACAGTGTCTTCACCAGACTTCCGGTCAGCACGAGCTGTCCCGCATGCAGGCCCTTGCCTTCGGCGGCGAGATGGTTGGCGAGCCAGGCGAGTGCGTTGTGGGGATGGCCGAGCACGTCGGCGCCGGTGCCGTGGCCGACCTCCTCGCCATTGACGAGGGCGCGGCCCTTGACCGATTTCAGGTCCGGCACCGACGAGCGCGGAACGGAGGCGCCCAGCACGCAGCCGGCGGCAAAGAAATCATCCGCGATCAGCGTCGGCGCGCCCATCGTCTCCCACTTCACGTAGCGGTCGTCGACGATCTCGATCGCGGGATGATAGGCCTCGACGGCTTCACCGACCCATTCGGCGGTGAACGGCGCCTCGCCGGCGGCGAGGTTGCGCTTCAGGCGCACGGCGATCTCGCATTCGACGCCGACACGGACATAGTCGGAGGCCGCGAGCTTGACGCCGCTGTCGTGCACGCCCTTCTGGAACACGCCGCCGCCGCAGGGGTGCGGGATGCCGATATAGTCCTGCATCACCTGGCTGGTGCAGCCGATCTTGTAGCCGACCAGCGGTCCGACATTCTTCAGCAGAAGATCATGCAGCGCGCGCTGAACCTCATAGCCCTCGGCTTCATCGGCCGGGGGAACTTCAAGCGCCGCGAGCGGCGCATGGTTCCGGCGCGCCAGTGCGATCGCCTTTGCGGCCTCGAGAATTTTGTCCATCGGCGCCGCCTCCCACGCATCACGATCAAGGGCGGCAGTGGAGCATCCCCGCCCGGGCCTGACAAGCGCGGGCGGATTGTGGCATCACGCCTTGACCAAGCCGAGCCGGATCAAGCTCTCGGCCGTGGCGAGGATCGCCTCGTCGTTGGACCGGGGTTGCCAGCCCAGCACCGACCTCGCCTTGGCGCTGGTGGAATGCCTGACGCGGCCGAGCATCGGCACGACCGCCTGCAGCAGGGGAATCCGGCTCGCGGCGAGCCGAACCAGCCAGTCCGGAGCCTGGAGTCGCGGAACCCGGCGCGCCCGCGGCCCCAGTTCCCGCCGCAGCACCTTGCCGATGTCGAGGATCGACAGCGTCTCGCCGGAGACGGCGATGAAGCGTTCGCCTTTGGCCTCCGGCGCGGTCATCGCCCGCACATGCAGGTCGGCGACATCGCGAACATCGACCACGCCGAAATAGACCCGCGGCACCGCCGGCATGGCGCCGTCGAGCAGCGATTTGACGATCTCGATCGAGCCGGAGAAATCCGGCCCCAGCACCGGGCCGAAAACGCCGGCGGGGTTGATCACCGACAATTCGAGCCCACCGCCCTCGCGCGCGATGAAATCCCAGGCGGCCCGCTCGGCCAGCGTCTTGGACTTGATATACGGCTGCACATCGCTGCCCGCGAGATTGGTCCACTCGGTCTCGTCGAACGGCTTCTCCCGCGACGGATGACCGTAGCCGATCGCGCCGATCGACGAGGTGACGACGACACGCCTGACACCGGCATCCCGGGCGGCGCGCAACACCCGCAGCGTGCCGTCGCGGGCCGGGACGATCATCTCGTTCTCGTCCTTGGGCACACTGGTCGACAGCGGCGAGGCGACATGGAGCACGTAGTCGCCACCCGTCACCGCCGCCTGCCAGCCCCCGTCTGCCGTGAGGTCGGCGGTGAAGAAGGTCAGGCTCTCCGGCGACGCCGCCCCGCCCTCGCGCAGCATCGCCAACACATCGGCTTGCCGGTCCGGCCGCCGCACCGTTGTCCGCACCGCATGACCGGCGGCCAGAAGCTGCAGGATGACATGGATGCCGACGAAGCCGGATCCGCCGGTGACCAGAACAGTGCTCATTGCCAAATTCCCCTAATTGCGCCGGGTGCGCAAATTGGTTCCGCCACCCTGCTCAAGGCCGCATCTGGTCACTATCTCCGGGGGGAGCAAGTAGAATGGATTTCGAGACCGGTATGGAAAACCTGACCAGCGTTTGCGACGGCGACTGCGATTGCAGCCCGGACCCCACCCTGCTCGCCGATTTCAAGCGCGCGATCCATGCGCTCGGCGGCAAGTGGAAACTGGAGATCCTGTTCGCGCTGATGAACGGCGCGGTTCGTTTCGGTGCGTTACGGCGATCGATCGGCGGCATCACCCAGCACATGCTGACCACCCAGCTGCGCGAGCTCGAACAGGACGGGCTGGTGTCGCGCACCGCCTTCGCGGAGAGGCCGTTGCGGGTCGAGTACGAGCTGACTGACGCGGCTTACGGCCTGCTGCCGGCGTTTAAGGAAATATTGAGCTGGTCCAGGCTTTATGGAGATGCACGCCTTGCAGCGTCGCATGAAGCCTGATTGCAGCGATGTGTGATGCAGCTCGATCCCCGCTTCAACAAGCTCAACGATCTCGTTGATGCGACTCGCAAAACCTCCCGCACCTGAAGTGAAGGCTGTTTCTCATGTGAACTCACGTGAGCTCGCAGGAATCGACTCTAGCCCATTGATCACGATTCACTTTTCGCGATTGCGCCCACGCGTTGATGCGCGCGGCGGCACGCGACAGGCAAAATGCTGATCAAGGCGCGAAGCGGCGCCGTGAGCCCAAGAAACTAAAGAGCCGCATCTCTGCGGCTCGGACTCTATTCGTCGCGATAGACCTTCTCGCGTTTCTCGTGGCGCTCCTGCGCTTCCACCGAGAGCGTCGCGATGGGCCGGGCCTCGAGCCGTTTCAACGAGATTGGCTCGCCGGTATCCTCGCAATAGCCATAGGTGTTGTCCTCGATGCGCTGGAGCGCGGCGTCGATCTTGGCGATCAACTTGCGCTGGCGGTCGCGGGCGCGGAGTTCGATGGCGCGGTCGGTTTCGGACGATGCCCGATCGGCGAGATCGGGGTGGTTCACGTTCTCCTCCTGCAGAGCCTGCAGGGTGAGCTTGGACTCTTTGAGGATCTCATCCTTCCAGGCGAGGAGCTTCATACGGAAGTACTCCTTCTGCCGGTCGTTCATGAAAGGCTCTTTTTCGGTCGGTCGGTAGTTTTTCAACTTTTCCAAGGGCGGCCTATCTTCTTAAGCAACGACTCGTGAACGGAACGAAGTCCGTTGAGCCGGGGCTTATATAGCTACCCCATGTGACAGACAATATTTCCTTAATAGCGCGGTTAGCGCCCCCAAGCCCTTGCACAGGAAGCTTTATCCGGGAGAGCCCGGGGGCAGCCAAAAGGCTAGTAGCCGACCGTGAAACGCTGCCTCAGATGGGCCGGCTTCTCGATCTCGTCGGCGAGCGCGATGGCGTAGTCGGCGAAGCTGATCCAGCTCTTGCCGTTCGCATCTGCGAGAAGCTGGTCAGCCCCGAGCCGGAACTTGGTGGTCCGTTCGCCCTCGATGAACAGCGCCGAGGGCGAGAGGAAGGTCCAGTTCAGCTCCTTTTCCTGCCGCAGCAGGTCGAGAAAGGCCCCACCCGCCTCCGCCTCGGCCTTGTATTGGGCAGGGAAACCGGGGGTTGTGACCAGTTTGACGCCCGGAGCGACCTCCAGGCTGCCGGCGCCGCCGACGACCAGATAGCGCCCAACCCTGGAGTCCTTGGCCGCGCCGATCAGCTTGTGCGGGTCGCTGGCCAGGAAGTGGACGGAACTGATGGCCACATCGTGCCCGGCCCAGAGTTTGGTCAGGCCGGCCTGATCGAGCACATCGCCCTTGGTCGGCGTGACGTTCGGCAGGCCTGCGATCTTCTCCGGGTTCCGGGCGATGGCGGTGACGCCATGGCCGCGGCGGGACAGTTCCTTGGTGATCTCCGAACCGGCCCGGCCCGAGGCGCCGGCAACTGCGATTTTCATGGAAGGCTCCTTCGCTTCTATAGTAACCAATGGTTACTAGATATCGTAAGGAACGCTGGTGTTAAGAGAGCACTTTGTGCTTACCTGATTACGCAGGAGTAACCGGCAAGCCGAGCCGAGCGCAAGGAAGTGAGATGAAACCCAACGTCTATGCAGCCAATTGTCCGACGCGCCAGATCCTCGATCGCGTTGGCGACAAATGGGCCGTGCTGATCCTGTTGCTGCTGCGCGAGGAGCCGATGCGCTTCAATCAGTTGCGCCGCACGATTGAAGGCATCTCGCAGAAGATGCTGAGCCAGGTTCTCAAGTCGCTCGAACGCGACGGCCTGATCAAGCGCCGCGCCATCGCGACCGTGCCGGTGACGGTTGAATATTCGATCACGCAGCTCGGCCTGACGCTCGCTGCAGCGGTCGATCCGTTGCGCGATTGGGCCGAGGAAAATCTGAAAGACGTGCTTGCCGCCCAGCGGCGCTACGATTCGCAGCAGAAGGAGGAAGCGGCGTAAGGCCTTTCCTCGCGCGGGATGACGATCAGCCCTGCCCGGCCTTGGCCAGCTCGACCTCGACGCGCAGCTCGATCTCGGACAGCACGGAATCGAGACCGGGATCGCCGGAGGACGATTTCAGGTTCGCGGCCGCATCGCGCAGCCTCATCACGGTCGACGCATCGAGATTGCCGGACAAGAGTCCCATCTTGAGATCGTCGAGCACATCGAGCGCGGTCTTGCCGCGGACAACCGAGCGCTTGCGGCGCTCGACCGGATCTTCCTCGATACCTTGCAGCGCAAGCAGCGCATCGATGTTGGCGGAGGCTTTCGGTGCGGCGGCGGCGCGCGTTTCCTGCGTCGAATTTGTGTCGGGCAGCACGAAGGTGCCCGAGCTCGTTCGCCTGGCCTGGCTGGCCGGCGTTCCAAGCGTGGTGCCATTCGGTCCGTAGATGCGCATCGGGGCAATCCGGGTGATCGATGCGCCACATTCGCCGCTTTATGGTTAACGGGGCGTAAACGCCCCGGCAAAATCTGCCGGGAGGCGGCAGTTTCGCTCCTCAAGGAGAATGCCGGCTGGCGCCGATCCGAAGAGATTTATTCAACCTATTCAATCGGCTACCCCCTCTGCCGCGTGTTGGCACAGCGCTCGCAAGGAAAGCGTCGGACCAGCTCGTCATGGGAGTGTCGCAGATGGTCCGAGATGTGAGGAGCCTCGGGGAGCAGAGGATGCCAGGCGTTCGTTGGGTGAGGATTCTGAGCGGGGTGTTTGGGGTGGCCTGTGCCGCGCTGTCAGCGCTGGCGCTCTCGGCTGCCTCTGCAAACGCGACCTCGCGTATCAAGGATCTCGCCAATATCGAAGGCGTGCGGCAGAACCAGCTCATCGGCTACGGCCTCGTCGTCGGCCTCAACGGCACCGGCGACACGCTCAACAACATCCCCTTCACCAAGCAGTCGCTGCAAGCGATGCTCGAGCGCATGGGCGTCAACATCCGCGGCGCCACCATCCGCACCGGCAACGTCGCCGCCGTGATGGTGACCGGCAACCTGCCGGCCTTCTCCACTCAGGGCACGCGCATGGACGTCACCGTCTCCGCGCTCGGCGACGCCAAGGATCTGCGCGGCGGCACCCTGCTCGTCACGCCTCTCCTCGGCGCCGACGGCAATGTCTATGCCGTGGCGCAGGGCTCGCTCGCGATTTCCGGCTTCCAGGCCGAAGGCGATGCGGCGAAAATCGTGCGCGGCGTTCCGACCGTAGGCCGCATCGCCAACGGCGCCATCATCGAGCGCGAGATCGAGTTCGCGCTGAACCGGCTGCCGAACGTGCGGCTCGCGCTACGCAACGCCGATTTCACCACCGCCAAGCGCATTGCGGCAGCGATCAACGACTATCTCGGCGTCAAGAGCGCCGAGCCGATCGACCCCTCGACGGTGCAGCTGACGATCCCGCCGGAGTTCAAGGGCAACGTGGTCGCCTTCCTGACCGAGATCGAGCAGCTTCAGGTCGATCCGGATCTCGCCGCCAAGATCATCATCGACGAGCGCTCAGGCATCATCGTCATGGGCCGCGACGTTCGCGTCGCCACCGTCGCGGTTGCGCAAGGCAATCTCACGGTCACGATCTCAGAAAGCCCGCAGGTGAGCCAGCCCAACCCGCTGTCGCGGGGCCGGACCGTGGTCACGCCACGCTCCAGCGTCGGCGTCACCGAGGACGGCAAGAAGTTGGCCGTCGTCAAGGACGGCGTCTCGTTGCAGCAGCTCGTCGACGGCCTCAACGGCCTCGGCATCGGCCCGCGCGACCTCATCAGCATCCTGCAGGCAATCAAGGCCGCGGGTGCGATCGAAGCCGATATCGAGGTGATGTGATGCAAACCGGCATGCTCAACACCGCGCACGTCGTCACCGCCGCGCTCTCGAACCCCGCCTTCTCCGTGGAAAGCCGCAACGGCCGCCCCGATTTCGAGCTCGCCGCCGCCCTTCAGAAAGTCTCGCCGCAGCAGCAGACCAAGACCCAGAAGACCGCCACTGACTTCGAGGGCATGTTCCTCAACAGCATGTTCGCGCAGATGACCTCCGGCCTGAAGGGCGAAGGCCCGTTCGGCGATACGCCGGGCACCGGCGTGTGGCGCTCGATGCTGACCGAGCAATATTCCAAGAACTTCGCCAATGCCGGCGGCGTCGGTGTCGCCCGCGACGTCTACCGTACCCTGATCATACAGCAGGCCAAAACCACTCTTCGTACGGCATAAGGTCAAACGAGATGAACCACTTCAACGCGTCACGTCAGCCGATGCCAGCGCAGCGCCCGAACAACACGCCCGAGAGCGCCGCGGCGCGCAAGCTCGCCGAGGACCTGATGGACGCGATGAGCGCCCTGCTCGGCCTGATCGAGCGCGAGACTGAGCTGGTCCGCGCCGGCAAGGTCCGCGAGGCGATGATGATGGAGAGCCAGAAGCAGGAGCTGTCGCGGCGCTACGTCGGCGCCGTCAGCCAGTTGAAGGCGAACCAGGCCCAGCTTTCGAAATCCGCACCCGAGTTGCTCTCGACGCTGCACCGCCATCACGACGCCTTCCGCGCCATGCTTCAGGTCAATCTCACCGTGCTCGCGACCGCGCATGCGGTGTCCGAGAGCGTGGTGCGCGGCGTCAATGCCGAGATCCAGAAGCGCAACGTGCCGAACACCTATACGGCGGCGGGACGCCGCGCCACGCCTGGCCCGCGTCACATCACGCCGCTCGCGGTCAGCCGCACGCTCTGAGCGCAGACAAAGAACTCCATCCAATTTTACGAAAAACCGCGCGGCGAAAGCGTCGCGCGGTTAGTCACGTTTGCTTACCGGGTGTTCAATCCTGGTGTTCCATGGTTGCGTATTGAGAGGGGTTGGGATTTGACTCACACAAGGCAACCAGGAGGCTGCCATGAGTACAGATTTCAGCATCAGGCCGGTGGGGATACCGGCCCCGGTACAGATCGTCACGACGTCGAATTCGGCGGCGAACGATGCCGTCCAAACCGATTTGCCGGTGAGCCAGACGGTCGCTGCGAGCGATACCAGCGCGGCTGCGAGCAATGATCTGCAGAGCAATGCGAACATCTCGCGCCAGGTCGTGTTCGACCAGGCGTCCGCATCCATGGTCTTTCAGGTCGTCAACGACCGGACCGATGCCGTGGTCAATCAGTTCCCCGACGAGGCGATGCTGCGCCGGCGAGCCTATTTCCACGCACTGGATTTGAAGTCGGAGCCCTCGCGTCCGCTCAACACGGACCTCAGCGCTTAAAGAACGCCTGCCGATCAGCTGTCGAGCGTGGCCTGGGCGGTGTCGAGATAGCTCGAGCCGGTCGCCGGGTCCGTGACGACGTTCTTGATCTGCGCGGTGCCGGTGTCGGTCAGCGTGAACTTCGTGTTGCCGAAGCGGAACGACGAATCCTTGATCAGCACCTGCTGGTATTGCGAGGTCCCGTCGCTCTGATAGTGGATCTGCGCGCGGAAGCCGTTGACCTGCGAGACGTTGAGCGAAAATTTCTTGCCGTCGGAATAGGTACCGCTCCAGTTCCCCTGGTACAGCGACGAGTCGACCGCAACGTATTTGGACGAGCCTGTGGTGCTCGAAAGCGTATTCGCCTTATACGCGGTCGACAGGATGCTCATGATGTCGGACATCAGGAGTCTCCGTCACGGCCGACCGGACAGACCGGCAGCGATGTTGCGGTTGATCTCGATCAGCGGGCGGAAGTGATCGAACTGCGGGCTCATCTGCAGCGCCGCGGTCTGGCTCAGCACAAACACGCTGATGTTGGCGATCTTCTGCCGGACGTCGAGCGGCTGCGGGTTGTTCTCGCGCATGGCTTCGCTGAGGAAGATGGTCCAGAGCTTGCGGTTGAACATCAGCGCCTGCGTGGTCTGCTCGCTGAAGGGATCAGCGGCGTTGATCGCGTCCTGGAGCTTGTTGGCTGCCTTCAGCAGGGTCTGCGCCTCGACATCACGAGGAGATGCGGTGGTCGTTGCAACACGCGCGTAGGCCGAGGCAGCGGAATTCGACATCAATCACACCTTGGAATCTTCCTAGCCCGTTGAACGGACTTAAGGATTTCTTTCCCAACCCTATGCAGTAGCGCTTAAGATTTGCTTACATGTGCGCCTGGAAGCACTCCGGATTATTACGGGTCGCGGAGTCCTTGTACGCGCGAGGCTAGATGCGCGGACGCAAGCTGTAAACTTGCAATGCATCATGCACATCGATCTCAGCTAATCTTGTCTTAGCGAACTCCCTCAAAAGAACGGCGGAGCATTAGCCCCGCCGCGCCGTCTCAAGATTCGATTCTGCGTTTGCGAATTAGCGGAGCAGCTGCAGCACGCTCTGCTGCGACTGGTTGGCCAGCGACAGTGCGGAGACCGCGATCGACTGGCGGGTCGACAGCGCCTGGCTGTTGGCCGCTTCCTCGTTGGTGTCCGCGAGCGTCAGGTTGGACGAGCCGGTCTGCAGCACGTTGATCAGGTTCTTCGAGAAGTCCTGGCGCACCTGCACGATCGACAGGTTCGAACCGAGCGAGGAGCCTTCAGACCGCAGCGTGCTCGACGCCGCATTCAGGCTGGTCAGCACCTTGTTGGTCGCGCCGTTGTCGATGAAGTCCGTGCCGGGCACGAGATTGCTAAGGCCAAGACCCGCCGCGTTGAACACCACGCCGTTGATGCCGAGCGTGGAGCTGCCGGTCTCGTTGAACACCAGCTTCAGCGTGTCGCCGTTCAGGAGGTTGACGCCGTTGAAGGAGGAGTCCTGCGAGGTGGTGTCGATCTGCGCCAGGATGTTGTTGAACTGGCTGACCAGGCTCGAACGCGCGGTCTGCGCCACGGGATCCTGGACCGGGGGCTGCGCGGTGGTGAAGGCAAGCACGCCGGTGAGCGTACCGCCAACCGCGCCGCCGGCGGTCGACGAACCGAGGGTCGAGGAGGCGTATTCGTTGACGGTGGTGACCGTCAGCACGCCGTTGGCGTCGATCGTCGCGGTCAGGTGGTTGGCCTGAAGCTGGACATTGAGCTGGTCAAGCGTCTTGACCGTGCCGTTGGTGCCGTCGCCGAAGGTGACGTTGACCGGCGTGCCGCCGTTGAAGGAGGTGAAAGTCAGGGTCTTGCCGCTGACACCGCCGACACCGGAAGTGCGCGCCGCGCTGAACGCCGTCGCCGTTCCGGTATTGCCGCTGAGGCCGAAGGCGCTGAGCGCATTGCCGGTGCCGGTAATCGAGAGGTCGGCGTTGATACCCGTCGAGATCGCCAGCTGGCCGCTCGAGTTCACCGACGACGGGATCTGACCCGGGGTGGTGCCGAGCGTTGCGGCCCCGTTGAAGAGGCTGGCGGTCTTCACGCCGGTCGCAAGATCGATCGAATTGAGCAGGTCGGTCAGGTTCGCGCTCTGCAGATAGACGGTCGAGTTGCCATTGCCGTCGGTGACGACGTTGCCGCTGACGCCATATCCGGTGGCCACGCTTGCCGCCGACTGCGGGGTCTGCGCGTTCTTGAAGGTGATGGTGTGACCGTCGATGTTCAGCGTCGAGCCATCCTGGACCAGCGACCCCAGCGAGCCCGACGTCGTCGAGCGGTTCGCGGCGACGCTGGCATTGCCCGCGCCGGTCGCAGCCGTCAGGCCGAGGGCGTGGAGGAAGTCCGCCTTGCCCGCGACGCTCAGATCGGCACCGGTCGAGCTCTTCAGCGTGATCACGCCGCCCGCGCCGATGGAGGATGGCGTCTGGATTGTACCGACAGTCGCGCCGCTGGTCGCGATCGTGGCTGCGCCGGCGCTGATCGTCGCGGTCTTGACGCCGCTAGCGAGATCGATCGCGCTGAGCACGTCGTTGACGGTCGCCTTGGGCGCTGCCGCCGTTCCCTCGTAGACGATCGAGTTGCCGTTGCCGTCGGTGGCAATGCTTCCGCTGGCGTTGAGGCCCCAGCCAGTCGGCTGGGTCGTCGGAGCGGGGCCGGTGCGGAAAGTGACGGTCTTGCCGTTCACGGTGATGGTGTCGCCGTCCGCGGGCGGCGTGCTGAATGTGGTGGATGTCGTGCTGCCGACCAGCGTGTCCGTCCCGGCGAGCGCAGTGGTGTTGTCGGCGGCGTTCACCGCGGTACCGACCGACGTGCCGGCGCTGGAACCGAGCGAGGCGCCGAGCGCGGCGGCTGCCGTCACCGGCGTGACGCCGCCGGCTGCACCAGTATAGAGCACGTTGCTATTGGCGGTCGCGCTCGCATACGAGGTCGTGCCGCGCAGGTCCGCCGGCGTCGCACCCGGGATCGTGGTCGAGACGTTGGACTTGGTGGAGTAGCCGACCGTGGTCTGGAGCGCCTGGTTGGCGATCGATTTCGCCGAGTCGATCAGCTTCTGCAGCGAGGTGATGCCGGTATTGGCTGCCTGGAGCACCTGCACACCGTTGTTGATGCCGTCGAGCAGGTTGCTGATATCGCTCGCCCGGTTGTCCAACCCCTGTGCGGTGAAGAAGTTGGTGGGATTGTCGAGCGCGGTGTTCACCTTCTTGCCGGTCGACAGCCGCTCCTGCGTCGTGGCCAGCAAGTCGGCCGTCGACTGCAGCGACAACAGGTTCTGGCGAACGGACGCCGAGAGAACGATGTTGGACATTGGCAGGTCTTCCTCTTGAACCGGATACGAATCGGCCGCGCGGGTCTGGAAGCGGGCTTTTGTCCAGTTCTAGGGGCTGTCCTTTAAAGTATGGTTAACGCCGGTTTAAGGGATAGGGTTAATGGCGGGTGTACGCCGTTTCCTGCCTCGAAACGCAAAAAAAGAGCGGCGGGGCTGGGGCCCCGCCGCCCGGTTTTATTGAGTTATTTCAGTCGCTTGTTAGCGGAGCAGCTGGAGCACGCTCTGCTGCGAGGTATTGGCCAGCGACAGTGCCGAGACCGCGATCGACTGGCGGGTCGACAGCGCCTGGCTGTTCGCCGCTTCGACGTTGGTGTCGGCCAGGGTCAGGTTCGACGAGCCCGTCTGCAGCACGTTGATCAGGTTCTTGTTGAAGTCCTGACGAACCTGCACCACCGAGAGGTTCGAACCGAGCGCCGAGGCTTCCGACCGCAGCGTGCTCGATGCGGCGTTCAAATTGGTCAGCACCTTGTTCGACGCGGCGTTGTCGATGAAGTCGACGCCAACGGTCAGTGCGGCGAGGCCCAGACCCTTCGAGTTGTAGGTCACGCCGGTGATGTTGAGGTTCGACTTGCCGGTCTCGTCGAACACCAGCTTGAGCTGGTCGCCGTTCAGGAGGTTGACGCCGTTGAACGAGGAGTCCTGCGAGGTCGTGTCGATCTGGTTCAGGATGTTGTTGTACTGGCTGACCAGGTTGGCACGGGCGGTCTGGGCAACCGCATCCTGGATGGGCGTGGATGCCGTCGAGAAGGTCAGCGCAGTGGTGAGCGTACCGCCGATCGCACCGCCCGCGGTGTTCGATCCGATCGTCGAGGACGCGTAGTCGTTGGACGCGGTAATGGTCAGCAGGCCGTTCGCATCGATCGTCGCGGCCAGGTTGTTGGCCAGAAGCTGCGTATTGAGCTGGTCGAGCGTCTTGACCGTGCCGTTGGTACCGTCGCCGAAGGTGACGTTGACCGCCGTGCCACCGTTGAAGGAGGAGAAGGTCAAGGTCTTGCCGGTGATGCCGCCGATGCCCGAGGTGCGCGCAGCGGTGAAGGCGGTCCCGGTGCCGGTGTTGCCGGCGAAGCCGAGCACGTTCAGCGCATTGCCCGTACCGGTGATCGACAGGTCGGCATTCACGCCGGTCGCAATGCGAAGCTGGCCCGAGCTATTGATCGACGAGTTGGTCTGGCCGGTCGCGGTCTTCAGCGTCGCC
>NZ_VSSS01000083.1 GCF_008123425.1 Bradyrhizobium rifense
GTTGCCGCAATGCGCGGGCCCGGAAGCTGTGGAAGGAGGATATCGCTCGCCTGGCCAAGCGCGAGAGGGTCGAGCTGAAGGCGCTGGCCGTCGCCATCCGTGAGCACCACGATCTTGCCGAACGGCTCGACCTGATCAACAGCATCGATGGCATCGGGCTAAAGACCGCGATTATCATTCTGGTGCGGATGCCCGAGATCGGTCAGATCACGCGCGAACAAGCAGCCGCCCTGTCGGGGCTTGCCCCTTACGACCACGACAGCGGCAATCACGTCGGCGCCCGTCACATTGCGGGCGGGCGTGAGCGGTTGCGCCGTGCGCTCTTCAACGCGGCGCTACCGGCGTCCTTTCGCTGGAATCCGCAGCTCATCGCGTTCTATGGAAAGCTGACGGGAGCCGGCAAGGAGCATAAACGTGCTCTGATCGCTTGCGCCAGAAAGCTGCTGATTTTCGCCAACACAGTCGTCGCTCGCGGCACGCCCTGGCGGAAAGAAGCGCCTGAAGTCGCAAGCCGGCCAGCCACCTGATCGCGTTTCTTTGTTCGGCCGAAGCACCGTTTCTTCGTCCCGACCTGCCGTCGCAAAGACGCCGCGCGCCGCGGCCGTCAAGGCTGGCCGTCGCTCCGGCCTCACCCCATTGCCGCTGTCGCCAGGCCACGCCTTGACGGCCGCAAGCACGGCGTCATCCTCGCGGGAAATCGGGCCGACTTTAATGGTTGCTACGAGAGCGTGCTGGTTGCTACGCTAGCTCGACGAACTCGCCACTGCCGCATTCTGTGCTGCACTGTCCCGCCGCCGCTCGAGACCTTCCGGCAGCTGTATCGCCATCGTGGCGAGCAGGCTGACGACGCCCATGGCGACGACGTACCAGACCCACGACAGCTTGTCGCCCGTCGCCCCGATGATCCCCGTGAACACGAGCTGTGCCGTGCCGCCGAAGATGGTCACGCCGAGCGCATAGGCAATCGACAACCCGGAGGTCCGTACAATCGCAGGGAAGATCAGCGGGATGAGGATGATGCCGGCACCCCCGGACATCGCATGGAACGCCATCAGCACGGCGACGGTGACCACGTACACGACCGGCGAGCCCGACGACACCACCAGAAGCAACGCGGGATAGAACAGCAACGTCACGATGATGCGCGGGACCACGGCGATGGTCTTCAGGCTGTATCTGTCCGCGAGCGCGCCGCCGAGCAGCGCGAAGATCGTGCCGACTACGAAGGTGGCGAAGTTGGCCGTCATCGCCCAGCTCTGGCTGTAATGCAGCGTGTTGATGGCGTAGGTCGCGGTGTAGAGGAAGAAGTATTGGCCGATGGTCGCGCCTGATATCAGCAAGATGCACAGCACGATTTTGCCCCAGTGATTGGCCAGGATGTCGGAGAGCACGCCGCCGACGCTGGCATGCGCTGTCTCGGTGTCCAAGGTTTCATCGAGATTGCGGCGGATGAAGTAGCCCACCGGCGCAATCAGGATTCCGAGCAGGAAGGGAATGCGCCAACCCCAGCTGTCATTGGCGCCGGGCGTGATCAGGAACGCCAGGCCAAGGCCGACGAGCGCAGAGAACAGGCTACCCAGGTTCTGGCTGGCGAGCTGCCAGCTTCCGAAGAAACCTTTGCGGTGCGCAGGCGCGCTCTCCAGCAGATAGGTCGTCGCCGGCCCCATCTCGCCGCCTGTCGAAAAACCCTGCAACAGCCGCGCGAGCACCAGCAGGACCGGCGCCAGCAATCCGATCTGGTCGTACGTCGGCAGCAGGCCGATCATGCCGGTGCCGAGCGCCATCAGCCAGATGGTCAGCGTCATCGCCGGCTTGCGGCCGTAGCGATCGGCATAGGCGCCGATCAGGATGCCGCCGAGCGGGCGCGCCACGAAACCGACGCCAAAGGTCGCAACCGTCAACAGCAGGCTCGTGTTCGGATTGTCCGCGGGAAAGAACGCCTTGGCGAGCCAGACCGCGAAGGCGGCGTAGACGGTGAAGTCGTAGAACTCGAGCGCGTTGCCGAGAATGGCTGCGCCGACGCGCATGGTTTGTGAGGGCTGCGGGCGGTCAGTCTGGTTCACGGATTAGTACCTTGTGTCACTGGCATGAACGCGAAGTGACGCAAAAAGGCGCCTGCTTGCAACCCTTAAGCGCGCCTTAGCGGCCCGCTTTCCACGCAGCCGTCACCGCAAAAATCTCCGCGCCTTCCGGCTCGCGAACCGTCGATGGCGTCCGCGAGAAGCGCGGCGCCGGCGCGGGCTGTTTCACGCCGTGGCGTTCGATGAAGACATCGCGGGCGACCATGTGCGGATGCTCGGTCGCTTCCGACATGGTCAGCACCGGCGCGAAGCAGATGTCGCTGCCTTCCATGATCTTGCACCAGTCCTCGCGCGTCTTGCTCTTGAACACGGCCTTCAGCTTCTCCTTCAGCGCGGGCCAGGCCTTGGGGTCCATCTGCGCGTCGAAATCGGCGTCGGAGAGGCCCGCCTGCTCGCGCAGCAGCGTGTAGAACTGCGGCTCGATCGAGCCGATCGAAACGAAATGGCCGCAGGCGCATTCATAGACGCCGTAGAAATGGGCGCCGCCGTCGAGGAAGTTCCGGTTGCGGCCTTCGGTCCAACGGCCGAGCGTTTTCATGTCGAAGAAGAACGACATCAGCGATGCTGCGCCGTCGCACATCGCAGCGTCGACCACCTGGCCCTTGCCGGACTTTGATGCTTCCAGAAGTGCTGCGAGCACGCCGACGACGAGATAGAGCGCGCCGCCGCCGAAATCGCCAACGAGATTGAGCGGCGGCACAGGCGCTTCCTTGGTGCCGATCGCGGCCAGTGCGCCGGTGATGGAGATGTAGTTGATGTCGTGGCCGGCGGCATTTGCCAGCGGGCCTTCCTGGCCCCATCCGGTCATGCGGCCGTAGACGAGTTTTGGATTGCGCGCGAGCACGACATCGGGGCCGAGCCCAAGCCGCTCCATCACGCCGGGTCGAAAACCTTCCACCAGGGCGTCGGCGCTGGCGAGCAGGTCGAGCGCCAGTGCGATGGACGCCTTGTCCTTGAGATCGAGCTCGATCACCTTGCGGCCGCGGCCCGCCACCGACTTCATGCTCTTCTTCGCGCCGACGCGGTCGAGCGTGACGACATCGGCGCCCATGTCGGCCAGCATCATGCAGGCGAACGGGCCCGGTCCGATGCCGGCGAATTCGACGATTCGGAAGCCCGCGAGCGGGCCGGTGGCGCGGACGGATGTGTTCTGGGCGGGTTTATCGAGCACGTGTTGTTTCCTCGGGTCGCTAGCGGATGCCGATGGTTCGGCAGGCGCGTCGGACGTTCCTCTTTGGGGCGAGTTAATTGGCTGATTAACTTTTCTCGCCTTCACGCCAGCGAGGCAAGCGCTTTTCATGCATGGGCGCATAATAAAAGCGGCGCGCATTGCTGCGCGCCGCGGAAGATTTGTGTTGAGTCGCTAGAGAAGGATCTCAGCCAGCGGCGGTCACGGCGCGCTGCGCCATCACCTTGATCAGGTTGGCGCGGTACTCCGCGGTGCCGTGGATATCAGCCAGCAGATTGCTCGCCGAAACGCTCACGCCATCGATGGCTGCTGGCGACCATTTCGCCTTCAGCGCGGCTTCGATTGCAGGCACCCGCATCACGCCGCTCTGCGAAGCGCCGGTTGCGGCGACGCGGATCTCGCCCGACTTCGTCTGGGCGACGAAGACGGCGGTGAGCGCGAAGCGCGAGGCCGGATGCCGCATCTTGGCGTAGCCCGCTTTCGCCGGAACCGGGAACGACACGGCGGTGATGATCTCGCCGTCTTCCAGCGCGGTCGTGAACAGGCCCTGGAAGAAGTCCTCCGCCGAGATCGACCGCTTGTTGGTCTTCACGGTGGCGCCGAGCGCGAGCAGTGCGGCCGGGTAGTCCGCGGCGGGATCGTTGTTGGCGATCGAGCCGCCGATCGTGCCGCGGTAACGCACCGCGGGATCGCCGAGCACCGAGGTCAGATAGGCAATCGCGGGGATCGCCTTCTGCACATCGGCATTCTGCATGATGTCGAAATAGGTCGTGCCGGCCTTGATGGTCAACACGTCGCCTGACAGCTCGACGCCTTGAAGCTCCTTGATCTTGCCGAGGTCGATGACATCCGAGGGGCTGGCGAGACGCTGCTTCATCACCGGCAGCAGCGTCTGGCCGCCGGCAAGAAATTTCGCCTCAGTGCCCTTGGCGAACAGGCTGGCTGCCTCGTCGACCGAAGAGGCGCGATGATAAGTGGTCTGGTACATCTTGTTGCTCCTCTCAGGCCGCGTGGATCGTGCGCCACACCCGATCCGGGGTTGCGGGCATTTCCAAATTGTTCTTGCCGATCGCATCCGTGATCGCATTGATCACGGCCGCAGAGGCGCCGATGGCGCCCGCCTCACCGCAACCCTTGATGCCGAGCGGATTGCCCGGGCACAGCGTCGTGGTGTGGGAGAGATTGAACGAGGGGAGATCGTCGGCGCGCGGCATGGAGTAGTCCATGAACGAGGCCGTGACTGGCTGGCCGTTGGCGTCATAGATCGCGTGCTCGAGCAACGCCTGCCCGATGCCCTGGGCAAGGCCGCCATGGACCTGGCCTTCGACGATCATCGGGTTGATCAGCCGGCCGAAATCGTCGGCCGCGACGAAGTTGACGAAGGAGGTCTTGCCCGTGCCGGCATCGACCTCGAGTTCGCAAATATAGGCGCCGGCCGGGAAGGTGAAGTTGGTCGGGTCGTAGAAGGCGCTTTCCTTCAGACCCGGCTCCATCCCGTCAGGCAGATTGTGCGCGGTGTAGGCCGCGAGCGCGACCATCGGGAAGGCGATCGCCTTATCGGTACCGGCCACCTTGAACTCGCCGTTCTCGATGACGATGTCGCCCTCGGAAGCTTCCAGCGCATGCGCTGCAATCTTCTTGGCCTTTGACTCCATCTTCTCCATCGCCTTCAGGATCGCGGTGAGACCGACGGCGGCCGAGCGCGAGCCGTAGGTGCCCATGCCGAACTGCACCTTGTCGGTGTCGCCATGGACGATCGAGACCTGGCTGATGGGAACACCGAGGCGCTCCGCCACGAGCTGGCAAAACGTGGTTTCGTGACCCTGGCCGTGGCTGTGCGAGCCCGTCAGGATCTCGATCGTACCGACCGGGTTGACGCGGACCTCCGCCGATTCCCACAGGCCGACGCCGGCACCCAGGCTGCCGACAGCCTTCGACGGCGCGATGCCGCAGGCCTCGATGTAGCAGGACAGGCCGATGCCGCGCAGCTTGCCTTCCGTCTTCGCCTTGGCCTTGCGGGCGGCGAAGCCGGCATAGTCGATCGCCTTCATCGCGGCGTCGAGCGAGGCATTAAAGTCGCCGACGTCATACGCCATGATCACGGGCGTCTGGTGCGGGAACTCTGTGATGAAGTTGCTCCGGCGCAGAGCCGCCGGATCGACCTTGAGCTGCCGCGCGGCCGTCTCCATGAGACGTTCGATCAGGTAGCTCGCCTCGGGGCGGCCCGCGCCACGATAGGCATCGACCGGCGTGGTGTTGGTGTAGACCCCGATCACCTCGGCGTGGATCGCCGGGATGTTGTACTGGCCCGACAGCAGCGTCGCGTAGAGATAGGTCGGCACCGACGACGAGAATAGCGACATGTAGGCGCCGAAATTGGCGTAGGTCTTCACCTTCAGGCCGGTGATCTTGTTGTTGGCGTCGAACGCCATCTCGGCATGGGTGACATGGTCGCGGCCATGCGCGTCGGTGAGGAAGGCCTCGGTGCGGTCGCCGGTCCATTTCACCGGACGGCCGACCTTCTTCGAGGCCCACAGTGCCACCATCTCCTCGGGATAGATGAAGATCTTTGAGCCGAAGCCGCCGCCGACGTCGGGGGCGATCACGCGCAGCTTGTGCTCGGGGGCGATGTTGTAGAACGCCGACAGCACCAGGCGGGCGACGTGCGGGTTCTGTGAGGTCGTATAGAGAGTGAAGTGCTCTTCCGCTGCATCGTAATCGGCGATCGCCGCGCGCGGCTCCATCGCGTTCGGGGCGAGGCGGTTGTTGGTGACGTCGAGCTTCACGACATTGGCGGCCTTGGCGAAAGCGGCATCGGTTGCGCCCTCGTCGCCGATCACCCAGTCATAGACCTGGTTGCCGGGAGCCTCGGGGTGAAGCTGCTGCGCCCCGGCCTTGATGGCGGCGTGAACGTCTGCGACGGCCGGCAGCTCTTCATAGTCGACGACGACCGCTTCCGCGGCGTCGCGGGCCAGATTCTTCGTGTCGGCGATCACGACCGCGACGGCCTGGCCGACAAAGCGCACCGTCTCCGGCGCCATCGCCGGCCATGCGCCCATCTTCATCGGGCTGCCGTCCTTGGAGGTGATGGCCCAGCCGCAGATGAGGTTGCCGACCTTGTCGTCGACGATCTGCTGTCCCGTGAGCACCGCGACCACGCCCGGCATCTTCAGCGCGGCGGAGGAGTCGATCCCCTTCACCTTGGCGTGCGCGTGCGGGCTTCTGACGAAATGGGCATGGGTCATGCCCTGCAATTTGATGTCGTCAACGTACCGGCCCTTGCCGGTGATGAAACGCTTGTCTTCCTTGCGCACGACGCGCGCGCCGATGCCTTCAACACCCATTGTCTGGTCCTCCCGACCGGAATTTGTTTTGCCTGCTCTTTCCATCGAAAGCCGCAGGGGTGGTCTTTGTCGTTCGAGGCGCGCCGCTTTACTCGGCCGCCTGCGAAACCTTCATGCGTCCGGCCGCATCCAGCACGGCTTTGACGATGTTGTGGTAGCCGGTGCAGCGGCAGATGTTGCCTTCCAGCTCCCGGCGGACGGTGGCCTCGTCGAGCCCGCCACCATGGCGGTGCACAATGTCGATCGCCGACATGATCATGCCCGGCGTGCAATAGCCGCACTGGAGGCCGTGATTGTCGCGGAAGGCGGCCTGCATCGGGTGCAGTTCGTCGCCCTTGGCGATGCCTTCGATGGTCGTGACGTTGGCGCCGTCGGCCTGTCCCGCCAGCATGGTGCAGGATTTCACCGCCTTGCCGTCCATGTGCACGACGCAGGCGCCGCACTGGCTGGTGTCGCAGCCGACATGAGTTCCGGTGAGGTTGAGGTTCTCGCGCAGGAGCTGGACCAGCAGCGTCCGGTCCTCGACGTCGACAGAAACGGCCTTGCCGTTCACCGTCAGTTTGACTGTAGACACAGAAAGTACCTCCCGGGATTGATTTTGATTGTTTCTAATTAGAGACCTCGGCCCCCGGACTTGGCAACTAGGATTTTGGTCACCCAGCTCCTGTCTAGCGCTGTCCGGTCGGCCTTTGGCCGATAGGGCCCTGGATTGTGCCAGCGCGACGAATTTACCGCCCTTTATTCATTCTGCCCTAGTTTTGCGCATCCGGGTCTGGGGGCGGGGCGCCTCCAGACGACGGCTGAAGAGAAAATGGGGGTTGGAATGTCCGGGCGTACCGCGTCGCCGTCCAAGCGCAGCATATTTCCGACCCTCCGGTTCCGCGCCAAGATCATCCTCGGCTTTGCCGCCGTGCTGGTGATCTCCGCCGGCAGCATGGCGTTCGCCTATTTCGGCTTCGAGCGGGTCTCGTCCGGCGTCGGGTCCTATCGCTCGAGCGTCTCGGAGGCCGATCTCGCCCGGAACATCGACCGCGAATTGCTCGGCTACCGTTCGGCCGTCAAATATTTCGTCGTCACCGGCAAGGAAGATGATGCCAAGGCGGCGCTCGACGCCGAAGCCAGCCTGAAGAGCGCCATCGACCAGGCCGTCAAGAGCGCCAAGACACCGGCGCGGCTGGACAGCCTCGACAAGCTCGCCAAGGAGTTTGCGAATTTCTCCGCGACCTTTGCCAAGGTTCTCCAGGCCAAGCGTGACAGCACGCTGCTGGTGCAGAACCAGCTCTCGCGCCAGGCCAATCTGCTCAAGTACAAGCTCGACGATATCGGCAACAACGCCTCCGATTCCGAGGCGCAGGCCATCGAGTTCGGCACCAAGCAGGTCAACGCCCAGTTCCAGACCGCAAGCGCGGCGGCGACCAATTTCGTGCTGACGTCAGACCAGGCGATCGCGACCAGTGCGCTGGCCCGGCTGAAATTCGTCGAGAACTCGCTCGGCGCGGTCTATTCCATGGACGACAAGATCGTCGCCGGCCTGAAGGACGCCAAGACCATCCTCGTCGCCTATCGCGAAGCGCTGGAGAAGCTGATCGCCAACGCCAAGATGGTCGACGATCTCGTCACCGAGATGAGCGGCTCGGCGGGCGCGATCCTTCGCGGCGCCACTGCCATGAAGGCGGATCTGGTCGCCGAGCAACAGCGGCTCGATTCGGAATCGGAAGCGACCATCGGGAAGACCGAGGAACTGGTGCTGATGCTCGCCGTCGGCGGCACGCTGCTCGGCGCGATCCTCGCCTTCCTGCTCGGCACCGGCATCTCGCGGCCGATGATCGCGATGTGCAAGGCGATGCGCGAGCTCGCCTCGGGCAATTTCGACGTCGTGCTGCCCGGCCTCGGCCGCAGGGACGAG
>NZ_VSSS01000084.1 GCF_008123425.1 Bradyrhizobium rifense
AGTCATCCGGCGTACAGACACAATCAATTCTGGAAGGATAAAAACGGTCCGTGAGCAGCTTATGAGAGGGGTTCGCTATGGGCCAGGTACGCCGCCGGATCAAACACAAAGAGACATTTGAAGAGCGATTAGCGCAAGAGGCTGCACGATATAGGTACGCGGCCGAAGAGCAGCCGGTCGGCAGTATGGCGCGGGAACTGCTTTTGCGCCGTGCACGACAGGCAGAAACCGCCTCTCACATGAACGATTGGCTAAAGTCGTCCGGCGCGCAAAGCCCGAAATAGGTCCACCATGCCTTGGGGATATTACGCCTACGTCATTGACGATAATGGCCACGTTGCCAATCGTATCGAGATTAATTGCGGCGACGACGACGAGGCCATTCGATGCACTAAGCGATTGGTCGACGGGCACGCGATAGAGCTATGGCAAGAGACGCGTCAGGTGGCGACCTTTACGCCCAAGAGCGAGCAATGAAAGTTCGAACTCCTAAAATGCCGATCATGGTGCAGGTTGCGGACATACTTTGCCGGGCGCGCGAGCTTCCCCCCGGACCGGCCCGAAATGACCTTCGGCAACTTGCGCAGGGTTTGCTGAAGCTCCATCGGGCGGGCATTCGTGCAAACGTGCAGATCATCGAAGAAGCCACAACACCACTGAACGCTGCGCTTAATTCACTTTGCGATTGAGCTTCAACTGTCGCTACCGTGCGCGATGCAGCTTAGGATAGTTCCTGCGGCGGAACATCAGCCACGAAATACTCCTGAAACAAAGCGATGGTTTGATGCCGTCATCCCGGCGGGAGTTTTTAGATCCCTAGCTATTTTCATTCGAGGCTGGTCTTTAGTTCACCGAGTTATTGACCGAAGCATTCAGACTTCGAACAGGGCCGCCGCAGGGCGGCCCTTTCTTATGGGCCGCGGGTCCCTATTTCCGCACCATGCGTACCGCGTTCGAATTCAGCCTGCCGAGCCCCGCCCAAGGTGGCGTCTGTTGGGCCCGACTGGATCCACGAAATCAAGTATGACGGCTACCGCCTGCGCGTTGAGCGCCAGGGCAAGACCGTGCGGCTGTTCACCCGCAACGGCCACGACTGGACTAAGCGCTTCCCCTGGATCGTCCAGGCCGCGCTGAAGAACCGCGAGCAGCATTTCGTCATCGATGGCGAAGCCGTAGTACTCGGCGTCGACGGCGTCTCCGACTTCAACGCGCTGCACTCGCGCAAACACGATTCCGAGGTGCAGCTCTACGCCTTTGATGTGCTCGCGCTCGGCGAGGATCTGCGCCAGCTGCCGCTGTCGATGCGCAAATCCAATCTGGCGCGGCTGTTGCGCGCCGGCCGGACGGCATGTTCGTCGCGCCGTTCGAGACTGTGAATGCTGATCGAATAGTGACCCCCATCGGCACCGTCGGGACCCCTTCAATCCATTGATTTCGCTAAATGGGATGATGTGACCCCCACGCCGATCATGGTCGAGACCCCGCGCCGAAACACAGCACACAGTGCCTGATTGGAAGCCAAAAATGGACCTATCTCCCGGGGAACGAAAGGCATTCGTGAAAAGCATCGAAGATTCCTCTTTGCTCTTCACCATCCTCTTCGCGCGGTGAGGCCGCAGTCGCGTGAGCGGCGCAAACGGCGGTTAGTGCCCGCTTTGACCGCCTCGATGATCTGCTCTGGTTGTAGGGCATTGGGATGCAGGGCCGAATTGCAGCATGACGGCCAAAACGTGGAAGCCCTTTTCTCCGAATACGCTTTGGATCGCAGTTTCAGGCTGCCCGTCGCGAATGCCCATGTCTGCTAAGTCTCTCGATTGCTTCCCACGGCGATCGCTCGCCATCGCAATAGTCCTGCCAAGCCTTCGATCGCACCAGCATCTCGGGCACCGTGCTTGTCGTGTATCGCGCCGGATCCAGACCTGATTTCACCTGCAACCAACGCACTGGCATCGAAACCGGAGCAATCGGTCTTGCCCTAGGGGAAAGCGGCGCCACGGCGGTGGAGAACTGATCGTTCCGCAGATAGTCGAGGAAGATCTTGCCGGTGCGCTTGGCCTTGCTCATGTTGATCAGGAAGCGGTCGGGGCTGTCGACGGCCATTCGATCGCAGATCTCGCGCGCGAATTGCTTGGCTTCCGCCCAGGTGAGCTTCTGCCCTTTTCGAGGTCGCGAAAAGGGCGTGACCACGTGCAGCCCTTTGCCGCCGGTCGTCTTGCAGAATGAGACCAAGCCCAGGTCGGCCAGGCGATCGCGCATCTCCTTCGCGGCGTCGACCACGGCGTCGAAGGGGACGTCCGGTGCGGGATCGAGATCGAAGACGAGACGGCCGGGAAGGGCGAGGTCGCCGGGCTGGTTGTTCCATGGGTGCAGTTCGACGCCGGCGCTTTGCGCCACGGCGGCAAGGCCCTTCGATGCGGTCGATCTGGACGTAGGGCTTGCGATCGCCCGAGACGGAGACCTCTTCAAGGAGAGTCGAGCCGCCCTTCATCGCATGGCGCTGAAAGAACCGCTGGCCCCCGATGCCGTCGGGGGCCCGAATGATGGAGCAAGGACGACCTTTCAGGTGTTCCATCATCCAGGCGCCCACGCTTTCGTAATAGAGTGCGAGATCCAGCTTGGTGACAGCTCCTTCGCCTTCATCCGGCCAGAGTATCTTATCGGGACGACTGAGCGGCACTCCCATGACCGTTCCGTTGGCGGGAGCGACGGACTTTCGCGCTCCCCTGCGCGGCCGGGTGACCGCAGGCATCGCAATCTGGGTGTGGTCCGATGGCGCAGGCCGTTCGGCCTCGACCTCCTCGGCGGGCTTGTCCTGGCGCAGCCCCTTGAACGCCGCCTGCCGGATCATGCCGCTGCCTGTGAAGCCTGCGAATTCTATCTCGGCCACCAACCGAGGCTTGAGCCAGTGCACTCCGGCCTTGTTGCGGGGAGCATCCTTGCCGCCGAAAGGATTCTTCTCCGAGGCTGCGGCCTTGAGCGCGGACATCAGGGGCAGGACCTTGTCGGCCCCGAAGCCGGAGCCGATGTTGCCGACGTAGACCAGATGGTCGCCGCGGTAGACGCCAGCCATCAGCGACCTGAACTGGCTGCCGTTGCTGTTCCAACCGCCTATGACCACTTCATGCCCGCCGCGGCACTTTGCTTTGGTCCAGCTGTCGCTACGGCTCGAAACGTACGGGGCGTCTGCTCGCTTCGAGACGATGCCCTCCAGAGACATCCGGCAGGCCGATTTGAGAACGGCGTCGCCCCCGCTCTCGAAGTGCTCGACGTATCGGATTGCGGTCTGATCTTTTCCGTAGGCCTTTTCGATCATCCGCTCGAGGGCGCTCTTTCGATCCGAAAGACCTTCTCTCCGCAGATCCTTCCCATCGTGGAAAAGGAGATCGAAGGCGAAGAAGATCAGATCGGCGGTCTTCCCCTCGGACAACGCGGCTTGAAGCCCGGCGAAGTCCGGGGAGCCGCGATGATCGAGGGCGACGATCTCGCCGTCGATGATGCAATTTGGCAAAGCTTCCGCAGCCGAAGAAATGGCGCCGCCGAACTTTGCGGTCCAATCCAGCCCCTTGCGGGTCCTCAGAGCGACCGTCCCATTCTCGACCCGCATCTGGATGCGATAGCCGTCGAACTTAATTTCGTGGACCCAACCTCCGCCCGCCGGCGGACGCTCCACCGAAGTGCACAGTTGCGGCGCAACGAAGGGCGGCATGTGCGCGTCGGACGAAAGTCGCTTCTTCTTGGCCGCTTTCTTCGTGGTCGACCGCTTCGATCGGGCGGCCAACCGGGATCGCTTCTTAGGGGAAGATGTCGCAGCCGCACGGTGCGACGTCCATTCGGCCTTGGCCGATGCCCTTGCTCTTTTCGCGGTCACGAACGGCTTCGGTCCGCGGCCTTTGCCGGCCGTAATCGCGTCCATCGAGCGGCCCGATGCGACCGACGCATCCTGCTCCTCCAAGAGTTTATTCTTTTTCCCTTCGAGGGCGGACGCGTCCCGATGCTTGATCAGAAGCCAGTTGATGCGCTTATCGCCCTCGCGGTTGCGCATGCGCGTCAGAATCCAGCCGCCCTCAGCTTCTCGCCTTCAAGGACGAAGTCGAGTTTGCCTTTCTTGTACGCGCGTTCCGCATCTTCGCATCGCCAATAGCCGCGGTCCCAAACCATGACGGTGCCGCCGCCATATTGACCCTTCGGGATGGTGCCTTCGAAGTCCCCGTAGTCCAGAGGATGGTCTTCGACCTCGACCGCGAGCCGCTTGTCATGCGGGTCGAGGGAGGGACCCTTGGCGACGGCCCAGGATTTGAACACCCCGTTCAGTTCGAGCCTCAGGTCGAAGTGCAGATGCGAAGCCGCATGCTTCTGGATGACGAAACGCAGCTCCGGCGACTGCTTGACTATAGCTTGGCCGCTTGGCTCGGCCGTCTTGGTGAAATCGCGTTTCGCGCGGTACTTCGCGAGCAGCTTCTTGACCATACTCCACCTCCAGACACTCGGAACAGAAAGTTCCCCGGTCCGTTAAAGTTCCTCAACCGGAGGACAAAGGCATGGCGCCGCGCGCATACTGGAAGGGTTCGTTGAAGCTATCGCTGGTGACATGCCCAATCGCGCTCTACCCAGCGTCCACGCAAGCGGAAAAAACCCACTTCCACCAGATCAACACCAAGACGGGCCATAGGCTTAAGCAGCAGATGGTGGACGAGGAGACCGGCCGAGTCGTCGACAAGGAACACAAGGCGCGGGGTTACGAACTCTCCAAGGGGCGCTATGTGCAGATCGAGGAGGACGAGCTCGACGCCGTCAAGATCGAAAGCACCCATACCATAGAGATCGACGACTTCGTGCCCTCCGAAGATATCGACGAGCGTTATCTGGACAAGCCTTACTACATCGTTCCCAACGGAAAGGCGGGCGCGGATGCCTTCGTCGTGATCCGGGACGCCATGAAGCGGAAGGAAAAGGTGGCGCTCGCTCGCGTGGTACTTTCGAACCGGGAGCACGTCATCGCGCTGAAACCTTTCGGCAAGGGCTTGCTCGGCACCACACTCCGTTATCCGTACGAACTCAGAGACGAGGACGACTATTTCGACGACATTCCCAGTCCGCGGGTCTCCAAGGACATGGTCGATTTGGCTGCGCATATCCTCGATACCAACGCTTCGAAATTCGATCCGAGCAAATTCAAGGACAAGTACGAAACCGCACTGAAGGCGCTGGTCAAGCGCAAGGCGGCCGGCAAGACCATCGAGGTACCTGAGGCCGAAGAGCAGGAAAGCAACGTCATCGATCTGATGGACGCGTTGAAACAAAGCCTCGGCCGCAAGAAATCAAAGATGAAGCCGGCCAGAAGAAAGCGCGCCGGATCGCGCGGCCGCGGGCGCAAGGCCGCATGACGAAACGCTCGGCCTCCCTCGCCGCCATGGAGGCGCGTTCGGTCGACGCCATTCCGGAAGGCCCGGAGTGGCAGTACGAACCGAAATGGGACGGCTTTCGCTGCCTCTTGAGTCGTGACGACGAGGAAGTCTGCTTGCGCTCCAAGTCTGGTCAGGAGCTGTCCCGATACTTTCCTGAGATCGTCTCGGCTGCGCGCTCTCTGCGTGCGAAACGTTTCGTCTTGGACGGCGAAATCGTCGTACCCATCGATGGCCAGTTTTCGTTCGACGATCTACTCCAGCGCATCCATCCGGCCGCCAGCCGCGTGAGGAAACTGGCTTCGGAGACGCCAGCTATGTACTTGGCATTCGACTTGCTGAAGGCGGGTCGAGAAGACGTGGCGCCGGAACCATTGTCCGCGCGTCGGCCCTTATTGGAAGAATTCGCGAAGCGCCGGTTTTCGGATGCGACGCTGTTTCGGCTCTCGCCTGCCACGCGCGAACTGAAAGACGCTCAGGGCTGGCTGGCTTCGGCGGGCGGCGGTAGCGACGGCGTGATCGCAAAGCGTCTGGATCTGCCCTATCAGGCGGGCAATCGCGAAGGCATGCAGAAGATAAAGAAGTACCGCAGCGCGGACTGCGTGATCGGCGGTTTCCGTTATGCCGAGAAGCTCACATCCGGTAGGAAGGTCGTCGGCTCGGTGCTACTCGGGCTTTACGATGACGAAGGCCTGCTGCATCACGTGGGATTTTCGTCTGGCATCAAAGCTAGGGACAAAGCCGCGCTTACTTTTAAGTTGGAAGCCGTCCAACAGGAGCGAAGTTTCACAGGCAATGCGCCAGGTGGTCCGAGCCGCTGGTCGGCCAAACGCTCTTCGGAGTGGGTGCCAGTCAAGCCAAGATACGTCGTCGAGGTATCCTACGATCACTTCACGGGAGGACGATTTCGGCATGGTACCTCCATCCTGAGATGGCGATCCGACAAGAAGCCCGCACAGTGCACGATGGAGCAGGTGAAGCAGAAAGTAGCCCGCAAACTGATCAATTCACTGGCCCTATAGGTCCGAAATAGGAGCCAAGCTCGAGGCCGGACGTTGGCATATCATGGAGACCATGGATACCTATCTACGTCGCAAGCACGAAGAACTTCGGCTGCTGGACGCTTGTCTAGATCGACCTCTCGCTTCGCCGCCCCCGCAGTCGATCGATGAAGTTATCGCCCTCAAGTTCAAGCTCACGGCCGCCATCAGAGCTCAGCATGATCTGAAAGATTGGACAACGACCGAAACCGCATGGTCGCATCGCAGGAAATCTTCCGATAGCCCGTTCGAGTTTCGATACGACTACCAGCGGGCCGATCTCAACGTTGCTGGCCCGTCGTTCTACGATCTTGGTGACGACATAAGCTGCGAGACCATCTACACGTCATCGGGCATGGCTTCCATCTCGGGCCTGATGTTGGCGCTTTCGCACGTCTTCCTGCGAGCCGACATGGTCGTGCTGCCGGGGACGTATGGCGAGACTTTGGAGTTTATCCAAGGATATGCACGTTACCTGAACGTCATTCCCCCGGGAGGTGCAGTTTTAGGCAAGCCAGCGCCGAACGCGCCACACCGTATCCTGCTTCTGGAGTCTTGTGCATTGGCCAAAGATTTCGAAGCATGCCTGCGCTCTTCCTGGTCGCAGTTCGACCTCTGCATCTTCGACACCACTTGCTTCTATGGAGGATCCAGCCGGGTTCGGAGAGCCTTGCAGAAAGCCGGCAGAGACGGGGTGCCAGTAGTGATGGTGCGAAGCCATACCAAGCTGGATTCGCTGGGGGCGGAATACGGAAGACTCGGCTCGACGACGTTCGTTCGTTGTCGCAAGAAAGACACCTGGTGCTCTTCTCGTCTCGGAAAGCTGGCCGAGGAAATGCGGAAAGCCGTCAGGCTGCTCGGCGGCGCCGCGCTTCCGGCGCACTTCCCGCCCTATGTCGGAAATACAGCGTACCGATCCCTCTCGGCCAAGCGAGTGGCTGCGATGCTTCGGAATGGCCGGCGTACGGCTCGGCATTTCCGCAAAGTGCTCGGCAACCTGACGGCGGAGTTGGATTTCGTCCACGGACTGTATTTCACGCTGACGTGTAGGCGTCCGTTGGACGAACGTGGAGCAAGGCAGGCTGCATCGAAGATGAGCGACGATATCGGTCGCGCAGGCTTCCCGATGCGTCATGCCGGAAGCTTTGGTTTCGACTTCGCCGCGATAGAGTGGTGTCACGATGTCCACACCGGCGGCTTCGCGGTCCGCATAGCTGTCCCAGACCTTCCAACTGCGATTTGGGACGCGCAGAGCAGCGCGATAGCTATGTGGTGGATTGAGCATGACCGCGCGTTGGGGCCGCGGTAACGCGCGCCGTCGAACGAGCGGGTCTGCCGGAAAGTGCCCAAAGAGAACGGAGAATCTGCTTTAGGCGCATGCTGGTGCTCAATCTCAGATGAGCGAAGAAACGTGGCTGCCGTAGCGCGGGTGGAAAGCGATTGTTTTGGCCCAAGTGCCTAACGACAATGGAGTTGGATGCCTGTCGTGACAAATGATCGAACCTAAAGGCGGCAACTCTTCTCGGGCTGGGCGAACCGAAGGCAATCAGCTTGTCGCGCCCGAAGAGCGCATGGATGTTTTGGCCGAACCTCGCAGGCGCATTCGCGCGCATGTCTTTGTCGCTCCGTCCTGCCAGAAACTTCTGAATGCCATGGGCGATCTATCCCGTGAGGGCGATCCTTGGATTCGGCTAAAACAAGGGCAGCTCATCCAAACAGTCGTTGTCATCAGCCGGTAGGAGATGCTGGCGTGCGAAGCCGGGGACGGGCTCCCGATCGGATTGGTTGGCGCGCATGGACGAGCTCCAGGCAACTTTGGTGAAACGTGTCCTCACAGAAGGCTTTAGGGTTCTTCGTCGTTCACACTTCCCACATGGATAAAGTGCACAAGTTCAGCGCGTTCGTCGAACTCAAGGTTTGCGAGAACCGCCATCACCATTGGGTCGCCTTCGTCATGCTGGCGACGTCTCGAGACGTACCTTGACGCCAGCTCTTTCCGGGAGCGCAGAAGCACACACTGACGGTGAACAGCGACATCTTCATCTCCTATGTCTGCACGGAGGCGCGGAGCGTGACTGCCCCGCTTAGGACCGATACCGGCCCGGATCGGCAACAAAGCCTGCAAGGCTGCGTATGCATTTCTGGTGGTGGACCGGCTGAGACTTAGACCTGCAATGTCTGCAATGGGGTCGTGAGCGGCCTTCGGCATCCGGCTGACTTACTTCCGGCCGGGAGCGGACACTACCGGCGCCAGCCGGGAGCTCCGAGAGATGGGCCATAAACTGACCCTCAACATAGACGGATCGGGGGTCTCGGAACCTGCGGACCGCACGCCCGTTAAGACTCAGAGGTTCTTCAATGAGTCACACAGTTCTCGTCGTTGATGATGACCCTGCCGTTCTCGTCGTGGTCGCATCCATGCTCGATGACTTTGGCTGCGAGGTCATATGCGCGCGCAGCGGCGATGAAGCTCTGGAAACATTGACGCGCCACCAAAACATTTCAATCTTGATCACCGACATCAACATGCCCGGCATGGATGGCCATGAACTAGCTGAGCGTGCCACGCGCATTCGTCCGACGCTCAAAGTTCTTCAGCTATCGGGCCGCGAGCGAAGGCGAGATGGCTTCCCGATGCTCAGGAAACCGTTCACTGAAGAGGACCTCGCCCGCGTGATGCAACAGACTACTGGCGTTTGTTAGCGCAACAGAGAGGCTAAGCAGCGTTCAAGCTCCTCAATTTGGAACGGCTTTTCAAGGACCGGATAACCTTTAAATCCTTCAGGTAGACCGTCCGCCCCGTATCCGCTCGCAAAGGCAAAGGGGACGCCTTTGCGTTGCAGCGCTTCTGCGATACGGTCAGAACTATGTGCGCCAAGCTGTATGTCGAGAATGGCGGCATCGACGCCCGGCGCAGAAGCGAGCAAAAGCCCATTCTCCAAATCGTTAGCTTCGCCAGCGACGCTATGCCCTAGCTCGACCAGCATGTCCGCAATCATCATAAGTATGAGCGATTCATCTTCGATCAGAAGCACAGATGCCATAACGCTGCCCCCAAGCGCATTCTACCTAACTACAACATCCCGAGCTATGCAATTTGACATGGCTCAGAGCGGACTCGCGTCCTTGCGCGTAGAAATAGTCGTGTGACCATAATTGGCCAAGGCCGTCCAATGTCCTCGTGCACCCCAATCCGTCGCCCCGAATGGCGCAATCGCTCAGAAAAGGAGCCCCCAGACGTCCGGGCCGAAGGCCATGGCTGCCACCAGGGACAAAAGCATCCTGCTCCACAGAAGATCGCGACCAATTTTGAGTTCATCGAGGTCCGTGTCCGTGCCGGTCGCGCGCGCCAGCGCCTTAGCCGTCCATTCCATGGTTCGGTCTCCTCTGAAAGCCACTATGCCAGCCGTTGCAGCTTTCGCCGCCGTCGAGTGTGAATTGGCTCTCACGCGTGGGTGGTGAAGCATGGCTTTCCTCCTGATTGGATCCGATCCGCAAACCTGGCGCGCGAAGACGGGCCTGAAGGATTCAGAGAGCCATGATTTCCTGGGCGCGGATGACGATCTCCTCCTGCAAGAGCTCCCGTTCGAGCCTCTCGCGGAGGGACCGCCGGAATTCGGGTGCGAGTTTACCGACGATGACCTCGACGACCGCGATGTCGTCACGCTCGGTCGTGTCGCCGCTGCGCCACAGGCCATCTGCCGGGGCGCGGATGTAGCTCGTCGCCCCGCCGAACTTGTCGGTCAGTTCTGTAGGAATTTGTCGAACCATTCCTTGGAAACCGGCTCGCCCTTTCCGGTCTCCTTCGGCACGAGGTTCTGCAGCGGAAGGGGCCTGACCCGGCCGTCGGGCGGGCAGTTCCCGAGAAGCGTTTCGCTCGTAACGCACTCCACCTGCTGTCCGAACCGGTTCATGTAGATGTTCATCATGGAATCATGCGTCTCGTCTGCCGAGCTGCAAAGCGCATCGGCGACGAGAATCACGAGGAAGCCCCAGTCGACCGCGCCCAGTACGGTCGCGAGGACGCAGACGTCGGTTTCGCCGCCCGTGACGACGACCGTTTCGATGCCGGCTTCGCGAAGCTGCGCATGAAGCCCGCTCCCCGTCCAAGGCGAGTAGACGTACTTGTCCAAAGTGCGCGCGGGCGGGACGAAGCGGGCGAGCTCCGGCACCAGGTCGACCATATTCGGCCCGAGCCGGTCGATGGTCATCTAACTCCAGCGTTCGTAATACCGCCGCCACATGCCGGCGCCCTGGCCTGGGCTTTGCGCCGGAATGAAACGCGTGAAGATTGTCCGCTCGGGATGGGCGGAGGTGATCGCGACGACGTTCGGCAGGACGCGCGGCAACCACGGCATCGTCCAATCCGTACCTCAAGCGAACATCCGCTACATGTCGACGCAGAAATGGACTGCGTTCCGGGGGAGCGCCGTAGCGGAGTTCGTCACCCCTTCGTCATGGGCTTATCCTCAAGCCAGCCCTAACGGTGGTGTAGAGGCTTCGTTCCTCCGTTTGCCGAAGGGCTACAGCGAAGGAAGCCGTTTCTGATCTCCGTCGGGCAGGATGACGCGCGCACGGTCGCCGGCCGCCATCTGTCCGCCGGCTCGCATCAGGCCCAGGACGCCGCATCTGAATGCAGGGCCGGTTTTGGCCGACGACACGACCTGCCTTTTCAGGCCGTCTTTGAGGCGGTCGATGAGCACGCAGGGCGTCCGGAGGCCCGACGACCGCCTCAGGCCCGAGTGCGATGCGCGTGCCGAGCGGCATCCGCTCGAGGTCCAGGCCAGCCGTGGTGATGTTCTCGCCGAGCTGTCCGGGACCTATGTCGTAACCCGCCACCCAATCTTCCCGGATCAGTCCCTACACGGCCCAAAGGCCGAGGCCCAGCATCAGGGCCGTCAGCATGCCGAGCGAGAGATCGTCCTTGGAATTGCGCGGCCAGGTCTCCTCACCTGCGGAATGTAGGAAAGCGAGGCAAGAAGGGCGGCGATGCTGCCGATATAGGTGGCGAGAGATCCGGACATGACCGTCGACGGGGCGACTAGTGGCCGTTCCTCCGCGCGAACGCTTGGCACCTTGAGAACTGCCGCGCGTTATAGGATTCCCCAATGAACATCAGAGGATCGATGTCCCTTCTCACCGTGAAACCGACCAAGATCGACAAGACGATCGCGCGGGCGGTGTCGCGCAAGACCAACCATCGTACGGAAACGGTCGCCCGCGGGTTGACGTGGGGCGCCGACGAAAAAATCCTTTTGGCCTTGGCGGCCGTAGGTTGGGTGGTGTCGCGCACGCAAGGAGAGCCGCTGCGCCGCGCCGGCAATCATGCTGTGCTGGTGGCCGCGACGGCTTCCGTGCTTCCGCACGTGTTGAAGTCGGTCTTCGACCAAACGCGTCCAGACCGGAAGACGGTGTTGGGGCATGTTCACGGGATCTCCTTCTCCGGCAAGCGCAAAGATGCCTTTCCGTCGGGACACGCACTGCACATGGGAGCGCTGGCATCGGCGGCGGGCCCGCTGCCGGCTGGGCCCCGCCGGGCGATACGGGTGCTGGCGGTAGGCCTTTGTCTGACGCGCATCGTCGTGCTGGCGCACTGGGCCAGCGACGTCGTCGCCGGCTTCGCGCTTGGCGCGGCACTCGAACGGATGCTTCGCTTATGGACCGGCTATCCTATCAAGGAGACAGATCATGCCGATACTTGAGGACCTTAAGGAGTACGCGGAACGCGCCACCGGCCTTCATCGTCCGGGCAAGCGTCAGGCTGCCGAACTGCCTCATCCAAGGAAGCCGCATGTGGTCCGATTTAGGGATGACGGCCTTGTACCCAACCACCCGCGGTGGCCGCTAACACTGTACAGAAGCGCCGTTAGAATCGACGAGCGGCACGACCCGGCGGCGGTGCTCGAAGACCTGTTCGAAGCCAATGGCTGGGGGGATAGCTGGCGCAACGGCATCTACGACTATGTTCACTACCATTCGAGAATTCACGAGGTGCTCGGGATCGCGCGCGGCAAAGGGCGCGTCCGCTTCGGCGGAAACAAGGGACGGATCTTCACACTGAAGGCCGGTGACGTCGCGATTCTCCCCGCCGGCACGGGACATCAATGCCTCTCTGAGGAGGACGACTTCCTCGTCGTCGGTGCCTATCCGCCCGTCGGCACCTACGACGAGTGCACGGAGGTCGAGGACCGTCCGAAAGCTCTGCAGAGGATTCCAAAGGTGCCGGTCCCGCGCAAGGATCCGGTGTATGGCGCAGACGGCCCGCTCTTAAGGTTGTGGAAGAAATCCAAATGAGCGAGTACGTCGTTCGATTTCTGGTCGGAGGCGCCGTGGTGTCGGCTTTCGCGATGCTCGGAGACGTGCTGAGGCCCAAGAGCTTCGCCGGCCTGTTCGGAGCCGCGCCCTCGGTCGCGCTCGCCACTCTTGGCATCGCAATCTATCGGCACGGCCAATCCTACGCAGCCGTCCAGACCCACTCCATGATGGCCGGCGCCGTTGCGCTCGCGGTCTACAGCGTCGTGGTGTGCCAGCTCTTGATCCGGGCGCGCATGCGCGCTCTGCCGGCTACGCTGCTCTCGATCGCCGTGTGGCTCACCGCGGCCTTCGGCCTGTGGGCGGTCGCGGGAGGTCAGGCATGAGCACGCCGATCAAGATTTCGCCGTCGTCGCTGCGGGAGGGGCGGTGGTACGAGTACGTGGTCCGCTTCGTGCTGGGCGGGGCGGCGACGGTCTTCACCGGCCTGGTCAGCACTTGGTACGGGGCTTCGATCGGCGGCCTCTTCCTGGCTTTGCCAGCAATCTTCTGCGCCAGCGCCACGCTCATCGAAAAACATGAGATCCGCCGCATGCGGGAGGCCGGTCTCGATGGCACGCGTCGCGGACGACATGCCGCCGCACTGGATGCCGCTGGCGCCGCGCTCGGAGCGCTGGGTATGCTGGCGTTCGCCGGGCTCTTCTCGCTGCTGGTCCAACAAAGCGTCGCAGGCGCATTCGCGGGCGCCTCACTGGCGTGGCTCGCGGTTTCGGTCGCAGCCTGGTTCGCGCGCCGCAAAGCAAGGTTATCCAGGAGTTCGCCTGCTCGCGCGAAAAGCCGGCCCGCGATAAAGCGAAGCCGGCCCTTCTGAGATGGCAGCCGTCAGGCCGCGTCGGAGGCCTTCGCGTTGATGCCCTTTCGCAAAGCCACCGTATTGGGACGCGGCTCGCCAGCCTAATGGTGCCAGAAGATCGCCAGCAGCAGAATGATCGGCAGCGGGATGCCCAGCAACCACAACAATGCGCCTCGTCCAAAACCCATGGCTCTTTCCTCCAATCATCTGTCCCACGCTTTCAACGCCACCGTCCGCCGCACAGTTCCTCGCTGGGAACGGTTTTCGCGGCTGTTGATTGAGAGACCGAGACGACCTGCTCCGCTTGCCAATCGCTATTTTATGGGAGGGCAGGCCAATCGGGGAAAGGAGCTCAAGGCTATCGATGACAATACGCGTGCACCCTTTACCCGCCGACACTGCGCTCGCGCGTGCGATCGCGCGCAACACCGGGCCCGTGCCCGAAGACGTATCTTCGATCATCACCTGGGGAGCTGATGGACATGTTCTGACGGCGCAAGCTGTCGGATGGTGGCTCTGGTCGCGCTCCAAGCCACCCGCGCAGCGACGGGCAAGCGATCATGTGCTGCTGACGACGTTAGCGGCAGTTCTGCTGCCTCACCTTTTGAAAACGCAGCTCGATCAGGTCCGGCCCGATCGCCGCACCGTGCGCGGCCATCTTCATGGCATTCCGCTCTCGGGCAAGGCGCTTGATGCGTTTCCCTCAGGCCATGCCGTGCATGTCGGAGCCCTTGCTTCCGCCGCGAACGAACTGCCGCCGGCCAGGAGAAACCTCGTCTGGGCCGTCGGTGCAGTTCTCGTCTCGACGCGCATCGTTTTGCTCGCGCACTGGGCAAGCGACGTGATCGCGGGTCTGGCGATCGGCGCTGTTCTCGATCACTTGATGCGGCGGCTGACCGGCTTCGGAAGGTCGCGCTAGTCATGGGGCAGTTGCTCTCACCGCCTGGCCCGCATGCCGTCCATCTCTGCATCGACATGCAAGGATTGTTCGCGCCCGGTGCTCCATGGGCAACGCCTTGGCTTGAGCGTGCGCTACCCGAGGCGGTCAGGCTGATTGCACACGCGCCGCAGCGTACCGTCTTCACGCGATTCATACCCGTCCGCAACAAGGCCGAGGCGCGCGGCGTCTGGAAGGCCTATTACGAGAAATGGGAATGCGTGACACGTGATAGGGTCGATCCGGCGCTGCTGGAGCTGATGCCGGCCCTGCTGCGCTTCGTACCGCGTGCCACGGTCATCGACCGCCAAACCTACTGCGCTTTCGCCAATGGCCGGCTGCAAGGCTTTCTGGACGGGCATCAGGTGGATACGCTGATCGTTTCCGGCGGTGAGACTGATGTTTGTGTGCTGGCCACTGTGCTGGCCGCGGTCGATATCGGCTATCGCGTGATCCTTGCCGAAGACGCGCTATGCAGCTCGTCCGATGAGAGCCACGACGCCCTGCTCGATCTCTATACCAAGCGCTTCAGCCTGCAAATCGAGGTGGCATCGGTTGACCGCATTCTAGCGAGTTGGGCGGTCGATGACTGAGCGCGCAGGCGTACGAGGGAACTTTTGGGCGCGCTTAACATAGGTTAGACTTGCGATTGCAAAGCAAACACTTCGATCAACGGGCTTGAATTGAAGCCGATCACATGGCCCGATGGGCGGGCGTCCCGCCAATCAGGATCGAAACTGTGAGCCGTACCAAAAGGCGCCTTTACCAATTGCTTCTCGCAGCCGCGCTGCTGGCGGCGGGGGCAGCGGCTGCCCAGGAAGACAAGAAGACCGACGACGATAAGCCGGCCGATCCCGATACGGGCGAAAGTACCGTGGAGGAAAAGACGCTGGGTCTCCTTCCCAACCCTTTCCAAAAATACGGCGTCAAATTCGCGGCCACCTATATCGGCGAAGTGCTGGGCAACCCTTCCGGCGGACTGAAACAGGGTTCTGTCTACGAAGGTCGGTTGAACCTCGCCGTGGACCTAGACCTGCAAAAGCTCGCCGGCCTCGACCAGCTGACATTCCATGCCAACATGTTCCAGATTCATGGCGGCGGGTTGTCGCGCGGCAGTCTACAGAATTACTTTGTGGTCAGCGGAATCGAGGCGTTGCCGTCTACGCGTCTTTACGAGGCGTACTTTGAAAAGCAGTGGGGCAACAAGAAAGTCTCAATCAAAGTGGGGCAACTCGCGGCCGACAGCGAGTTCTTCAATACCAAATACACCGACGTGCTGACAAACGCCTCGATGGGCTGGCCGGCTATCACCTCGCTTGATTTGCCAAGCGGCGGTCCGTCGCCTCCCTTGGCTGCCATGGGAGCCCGACTTCTGGTGAATGTCACTGAGCAATTGTCCGTTCTTGGCGGCATCTTCGATGGCGATCAGGCTGGGCCCGGCCCCGGCGATCCGCAGGAGCGTAACCGGTATGGCGTCAACTTCCGCGTCAACGATCCGCCCCTGCTGCTCGGCCAGATCCAGTATGCCTGGAATAACACAAAGGGCGATCCGAACCCGGCCGGCCAGATCAAGTTTGGCGGCTGGCGTCATTTTGGGTCTTTCGCCGATCAGAGATTGGCGTCCAATGGCGTCTCACTCGCTTCACCTGTTAGCAGCGGCGAACCTCTGCTCCTGTCCGGTGATGTCGGCGGCTGGATGGTATTCGAGCAAAAGCTCTATCGTGTGTCGAAAAGCGACGACCATGGCATCGGCATCTTTGCGCGTATCTCGGGTGCGCCTGCCGACCGCAATCTTATTGATCGCTACGCCGACGCCGGCATCGAATTCATCGGACTCGACGACCGCCGTCCGGACGACAAGTTCGGAATCGCCGCCGGCTACGCGCATGTGTCGAAACGCGCCCAGAGGCTGGATGCCGACTATCGCACATTCGTCGATCCCGCCTGGCCGACGCGGAGTTTCGAGGGCCTACTGACAGCCGTGTATCAATATCAGATCAGGGACGGGTGGACGTTACAGCCCAATCTTCAATACATCATCCATCCGGGCGGAGGTGCCACCAACCCTTCAAGCGCAACGCCCGGCAAGGCTCTTCACAATGCGACGGTTCTTGGCCTGCGAACGACCATGAAGTTTTAGGCCGTGCCTGTAAACCTGGCGCCACGCGTTGCAGGAACAGGAAACGTCGAGACGGCCCGAATGACGCGTGACCGCGCAATGACTGTGCCCTGTTACTTCTTCTTGGGAACTTTCTTGCCTTTTTTGCGGGCCTTGGAAAGGCCGATCGCGACTGCCTGTTTCTTGCTCTTGACCTTGCCGCCCTTTCCGCCACGGCCACTTTTGGCCGTCCCCTTCTTGTACCGTCGCATCTCGCTCTTAACCTCCGAGCCCGAGCTCTTCGAGGTGCGACGCTTCTTCTTTGCTTTCTTTGCCATAGGTTTCTCCCTTTCCATATTCGGATAACGACAGACGTGGTCAAGATGACGGGTTGTCACCCCCACCGACCATCCAATCCTCGATGCCTTCGTCGTCTTCCTCGGTACTGAGCCGCCAACTGCGTCGGCGGACTCGGTCGGACATCTGTTGCTTCAGCTGAGTTCTGGTGCGGCGCATCGATCAAGGTTCTCCACGCCATCAACCATGAAGCGTCCGGCGGCGTTCCTATGCGGTCATCCCATTCAGCGCGTGCTATGTCAGATGCGCGGAGCTGTACCTTGGAATTTGCCCGCGCCATCGAGATTTGTCGCCACACCAACGCGATCAGCTTAGCCGCGCGGCGGACCAGCAAGATACACGCTGTAATCACTAGCGATGGCGGAACCGTGCGCAGGCGATGGCTGAGAGAGCAGCTCAGCGGGCCAGACGCTTGATGGTCTTGGTCGCACGGTTTGGCCCATGCCAGCCGAGAAACTTCAGCTCCTTGTTCTCCAGCGCATTCGTTGCCCGGAAGAACTGTTCGAGATCATCGCGCGCATGCGATGGAAGATTGCGGATGTCCTTGAGATCCGTTTCGAGCGGTGACCGGTCCGGCACCGCAAAAATGCGGTCGTTTCGCTCGCTCTTGCCCTTTTTCTTCTGCTCGACTTCGAGAATGCCGATCGGCCGGCAGCGTAGCACAACACCGGGATAGGTTTGCGCGTCGTGCAGGATCAGCACATCCAGTGGATCGCCATCCTCGGCCTTGGTCGAGGGAATGAAACCCCAATCGTAGGGATAGGTCAGGCCCGCCATCAACGGCTTCGCCAGAGCAAAAGCACCGAGCTTCGGATCGAATTCGAGCTTGCAGGAATTGCCGCGCGGCGTCTCGACCACGGCAAAGATATTATCGTTGTCGGCCCAGCTCGGCAGTTTCGTCAGATTGGTCATGGCGGATGACTTGGGCCTCGAAAGGAGCAGCGGACCCGACGGAAATCGATCCGTCGGGCCCTGCCGGGAATCAGGTGGCGGTGGAGGCCTTCTTGTTGACGCCCTTGCGCAACGCGACTGTGTTGAGCTTGGTGTTCGCCGCCTTTTCTTCGTTGAGGTTCGTGGTCAGGAAGCGAACGATATCGTCGTGGCCAAGCTCCTGCGCCCAGGCGATCAGTGTGCCATAGCGGCAAATCTCATAGTGCTCGACCGCCTGCGCGTTGGCGACGATCGCCGCGTCCAGCACCGTCTTGTCTTCGATGTCGCCGGCCGTTTCGTCGGCTTCCTTGATGATGCCGTCGATGGCGGGACATTGCGTGCCGCTTGGCGACTGGCCAAGTTTCTCGAAGACCTTCTCAAGCCGTTCGATCTGCTTGTTGGTCTCCTCGAGATGATTCTTGAGGCCGGTTTCCAGATCACGGTTGGTGGCCTTGTCGATCATTTTCGGCAAGGCCTTGGTGATCTGCTGCTCGGCATAATAGATGTCCTGTAAGCCATGCAGCAGCAGGTCGTCCATCGTCTTGATGTCTTTGGTGAATAGTCCCACGGCTTACTCCTCGCTCTAAAGCGGGAAACGCACGCTCAGCGTGCCGGTTCCTATGCGACAACGCCGCAGCCGGCCGGGAGGATGATGACGTGGTGTCTCGCGCGTCCGCAGGAACCCGCGCAAAGAGCCCGCGTTTTGCCTCTTTGGGTGGAGTTCAATATGGTCAGCACCTCGCTCTGGATGGAGACGGAGATCCTGCCGGAAGCGGGAGCGCTTAAAGGCGATGTGCGCTGCGATGTCGCCGTGGTCGGCTCCGGCATCGCCGGGCTCTCGACGGCGTACGAACTCATGAAGCGCGGCCGGTCAGTCGTCGTCATTGATCGCAAAGGCATCGCAAGCGGTATGACGGCGCGCACGTCGGCGCACCTTGCGCCGCTTTGTGATGATCTGATGAGCGAATTCAAGAAGCTGCGCGGCGCCGATGCCGCCAAGCTGTTCTACGAAAGTCAGGCTGCCGCCGTCGACCGGATCGAGGACATCCAGGCCGGCGAGAATATTGCCTGCGACTTCCTCCGTACTAACGGCTATCTTTTTCAAGACAACGGCATGCCGGCCGATATATTCGATGAGGAGCTGGAAGCGGTGCGCGAGGTCGGCGCTCCCGTTCACCGGCTGGTCGGCGTGCCCCTCAAAGGCTGCGAGAACCGGCATGTCCTTCAATATCCACGCCAAGGAAAATTCCACCCCCTTAAATATCTCGCCGGACTTGCGGCCGTTTGCGAGAGCGGCGGCGTTCGTTTCTTTGCCAACAGTCCAGTGGAAGAAGTTGCCGAGCAGGACGGCGCCGTCACGCTGCGAACATCGCAAGGGCAGGTCACGGCCAGCCACGCCGTGATCGCGACCAACGCATCCATCGCCGATCGGTTTCAACTGCACACGAAGGTGGCTCCCTATCGCACGTATGTCGTCGCTTTCGACATTGAACGGGGCGAACTTCCCGATGCGCTCTATTGGGACACCGAAGATCCCTACCACTATGTACGGCTGCAAACCGGCCCAGACGATCATGATTTCGTCCTTGTCGGCGGCGAAGACCATAAAAGCGGCGAGGCCAACGACGCCGACAAACGCTTTGCCCGGCTGGAAAGCTGGGCACGCGACCTGATCCCGGCTTTGGGCCGCATCACCCATCGCTGGTCGGGTCAGGTTCTCGATACGATCGACTATGCCGGCTTCATCGGCCGCGAGCCCGGCAGCGAGCGCATCTACCTCGCGATGGGAGATTCAGGCCAGGGTCTGACCCATGGCGTGATGGGCGCGATGCTGAACACGGCGCTCATTCTGGGCGAAGATCATCCCTGGAAGCCCGTCTATGCGCCGGATCGCAAGCCGCTCGCAGCGGCGCGGAACTTCCTACGCGAGAACATGACGATCCTGCAAAATCTTGCGGAATACGTGGCACCGGGTGAAATCGCTTCCCTCGAAGAGCTTGAGCCGGGTGAGGGCGCTATCCTGCGGCGGGGACTCGAAAAGATCGCCGCCTACAAGGACAAGGCCGGCGAACTGCATCTTCATTCGGCCAGTTGCACCCATATCGGCTGTCATCTGCACTGGAATAGCTTTGAGAGCTGCTGGGACTGCCCGTGCCACGGTTCGATCTTTGCCCCCAACGGACAGCCGATCAATGCACCGGCCGTGTCGGCCTTGCGCCCGGTGAAGGTCTAGGGGGTCAAGGCACCTGGGAGCGTTCCATCTTCAAAAATGATGACATCGAGCAGGACGATCTGCGCAGCCCGCGCGCACCGTGGGCCGTCCTGCCGCCGCCGCCGATTGAACCGATAGCTGACAGCTTTCGATGCGAGGTGTTGATCATCGGCGCTGGCATCACCGGCGCGCTGGTGGCCGAGCGTCTGACACGGCAAGGCCGCCAAGTTGTCATTATCGATCGCGAGCTTCCCAGTCTCGGCAGCACGGTGGCCAGCACCGCCATGCTGCTCTGGGAAATCGACCGGCCACTGTTCGAACTCGCGCAGCTCTACGGCTTCGAGAAAGCCGTGCGCTGCTATCGGGCCAGCCACCATGCCGCGCAAGGCCTCCTGTCCCTGGTTGCGCATCAGGGAATTGCGTGCCAGATGCGTCCGCGTCTCTCGCTCTATCTCGCTGTCGATGACAGTCCGAAGCTTGTTCAGGATGAATACGCGCTGAGAAACCGCGCCGATCTGCCATCCCGCTATCTCGATCATGCCGCGCTTCTGAAGCGCTTTGGCATCGCGCGGGCGGACGCCCTTTTGTCAGGGGACGCGGCTGACGCCGATCCGGTGCTGCTCACGCATGGCCTGCTTGATATCGCGCTTCGGCGCGGCGCCCGCCTTCTCAAGGCTGATGCGGTTGCCTTTGATAGCGCGGGCCGGAGCGTAACCGTCGGCCTCGAAAGCGGGCTTTCGATCGAGGCGCGCTGTGTCGTGCTCGCGACCGGCTATGTAATACCCGACATCGTGAAGCCCACAGCCCAACCGGCTTCCAGCTGGGCCATTGCGACCCGGCGGCAGCCGGGCAATCTGTGGCCAGAGCAGGTGCTGATCTGGGAAGCGAGCCGGAACTATCATTATGCGCGGACTACCGCTAATGGCCGCATCATCCTTGGTGGCGAGGATGATCATGCGCTGATCGAGCCTGATGCTCGCAATGACGCAACGCCGGCAAAGATTGCTGCGCTCAAGCATTATCTGAAGGCACTTTGGCCGCAGGCCTCGGACCGGGTCGACTTCACCTGGTCGGGCGCTTTCGATACCACCCATGACGGCCTGCCGTTAATCGGCGCGGTGCCCGGCTGCAAGAATATCTTCGCCGCCTTTGGCTATGGCGGCAACGGAATTACCTTTAGTTTCCTCGCGGCGGAACTTCTGGCTGCGTTGCTTGCCGGGGGCTCTTCGCCCCTGCTCAATGATCTTGCGATTGACCGCGATATTCCTGGCTAACGGCGCGCGATCAGGCTGCCTAGCATGAAGGCGACGAGTAGCGAGGGCAGCGGCGCCTCTCGCACCACGTCGCGCAGAAAGGCGAGCGCCTGGCCTGGCGGCTGCCCTTCTTCCGGGCTTTGCCGCACAGTGCGGGCGGTCTCACGCACGCCTTCCGAAACGTCCTTCACTTTTGCCATAGGCGTCTTCGCTGTCCATCTGATCCTCCTCCGGCATATCCAACAAGCCACGCTCATGGATGCCCAGTCGTTCCTCCACCGTTCTGTCCTTCGCCATGAAGCCGTTGTTGTGAAGTGAACCATCGGCGGAAGCTTGCCTCGGCGCCTAAGACGAAAGACGGAGAGCAAGCCCCAGCGACTCCGCTTATCGTGGCGTAATGGTCTGTCCTCGCGTGTGCCGTACGGAAGACCCGATTTAGGAACTTCTGATCTCGGCCGGGCGTTTAGCCATGTTTCGCGGAGTCGGGAACCAACCGGCCAAGGCGACCCAGGGGCAGGAAAAACAATGGTGCCGCACCCCTCTTGGTCCTGGCGCGGGGGATGAGACTTATGAATATTCAGCAGACGGCGGTCGATCTTGACAGTCTCGAGCCGCTCGCAGCGCTCGGTTTACAAAGCCCGTCACCCGCTTTCCTCGCGCAGCTTCCCATCGCGATCCACGCCTGTGACGCGGAGGGGCGCATTCTGTGGTTCAATTCACGCGCGGCGGATTTGTGGGGCCGCGCGCCGCGGGTTGGCGACAATAGCGAACTCTTCTGCGGCTCCTACAAGCTCTTCCTTGATGGACGGCCGATCTCGCGCGAGCAGACGCCAATGGCCAAAGTGCTGCGGACCGGCGCTCCGGTCCGTGGCCTCGAAGGTCGCCTGGAAAGGCCCGATGGCTCACACGTCTGGGTCACCATCCATATTGCGCCGGTCTTCGATGAGGACGGTGTCCTGGCCGGGGCCATCAACTGCTTTCACGAGCGCATCGGCGGCCGACTCGAAATGTCCGACGCCCGTTCCGACGACTGGATGCAGGCCCGCGATGAACGACTTGCCGCCACCTATGAGCATGTCGGCGCCGGCATCGTCGAAATCGATCGCGACGGCCGCATGCTACGGGTCAACCAGCAGCTTTGCCGGCTGACCGGATATACGGCTTCCGAGCTTTTGGGACGAACGATCTTCGAGGAGACGCTGCCCGAAGATATTGCCGAGGACCGCGCGCAATTCAGCCGCCAGATCGCGGGCGAATTCGATCGCTACAGCATCGAGAAGCGCATCTACCATAAGGATGGCGGACATATCTGGGCGGCCGTCACGTCATCGAGCATTCGCGACGTCGCCGGCAATTTTCTCTACGCCGTTCGTGTGCAGCACGACATTACGGACCGCAAGCGCGCCGAACAGTCGCTCGCCCGGAGCATGGAAGAGCAGGCCGCGTTGTTTGCCTTCTCGGAAAGGCTGCAGCACTGCCAGACGGCCGAGCAAGTCCACGAAGCCGCGCTTGATGCCATCACGCGCGCGCTGGGTTGCACGCTCGCCTCGATCCTGCTGTATGATCAGGCCGACATCATGCGGTTCGTGGCCTGGCGCGACCTCTCGGAAGCCTACCGCAGGAGGGTGGAAGGACATTCCCCGTGGGATCGCGGTGAGATCAGGCCGACGCCGGTCTGCATCGAAGATGTCGGCAGCAGCGAACTGCCTGATGATCTGAAGCAGACAATCCTCAATGAAGGCGTTCAAGCCGCGGCCTTTACGCCTATTGTCCAGGATGGCCGGCTTGCCGGCAAGTTCATGGCCTACCATAGCGAGCCACACCACTTCACACCGTCCGAGCTCGACACGGCGCTCACGCTGGCACGGCTGCTCGGTTTTGCCCTTGCGCGTCTTGCTGGCGAAGAGGCCCGCCGCCTGGCCGAGCGCGATGCCCAGCAACTCGCGGCCATCGTTCAATCGTCGGTCGATGCCATCGTCAGCAAGAATCTCGACGGCATTATCCAGACTTGGAATGATGGCGCCCGGCGTCTGTTTGGCTACAGCCGGGATGAGGTTGTGGGCCGATCGATCACGATGCTCATTCCGCCCGACCGGGAGGATGAGGAGCCGCGAATTCTGGCCAAGATCAAGGCCGGTGAGCGGGTGGATCATTTCGAGACCGTGCGTCGCCGCAAAGATGGCAGTCTGGTCGACATTTCGCTGACAATCTCGCCGATCCGCGATCGCATGGGTCGCGTGATTGGAGCCTCAAAGATCGCCCGCGACATCACCGAACGCAAGCTCGCCGAAAGAAGATTGCAGGAGAGCGAACAACGGTTGCAGGAATTGCTCGACGCCATACCGGCCGCCATCTATACGACCGATGCCGACGGCAAGATCACCTATTTCAACCAGACAGCCGTCGAATTTGCCGGCCGGACACCGTCGCTCGGCAGCGACGAATGGTGCGTGACCTGGAACCTCTATCTTCCCGACGGCACGCCGTTGCCGCATGATCAATGCCCGATGGCCATTGCCCTCAAAGAAGGCCGTCCGGTGCGCGGGGTCGAAGCGGTTGCCGAACGGCCCGATGGCACACGCGTTCCCTTCATCCCGTTCCCGACGCCCCTGTTCGATGCATCCGGCCGAGTCACCGGTGCCATCAATATGCTGGTTGATTTGAGCGAGCGAAAGCAGGCCGAAACGCAGCAGCGCCTGCTGCTCAATGAGCTCAACCACCGCACCAAGAACAACATGCAGATGCTCCAGGGGCTCCTATACACGGCGGCCCGCAGCGCCCGGAGCGAGGAGGCCCGGCGTGTGCTCGACGATGCCTGTAGCCGGATCGCCGCTATGGCCGCTGCCCAGCGTGTTCTCTATGGCACCACCGACGCGACCAGCTTCGCCGCGGATGAGTTTCTCGGCGCCGTGGTCGAAACGATCCAGCAGACGCTGCCAGCGGGAATCAAGATCACGCGCACGTCGGCAACCGGTGCGCTATCCAATGATATTGCCATGCCGCTCGCCCTGATCCTCAATGAATTGCTGACTAACGCAGCCAAGCACGGGATCAGCGATCCGGCCGCCGACAGCATTCGCGTCAGCCTTGTTGAATATGATGGACAGTTCGAGCTTTATGTCGAGGATGACGGGCCCGGATTTGACTTGAATGCGGTGCGGCAAACTTCGTCGGGCCTGCGTCTGGTACTTGGCCTTGCCCGCCAGCTCCATGCTGAGCTTACCGTGAGCCGGTCGCCTTCGCGCGCTACCCTTCGCTTCGGCGCATCGCGAGGTGCATGATGACGCAGCCGAGCATGTCCGATAGTCATGAGCTGGCTGCTCCGACCGATCGTCCGCCTGATGATAAAGTGGCGCCCGCCGCCGACGAAGCGAACGATCGTGTTGATCAGTCCCGCGCGGTTCTGATCGTCGAAGACGATTTTCTGATTGCCATGCAGGCCGAAGCCGCGTTGCTCGATGCCGGCTTTCGAGTGACCGGCATTGCAACCACCGCCGAGGAAGCCTTGACGATGGCGAGGGAACAGAAGCCGGCCCTTGCCATCATGGATATACGTTTGGCCGGCCGACGCGACGGCGTCGAGGCAGCCGGTGATCTCTTTCGCGAACTTGGCTTGCGCTGTGTCTTTGCTACGGCCCATGATGATTTCTTGACCCGCACGCGGGCCGAGCCGTTCGCGCCGCTGGGCTGGCTCTCGAAGCCTTATACTATGGCTTCCCTGACGAGCGTGGTCCGTGCATCGCTGGCGCGGCCAGCCTAGCTTCTCCGCGTCCAGCGTCGATGCCGCGACACTTCCGCCTCGATAGGAACAACCGCAGCGCCTGGCTGTTCGGGAGTCATCTCCCTTCAAGCCCGAGGCTCTTCCATGTATCACCACGTCAAGAAGTTGATGTTCACCGTCCGCGTCGATGAGCCGGACCCGCGTTTTGGCAACATGCTTCTTGAACAGTTCGGCGGCGCCAATGGCGAACTTGCAGCAGCAATGCAATATTCGATCCAGGGACTCAATTGCGAAGACCCGGATCGCAAGGACCTCCTGATGGATATCGGAACCGAAGAGCTGAGCCATCTGGAAGTCGTCGGTACGCTGGCCCGCATGCATCTCAAGCCGGCGAAGTTTGATCGCCAGGCGGCCGAGGCCGATCCGCTGATCGCGATCGCGGGTGGGGGCGGCGTGAACCTCTTCAATTCGCAAGGCAATGCCTGGACCGCCGATTACCTGAAGATCACGGGCGAACTGGACGTGGACCTGCGCAGCAATATTGCCGCCGAAGCGCGGGCGAAGATCGTCTACGAACGCCTGATCAACTTTACTGACGACGCCGGCACTAAGGACGCCTTGCAGGTTCCTCATGACCCGCGAAATCACCCATATGAAGGCATTCTCGCTCGCCCTCGAGAGCATGAGCAAGCCGGCCTTCAGCATTGGCCGCATCGCGCCCACACCGGGTCTCGTCGACCAGTTCTTCAACGACTCCACGGGCACCGGCGATCATGGTGAGATCGACACCCGCGGGCCCTGGAACGAGGGCGGCGAATGGGTCTTCACGGAATCGCCGGCCATTCAGGCCGGGGAACCAGGACCCGCGGCGGCTATCGTCACCGAAAGCTCACCGCCGGTCGACGAGGCCGGTCTTGGCGACCTGCTGATCGACGAGCTCCGCGACATCCTTCACGCCGAGAAGCAGTTGACGAAGGCGCTTCCCAAGATGGCGGAAGCGGCGCGATTCGACCAGTTGCGCGAGCTGTTCGAGCTGCATCTCGGCGAGACCGAAACCCAGATCGAGCGCATCAATGAATGCTTTGAGTTGCTCGGCAAGTCCGCGCGCGCCAAGCCCTGCAAGGGCATGATGGGTCTTGTCGAAGAAGGTCAGGAAGTCATGACCGAGGGCGAGGAGAAGGAAGACGCCGCGGCCGACCTCGCCCTGATCGGCGCGGCGCAGCGGGTCGAGCATTATGAGATTGCCGGCTAGACGACAGCGCGCAACCTTGCCCAGCAGCTACGCCATAGCGCCGTCGTCAGCCTCCTATCGAAGTCACTGGCAGAAGAGGAAAACGCGGACCAATTGCTCAACCAGGTCGCGCGGTCCCTGATGTCCGTCGCCAAGATGCCGGCCGCCGTCGAACAGACCGAACAGTAGGCGGATGAGGGCGGTCCCGAGCAATGCCACGGTAACTGCGCAGCTTTGAGTCTGCGTCAGCCGCCGTGCCTTGCTGTAGTCGGAGGCGTTGCCGATGTCGTCCATCGTCCCTCAGCGTGACGAGCAGGACATCTATCTCGTTGAAGACGATGGTGGCGCCTCGGGCCCTGTCTGGTGCGAGGCGCCCGTCCTTGGCAACGACTTCGAAGCCGTTGTGATGGATCTGCTGGAGGGAAACTATCAATGCCCGCGCCGGGTCGCGGTCTATCGCTCAAGGTTGGGTGCGCGATGCGTCGGCCGAGGTGGTTCACGAATTGCGGCGGCGCTGCGATCTCCAGCTCCGCGATATACCGGAGGCCCTGCATGCCTTTACCGACCGCTATGAAGGACGCTTCGCGGACGTGCAATTGCCGTTGCCAAAACCAATAGGCATTAGGCCTTCCACACACGCCATGACACAACCTGTCACCCCTGCCACCTTTCTAAGCCTTCCTGCGGGCGCGCCCGACATGGTCTCAAGCGCGGATGTCGTGATCTTTGGTGCGCCGGACGCGACGCCGCATGTTCCGGGCGCCACCAGCCATGCCGCACGGGCTCCTTCGGCTCTACGGGAAAGTACCCAGCAAATTGCGCGTGATCCCTTGCGGTGGGATTTCGATCAGGGCGGCCCGTTGATCCCCGAAGGATTGCGGGCGGTTGATCTTGGCGACCTTCCAACCGATCCGGCAACACCGCAGGAGAACCGCTCGCTGATCACATCCACAACCGTGAGCATTCTGAAGGCGGGCGTCGTGCCTCTGCTGCTCGGCGGGGATGACTCGGTTCCCATTCCATTCTTCGCGGGGTTCGAGCGGTTTGGCCCCGTCACCATCCTGCAAATCGATGCGCATCTCGACTGGCGTGACGAGCGGGATGGCCTCAAGCATACATTCTCCAGCACCATGCGCCGCGCCAGCGAAATGCCATGGGTGGAGCGGATCATTCAGGTTGGACAGCGCAGCATCGGTGGTTCGCGGGAACGGGATCTTGCCGACGCCCAAGCTTGGGGCGTGACACTGTTCAGTGCGGCGACCGTGCGCCGACATGGCGTGCAGCCGGTCATCGACCTCATCCCGCCGGGCAGCCAATGCGTCGTTACGCTCGATTGCGACGGCCTCGACCCGACTGTTATTCCCGCGGTGCTGGTCCCACAGCCGGGCGGTCTCGGCTATCTCGATATCGTCGAGCTGTTGCATGGCGTTACGCAACGGGCGCGGATCGTTGGTTTTGATCTCGTGGAACTGGTGCCGGATGCGGATGTACGAGGCTTAGGCGTGCTCGCCGCCTCGCGCATTCTCTGCGTTGCCCTCGGATGCGTGGCGCGACAGCGATCCGCTATGAGGCTAGCGGATCAATGACAGCACGAGAGGCCTGATCAGGATTTTGCGGTGCCGGGCTCCGCCTGTTTGCGATGCTGCTTGGCGAGTGTTTCGGCCGGCGTCACATTGGCAACCGCCGACTGGATCTTGTTCTTGAGGCCGGTCACGACATCGCCTTCGCCATTCATCATCGCCTCGAAACCCTTGCGGGCGACCATCGCCGCATCGTCCTTGTCCTCAGAGCCCACTTTGGTGTCGAGCATATCTGCGCGTGCAAAGAACTCGGTCTCGGTGGCGCCCGGCATCAGGCAGGTGACCGTCACTTTCGTGTCGCGCAGTTCCTCGCGCAGCGCAAAAGAGAGGGAGTTCAGGTACGACTTCGAGGCGTTGTAGACGGCCTGGAAGCTCCCCGGGGTGAAGCCCGCGATCGAACCAGTAATAAGGATCTGTCCCTCATTGCGCCGGCGCATGTCCTGGCCAACCCGATGGAGCAGGTAGGTCGTCCCCATGACGTTGGTGTCGATCACCTGACGGACACGCGCCCACTCCTGATCCAGGAAAGCATGGCCCAGGCCGCGGCCGGCATTGGCCATCAGCACGTCGACCTTGCGACCTTGTGCAACCTCGTAGAGCTTGTCGACGCCTTCAATGGTAGCTAGATCGGCTTGCAACGCCACAACGGCGATGCTGTTGACTTCTTTGCGCAGCGCCTCCGCGGCCGCCTCGATCTCGGGTTCATCCGCGGCGACGAGAAGGTCATATCCTTTGGAGGCGCAGAGCCGGGCAAGCTCAAAGCCGATGCCGGTCGAGGCACCCGTCACAATTGCAAACTGTCCGGCCATGGGCGCATTCCCTCTCGGTTTTTTTACGTGGCTCTGAGCCTAATGGGGCACAGGCGAGAGCGTTCCTAAGCGGTTAGGAACCAGCCGCAAGATTGATGCTTGGTCTGGTCGCGCAACCTTTGGAGCGGAGCATGAAAGCCCTCACCTGGCACGGCAAGAGCGACATCCGCTGTGAATCCGTTCCCGATCCCAAGATCCAGGACGGACGTGACGCGATCATCAAGGTGACGGCCTGCGCGATCTGCGGCTCGGACCTTCATCTGTTCGACGGCATCATGCCCACCATGGAAAAAGGCGATGTGCTCGGCCACGAGACAATGGGCGAGGTTGTCGAGGTCGGCAAGGACAATAGCAAGCTCAAGGTCGGCGACCGCGTGGTGGTGCCCTTCACCATTGCCTGTGGCGAATGCTTTTTCTGCAAGAACGGCTTCTACTCCGGTTGCGAGCGCTCCAACCCCAACGCCAAAGAGGCTGAGAAAATGTGGGGGCATTCGCCCGCTGGCCTGTTCGGCTATTCGCACATGTTGGGCGGCTTTGCCGGCGGCCAGGCCGAGTATATGCGCGTACCGTACGCGGATGTCGGGCCTTATAAGGTCCCGGAGGGGCTCACGGACGAACAGGTCTTGTTTCTCTCGGATATTTTCCCGACCGGCTATATGGCCGCGGAATTTTGCAACCTCAAAGGCGGCGAGACAGTCGCCGTCTGGGGCTGCGGACCAGTCGGCCAGTTTGCCATCAAGAGCGCATTTCTGCTGGGCGCCGAACGGGTGATCGCCATCGACACGGTGCCCGAGCGATTGACCCTCGCCATGCAATCGGGCGCCATCACGCTCGATTTTATGAAAGAGGATGTCTACGAGCGCATCCAGCAACTCACGCAAGGGCGCGGCGCCGATGCCTGCATCGATGCGGTCGGCACCGAGCCTGACACCATGGCAAGCAAGGATTCTGTGATCGATCGCATCAAGGTCGCGACCTTCATGGGAACCGATCGCCCGCATGTTTTGCGGCAGGCCATCCAATGCTGCCGCAACTTCGGTACTGTCTCGATTGTCGGCGTCTATGGCGGCGTGCTCGACAACATCCCGATGGGCAGTGCCATCAATCGCGGACTAACCTTCCGCATGGCCCAGACCCCTGTTCAGCATTACCTGCCCAAGCTTTTGCAACGCATCGAAAAGGGCGAGATCGATCCAAGCTTCGTTATCACCCATCGAGCGACGCTTGAGGAAGGGCCCGATCTCTACAAGACGTTCCGCGCCAAACAGGATGGCTGCATCAAGGTCGTGATGAAGCCGTTCGGCTGATGGGAGAGGGCGCCGCGAAAGAGTCGAAGTCGAATTGGCTGGCGGCCGCTCAACTCGGGCTTGTCAGCAGCACGTTTTCGACGCTCATCAGCCAGCTTGCGGCGTCACAGTTGGGACGGGACGCGGCGGTCGACTGGATGACGGTCGCTGCCATTCCAGGTCGCGACTCCATGCTGAGCGCGTCGCCTTCGGTTCACGCGATTGCCCTTGGCATCGCCTTTCATCAATGGGCGGACTTTTCCTGGGCGCTGGTCTTCTTCGGTCTGTTTGGGCGCTGGACGAGCCGTCTTGTGCCCGGCACTCTCTTTTGGCTGGCGATACCCTGGGCCGCGGTTACTTCGGCGACCGAGTGGTTTGGACTGGTGCCGCTGTTTCCGTTCTTCCAGCCGATCTTCACTTTGCAGCAACCCTACTGGATCGGCTTTCTCGTTCATCTCTCGTCCGCTTTGATCTATCCCCTGTTCGCCTGGCTGCGTTGGCCGCTGGGGCGCGCGCCGCCAACATCCGCGGTGCGCTTTGCCAAACGGTGGGCAGCGGGAGCACTTCTCGTGCTTGCAACGTTCGGCCTTGTTTCCGTGATTGATGGGTTTGGTTGGCCGCTGCCAATCCTCAGCCGCGATGTTGCCGGTGATCAGCGCTATATCCGCCATATGGTCACGCATCATGAGCAAGGAATTGAGCTTGCTAAGCTCGGCCAGCAGCGTGCGCAGGACCCGCACCTGCGCGCGCTCGCGGCCTTGATGATCGCCAGCCAGCAGGGCGAGAACCGCATCTTCGATCGTTGGTGGCGCGGGTGGTTCAGCGAGCCGATGGCGCTCTGCTTGAGCGAGGAGCGGGTGGCCATGCCTGGCTATCTGACGTCGGCACAAATGGCGGATGCGCGCAACGCGGCCGATGGTGAGTTTGATGCGATGTTTATCCGTCTGATGAGCCTGCATCATGCCGGCGCCGTCCAGATGGCGGATAACCAATGGCATTCGTCCGGCGATCCCCGCCTGCGTCTGATGGCGCATGCCATACGACATGAGCAGCAAGGCGAGATTGCTTTGATGAACAACGTCACGGGCATCGAAGCCGTGCGGCAGGCGACGCGCAACATGCTGGCCAACAATCTCTGACCAACCTTAATCTTTCTCTCAGGAACGAGCTTCTGATCTCGCCATTAGCCTTCATGGGCCGGGCAACAAACAAGGAGAAGATTGATGGCAGACGAACAACGTGGTGGCTCCGGAAATTTCGCCAACGATCCGCAGCGCGCGTCTGAGGCCGGCAAGAAGGGTGGCGAGCAAAGCCACGGCCAGCAGGGACAGCAGACCCAGGGCGGAAGCAAGCCCGGCCAGCAGGGCTCGACGGACAATCCGGGCAATTTCGCCAACGATCGCGAGAAGGCCAGCGAAGCCGGACGTAAAGGCGGCCAGTCCTAAGGCTTCACTGACCCAGCAAGGCCAGGACGTCGATGAGATGTCCTGGCCTTTGTTAAAAGCGCGCCGAGCTACGTCGCTGCTCGGAAGGTTTGTGTGGCCGCCTCTGCCGAAGCTGATCCATGCGACATTGCGAGGGCTTCTTGTCAGGACGCCACCGGATGACTTCCGTGCCGTGCCGAAAGCGGTCGCCCGTCACATGGTCATAGGATACTTCGACCACGAAAGTTGGACGCACGGCTTTCCATTCGGCCGATCGCTTTGTCGACCAGCGGCTTGGACCGCCCGGTGAATTGCTGGTGAAGCTCTGCAACCTGACGATTTTCTCCAGCCGATCGGTGAGAGCCAGTCGATCGGACGATCGGATGCCGGACGTAAATCCGACATGGTGCAGAAGTCCACCCTTGTCGTAGAGGCCGAGCAACAATGAGCCAACGACTTTTCGATTGCCCTGCTTCTTCTCGGCATAACGAAATCCGCCGACAACGCAATCAGCCGATCGCAGCAGCTTGATCTTCTGCATGCCGTCTCGGGTGCCGCCTCGATAGGGCAGGTCGAGGCGCTTGGCGACCACGCCGTCATGATCTTCATTTACGCTGTTGAGCCAGGCCTCGGCATCCGCATAGTTTCGGCTTGCCGGTGTCAGCCGGAAAAGCCCGCTCGCCTGGAAGGCCTTTCCCGCAAGTGTTTCAAGGGCGGCGCGGCGCTTCAAAAGCGGCAGACCCGAAAGATCTCTCGCGCCCGATCGCAACAGGTCAAAAACCATGAAGGTTGCGGGAGTTTCTTTGGCAAGGTGCTTGACCCGGCTGGCGGCCGGATGAATGCGTTGAAGCAACGCATCAAACGAATAGCCCTCATCAAGCTCGATAATCAACTCACCATCCAGGGTGAGCGTCTTCGGCGACAAGGCGGCCGCGGCTGCGGCAATTTCCGGGAAGTAACGAACCAGATCGCGGCCGCTTTTGGATTGCATGCTGACTCGGCTGCGTTCGCGGATCAAAAGACAACGGAATCCATCCCATTTCGGCTCGTATTGCCACTGGGCCCCCCGTGGCAGTTGGGCGACGGACTGGGCTTCCATGAGCTGCATTGTGCGGTTCAAGCCTCCCGGAGGGGGCGCAGGACACTGATCGTGAAGCCCTGGCTTTTCACGGCATCAAGCGAAACCGTCTGGAAAACGTTCCTCCGTCACGGTTATGCTGCGATTGATTTCGATGTCGGCTCCTTCTGCTCCAGTCGCTACAGCAGTTCTCTCAACGCCTGCGCGTCGGCCGGCGCCGCACTCTTCTGGTCGTTGTCGAAATAGACAAAGGAGTCGCAGCCTTGCCGCCTCCACGATTTGAGGCGCCCTGCCCACTGGGTGAGCGCTGTCTGCGAGTAATGGCCGGGATAGCGCCGCCTGGACCGTGTCCGCGGACATACACGAAGTCCCGTGGGCTTCCAGCGAGCTGACGCATCGTGATGCGTCGGACAGGTAGAGTGAGATACACTTGTTAGCCAGCATCCGGAGAACGCGCGGCTGATACCAGCTCGCACGCCGAAATTCGAAACTGTAACAGCGTTCCCTGGAGAGAAGCTTGAAGAAGGACCCCAGCCGATCTGGGTCCGCTTCAAACTGCGGCGGAAGCTGAAACAGGATCGGGCCGACCTTGCCGCGTAAAAAGGAAATGCGACTTTCAAGCAGGTCGAGGCTGTTCTCGGAGCGTTCGGACAGACGCTTCCCGTGCGTGGTCAAATTCGTAGCCTTCCATATGAATACGAAGTCGCGCCCGGTCTGGTCGCGCCATGCCTTCACTGTCTCTAGCGTAGGAGTACGGTAGAACACGCCGTTCAGTTCGGTGGTCTCAAACGCCCGGCAGCTGCTCGGCAAAGCGGCGCGGGGCAAACCCTGCAAGGGCATGATGGGCCTAGTTGAAGAAGGTCAGGAAATCACCACGGAGGGCAAGGAGAAGGAAGACGCGGCGGCGGACCTCGCCTTGATCGGTGCGGCGCAGCGGGGTCGAGCATTACGAAATTGCCGGCTACACGACCGCGCGCAATCTCGCCCCAGCTACGCCACAGCGCGATCGTCGCCTTGTTGTCGAAATCGCTGGCGGAAGAGGAAAATGCCTATCAGTTGCTCAATCAGGTTGCTCGTTCCCTCATGTCGGTCGCAAAGATGCCAGCGGCGGTCGAACTGACAGAATAAAACGGCGGCCGTGGACAGAGCATCGACACGTGTGTGAACCGCATCTCGTCTAATGATGCAGGTTCACAATCGTGGCGATCATCGGAGGAACGCCTCACGCACCATTCGGTTGTTGCTGATCCTCAATTTCGGGGAGCAACAGACCGACGGAGGCAGTCATGCGGATAGCCACACTCTTCACGCTCGTCTTCGCCGCCACGGCGATTGGCCTTCCGGCAGCCGCCCAGCAGCAAAATCCCGGGCAGAACCTTCAAAGCGAAGCCGACAAGGGTGCGAAAACCCAGAATTCGGGCGCTTCTGGCTATGTCGGAAATCAGGAGAAGCCAGGCGCTGCCGCTCATCCGCCTGGCGAGCCGAATGCCGCCACCGTTGGCACAAGTCCAGCAATGGCGCCCAGCGCTCAAAACTCCGGTGCCGGCATCAGCGGATCAGCCGGCAACAAGAATGGGCCTCCTGGCCAAAAGGGCACAGTGGGCTCAAGCCAGCAAAATCTCTCGGTGCAGGAGCAAGATCCCTCGAACATCAAGGGCCTGCCAGGTGGCAAGAGCGGTCCCGCTACCAAACAATCGCCCCGTTAGGACAGGGCCGCACGATCCGTTGCCGGGGACGGCAGCTGCCGCCGCGAAAGTCGTGACGTGGTTGCGCCTGCGAGAAGTCAGGTCGCCGAAGCTGATGAGCAATGCGCTCCCGCTACATTTCTTGGTGTGTCAGCGGCGAAGCCCGGGTCGTTTGCCTGCGCGGAGGCCGTGATCTTTGGCGCGCCGGACGCAACCCCGCATGTGCCCGGGCGCGCCAGTCATGCCGCGGGGCGCGCCCACCGCTTTTCGGGAGAGCACGAGACAAGAGGCCGAAGATTCTTCGTGTTGGGATTTTGCTCAGGACGGTCCTCTCCTGGATCGCGAGCTGAAAATCATTGATCTCGGCTACCTTGCGACAGATCCGCAAACGCCGGAGGCGAACCGATCATTGATCACCTCCACGACATCTTCCATTGTGAACAGGCGTTGCCGTGCCTTTGCTGCGCGGCGGCGATGATTCCGTGCCCATTCCTTTCTTCGCGGGCTTCGAAGGGTTTGATCCGATCACCTTATTGCAGATCGATGCGCATCTTGACTGGCGTGACGAGCGCGCCGGTCTGAAGCATACCTTCTCGAGCACTATGCGCCGCGCCAGCGAAATGCCCTGGGTTGAACGCATCATCCAGGTCGGGCAACGGGGCATTGGCGGATCGCGCGCCAATGATCTTTCCGATGCCCGGGCCTGGGGCGTGACGTTGTGCCGCCTCTGTCCGGAACATGGCGAGCGGCGCGCCGTAGGCGCCTGAACGCGACCTACGTGACAGAGGGCGGGCATTGGAAAATCCGCACGCTGTCGGCGATGCCGAAACCGCCGCCGAAGTGACTGGACGGCGGCCAGTTATCGCCGGCGAAGCTCGCCGCCACTAGCCGACCTGATTGCAGGCAAGCCAGAGCGAATGTCGGGCTTACCGGCAGGTGTCAGAACCCGGAATAGTAGTCGTTAACAGCTCTCGCACGTCCCGGGTCATTCCAGTTCCAATCGTTGTCATTGCCATATTTCGGTGCACCCTGGAGCCTGTCGGCGGTGAGATTGGTCCGATACCCGCCGAGGCCCGTGTCGTACTTCAGCGACTGCCATGGCAACGGGTAGTGATCGTCTCCGATGCCCAGGAAGCCGCCGAAGCCAAGAACCGCGTACGACACTTGGCCGCTGACCTTGTCGATCATGACGCGCTCGATCGAGCCGATCTTTTGAGCGTCGGCGCCATAGACGGCGGTGCCTTCGACCTTGTCGCTGCCGATCAGCGTTCCTGTTTCACGCCTTTCCGTTTCCATCGTCATCCTCCTCCTGAAAGATCGATGCAAGACAAGTGCGATCGGCAGGTGCTCGTTCCTCCGCTCGCGCGTGCTGAGACCGCTTTCGGCCCGTCGCGCGTTTCTGGCTATTGCCAAGTCCAAGCCGGGACGTAGAATCCACGAAATTTCATAGCACTCTTGAATTCGACGCTTCGGCGATTGCCTCACTGTTCTTTCTTCTGGGGTCGACGAGGTCTGCGAAAGCGTTTCCCGGGCCGAGACCGGCGCCCGTGCCCACGTGGCTTCTAAAATCCTGGAAGCCGCAACCAGGGGCGAGACATCTCAGGACCATCTCAAGCAGGTCGGCCGCCAAGCTCTCTCGCAAGCGCCAACCATGTGGCGTTGACCGGGCGTGGAGGGACGGGGTGAATTTCCAGGTCACGGTTCTGAAGATCCTAGTCAGCTACCCGGATGGATTTGCCGCAATGGCCGACCTGAAGCGCGACATGGCGATCCTGGCGACCAGCGGTCCCGACTGGAGCGATCGCACCAAGCGCTTGGCTGCGCGCGTGCCGGACCTCGAAATCTTTTCGCAAAACCTCGTCGAGCGCGAAAACGGCGGTTGGAAGATCACCGCCAAGGGCCGTGCCGCCCTGAATTTCATGGAAGCGCGATCTGGCGCTACCCAGGTGATGGAGAGGGGGCCGACCGAGAAGGTGGTGGATACGCCCGTGCCCGTTCTGCCGCAGCCCGCCGAGCGGGCGAAGCGGCGGCGGGAACGTCGCGAGCGCCGACGCGAGGCTCGCGAGCGGGTGCGGGCGAACGCTTCCCAGGTCGCTGGCCGTGATGTCTGATCCGGATCGTCTAGGCGCTCCGAGCTACGGCCATGCGACCACCTGTCCGGCCATGACCAGCCGATCACGGCCGTTATCCTTGGCCGCATAGAGCGCGCGGTCGGCGGCCGTGAGCAGCGCAGGCACACTCGCTCGCGCCATGGGCGGGAACATTTGTGGCGCTCCCGAGCCCAGGGCGCGCGATGCGCGCTGGCGGGAAGCGGCGCGGTCGCGACCGCAACGGCTGTGTGAAGTCAGGCACGACCGCCGCAGAGATGGTCGGACCACTGGCGCCTGTGGCGATCACGCTCACCCACCCTCCCGGCCAACTCCGTCGTCCGGCTAGAACCGGCCCGGCGGCCCGCGCGGCCGCCGACGCCCGCGTCGTGCCGACCAATCCCCCTGAAAGTCGAGCCGAAGCAAACGGGAACGGCCATTCGGTCTAGCCGTTGCTCCCCGACAACGAAAGAGGACGGCGACTTGAGTGCGAAGGACACTTTCATCGGAACGGCCAAGCAGGTCGTCGCAGAAATCGTTGGAGACGGTCGGCTTGCCGAAGAAGGTTCGCGCCAAGCCAGCGAGGGGAATCTCAAGCCGGACATAGATTCCGCCTCAAGTGGCTCTCCACCTGATGAGGTAGCGTCTAAGCCACCGCCGGGCAATTCATTTCAATCGGAGCCAGCACACATGAACGAAAGCCGGTTCGCTTCTCTACTCGGCCTTGCCGCTCTGAAGGTATGGCCCGACCTGCCGCGGGATGCACAGGAACGGCTATTCGCCGCCGCCGTGGACGACGGCGTCATCGCGAACGACCTGGCCGAGTTCCTGCACGACCGCCATCCCAGGACCGCGCACCCGCCCAAACCGACGCGCTTCGTTTAGACGGGGGCGTTCGCAAAAACTGGAGCATCCTATGCTGCTGAAACTTGGAAAGCCGAAGATGCCACCCTCCGAGCCCCGCAGGGATCGGGAGCGCGAGATGCGGGAGGCCGTCATCGAAGACGCCGCTAAAACAGAAGGCAAGGACCGCGACGGGGGCAAGAAGAGCGGGTCCGGCCGCGGGACGAAGAGGATCACTCTCCCTCGCGGAAGGGCGGGCGACTCGGCGGCGCCGCGTCGGCCAAACGGCCGGCGGCGGAGCGTTCCCGTTCGGCGAAGAAGGCCGCGAAAACCAGAAAGCCGCGTGCCGCTTGATTCATTGAGGGAGATCTAGATGGGCGAAGTCGTCTACTTCATCGGAGCCTTCGTGCTGTTGACGGCACTGATCTACGGCTCCCTGAGCTATCGCTATCGAAACCGCGCGTTGGACCGCGTGGCGGAGGAGATCACGCGCGAGCGGTATCGTAGAAATCAGACGTAGTGAGCGGACATGCTGGACCAGACGCGTACCAAATCCGCGGCGCTATACCGAATGGTAACGCCGGAGCACATCTGTCCGTTCGGCCTGAAGTCGCTCGATCTCCTGGAGCGCCTAGGGTTCGAAATTGAGGATCATCAGCTCAAGAGCCGAGCCGAGACTGATGCATTCATGGCCCACGAAGGCGTCGACACAACGCCCCAGACCTTCATCGAGGGCAACCGAGTTGGTGGCTACGACGATCTCCGCCGCTACTTCCATGAACCGGTCGCAGATCCGGCTGCGACCAGCTATCAACCCGTCATCGCGGTTTTTGCGACAGCGCTGGCGATGGCTCTGGCAGCGACTTGGGTCGCGAGCGGAACCTTGGCTACGCTGCGCACCGCAGAATGGTTCGTTGCCTTCAGCATGTGCATCCTGGCGATCCTGAAGCTGCGGGACCTCGAGACGTTCTCGAACATGTTCCTGGGTTACGATCTCTTGGCTCAGCGGTATTGCGATATGCGTACATCTACCCGTTTGGCGAGGTGATCGCCGGCGTCCTGATGATCGCAGGCGCCCCGCTGAAGTGGATCGCCATTCCGATGGCCTTTGTCATCGGCAGCATCGGGGCAGTGTCGGTTTTCAAGGCGGTCTACGTGGATCGGCGCGAGCTCAAATGCGCTTGCGTCGGTGGCGACAGCAAGGTCCCTCTCGGCTTCATTTCGCTGACCGAGAACCTCATGATGGTGGCTATGGCCCTATGGATGGCGATTCGGTAATCGCCAAAGGCGGCCAGCAACGGCCATCAAGACCTCGTTGCCGTCTCTTGGTTGTCTACTCCGTCTCGGTGATCAGCTTGTCCAACGTGATGGGAAAGTCGCGGACGCGGCGTCCCGTCGCATTAAAGATCGCGTTGGCGACGGCCGCCGCCGTGCCCACGATCCCGATTTCTCCCAAGCCCTTGACGCCGAGCGGACTTACCTTGTCATCCGCCTCATCTACAAAGATGACCTCAATGTCGGAAATATCAGCGTGCGCGGGCACGTGATACTCCGCGAGGTTATGGTTCATGATCTTGCCCATGCGGTGGTCCGTCATGGCTTCCTCGTGCAGCGCCATGCCGATGCCCATGACGACGCCGCCGAGAATCTGGCTACGCGCAGTTTTTGGGTTGATGATACGGCCGGCCGCTGCCGCGCAGACGATCTTCGGAATACGAACCACACCGAGATCTTCGTCGACCCTTACCTCGGCGAACACGGCGGAGTGCGTGTAGCTGGTGTATTTCCGCATTTGCAGGAGGCTCGGGGATGCCTTGCCGCTTTCGACAATCTCCGAAAGGTCGGCTGCGTGCATGACCTCATCGATGGAAAGGCTGCGCGCATGGTCCCCATCGTGCGCGATACGGCCGCCAGCAAAGACTGTCCGCTCGTAGTCGGCGTCCGCGAGCGGCGAGTTGGTCATCGTCTTCGCGTATTTGAAGAGTGTCTGTTTGACGGCCTCGCAGGCCGCAAGCACTGCTGATCCGTTGGATGCAGCCGTCCACGAGCCGCCTTCGACGGGAGAGGCTGGCAGCGTCGAATCGCCAATTCTTGGCGTGACGGACTCCAGCGGCAGACCGAGCGCATCGGCACCGATCTGAGCCAGAATTGTCCAGGTGCCGGTTCCGATATCGGAGGCCGCAGTGGAGACTTCGAGGCGCCCATCCGAAGTCAGTTTCGCCTGGGCGGTGGCCTTCATCAGAGATGCTTCCCACGTTCCAGTCGCCATCCCGAACCCAATCAGCTCGTGGCCGTCCTTCTGGGATCGAGGCATGGGGGAGCGCTTTGGCCAGCCGATCGCGCTCGCCCCGTCGCGATAGCACGACATTAGGGCCTTGGATGTGAACTGCTTCCCGGTGTTCTCGTCCTTGGACGCGAAATTGATCTCTCTGAATTGGAGGGGATCAATACCAACTTCATGACAAAGTTCGTCGATGGCGCACTCGATCGCATTGACGCCGACGGCCGCGCCCGGTGCCCGCATGTCGCACGGTGTCGCGGTGTCGAGTTTTGCAAGACTGTAGCTGAGCTTGACGTTGTCGCAGTGGTACAACATGCCCGACCAGTTCACGATCGCTTCTTGGTAATCTTCATAATGGGAGGTCGCGGCCACGGCATCGTGCATGATCGACGTCAGCCTACCGGTTTCGTCGGCAGCCAGAGCAATCGCGTGGTAGGTATCGGGCCGGTGTCCGATGTAGAACATTTGCGATCGAGTGAGGACGACGCGCACAGATCGCTCGAGTTCGAGGCTCGCCATGACGGCGAAGAATAATTGCTGCTGGGGACGCAGCGCAGAGCCGAATGCACCGCCGACATAATGATTGATGACCTTGACGTTCCTGGACTTGAGGCCGAACACGGAAGTGACGTAACCTTGGCTGTTGTGAGATCCTTGGGTCTTTTCATAGATAGTCAGCTTTCCCGGTGCTTCGAACACGCAGGTCGTGCCGAACAGCTCCATCGGATTGTGATGTTCGGCATTGATCCGGTACTCGCTGGAGATGCGGCAGGGCGACCTTTCGAAGGCTTCCTCGGCGTCGCCGCGGGGCGATGGCGGAGGCGGAATGCCACTGCGCTTCTCGGGCGGATCGTAGGCATCTGTACGCTTCATCTCGAGTTCTGTACAATGATCGCCGAGTTCGTACTCGGCACGGACGAGCGAGGCGGCGTCGCGCGCCACTTCGAAACTATCCGAAACGACGAGTGCGATGGGTTGCCCGTCGAACAGGATTCGATCGGAGTGCAGGGGACGGAACGGATGACCCGGCGGAGCGACCTCGTCGCGCCATTTCCGGTCCAGCCATGCTGCGCTCCTCACGTTTTCATGGGTGAAGATACGGACAACGCCCGGAAGCGCTGCAGCACGCTTGGTATCCAGCGTCTTGATGCGCCCGACAGGGACTGTTGCCGAAACGATCACCCCGTACAGGAGATCCGGGGCTGGATATTCCGCGGCATAGCGCGCGCGCCCCGTGACTTTCAGCTCACCATCGACACGGCGTGTGGGTTTGCCGATCAGATCGTAGTTGGTTCGGTGCAATTCCACTGAAGAGATCCCTAGCGAAAGGTCTTATCGGATTGATCTTGCGGCGTGCCACGCGCGGCCTGCGTCAACGCGCGAACGATCGTGCGGCGCGCAAGCGCGATCTTGAAGTCGTTCTGTCCCTGACCCTTGGCACCCCGGAGCGCCTCCTCGGCGAAGTGTCGGAAGCTGGCCTTGTTGACTTCCGCGCCGTGCAAGGTCTTTTCGAGGACCTTATTACGCCACGGCTTGTGCGCGACTCCGCCCATCGCCAGGCGAAGATCCGCTATCACGCCATCTTCCATCGTCATTCCGACGGCTACGGAAACCAGCGCGAAGGCGTAGGACAGTCGATCGCGAATCTTGAGGTAAGTGTGATGGCTGCCGAAATCGGTTGCAGGCAGGATGACCGCAGTCACGAGGTCACCCTGTTCCAGCGTGTTGTCGCGTTCAGGGGTCGTCTCCGGCAGCCGATGAAATTGCTCGAACGGTATCAGCCGGCGCCCTTTCACGCCCTCGACCTCGACTTCGGCATCGAGCGCAGCCAGCGCGATGCACATGTCTGAAGGATGTACTGCGATGCAGCTCTCGCTTGCGCCGAAAATGGCGTGAATGCGATTGACGCCACCGATGGCACCGCAACCTGAGCCAGGCGTCCGCTTGTTGCAGGGGGTGGAGCTGTCGTAGAAATAGTAGCAGCGCGTCCGCTGGAGCAGATTGCCTCCGGTCGTCGCAGCGTTGCGAAGTTGTGGCGAGGCGCCCGCCAGAATCGCGCTCGCGAGCAGAGGGAACCGCTTCACGATCTGCGGGTGCCAGGCGAGGTCGCTGTTCGACACCAAGGCCCCGATCTTCAAGCCGCCGTTCTCTGTGTCCGCGACCTCTTTGAGCGGAAGACGGTTAATGTCGACGACGCGCGACGGCTTCGCGACATCGTACTTCATGAGGTCGACGAGATTGGTGCCGCCTGCCAGAACTCGTGCTTCAGCGGACTGTGCGAGCGCAGCGATGGCGTCAGCAATCGTATCCGCGCGCACATATTCGAAACGGTTCATTCTGCTGCTTTCCTGGATGTCGATTGTTCACCGAGGACGTCAGCGATGGCATCGGCAATGTTGGTGTAAGCACCGCAGCGGCAGATATTACCACTCATCTGCTCGCGGATGTCTGCTCTGGAGCGGATGTGTCCTTCCCGCATCAAGCCGACCCCGGAGCAGATCTGGCCCGGTGTGCAATAGCCGCACTGGAAGGCGTCGTGTTCGATGAAAGCGGCTTGTAACGGATGCAACTGGTTGCCGTCGGCCAATCCCTCAACCGTCGTGATCTCGGCTCCGTCGCGCGAAACGGCCAGAATGAGACACGAGTTGACACGTTGTCCGTCGATCAGGACTGTGCATGCGCCGCACTGACCATGGTCGCACCCTTCTTCGAGCCGGTGAGGCCAAGCTGTTCCCGTAACAGATCGAGCAATGCGACCCAAGGAGGCAACGACAGCTCGTGGCGCGTCCCGTTAATCGTCAGAGCGACTCGGAAAGTCGGTGTAGAAGCTGAATCCCGCACAACGCCCTCACATGGAATAGGATTGAAATGAACCCGTTGGGTATCCACTCGTTCCTAGCGTCGGCGAGCGCGGAGTTCGGGGAATAGGTGAGTGGGAACCGGGCTGGGAAAGCCTTGGCGCAAGTGTCTTGCGCCGAGCCCGTCCTTATCGGCACCTCAACGAAGAACTCCCGCAGGATGGCTGAATATTTCGAAATCACTTCCGCGTGCGATTCCGATCAACGTCACCTGGGCAGCTTGAGCGGTGCGAATTGCGAGCGCAGTTGGCGCGGAGACTGCGATGACGATTCCGGCATCGATCGCAGCGGCCTTTTGCACCATCTCGACCGATATGCGGCTCGTGAGAATGACGGCGCCGGTGCGGCCTGAAATGCCCTCCGATGCCAGCGCGCCAGCTAGCTTGTCGAGCGCGTTGTGGCGCCCGACGTCCTCGCGCAGGATCATGTCATGATCGCCGGGTCGAAAAAGGCCGGCGGCGTGAGTAGCGCGGGTCGCGCGGTTCAAAACTTGAGCTTCGCCAAGGCTTTCGATCGACATCCGGATCTGTTCCGGCGTGAGGCTGATCCGTCGCTCAACGGGGCGGCGTGTCCGGTTGGCCTCAGCGAGGCTTTCGATGCCGCATAAGCCGCAGCCTGTCGGGCCAATCAGTCGCCGGCGCCGATCCTTCAGGAGACGCCCCGCACCCGGGCTCAACCAGGTTCGGACCTCGATGCCGTCCAGACCGGGAACGACCGACAGTTCTTCGATCTCGCCAACATCTTCGATAATTCCTTCCGTCAGACTGAACCCGAGCGCGAGGTCGGTCAAATCGGATGGCGTGGCCATCAAGATGGCGACAGTTGTTCCGTCGTAGACCAGCGCGACGGGGGATTCCTCGGCCACCACCCGTTCGTCCTGCGTCCCGTTCGCGGTCAGGCGCGGCAGTTTGACTGTCGATTCGTGCGCGCGCTCGCGCAGCGGGAAGTGGGAGCCGTGCATGATGTCCGTCCAGCGACGACGTATCGACGCGCAAGCTGATGCAATGTTCCTGTCGCGGAGGAACCAGCGACGCCACCTCCGGTTTCCCGTTGGGGACTGGCAATCGAGGGCTCGCCATGCGGCAAAAAGCAAAAGTCGAAACCTATGATGCGCCGGCTGGTGGCTGGGGCTCGCTCAATGCCGTAATGCACATTCTCACGCAGGAAGAGGTCGCGATCCTCGGCAGCGAGATCCTGCTGAAGCAGAACAAACCCGGCGGGTTCATGTGCGTGAGTTGCTCCTGGGCCAAGCCTGCAAGCCCGCATCCGTTCGAGTTCTGCGAGAACGGCGCCAAAGCGACCGCGTGGGAAATAACAGGCAAAACCGTTACGCCGGAGTTCTTCGCACAGCATACGCTCACCGAGTTGAGGAACTGGTCCGATCACCAACTGGAGGAGCAGGGACGGCTGACCCACCCGATGCGCTACGATGCGGACAGCGACAGATATGTGGCGGTTGATTGGTCCGAAGCATTTTGCGAGATCGGCAACGAGCTCAACAGGCTCGATCCCCGCACGGTCATCATGTACACGTCCGGCCGCGCCTCGTTGGAAGCGAGCTACATGTACCAGCTGTTCGGCCGCATGTACGGCACGAACAACTTTCCTGATAGCTCCAACATGTGCCACGAGACGACGTCGGTGGCTCTTCCGCAGGTGATCGGATCACCGGTCGGCACGGTGCTGCTGAAGGACTTCGAACACACCGACTGCATCTTCTTCTTCGGCCACAACACCACCACGAACGCGCCCCGCATGTTGCATCCGTTGCAGGAAGCTGCCCAACGCGGCGTGCCGATCGTGACCTTCAACCCGCTCCGTGAACGTGGGCTGGAGCGTTTCGTCAATCCACAAAGCCCCGTACAGATGATCGCGGGCGGTACGCGCATCAGCTCGCAATATCATCAGGTTCGGATCGGCGGAGACGCTGCGGCAATGGTCGGCATCTGCAAATGGGTGATCGAGTCCGACGATCTGGCTCTGGCGAACGGAAGCGCGCGCGTCGTTGACGTCGATTTCATTCAGCAACACACGGCCGGATTTGAGGAGTTTGCCGCCTTCTGTCGCGCCCAGGATTGGCACGAGATCGAGCGTGCATCGGGACTCTCCCGGGTGGCCATGCGCGATGCCGCGAACACCTACATGGCCGCCAATGCGGTGATCGCCAATTACGCGATGGGGGTGACCCAGCACAAGCACGGCGTCGAGACCGCCAAGATGATCGTGAACCTGCTGCTGCTACGCGGCAATATCGGCAAGCCCGGGGCCGGCATCTCGCCGATCCGCGGTCACTCCAACGTTCAGGGTCAGCGCACCGTCGGGATCTCCGAAAAGACGAAGCTCGTGCCGCTCGACGAGCTCGGCGAACTCTATGGCTTCGAGCCGCCGCGATGGGATGGCCTGACGACTGTGGACGCCTGTCAGGGCATTTTGAAGGGAGATGTGCGCGGCTTCTTGAGCCTTGGCGGTAATTTTGTGCGCGCCATTCCGGAACGGTCGCTGATGGAGCCGGCCTGGTCCGGCCTGCGTCTGTCGGTGCAGATCGCGACCAAGCTCAATCGCAGCCATATCGTGCCGGGAGAAGTCACCTATCTCCTGCCGTGCCTTGGCCGCATCGAGATCGACGAGCAGGCAAGCGGCGCCCAAGCGGTCTCGATGGAGGATTCTACCGCGTGTATTCATGGCTCGCGTGGTCAGCGCGAGCGGGTGGCCAAAGAGGCTCTGTCCGAGCCGGCTATCGTGGCGGGCCTCGCCAAGGCGACGCTCAAGCCCAATCCCAAGGTCGACTGGGACGCCTGGACTGGCGATTATTCGAAAGTCCGCGATGCCATAGAGCGGACCTATCCCGACCAGTTCAGGAACTTCAATCAACGCATGTTCGAGCCCGGCGGATTCCCGAGACCGCTGGGAGCTCGAGAGCGCAAGTGGAAGACGCCAAACGGCAAGGCGAACTTCACCGTTCCGAAGAACGCCTTTGCGCCGCCACAAGAGAACGACGGCGTCTATGAATTGATGACCATGCGCGCCGATGGGCAGTTCAACACGACGATCTATAACGAGGACGACCGCTTTCGCGGCATCCAGGGCAGCCGCTACGTCATCCTGATGAATTCCGCCGACATGGAGGCGGATGGCCTGAAGTCGGGCGACACCGTCACTCTTGTGACTGAGGCTGGTGACGGCGTCGAGCGCAGCCTGAGCGAGCTTCAGGTCGTGCCTTACGACATTCCGCGCAGGACGATTGCCGGCTATTACCCCGAATGCAACGGCCTGATCCCGTTGTGGCACTACGCGGAAGGCAGCAAGGTGCCCGCGGCCAAATCGGTTCCGGTACGGGTTTTCAAGGATGTTCCTCCGGAGATCATCGAAGGCGGAGAGATTCCTATCGCGACCGACTGAATCCCAGCCTCCAAAATTGGATGTCCGATGAAATCAAACTCGTTCAATGACGGCGCCGAGCGAACCTTTGTTCTCGTGCTCGATCCAGGTGAGGAAGCTTTCAAGTCGATCACGGAGTTTGCCGAGCGTGAGAAGATCACGGGCGCGTCGGTGTCCGCGATCGGAGCCTTTTCGCAAGCGAAAGTGGGCTGGTTTGACTTTGCTGCAAAAACCTACAAGCCGATCGAGGTCGGCGAGCAATGCGAGGTGTTGAGCGTGCTTGGTGACGTCGCCCAAGGAGATGACGGCAAGGCCAGCCTGCATCTTCATGCCGTGCTGGGGCTACAGGACGGCACGGTGCGCGGTGGCCATCTGCTCTCCGGCCTGGTGCAGCCGACGCTCGAAGTGACGATCACGGAGACGGTGGTGCACTTGCGTCGCAAGAAGCGCCCCGACCTCGGGATCGCGCTCATCAGCATCTAGCGATTGGAGGCATCATGTACGCCTTGTTTGAAGGAGATCGGCAATCCGTTCGCGACCGAAAAGGAAGTCTGGGAGGCGGTGTTGATCGAAGGCCTCGTGACGGATGTTCCTGTCGCAGATGAGGAAGGTGGTCGTCTGCTTCCAGCCGGCTATCACGTCCAACAGGTGAGTGAAACGGCGCGTCCCGAGGGCGCAGGGGCGAGCCGGAATCCTGACAGAGGCTCCTAGATCCGATCGGGAAGCTTCGATGAATATGCCCCTCCATCCAACTGCCACCGATATTGCGATACGGCTCGCACTCACCATGCTGGCAGGCGGGATTGTCGGTCTCAATCGCGGCGCCCGTGGCCATGCCGCCGGTTTTCGGACGACGATCCTCGTCTGTCTAGCGGCCTCGATTGCAATGATCCAGGCCAATATTCTGTTGCCTCTCGGAGGCAAGACTTCCGAGTCCTTCTCGGTCATGGATCTCATGCGTCTCCAGCTCGGAATTCTGACGGGTGTTGGCTTCATCGGTGGCGGAACGATCCTGAAACGGGGGGACCTCGTCACCGGCGTCACTACGGCGGCGACGTTGTGGCTGGTTACTGTGATCGGGCTATGTTTCGGCGGAGGACAGCTCGCGCTTGGGACTGTGGCGACCGTATTGGCCGTATTCACGCTTTGGGCCCTCAAAATGGTCGATATCTGGATGCCGCGAGAACATCGTGCCCGCCTGGTCGTGAAGGGCCCATCACAGTGGCACGTGGTCGACGATGTACGAGAACTGGTCGGACAAAGGCACGTTCGTGCGCGGTTTCAGGAGCAGACACGGGCGGCCGACGGCAAAAGCGCGGAATATGCGTTTGAACTTGCCTGGAGGCAGCCGGAACAGGCAGAGCTGCCGCTGGATATGTTGCAGGCAATTGAAAAGCAATTCGAGATCGAGGCCTTTGAGGTCGCAACGGACACCGGCCGCTGATCTGAAATTGATCAGGTCCGACTAAAGACTGGGAATGGCATAGGAACGGTCGCACCCCAGTTTCGTTGGCGGAACAGCTCACTGGATTCCCCCAATGCAGCGACGGACATTTCTGGTTTCGCTGGCGGCGTGGCTTGTCGGCACAACATCCCTCACGCGTGCCGGCGTGATCTATGGTCACGTACCATGGTCGCCTTATCCCAGTTCGACGCCCGAATGGGTCCGGCCAGGACCGTGGCAATTCTTTAGCCTGGACGAGGCTCGCGCGATAGAGGCGATCGCCGATCGGATCATTCCATCCGATCCGGATACGCCGGGCGGCAAGGATGCAGGCTGCGCCGTCTTCATCGATCGTCAGCTCAAGGGGCCCTATGGCGCAAGCCAGGGCCTCTACACGCTTGGACCCTTTGTGAAGGGCACCAAAGAACAAGGCTCGCAATCGGAGCTCACGCCCGGCGAACTCTATCGCAAGGGATTGGCGGCCCTCGACAAGCACTGCAAGTCAACGCAGAGCGGCAAGACCTTTGCGGAGCTTGATTCCGCTGCGCAGGACGACATGTTGCGGAAGATCGAGGCGGGCGAGATCAAGTTCGAGGGTGTCGACGCCCAGGGCTTCTTCTCCGCATTGCTGAAGGATATTCCGGAGGTTTTTTTTCCGACCCCATCCATGGCGGCAATCGCGACATGGTGGGCTGGAAGATGATCGGCTTTCCCGGCATCCGCTACGATTATCGCGACTGGGTCGGTCGTCACAACGAGCGCTACCCGCATCCGCCCGTCAGCATCGCTGGGCGAGCCGATTGGACCCCAGCCAAATCGTGAGTGCTCCATATGGGCCGCAAGCTTCCGCGCAAAGACGTTGTCATCATCGGACTGGGGTGGACGGGCTCGATCATGGCCTACGAGCTCGCGGATGCTGGCCTCGATGTGATCGCGATCGAGCGCGGGCCCTGGCGTAATACGGCCACAGATTATCCGCCCGGCTATGCGGCTGACGAATTGCGCTATCGCATTCGCCACGAGCTGTTCCTCAGTCCAAGCCAGACCACGTTTACATTCCGCAACAAGATGGACCAGACGGCGCTGCCGATCAGGAGTTGGGGTGCGTTCATGCCGCCGAACGGCGTCGGCGGAGGCGGCGTGCACTGGAATGCGGAAACCTGGCGCTTCCTGCCGTCGGATTTCGTCCTGAAGACCCATCTGACCGAGCGCTATGGTGCGGCCTTCTTGCCTGAGGACATGACCATCCAGGATTGGGGTGTCACTTATGACGAGCTCGAACCGCACTACGACCGGTTCGAATATCTCTGCGGCACGTCCGGCCAGGCTGGTAACGTCAAGGGCACCCTCATGGAGGGCGGCAATCCCTTTGAGGGGCCGCGCTCGCGACCCTATCCAAATCCGCCGCAGGAGCAGCCGTTCGGACACACGCTGTTCGGCAAGGCGGCCCGCGATCTCGGCTACAAGCCGTTCCCGCAGCCCTCAGGCAACATGTCCCGTCCCTATCAGAACCCATTGGGTGTCCGTCTCGGACCGTGCACCTATTGCGGCTTCTGCGAGTGGTTCGGCTGCGGTAACTACTCGAAGGCCTCGCCGCAGACGACGGTGTTGCCGGCGCTGGTCCGCAAGCCAAACTTCACCGCGCGTGACAATAGCGAGGTGACGCGGATCAATCTCGATAGCTCCGGCAAGCGCGCCACCGGCGTGACGTTTGTGGATGCCGCGGGCGAAGAGTGGGAGCAGCCGGCCGATCTCGTCGTGCTATCCGCATTTGCGATCTTCAACGTCCAGCTTCTTCTGCTGTCCGGAATCGGAAAGGCTTATGATCCCGAGACCAACACAGGGGTGGTCGGCCGCAATTTCACCCACCAGACAATTTCCGACGTCGTCAGCTTTTTCGACCCCACCAAGTTCGTCTTCAACCCTTTCATCGCGTCCGCCGCGATCGGGATGTGCATCGACGAGTTCAACGGCGACAATTTCGACCATGGTCCGCACGGCTTCGTGGGCGGCGGCTACATGGGACAGATCCAAACCAACGGCAGGCCGATTGAAACGACCCCAGTGCCGCCGGGAACGCCGCTGTGGGGCGCGCAATGGAAGAAGGCCGTGAAGGAGAACTATCAAAGCGCGATGAAGCCCGGCACCGGCGTCCATGGCAGCATGTACAGCTACCGGGACGTCTATGTGGATCTCGACCCGACTTACACGGATAGGTTCAATCGGCCGCTGGCGCGGATCACGATGGATTTCCACGACAATGAGATCAAGCAGAACAAATTCCTGACGGATAAATTCGCCGAGATATTCCAGGCGATGGGCGCAAGGCAGATGGTCAAGGAATATCGCAAGGCGCCGTATGACGTCACGAAATACCAGACGACCCATCTGTGCGGTGGCGCGATCATGGGAAGCGATCCCGGAACGAGCGCGCTCAATCGCTATCTCCAGAATTGGGATGTGCCGAATCTATTCGTGCTCGGTGCCAGCGCATTTCCGCAGAACGCCGGTTACAACCCGACCGGAACGGTCGCTGCACTTGCCTATTGGGCCGCCGATGCGATCCGCTCCAAATACCTCAAGAACCCCGGGCAACTGATCAATGCGTAGAGCCGCGCAGTTCGCCCCTCGCCACGCTCGTGCTCGCTTCGGGCATTTGCGGGGCCATGGGAGCGGGCATGCAGGACTTCGCCGCCGTGGAACGTGGGCGCTATCTCACCAGCGCGGCCGACTGCGGAAGTTGCCATACCATTCCCGGCAGTGATCATCCCTTCAGCGGCGGTCGCCCGATCGAGACGCCGTTTGGCGTGCTGGTCGCACCCAACATCACACCGGATCGCGAGACAGGGATTGGGGCCTGGAGTGACGAGGAGTTCGACGCGGCGGTGCGCAGCGGCCGCCGGCGTGACGGCAAGCGGCTCTACCCGGCGATGCCTTTCCCTTATTTCGCGCGCATGACATCAGAGGATGTGAAGGACATTCGGGCTTATCTGTCGACGATCGATCCGGTGCGCAATCCCGTGACCGTGAACCACCTGCCGTTTCCGCTGAACCAGCGAATGGCCATGGCTGTCTGGGACGAACTTTATTTCACGCCTGGCATCTTCAAAGACGAGCCGTCAAAGTCGAAGCAATGGAATCGCGGAGCCTATCTGGTCCAGGGTCCCGGCCACTGCGGCGCCTGCCACACGCCGAAAACCTTCCTGGGCGGGGACGAGAGCTCGAAGCCCCTGCAAGGTTATACGCTTCAGGGCTGGGTCGCCCCGGATATCACCAGCGGACAAGGACCGCTCGCGCAATGGTCCCGTGACGCTGTCGCACAATATCTCAAAACCGGTCACAATCAATTTGCCGCCGCGGCGGGCCTTATGGGCGAGGTGGTCGAGCTCTCGACGTCCAGACTGACGGACGACGACGTCAAAGCGATGGCGACGTACTTGAAGGATGTGTCCGGGCCAAAGCCCACGGCTGACAGTTCGGCCGACGCCAAGGTGCTGACTGCGGGCGGCGCGATTTACCAGGATCTCTGCTCCGCGTGCCACAAGTCGGATGGCACTGGCGTCCCCAATCTCATTCCAGATCTGACCCACGCCGCTACGGTCAACACCGGCGATCCCACGACGGTGCTGCGCGTGATCCTGCAGGGCGCGCAGAGCGTCGCGACCGACCGGGAGCCGACTGGCCCCGCCATGCCTGCCTTCGGCTGGCAACTGAACGATGAGCAGGTTTCTGCCGTGGCAAGCTACGTCCGCAATCATTGGGGCAAAGCGCAGCGCGAACCAACTGAAGCTTCACGTTCGCGTCACGAAGTCCATCAGTCCGAGCCAGAGCAGGATGCCAAGCCAAAATAGCCCGGCACCTGCAAAGACGAGCGTCAGGCCATTCCGGTGCCGCAATTCCATGAAAATTGCTGCGACGAGCGCCGCTTTGACGGTGCCGATACTCATGGCCACGACAGCATTGCCTGCCCCGAGTGGTACATAGGCGAGTGCGACCGTCAGTGCCAACAAGGCCAGCAGGCCGAGCCAGGCGCCGACGAGCGCCAGAGGCGGTCGCCATTGTGTCATGACGCAGCTCGCCCTGGCAGGTAGATCAGCGCGAACAGGAAGATCCAGACAACGTCGACGAAGTGCCAGTAGAGCGCCGCGCTGTGCAGTGCCGTGTGATGGCGTGTCGTTGGCGCCCTCCGGCTGATGATCGCAAGCGTTAGCAGCAGGCAAATCCCGATCAACATGTGCACTGCATGGATCGCCGTGGCGATTAAGTAGAAGACGAAAAATAGCTGGACGCCATTGGCGAGAGGGCGCGCCAACTGGAAATCGATGCCGGGGATCAGATGCTCGTGATATTCCTTGCGGTACTCGATCCCCTTGAGCGCGATGAACGCAAGGCCAAGGCACGCGGCGCCGACGAGAAGCCACGTGACGATCTTGGCGGTGGCGGCCGAGAAGATCTCGACGGCCCATGCCACCAGGAAGCTGGATGTCAGGAGAACGGCCGTGTTGATCGTTCCGATCAGGATGTCCGTATGTTGGCTGCCCTCTGCGAAGGCTTGGGGAAACGCGTGCCGGTAGACGAAATAGGCAAGGATGAGGCCCCCGAACAACAGGATTTCGGTCGCGATGAACACCCACATACCGAGCTCGGCACTGTGGTCACGATGAGGGATGGAGACATATTGGGAGGCGAAGACGGGCGGTTCAGGCATTTTGTGGCTCCGCCTCAAACGCTTCGTTGTATTGGTACGGTTCGCGCGTGACCACGGGCTGTGTCGCGAAATTCTCCTCGGGCGGTGGCGAGGACGTCTGCCATTCCAGTCCGGGTGCGTTCCAGGGATTTGCCGGCGCGCGGGCCCCGAAGAAAGCGGAATAACCAAGATAGACCAGCGGCATCAGATAGGCCACTGCGAGTATCACGGCCCCCCCGGATGAGAGCACATTCCAGACCTGAAACTCTGGCGGATAGACGTGATAGCGCCGCGGCATTCCTTCCGCGCCCAGGATGAACTGTGGAAAGAAGGTCAGGTTGAAGCCGAAGAAGATCAGGATGGCGGCTGTGCGCGCCCAATATTCCGAATAGAGGCGGCCCGTGATCTTCGGCCACCAATAATGCAGGCCGCCGAAATAGGCGGTCACCATGCCGCCGACCATGATGTAATGAAAATGCGCCACGACGAAATAGGTGTCGGTCGCGTGCACGTCGAAGGCAAGGCAAGCCAGGAACAGTCCGGTGAGACCGCCGATCGTGAACAGGCCGATGAACGCCAGTGCATAGAGCATGGGGGCATCGAAACGCAGTGACCCCTTATGCAGCGTTGCGGTCCAGTTGAACACTTTGATGGCCGAAGGCACCGCGACGATGAAGCTCGTGAAGGAAAACACCAGGCTTGCGATCAGCGATTGGCCGCTGACGAACATGTGGTGGCCCCACACCAGGAAGCCGACGCCGGCAATTGCGAGGCTCGCCCATGCCACGAATTTGTAGCCAAACACCGGCTTGCGCGAGAAGCACGAAATCAGCTCGTTGATCACGCCCATGCCGGGCAGGATCATGATGTAGACGGCGGGGTGAGAGTAGAACCAGAAGAGATGCTGGAACAGCAGCGGATCGCCGCCGATCCGGGGGTCGAAAATGCCGACGCCGAAGAAGCGTTCGGTTGCCATCAGGAGAAGCGTGATCGCCAGCACCGGCGTCGCCAGCACGAGGATGACGGACGTCGCATAGAGCGACCACAGGAACAGTGGTAGCCGATACCAAGTCAATCCGGGGGCGCGCAGGCGGTGGATGGTCACGATGAAGTTAAGCCCGGTCAGGATCGATGAAAAGCCGGCGATGAACACGCCAGCGGCCGCGACGATGACATAGCTGTTGGAGTAAAGGCTGGAAAACGGCGTGTAAAAGGTCCAGCCAGTGTCGATGCCGCCGGCGAGAATCGCGAACAAGGCCGTGCAGCCGCCGAGCATGAAGATGTACCAGCTCATCAGGTTGAGGCGAGGGAAGGCGAGATCACGCGCACCGATCATCAAGGGGACCATGAAATTGCCGAGCGTGTTGGGGATGGACGGGATCAGGAAGAACCACACCATGATGATGCCATGCATGGTGAAAAGGCGATTGTAGATGTCGGAGCTGACGAGATCGGCTTGTGGAGTGGCGAGCTCGATCCGGATGGCGGTGGCGGCCGCGCCCCCGATGAAAAAGAAGAAGATCAGGCTCGCGAAATAGAGGATCGCAATGCGCTTGTGGTCGGTGGTCAGGAGCCAGGATCTCAGCGTGTAGTCGGTCGTGAGATAGTTCTTTTCGCTCATGATGGGCGCCCCGCGAGCGATTTGATGTAGACGACAAGCCGCAGCAACTGGTCCTCGGTGACCTTGCCCTCGAATGAGGGCATCAGCGGCTGATAGCTGGCGACGATCTGGCTGCGCGGCAGCAGGATGGAATCCCGAATGTACTTGTCGTCCGCGATCACCGTGCTGCCGTCGGAAAGGGGAACGGGCTTGCCGTACAGTCCTTCCAGTGGCGGGGCTCGCACCTGACTGCCATTGCCGTGGCAGCCGCTGCAGCCGAGCTGACGAAACAGCGCGCCGCCTTCGTCGGCGAGTGGGCTCGCGGGGGCCTGCTGCGTCAACCAATGGGAATAATCGGCCGGGTCCATCGCCACAATCTCGCCGATCATGCCTGAGTGCTCCGTGCCGCAATATTCCGCGCAGAAGAGATGGTAGTGGCCCGGTCTGTCGATCTCGATCTCAATATCTTGATAGCGGCCAGGGACGACGTCGTGCTTGAGCCGCAGCGCCGGAATGAAGAAGCTGTGGATGACGTCCTGCGACGCCATGACGAGACGGACCGGCCGCTTGACGGGCAGATGCAGCGCATCGATCTCGGATTGGCCGCCGGCGTGTTGCGTCTTCCACATCCACTGCTTGGCGACAACGAAGACCACCAACTCGTCTGTTGGTGTTTTGTACATCTCGAAATAGACGCTTGCGCCCCACACGAACAGACCAAGGAAGCAGACAAAGGATGCTGCGGTCCAGCTGACTTCCCAGTGCCAGCTCTTGGAGGTGCGGTGCCCACGGTCGATCTCATTGCCGGCGCGATATCGCACGCAAAACAATATGAGCAGGAAGAACAGCAGGCCGAGGACGAGCGCGCTTGCGATCAGAAGGCCGGCAAACAGCAGGTCGACGTCGCCGCTTTGTGGCGACAGCCCGGGGCGCCAGAACGGAATCCAGTCACGCCACATCTAGGGCGAGCTCCGGCGATGCTTCCGGGATTGCATCATGGCGACGGCCATCCGGGCAAACCCTTGCGTAGCAGGATATCGACTGCGCGATCGATAGGGATGCGGACTGTTCCGCGCGGGCGATCGCTCCATCCGTAGCTCTGCGCGAAATGCGCATCATCGTCCCGTGATCGCTGGAACGTGTCGTGGGGATCGACCTCGAGCGGCGGCGCGTTCGAGCTCAGCGCGGGGCGGCCCGCCGGCGTGGTCGTTGTCATCGATAGGGGGAACATCCAAGGCAGCGTGAGCGGGATGACGACGATGAAGATCGCAAGGCCGCCTGCGAGCCATCCGACAAGGCGTATCCCCACGTCCGACCGCTCGTAGTCGAAGCGCTTGCTGTCCGCCATGTTGCTGCCCTCGATCGCGGCAGGACAATGCCGGGGGTCGAATAGCGTTCCTAGTTAGGAACCAATGGGCGGCGGCAAGCATTGCCGCCCCGACAACTCGCCACCGGGTCACAGCGGGAATGGTCCAGTTATTCTCTCCTGTGGCGGACACATGGATGCGCCTCTTTCTGATCGGCGGCCTGTCGCTGGTCGGCGGCAGCGTTGTTGCCGTCGTCGGCTTCGCGCGCTCGGCCTACATGACGGAGACCGACATCCGTCCGCAGCAGCCCGTGCCGTTCAGCCATCGCCATCATGCGGGGGAACTCGGCATCGATTGTCGCTATTGCCACAGCAATGTCGAGATGGGTCCAAGAGCCGGCCTCCCACCGACCGAGACCTGCATGACATGCCACTCGGAAATCTGGAGCAATGCGGCCATGCTGGAGCCGGTGCGGGAAAGCCTCGCTCGCAACACTCCGATCCAGTGGACACGCGTCGCTAAGCTCCCCGATTACGTATTCTTTCGTCACGACATCCACATCGCCAAGGGCGTCGGATGCGAGAGCTGTCATGGTCGCATCGACCAGATGGCGCTGACCTATCGGGCGAAGGCGTTCACGATGGAGTTCTGCATCGATTGTCATCGTGATCCGGCGCCGCGTCTACGTCTACCAGACCACATCACCGACATGGCCTGGCGCCCAACCGCAAACGCGCGCAAGGAAGGGGAAGCGATTGCGGCTCATGAAGGCATTCGGTTCGGTGAACTGACCCATTGCTATGTGTGTCACCGATGAAACGCCGCATCGACCATCAATCCCAGGCGACGGCCGGACCGCGGGTCTGGGCAGGCATCGAAGAACTCTCCGATGATCCCCGGTTGCGCGCGCTCATTGAAGCGGAATATCCCGCCGTTCTGGAGTTGCCGACGACGGCGCGCCGTCAGTTCCTGAAACTGATGGGGGCCTCTTTCGCATTGGCTGGACTGACCGGATGCGAGAAGAGCTCGTTTGTGGCGGCATTGCCTTATGTCGATCAGCCTGCGAACGAAACCATTGGCCTGCCGCGCTACTACGCGACCGCCGTCTTGCTCGATGGCTATGCGCAGCCTGTGATCTCAACGACCCATGCGGGACGGCCGACCAAGCTCGACGGCAATCCGGATCATCCGGTCACTCGCGGCCGCAGCGACGTCTTCATGCAGAGCGCCGTGCTGCAACTCTATGACCCCGATCGCGCAGCCGCGCCGAGCCGGCATGGCGAGCCCGTGAACTGGTCTGATGTGGAATCGGCGATGGGAACCATGCGGGAGAACTGGCGCGCTGATCAGGGCGATAGGGTCCGCCTGTTGCTCGGCCCCACTACGTCGCCGACGCTATTGCGGCAGATCGATGCCTTCCGGAAGCAGTTTCCAAAGGCGCGCGTTCATCTCCATACGACCACAGGACTTGAAGCCGGGCGGCAGATCACGACCGCGGTCTATGGGCAAGCCGTCGATCTGCATTATGAGCTTGCGAATTGCGATGTCGTGGTTGGCTTTGATGAGGACTTTCTTGGGCCAGGCCCCGACCAGGTGCGCAACGCTTTTGGCTGGTCGCAAGCGCGACGACGGTTTGGCGATCGGCCCGGCAATCTGCTGTTCATGGCCGAGAGTGTCCCGTCGGCGACGGGTGCATTGGCACATCAGCGCCTGATTGCCGACGCGAGGCGAATGCCGGCCCTTGTCGAGGCGCTTGCAAGCGCGCTCGGCGTTGCCGGCGCAACCAAGCCTGAATTGGCGGAAGCCGAGGCCGGCTGGATTGAGCGCGCCGCCGATGCCTGCAAGGAAAAGATCGGGCGGTCGCTGTTTGTCTCGGGATTAAGCGGCGGTATTGCAACTGCTCTCTGGGTCGCGCGGATCAATCAACAGCTCGGCAATGGCGGTGAAACCCTGAAGCTGACCGCGTCGCTTGCAGGCCCCTCGGAAACCGGAACTTTGGCCGCGCTGGTGTCGGACATCAATGCCGGACACGTCACCTCTCTCATCGTGCTCGACTGCAATCCGGCTTATACCGGGCCGGGAGAGCTCGAGCTTGGCGCGGCGATCGCGCGCGTCCGCTCGTCTCTGCACATCGGATTGCAGCGGGACGAGACCGGAGAAAAGTGCGAGTGGCAGCTTCCCCTGGCGCATGCGTTGGAGAGCTGGAGCGATGCGAAGGCCGTCGATGGTACCGCGACGATCCTTCAGCCGGTCATTTCGCCGTTCTACGACGTCAAGACGGCGCATCAGATCTTCGCAATGTTGCTCGGAGAGACTGATCCGTCTTCGGATGCCGCTGTCCGCGAGACCTGGCGGCAAAACTTTGGCGACGCATTCGAGGTGCGCTGGAGACAGGCGTTGCATGATGGCTTCGTGGAAGGCGCAGCACCGTTCGTCACGGTACCGCCTGCGGCTGACGCGACCGCCCCGCCCGGTACTGCTGGCGACCTCGACATCGTATTTCAGCCGGATCCGACGATCTGGGACGGCCGGTTCGCTAACGTCGGTTGGCTTCAGGAGCTTCCCAAGACGCTGACGACGGTGACATGGAGCAATGTGATCGCGGTGAGCCCGGCGCTCGCAAAGCGCCTTGCGGCGGCCAATGGCGATCATGCCGAGGTGGCAATCGGAAAGCGTCGCATCAACGGGCCCCTCTGGGTCATGCCAGGGCAGGCCGACAATACGGTTGCACTTTATCTGGGGTACGGCAGGACCCGCGCGGGACGCGTGGGTGACGGCCTGGGTTATGATGCCTACCAAGTGCGCCCCGACGCCGAACCGTGGCTGACGCAGGGGAGCCTGCGCAAGCTGGATACGCGGGATGATCTCCCTGTCACGCAGCTGCATCATCGCATGGAGGGCTTTGATTTCGCCCGGGAGGTCAGCCCCACCCAAGTAAAGGAAGCGTCCGGGCACCCGTCGATCGATCAGGCCAGTCTATATGCCAAATGGCCGTCGGCGAAGAACGCCTGGGGCATGGTGATCGACCTCGACAGCTGCATCGGCTGCAATGCCTGCGTGGCAGCCTGCACTGCGGAGAACAACGTGCCCGTGGTCGGGGCGGACCAGGTGAGAGCTGGTCGCGAGATGCACTGGCTGCGGATAGCGCGCTACTACACCGGCGACATCGCTGAGCCTCGCAGCTTTTTCGAGCCTGTGCCCTGCATGCATTGCGAGGATGCGCCTTGCGAGATGGGTTGCCCGGTCCATGCCACGACGCACAGTCCAGAAGGCGTGAATCAGATGGTCTATAACCGTTGCATCGGGACGCGGACCTGCTCCAGCTACTGCCCTTACAAGGTGCGCCGCTTCAATTTTTACGACTATCGCGCGCCGGCGGATTCGCCGACGCATGCCGCGCACAATCCCGATGTCACCGTGCGCTCGCGTGGCGTCATGGAGAAATGCACTTATTGTACCCAACGCATCGAGGCAGCGCATGTCGCCGCGGACAAGGAGAATCGCCCGATCCGTGACGGCGAGGTCGTTACTGCCTGCCAGCAGGCGTGTCCCACGAAGGCGATCGTGTTTGGTGACGTCAACGATCCGACCTCGGAGGTCGCGCGTTTGAAGCGCGATGGACGACATTACGTCCTGTTGGAAGAGCAGGGGACTCGTCCGCGGACGACCTATTTGGCGCGCTGGCGCGAGGACGAGACGGAATCGAGGCGGAGATGAGCGAGCAATCGGACATCCTGCCGACGCGTCAGAGCATGGGTGGCATTGCTGACCAGCTCACCGGCATTCCCCTTCATTTCCCCGCCGAGCGGCGCTGGCTGATCGCCATGCTGTTTGCAAGCGCTCTGCTGCTGTTGTTGCTTGTTTCGGCGGTCGAGCTGTTCACGCGCGGCGTCGGCATCTGGGGCATCAACACCCCCGTGAACTGGGCCTTTGCGATCCACAATTATGTCTGGTGGCTTGGCATCGGCCATGCCGGCACGCTGATTTCTGCACTGCTGCTTCTCACTGGCAGCGAGTGGCGCAACTCGCTCAATCGTTTCGCCGAAACGATGACGCTATTCGCCGTGGTCTGCGCTGGCATTTATCCGCTCCTGCATCTCGGTCGTCCCTGGTACGTCTATTGGATGTTTCCCTATCCCGCGACGATGGGCGTGTGGCCACAATTCCGCAGCCCGCTGGAATGGGACATTTGGGCGGTGATGACCTATCTCATCGTCTCGCTCGCCTTTTGGTATACCGGCCTGATCCCCGATCTCGCCGCCGCGCGCGATCGGGCTACCCGGCGCGGCTGGCAGATCTTCTTCGGCATCACGGCACTCGGGTGGCGCGGATCTGCCAAGCATTGGTCGCGCTGGTCGCAAACGTATCGGCTGATGGCGGGGCTCGCTGTCCCACTGGTTGTGTCGGTCCATAGCGAAGTCTCGTTGCTGTTTGCGGCCGGGCAGATCCCGGGCTGGCATTCGACGATCTTTCCGCCGTACTTCGTGCTGGGAGCTGCGTTTTCCGGATTCGCTGTCGTTTCCATCATTGCCGTGACGCTACGCTCCTGGTTCGGTCTCGAAAACCTCGTGACCGACGATCATCTCGATCTGCTCGGAAAAGTCCTGTTGGCGACCGGATTGATGACGGCCTATGGCTACGTCTTCGAAGTGTTCGATGTGTTCTATTCCGGTAACGAGCACGAGCTCCAGACCTTGGCCGACCGCTTCACCGGCGCTTACGCCTGGACTTATTGGGGCGCAGTCATCTTCAATTTCATTCCGCTCCAGGCCCTGTGGTGGCAAACCGTACGGCGGACGGGATGGGTGCTGCTGCCGATCTCGGTATCGGTTGCGGTCGGGATGTGGCTCGAGCGCTATATGATTCTCGTCAGCAGTCTCTATCGCGACTTTCTGGTTTCTTCGTGGAGCCATTTCACGCCGACGTTTTGGGACTGGTCAACTTATTTCGGCACGATCGGCCTGTTCCTGGTGCCATTCCTGATCGCTATCAGGATCATTCCCATGATTTCGATCTTTGAGACGAAAGAGCTTCTCCACGAGGAACAGGAGGAGCAACATGGCTGATATAGCGTACGGCCTGCTTGCGGAGTTTCGCACGCCCGAAGCGCTGATGGCCGCAGCCCGGGAAGCGCGCGAGGCCGGTTATCGTCATCTCGACGCCCTCACGCCGTTTCCGGTCGAGGGACTGGATCACATTCTGCACATCCCGCGACCAGGCATTTCCTTCGTAGGCCTGGCGGGGGCAATTGCCGGGGCGAGCACTGCGCTGCTGATGCAGGTCTACGTCAATTACGATTACCCGCTCAATGTCGGCGGTCGGCCCGTCTATGCGATCTCGGCCTTTGCGGTCGTCACGTTCGAGCTCACGATCCTGTTGTCGGCACTGTCCATGCTGATCGCGATGCTTTGGCAAAACGGGCTGCCGAGGCTCAATTACCCCGTGTTCGGCGCGCAACGGTTCCACCGCGCCAGCAGGGACCGCTTCTTCCTTTGCGTGAATGCGGATGATGACCAATTCAGCGCAGGTGAAACGTCGAACTTTCTTAGGAGGATTGGCGCGCTCTCGGTGGAGTTTGTGCCGAAATGACCAGGCTTGCGCTCGTCGTTGTGCTGGCCGGACTGGTTGCTGGATGTGACCAGAACATGGACGAGCAGCCGCGCTATAGTGATTATTCGCGCGCGCCCCTGTTCCGCGGCAGTGTGCTACGTCCGTCGCCGGCCAATACGATCGCCCGCGATGACCCCGAGCGGGAAAAGGCCGCTCACACCAAGCCGGCGCTCACGCCTGAACTGCTTGCGAGAGGAAAGGAGCGCTTTGGCATCTTCTGCTCGCCATGCCACGGCGGTGGTGGCGACGGAACTGGCATCATCGTGCAACGAGGCATGCCGCGTCCGACCAGCTATCATGACGACCGGCTGCTTGCAGCTGACGACCAGCATTTCTTCGACGTCATCACCAACGGCTATGGCGCGATGTATTCCTACGCTGCGCGGGTGCCGGCGGCCGACCGCTGGGCGATCGTCGCCTACATCCGCGCACTTCAGCTCAGCCGCCATGCCTCTCTCGATGACGTGCCGGCGGACGAGCGGTCCAAGCTGGAGGCCGCGCCGTGAAATATCGCGGCGTCGCAACGATTGCAGCCGTGGTCGCTGGCCTCGTCCTGATTGCCGGCTTTGCGGTCGATGCCCGATCGACAATTGCGGCCTATCTCGTTGCCTGGATCGCCTGGGGCGCAATTCCGATCGGAGCACTGATCCTCTTCATGACCAGCTATCTGGTGCGGCGTCGCTGGACCGGGGCGCTGCATCCCGTCTTCGTCGCGGCAGCCGGCCTTCTGCCGATCGTTGCGCTGACTTTCGTTCCGGTTTTGCTCTTCATGAAGGATATCTATCCCGCGATCGCCGATGGAGCTTCCTTGCCGCCGTTTAAGGCGCACTGGTTCACGCCATGGTTCTTCGTGCTGCGAACCGTGCTCTATTTCGCGGGCTGGATCGGGCTCGCCGAATGGCTCCGGCGATCCTGGTGCAACGACGAAGCCATGGTGCGCGCGGCATCGGCCGGCGCGATCGTCGGGGTTCTGCTCATATCGTTCGCCGGCATCGATTGGATGGAATCTTTGGAGCCCGGGTTTCACTCGTCGATCTATGGCCTGATCTATCTCAGTTTCACGCTGGTGAACGGAACCGCTTTCGCCATAGCAGCCGGCTTGTTGTCGCCGCGTCCCATCGGGCCGAGCCGCGGCTATAGCGGCCTGCTGCTCGCGGTGCTGCTGCTGTGGTGCTACCTCCATGCCATGCAATACATTGTCATCTGGTCGGGTAACATTCCCAAGGAAGTCACTTGGTATTTGGCGCGGTCGGAGCATGGTTGGCAGTTCGCCCTGGCGGTACTCTCCCTCGGTCAATTCGTCTTTCCGTTCTGCGCGATGCTCAGCAGCAAGGTGCGATCCGATCCGCACTGGCTGCTGGCTCTGTGCACGCTAACGTTGGCGATGCGGGAACTTGAATCGGCGATCCTCATCCTTCCTGCCATTCACGGACTGTTACCTGCTGTGACCGCTGTGATGCTGATCGCCGCAGGAGTTTTCCTCGGCTTGGTGTTCTGGCTGGCGTTCGATGCGGTCCTTGCGAGAGCTCCGGAAGAGAATGGGCCGATCGTGGCTATCTGGCCGCGAACTCGCGGCGAAACAGAAGTCCGATCAACAGGGCAAGGACAATGACGCTAATCGAGGAGGCGGCGAGCAGCAGCCGACGCGCTGCCAGCGTGTAGACGCCGGCTGCGGGGTCGAATCCGTAGCAGAGCAGGTGGACTTGATCGGTCCAGCGCCCGATGCGCCCCTGGCTCGCCTCGACCAGTGCGAGGCGCAGGTTCGCGGCATCGACCGACAGGGCGGAGAGGGCCCGAGAGATTCGCCCTTCCGGCGTGACGACGAATGCCGCCGCGGGATGGGCGAATTGGTCATGCTCGCGATCATAGATTGTCCGAACCCCAAACGCATCGCTCAGCGTCCTGATATCCGTACCGGTCGGGCGCAGGAAATAGCTCTGCTCGGGCAACCCACCCCTTTGGCTCACCCGTTCGTTCTTCATCGCCAGTGCTTGAGCCACCCCGTCCTTGGGATCGAAGCCGACGACGATCAGTCGATAGTCCTCGCCGGCCCTCAAGCCGGTATCGGCCAGCGCATTGGAGACGATCGATATCGCCGGTCCGCAAAGCGTTTCGCAAGTGTAGTCGGCCAGTATCCAGACGGTCGGGACGCCTCCGAGCCAGCTACGCAATGGCGCGGTGCGACCGCTCACGTCGCTCATGGGGACAAGCAAGGGAAGCAACGCGTTTGCGCGGGGAGCGAGAGCGATCTGGCCGAGCTCGGAGCTGGTGACGCCGGCTTGCGCTGGCAAAGAAACGGCCAAGCAGCCGCAGACCATCATGATCCACGTCAAGATCTGGGAGCGGCCCTGCCTTTCAGAAGCCTCGATTGGGCATTCGGTCGGCAAAATTCCCCCTGGATTGCGGATTACCGCGTGACGGTGGTTCCAAACGCGCGGCTTTGGAACGCCTCTTTGTCGCGCAGGTTCCTAATTCGGGGCACGCAGACACCCTCAAATGCCGTACGCGCTCACGGTGGAGGACGATGAGAGACACCAAATCCGAGGTCGCCGAAATTCGGGACGCGGTCCATCTCTGCATCGACATGCAGAATATCTTCGCTCCGGGCGGGCTCTGGGAGACGCCCTGGATGGCGCGCGTTCTACCGACGATCGTCGACATCGTCTCGCGGCATCAGTCGCGGACGATCTTCACGCGTTTCATCACACCGCGACATCCGGAAGAACGTCCAGGACAGTGGCAAAATTACTTCCGCCACTGGCACCAAGCGACCCGCAATCATCTTGCGCCGACGGCGCTCCAGCTTGTGCCGGCCCTTGCGCGTTACGTGCCTCCGTTGCGCATTGTCGACAAGCCCGCCTACTCTGCGTTCAGCAATCCTGGCCTCGCAAGTTTGCTGTTTGAGCTTGGCGTGGGAACGGGGTCATCTCAGGCGCAGAAACAGACGTTTGAGCGCCGTCGATCTCGGCTTCAGGGTGGTGATCGTCGAGGATGCATTGTGCAGTTCGTCGGATGTTGGGCACGACGCCCTGATGACGATGTACCGCACGCGCTTCCACGGCCAGGTGGATCTGGTGACTTCCGAGGAACTCCCTGACCACTGGCGCGAATAGCTACACCACCGGCTGCTTGTCTTTTCGCAGTTTCTCGATCACCGCGCGATCGATGTTAAGATGCGCGGCGACGAGTTCGGGCGGAGTCAGTGCCATCCATTGCGTGAGCGATACATCGACGAAACGTGGCGCCTTGAACAGCTCGAGGAACCGGAGCGGTTCATTGCCGGTATTTTCGATGAAATGGCTCATCGACATCGGGACGTAGCCGACATCGCCGGCGCGGTAGTCGAATGTCCGTGCCCTGGCTTCGGCCGCGAAAACCGTCATCCGCGCCTGCCCAGAGATGTAATATTGCCATTCATCGGCATTCGGATGCCAGTGCAGCTCGCGCATGTGACCGGGATTGACCTCGACCAGCGCCGCGGCCACGTCGCTTGAAATCGGGAAGTTGCGCATATCGGCAATCCGGACATTGCCGCCCGCCGATTGGGTCGGCGGCTGCTGGGTCAGCCGGAACACCATGTCGAGCGGAACTGCGCCAAGGGGATCGTGAACCTCGTCCGACGGCAACGCCGGAGGTGGCTCTGCCTGAAAGATGAAGCGCTCTTCCTTGGGGATACGGTCGAGGGCGTCCCGCTGAACGCCCAAGGTTTTCGCCAGCACGCCGGGATCGTTGTGGGCGAACAAATCGGTGATCGCAAACGTGCTGTCCTCGGAAAACTTGCCGTCCGGAAAGGCCAGCAGGAACTCACAGCCTTCATCCGGCAATCCCTGAATCGAATGGGGGATGCCGGAAGGGAAGTACCAGAGGTCGCCGGCACCCACGTCGGCAATGAAATTGTGGCCGTCGTTGTCGACGGCCGTGATGCGTGCCTTGCCGGCCAGCATGAACGACCATTCGGCCTGCTTGTGCCAGTGCATCTCGCGGACGCCACCGGGCGTCAGACGCATGTTGACACCAGCCATGGTGGTGGAAATCGCCAGCTCTCGCTGCGTGACCTCGCGCGACCAGCCGCCCTCGCGGACCTTCATATGGGCGTCGGCGAACGAGAACCGCAGATTCGGCATCGAGCCGTGGTCGGTGGACGGCGGCCGCAGGATGTTTGGGTTCTGGTCTTCGCGCTGCGCGTTGCGGGGACCGATAATGGTCGTGCCCTTGTTGCCGATGATAGGCTCGCTGCCTTGGACTGAGGCCCCCGCGGTCGCACCGAACGCGGCTGCGGCGGCGAGCACGGAGCGTCGATCAGGTAAATTCATCGCTTGCTCCGTTTAGGCACAAGTCAGGACAACCTTGCCGGCCGTATGGCCGCGCTCGACGCTCGCAAGCGCTTCGGCTGCCTGCTCGAGCGGGAAGGTTGCCTGAACGTGGGGCTTCAACTTGCCCGCATTAGCGAGCCTTCCGATCTCAGCCAGCTCTTCGCCGTCGGGCTCGACAGTGTAACGCATCGCGGTGACACCGAGTGCCTTTGCGCGGTCTTGCGACGGCTCCGTCAGTGTCGAGATCAGACGCCCGCCTTTCTTCAGCAGCTCCCACGAGCGCTCACGGGTTTCTCCGTCGATCAGATCGAACACCATGTCGAGGTCCTTGGCGACCTCTTCAAATCGCTGGGACTTGTAGTCGATCACTAGGTCTGCCCCGAGCGATCGCGCGAAATCGACGTGCTCGGTCGACACTGTGGTCAGCACGCGGCAACCCATGGCCTTGGCCAGTTGAATCGCGAAATGGCCGACTCCTCCGGAGCCGCCGTGGATCAGGACCGTCTCACCCGCCTTGAGCTTGCCGCGGCGGAACAGGCCTTGATACGCCGTCTGCCCCGCGAGCGGGATGGCTGCCGCTTGGACATGATCGAGCCCCACCGGCATGTCCGCAACCGCGCGTTCGTCCAGGACAGCCCGCTCGGCGTAACCGCCACCGAAGGCGGGAACCATGCCGAAGACGGCGTCGCCCGGTCTGAAGCGGGTCGCCTGGGCGCCGCATGTCTCCACAATGCCTGAGACGTCACGGCCAGGCGTGTAGGGAAGGCGATCGCCCTTTACGGATGGATATTTGCCGGACCTGATCTTGAAGTCGACCGGATTGACGCTCGCCGCACGTACGCGGACCAAAATCTGGCGTGCATCGGGACCCGATTGCTCAAGCCTTTCGACGCGCAGGACGTCATTGCCGCCGAACTGGTGAAACCGGACTTTCATAATCTGTGTCATGCCGGCTGACGTCTGAGCCCAGCTTCCGTTCCTATCTGATCGATTAAAGCGTCAGTCTCGCCAAATGGCACTCCAGAGCAGGAACTGGCGACGAAAACCTCTGTTACTGGACTGATTTGTCGAGGAGATACCATGAAGGAACTGGACGTTCGCAGAGGCATGCCGCCCGTCAAAATAGCGCGTGAAGAGTTCGAGCGCCGCTACAGGAGCCAGTTCGCGGATCCCGCTTTCGTCCCCCTCCAGTGCGAACTCGATGCTATTGTCAGTGCTGCCTGGGATGCCTACAGCCATTCGCGCAAATCGCCAGTGACACGGAAGGCGGGCGCGGGGTTTGCCGACCCCGACTATGAACTCTCTGTTGACTGGCTGGCGGCACGCGCCGCCATTCTTGAGGCTCAGCGGCGGCACGACGATGCCCGGGAAAATCCGCGCATCCTCATCATCGACGGCTCGGCCCGCAGCGAGCACACTTGTCCCGGCGAGATGTCGAAAACCTGGCGTATGGTCAAGCTCGCCGAGCCCGTCTTCTCTGAGATGGGCTTTGCCGTCGACATCCTCGATCTCTCGCGCCTCACCGCCGAGTTCGGCAAGAACATCCATCCCTGCAAATCCTGCGTTTCCACCGCCATGCCGGCTCTGTCACTGGCCATATCGTGAGCCTATGAAGCGCTATTGCAAAGCAACATTTGAACAATGTCTTCTTGCCGCCACTGCTGAGCGTAGTGAAGGACGTCTCTCTTCGTCATCAATGCCACCGCTACGAATGACGGGATAGAAATCTGCTTTCGAGATAACCACCTGATCCTTTGCAGAAAGGCCTAGGACTTCAGCCCGTAACGGGCAACCGAGAAAGAGTCTCTTCAGTTCCTCAAGGTTGGTCTCGTCCTCTTCCGCAGCGGCGTCAGGGGCACAATCGTTTCAATGTTGAATCTCAGACATGTCGCCGCCGCGGTCGGCAGCTCGCGCGAAGTGCTGATGGAGAAGCTCAATCGCCGTGGCCCCCGAATCGGCGGACCGATCCACCCGCTCAGGCGGCCGCCTCAATAGCAATTTGGGATGGTTGCGAGTCCCGGATTTAGTGAGCCTGTCAGTCGGTCCGCGAGGCCTTTCTCTCTGTTCGATGATCTCACTTGAGGAATCGGTTCGCCAGAACCGGCCGGCCGACGCGCGCCAGCAATTTGCGGCAGGCATCTGCTGCCAGCTTTGCGCGTTGAACCGCAGGCAAAGCCGCGTTTCGCGTTGAGGGGGCCTCTATGGCAACCGCGGTCTCGGCCGGGAAGGCCCGCACGAAATCATCGAGCCATAGTCCACCCTCGCCCGGGTAGAGCCTGCCGCCACGCGCTTCGGCCCGAAGGTTCTCGAAGGCGGGCGGCGTGGCCGGGACATCGCAGAGATGCATGAAGCTGAACAATGCCGGATCGTAGGATGCGAGATCGGTAGGGTGACCTCCGGAGCGGCTGAGGTGTACGGCGTCAACAAGGATGCCTGCATTCGCAGGCCCGGCCGCCTGAAGCAGTGCGTGGGTTTCCACGAGATTGCGCAGATGCGTATAGGGAAGGAACTCCAGCATGACGCGCAGCCCCCGCAGGTCCGCCGCCTCGCACAGCCGCGCAAGATTATCGACCGAGCGGGCGTGATCCGGGTCGTTCCCGCAAGCGAGAAGGTGTTGGGCACCGAGTTCAGCGGACACGTCAAGCATCGGCCCGAGCGAAGCAACATCTGTTTCCGGGAGCAGCCAGACGGCTTCCATATCCAGAATTCGCATGCCCGTCGCAGCCAGCCGCGCCTTGATGGCTCGCTGCATGGCGACGTCGCCGACCACCGGCACGATGGGAGCAGCGCCGGGCGGCGGCACAATCCGCAACCCGACGGTATCAAACCCCGCCGCCGCACCCGCCTCGATCAGTTCGAGAGGGCCGGCGTCAATGATCGTGAAGTGAGCGAGTGAAAGCAACGGCATCGATCAAACCGCCAAGCGCCGCAGTGGATCAGCGACGGGGGCCTCTTCCCGCCGGATGGTGAGCATCAGAATCGCCGCCAGCACCGTGGTTCCCGCCAACAAGTAAAGTCCGGCGCTGGTCGAGCCGAAAGTATCGTTCGCCCAGATACGAACGTTTGGCGAGATAAATCCACCGATGTTTCCAAGCGAGTTGACGAGGGCGATGCCCGCCACGGCGACGACCCCGCCCAGGTAACCCGTCAGAGTCTGCCAGAAAATCGGCTGCACCGCCCAGAGTCCGGCAACCGCGATGCAAAGCGACGCGACCGCAATGATGGGATTTGCCGACGCGGAGCCCGCCATGCCTATCGCTGCGACAACGAAGCTCGCCGCGCCCCAGAAGCGACTGCCGCCCAATTTGCTGGACCATGCGGGCACCGTGGCGACGGCCACAAGGGCACAGGCCCAGGGAATCGCGACCATGAGGCCGAAGCCGAGTCCAGAGGTCTGGCCAATCAAACGTCCCAGCTGGGACGGCAGATAGAACACGACGATCGCGATACTCATCTGCATCAGCGCGTAGATCACGATGAAGCGCAGCACGGTGCTGTCCTTCAGCGATGCGAGAAAGCTGCCCGAGCCATGGACCAGCTTGTCAGCGTCCTCCGCCGCAAGGACCGCTGACAGTTCCGTTTTCTCCTCCGGCGTCAGCCACGCGGCGTCGGCCGGACCGTTGTCGAGATAGAAGTAAGCCCAGACGCCAATGGCGGATGCAAACAGGCCTTCGAGCAGGAACATCCATTGCCAGCCCGCGAGACCGGCGACGCCGTCCATCTGCAACAACAAGCCCGATACCGGACCGCCAAGCACGAAGGAGAGAGGCGCACCGAAATAAAACAGCCCAAGCATGCTCACGCGCTTTCGGGCCGGGAACCAGTAGGTCAGGAACAGGATCACACCGGGAAAGAATCCAGCCTCGGCGGCGCCCAGGAGCAGGCGGATGACATAAAACATGGTGTTGCCCTGCACGAACATCATGGCCGCCGATACCAGGCCCCACAGCACCATGATTCGGCACATCCATATCTTGGCCCCGAAGCGGGCGAGCCCGAAATTGCTCGGGATTTCGAAGATCAGGTAGGTGACGAAGAAGAGGCTGGCGCCGAAGGCGAAGGCCGCGTCGGACATGCCTGTCGCATCTTGCAGATGCTGCTTGGCAAAGCCGACATTCACCCGGTCGAGGAACGCGGCCACATACATCAGCAGCAGAAATGGTATCAGGCGCCTGCGCCCCTTGCGGATCGCGCTTTCAACGACCGGGCTATAGTCGGCCCCTTCCGGACCGACGCGAGTGTTCCGATGGCTGCCATTTTTCGCTCCCTCTTCGATTATCGGCGTGCCTGGATTGGCCGCTCATCAATGGTCACAGTCGCTGGCCGTCTTGGTGCGGCTTGCGACCTTCAGGGCTCAGCCCGCGGTGACGCGGGCGACATTGGCGGGGGTGTAGTCCCCTTCGGGAAAGCGGAAAAAATCCCGCATCGCCATCAGCTGATTGTCCATCATCACGGTTCCCGGCTGCACGTGACAGCCGCGCTGCTTGGCAGCGGAGAGCCAGGGCGTCAGCGGCGGATGAACCACCACGTCGCCGGCCAAGGCCCCACGTTCGAGTCCGGCGGGATCGATGGCGATCGGATCTTCGTTCTTCATGCCAATCGGGCTGGCGTTGACCACGAGATCAAACCCCTGCGCCACGGCTTCTGACGTGCCCGATGGCGTGCCGGCGGCCTCGAGGCGCGATGCGAGATCCGCAGCCCGGTCCTTGGCGATATCGGCCACGTGAACAGAGGCAGCCTTGGCCTCGGCAATGGCAAAGGCGATCGCGGTGCCGACACCGCCCGAGCCCACGACCAAGGCGCGTCGACCGGCGACACGCTGACCGGAGCCGACCAGGCCTTGTACGAATCCGAAACCATCGAGGATGTCGCCGGTCCAGCGACCATCGGGCTCGCGGCGCATCACGTTCACTGATCGGACCAGCTCCGCCCTGGTGGTCAGGGCGTCGCAAAGGTGAACTGCGGCCGGCTTGTGCGGAATCGTCACGATGAGGCCGACGATATTCTGAATCGTCTTCAAGCCGGCTACGAACGCCTGGAGGTCAGCGGGCTTGACGTGCAGAGGGATGCAGGCCGCGTTGAAACCATTGGCCTTGAACAGTGCACTCCAGACTTCCGGCGCGCGAACCTGGCGGATCGGATCGCCGACGATGCCCAGCAGCTGGGTCGATCCATCGATGATCTTGCCCATTAGGTCACGTCCTCGGCAGCGAGGAGGTAGGCGAGGTCGTAGACGGCGGACTGCTCCGAGGCAATCTTGAGCGTGTCCTGCAACGCCGCCTTGATCGCCGGCATCGCGGCTTCCAACTCGCGCCGGCCAACGCCGTCGACGAGCACGACCGCATCGAAGATGTCCTCGCCGGTGTCGGCACGCAGCTCCGTTTCTCGTGTCTTCACCCGCGTCGTATCCGGTGCAGCGACGCCGAGGTGCGCGCCAACCACGCCATCGAGCGCAGCAATGCGGTGGGCGAGCTTCCCGGCCTGCGCCTCGAAATCGGTCAAGCCTCCGGGCTCCAAATCAAGACGGATCGTCGCGAGCGCACCGCCGATGCCGCGGCCTGTGCTGGCCGACGTAATGCAGGCCGAACGCGCAAAGTTGAGGAAGTTCGGCTGGTTGCGGGTCGTCCACTTGGTCGGATTGTTCAGGCGTGCCCGGTAGTCGTCGGAGCTTAGGACCTCGAGCGTCTTGGTCTCATAAAGCGTGAACCAGCGCTGGTGCTTGAGATTCCAATCCACCGCACGGCGCCCGGCCAGGAACCCCGGCACCCCGAGGCGCTCCGGCATGTGCTGGCGCGTATGCCAATTGTTGTATTCGGCTTCGCCCGCTTCGGCGATGTCATGCCACACCGCCATGAACGCTCTGCCTTTGAGAGCCATCAGCTCCCTCCCGTTTATTTTGTTCTCTGATATGAACATGTTTATAGACATGAACTAGCGGGAGTCAACTGGCCAGAGGGCCAATGGATCGATCACCTGCTACGCGGCTGCGCCGCGCAGCCACGCCGCACCCCTGGCGTACAGAGCTTCGACCTCCGGCCCCTTGAGGCCAGGCATGTCCTTCTTCACCGTGTAGCCAATACGCGTCTGCAAATAGGCGAGGTGCCGATAGCCTGCTGGGAACTGCTCCAGCAGCGCACGGTCGAGCTGAGGCACTGCACCGGGGGTGACCGGGTCCATGCGATCTTTCTCGTAGATCGGCTGGCGCAGAACGATGCCCCACTTCCCTTCGCGCTTCTCGAGGAAGTCATAGAACCGTCCGGTGCAGAGAACGTCGGCCAGCACGCCTTCGACCTCGGCACGCTGGGAGATCGTCATCTTGGTTTGGGATATGGCCCGTTCGCCTGCGAGATCGACCGCGATACCGCCAAGGAAATGCAGGATGCTGACACCCTTGACCCAGCCCTCCTTACTGATCGCGATGAATTCGTCCCCCGTGCCTTGCGTCCAGGTGGCCATCATCCGACCGTCCTTGTGCCAGACCGTGCGGAACCGTTCCCAGTCACCGGCATCGCGCCAGACGACCCAGTTCTGTAGCAGCTCGCGGATCAGCCGCTCATCCCTGACAGCGTTCTCTTCCGGCAAAAGGTCTGTTCTGTCGTGCATGCCGCCCATCGTTTGGCTCCCGCGTGTTCCTATATAAAAACGCGTTCACAAATACGCACGCTGGGGCGGCCTGCGTCAACTGCTTTGGGAGGTCGAACGGTCTAGGCAGTCCGCTTCGGCAGGAGATGACGACGCAGGTCGTCCGTCACGCGTTTGAGAGCCGCTTCTGCCTTGGCCTTTACGCCAGGGCTGAACCGCGCTGCCGGAACCGCGACGTTGATGGCGCCTACCGGAGCGTTGCCGGCATCCAGAACCGGCACGGCGATGCCAATGATTCCGGGCGTCCATTCCTCGTGCGAATAGGCGAACCCGGTTTCCCTGATAGCGCTGAGCTGCTTGCGCAGCGCCGATACCGATCTGAGCGTTGCCGGCGTGGCAGCGTTGAATCGCACCCGCCCGAAATACTCTTTTTGGAAATCGGACGGCATATAGGCAAGGATCGCCTTTCCGCCGGACGTGGCATAAAGCGGTGCGAGATCGCCAAGGCGCATATGGGTGACCAGTCTGGCCGGTCCGAGGACCGTCGCCACGACTTCGGCCTCGTCGCCCTTCAGCTGATTGAGGGCGCTGCTCTCGCCGGCCTCCCGCGTGATATCTGCCAGGAATGCCTCTGCTTGGGCCATGAGGTCCCGCGCCTGACCCGCGCTCTGAGACAGGCTCAGCAAGGTGGGGCCCAGCCTGTAACCCCGACCGCTTGGCGTGACTTCGACGTAACCCCGCGCAATCAGGTTGCGCAGCAGCTGGGTCAGGCTGCTCTTCGGAATCTGAAGGGCCTCCCCGATTTCGTTGTGCGCCATTTCTCGGCCGGCACGAGCCAACAGTTCGAGAAGATCGAGGACTCGGTCGGCGGACTTCACCGCGCCTTGTGTGCTATCCGACATCAATCATCTCGTTCATAAGTGTGAACGCATACTGCGGGCTGGCTGGATGGTCAAGGGAAGTAGTCCGCTGCCGGCTGATGTTGGTGTTGCGCTCTGATCTCGACACCAAGCAACCCGGCCGAGTTGGACTTTCACCTCTCGGCGCGCGGCCTCTGGCACCTTAGGCTTCGTGAAGTCCAATTGTGTAGCGACGCGAGCGCGCCTTCAGTCTCGCGGGTGGACGATCCATTGGCGCGAGGTAATGAATTTGCCCGTCAAGTCGGGCTTTGGCGTCTGCGTGTTCGTATTGCGCGGCATGACTTCGATCATAGCGAATCTAGCCGGAAGAAGGCCTCATGATCGAATGGGCGCAGGCATCGTCGCGTCGATCAGGTAGCGAGCCAGACCGGCGTCAGGTGCTGGTCACCCTAGAGGGGCCCAGCTGGCAAGTCGGCCGCGCTGCGCAGCGCTGCCGACAGCTTTCTCGCGAAGAGCCGCGCCGCGTAACCTGCGGCTCGGGACGCTGATATCGCGGATTCTACCGCTCAGATGATCATCTATTGATACCGTCGATTACGTTCGTTCTGCTTTGTCGAGATTGTTTCTGGCGCGAAACTGTTGCGGTTAGCGAACCTTGGGGCGGAGCCGTTTCACACGACTAGCTCCGACCGCTCGGAGGACTGCATGTCGGGTGTATGAGTCAGTCCCATCATGGATGGGAGCGAGACTTCAAGTCTTTCAATTGGTTAGGAGGCGGCGAGTGCACAACGTGTGCGCGCCGGGAGATCAAAAAAGATATCGCGACAGCCAGCATGAGCAGGGTTCTTCGAAACGGTAGATCGCTCGTAGAACCCTCGAAGAGGAAGAGGAAGAGGCGACCGACGAGGCTCTGACCGAAATCGCAAAGACGGCGATCAATCAGGAGGCTGAAGCAGCCTGACCCTTTCGTGTGAGTTAGAAAACGCCCCGCGTGCGGGGCGTTTTTTATTTCCGTCGAGAGGCGGGCGCCTGGTTCCATTTTTTGACAGTGAGTTCAGACATTCGCCACAAAGCTTGGCGACACATCCGCCAGTCCCCGCATCGAGGCTGCCGTGACCCGATATTCACTGGAAGAACTACGTCAACGCTATGTCATAGAGGGCAGGCCCCTTGAGGCAAGCCTCGAAGAAATCCTGCGCGCTGACAGCCGCGCGGGAGCACGGGGTATCTTGGCGATGATCGAAAAGCGGCGCTTTGAAAATCGGTCCGAAGGTCAGCGGCTTCGCAAGATGCTCCGCTTTGAAACACGTCTCTGGCAAGAAGGCCAGGAAGCTATCGCGGGCGTCGATGAGGCTGGCATGAGTCCGCTCGCGGGGCCAGTCGCGGCTGCCGCAGTGATATTGAAGCCCGGCACGCGCATATTTGGAATCGACGATTCAAAAAAGCTGGACGCAAATTCGCGCGAGTCTCTCGCGAAAGAGATCAAGGAAAAGGCGGCCTCATGGTCTGTCGCGTTTGTTGAGGTAGAGGAGATCGACACCATCAACATCTACTGGGCGGGCATCCTTGCCATGCGGCGGGCTGTTGAAGGGCTGGAAGTCACTCCGCAGCATCTTTTGATCGACGCGAAACGCTTGAAAGACATCGCGATCCCGCAGCAGGCGATAATCAAGGGCGACACCAAATCCGCAAGCATCGCTGCCGCCTCTATTTTGGCGAAGGTTTCGCGCGATGCGCTGATGCGAACGCTTGACATGCGTCATCCCGGCTACGGCTTCGCCGACCACAAGGGCTATCCCGTACGCGCCCACTATGCCGCTCTGTCCAGGCTAGGCGCATGCGCTGCCCATAGACGTTCGTTCGGCCCTGTGCGTGAAGTCCTTGGCTTGCCGCCGTTGCCACCTTGGCCTTTGCCAACGGAGCGTGCCGACGCCCCGTCGGGGCCTGAGGCATCGCTGTTGCGCGCTGCGAGCACTTAACCCGCTCGGACCTCGACGAATCCCTACTTCGGGGGCGCTCCGGTCGCTGTCTCGCTAGAGGGAGCGGTCACCGTGACGTCATGGCCCTCACGTAGCGCGATTGAAGCGGCCGCAACTGCGGCCTCGAACGCAGCTTCCTTCGTGGCGTATTCATTCTCCGCCTTGCCGTCGTGGCGTATGCGCCACGCGCCGTCTCTTCCAATTATCTCATATTTCGCGATTCCCATGATTTGTCTTCCTAGCTGGCGTCGTGGGCAGTTTTGGTAGGCTGGTGTTGTTTGGATGGGGGAAAGCTCTTCTATAATCCCTCGGTTTTGCCTTTAATTGGGGTCGCCGAACGCTCTCGTCAGGCCCCCAAGAAATCCTCTCGCCGCTTCGCTCCGGTGCTGAACTCAACGTTTTAAAGCACTCGTGCTTTGCTTTCTTTCTGAGCGTCGCGCCCCGCCGTATGCCGCGCGGCTCTTCGTTTGCTCAAGCGAAGCGTGTCGGTCTCGGGGGGTGGGCCGTCTTGGGGTGGCGATCGTGCAGAAACTCGGCGAGGTCGTTGGCAATGACGCCGTCGTCTATGGCGGCGGCGAACAGACGCTCCTTGCGCGTCGCGCGGGAGATCGGCCCACGTCTTCAATGCTGCTCTCCCGAGCAGCGCACCGAACCTTTGTTCATCACCTTGGGCAGAGCGACCTCTCTCCATTACCGTATCCTGTAGGGGCGGCTCGTCGATCTTTGCCGAAGTGCCCATGGCGGCCTGGCGCGATCCTTCGTCGGCCAGTCTGCCATCTCCGGCCACCTCGCCAACTAAACGTTTGGCCGTCCCAGCGCTGGAGTGTTTCCTCCTCATTGCATTGCCTTTCGTCAGATGTCTTTGGCGCTGTCGCCGCCTGTGACCTCGTACTCGGCGCCCGTCACCATTTGGCGGAGTCGGATGCGAGGAAGACCGCAGCCGGCGAGATGTCGTCCGGCTGGAGCCAGCCGACCTTGCCTTGTTCGCCGAAGGACTCGCTGACACGCTTCTCGTATCGGGTGAGGGCGGTGTCGACGAGGCCGGGGATGAGCGCGTTCACGGTGATGTTGTATTCGCCGAGCTCCATCGCCGCGGACTTCGTCAGGCCGAGAATACCCCATTTGGATGCGGAATAGCTCGAGGCGTCCTTGGTGCCGTGCTTGCCCTGCATGGAAGAGAGGAGGATGAAACGGCCCTTCTTACGTGCGACCATCTTGGGCGCGAACGCGCGGACGGTGTTGGCGGTGCCGTTGAGATTGTTGTCGATGACGTCCCGCCAGTCCGTGTCCTCCATATCGAGGAGCGGCATCCAGCGCTGAATGGCCGCGTTGGCTACCACGACGTCGATCCTGCCGTAATCTCGCTCCATGCGATCAGCTTGTGACGCCAGGCCGCGATGTCGCGAATGTCGGCCTTGATACTCTCGCCCTTGCTGCCGAACGACTTGATCATGCGGACCGTCTCGTCGAGCTCTTCTTGGGAGGCCGGCACGGCATTTGATGTAGGAGAAACCTCGCCCGCAATATCGATGGCCACGATGTCGGCGCCATTGGCCGCCATTTCGACAGCAATCGCTCGGCCTATGCCGCGCGCGGCGCCGGTCACGACGACGATCTTGTCTCGGAGCATGGAGCCGCGACCAGGCCGGATCGGGCCGGCGCTACGCTCCCGCCGGCGCCTCGGGCACCGGTTTGCCCTCGAGCTCCTTTGGTCCGCTGTTCGAACGTACCTGTGCCGCCGCCGATCCGACGGCGGCCAATGCGCCTACCGCGGCTGCGCCTTTCAGCACTCCACGCCGTGCCTGATCCGCCATTTGTTGCTCCCTTTGCCACAGGCTGGCAACGGGCCGACCGCAGGACCGTTCCTAGAGTCGGGCTAGGTGCGTATCCAGAAGCCGGCTCTAGCAGGCTCTCTGTCAGCTTGAGGTGGTGGGAGGCGACAACGGGTCATCGAAAACCTTCTGCTTGGCCCATGGCCAATTGCGCGATCCATTCTAGCGGGCCCTGCTACGCTCTCTGCAGGTGTCGGCGCCTTGCATTGGAGGTCATGACAAGCATGCCAAGCTACCTTGATTAGCGTGTGCTCTAATGGAACCGGCGCGCTCGGCATCGTGTCGGCGATCATGACCAAGCGTCGGGATATTTGTACGGCATCTTCAACGCGCAGGCCTTCTGGGCCATGGCGGCTTCTTGCGCAATAGCCCTTCCCCTGGCGCGAAGGCTTCGGGAGCCGCCATAACTCGGATATGCGTCAAGCCGCCCGTACGGGCTGCCGTTGCTTCCGCAGCCTTGCAATCGCTTCCAATGGCGGACGCTCGGCCTGACAATAATCGGACCAGGCTTTTGACCTCCGGAGCAATCGGGGGACCGCATGGATTGTGAACTGCAGCGGATCCAAACCGTTTTTGACCTGCGACCAAGTGATCGGCATTGAGACTGGCCCATGTGGCCGACCGCGCGGAGAGAGTGGCGCTACGGCCGTCGAAAATTGATCGTTTCGAAGATAGTCGAGGAATATCTTGCCGGTTCGTTTCGCCTTACTCATGTTGATCAGGTATCGATCGGGGCTGTCGCTTGCCATCTGGCTGCAGACGTCGCGTGCGAACTGCTTTGCTGTAGGCCAGTCGAGCTTCTGGCCTTTTTTCGGGCGCGCGAGCGGGGTCACGACATGCAGCCCCTTGCCGCCGGTAGTCTTGCAAAATGACACGAGTCCGAGCGCGGCAAGTCGATCCCGCATTTCCCTGGCTGCTTCGATCACGGCGTCAAATTCAACATCCGGCGCCGGATCGAGGTCGAAGACCAGACGGCCGGGCAGGGCGGGCTCGCCAGGCTGGTTGTTCCACGGGTGAAGCTCGACGCCGGCGCTTTGCGCGACGGCGGCCAATCCCTCGATGCGGTCGATCTGGACGTATGGCTTGCGGTCGCCCGAGACCCAGACTTCTTCAAGGAGATTGGAGCCACCTTTCATCGAATGTCTTTGGAAGAAGCGCTGTCCCTCGATGCCGTCCGGTGCCCTTATAATCGAACAAGGTCGCCCCTTGAGGTGCCCGATCATCCAGGCTCCCACGCTCTCGAAATACTTGGCGAGATCGAGTTTGCTAATCGCTCCCTCGCCATCGTCGGGCCAAAGAACCTTGTCGGGACGGCTCAAAGGTACCCCCATCACGACCCCGTCGGAAACGCCAACGGATCCGCCAGGCCGCTTGGCGCCGGGTGAAGAAGCTGGATCCGCAATCTGAGCCTTGTCCGCCCGCACAGGCGTTTCGGCCTCGACCTCTTTGGCCGGCTTGTCCTGTCGCAGTCCCTTGAAAGCGGCCTGCCGGATCATGCCAGCACCCGTGAAGCCCGCGAACTCGATCTCAGCGACCAGCTCCGGCTTGAGCCAATGCATTCCGGCCTTCTTGCGAGGCGCATTGGCGCCTCCGAACGGATTTGTCTCAGACGCAGCGGCCTTGAGCCTTGGCATCAGCCGCGAAACCTTGTCGGCGGCAAAGCCCGTTCCTACGTTGCCGACATAGACCAGATGGTCTCCACGATACACACCGGCCATCAGCGACCTGAATTGGCCGCCGTTGCTGTTCCAGCCGCCGATGACGACCTCGTGCCCGGCGCGGCACTTTGCTTTGGCCCAGGATTCGGTGCGTCCCGAAACATACGGCGCGTCGGCTTGCTTCGAGACAATACCCTCGAGGGACATCCGGCAAGCGGATTTGAGGACAGCATCGCCCCCGCTTTCGAAATGTTCGACGAAGCGGATTTCGACATGGCTTTTGCTGTAGACCTTTTCGATCAACCGCTTCAACGACTGCTTGCGGTCGAGGAGAGGCTGCCGGCGCAGATCTTGAGTCCCGAGAAATAGAAGGTCGAACGCATAGAAGATCAGATCTTCGGTCTTCTTCTCCGACAGTGCGGCCTGCAATCCGGCAAAGTCAGGCGACCCGTGGTGGTCTAGGGCAACGATTTCGCCATCCAAGATGCAATCTGGGAGCGCCTTGGCCGCCCTTGCGATTGCATCGAACTTCCCCGTCCAATCCAGACCCTTTCGGGTCTTCAATGTGACGTGCCCGTCCTCGACCCGCATCTGAATGCGGTAACCATCAAACTTAATTTCGTGCACCCACTCACCATTGCTGGGGGGGCGCTCGACGGAGTTGCACAGCTGGGGCGCAATGAACGCAGGCAGGCCTCGATCGCGATGCTGCTCGCTCTCTTCATTCTCCGGCCTAAGAGACTTTCTCGTTCGAGATTTCTTCGCTCGCTGCCCGGGAGCGAAAGATCGTTTTTTCACTGAGGCTTTGCTTGCGGCGGCCCGACGCAACTTCCGATCTGCGTCGATCTTTGCGCGCGACTTTTTCGCCGTGACGAAGAGCTTGGGCTTTCGGCCTTTGCCCGCCGTGATCTCGTCCATCGATCGGCCCGAGGCCACCGACAGGTCCTCCTCCAGGATGCGGTTTTTCTTTCCCTCTTGGGCGAATGCATCGCGGTGCTTGATTAGAAGCCAGTTCGTCCGCTTCTCTCCCTCCCGCGGCCGCATACGGGTCAAAATCCAGCCACCATGAAGTTTTTCTCCCTCAAGATTGAAGTCCAGTTTTCCCTTGGAGTAGGCATGCGCAGGGTCTTCGCAGTCCCAGAAACCGCGGTCCCAGACCATGACGGTGCCCCCGCCATATTGCCCCTTGGGAATTGTCCCCTCGAAGTCGCCATAGTCCAGAGGATGGTCCTCGACCTCGACGGCCAACCTCTTGTCATGGGGGTCTAGGGAAGGGCCCTTGGTCACGGCCCAGGACTTGAAGACACCGTCGAGTTCAAGCCTCAAATCATAATGTAGGTGTGAAGCCGCGTGCTTCTGGATCACGAACCGCAGGGCCTTCGACGTACCGACTTTCGCCTGCCCGCTGGGCTCATCCGTTTTGGAAAAATCGCGTTTCGCGCGGTACCTCGCGAGCAGCTTCTTCGCCATCGCCTTACCTCGATTGTTGGAACAGAAAGTTCCCGCGCCGGTTAAAGTTCCTCAAACCGTGGAGGATCGGAATGGCGCCTCGCGCCTATTGGAAGGGCTCGCTCAAACTATCGCTCGTGACCTGCCCAATCGCCCTCTATCCGGCTTCCACCCAAGCCGAAAAAACCCATTTCCATCAGATCAACACCAAGACTGGCCACCGCCTGAAACAGCAGATGGTCGATGAGCAGTCGGGTCGCGTTGTCGACAAAGGGCGCAAGGGCAGGGGCTACGAACTCTCGAAAGGCCGCTACGTCGAAATCGACGAGAACGAACTCGATGCCGTAAAACTCGAGAGCACCCACACCATCGAGATCGACGATTTCGTCCCGGCCGAGGATATCGATGAGCGATATCTCGACAAGCCGTACTACGTCGTGCCGAACGGCAAGGCGGGTGCCGACGCGTTCGTCGTCATCCGCGATGCCATGAAGCGCAAAGACAAAGTCGCTCTGGCCCGCGTCGTGCTTTCCAACAGGGAACATGTCATCGCGCTGAAGCCACTGGGGAAGGGATTGCTTGGGACGACCTTGCGATATCCCTATGAACTTCGCGATGAGGACGACTATTTCGACGACATACCGAGCCCTCGGGTCTCGAAGGACATGGTCGACTTGGCAGCGCACATTCTCGACACCAAGGCATCCAAATTCGATCCGCACAAGTTCAAGGACAAATACGAGAACGCTCTGAAGGCGCTCGTAAAGCGCAAGGCAGCCGGCAAGACGATCGAGGTGCCCGAAGAAAAGGAAGAGGAAAGCAACGTCATCGACCTAATGGATGCTCTGAAGCAAAGTCTGGGTCGCAAGCGTGTCGGAAAAGCGACAAAGGGCAGGAAGCGCGCTACGGCCCATCCCCGTCGCAAGCGAAGGGCCGCGTGACGAAGATCCGTAAGTGCATCGAAGCCATGGAAGCCCGCTCGGTCGATACCATCCCTATCGGCGAGCAATGGCAGTACGAGCCGAAATGGGATGGTTTCCGATGTCTGTTAGTCCGCGATGCCGATGCGGTTGACCTATATTCGAAGTCCGGACACAAGCTGGATCGATATTTTCCGGAAGTCGTTGCGGGCGCCCTCGCCTTAGGCGAAAAGAACTTCATCCTCGATGGCGAGCTCGTCGTTCCGGTGGCCGGCCGATTTTCGTTCGATGATCTATTGCAGCGCATCCATCCCGCGGCAAGCCGCGTAAGTAAATTGGCGGAATCGACGCCCGCCGTGTTCCTGGCGTTCGACCTGCCGAAGCGGGGCAAGGCCGACCTCGCAGTCCGCCCGCTTGCCGAACGGCGGCCGCTTCTCGAGAAGTTTGCTGCGAGATGCTTTTCCGCGAGAAATCTCTTCCGACTGTCCCCGGCGAGTGCGAAGCGAAAGGACGCCGAGCGCTGGCTGGCATCCGCCGGCGGCGGAAGCGACGGGGTGATCGCAAAGCGTCTCAATCTTCCTTATCAGGCCGATAACCGCGAAGGCATGCAGAAGATCAAGCGATATCGCAGCGCGGACTGCGTCATCGGTGGCTTCCGTTACGGAGAGAAGCGCCAGGTGGGACGCAACGTCGTCGGATCTGTCCTGCTTGGGCTCTACGACGATGATGGTCTGCTTCTTCACGTCGGATTTTCGTCTGGCATCAAAACCAAGGACAAGTTGGCCCTGACCGACAAACTCGAGACCGAAAGGCAAGCCCGGAGCTTCACGGGAAACGCCCCCGGCGGTCCGAGCCGTTGGTCCACGAAGCGGTCGTCCGAATGGCAAGCGGTGAAGCCCAAATACGTCGTCGAAGTGTCGTACGATCATTTCACCGGCGGTCGCTTCCGTCACGGGACTTCCATTTTGCGATGGCGCCCGGACAAGAAGCCTGCCCAATGAACAGGTCAGTCAAAAAATCGATCGCGATCTCCTGGCCCGGTTGGGGATCGCCGGACGCTCGTCTCGGCAATCTTGATCGACGCTCGGAATGAGCAAAGAAGTATGTCTAGCAACAGGCTCTGGCTAGGAACGGCAGGATGGAATGTGCCGTCAGCTTGCCGCGAGCGGATCGGCGGTTGACGAGCTATGCCTCGATATTAAACGCTGTCGAAATCAATAGTTCGTTCTACCGGCCGCATAGTACGACTTACGAACGCTGGGCGAGCGCCACGCCGAACGACTTTCCTTTCTCGGTAAAAGTGCCAAGATCGAAACAAGCAGAATGGGCATAGTTCTATCTCCTCAGTTTCTTGGCAGTCAAAACTCCACGCTTACTGACACCTTTGAAGATAGTCGTGGAGGCTCGGAATTGCGAATCGCGACTACCCCTCAGTGTCGCCAGCCGTCCTGTCCACCTCGACCCGGTAGCCGTCGGGCATCCGGGGCGTCCCGCCCTCGGCCGGGACGTTGCAGGCCGGGTAGGGCGCGCCGGTGCCGCCACAGTTGCAGGCGCGCGGGCCATCCCAAGGGCGATCAGGATGGGTCTCGCAGACCGCGGCAGTCCGAGAGTTGACCGCGCCTCTTTGGCTCCGCGATGTCGTCGCCTCCAATCATTTGAGGCGCCCTTACTCCTCGCGGCGGATGCGATCCCATTCGTCTGCGCTCTCACGTGCGGGGACGAGATCTTCAACTCGCTTGAGCCCGGCGGCTTTAAAGAGACCGAGAGTGATGACGACCATCATCAACACGGTTCCGGCAAGTATCAGGAGGGTCCACATGGGCGGTCTCCATGTCCGCCCCGCCTATAAACTCAGGCAGTCAGGGTACCGTTCCCCAAATGACAGGAACACTTTGACGGACACCAAGTTTTCCTGATGCCCTTCCCAAGGGTGACCCCTATTGGGCCCCAGCTCCATCGTCCCCCACTGTCTGGGGCTGGGGCCATTTTTCAAATCAGGCTACCGCCAGCACCGGCACTCAAACGAGCGGTTCGAAAGTCCGCACAGCAACCGGTCATTCCTTGCGCTTCGATACCTCGGCAACCGCACGCTCCGCCTCGGCGGCGAGCAGGCTCAGTCGATCTGCGAGCCGGATGAATAGTTGCTTCTTCGGATCGGTCGCCAGGTCCCGGATCAAGGCGCACTCTGCCGCGTCCATGCGTAGCTTTTCCACCTGGACCTGCCTGTCCTTCATTGCAGATACTCCGTTCCCACCGCAAAAATCTATACCAATGCACGGAAGCTAGCCGTCCGGTTGCCTGTTTTTCCTAGGCTCAGGCTGGGCTTTTGTCTAGTTGGGCCACGGGTCCCGTTTTGCGTGGCCAAGCAGCGCCAAAGCAAAGGGCCGCTGTCCTGACACAACGGCCCCTCACGCTTCCGGGTTTAAATAACTGCGGAATGAAATGCCTTCACCAGCCCGGTTTGCCGAATTATCCCGATGCTTTCGGTTCCGGCCACAACACATGTGAATCGGATTTAAAATTTTGGTGCTGTGCTGGAGGACATCGCCGCAGACGCCACCAATCATGTATGTATGGGCTTTTGGCCAGG
>NZ_VSSS01000085.1 GCF_008123425.1 Bradyrhizobium rifense
GCCGGTCTGATTGCTGTCGTCATCGATCGCCTGCTTGCCGAGGATGATCAGGCCAGGCTGCTCTTCTTCGGCAACCTTCTTCAGGATCTTGGCGACGGCGAGCGGCTCGACGATGCCGTCGGCCTTCACCAGGATGCCGCGATCGGCGCCCATGGCGAGACCGGTGCGGATCGTCTCCGACGCCTGCGCCGGTCCGATGGAGACCACCACGACTTCGGTCGCCTTGCCGGCTTCCTTCAGGCGCAGCGCTTCCTCGACCGCGATCTCGTCGAAGGGGTTCATCGACATCTTCACGTTGGCGAGTTCAACGCCCGATCCATCGCTCTTGACGCGGACCTTGACGTTGTAATCGACCACCCGCTTTACCGGCACCAAGACCTTCATCGATCCTCTTTCACTCAATTTGGGAGGGGGCTATTCAACTGGCGCGGAACCTAAAGGCCTGATCCGGCCCGGTCAACGCGCGACAGGGCCCAATTTTAGACCTTAGAAATGCTGATCTCAATGGGTCAGCGGTTCTGGCCCGGAACCCAGAGCACGTCACCGGCGCCATTATGGTTAGCCGCGCGGCTGGCCACGAACAGAAAGTCCGACAGGCGGTTCATATATTGGATGCCAGCTGCACCGACCGGCTCCCCCGGCTGAGCCGCCAGTTCCACCATCACGCGTTCCGCCCTGCGGCAAATCGTGCGGGCGACATGGAGGTAGGCGGCGGCCGGCGTGCCGCCCGGCAGCACGAAGGACGTAAGGGGTGCGAGCTTGTCGTTGAGAGCGTCGATGTCGCGCTCGAGCCGCTCGACCTGACTTGCCACCACCCGCAACCGTTCCGTCTTTTTAGTTTCCTTGCCCTCCCGTTCGGGCACCGCAAGGTCGGCACCGAGATCGAACAGATCGTTCTGGATCCGGCCGAGCATCGCATCGAGCTCCTGCGCATCCCTGGTGTGAAGGCGCACCACGCCAATCGCGGCATTGGTCTCGTCGACCGTGCCGTAGGCTGCGATGCGCAGATCGTATTTTGGACGGCGCTCGCCGGTTCCGAGCGCTGTCGTGCCGTCGTCACCGGTCTTAGTATAGATGCGGTTGAGCACGACCATGAAAGTCTCCTTATTCTTAGGGCATGATCTTGTCGGAAAACCGCTTCGCACTTTTCCGGATCATGCCCTATCGCCCCATCGCCCAGACCGCGATCATGGCAATAACGATCGCGATGAACTGAAGCAGCACGCGCCAGCGCATCAGCTTCTGCGAGGTGTTGGGCGAGCCGCCGCGCATCATGTTGACGAGACCGAGCAGCAGCACAATCGCCACGGCGCCGGCTGCCACCGGCAGGATGAAAGTACTCAGGAGAGATGCCATTTGGGGGTGATAACACCGTGTGCGGCGCTCCGCTATGGCGTTCCCAATCTGGCTTTTAGGCCAATAATATCAGAAGCTGGCTGGATGATTTCCGATTTGCGCGCATCGCCCTTTGCCTTCGCCTCTCCCCGCTTGCGGGGAGAGGCTGGAATGCGCGCGCAGCGCGGATTCCGGGTGAGGGGGAGTCTCCGCGAATCCTGCAGCCACCGTCCCCGCGGAGAGCCCCCCTCACCCGCCGCGCGTCGGCCTCTCCCCGCAAGCGGGGCGAGGCGAATCCGGGCCGCAAGCGGAGTGAGAGCAAACTTGCTCCGGGGCAGGCTGTGAAGGTCATCCGCACGATCTATATCGTCGTGGAGGACGCCTTCTACACGTTCCTCGCCGACGACGGCTGGGCGATCGCGAGCCACATCGCGCTGTCGACGCTGATGGCGCTGTTTCCGTTCCTGATCGTGCTGACCTCGCTGGCCGGCTTCTTCGGCTCCAAGGAACTCGCCGACCAGGCGGCCGGGCTGATGCTCGAGGTCTGGCCGAAGCAAGTGGCGGATTCACTGTCCGGCGAGATCCACGACGTGCTGACTACCACCCGCACCGGCGTGCTGACGATCGGCGCGGTGCTGTCGGTCTATTTTGCGTCCAACGGCGTCGAGGCGCTGCGGGTCGCGCTGAACCGCGCCTATGCGGTGATGGAGATGCGGCGCTGGTACTGGCTGCGGCTGGAATCGATCGGCTATACGCTGGTCGCGGCCTTCACCGCGCTCGCCATGGCGTTCCTGATCGTGCTCGGCCCGCTCTTCATCGAGGCGGCGCGGCGCCACATTCCGCTGTTCGTCGAATCCAACGAGAGCATCCTCACCTGGCTGCGCTACGGCATCACCATCGGCGCGCTGGTGGTGGCGCTGATCATCCTGCATGCCTGGCTGCCGGCGGGACGGCGCAGCTTTTTCCAGATTCTGCCCGGCATCGTCTTCACCATCGTGGCCTCGCTGATCTCGGGCATCGTGTTCGGACAATACCTGGCGCGCTTCGCCAACAATTACGTGACGATGTATGCGGGACTGGCCTCGGTGATCATCGCGCTGGTGTTTCTGTATTTCATCGCCGCGATCTTCGTCTTCGGCGGTGAGCTCAACGCCGCGATCATCAAGTCGCGACTTCCTCACGGCGTTTCGCTTCAAGCAGCGCAGTCGCTAAAGCCCGCGGAGACACAGGCTTGACCAGGAAGGCGTCGGCGCCGGCCTCGCGCGACGCCGCTTCGTCCTCGCCGCGCCCGGACACGCCGATAATCGGGATCTGAGCCAGCGGCGTCTGCATCGTACGGATCCGCCGGATCGCCTCGACACCGTCGATGCCGGGCAGGACCATATCCATCAGCACCGCATCGAAGCCGCCTTGCGCGAGCCGGTTCACCGCATCCTCGCCGCGGCCGATGAACTCGGCATGATGGCCGAGCTCGGTCAGAATCGTATTGAGCACGACACGGCCGAATGGATTGTCCTCGACGCTGAGCACGCGCAACGCCGCAAGTGCGTCGTCCGCCTCATCACCACCCGATTTGCGTGACTTCGCGGGGCCCGCCGCATCCAGCGACACCGTCAGCGTGAAGGTGGCGCCGCCGCCGCGCCGGGGCGCGACCGTGATGTCGCCGCCCATCGCACGCGCCAACTGCTTTACCGAGGACAGACCGAGCCCGGCGCCGCCGAAGCGCGAGGCGATGGTGACATTGGCCTGGGTGAACGGGCGGAACAGCCGCTTGATCTCGGCCATGGTCAGGCCGATGCCGCTGTCGGACACCGAGAAGGCGACGCCGACCCGGCGCTTGTCCTTATCCTTGGCTCTGCCGCTTGCTTTGCCCTTGGCGGGACGCCAGGGCGTAGCCGACATCGCTATGCCGCCCTGATCGGTGAATTTCACGGCATTGTCGATCAGGTTCTCGAGTGCGGCGCGGAGGCGGACGGGATCTCCAACCACGAGGCCCGCAAGTTTTTCGGAGATCTCGACCTCGGCCTGGAGCCCCTTGGCGGCGGCGCGGCCGGCAAGCGAATCGCCGGTGCTGCGCGCGAGCGCCCGCAGATCGAACAGATCCTGCCGCAGCGTGCTGCCGCCCGCGCCCTTGCCGGTCTTGGCGGCGTCGACGAACAGCGTGGCAAGGTTCGCCAGATGCTCGGCACCGGCCTTGATGGTGTCGGCCCAGCGCCGCTCCCGCTCGCCGAGATCGGAGGTCGACAGCAGGTCGCTGATCGCGAGAATCCCGGTCAGGGGGGTGCGGACCTCGTGGGCAAAGGCGGCCAGCGCGACTTGGACCATGTCCGGTGCGGCCGCCTTAGCGCCGCGCTTGCGCACCTTGCCGGCCGCCCCGGACCGCTTCGGAGGCGGTCGCCTGGACGCCCGCGTAGTGCGCGTTTTCGCCGCCATAAATCCCCTTCGAAGTATCCCCTTCGAACCCCGGGCTATCGGCTCAGCATCGCACGGCGGAACCCCCGGAGTCACGGCGGCGTTTTGCTAACCCCCAGAGAAACTTGACCTAATCCCACCAATCCGCGGATACCGGCGCGCGTGACGCCGGCCGCGCGCAACTCCCGCAGGCCGGTCGAGCGGTCCGATTTCGACAGCTTGCGCCCGTCGGCATCGCGAATCAGGGGATGGTGGCGGTAGGCCGGCTCCGGCAGGCCGAGCAAAGCCTGGAGCAGGCGGTGGACCGAGGTGGCGTGAAACAGGTCCTGGCCGCGCACGATCTCGCTCACACCCTGGAGCGCGTCGTCGACCACCACGGACAGATGGTAGCTGGTCGGCGTCTCCTTGCGGGCCAGGATCACGTCGCCCCACGCCTCGGGCCGCGCGGCGACCGTGCCGCGCTCGCCATCGGGGCCCTCGCCCAACTCGTTCCAGGTCAGGCCGGCGACGCGCTGGCAGGCCGCCGTCATGTCGAGCCGCAACGCGTAAGGCGCGCCGGCACCGATCAGACGCGAGCGCTCGCCCGCCGCCAGCGCTTTCGCGTCACCAGGATAGAGCGGTGCACTGTCGGGATCGCGCGGCCATGGCCCGTCGGCCTCGCGCGCGGCCACGAGCCTGGCGATCTCGGCACGGCTTTCGAAGGCGGGATAGACGAGGCCGCGCGCGGTGAGTTTCTCCAGCGCGGCGCGATAATCGGCGAGATGCTCCGACTGCCGCCGCACGGGCGTCTCCCAGGCGATCCCCAGCCAGGCGAGATCCTCATCAATTGCCGTCTCGAACTCCGGCCGGCAACGCGTCGCGTCGATGTCCTCGATCCTCAGCAACAATCGCCCGCCGGTTTCGCGCGCGCGGTCGAAATTGAGCAGCGCCGAATAGGCGTGGCCGAGATGCAAATGGCCGTTCGGGCTGGGGGCAAATCGGAAAACGGGTGGCGGCATCTGGCAAGATCTCGTCATGGCCAAAGCTCTGTTACGACAAGACTCTGTTACGATAGGAGATGGATGCGCGGGTCAAGCCTGTGCATGACAAGTAGAGCCATCATGACCATCCACCTCGAAACCCAGTCCGATCTCGAAGAAGCCGTCCACGCGCTGGTCAAGCGCGATCCGCGACTCAAACCCGTGCTCGCGGTCGCGGGCATGCCGGCGTTGCGGCGGCGCGAGCCGGGCTTTGCCGGGCTTGCCCATATCGTCTGCGGGCAGCAGCTTTCGACCGCGAGTGCTGCGGCGATCTGGGGACGGCTGTCCGCGGCCTTCGATCCGTTCGACCACGAGGCCGTGCGCCGTGCCCGCACCGACCGGCTGGGCCGGCTCGGCTTGTCCGCAGCCAAGATCAAGACTTTGAAAAATCTTGCGCGCGAAATCATCGCGGAGCGGCTGAACCTCGACGTGCTCGCTGAGGAGGATGCGGATGCCGCGCATCACACGCTGATCTCGCTGCCTGGCATCGGGCCGTGGACGGCCGACGTCTATCTCTTGTTTTGCCTCGGCCATGGCGATGCCTGGCCGGCCGGCGACCTCGCCGTGCAGGAGGGCATCAAGATCGGCCTCGGCCTTCAGGCACGGCCGACGGAAAAGCAGATGGCGCCGCTCGCCGAGCCCTGGCGCCCGTTGCGGGGTGCTGCCGCCCATCTGTGGTGGAGCTATTACCGCGCGGTGAAGAAGCGCGAGGGGGTGCTGTCGGCGTGAAGCCGCCGAACAACGTTTAAAACTATGTTGCTGTTGCAAACGACCCGCGTGTAATCGATGAGATGACGGCACGGACACAAGCCGGGATCTGACATCATGACAGCCACCGACTTCATCGTTGCGCGCGACAATTTTGAAAATTGCAAGACAATCGCAACCACGATTCCCGCAGCCGATGCACTGCCGCAGGGTGCGCTGCTAGTGAAGGTCAACCGCTTCGCCTTCACCGCCAACAACATCACCTATGCCGGGCTCGGCCACGAGCTGAAATACTGGCAGCTGTTTCCCGCGCCGCAGGGCTTTGGCAACATCCCGGTGTGGGGCTTTGGCGAGGTGATCGCCTCAAAACATCCGAACGTGCCCGTGGGCGAGCGCCTGTTCGGCTATTTCCCGATGGCGACGCATCTCGTGATCGAGGCAACTGATGTCAGCAAGCGCGGCTTGCGCGACGGCGCCGCGCACCGGCAAGGCGTGGCCCCGGTCTACAATGCCTATGCGCGCGTCGGCGGCGATCCCGCCTATGCCGGACGGCAGGGCGACTACCAGGCGTTGCTGCGGCCGCTGTTCATGCTGTCATTCCTGGTCGACGACTTCCTGACCGAAAACGATGACTTCGGCGCGCGCACCATGCTGCTCTCGAGCGCCTCGAGCAAGACTGCGTTCGGGCTCGGCCATCTCCTGCACAGCCGCGGCCGCAAGGTGATCGGCCTGACTTCGGCCAGCAATACCGGCTTCGTCACCTCGCTCGGTTGCTATGACGAGGTCGTCACCTATGACTGCGTGACATCGCTGCCCTCAGATGCGCCGGTCGCCTTCGTCGACATGGCCGGCAACAGCGCGCTGCGCGCCGATCTGCACCATCATTTTGATGACCAGATGAAATGCTCGGTGCGCGTCGGATTGACACATCGCGCCACCGATGCCGATGAAGGCGAACTGCCCGGCGCAAAGCCGCGCTGGTTCTTCGCCCCCGACCAGATCCGCAAGCGGGCGAAGGATTGGGGTCCTGGCGGCATCGAGCAGCGCTTTGGCGCGGGATGGTCCGGTTTCGCACCGATGCTGGAGCGATGCCTGAGCGTCGTCGAGAGCCGCGGGCCCGAGGCGGTGCAGCGGGTCTACCTCGACACGCTGAAAGGCCGCATTCCGCCTGAGCAGGGCCACATGCTCTCACTGCTCGGGTAAAGCGCTTTTGACGTAGCCTGATCCAGTATAGCGTTCGACTTCAGAGGAAACGCCGCGAAGACGGCCACGAGGTCGCGCATGCTGGATCGCACGAACGATATCGCCGTCTCGGCGCAAGCCTGGCTCGATGGATTCGAGCGTGCGCTTGGCAAACCTGATGGCGCGGCACTCGACCGGCTTTTTCTCGCCGACAGTTTTTGGCGCGATGTGCTGGCGCTGAGCTGGAACCTGCAGACGCTTGCAGGCCGCGATGCCGTCGCGCAAGCGCTGACTGCGCTCGCGCCGAAGGCGACACCGCGGCATTTCAAGATTGCCCCGAACCGCGCGGCGCCGCGCCGGGTGACACGGGCGGGCACCAACACTATCGAGGCGATCTTCAATTTCGAGACCGCGCTCGGCCGCGGCAGCGGCATCGTGCGGCTCGTACCGGATGCCGCTGACGGCGACCGTCTGAAAGCGTGGACGCTGCTGACTGCGCTCGACGAGCTCAAGGGTTTTGAGGAACAGCTCGGCACCACGCGCCCGCGCGGCCAGGCCTATTCGCGCGATTTCCGCGGACCGAACTGGCTCGACCTGCGCAACGCCTCGCTCGACTATGCCGATCGCGATCCCGCCGTGCTGGTGGTCGGCGGCGGCCAGGCCGGGCTTGCGATCGCAGCACGGCTGAAGCAGCTGCAGATCGACACGCTGATCGTCGATCGCGCGGCGCGGATCGGCGACAACTGGCGCAAGCGCTATCACGCCCTCACCCTGCACAACCAGGTGCAGGTCAACCACATGCCCTACATGCCGTTCCCGCCGAACTGGCCGACCTACATCCCCAAGGACAAGCTCGCGAACTGGTTCGAAGCTTACGTCGACGCGATGGAGTTGAACTTCTGGACCGGCACAGAGTTCGAAGGCGGCACTTACGACGAGGCCAAGGGCCACTGGACGGTGACGCTGCGCCGCGCCGACGGCAGCAAGCGCACGATGCATCCGCGTCATGTCGTGATGGGGACCGGCGTCAGCGGCATTGCCAACGTGCCTGACATTCCGACGCTGGATCGTTTCAAGGGCACGCTGCTGCATTCCAGCCGCTATGAGGACGGCGAGAATTGGCAAGGCAAGCGCGCGATCGTCATCGGCACCGGCAATAGCGGTCACGACATCGCGCAAGACCTCCATTCCAGCGGCGCCGGGGTGACGCTGGTGCAGCGTTCACCGACGCTGGTCACCAATATCGAGCCGTCGGCGCAGCTCGCTTACGCGACCTACAATGAGGGTACGCTCGAGGACAACGATCTGATCGCGACCTCGATGCCGACGCCGCTGGCAAAGAAGACGCATGTGATGCTGACCGAGCAGTCGAAGGAACTCGACAAGGAGCTACTCGATGGCCTCCGTCGCGTCGGCTTCAAGCTCGACTTCGGCGAGGCCGGTACCGGCTGGCAGTTCAAATACCTCACCCGTGGCGGCGGCTATTATTTCAACGTCGGCTGCTCCAACCTGATCGTCGAAGGCGCGATCATGCTGAAGCAGTTCGAGGACATCGACGGCTTCGCGGCCAATGGCGCGCGGATGAAGGACGGCACGACCATCGCCGCCGATCTCATCGTGCTCTCGACCGGCTACAAGCCGCAGGAATACCTCGTGCGAAGGCTATTCGGCCACGGCGTCGCCGACCGCGTCGGCCCGGTCTGGGGCTTTGGCGACGGATTTGAGCTGCGCAACATGTATGCGCGCACTGGGCAACCCGGCCTGTGGTTCATCGCCGGCAGCCTCGCGCAGTGCCGGATCAACTCGAAATTCCTCGCGCTGCAGATCAAGGCGATCGAGGAAGGGATTTTGCCACGGACCGCGGCTGCAAACGAGCAAAGAGGCAACTGAAGAGGGGACCACACATGCCAGCCATTCTCGGCACCGGCGAACACCGCTACCGCGTCGTCGAAAATTTCGCAAAGCTTCCCGATGGCTGGCAGCTCACCGACGTCGCCTCGGTGGCGGTCGATAGCCACGACCGCGTCTACGTCTTCAACCGCGGCGCCCATCCGATGGTGGTGCTGGATCGCGAGGGCAATTTCCTGCGCAGCTTTGGCGAAGGCCTGTTCTCCCGCGCCCACGGCCTGCACATCGACGCCGACGACAATCTCTATTGCACCGATGACGGCGACCACACCGTGCGCAAATGCACGACCGACGGCAAAGTGCTGCTGACGATCGGCATCCCGAAGAAGCCAACCCCGTTCATGAGCGGCGAGCCGTTCCACCGCTGCACCCACACCGCTTTGTCGCCGAAGGGCGAGATCTACGTCTCCGACGGCTATGGCAATGCGCGCGTGCACAAATTCACGCCCGACGGCAAGCTGATCAAAAGCTGGGGCGAGCCCGGGACCGATCCCGGCCAGTTCAACATCGTGCACAACATCGCCACCGATTCCGACGGCTGGGTCTATGTCGCCGACCGCGAGAACCATCGCGTGCAGGTGTTCAACGGCGAGGGCAAATACGAGACACAGTGGAACAATCTGCACCGCCCTTGTGCGCTGTGCTGTTGCGGCGGGGGCAAGAGCCCGACCTTCGTCATCGGCGAGCTCGGCCCCGGCCTGGCCGTCAACCGCAAGGTGCCCAATCTCGGCCCGCGGCTGTCAATCGTGGACGCGCAGGGCAAGCGCATCGCGCGGCTCGGCGGCGAGGAAGGCCCGGGTGTCGCCAGCGGAAAGTTTCTGGCACCACACGGCATCGCGCTGGATTCGAAGGGCGACATCTATGTCGGCGAAGTCGGCGTCACCGACTGGAAGACGAGCTTTCCGGACGAGGAGATGCCGGCCGCGGTCCGCGCGACGCGGTGCTTGCAGAAGCTGGAGCGGGTGCAGGAGTAGCCCAGCCCATCATTCCGGGGCACGGCCTCCCCAAATCGCGGCGTTTTTGAGCTTCTGCCACCCCGCCGCCGTATTGCTTGCGCCTGAATAAGTCGCTCAACGGGCTTCACAATCCCGTCACGCTGCATGTAGTATGTCAATACATGCTGCTTCGCAGCGTATATTGGAGGCCAGGAGCGTTACTTGAACGCACATGTCTCGCAAGGCAGTTGGCCGGTGCTGGTCCTCAACGCGGACTTCCGGCCGCTGAGTTACTACCCACTGTCTCTGTGGTCGTGGCAAGACGCGATCAAGGCGGTGTTCCTCGATCGCGTCAACATCGTCGCTCATTACGATCAGGCGGTTCACAGTCCCACGCTGCAAATGCAGCTGCCGAGCGTGGTCTCGCTCAAATCCTTCGTCAAGCCGACCACGCACCCCGCCTTCACCCGGTTCAACGTCTTCCTGCGCGATCGTTTTGCCTGCCAATATTGCGGCTCGCCCGAAGACCTCACCTTCGATCACATCATCCCGCGCAGCAAAGGCGGCCAGACCACCTGGGAAAACGTGGTCGCGGCGTGCTCGCCCTGTAACCTCCGCAAAGGCAATCTCACGCCGGTGCAGGCCAAGATGTTTCCGCGCCAGCACGCCTTCGCGCCGACCGTGCACCAGCTCCACCGCAACGGCCGCCTGTTTCCGCCGAACTACCTTCACGACAGCTGGCTGGACTATCTCTACTGGGATACGGAACTGGATCCGTAGCGGACGGCCTCACACCCCGATCGCGTTCCGCGCGATCACATCCCGATAGAACGCGGCGCTCAGCTTCGGCACCCTCGCCTGCGTCTCGAAATCCACCCGGTAGAGGCCGAAGCGTTTGCCATATCCAAAAATCCATTCAAAATTGTCCATCAGGCTCCAGAGGAAATAGCCGCGGATCGGCACACCCTCGGTGATGGCGCGCTGCATCTGGGTCAGGTAGTTGCGCAGGAACATGATGCGGTCGAGATCGTAGACCTGGCCATCGGCGTGGATCCTGTCTTCCGACGAGGTGCCGTTCTCGCTGATATAGATGTTCTCGATGTTCCAGATTTTTGCGGCAATGCGCGGCGCCCAGTAGATCACCTCGGGGCCGACCCGCAACCATTCCGAATTCATGTGCGGGAACGAGGTCGGGAACGGCAGCACGTTGAAGCCCGGCGCGCGATCGGACGCGGTGACGTAGAACTGCGGCGCGTAGATGTTCAACCCGACGAAATCGTTCGGCGTGCCGATGATCTTCAGCTCCTCAGCCGTGAATTTCGGCGCGTCCGCGCCGGCATAGGCAAGGAAGCCGTCGGTGTATTTGCCCTCCAGCACGACGCCGAGGAACCCTGCATTGAGCTCGCGCGTCGCGATCTCGGCGGCGCGGATATTCTCCGGCGTTGCGATCGCCGGCACACAGGCCGCGATGTTCTCGGCTGCGCCGACGCGGGTACCGGAGCGCCCGGACGCACGGATCGCCTGCACGGCGAGGCCGTGCGCGAGCGCAACGTGATGGCGGACCTGGTTCAGCTGCGCTGCCGGCAGCTTGAGGCCGGGCGCGTCGATGCCCCAACCATAGCCGAAATTCACGAAGCGCCCGACCTCGTTCACGGTGAAGATGTTCTTGACGCGATCGGTCAGACGCTGGGCAACGTAGCCGGCGTAATCGGCAAAGGCCTTTGAGGTGTCGCTCGACTGCCAGCCACCGACGCGGTCCTGGAGGGCCTGCGGCAGGTCCCAGTGATAGAGCGTGGCATAAGGTTCGATGCCGTTCGCGAGCAACTCGTCGACGAGCCGGTTGTAGAAATCGAGCCCTTTTGGATTGGGCTGCCCCGTTCCGTCCGGAAACACCCGCGGCCATGCGATCGAAAAACGGTAGGCCTTGACGCCGAGCTCCCTGATCAGCCGAACGTCGTCCTTGTAGCGATGATAATGCTCGTTGGCGCGGTCGCCGGTGGTGCCGTCCTCGATCTTGCCGGGCGTGTGGCTGAAAGTATCCCAGATCGACTTGCCGCGGCCGTCTTCCTCGACAGCGCCTTCGATCTGGTAGGACGAGGTCGCCGTGCCCCACAAAAAATCCTTCGGGAAGGGTGCGGGCGCAGACGTCCCCATCTCGGCAGCGCCGGCGCGCGTCGTCAGGCCGAGCGCAGCGAGGCCTGCAAGCCTGGCAAAGGAGCGGCGCGAGAAGGAAGCGGACATCGTCACCTCTGCGCCTGCTCCATGTCGATCTGATAGGCGGAGATCCGGTCGATCTCGAACGCCACGATCGGCGGCGTCTCCGCATTGACCGGACTGACTCCGGGAAAGAATTTCGAGCCAATCGCGAGATTGACGATCATGTACATGGGATCGTCGAATCCAATCGGCACCTTGATGTCGGAGACCGGCCGGCGGTCGATGAAATAGACCAGCCGGTCCTCCTCCCACAGCACACCGTAATTGTGGAATGTGGTCGAGGCCTCGCCCACCGCAAAATCGAAGCCGCAGGACTGGATCTTCTGCGTCGATGGAATCCGCCAATGGGTCGTCATCACCATGTCGCCCGGCCGCTCGCCGCGGCCTTCCAGCACGTCGACCTCCGGTGGCCAGCCGCCGTCGTCCGCCAGCATCCAGAACGCCGGCCACACCGCATGGCCGACCGGGATCTTGGCGCGGATCTCGAAATATCCGTGCTTTTGCGCAAAAGTGCCCTGCGTGGTCAGGATGCCCGAGACATATTCGTTGTTGAACAGCACGGGCTTCATATCCGGCGGCGTGCGGCTTGCGACGATCGACAGCACGCCGTTCTTCACCCTGAACGGATCGAGCCCGAGCGGCGTCGTGGCGCGGCCGGCATAGCGCGGATCGACATAGATCTGCTGCTCGCCATTGGCGCTGGTCTTGCGCTTGAAATCGGAACCGTCGCCGCCCCAGTAGCGCGCATCGGGCCAGGCCGCGCCGCCCGCGTAATGCGGCACCCAGCGCCCTTTCGACAGCGGATGCTCGTCGAAATCGTCGTTAAAGGTCCGCCGCAGCGGCAGGGAGATCAGCGACGCCGGATTGACCGTCTCGAGCTTGCGGCATTCGATCGTGGACGGATCGGTCGTCACTTGCAGGGAAATGCTGACTGGCGCAGCATCGAGATCGTCCTGGAGATCGTCCCGCGCGACGCCCGGCGCCGTCGCTACGAGCAACCCGATCGCGACCAAAGCGCTCCTCGTCCAACGGTCGATCATCGCCGCACATCGTACATGCCAGGAAACGAGGCGAGGATAACTCGCTCCTCTTCGGCCGGGCAAGAGCGATGCGACCGGGTTACGGCGCGATGATGTCCAGCCTGTCCCGCGGCGGAATAGTCGCCTTGAATGCCGCGAGCGCTGAAGTCACCTCCGCCGCGTCGGCCAATGGTGTGCGGTAGAACGCGACGTCTCGTTGCGACAGGGTCACGGTCGTCGTTCGCAGCACGGCGACCTTGGTCCAGGTCGACGGCACACCTTTCGGAAACCAGGCGTCGAAGATCATCACCAGGCCGACGCCGCGATCGCTGGCGAGAGCGGCCATTTCCGCAGGTCCATACTGCCCCGCGGTCCTTGCCTTCCGCACCTGTTCCGAGCCAAGACCCCAGAGATCGAGCGTGTAGTTGGGATTGCGGTAGGCGACCAGCCCGAGATCGTTGACCGCGACCGCATGCCGGTAGAACGATTTGGCGAAGCGGGCCAGCTGATACTGCTGCTCATAGATATCGCTGGCACCGATCGGCGTGACCAGCGCGGTCGTCACGTAGGGCATCGCCGAAATGCCGAGCCCAAGCACCAGCGCGATCTTCGTGAACGACCATTGCAGCGCAGGCAGACGCGGCCTGACCTGCGCGGCGCTCCAAAGCAACGCGGCCGCAGCGAGAGCCATGATGTAGACTTCATAGCGGTTGAACCAGCCATATTGCCCGAACACCAGATGAGCACCGATGGCCGCGAGAACGGTCAGATAGACGATCAGCGCCTTGCGGTCGGCACGCAGCCAGGAGGCGCAGCCGGCAAGGGCAAGACCGAGCATGATGAGCCGCAAGCCATAGGACGTGGCGATGCTCCGCAGCATGTTCTTGACGACGGCAGGCAGATTGCTCGTGGATTCGCTATCGAGATTTGCGAGATAGCCCTTCAGCAGCACCGAACTCGGCAGCAGCGGCAGGCCGCGCGAGGCCATCAATGCAAAATAGCCGGACAAGCTGACGATAACGACGAGCGCGGCGCCGCCAGCAAAGCGCCGGTGGCCGAGCAGTGCGAAGCCGGCAATGGCCGCACAGGCAAAGGCAATACCTTCGAAGCGGATCAGGGGAAGTAGCACCAGCGCGATGAAATGCAGCCGCGTCGGCGCGGATCCGCGCGCCGCCGCAGCGAGACCGAGGAAGGTCACGACTGAGGCCCACACGTGAGCGCTGTGCTCCATGCCGGTCATCGGCAGCGCGACGGCGCTGACGTTAAAGACGAGGAGCAATGCAATCAGATAGCCGAACGGGCGATCATTGGCGTCGTCGAACAACCCGTTCGCTTCCAGTGCACGCAGAAGCGCAAACACCGTCGCACATGCGGCGGCGGCGTTGAACAGCAGCGGGCCGACCGGTCCGAGATGCATGGCCTCGGTCAGCGCCAGAACATAAGGCCAGATGATCGAGGAGCTTGGCGATGAAAATTCGCCGGCATTGACCCCATATCCGCCGGAGAGAATTTGGTCGGCAACCGCAAGATGGATGTAGGCGTCGTCCAGAGCGAAAACGAGCCTGAAGTCGCACAGCGCCACTATCGCGGCAAGCTCCGCCGCAAACAGCGCTGACCAAAGCAGCACGGCGACGGTCGAAGGACGGGTCCACCGCCCCGCGCCGGAAGTCACAGACGACTGCTGACCCGACCGGTCCAGGCGATCGCAATGATTCACGGCAATAGTCACAAAACGCTCCCCGCGGGCCGGCCCCTCGCATCCGATACGATCAAGAGCTTAATCCCGCATTTCCGCCGGGCCGTAGCCGACCCGTTACGTCAGCATTTCGTTAACGACGATGAGCACCAGGGCCCCCAGTTCCCTGCTCGTCACGAATCCGGGGAACGTGAACGGTCCGTTACCGTCCGTTAAGCCTAAGCCGGCAAGCTCAACCGCAAAGTTCCGTGGCACGTCGCGGTCTTTGATCCACCATCACATTCGGGCCAGGTCGCTTCATTCACATGCTTGCCGAAACGCTGGAGTCTGTTCGATCGTCGCCATCGAAGCGCACGCTCTATGTGCGCGTCGTCGTTGCGGCACTGGCGGCAATCCTTGCGCTCAAGATCTACTGGTTTGTCCGGTGGGGCTTCTGGCACGACCATCAGGTGCCAGATTTCGCGGCGTTTCATCTCGTCGCACAGCGGATCTGGCTCGGCGATCTCGACCTGACCTACCAGTTCGCGGTGTTCATGAAGATGCAGGCGAGCCTGTCGGGCGGCGCAACCGGCTTCATGCCCTGGACGTACCCGCCCCAGTTCGACCTGCTGCTCGCCCCGCTCGCCTTCCTGCCGACCTGGGCGGCCTACGCATTGTTCACCGGCACGACGCTCGCGGCTTACCTGATAACGCTGCGCAAGCTCGCGGGAGACTATTTTGCGCAGGTCCTCGTCATCCTGTTTCCGGCGATAGCGATCACGATCGGCTGCGGGCAAAATGGATTGCTCACGGGTGCACTGATCGGGCTCGTCTGCGTCCATGCCGAGAGGCGCCAGGTGCTCGCGGGCCTCGCGCTCGGCGCCATGGTCATCAAGCCGCATCTCGCCGTCGCCATCAGCCTCTATCTGCTGGCGACACGGCAGTGGGCGACGATCGCCGTCGCAGCGGCGGTCGTGCTCGTGAGCGCGCTTGCGTGCACGCTCGCCTTCGGGCCGCAGATCTGGCTCGCCTGGCTCGGTGCGATCCGGGAGTCGGCGAGCTTTCTGGAGCAGGGCTCGTACCCCCTGTTTCGCATGATCTCCAGCTATGCGGTACTGTACAATTCCGGTGTCCCGGCAAGTGGCGCGTTCTGGGGCCAGGTCGCCATTGCCGGCCTTGCGCTCGTCGCCGTCGCACTTGGCATCGTTCGCCGGATGCCTCCTTCGTTCACGCTCGGCGTCGCCGCACTGGTCTCGGTGATGATCAGCCCTTACGCCTATGATTACGACCTGCCCATCGCTGGAATTGGTCTGGCACTGGTCCTGCCCTATCTCCCCAAAGTGACGAGCCCGCGCGAGCGCAGTATGATGTATGCCCTCGTGATGCTGGCCGGCGCCTACGGCTTGCTGCAATCCACGAGCCTCGCCTCCAGCTTCGACGAGCACTTCAAGCCGGCGATCGCCGGTGCCGCGCTGATGGTCCTGCTGGCGATGCTGCTGCGGATGATGTGGCGCGATGCGCTGCCGGTTGCCGCTGCCGAACTCGGCGCACCGGCACGCGCGCTCGAATAGCCCGGACGCGGGCTATGCCGGACGACGGAACCGGAAAGGCAGGCCGCCCGTTCAGTTGAAGGCCATGCAGAGGCGCGTGGCGCAGCAGAACCGAGGGAGGCCCACCATGCCCGCAGCCGAGAAGGATCATGTCTACAAGATCCTGGAACTGGTCGGATCGTCCGAGATCTCGATCGAGGACGCGATCAAGAACGCGATCAGCCGCGCGTCCAAGACCATTCGCGAGATGAAATGGTTCGAGGTCACGCAGACGCGCGGCCACATCGAGAACGGCGCCGTGCGCCACTACCAGGTGACGCTCCGCGTCGGCTTCACGCTGGAAGGGTGAGGCAGGCGCGCCGGGCGGACCCGCGTGGTTAACATCCTCCGACGATAACCCGTCGAAATGTCGACGGCTGTGACCGGCCGAATACGGGTTCGCACAATCAGCGCGGATGTTGCAATAGGCCGTTAAGGCCAAAGTGAGAGGTTTGCTCCGAAATGGAGCAAACCTGATGATCGCGGGCCGCGAACTTGGCAAGACGCGTCTTCCGCTCTGGGCGGCGGGTTTCGTCGTACTGATCTGTGCTGCAATTCTCGGCCTGAGTGGCTGGCGCGAATGGGAGACGCGCAACACCGAACTCAAGAACGCCGAGATCGACGTCGCCAATCTCGCGCAATCGCTGGTCCAGCATGCGGACGACACGTTCGAACTCGTCGATACGGTCCTGATCGGCCTGGTGCATCGGCTCGAGCTCGACGGAACGGGCCCGGACACGATCGCAAAACTCCAAGCCTATCTGCCGACCCGAAAATCCTCAGACCGCATTCGCGGCATCTTCGTCTATGACGAGACGGGCCGCTGGCTTGCCACCACCGAGCCGGTCGATTTCTCCAAGCTCAACAACAGCGACCGCGGATATTTCCAGCGTCATCTCCACTCGCCGGATCCGGGCACGCTGATCGGGCGGCCGGTGAAGAGTCGCGCCGGCGGCCAGTGGATCATCACTGCGTCGCGCCGGATCAACCATCCCGACGGCAGCTTCGCCGGCGTCGTCCTGCTCACGATCGACGTCGACTATTTCGTCAAGTTCTACGAGCGCTTCGACGTCGGGCCGAACGGCTCGGTGTCGCTGCTGAACAATGACGGCATCATGCTGGCGCGCAGCCGCGACGACGGCGGCGTCTTCATCGGACGCGACCTCTCGAATGCGCCGTTGTTCAGGGAATGGGAAAGCCGGCCGGCTGCGGCCGTCTACTATTTCAAGTCGCCGCTCGATAGCGTCCAGCGGCTGAGCTACTACCAGCGCAGCAGCCGTTATCCCCTGATGGTGCTCGCGAGCAAGTCGCAAGACGACGTGCTGGCTCCCTGGCGACGTGCGACGGCCGTGCGCTTGACCGTCGTGCTTGGGCTCGTCCTGCTGATCGCGGTGATCGGCTTCTACCTGGTCCGCCAGCTCTTGCAGCGGCAGCGCACGGCACAGGCGCTGGTCGCCAACGAAGCCCATTTCCGTCTGCTCGCGGAGCACTCCAGCGACATGGTGACCCGGATCGGGCTCGACAACCGGTTGCTCTACGTCTCCCCGTCATGCGTGCGCATGATCGGCTGGTCTCCGGACGAACTCCTGGGCACGTCGGCCGTGGCCGGCATTCACGCGGAGGACATGGAACGCGTCGAGCAGGCCATTGTCGCACTGAAGAACGGCGAGGCCGAGGAGGCGAGGTTCGTCTACCGCCAACGCCAGCGCGAGAAGGGCGAGATCTGGGTCGAAGCGGCCCTGCACGTGACGCGGGCCTCCGACAGTGGCGAGATCGACGGTGTCGTCGCGGTGGTACGCGACATGACCGAGCAAAAGGACTTGCAGGACAAGCTCATCTCGCTCGCGTTGACCGACGGTCTCACCGGGCTCGCCAACCGGCGTGCATTCGACGAGCGCCTCGCGGACGAATGGGCGCGTGCCCGACGCGATGGCGCGCAACTCTCGCTCCTGCTGATCGACGTCGATCATTTCAAGGCATTCAATGACCATTACGGACATTTGGCGGGTGACGGGTGCCTGCGCGCGCTGGGCCGGATCCTGTCCACCCACGCCCGGCGTCCCGCCGACCTCGCCGCGCGCTACGGCGGCGAGGAATTCGCAGTGCTGTTGCCGAACACCGGCGCGGATGGCTGCGCCGAGGTCGGCGAGGAGATTCGCGGCGCGTTGCGCGACCTCGCCATGCTGCATGCGCAAAGTCTGCCGTCGCGGCTCGTCACAGTGAGCCTGGGCGCCGCGACGGGATTCCCATCCCAGACCACGACCGACTGTAGCGCGCTGGTGGCAGCCGCCGACCGCGCGCTCTACGCCGCCAAGGACAGCGGCCGCGACCGGCTGGTGATATCAGGCCAGGTGGTGGCCTGGCCCGCGAAGAGCGCGTGACGGAGTCACCGGCCTACCAGGCGTAGCGCAGGCTGCCCTTCCCTGCGTAGCTGCGGGTGACGTTCGAGAACTCGCCTTCGAACGTCACCGCCGCCGACCAGCCGTTCAGCCACTTCATCTCGAGCGATGCGGAGGTGAGCGCGGAGTCGCGCGCCTGCGCCGCACCGGTGACGACGAAGCTGGTTTCGCGAAACGGGGGCGGTCCCGACGCCGTCGACATCGTGCTGCATCAACTGGCCCGCCGAAGCACGTCACGGGTTCGCTGACGGCTGTCAGGCCAGATGACACGCCACGAAATGCCCGCCCGCGCCTTCCTTCAGCTCCGGCGCGACTTCCGCGCAGCGCGGCTGGGCGATCGGGCAACGGGTGTGGAAGTGGCAGCCTGATGGCGGCTTCATCGGGCTCGGCACGTCGCCCTTGAGACGGATGCGGTTGCGCTTGAGCTTGGGATCCGGCACCGGCACGGCGGAAAGCAGCGCCTTGGTGTAGGGATGTTGCGGATTGCGATAGAGGTCGCTCGCCTTCGCCAGCTCGACGATGCGGCCGAGATACATCACCGCGACGCGGTCGGAAATGTGCTCGACCACCGAGAGGTCGTGCGCGACAAAGAGATAGGTGAGGTTCAGCTCGGCCTGGAGATCTTCCAGGAGGTTGATGACCTGCGCCTGGATCGAGACGTCGAGCGCGGACACCGGCTCGTCGCAGACGATCAGCTTGGGCTCGACCGCGAGCGCACGCGCGATCACGATGCGCTGCCGCTGGCCGCCGGAGAATTCGTGCGGGTAGCGGCGCATATGCTCGGCCTTGAGGCCGACCTTCACGAGCAGGCTTGCGACGCGATCCTCACGCTCCTTGGCCGTTGACCCAAGCTTATGAATAATGAGGGCCTCGCCGAGGATGGAGCCGACCGTCATGCGCGGATTGAGCGAGGCGAACGGGTCCTGGAACACGAGCTGCATGTTCCGCCGCATCGCGCGCAGATCATTGCCGCTGAGCTGGCGAACGTCCTGACCGTCGAATTCGACTTCGCCGTCGGTCGGCTCGATCAGGCGAAGCACGCAACGCCCGGTCGTCGACTTGCCGCAACCGGATTCGCCGACCAGACCGAGCGTCTCGCCGCGATTGACCGAGAACGACACGCCGTCGACCGCATAGACGGTACCAACCTGGCGCGACAACAGGCCGCCGAGCACAGGGAAGTACTTCTTCAGGCCGCTGACGCGGAGCAGAGGTTCGCTCATGCCGCGCCTCCCAACTGCGTATCTCCGAGATGACAGGCCATGCGATGGCCGGGCGCGATCTGGCGCAGCAGCGGCTCCTTGTCGGTGCAGACGTCCATGGCGAACTTGCAGCGCGGCGCAAAGCGGCAACCGACGGGCGGATTGATCAGGATCGGCACCGATCCCCCGATCGCCTCGAGCCGCGTCTTGTGCGCGCTGTCGAGATCGATGCGCGGGATCGAGCGGATCAGGCCCTGCGTGTAGGGATGGCCCGGATCGGCAAAGAGAGCGTCGACATCGGCTTCCTCCACCACCTTGCCGGCATACATCACGACGACACGCTGCGCCGTCTCGGCGACGACACCCATGGCATGGGTGATCAGCATCACCGCCATGCCGAAGCGCTCCTTCATGTCCTGGAGCAGGTCGAGGATCTGCGCCTGGATGGTGACGTCGAGCGCGGTGGTCGGCTCGTCGGCGATGATCAGCTTGGGCTTGCAGGCCAGCGCCATCGCGATCATCACGCGCTGGCGCATGCCGCCAGAGAACTGGTGCGGATAATTGTGCACGCGGCCCTCGGCATTGGGGATCTGGACCAGCTTCAGCATCTCGATGGTGCGCTCGAGCGCCTGCTTCCTGGTGACATTCTCATGCCGGCGCAGGCTCTCGGCGATCTGCTCGCCGACCGTCAGGACCGGATTGAGCGAGGTCATCGGCTCCTGGAAGATGAAGCCGATCTCCTTGGCGCGGATCTCGTCGAGCTGGTTGCTCGTCAGCGGCACCAGATCGCGGCCCTCGAAGATGATCTCGCCGGCCGCGATGCGGCCCGGCGGCATGGCGATCAGCTTCAGGATCGACATCGCGGTGACGGTCTTGCCGCAACCGGACTCGCCGACGACGCAGAGCGTCTCGCCGCGGTTGATGGTGATATCGATGCCGTCGACGGCCTGCAGGATGCCGTCGTCGGTGGAGAAGTGGGTCTTGAGACCTTTGATCTCGAGCAGCGGCGCCATCAGATCACCCGTCGCGCATCGAGCGCGTCACGCAGACCGTCGCCGATGAAGTTGATGGCGACCACCGCGATGAAGATCGCGCCGCCCGGGAACAAAGCCCAGTGCGGGCCGATGTCGAGAAAGTCCTTGGCATCGTACAGCAGCCGGCCCCAGGTCGGGGTATCCGGCGGAAAGCCGAGGCCGAGGAAGGACAGCGTCGATTCCGCGATGATCGCGGCGGCAACGTCGATGGTGCCGGCGATGATCACCGGACCGAGCGCATTGGGCAGAATGTGCTTCACCACCTGCCGCACCGGGCTCGCACCGAGCGCACGCGCGGCCTCGACGAACTCCTTCTCGCGGATCGACAGGAACTGCGCACGCACAAGCCGCGCTACCGGCATCCAGCGCAAGCCGCCGATCACGAGCACGATCAGGATGAAGATGCCGCCCTCGGGGCCGAACACCTGCTTCAACCCGTCGCGGAAGAGATAGATCAGCAGCAGCAGCAGCGGCAGTTGCGGCAGCGACAGAAAGAGGTCGGTGAGCCACATCAATCCGTGCCCGAGCGCGCCGCGCGACATGCCGGCGAGCGCACCGACCAGCGTGCCGATGAACACGGAGACCAGCATCGCGGCCAATCCGACCGCAAGCGAAATACGCCCGCCATAGATCATGCGCGCCAGGATGTCCTGGCCGAGATCGTCGGTGCCGAAGGGATGGCTGAGCGACGGCCCCTGCATGCCCGCCACGATGTCGATGTCGTTGATCTTGACCCGCCAGATGAAGGGTCCAACCACCACCGCAAGAATCAGGATGAGAAGCAGGAACAAACTGACGACGGCAAGCTTGTGGCGGCTGAAGCGCCGCCACGTCTCGCGCCAGGGCGAGTAGACGCCCCGCTCAGCGGAGGGAGATGCGAGGGTCAAGCCAGCCATACAGCACATCCGCGATGAGATTGAAGAGCACCACCAGACAGGCGAACACGAAGGTCACGGCCATCACGACCGGGGTGTCATTGGAGAGAATGGAGGAGATCAGCAGCGAGCCGATGCCGGGAATGCGAAATATCTGCTCGGTGACGATGGCGCCGCCGAACACCGCAGGCATCTGCAGCGCGATCAGCGTGACGACCGGAATCATGGCGTTGCGCATCACATGCTTGACGATGACCTTGGCCTGCCCGAGGCCTTTGGCGCGCGCCGTGGTGACGTAGTCGAGCCGGATCACGTCGAGCATCGCCGAGCGCACAAAGCGCGTCATCGACGCCGCCTGGAACAGGCCGAGCACCGCCACCGGCATGATCGCCTGCCGGATCATCTCGAGCACATAATGGATGCCCGTGGCCTTGATGTCGGTGGTGTAGACGAAGGGCAGCCAGTCCAGCGTGACCGAGAAGATCAGGATGAACAGGATGCCGGTGAAGAAGGTCGGCAGCGAGAAGCCGACGAAAGCGAGCGTGTTCGCGACCTGGTCGAACAGCGAATAGGGCTTTGTCGCCGCATAGACGCCGACGGGAATCGCAATCAGCAGCGCCAGGATCTGCGCCGAGCCGATCACGTAGAGCGTGGCCGGCAGGCGCTGCAGGATGAGCGTGTCGACGTCCATCCGACTGACGAAGGAGAAGCCCCAGTCGCCGTGCAGCATGGCGTTGAGCCAGTGTAGATAGCGAAGGTAGATCGGATCGTCGAGGCCGAACCTCGCCCGAAGCGCGGCTTGCACTTCAGGCGGCACGTTCGGGTTGGTCGCAAGCTCGCTGAAGGGGTCGCCCGGCGCGAGCGCCAAGACGACGAAAAGGACAAGCGAGATTCCGAGCAGGCTCGGAATCGCGATCATCAGACGACGCAGGACGTACTGACTCATGAGCGAATGATCCGCCTAGACGCCCGTGCTCAGCCCTCTCGGTACCAGTCCTGCAGATTGTCGGTCTGGTTGGCCCAGCCCGACAGCGCCGGCCGAAGCGAGTTGGCACTTGCTTCCACTGCGAGACGGTGCATCACGGGAATGAAGACCGTGTCCTGCCACATCAAATCGTTGCACTTGATGTAAAGGCCTGCCCGGTTGACCGGATCGGTCTCCGTCTCGGCAGCGTCGATCGCAGCGTCGAAGTCCTTGTTGATCCAGCGCGGGAAGTTCGGCCCCTGCCACTTGTTCTCCTTGGTGGCGACGTTGCGCGAATGGTAGCGGCGCATATGGAGGGCCGGATCGGGCTGCGTCATCGGGATCTGGAACATCTCGATGTCGGCGAAGAACTTGGAATAGGTGTCGGGGTTGGCGACGTCGGAGGAGAAGAACACCGAGGCCACGACCGATTTCAGCTCGACGTCGATGCCGGCCTTCTGGCAGGCCTGCTTGATGATCGCCTGAGTCTTCTGGCGCGGACCGTTGATCGAGGTCTGGAACAGGAGCTTCAGCTTCTTGCCGTCCTTTTCGCGGACGCCGTCGGCGCCGGCTTTCCAGCCGGCCTCTTCGAGCAGCGCGCTGGCCTTCTCGACGCTGAATTCCCACTTGGTGTTCTTGGACACGAACTCCTCGGGGCCATTGAGATAGTTCGCGGTGGCGCGGCCGGCGCGGCCGTAGATCGCCTTCTTGACGGAATCGCGATCAACCAGCAGCGCGAGCGCCTGGCGCACCTTGGGGTCCGACAGGATCGGATGCTTGGTCTTCAGCGACGAACGCTCGCCGTCGACCTCGGTGTTGGGATCGGTGAAGTTGACGGCGATGAACTCGATGTCGCCGCCGACGGCATAGAGGGTCTTGCCCTTGCCGCCCTTCTCCAGGCGCAGCAGAACTTCGTCCTCCACCTGCATGTTCCAGGCGAAATCATATTCGCCGGTCTGGATCACAGCGCGCGCCGCAGAGACCGCGTCACCGCCGCCCTTCATTTCGATGCTGTCGAAGAACGGCCGGTTGGCCATGTGGTAGTCGGGATTGATCTCGCCGCGCACCAGATCGCCCGGCTTGAACTCGACGAATTTGTAGGGGCCGGTGCCGACGGGCTTCAGATTGTTCGGCGCCTCGCGGGACTTGCCACCCTTGTATTCGGCGAACAGATGTTTCGGAATGATGCAGCCGTAGGCCCCGACAAAGGCATTCGCCCAAAACGGGGTCGGGTCGTTGAACTTGATACGGATGGTCAGGTCATCGACCTTCTCGACGGTGAGGCCGCTATAGGTGCTGATCGAGACGCATGCCGTGGCGGGGTCGCTGGCATATTCCCAATTGAAGACGAGGTCGTCAGCTGTAACCGGCTTTCCGTCGTGCCATTTGACGCCTGGCTTGAGTTTCCAGACGACCGATTTGGCGTCTGCCGAAAGGCCGCCATTCTGAATCGACGGAATTTCAGCGGCGAGGATCGGATTGAGATGGCCGTTAACGTCCCAGCTCGCGAGCGGCTCGTAGAAGACGCGCGAGCCGTCCTGATCCTTGGTGCCGGTCGCGAAATGCGGATTGAGCAAGGTCGGTCCCTGCCACCACAACAGCTTCAGCGGGCCGCCGCCGCCGCGCTTGGTCGGAGGATAGGGGTTCGGGCTCTGGGCCATGGCGACGCCGCCGATGGCGAGGATCTGGTTCGCCATGGGAGCGGTGAGGCCGACGGCAGCCAGGCGCTGGATGAAGGCGCGGCGATCCATCCGACCGTCCTTCACGTCGCCGATCATCGAACGCAGTTCTTTATCCAGCATGGTTGTCCCCGTCTGGTTCCCGTATGGATGCAGGCGGCCGCAGCCCGGCCGCCGAGTTTTGGCTGGCGGTAGATGGCACACTGAATAGGCCGCGCGTCAACTGCGACTGTGTGTGTGCAAACGGTGTTCTGGCTGTCTGTTGAGCAAAACTTCCTTCAGCAGCCCAAGGGTTCGGCATTCCGGCGTCAGAATCCGCCGGAAACCAAGTTGCACTGCGAAAAATTTGTTCGCCAGATCAGACGAAGTATCGAGACGGAATTCTACGCCACGGACATAGTGAGCGGCGGCGCGACGTGGTCGGGCAGCGGGCAGACATAAGGCGTCTTGGTCGTCCGCTTCGTGAGATCGGCCTTCGCAGCCTTGATCAGTTCCGGTTCTGTCAGCGCCTTGATGCCGAGGCCGGCCATGGCCTTGGCCGCCTGCACCATGGCCTTATGGGCGTGCGGGCTCTTGCCCTGCGCCACCACCTGCCAGGTGTGGAAAGGCGTGCCGATTGCAACCGTTGGTGCGTGAACCTGCACGGTCGGCACCACCCAGCTCACATCGCCCACGTCGGTCGAACCCACCAGCGGGTTACGCTTGGCGTCGAGCGGCACCAGGAAGTCGGCCAGCGGCCGATCGGTCGGCTCCATGCCGATCGTGTAGTAGACTGACGCGATGTCCTTGTCGGTCAGCGTCGCGCGGATCTCGCTGGCAAAGCCCTTGTCGGCATCGTCGAAATGCGGCGGTCCGAGCTCTTCCATGACCCGATGCAGCGCCTGCTCCAGCGGCGTGTTCGGCAGGATGTTGGAGACCGCGGAGATGATCTTCATCTCGACCTTGGTCTCGGTCATCAAGGCCGCACCGTCTGCGATCTTGCTGACGCGCCCGACCAGCTCGTTCATGCCGGGGAGATCACGGGCGCGAATGGAATAGCGCACACGGGCATGGGCCTGCACCACGTTGGGCGCAATGCCACCGGTGTCGAGCAGCGCGTAGTGCACGCGCGCATCGCTCGGCATGTGCTCGCGCATATAGTTCACGCCGACATTCATCAGTTCCACCGCATCGAGCGCGGAGCGGCCGAGATGGGGCGAAGCTGCCGCGTGCGAGGTGCGGCCGGTGAAGATGAAGTCGGCGCGGGTGTTGGCGAGCGACGGCGTCACCGCGACTTCCCAGAAACTATTCGGATGCCAGGTGATGGCGATATCGGCGTCCTCGAATGCGCCGGAGCGCACCATGAAGGCCTTGGCCGCGCCGCCCTCTTCCGCCGGGCAGCCGTAATAGCGCACGCGGCCGGGCACCTTGTTCTCGGCGAGCCAGTCCTTGACGGCCGTGGCGGCGAGCAGCGCCGCGGAACCGAGCAGATTATGACCGCAGCCATGGCCGTGGCCGCCGGTCTCGACCGGACGGTGCTCGGCAACACCAGCCTCCTGGCTCAGGCCCGGCAGGGCGTCATATTCACCCATGAAAGCGATGACCGGACCACCCTCGCCCCATTCGCCCATCACCGCGGTCGGAATGCCCGCCACGTTCTCGGTGATGCGGAAACCCTGGTGGCGCAGCTCGGTGAGATGCTCGGCGGCGGAACGCGCCTCGGTGTAGCAGACTTCGGGCATGCCCCAGACCTTGTCGCTAAGGTCGATGAAACGTCCCTTGATCGTGTCGATGCCACGCCAGATGTCGCTGCGATTGTCCATGATTTGGTCCGTGATCTCTTGGTCAAACGAAGCGGCAATGGTTAGCAGCTTCATTGAAGCCCGCCTAGCATCTCGCGGGACACCAGCCATGCGATCGATGCCGGATTGGGCGGCTGCCGACCGACTTTAGGCGAACAATTTCTGTCATCTTCGGAAATCGGCGTCGCGGCATCTGGAATAGTTGCCGTCAAGTCTTTCAAGACGGCCTCCTCCGGCCTAAATTATGCTTGCTTCGCGCGTCGTTCCGCAGCCATGGCGGAGCGATGCTCTCAGCCAGGAGAACTCCATGCCCGCCTTGACCGAATGGAGAGTGCCGCCGGCCAATCAGCCGCGAGCGAGCGATTACGGCTTCGATCTCGACCGTGCGCTCGCCTCCGTCGTCGGCCTGCACGCCATCATCCCTTCGGACGCCTTCAGCGCCGAAACGCTCGGCACCGAGCGTGCCGGCAACGGGGTCGTCATCGACGACGGGCTGGTGCTCACCATCGGCTATCTCATTACCGAAGCGGAATCTGTCTGGCTTCACCTCGGCGACGGGCGCGTGATGGAGGGACATGTGCTCGGCTTCGATGCCGTCACCGGCTTTGGCCTGGTGCAGGCGCTCGGCCGGCTCGACATCGAGCCGCTGCCGCTCGGTTCGTCGGCGGAGACCCGGCTCGGCGACCGCGTCGTGGTCGGTGGCGCCGGGGGCCGCACGCGATCGGTCGCGAGCCAGATCGTCGCCAAGCAGGAATTCGCCGGTTACTGGGAGTATCTGCTCGACGAGGCCTTGTTCACCTATCCCGCCCATCCGAATTGGGGCGGCACCGGACTGATCAACGAGCGCGGCGAACTGATCGGCATCGGCTCGCTCCAGCTCGAGCGAGAACGCGACGGCAAGGCCGAGCATGTCAACATGATCGTGCCGATCGATCTGTTGAAGCCGATCCTCGACGACCTCCGCAAGTTCGGCCGCGTCAACAAGCCAGCGCGACCGTGGCTCGGACTCTATTCGACCGAGATCGACAATCGCGTCGTGGTGATCGGGATCTCCGCCAACGGTCCCGCCGCGCGCGCGGAGCTCAAGACCGGCGACGTCATTCTTGCCGTGGATGGCGACAAGATTACGAGCCAGACGGCGTTCTACAAGAAGAAGTGGGGGCTCGGCGCCGCCGGCGTCGACGTGCCTCTCACCGTGCATCATCAAGGCTCCGCGCATCATGAAGGCGTCACCTTCGACGTCACGGTGACCTCGACCGACCGCTTCAAGCTCCTGAAAGCGCCGAAGCTGCACTGATCCAGGCAGAGGAAGCAGCAATGACCGAGGCCGTCGTCGACGACATCGTGACCGTGCTGCCGCCATTGCTCAATGCGCTCGAGGCGCTCGGCTACTTCGCCCGGCATTTGCATCCGCCGGCCTTCGCCACGGTGATGAACGCAATCGGCGCACCGGACGATGCGCTTCAGTCGGCACATGCAGCGATCGGCGCGTGGCCGGAGCAATTCGCCGGATTGCGCGAGCGGCTCGATCGCGCCTGCAACGAGACACTGTCCGCCTATGCAGGCATCCGCGACGTCGAGCGCGGCAATGGCGATCTCGTCTCGGTGTTCCGCGCGCTGCGCCATCTGCCGCGCGCACAGGAGGCGCTGTATCCGCTGTCGACCCAGTTTCCGCCGGTGAGCAACTTCTTCCTCACCGCCGCCAAGCGCGACAATGACGATCTGCTGGCACGGCTGGAAGTCGGTGCCAGCGAGGACACCGGCATCTTCCACGATCATAACGAGCCCGGCAGCCGCGGCGGCTTCTCGGTCTATGTTCCCGAATATTACACGCCCGATCGCAGCTGGCCGCTGGTGATGGCGCTGCATGGCGGCAACGGCAACGGACGCGGCTTTCTGTGGAGCTGGCTGCGCGATGCCCGTAGCCTTGGTGCGATTCTGATGGCGCCGACCGCGACCGGACAGACGTGGGCGCTGATGGGCGACGACACCGACACGCCCAACCTGATGCGGATCCTCGAAACCGTGCGCGGCCGCTGGTCGATCGATGCCTCACGGATGCTGTTGACCGGCATGAGCGACGGCGGCACGTTCTGCTACGTCAGCGGGCTCGACGGCGCCTCACCCTTCACTCATCTCGCGCCGGTCTCGGCGACCTTCCATCCGCTGATGGCGGAAATGGCCGACGCCACGCGGCTGCAGCGCCTGCCGATCTTCATCACCCACGGCAAGCTCGACTGGATGTTTCCGGTGCAGACCGCACGGCAGACGCAGGGAGCACTCGCGGCCGCCGGCGCCGATGTGACCTATCGCGAGATCGACGACCTCAGCCACACCTATCCGCGCGAGATCAACGCCGAGCTGCTGCAATGGCTGAATGAGGGATGAACGAGATGTCCTTACCTGTGCCGTAGTGCCGCGGAACCATCACTCCGGGCCGACGTTATCTGCCCGTCACCGGAGGTTCGCCATGCAGACTTTTTTCGGAATGATTTTGGGTGCGCTGCTGCTCGGCTGCGGCGTGTATGTCTATGACTCCATGCAGACGTCGTCTGTCGCCAATGGCGAGGTCGCGACTGCCAATCGCACCATCGTGAACTGGGATGTCGCGAAGGCCGACTGGAATGCGCTGCAGGACCGCGCACATAAGGACTGGGTCCGGATTTCGTCGAAGTAATCTCGCCCGCCATGAACAAGGCGCCGTCGCGATCCGCGGCGGCGCCTTTGTGTTGACTGCGACGAACGCTGCTGCGCGTCAGTTCATCTTGGCCTTGCGGGCGTCGGAAATGACCTGCTCGAACTCGGCCATGCTGAGCACGCCAGGCACGCGATATTTGCCTACGATGAAGGACGGCGTGCCGCGGAAGCCGAAGGCCTCGGCCTGCTCGTTGTTGCGCTTGAGGATGCCGTCGATGTCCTTGGCGTGCGCGGCGAGGTCGCTCTTGAGGCGGTCCATGTCGACGCCGGCGGCCGCGAGCAGCTCGTTGATGCGCGACTCGGCCAGGCGCGAGCTGACGCCCATCATGGCGTCGTGGGCCTTGTGGTACTTGTCCTGATATTTCGCGGCGAGCGCGATCCGGGCGGCCGTCACGGAGACGGGCCCGAGGATCGGCCAGTCCTTCAGGACCAGCCTGACCTTGCCGTCGTCCTGAATGACCTGGCGCAGCTCGGGCTCGAGCTTACGGCAATAGGGGCAGTTGTAATCGGACCACTCGATGATGCTGATATTGCCATCGGGATTGCCGGCGACGGGGACGTCGGGATCGCGCAGCACCTTGGCTTCGGTGAGCACTTCGTCATCGTCGGCGGCTGCGCGCGCCAAGGTCATACCGCCAGCCGCGAAGGCGCCTGCCCCGATCAACGTCAGCGCCGCGCGGCGCGTCGGCCCGAGGCCGCCATTAAGGCCCTTAGTCCTGAATCCAGCCATATCTCGTCCCGTTTCGGTCCCATCACCGCAATTACGGCTCAGGACCGGGAAGTGTTACGCCCTCATATAGAGTGTCGTGGGGGCGATGTCATCGCACCAGCAGGGTCACCACCAGGGGGACCAGGAACGAGGTCAAGAGAGCGTTGAGGCTCATGGCGATGCCGGAGAAGACGCCGGCGATCTCGTCGACCTGGAACGCACGGGCCGTACCGATGCCGTGCGCGGCAAGGCCGGCAGCAAAGCCACGGGCACGGAAATCGGTCACGCCTGTGCGGTTCATCAGCGGCGTGACGATGATGGCGCCCATGATGCCGGTGAGGATCACCGCGACCGCCGCCAGCGAAGGATCCGCATGCAGGGATTCGGCGATGCCCATGGCAACGCCGGCCGTGACCGATTTCGGCGCCAGCGACAGCACCACGTCGCGCGGCAGCCCGGCGAACTCGGCCAGCAACGCGGCCGACACCACGGCCGTCACCGAGCCCGCAACCAGCGCCACGAGCATCGGCACGATGGAGGAGACCACGCGCCTGCGGTTCTCATAGAGCGGCACGGCGAGTGCGACGGTGGCAGGCCCGAGCAGGAAGTGCACGAACTGCGCGCCGGCGAAGTAGGTGGTGTAGGACGTACCGGTCGCGAGCAGGAACGCGCCGATGATCCACATCGCATGCAGCACGGGATTGGCGAGCGGATGGCGCCGCGTCGCCAGCGACACCGCGTCCGTGGTCGCATAGACCAGCAGCGTCACGGTCAACCACAGTAGCGGCGACTGCGAGAGATAGACCCAGAGCGAGAACGGGTTGTCTTTCATCGGGCGTCCTGTTGCTTCAACAGGCGGCTGACCAGGCGGAAGGTCAGGGCGGTGGCGAGCAAGGTGAGGACCACCGAGAGCGCCAGCACCAGGATGATGGCGATGCCGTGGGAGGCGAGCAGATCGAGTTCTTGCACGACGCCGACGCCGGCAGGCACGAACAGCAGCGATAGATGAGCCAGCAGGCCCTTGCTGGCGGTCTCCACGCCGTCGTTCCGCAGCGGTCCGCGCGCGAGCAACGCAAAGCGGTCGCGAGCCAGCAGCAGGATCAGAAGCAGGAGCAGGCCGAGCACGGGTCCCGGCAGTGGCAGGCCGAGGCCCCGGACCACGGCCTCGCCGATCAATTGGCAGAGCAGGATGAGGCTGAGACTGGCAAGCATGACGCATCAAGGGATGCGTCGCTGGGCTTGTCAATTGCCGCTAGGCACGGGACGCAACACGGGGCAGCATCGCCATCAGCGTTCCGGTCATCGTCGCGATCAGCGTGGTCTTGCCGTCATGCTCTGCAAACGCCTTGGCCTCGCAGAATGTCAACGTCCGGCCAGGCTTGACCACCTCGGCCTTGAACACAAAACGCTCGCCGCGGGCGGGTGCAAGCAGCGTTGTCTTGAACTCGACGGTGAGAATATCGGCCTCGGACGGCATCAGTGTGAAGGCGGCGACGCCGCAGGCGTTGTCCAGCCCCGCGGTGATGATGCCGGCATGGACAAATCCGTTCTGCTGCGTGAAGTCAGGCGAATGCAGCATGGCCAGTTCGACCTCGCCGGGCGCCAGGCGGACGATCACGATGCCGAGCGTGCGCATCGCCGGCTGTCCCTCGAACATCGCGATGGCCGCCGCACGATAGCCAGGGTTTTTCGGCTCGAACGCTGCCATGGCTCAGGCCTCGACCGGTTCGGCAAGATATTTTTGCGCAGTCTCGCGGATGGCCTCAGTGAACGGCGCGGATTTACGCAAGCTGCGGTCCATGTGCACGCCGGTGATTTCGCAGAACGCTGCCATCTCGCCGGTCTCGGCATTCGTCATCTCTTGCCGGAAGCGGATTGATTTGTCGCGAACCTCCAGCAGGTGGCTGCGAATCTCGATGATGTCGCCGGCAAGCAGCTCGCGCTTATACGTGATGTTCTGCTGCACCGCCGCCATGCCGCGGCCGAACGAGCGCAGATAGCTCGGCGTCAGCCCGAGCCGGGCGAATAGATTCCAATTGGCTTCGTCGAATTTGCCGACATACCACATGATGTTCATGTGACCGACGTGATCGCACTGCCACGGATAGACCGTGCCGCGATAGGTCGCCTCCTGCTCCATCGTCATTCCCTGCCCTGTCTGTCTTTTGATCTTGATACGGTAGCGTATCAGGCGCGGAACGCATTAACAATACGGCACCGTATCAAGAACCGGTGAGGCTTCCTTATGAACGACGGCAAGGGCGATGTCTGGGTCGAGGCAGGGTTCAAGGAGCTTGCCCGCGCAGGTGTCGAGGCGGTGCGGGTCGAGGTGCTCGCCAAGAATTTGGGCGTCACCAAGGGCGGCTTCTACCGCCGCTTCGCCGACCGTGCCGCGCTGCTCGAGGCCATGCTGGTGCACTGGCGCGAGGGACGCTCGGCATCAATTGCACAGCAGACCAGCCTGGACGGGCAAGAGCCCCGCGAGCGGCTGAGGGCGGTGATCCAGCTCTATTCCGAGCGGCTCAATCCGGAGGGCATGGCGATCGAGCTCGCGATCCGGCAGTGGGCGCGCTCCGACGAGAGCGCCGCTACGGCGGTGGCGGGCGTGGATGCGGCCCGGCTGAAGCACGTCGCCGAGCTTTATCGCGCGACCGGCCTTGAGGCCGAGGAGGCCGAGGCGCAGGCGTTCCTGTTTTACTGCTTCATCTTCGGCCAGAGTCTCTTGTTCGTCGAGCGCGGCCCGCGCAAGCGGTCGCAACTCGTGGCGAAATCGGCCGAGAAATTGCTGAACTAGAGCATGATCCGGAAAAGTGTGAAGCGGTTTTCCGAAAAGATCATGCTCTAACAATAACCTAAGCAAAATGGCCGGAGCGTTGCTCCGGCCATCGCATCATATCGAAGCTCAGGCGGCGCCCTTCAGCTTCTTGTTGCATTCGCTGTAATAGCCGCCGCCCTTCTCGATCCACTTCATGCCGCCATTGCCGTTGGTGGTCTTGTTGGCGTTGTACTGGTCGACGCAGGTATGGAGGCGAGCCTTGCCGGCGCTCTCCTTGGCGTATTTCGCATCGACCGCATTCGGGAAGACGGCGTTGCCCATCGGCATGGTCGGCATCGTCGGCGCCGGAGCGGCAGCGGGAGCTGCCTCCTTCTTCGCCGCCGCCTTGGGCTCGGCAGCGGGCGGGGGCGCAGCAGCCGGGGCGGCCGCGGTCGGCGCGGCGGCGGGCGTTGCATCGGCGCCGCACTGGGCCTTGCGGAAGTCATTCCACTTCATGGTGCCGAGCGAGCCGTCCTTCTTGGCGGCCTGGTATTTCGCGCTGCACTCCTGCGAGGTCAGCGCCTGCGCCGGCGCACTCACTATCAGCGCGGCGAATCCCGACACCGCAACTGCACACAACAATTTTGATTGAATGGTCATCCTTGGTCTCCCTCAGGGAAGCAAAACGAGGACTGCTATCCTAGCGTGCCGGGGACGTCCGACAAGGAAGTGATGCTGCTTGGCGCCAAAATATAGTGATCGTGCCATTCAGGTTTATTCATGTGGCGTTCAGCAACGCAGGCCGACGTTCGCGGCCCTCCGCAATTCTTGCAAGAAGAGCAACATCATGACCCTCGCCTCCCGTCTCGCCGTCGTCGCGATCGCATCCCTGTTCGCCACCGGCACCGCCTTCGCGCAGACCGCCGCGCCGGCCGCCAAGACTGATGCTGCCGCCACCACCGACAAGAAGGCGCCGAAGGAGCACTCGGCTGAGTCGCTCGAATGCTCCAAGCAGGCGGACGCCAAGGGCCTGCACGGCAAGGAGCGCAAGAAATTCCGCTCCGAGTGCATCAAGACCGCGAAGGGCGGCGCAATGCCCGCGCCTGCGCCGGCCGCCGACAAGAAGTAAATCCGTCACAATTCTCCCCTCGCTTTTGGCGAGAGGCGCACGCATTGCGGCATGACGAGCCTGCAATTGTGCGTCTCTCGCCGATTTGCGATAAGGCGGCGTGAAGCAAATCACCGCCTCCCTCCCATTCGAATGGCCGAGCCGTGCCAAGGTTTTGAGCACCCTGGAGACGCTCGTCATCGGCGCCGCCGGTGGACTGGCGTTCCTGGCCGCAGGCCTTCCGGGCGGGTTGATCTCGGGATCGATGATCGCGGTCGGGAGCGCCGCGATTGCCGGACGCAAGCTTTCGGTGCCGCCGCTCCTGACCCAGACCGTGCTGGTGCTGCTCGGTATTTCGCTGGGCTCCGTGGTTTCGCGCCATCTGATCCAGCAGGTCAGCGCCTATCCGCTGACCATCGGGCTGTTGGCGCTCGCGACCTTCTGCTCGACCTTCGGCTCGAGCTATTACCTCCAGCGGGTCCATGGCTGGGACCGCACCTCGGCCTTCCTCGCCGGCAGCCCCGGTGCGCTGTCACAGATCACGATCCTGGCGGTCGAGCGCGGCGCCGACCTGCCGGGCATCGCAGTAGTACAGACCATGCGCGTCATCATCCTCACCGCGGCGCTGCCGATGGTGTTGGCGGTCGCGGGCGTCGCGCCCTCCGTGGCACCGTCGCTGACGACGGCGATTGCCTCGCCCCTTGATCTTCTGGAACTGGTCGCCGCTTCGCTGGCGGCATCGCTCGTGCTGCGGCTGATCAAGTTTCCGGCGAGCTGGATGTTCGGCGCGATGATCGCCTCCAGCGTGCTGCATGGCGCAGGCTGGGTCGAGGGTGGCCTGCCGAACTGGGTGCGCGGCGTCGCACTGGTCGGCATCGGCGCGCTGATCGGCAGCCGCTTTGCCCGGATGCGAATCAAGACGCTGGCCGGCCACATCAACGCTGCGCTGGGCTCGTTCGCGGTGGCTATCGGCGTCTCCGCCATCTTCGTCGGCATCGTGGCGCTGACCACGCAGGTCAAATTCTCCGACGTCGTCGTCGCATTCGCACCCGGAGCGATGGACGCGATGCTGGCGCTGGCCTTGACGCTACACATCGACCCGATCTTCGTCGGCGCCCATCACCTCTCGCGCTTCGTGTTCGTGACGATCGCGACGCCCGGCATCGTGCACCTGTTCGGCCGCACGCAGGACGACGTCGACGATTAGCTCTGCTCTGCCGTCGCCTGCCCCTTCAGCGCCGCAACCTGCGCCTCGAGCTCCGCAATCCGCTGGTCCCTCGCGGCCAACGCCGCCGCCACATCCGCGGCGTCGAACTTCTGCGGAATGTGCTGCGGACAGTTGGTGTCCCAGGCCGCGATCTTGAACACGATCACCTGCTCGGGCCGGGCGCGATAGCCCTTCGGCATCAGCGCCTCCGTCAGCGCATCATCGTCCTCGACCACCCGCGCCTCGCCCCAGATCTTCACCCGGCGGCGATGGGCGTAGTCCATCACGAAGATGTAGGCCTTGGGGTTCTCCGAGAGATTGCCCTGGGTCAGATATTGCTGGTTGCCGGCATAGTCGGCGAAGGCGAGCGTCTGCTTGTCCAGTACCTTGAGAAAGCCCTTCGGGCCGCCGCGATGCTGGATATAGGGCTGGCCGTCCGCCGAGGCGGTGGCGAAATAGAAGCTATTGGCGTCGGCGAGGAAGGCTTCGAGGCTCTCGTCGACCTCGGTGCGCCAGCCGCGCTGCTCTGCGCGCCCATAGGCCTCGCGGGAGCCCTTGCGCGCCTGGATCGCCTTCACCGCGGGGGTGAAGGCCACGTCACTGGCATAGGTGTGAACTGCGGTCATCGGAATGTCTCCTGAAAATCCGGCGCATCTCTGCGTCTTTTGGCAACTAAAATGGCCCCTTCGGCGATCAAAACAATCGAGCAGCTTGACACTTCATCGTTGCAATATATGCAATAATGCCCATGGACCGCCTCGAAGCCATGCATGTCTTCGTCACCGTCGCCGACCTGCGGGGTTTTGCGCCGGCGGCGCGCAAGCTGCGGCTGTCGCCCTCGGCGGTGACACGGCTGATTGCTGCGCTTGAAGAGCATCTCGGCGCGCGGCTGCTGCAGCGGACCACGCGGCAGGTGAGATTGACCGACGTCGGCACGCGCTATCTGGAACGCGCCCGGCGGATCCTCGCCGACGTTGAGGAGGCCGATGGCTCGGCGCGGGAGGAGCGCAACCGGCCGAGCGGACGGCTGGTGGTGTCGGCCCCGGTCGGCTTCGGCCGGCAGCATGTCGGCCCGGTCATGACTGACTATCTCAAGCGCTATCCCGAGGTCGCCTGCGAGCTCAGGCTGTCGGACAACCTCGTCAACCTCGTGGAGGATGCCGTCGACGCGGCCGTGCGGATCGGCCACCTCGCCGACTCCTCGCTGGTTGCGCGCCAGGTCGGCGAGATGCGGCGGATCACGGTGGCGACGCCAGGCTATTTGAAGCGCCACGGCGAGCCGAAGACGCCGGAAGAGCTGCCTGACCATCAGACGATTGCGTTTGGCCCCGCGACCAGTTGGCGCTTCCTCCGCGAAGGTCGCGAGATCGAGGTGATGCCATCTCCCCGTTTCACCAGCAACAGCGCCGATGCAGCCTTGCAATATGCCGAGGCGGGCGGCGGCGTGACTCGGGTGCTGGCCTATCAGGCAGCCGAGAGGCTGAAGCGCGGAAGGCTGAAAATCGTGCTGGCAAAATACGAGCAGCCACCGCTGCCGATCCACATCGTCTACCCGACCTCGCGCCTGCTCTCGGCAAAGGTGCGCGCGTTCATCGATCTCGTGGTGGAGACGGCGGATTGGAAATTTGGGTAGGCTCACCCTTTCTTGGGCACCACCCGGAACGTCCCGCTGGCCCGCGCGATCACGACGCCGTCGGCCTTGATCAGGCTCTGCGCAAAGCAGATCGTCTTGCCGGTCTTGATCACGTCGCTCTCTATCGAACACCATTGGCCGATCTCGGCGGAGCCGACGAAATCGATCGACAACGAGACCGTCACGAACGACGTGGTCCAGTTCGTCGCCTGCGCGCAGCTGTAGCCCATGGCATTGTCGGCGAGCGCGGTGATCAGGCCGCCATGGATCAGGCCGCGGCCATTGGTGTGCGGCTTTGCCAGCCGAAGGCCGATGATGATGGCCTTGTCGGTTTTCTTCGCGTAGATTGGCTCCCAGGGTTCGGTAAGCGGGCTCTTGCGGGATAGCGGCTCAAAGCCGTCGGGGATGGCAGTGTCGGTCATGCGTGGCTCGCGTCGCGGTTGGGTTGCCGCCATTGAACGCGATGTGGATGACAGTTTCACCGCCTACAAAGTTTTAAACGTGATTTGCGCGGGTGTTTGAAACGGGCGGCGTTGCCGCGAACACAGATTCCATAGGGTGGGCAAAGGCGCATCGCGCCGTGCCCACCATCTCGCTCGTACATGAAAGAACGGTGGGCGCGCCACGCTTTGCCCACCCTTGTAATAG
>NZ_VSSS01000086.1 GCF_008123425.1 Bradyrhizobium rifense
CTAGGGCATGCACATATCTCTGAGGCTCCATCCTGCTGCGACGGCCCGGAAGTATTCGAGGCCGTTTTTGAAGGTGATCGGGCCCGGCGGCTTGGACGATGGGTAGCCGTCCCAACCGCCGAGACGGCCGATGATCCAGGCGGCCCAAGCGAGGCTGTCGGGCGGATGCGGGTTCTTTAGTCGCTTGCTCTTGGCTTCGAGTTGCTTGTTGAGAGCAGCAAGCGCGCCGATCTCGCCGTCGTCGAAGGCAACACGAAGAGGCTGCGAACCGCCCCCGCGCGCTTGCAGAAGCTGGATCGTGATGACAGCCGCCTTGGCGGCGATAGCGACCAGCTTGAGAAGGCGATCGGCGGTTCCGATCTGGCTGTCTTCGAGCTTGAGGCCTTGTGTCTTCAGGACGCGGAAGAACTGCTCGATGATCCAGCGCTGCTTGTACCATTGCACGATACGCCAGGCATCTTCGATGCCGGCGACATCGTGGGAGGTGAGAAGCCGCCAGTGCAGCGGCTCCACGTCGGCTTCGGCATTGATCTCGCGCACGTCGACCACCGCCAGCGGCAGGCTTTTCGGCAGATGATGCAGGAACTTACTCTGTGGGCGGGCAAGCTCGATCGTGCCAAAGCGAAGCTCGAGCCGGGCCAGACGTGCCGGCCGCGCGGCGCGCGCAGGCAGTTGGACCGCACGCCGATCCACCGCCGCCATGGCATCGCTGGCCTCATATAAACCGCTACGGTCTGCAAGCTTGCGGTCATGCATGCTGCGCGCGATGACGTGGAAGTGTTGCTCAGCCGAACTGGCATAAAGGGCAAATATATCGCTCTCGCGATCACCCAGCACTGTCACCGCCGAGGCCTTGGTGAGCAGCGGCTTGGCCGCAACGGCGGTGGATATCCAGCGCTGCGATTCCTTGTCCGATAATTCCCGATCGTCGTGCGAGGTCGTGCGGCGGCCTTTGCGCGTCCATATCTGCCCGCTCAAAAGTCCAAGACAGGCGCCATCGGCGGCATCCACCGCCAGCAGCGGATGCAACAGCAGGCCGTGGTTATTGCCTTTGCCGATCTCCCCGAGCCCTCGCCGACGTTGCGGCGTCGTGTTGAAGTGGATCTCGCTGGTGTCCTGGATCGCCAGCACGTGGCGGCCCTCTATCGCCGCGACCGTGCCTTCGCTCCAGCTTTCGATGATCCGCTCCGCTGTCACCTTGTCGTGGCCGAGAAAGCGGTTGAACCGCACTTCCAGCGCGCGGTCTCCCCTGGAGAGCCGACGCAGACAGACCGTCTTGCCCGCAACCATGCGTTCGACGAGCGCCGCCCCCCTTTATCGAGACGACAATCCCCGAACCGGCCCAATGTCCAATCGATGCCTGACAGCATGCCAACACCTCCGCCAAAGCCGAAGTGTCGCAATAGGAATCACACAAAGTGCCGATTCGGGAATCCCCCCGGCAACTTCTTGCCGAACCAGATGTGTGCATCCCCTAG
>NZ_VSSS01000087.1 GCF_008123425.1 Bradyrhizobium rifense
CAGCCTCGACGGGCAAAACACACAAATCTTCGGTCAATCCGCCTCACTAAAATGATTCCACTTTACCGAAATTCGGAAACGGCGTATGTGTCGCGTAACCCGGCCCAAGGAAGAGGGGCGTATCGCGATCGTCACGAACGCGGGCCGGATGGCGGTGGACGTAGGTCACATCGGCGCGAAGGGTTTTGCAGGGCGGGCAACCGTGAGCGAAAGCCTCGCGCACACGACCGGTGTGATCTGCGTACGGCGAAATCGTGTGGTCCTGACGCCCGGGGTCTGTGCGTCAAGTCTCGCAGTGATGCGTGTGGCCCAACCGGGCCCTCACATCAGTCATCCGCGAGACGACGGGGGCAATAGTGCATCGCTCCCCGGGGAGAGCACGACATAAGTCGTAAACCCACTGCGCAAGGAAGGCCGGATGTCTCGGCTTCACCTGTATGCCGCTGTGCAGCTTCTCGTAGCGCAACCATCGCACAGTGGACCGCGGGTGCCAGCCGGCACCCGGTCTTCCCTGCGCCCTCTTTCAATTGAGGGCAAGGCGACCAAGCAAAGCTCGGGCGAGAAAGGCCGCGAGGATGCGAAGCTGTGTCTCCACCTCGTCATTGCGAGGAGCTCTTGCGACGAAGCAATCCAGAGTTTTTCCGCGGAGGGACTCTGGATTGCTTCGCTGCGCTCGCGATGACGGCGTGGCGACGCATCGCATTTTACACGACCGTCATAGTCTCTAATACCCACTAACCAACGCGCGACTTAAAACTGTCATAATCACTAAAATGGAACGGCGGCTGCGGCCTTTTTACACGCCATTAAGCGGGGGTGCATTGGATGCGGCGGGAAAGTGCGTTGGGGACTGCAATGAGTGCCGCGAAGAAGATGCCGGGCAAACCGGCCACCGAAATGTTTGACGACATCCCGGTGCTTCAACGCAAATGGCGAGCCGCGTTGAAGCCGGGTGACCGGCTGCCACGCTATGAGGACGTGATGCTCGGCAGCTTGGGGCGGCTGGCCGACCATATCGCGTTGCTCAAGGGGGACGGCGCTCTCGAACTCTCGCGCAGCGGACGATACGTGCAGAAATGGCTCGGCGAGGAGCGCTGGGACATTCCGGTCGCCGAGCTGTCGCCGGATTGCGCCACCGCGCTGTCGGAAGCGGTGGCAAGCGCGCTCAAGAACGGACAGCCGCACCAGGCCAGCACCCATTGCGTGCGCGACGGCATGGTCCGGACCTACGATGTACTGGCATTGCCGACGGCCTCGCGCTGGGGCGCGACGCTGGTCGGCGCCTACGTCAACGAGCGCGGCGCGCAATATAATCTGCTCGACGCGATCTTCGCCTCGACCGATGACGCGGTGGTGTCGCTGGCGACCCTGCGCGATGCCAACGGCGTGCCGTTCGATCTACAGGTCGTGCACCACAACAGGAGCGCCGGGCTGCTGCTGCAGGCCGCGAGCGGAAGCCTGCTGTGGCGACGGATCGGCGAAGGAAACACGCTGCTGGCTTCGTCCGAGATCATGAATTTTCTGCTCAAGGCCGTCTCCGGTGGCCGCGGCGAGCAGCTCGAGATCGAGCACGAGGGCCGTTATCTGCGGCTCAGCGCCACCGCCTTCGCCGACGTGGTCTCGCTGACAATCTCCGATGTCACCGCGCTGAAGCGCCGCGACGCCTCGTTCCGCCTGCTGTTCGACAACAATCCGATGCCGATGTGGGTGTTCGACGCCGAGACGAAGCAGTTCCTTAGCGTCAACGACGCCGCTGTCCAGCATTACGGCTACAGCCGCGCGGCGTTCCTGCGCATGACGTTGCCCGAGATCTGGCCCCAGGACGAGTGGGACAGCCATGCCGAGGCGCTCGAACGCATCGGCGACACCTATCATTCCTCGCGCAACTGGCGGCATCTGCGCGCTGACGGCAGCGAGATCGAGGTGCTGACTTTCGGCCGCCGCGTCGCCTTCGACGATCGCGACGGCTATCTGGTCGCGATGGTCGACATCACCGAGCGGCGCAAGGCCGAGGCGCGGATCGCGCACATGGCCCATCATGACGGGCTCACCGATCTGCCGAACCGCGAATATTTCCAGAAGCGCTTGAAGCAGGCACTCGATCGGGCCGCAGGCAAGCGCGTCGGCGTGCTCTATATCGACCTCGACCTGTTCAAGAACATCAACGACTCCTTCGGGCATCCGGCGGGCGACCGCCTGCTCAAGGAGGTGGCCGAGCGCCTGGTAACCGCGGTCCGCGGCGCCAATCTCGCAGCAAGGCTCGGCGGTGACGAGTTCGCCGTGATCCTGGCGGCCGACGTCTCGCCGAACGAGGCCAGCGCCTGTGCGGCCCTGCTGATCGACATGCTGAAAGCGCCCTACGACATCGACGGCCAGGAGATGGTGATCGGCGCCAGCATCGGCATCGCGCTGTCGCCGGGCGACGGCGTGACGTCGGAAGAGTTGATGCGCAACGCCGACATGGCGCTGTACCGGGCGAAATCCGACGGCGGCGGCGTGCATCATTTCTTCGAGCGCGAGATGGATCTCCAGGCGCAGAAGCGCCGCGACATGGAGCTCGATCTGCGCCGTGCGTTTGCCAATGGCGAGTTCGAGCTGCACTACCAGCCGCTGGTGTCGATCGTCTCCGACCGTATCTCCGGCTTCGAGTCGCTGTTGCGCTGGCATCATCCCGACAAGGGCATGATCTCGCCGGCGGAATTCATTCCGGTCGCGGAGGACATCGGCCTGATCACCCAGCTCGGCGAGTGGGTGCTGCGCGAGGCCTGCGCCGAGGCGGTGAAGTGGCCTGTTGACGTCAAGGTCGCGGTCAATCTGTCGCCGGCGCAATTCCGCAGCCGCAACCTGGTTCAGGTCGTGATCTCGGCTCTGGCGCAATCCGGCCTGTCGCCGAAGCGGCTTGAGCTCGAAATCACCGAGTCGATCTTCCTGGCCGAGACCGATGCGAACCTGGCGATTCTGCATCAATTGCGCGAGCTCGGCGTCAGCATTTCCATGGATGATTTCGGCACCGGCTATTCCAGCCTTAGCTATCTCCGCAGCTTCCCGTTCGACAAGATCAAGATCGACCGCTCCTTCGTGAAGGATCTGGCACTGCGGCCCGACTGCGGCGCGATCGTGCGCGCGATCTCCGGGCTCGGGCGCAGCCTCAACATCACCACGACCGCAGAGGGCGTGGAGACCGAGGACCAGCTCGACTGGCTGCGCGCCGAAGGCTGCAACGAGGTCCAGGGTTTTCTGTTCAGCGCGGCGCGGCCCGCAGCCGACATCGCAAAGCTGCTGGCCGATTTCGGCCAGCGCGCCTCACGGGCGGCGTAACTCGTCGGGGAAGCAGTCGTAGACCAGCGCCTTGAACGCCGGCGTGATGCGGCCGCGCTCGTTCTGGGTCTGCTGCATCAGGACGTAGACCATGTCGAGCTTGGGATCGACGCCGAAATAGGTGCCGCTGCCACTGTCCCATTTCAATTCGCCGATCGATCCCGCCGGCGGCGGCTTTGCGTTGCCGGGATCGGTGCGCACGCCGATGCCGTAGCCATAGCCGAAGCCGTCGCCGGGGAAATAGAAGTAGTCGCGGGCGACGCCGGAGCCGGGGCCGACGTGATCGGTCGTCATCGCCTTGAAGGCAGCGGGGCTGAGGTAACGCTTGCCGTCGAACTCGCCGCCGTTGAGCAGCATCTGCGAGAAGCGCTGATAGTCGGTGATGGTCGAAAGCAGGCCTCCACCGCCGGATTCCCATTCGGGATGGGCGAGGCGGTCGCGCTCGCCGGCGAGCAGGATCGGGTCGTTCGGCAGCGGCCGCGCCATCCGCGTGCGCTCCTCCGGCGTCGTCAGCACGAATTTGGTGCTGGTCATGCCGAGCGGATCGAGGATGCGTTGCTTGAGGAACTGGTACAGCGTCTGGCCCGAGATGATCTCGATGACGGCGCCGAGCACGTCGGTGGAATGGCCGTAGCGCCACAGCGTCCCGGGCTGACGGGTCAGCGGCAACTTGGCGATGCGGTCGGCGAACTGCCTGTTGTTGAACGGGCCCTCGAAAATATTGGCGGCCTGATAGACCTCCATGACCCATGGGGCGCCGATATAGTCGTAGCTGATACCCGAGGTCTGCCGCAGCAGATCCTCGATGTTGACAGGGCGGACCGGCGGCTCCAGTCCGAGCGTCGATGTGCCATCGGGCTCGATGCCGACCTTGGTGTCGGCAAAGAGTGGAACGTATTTCGACACGGGGTCTTTGAGCGCGAGCTTGCCTTCGTCGATCAGCATCATCGCGCCAAGGCACGTGATCGGCTTGGTCATCGAATGAATCGAGAAGATCGTATCGGGCGTCATGGCGAGGCCCGTCCTGGTGTCGCGCACGCCGAAGGTCTTGAGATAGACCGGCTTGCCGTGCTGCTGCACCAGGATCACCGCGCCCGGCAGCCGGCCGCTCGTCACCTCGTTGTTGAAATAGTCGGTGATGCGCTCGAGTCCATCCGGCGACGGGGCGGGGATGTCGGCGGCGCGGCTCCGCGCCATCGTGCCGGCCAGCATCGCGGCCCCGACCAGAAATTCACGACGCTTCATCCGGGCTTCCTCCCTGGTCGGGAACAAAGCCGCAAGACATTCGAGGCGTCAACAAGACTTCGATTAAAAGCGCGTCACGATTTCGGAAAGGACCGGTCGCGGACGATCCTCGCTCGGCTTGGTCGGCGTGCCCACGTGAACGAGGCCGGCGAGCTTTTCGTCCGCCTTGAGGCCAAGCCCGTCCAGCACGTCGCGATCGAACGAGAACCAGCCGCTCAGCCAGCAGGCGCCGTAGCCGAGCGCGGTCGCGGCCGTGACGATGTTCATGACGCTCGCGCCTGCCGACAATTCCTGCTCCCATGCCGGCACCTTGGGATGCGGCTTGGTGAAGCTGACGATGCCGATCACCAGCGGCGCATCGGTGAGGCGTTTGCGCTCGGTCTCGATGTCGGCTGCAGGGGCGCCGGGATTCTTCCGCGCAAAGACCTTGGCGATCACCTCGCCGGCGCGCTGGCGTGCGTCGCCTTCGAAAATGATGAAGCGCCACGGCGCGAGCTTGCCGTGATCGGGCACGCGCGCGCCGATAGTCAAAATGGTCTCGAGCTCGGCCGGCGAGGGGCCGGGGCCGGTCATCTCGCGCGGCTTGACCGAGCGGCGGGTTTTCAGGAGTTCGATAGCGTCGGGCACTGCGGTTACCTCATCGGCTGGTCGTCGGGCGTGCCATGTCCAGATAGGCATGCACGCCCGCAACCGAAAGCGAGTTTAGATCGATTTCAGGGATCAGACCGCCTCGCGCATCCGCCGGACATCCGGCGGGGTGGCCTCGTCGACCAAGGCTGCGATTGCCTCCGCGGTCGTCATCACCTTCTGGCCGTCGCTGCCGAGCCGGCGGATCGAGACCGAATGCGACTCGGCCTCTTTCTTGCCGACCACGAGCAGCGCCGGGATCTTGGCCAGCGAATGTTCGCGGACCTTGTAGTTGATCTTTTCGTTGCGCAGGTCGATCTCGACCCGAAGCCCTGCGCGCCGCGCCTGCTCCAGCACCTGCTTGGCGTATTCGTCGCCTTCCGAGGTGATGGTCGTGACCACCGCCTGCACCGGCGAGAGCCAGAGCGGGAAGTTGCCGGCATAGTGCTCGATCAGGATGCCGATATAACGCTCCATCGAGCCGCAGATCGCGCGGTGCACCATCACCGGCGGTTTCTTGCCGCCGTCATGGTCGATGTAGAACGCACCGAACCGCTCCGGCAGGTTGAAGTCGACCTGCGTGGTGCCGCACTGCCAGTCGCGACCGATGGCGTCGCGCAGCACGTACTCGAACTTCGGCCCGTAGAAGGCGCCTTCGCCCGGATTGATCTCGGTCTTGATGTGATTGTTCTGCGCCTGGATCTCGCGCAGTACAGTGGCCATCACGCGTTCGGCGTGGTCCCACATCGCATCGGTGCCGACGCGCTTGTCCGGCCGGGTCGAGAGCTTGACCGTGAGATCGCCGGTGAAGCCGAAATCGGCATAGGTCGACAGGATCAGATCGTTGATCTTGAGACACTCCTCGGCGAGCTGATCCTCGGTGCAGAAGATGTGCGCGTCGTCCTGGGTGAAGCCGCGCACGCGCATCAGGCCGTGCATGGCGCCGGACGGCTCGTAGCGATGCACCACGCCGAACTCGGCGAGCCGAAGCGGCAGGTCACGGTAGCTCTTCAGGCCGTGCTTGAAGATCTGGACGTGACCGGGACAGTTCATCGGCTTGAGCGCGAACCAGCGCTTGTCCTCGGCCTCGTCGCCGGCCGACTGCGCCGCGAACATGTTCTCGCGATACCAGCCCCAATGGCCGGAGGTCTCCCACAACGACTTGTCGAGGATCTGCGGCGCGTTGACCTCATTATAGTCGCCGGTCAGGCGGCGGCGCATATAGGCGATGAGCTGCTGGAAGATGGTCCAGCCCTTCGGGTGCCAGAACACGACGCCCGGACCTTCCTCCTGGAAGTGGAAGAGGTCGAGCTCGCGCCCGAGCTTGCGATGGTCGCGCTTCTCGGCTTCCTCGATCTGCTTGAGATAAGCGTCGAGGTCCTCCTGCTTGGCGAAGGCCGTGCCGTAGATGCGGGTCAGCATCGGGTTGTTCGAGTCGCCACGCCAATAGGCGCCAGCCACCTTCATCAATTTGAAGGCGTTGCCGACCTTACCGGTCGAGGTCATGTGCGGGCCGCGGCAGAGATCGAACCAGTCGCCCTGGTAGTAGATCTTGATCGGCTCGGTGCCGGGAATGGCGTCGACCAGCTCGACCTTGAAGGCCTCGCCCTTGTCGCGGAACACCTGTTTTGTCTTTTCGCGATCCCAGACTTCCTTCGTGAAAGGTTTGTCACGCGCGATGAGCTCGCGCATCTTTTTTTCGATCGCGGCAAAATCTTCCGGCGTGAACGGCTCGTTGCGGAAGAAGTCGTAATAGAAACCGTTTTCGATCACGGGGCCGATCGTTACTTGCGTGCCCGGCCACAGCGACTGCACGGCTTCCGCCAGCACGTGTGCGCAGTCGTGGCGGATCAATTCGAGCGCGCGCGGATCGTCGCGGTTGACGAACTCGATCTTCGCATCGGCTTCGATGGGATCGTTGAGGTCGGCGACTTCGCCGTCGAGCGCCATCGCCACCGTGCGCTTGGCCAGCGACGGCGAGATGCCCTTGGCGATATCAAGACCGGTGATGCTCTTGTCGAACTGGCGCTGGGCGCCGTCGGGGAAGGTGAGGGTGACTTTGGCGGCAGGGGTCACGGGCTTCAGATTGCTGAGGGAATATTGGAAGCCGGATTCGGACTTCGCTTGATCAGACTTCGCTTGATCGGACTTGGGATCAGACTTGGGTTGATCGGATTTGAGTTGATCAGATTTGGGCTGGTCGGACATTGCTTTTCTCCTGAGGCTCACTCCTGCGAACGAGCGCAGGTAAGCGGGAACGAGCGATATATCAGGCGATTCGGCCTGTGCAATCCGGCAATTCCAAGAAAGTGGCGCGCAAAAGCCGGGGCAGCGCTCCAACTATTTCGAACGACGCCCTTTCACTGGTCGCGGGCCTGTTCTACATGCACTTGCATGGAAAGTCCCCGCGCCGGCCGTTTCACGGCAACCGCCCTGATGCTTGGCAATCTCGTCACCGGTTGCTCGGTGCTGGCGCCGGCGGGGATGCTGCCGGAATTGTCCGCCGGACTCGGGGTCAGCATCCATGCGGCCGGCCTGCTGATCACCTTCGGCGCGATCACGCTGTGCATCGGCTCGCCGCTGACGGCGTGGCTGACCAGCCGCATCGAGCGGCGGGTCTTGCTCACGACCACGCTCGCGGTGCTCGCCCTTGGCAATCTCGCCTCGGCCTTTGCGCCCGACTATGTCAGCCTCCTTGTCATCCGCCTGGTGATGCTTGCCGTCGGCGCCCTCTACACGCCTCAGGCTGCTGGCACGGCGGCGTTGATCGTGCCGGCGGAGCGGCGTGGCAGCACGATTGCCTACATCTTCCTCGGCTGGTCGTTGGCTGCCGCCATCGGCCTTCCTCTGATCACCTTCATCGCCAGCCGATATGGCTGGCGCGCGGCCTATGGCGAGATTGGCGCGCTCGGCTGCATCAGCTTCCTGTTGCTGCTGGTGCGCCTGCCGGCGGGTCTGAAGGGCACGCCCGTTGATCTGACGACCTGGAGCGCGGTCGGGCGTAGCCGGACCATCCTGTTGCTGCTTGCGATCACCATGCTGCAAATGTCCGGACAATTCGTGGTGTTCACTTTCATGGGGCCGCTGCTCAAGAAGCTCACCGATGCCGGCCCAGATGCGATCGGCATGGTGTTCGGCACCTATGGCGTCTGCGGTTTCCTTGGTGTCGTCATCGCGACCCGCATCGTCGACACCTGGGGACCTTACCGAACCTCACTGCTGTTCACATGCCTGCTACTCGTGGGCATCACGGGCTGGGCGCTCGGTGCCGGTACGCTCATGTTGATGGCAGGCACGGTCGCGATCTGGGGATTGGGTTTCGCCTCGACCAATTCGATGCAGCAGGTGCGGCTGGTCGCAGCCGCGCCGCAGCTTGCATCGGCGACCGTCGCCCTCAACACCTCCGTGCTCTATATCGGCCAGGCCGTCGGCTCCGCCATCGGCGGACTGCTGTTCGCCCGCGAGCTGCTGTATCCGCTCGGCTTCGTGGCGGCCGGCTTCGTCGTGCTGGCGCTGATCCTGGTGGTCCTGAGCCGGCCCAAGCGGGCTGCCGCTCCAGCCTGAATCGTGCGTTTTCCTGTGCTCAAGGCGCTTGGCAAACCGCGCGGGAGAGCGCTAGAAGGCCCGTCATGGGGACCAAAGAGAGTTGACTGAAATGAGGATGATTCTGGCGGTTGCCGCGGTGCTCTATTCGGCCTCCGCGTTTGCGCAGACCGACAAGCCACCGATGGTGGGGGACAAGCCGCTGGTGCAGGTGAAGCCCAAGGGGGCCAAGGCCGGCACCAAAGAGGCCGCCGCCAAGCCGGCTGCAGCACCGAAGGGCAAGCCGCAATCGATCGCGGCGCGGCTTCAGGCCTGCCTCGAAACCGACGACGGCACCAAGGACCGGCTCAACTGCTACGACGCCATTATCCCGCCGACGCCCAAGCCGAAGCCGGCGAAGGCCAAGGGCTACGCCGATTGCCGGTTCTTCAAGGAAGAGGATGAGCGGCTGGCCTGCTTCAACGGCTTTGCCGAGAGCATTCCGAAGCTGCCCAAAAGCTAGAGATCAAGAGCTGAGGTTCGAGGGCCGGGCGCCTAGTCGGCGATCCGGCTCAGCACCGCTCTGAAGGCAACGCCCGGCACTTGCAGCGCGGTGCCTTCGAACTCGGCCGTGTCGCCGTCTTCCCGGCCGGCGAGCGTCAGCGTGATCCGGTCGATGCCGAACAGCGCCTTGAACAATGGGTCGTCGTTGTAGCGCTCGGTCGAGATCTTGACCCTGATGCTGTTGCCTTCGCCCGTGTAGGTGCCGATGAAGGCAAAGGCCGAATTGCCGCCGCGCATCTTGCCATCCGTCACGTAGACCACGCCGCAGCCGGTTCCGTGAACCGTGTGGAAGTCGACCTTGTACAGTCCCTGGCGCAATGCCTGTCCCCGCGCTATTCCAAGTGCACTGGTTCAAGTGCAGTCTGGCCGGCAAAATATGGTCGTGGCCAGCAGAAGCAATCCGGTTGCTGCCGGGGATTACCGGCCATCAACATCACATTTTGATCATGGCCTGATGGAGCTGCAGTCAGCGCGGCGGAAATGCCGGCGCGCGCAATATCCGGACTAACGACCTGATGCGGAAGAGTTGGTGGCTGCGACGCGTGTCAGCGCCAGCGCCGGCGTTGCCGACATCTTCACCAGCACGTCCTTGAGCGGGTATTGCGTCCACGCGCGATTGACGTAGTCGCGGTGGGTGATGCCGTCGCCGGTTTCGACGAACACGACACTGCCGGGACGCAAGGGTCCGTCCATGTCCTCGGAAACGCCGATGCCCTTCTGTCGCAACATGCTCATCAACTCGCGGTCGCGCCGTGCGGTGTAGTGAGTATAGGAGCTGACGAAGAAGCCCGAGCGATGGCTCTCGATCCAGGACGCGAACTTGTCCATTTCGCCGTAGACCGCATCGAGCAGCACGACGCCGCGGACGCGATCGCTGATGCCGCCGACCTCGAGACTCCAGGCGGTCGGCAGGAAGCCGCCGCTATAGCCGACGATCACGATCGGCATGTTGGCAAAGGCGCGTGCGCTGTTGGGATCGCCGGTCAGCTGCGCGAGGTGGCTGGCCGACTCCTCCATGAAGCGCTTGAGGCCACCAGGCTGCCAGAATTTTCCGGCGCTGGAGTCGGCGGCATCGACGGCCATCTGCGGCGCGAGCAGGACGGCATTGGCGCCGGAATCGGTGATCTGCTGCGGCACCAGCTGGCGATCGCGTACGTCGCGCTCGAGTGTTGCGCCGTTGCCGTGGAAAAACACCACGATCACGCCAGGCTTGCGCACATCGAAATGCTCGGGGACGTGCATGAGCACGCGGCTGTCGTTGTAGGTCTCGTCCTGCCAGAACACGCGTCCGGAGTAGCTGCGGTGGCCGCGGCGGTCGCCCTTGGAGATATTCAGGAAGGGCGCGTCGGACGCAGGGTTGTTGCCGAAATAGGGGAAGGCCGAGGACTTCATGCTGACGAGGGTCGTCAGGTCCTCACGCGGCGGACGCTGGTAGGGGATCTGCGGCGCGAGCGAGGCGACCTTGTACGGCGCCTGGTCCGGCTGTTGCTGCACGGCGCGCTTGGGCGAGAAGTCCGACATCTGCCGTTGCAGCAAACTCTCGCTCGCCGAGGGGAAGCGCTCCTTGAACTGCGGAGCCGGGAAGCGATCCTCGAACGTATCGCCGCTGGCAACTCGCGAATTGGTCTTGGCGACGGTCTGATCGACGACCGGGACATTGGCCTGCGAGTTCGCCGCGAGCGCCGCAGGATTGGGCGCCTTGCCGCATTGAACCAGTGTCAGCGACAACGGCACCAATCCTGAGATCAGGGCGACCCGAAGCGCACGACGACGCGTGCCGGACACCCTGGTCCGGTCAGCACGCATGTCTGCTCTCAATTTCGGAACGGCCCCGACCATCCACCCATGACCCCAAGTCACGACCCAAGTCACACGTCCATCGGCAATCTTAAGACAATTGAGCCGACTGGCGTTTAGGCGACGTTAAGTGTCCGGAGAAACTTCCCCACATCCGGAACGACCAAAAAAGACCACGCAAACGTGTCGCGATTGTGGGAGCGACGTGCGTATTTCCGCGGCCGACTACGGGTTTATTGCCCAAAGGCGGGCACAAACGGTGGCTAATTACCTAATTTGACCGCCTCATTTAACCCTTGTTAACCCTGCTTGAATTGACTGGACCAATCTGCACGATGCCTCCCATGAGGCGTGACGCCTGAGGCTGAGGACCCAGATGACGGCATCAGATGCGGGAACCGCGCCCTGGACCGGACGGCTGACCGGCGGCTCCGGGGTTTCCGTTCTGGTCGCAACCGCAATCGTCGTGGCCGACATGATCGGGGTCGGCGTCTTCACCAGCCTCGGCTTCCAGGTCAAGGACATCCCCTCGGGCTTCTCGATCCTCGCGCTGTGGACCGTCGGCGGCATCGTCGCGCTGTGCGGCGTGTTCTCCTACAGCGAGTTGGGCGCGATGTTTCCGCGCTCGAGCGGGGAGTACAATTTCCTCGGCCGCGCCTATCATCCGGCCTTCGGCTTTCTTGCCGGCTGGGTTTCGGCAACGGTCGGGTTTGCCGCGCCCGTAGCGCTCGCGGCCATGGCTTTCGGCGAGTACGCCAAGTCCGTTATGCCTGGGGTGCCACCGATCCCGCTCGCCATCGGTGTGGTGTGGCTGGTCTCGATCGTGCAATTGACCGGCGTCAGGCACTCCTCGACCTTCCAGCTGATCTCGACCATCCTCAAGGTCGTGCTGATCGTTGTTTTCCTCGTTGCAGGCTTCGTTGTCGGTACGCCGCAGCCGATCTCCTTTGCACCGCACGCCGGTGATCTCGCCCACATTGTCAGCGCGCCTTTCGCGATCGGGCTTGTCTTCGTGATGTACTCGTTCTCGGGCTGGAATGCCGCGACCTACATCATCGGCGAGATGAACATGCCGCAGCAGAACCTGCCGCGGGCGCTGCTCGCTGGCACGCTGATCGTGCTGGTGCTGTATGTCGCGCTCAACGCGGTGTTCCTCTACTCGACACCCATCAGCGCGCTGGCCGGACAGCTCGACGTCGCAAGCGTGGCCGGCAACGCCATCTTCGGCAGTCTCGGCGGCCGGATCGTCGGCGCGATGATCTGTTTCGGCCTGATCTCCTCGATCAGCGCGATGATGTGGATCGGCCCGCGCGTGATGATGACGATGGGAGAGGACATCCCGGCGCTGCGCGTGTTCTCGAAGCGATCGGTGAGAGGCGCGCCGGCCTATGCCATCCTGTTTCAGCTTGCGGTCGCCAACCTGCTGCTGTTCACGCGTAGCTTCGCGGCGGTGCTCGACTTCATTCAGTTCTCGCTGCTGTTCTGCTCGTTCTTCACCGTCGCCGGCGTCATCAAGCTGCGCATCACCGATCCCGACCTGCCGCGACCCTATCGCGCCTGGGGATACCCGTTTACGCCGCTCATTTTCCTGCTCGTGACCGCGTCCATGATGTACTACCTCTTGACCGAGCGGCCGGTGCAGTCGCTGTCGGGGATGCTCGTCATGCTCTCGGGCCTGTTGATTTATGCAGCTTTCCGCAGGCGGCCGGTCGCCGCTGCCACGTTACACAATCGCGAATAGACATGTTTCGACCCATGAGAATTGCGGCCGTCGCTCTTGCCCTTTTGGCCGCGGCCATCTCGTCCACGCGCGCGGCCGAGGTCACCTTCGACGATACTGCGCGCTTCCTCGCAGGCATGCAGCCTTCAGCGGACTCGCCGCTGGTCGCGCTCACCAGGGACCCGTCCTGGCAGCATCACGCAAAATTCTTCGACGGTGCCTTCGCCCAGCTCGAGCAGCGGCAATTGTCGACGATCCGGAGCTGGTCGGACCTCAATCTCGCGGCGCCGCGGCCGACCATGTTCTATTTTTTCAGCGGCCCGGATTTCCTCTACGCCAACGCCTTCTATTCCAAGGCCAGCACCTACGTGCTTGGCGCGCTGGAGCCGGCCGGTGCGGTGCCCGATCTGACCAGGCTGCCGCGCGGCTCGGTCAATGCCGCGCTCTACAATGTCGAGCGCTCGCTCGGCTCGATCCTGAGCTTCTCCTTCTTCATCACCAAGCAGATGAAGGTCGACCTGCACGCCAACCAGGTCAACGGCACCTTGCCGATCCTCTACGTCTTCCTGGCGCGCTCCGGCAAAACCATCCGCAACGTCGAGACCGTCGCGCTCGACGACAAGGGCGGGGTGCACACGGGCAATGACAACCCGGGGCCGAATGCCACGCGCGGGGTCCGCATTACCTTCGCAGGCGCCGACGGCGAGGCGCGCACGCTGTATTATTTCTCGACCGATCTTTCCAATTCCGGTGCGCGCGCGGCCGGCTTCCTGAAATTCTGCGAGACGCTCGGGCCCGGTAACAGCCTGCTCAAGAGCGCATCGTATCTCCTGCACGCGGGCAATTTCACCGTCGCCCGCGACTGGCTGCTCGCCAACAGCGCGACCATCATCCAGGATGATTCCGGCATTCCGCTCGCCAACTACAATGCGCGGCAATGGCGGTTTTTCCCGTTCGGCCGTTACCTCGGCCCGATCAGCGAATTCCCCGGTCGGTACCAGGAGCGCTACGCCGAGTTGTTCACGCGGGCGCAGCCGATCGATTTCGGCGTCGGCTATCGCTGGCGGACGCATGAGTCGAACCTGCTGCTGTCGGTGAAGATCCCCGGGAGCGAGGCCGCGCCGGCCGCGGAGACGACCTCGTTTGCCGAACCGCAACCGAAACCGCGGCCGAAGCGGCCGCGTCCGCCCGAGCCAATCCCGCCGCCGCCCGGACGCTTCTTCTGGTTCCGCTAGCGCCTGCTAAAGTGCTGCCTACGTTGTCGGGCTTTGTGCCACGACGACCAGCACCTCTGCCTTCTGCCGGCCGAGGCTCCTGACCTCGTGCGGTGTCTCGCCTGAAAAATACAGGCAATCGCCCTTGCCGAGGACGAGCTCTTCGCCGTCGAGCTTGATCGCGATCTTGCCGTTGATGACGAATAGCAATTCCTCGCCTGCATGCGAGGCCCGCGTCGCTGATTTATGCGGCGGGCTCAAGAGGAATGGCTCCATCATCTTGCGGGTGCGGCCGGTCACCAGCGGGACCACGCCAAACGTGTCCTGGAACAGCGGCACATTGCCATCTTCGCGGCGGAACAGCGTGTAGCGCGGCGCGGGCTCCGCGTTGGGGTCGAAGAAATTGGCAACATTGACCTCGAGCGCGGCGGCCATACGCAGGAGCGCCGCGAGCGAGGGGATCTTCAGGTTGCGCTCGACCAGCGAGATGTAACCGCGCGTTAGGTCGCTCTGCCTGGCGAGCTGGTCCAACGTCAGGCCCTTGGCGATCCGCGCCTGGCGGATATTGGCCCCGACCGCTGTCGCTTTGCTGACGTCAAGCACGCATGAGTCTCCGAACTGCTGATGCTTCTTTTGCAACAGATGCCGTCCGACTGCCAGCCCGGCGGCGCGGGCGGCCCGTCCGGGCGGCTGGCAGATGTATTCCTAAAGAAAACTCATGCGCAGAAATTTCAAGCAGGAGCGCGAATATTGTGAGCAGATGCGCTGGTATATCGCGCAAAATCGCCAAAAAATGGGGCAAATGACGCGTTCTGCCGCGATCAGTGGCAATCGCCGCGTTTCACGATATTGATTTCCAGCAGTAAACATGATCGATTTTGACCGTCCCGGCTGCCGATGGGCTCCGCGGACCGAACCAACTGCTTTTCCCTGGCGCCGGTACCTTTTGGAGAGATCGATGACCGTAGCAGACGACATAGCCCTGAACGTAGCGCCGGACGAGGCGGCGAGCTTGCGACGGATCGTGTGGTCGAGCGTGATCGGCACCGCGGTCGAATGGTACGATTTCCTGATCTACGGCACGGCGACCGCACTGGTCTTCAACAAGGTGTTCTTCGCCGCCGGCAACCCCGCGCTCGCCACCATCGCGGCCTTCGGCACCTACGCGGTCGGATTTCTGGCGCGACCGCTCGGTGCTGCGATCTTCGGTCACTACGGCGACCGGGTCGGTCGCAAGGCGATGCTTGCAATCACGATCATGGTGATGGGCATCGGCACCTTTCTGATCGGCCTGCTTCCGACCTACCAGCAAATAGGCATCGCCGCGCCGCTGCTGCTGATCGGATTGCGTTTCCTCCAGGGCATCGGCCTCGGTGGTGAATGGGGCGGCGCGGTGCTGATGGTGGTCGAGAACTGTCCGACCCACCGCCGCGGCCTGCTCGGCAGCATGGTGCAGGTCGGCAATCCCATCGGCAATCTCGCCGCGATCGGCATGTTTGCGCTGGTGGCAAGCCTGCCGGAAAGCGACTTCATGACTTACGGCTGGCGGATTCCGTTCCTGATCTCGATCCTGCTGGTTGGCGTCGGTCTCTATATCCGCCTCAACATGGAGGAGACCGCGGCGTTCCGTCAGGTTCAGGCCAAGAAGGATGTCGCGAGCCTGCCGCTGGTCGAGATCTTTAGGCATCATCGCAAGCCCTTCTTCACCGCCGTGGGGCTGAAGATCTCCGAGATTGCCTATGCCAGCATCGGAGGCGTGTTCGTGATGTCCTACGCCACGGCTAATCTCGGCCTGTCCCCCACGGTGGTGCTGAACGGTGCGTTCGCGTCATCACTGGTCGCGCTGTTCGCCATTCCCTTGTTCGGCTGGCTGTCCGACGTCGTCGGCCGCAAGAGGATGTTCTACGCGAGCTGCCTGTTCTCGGCGCTGTTTGCCTTCCCGCTGTTCTGGCTGCTGAACACCCGCGATCCCACCATCGTCATCTGCACCATCGTGGTCGCGATCACCTTCGGCCAGATGGTGATGTTCGGCATCGGCGCGCCCTGGTACTCTGAGCTGTTCTCCGCACGGCTGCGGTACAGCGGCGCCTCGCTCGGGTTTCAGGTCGGTGCGGCAATCAGTGGCGGTTTGACGCCGCTCATTGCAGCCTCGCTGATGGCCTGGAGCGGCGGCGCCACCTGGCCGGTGTCGCTGCTGCTGATCGCTTGCGCCGCCATCACGGCGACCGCAACCACGTTCGCGCCGGAAATGGCGAACAAGGAACTGACCTGATCCCGCAGCGCGCCGCTGCTTGCGGCGCGCCATCGCTTCTCACAAGGATTTTGCCATGCTCGATACCATCAGCGCCGGTTCGGCGCAGAGCGCGGCACGCCTCGGCTGGACCGGCGTGGTGCGCTTTCTTCATCTCGCCCCGCGTGCCTTTCTGCCGATGCGCGCCGCGGAATCGATCACTCTCGTCGCCGGCCGCGGGATCGAGGGCGACCGCTACATGATCGGCAACGAAGAGGGGTTTTACTCGCACAAGCCTGAAGAGGGCCGCCAGGTCACCCTGTTCGAGCTCGAGACGCTGGTTGCGCTGAGACGCGACGCCGGCATCGCGCTCGGCCCCGAGGAGCACCGGCGCAACGTCACCGTCGAGGGTGTGCCGTTGAACCATCTGGTCGGCCGCCGCTTCTGGCTGGGCGAGACCCTGCTGGAAGCAACGCGCCTTTCGATACCGTGCCGACATATCGAGGAGATCACCGGCAAGGCGATCTTCGATCCCCTGATCAACCGCTCTGGCCTCAACTGCAAGATCCTGCAAGGCGGCATCGTCAGGGTCGGCGACACCGTGCGGAACGTGACATGAAGGCGCGCCCGATCACGACGGTCAAGACGGTCGTCGCCGGCATCGAGGAGGCTGGTGCAGGCATCAAGCTGTTCACGCTGACCGACCCGGACCAATGGGAGCTGCCGCCGTTCAAGCCTGGCGCGCATATCGACCTGCATCTGCCGAATGGGCTCGTGCGGACCTATTCGCTGTGCAACGAGCCCGCCGACAACACGCGTTATGTCGTCGCGGTCAAGCGCGAGGCGGACGGACGCGGCGGTTCGCGCACCCTTCACGACGAGATCGGGATTGGCGATGTCATCGGCGTCTCGCTGCCGCGCGGCGGCTTAGACCCTAGTGCAGACATCGCACGCCATGTCTTCATCGCAGGTGGCATCGGCGTGACGCCGTTCCTGTCGATGGCGCGGCACCTCGCGCGAACGGGGGAGGCCGACTTCACGCTGCATCTGATTGTGCGCGAGGAGGTGCCGCTCTCCGCGCACCTCGCCTCGCTGATTGATGCGAGCAGCGTCGTCGTGCATCGCACGTCCCGGGCTGGGCGACCTGATCTTGCGGCGCTGGTCGGGGAGGGCGGATCGGAAACGTTTGTCGCCTGCTGCGGCCCTGAAAGCATGACTGACGATTTCGAGCGTGTGACCGCAACGTGGCCGGCAGCCAATGTTCACGTCGAGCGCTTCGTCGCACCGCCGCCCGTCATCGATCCCGACACAAAACCCTTCACGCTGTCATTGCTGCGCTCGGGCACCGAAATCCAGGTTCGGGCCGGCCAGACCATGCTGGACGCCTTGCAGGAAGGTGGCATCGACGTCGGAGCCTCGTGCTGCGGCGGCATCTGCGGCGCCTGCAAGGTCGGATGGATCGAAGGCAAGCCCGTGCACCGCGACCGTATCCTGTCGCCCTATGAGCGTGAGCGCTATCTCATGGTTTGCGTCGCGGGGTCAGACGGGGAGCGGTTGGTGTTGGACCTCTAGGCTACCAGTGCACGCTCTGGCTCGGCACGATGAATGCCGTCGTGCCGGGCGGCGTTGCAAGGCTTGTCGCCAGATACCAGCCGGAGCCGACGACGAGCACGAGCAGCGCGACGATCGCGATCATGTCGATGGTTCGGGGATCGTGATCCCGCGGATGAAAGCCAAGATGCGGACCAAGCCTAAAATGAAAATGAGGGCTGATTTTCCAGCGCATTGTTATTTCCTCCCTGGGGAGCAACACAACAACGCGAGGAAAAAGTTCCTGTTCCGCTCAGAGCTGCGATGCGCAAAGCACCGCAGCATGCTTACGAACCGTTGACGCCGCGCCAGCGGCCGTAGCGCCAGGGCAGGTACCAGCGCGCAGCTTTCGGCGCGGCGAGAGGCACGTTGTCGATGCCTGAGGTGCCGAATGGGTTGCAGCGCAACAGGCGTGCTAGCGTCATCCAGCCGCCGGCCCAGAGTCCGAACCGCTCGATCGCCTCATCGCCATACACGGAGCAGGTCGGCAGATGGCGGCAGTTGTAGCCGACCAGCGGCGACAGGGTGTGTCGATAAAGCCAGATCAGCGCGCGACCGAATCTGCGGGGTAGCCGCATCGCTTCGTTAGCGGGGGTGGAACATTGCTCGCAAGTTGAGTGCTTCATGTGCGCTGTGCCGACATCCTGTGCGCGCTGATGTGCAGTTCCAATGCAGGGAACAGCGGGCTGTTGTGTCCACGCCATAGTTTGCCTGCTTTCTGGGAGCACTGCAGCAAGTACCTATGGACGATCTGTATTCCCCCGGATACCATTTTTGTGACGTTCATGTGAGACTCACTGGAACGTCGAAACGGGGCTTGCCTGAACGCTCTTGGGGCTTGGGGAAGGGACCAGTTTGAAAGTTCTGAGGTCGCTCAATCTACGTGGCTGGTTGCTGGTGGGAACCGCCGCTTGTGGGGTCGTGTTGGCCGGTGCCGTCGCGACCTTCGGCTCGTCGGCCAGCGCTGGCGCTTCACTCGAAGAGCGCAAGCTGCCGATGAAATTCGGCTGGGTCGCCTGCGAGCCCAACTGCCGCGGTTGGGTCAGCGCGGTCGGCATCATCACTGCTGATACACCGAAAGATTTCGACGACTTCGCCCGCGGACGCCAGCTCGGCGGCGCGACCGTCGTGCTCGATTCCAGCGGCGGTTCCGTCAACGACGCCATCACGCTCGGCCGGCGCTTCCGCAATCTCGGCCTTCTCACCACCGTCGGCATAACTCAGCAGGGCGGCGGCGGGCAGAGCGCCCGTCCGGCGGTCGCCTCGGAAGCCTATTGCGAATCCATGTGCGTATTCCTGCTGCTGGCCGGCAAGAAGCGCTACGTGCCGGAAGCGGCCCATGTCCGCGTCCATCAGATCTGGATGGGCGACCGCGCCGATGACGCCAAGGCGGCGAGCTACAGCGCGCAGGATTTGATGATCGTGGAACGCGACATCGGCCGGCTCGCCAAATACACTTTTGACATGGGTGGGGCCGGCGACCTCCTGTCGCTCGCGCTCAACGTGCCGCCCTGGGAAGATCTCCATGAGCTCGACGCAGCCGAGCTGAAGCTGACCAATCTCGTGACGACCGATCTGGTGGCTGACGTGCTGCCGCATGTGGACGTCATGGCGCCTGCGCTGGCGGAGCTTGGGCCGAAGACGCAGGCAAGGTTCGGCGAGGAGCAGGCGCAGCCTGCCAAGTCGACCAAGACGGCGGAAGCTGTGGTCCCCACCGGGACCGTGGCAGCACCGGCCGCGGCACCACAGAAGTAAGAGCTTCAGTCCAGGCTCAGCCCTGCGCGGTGGCCGGCTGCTTCGCCTTGGCCTCGATCTGGCCGATCGCGTCCACCACGGCATCGAAGGTCAGCAGCGTCGAAGCGTGGCGCGCCTTGTAGTCGCGGACCGGCTCGAGGAATTTGATTTCCTCCCACTTGCCTTCGGGAGGCGAACCATTCTCTTTCAGCATCTTGCGAACGGTTTCGCGTAACTCACGGAGTTCGCTCGCAGTCGAGCCGACCACGTGACTTGCCATGATGGATGAAGAGGCCTGGCCCAGCGCGCAGGCCTTCACGTCATGCGCGAAGTCGGTGACGGTGTCGCCCTCCATTTTGAGGTCGATCTTCACAGTCGAGCCGCACAGTTTGGAATGGGCGGTGGCGCTGGCATCGGGGGCCGACAACCGCCCGAGGCGCGGAATATTCCCGGCCAGCTCGATGATCCGCTTGTTATAGATGTCGTTCAGCATGTGATGGAGTCCAGCACTTACCTGCCGGATCGGCCTTGGCGGGCGCGATCCATGGTCCTATATAGGGTCGGAACTGGCGGAAAAACAGTCCGGCGGTGCGTCGGCGATGATCCAGATCTGCATTGCCGGCGTTCTTGCCAAGAGACCTCTTTCGCCAAATACTGTTCTCTTCAGGCGTCCGGCGGCTTGTCCGCCCCGTCTGCCGGTGACACTCCGGCCGCGAGGCCGTCGAACGGAGTCGATATGGACGCTGCAATCAAATCCATCCGCCCGAGCAAGCCCTCTGACAAGCAGCTCGAGAGCCGCCCGGCCGAGCTCGATCCTGCCGAATTCCTCGCGGCCGCCGTCCGCGCCGACCAGCCGCGCCCGGCGCGTGCCGAGGCTGAAGCTGCGGTCAAGACGCTGCTCGCCTATATCGGCGAGAACACCGGGCGCGAGGGCCTGCTCGATACGCCGCGCCGCGTCGTCGAGGCCTTCGACGAGCTCTATCAGGGCTACCACCAGTGCCCCGCCGAGGTGCTCGACCGCACTTTTGGCGAGACCGCCGGCTATGATGACTTCGTGCTGGTGCGCGACATCGAGTTCACCTCGCAATGCGAGCATCACATGATGCCGTTCTACGGCAGGGCACACATCGCCTATACGCCGGTGGAACGCGTCGTTGGCCTGTCGAAACTTGCGCGCCTGACCGACATCTTCGCCCGCCGGCTTCAGACCCAGGAGCATCTGACGGCGCAGATCGCAGCCGCGATCGATGAGATCCTGAAGCCGCGTGGCGTTGCCGTCCTGATCGAGGCCGAGCATACCTGCATGTCGGTGCGCGGCGTCGCCAAGCATGGCGCCTCCACCTTCACCAGCCGCTACACCGGCATGTTCCGCGACAACCCGGCGGAGCAGGCCCGCTTCCTGTCCATGGTGCGAGGCATGACGCGCTGACCTCGCGAACAACTGGCGAGATTTGTCGTGTCCGCTCACTCCCACGAGATCGAGGAAGGCCTGGCCTTCCTCCCCAAGTTCGATGCGAACGGCCTCGTGACCTGCGTGGCGACGGACGTCGCCACCGGTGACGTGCTGATGGTCGCGCATATGAATGACGAGGCGCTGCGCAAGACTATTGCCACCGGCGAAGCCTGGTACTTCAGCCGCTCGCGCAATGCCTTGTGGCGAAAAGGTGAGACCTCAAGTCAGACCCAGCGCGTGGTCGAGATCCGCACCGATTGCGACCAGGACGCGGTCTGGCTTCGCGTCGAGCAGATCGGCGCCGCCTGCCACACCGGCCGCCGGTCCTGCTTCTATCGCAAGGTCGAGGCCGAGGGCGGTGGTGCAAAGCTCGTCTTCGTCGATGCTGACAGGCTGTTCGATCCGAACGCGGTCTACAAGAAATAGCGAGCTGTCATTCGGGGGCGCGAAGGCGCGAGCCCGGAATGACTCGGGGAGGGGTCGCCCACGGAATTAACCCCGCGTTAACCATAATTGTCCCACGGTGGGACGATCAGGCGTCCGAATTGCCGGCGCCGCTCAAACGCCGCGCGGGCCGGTCACGCCATCATGTCGGTCGACAATTCCAATGCCTCGCAGACGGCCGCAACCGACTCATCGCGGCGCGTTGCGGGCGCGATCAAGCAGGCTTCGAGCCAGACCGGCGTCAGCTTCGAATACATGCTGACCACCGCCAAGATGGAATCGGATTTCGATCCGTCGGCCGGCGCCACCACCTCGTCTGCCCATGGGCTCTATCAGTTCATCGACCAGACCTGGCTCGGTACGGTGAAAGAGGCGGGCCCCCAGCTCGGCTATGGCAACTATTCCGACGCCATCAGCAAGACCTCGTCGGGCACCTATACCGTCGACGATCCCTTCATGAAGCGCTCGATTATGAAGCTGCGCGACGATCCCGAGGCCGCGTCCAGCATGGCGGCGGCATTGACACAGTCCAACAGTTTCAAGCTCACCGGGCTGCTCGGCCGTAGGCCGTCCGACAGCGAGCTCTACATGGCGCACTTCATGGGCGTCGGCGGCGCGGCGAAACTGATCGCCAATGCCGAGGACAACCCGCAGGCCGTGGGTGCGCGGCTGTTTCCCAATGCGGCCTCCGCCAACCGCTCGATCTTCTACGCCAAGGATGGCCGTGCGCGCAGCGTTTCCGAAGTCTATTCGGTGCTGAACGCGCGCTATGCGAGCGCCTCGAATGCGAGATCCACGCGCAGCGCGATGGCGATGTATGGCGACACGCCGTCGACGACGCAGGTCGCGAGCGCCAACGGCGTGCAGCCCACCGTGCCGATGGTCAATGGCGCCGCCTATCTCCAGACCTTCCCGGATGCACGCGGCGTGACGCCGGTGAGCGCGACATCGTCGACGACGGTCGCTGACAACACGCCGATCACGCCGGCATTCCGTTCGATCTATCAGCCCGGCGATGCGACCCAGCCGGTCTCGACGACGGTGCAGAAATTGTGGGGCAACAACGCCTCGCTCACCTCGGTTGCGTCAGCGACGCCCGACGTGCGGCCGCCGCAGCCGCTCGATCTGTTCAGCGATCGCACCGGCGCGTTCTCGAGCTAGTTGCGCGATCGCAGCCGTTAGGCTGCTCTGTTCCCTTAACAAATCATCAACAAAACCAGCCAGTTATGGTGAACGCTTTGTTAAGCGTCGTGGTTTATTTTGTGTTGCAGGTGACAAGCCGTCACCGTTTCGTTTTTTCGTTGCGTAAGCCGGAAGCACAATGATTGTTCGGCAGTTCATCAATTGGATCAGGACTGCGCCCGCCGGTGAGCGGGCGGAGGCAACGCGGGCACTGGCCCGGGCCTGGCTGATCTCGGATCTTTCTCACGACGACCGTGTCGCTGCCGAAGGCGCGCTGCTGATGCTGCTCGACGATCCATCGCCGCTGGTACGGCAGGCGATGGCCGAGGCGTTTGCGCGCAGCACGGATGCGCCGGCGTCGATCGTGCGGGCGCTGTCGGCGGACCAGCCGACCGTGGCGCTGCCCGTGCTCGAACATTCGCCGCTGCTGATCGATGCCGATCTCGTCGACATCGTCGCGACCGGCAATGACGAGGTGCAATGTGCGGTCGCCCGCCGCATCGCGCTGCCGGTCTCGGTCTGCGCCGCCATTGCCGAGGTCGGCTGCGCGGCCGCTGCGCTGGAGCTGATCGAGAATCCTCACGCCGAGCTGGCACCGTTCTCGTGGAATCGCATCGTCGAGCGTCACGGCCATCTCGCCGCGATCCGCGAGGCGATGCTGGTGCTGGACGACATTCCGGCCGCAACGCGCGCGGCGCTGGTGGCAAAGCTCTCCGAGACGCTGGCGCAGTTCGTCGTGGCGCGGAACTGGCTGAGCGCCGACCGTGCCGAGCGCGTGACGATTGAGGCGCGCGATCGCTCCACCATGAACATCGCGGCGCGCTCGCGCGGCGACGACATGCAGGGCCTGGTGAAGCATCTGCGGATCACCGGCCAGCTCACCGCGGGCCTGATCCTGCGCGCGCTGCTGTCGAGCAATCTCGAACTCTTTGATGCGGCACTGGCCGAATTGGCCGATCTGCCGCTCGCGCGCGTCTCCGCGCTGCTGCACGACCGTGGCGGCAACAGCCTGCACGCGCTGCTCCGTCGCGCCGGGCTGCCCGAGGCGACGTTTGCGGCGTTCCAGGTCGCGCTCGATGCCTGCCACGAGCAGGGCTTTGTCGACACCGACGACACCGCGGCGCGGCTGCGTCGGCGCATGGTCGAGCGCGTGCTCACCCATTGCGAGACCGACCGCGGTGCCACCGAGCCCCTGATGGTCCTGCTGCGCCGCTTCGCCACCGAATCCGCGCGCGAAGAGGCAAGGTTGTTCTGCGATGAGCTCGTCGCGGAAGACACAATCGATCCGGTGTATGACGATCTGATCGCGGCGTAACGAGACGCCGTAGGGTGGGTCCGAAGGCGTAACCCACCTCTTTAATTTCGGCGGTGACAGAAGTGGTGGGTTACGCTGCGCTAACCCACCCTACACTCTCTGCAATGACGAGAGGAAAGCGCTATTCCGCCGGCACGATGCTCGGCGCGAGGATCACTTCGAGATGCTCGGGGCGGTCGCGGTTGACGTCGGCGAGGTAGTCGTCGGCGACCTTGCGCAAACGGCGGCTGAGCTCGGCGGAGACGCTGATGCTGTCGAGCTTGGTGTTCTCGTGCACGATGGCGAGGATCGCGTTGATGTGGTGCGTGAACAGCTCGGCTGGTACCCTCTCGAGATCCGGCGCGTGCTCGAGGATGCGACACAGGCTCTCGGCAGCGCCCGCCGCGGCCGGAAAACCGAACGTGGCGGCGTCGCCCTTGATGTCGTGCGCGGCGTGGAACAGCTCGTCGCGCCGTCCCTTGGTGAAGCCGTCGTTGCGGATGGCGACGTAGGCAGACGACAGCCGATTGACCTCGGTCGTCATCCAGATCTTGAACTCGCCGGACAGATCGGCAAGCGCCTGCTCGGCGCGTGCGATCGGATCGTCCATGTCCTTTTTATCGACCCGGCGCAGAACTTTACGCAGCGGATTGGGCTGCGTGATGATTTGATGCGTGGCGAAGGCCTTGACCTCGATGTCTCGTGCGCTGTTCTTCGCCATGATGCCTGCCTCGTCGGGTGAGACGTTGCGCTAGATGGAGGAGCGGGCCTTGTCGAGCAGCGAGGGCTGCTGGAGCACCTCGTGCTTTTCGCCGACGCGGCGCTCCGGGCCCATATAGGCGGAGTTGGTGTTGCGGCGCCGGTCCGGGCCGAAATAGGTCTTGGTCTTGATGAAGGGCCGGGGACTGGCGACCACGTTGAGAATGCGCTGGTAGAGGCCCTTGGCCGAGATCGGCTTGGCCAGGAATTCGGTGACGCCGGCATCGCGCGCGACTGTGACGCGGCGCTTCTCGGAATGGCCGGTCAGCATGATGATCGGTGCGTAGGGGTTGCCCTTGGAGTCCGGCTGCCGGATCATCTGCGCGAGCTCGAGCCCGTCGAAGATCGGCATCGCCCAATCGGTGATGACGATGTCGGGCACGTAGTGGCTGTACATTTCCAGCGCGGTGGCGCCGTCCTCGGCCTCGTAGACCTCTCGCGCGCCGAACGAATGCAGCAGCGTCCGCAGAATGCGGCGCATGTGCGGATTGTCGTCGCAGACGAGGAAGCGCAGCTTGTTGAAGTCGATGCGAAACATGACGCCAAGGCCAAAGGGTCAACTTTCATTAACCATATCGCGCGGAGGGTTAACGAAGCGTTGCGAACGGGCGTCCGGCCTGCCCCCGGGCAGGGAGCTCAGTAGCCGAATTGCTCGCGCAGGATCCGTTCCTCCAGGCTGTGGCCGGGATCGAACAGCATGCGCATCGAGATGGTCTTGTCCGACAGGATCTCGACGCGCCGGACCCTGCGTACCTCCTCATGGTCGGCGACGGCTGCGACGGGCCTCTTGTCGTCTTCCAGCACCTCGATCACGACATAGGCGGTGTTGGGCAGCAGGGCCCCGCGCCAGCGCCGCGGCCGGAAGGCGCTGATCGGTGTCAGCGCCAGCAGCGCGGCGTTGATCGGCAGGATCGGCCCCTGGGCGGAGAGATTATAGGCGGTCGAGCCTGCCGGCGTCGCCACGATGATGCCGTCGGCGATCAGCTCGGGCATGCGCTCGCGCTCGTCGATCAGGATGCGCAGGCGCGCCGCCTGGGAGGTCTGGCGGAACAGATAGACCTCGTTGATGGCGTGATGCAGGTGGACGCGGTCATTGGTATCGGTCGCGCGCATCAGCAGTGGGTTGATCTCGGATTCATGCGCCGCCTCAAGCCGCGCGCGCAGATCGTGCGCCGAGTATTCGTTCATGAGGAAGCCGACCGTGCCGCGGTGCATGCCGTAGATCGGCTTTCCCGAGCGCATGTGCTGGTGCAGCGTCTGGAGCATCAGCCCGTCGCCGCCGAGCGCGACCACGACGTCGGCCTCGCCCGGATCGCAATTGCCGTATTGCGTGGTGAGCTGGTGGAAGGCGGCCTCTGCCTCGCTGCTCGGGCTGGCGACGAAGGCGATCCGGTCGTATCGCGATGGCTTGGTCATGGCTTCCAGGCAGGTGTCGCTGGCTTGAGAAAGAGTTCCGCCGAGGTCGTCTATACGACCTGGGCCTCTATTGTCGAGGATGCCGCCCGGCAAGGCAAACGGGTCGGTTGGGGACGGCAAAAGCCATGCAGATCGGCCCGGAAAGCCCTTCCGGGGCCCCCGATCCCCCAAACTGTCGCAATTGCCGGCTACAGCTGCGGCCAGCGACCGACGGGCAGGTCAGGGAGAACAATCATGATCATGAGCTTGCCGACGCTGCGCTACGCGGGGCTGGTGCTGGCGGTGTCTGCCTTCGCGTTCGCGGGGTTGGCGCCCGGAGACTCGGCGCGCGCGGACGATCCGCCGCAGCCGCGCAACGAGGCGGCGGCGCCCGTGGGACAGAAGGGCGGGCGCGGCGGCAATGCCGCGCAGGCCTCGCCATCGACCGCCGACCAGCATCGTCTGCCGGGCGACCAGACCACCAGGCAGACCCTCGATCTGCCGGGCCGAACCCTCAACTTTGCCGCGACCGCCGGCTCCATCCGCATATTCGACGAGAAGGGGGAGCCGCTCGCCGACATCGCCACCACGTCTTATGAGCTCGACGGTGCCGATCGCGCCACGCGCCCGGTGACGTTCCTGTTCAACGGCGGGCCCGGCGCCTCGTCGGCGTGGCTCCAGTTCGGCGCGGCCGGGCCGTGGCGGCTGCCGCTCGACGGCGAGGGGCTGTCGCCGTCGGCCTCACCCGAGGTGAAGCCCAACGCGGAGACCTGGCTCGATTTCACCGATCTCGTCTTCATCGATCCCGTCGGCACCGGCTACAGCCGTGTCATCGCGAGCGGCGAGGATGCACGCAAGCGGTTCTATTCGGTCGATGGCGACGTCAATTCGATTGCGCTCGTCATCCGCCGCTGGCTCGAGAAGCACAACCGCCTAACCTCGCCGAAATATGTCGCGGGCGAGAGCTATGGCGGCATTCGCGGGCCGAAGGTCGTGCGCCAGTTGCAGATTCAGCACGGCGTCGGCGTCAAAGGATTGATCCTGGTGTCGCCGCTGCTGGATTTCCGCGAGTTCACGGGCACGAGCCTCCTGCAATATGTCGCGACCTTGCCGAGCTACGTGGCAGTCGCGCGCGAAGCCAGAGGGCCGGTCAAGCGCGCCGATCTCGCTGACGTCGAGACCTACGCCCGCGGCGAATTTTTAGCCGATCTCGTCAAGGGCGAGGCGGACAAGGAGGCCACCAATCGCCTGGCCGACAAGGTCGCCGAGCTCACCGGCATTGATCAAGCTGTGAGCCGCAGCCTTGCCGGGCGCTTCGACGTCGGCGAATTCCGCCGCGCGCTCGACCGCAAGAACGGCATGGTGACCGGGCGTTACGACGCCTCCGTGCGCGGCCTCGATCCCTATCCGGATTCGAGCAGTTCGCGCTTCGGCGATCCCTCGGGCGATGCGCTCCAGGCGCCGCTGACGAGTGCCGCTGTCGATGTGCTCACGCGAAAACTGAACTGGCGGCCCGACGGCTCCTATGAAGTCCTCAACGGCGCCGTCGAGCGCAACTGGGACTTTGGTGGCGGCATCAACCCGCCGCAATCGCTGTCGGAGCTGCGCCAGATCCTTGCGACCGATGCGAAGCTGAACGTGCTGGTCGCGCACGGCCTGTTCGATCTCGCCACGCCCTATTTCGGCACGAAGCGGGCGCTCGATCAGCTGCCGGCCTTCGTAACGTCGCGGGTGAAGTTCGTCGTCTATCCCGGCGGCCACATGTTCTATTCGCGCGATGGCTCGCGGCAGGCGCTGCGTGGTGAGGTCGAGGGATTGATCAGGGAGTAGGGGATCGGCGAGGCATGCTTCATTGCATGGCGAGTGGATCCTATCGTTCTCCACGCCGGAACGGTTGCATCAGCGCCTGCGGGACCCGCGCACGCCGCGCCATCACAAGCAGGGCGACGATCGACATCACGTAGGGAAGCATCAGGAAAAGCTGATACGGCACAGCCTTGCCAACGATATGCTGGAGGCGGAGCTGATAGGCGTCGAAGAGTGCAAACAGCAGCGCGCCGAGAAGCGCCCGTGTCGGGCGCCATGATGCGAAGACGACGAGTGCGATGCAGACCCAGCCACGTCCCTGGACCATTGTCGGGAAGAAGCTGTTGAAGGCCGACAGGGTGAGAAACGCACCGCCCAGGCCCATGAGGGCGCTGCCGAACGCGATCGCACCGACCCTGATGGCGATCGGATCAAGCCCTTGGGCCTCGGCCGCATGCGGATTCTCTCCCACGATCCTGATGGCTAGCCCCAATGGCGTGGCGCCCAGCAGGTAACCGAGCAACAGGGCGAGCAGAATCGCGACGTAGGTGGGAGCCGTCTGGTGGAACAGCGCCTCGCCGAGAAACGGAAAGTTCGAGAGCAGCGGGATCTGGAGGACCTGGAATGGCACGATTGTCGGTGGCGAACCGGACACGGGGATCGCGAGACGGAAGATGAAATAGGCCAGGCTCGACGCGAACAGCGTGATGCCGAGGCCTGCGACATGTTGGGAGACACCGAGCGGGACGGTGAGAAGCGCATGCAGCAGACCGAACGCAGCCCCAGCGAGTGCCGCGGCGAGCAAACCGAGCCAGAGATCGCCGCCATGATAGACGGTCAGCCAGCCGACCATGGCGCCGAATGTCATGATACCCTCGATGCCGAGGTTGAGAACACCCGACCGTTCGCAGAGCAGCGCGCCGAGCGTGCCGAAGATGAGCGGCGTTGCGATGCGAAGCATGGCTGCCCAGAGGCCAGCGGATGCGAAAAGGTCCAGTGCGGCGGTCAACGGCGGATCCTGTAATTGGTCAGGACCAGCGCCACCAGCACGGCCAGCAGCGACAAGGCCACGATGACATCGGCAATGAAGCTCGGCACGCCGAGCCCGCGGCTCATCCCATCCGACCCGACGAATATTGTGGCGACGAAAATGGCCGTGACCACGACGCCGATCGGGTTCAGGCCTGCGAGCATTGCGACGATGATACCAGTGTAGCCAAAACCGGGCGACAGGTCGGTCGTGACATATCCTTTCACGCCGAGAACCTCGATCGCACCGGCAAGGCCGGCGAGGCCGCCTGAGATGCAGGCGACCTTTACGAGCAGACGATTGACCTTGATGCCGGCGAAGGTGGTCGCCGCGGGGTTGAGGCCTGCGGCGCGAGTCTCGAGGCCGAACACTGTTCGCTCCTGGACAAGCCAGATCAGGAGGGCGAGGCCGATAGCGATGAGAAATCCGATATGAAGCCTGGAGCGCGAAACGAGCTTGGGAAGAAATGCATCACCAACGATCGGTACCGACTGGGGCCAGCCGAAGGCCATGGGGTCCTTCAGCGGGCCGTCGATCATCATCGACACCGTCAAAATCGTGATGAAGTTCAACAGAAGCGTGGTGACCACTTCGTCGACTCCGAACCGCAGTCGCAGCCCGAGCGGGGCGAGCATCAATATCGCGCCGGCCGCGGCGCCCGCGACCATCAGGATCGGAATCAGTGCTGCGCCGGGCAGTTGTAGCCCATGTTGCGAGCCCAGCATCGCCGCGACAAGCGCTCCGGAATAGAACTGGCCTTCGGCACCGATATTCCACAGACGCGTCCGGAAGGCGACGGCCACCGCGAGGCCGGTGAGGATCAATGGTGTCGCCCGCGTGAGCGTTTCGGTGATCGAGGATTTTGAACCAAATGCGCTGATCAGGATGCGCCGGTAGGCCTCCAGGACCGGCGCGCCGGTCATCGCAATGAGAATGCCGGCGAGCAACAGCGCGACCAGAACGGCGCCGAACGGAGCCGCAACGGCGAGCGTCACTGGAACACTGGCGCGTCGTTCGAGCCGCATCAAGCCATCTCGCTCCAGGCGCCAGCCATCATCAGGCCGAGCCGGCGCGGTTCTGCATCCTCGATCGGGATCGACGGCGAGAGACGGCCGTTAGCGATCGCCTGGACCCGATCGGCCAGTTGCAAAATCTCGTCGAGATCCTCCGAGATGAGAAGGACCCCGGCGCCGGCGCGACGTGCGGCGAGGATTTCGGCGTGGACGGCTGCAACCGCGCCTTCGTCGAGCCCCCGTGTCGGCTGGGCCGCAACCAGAATACGCGGTGAGGTCAGAAGGTTTCGTCCGAGAATGAGCTTCTGCATATTGCCGCCTGACAGCAGGCGGATCGGTGTGTCGGGCACGCCGCCGCGGACATCGAACCGCTCGATGATGGTTTTCGCAAAGGCGCGCGCACCTGATCGGCGAACCAGGCCGAAGGCTGAAAAGCGCCGCTCGCCGATCCGCTCCAGCACGGAATTTTCCCACAGCGTCATGTCGCTGACTGTGCCATCGACATTCCGGTCCTCGGGAATGCGGGCAACACCGCATGCAACGAACGAGGCCGGCGTCGGCTCCGTAACGGTTGCTCCAAGAAGCTCGAAGCTGCCCGCGGTCGGCTTGACGAGGCCTCCGAGAAGCCGCCCGAGCGTCGACTGTCCGTTGCCCGACACGCCGATGATGCCGAGCGTCTCGCCGGCGCGCAATTCGAAGGAAATATCCGAAAGCGGCCTGAAGCCAGCGACACAGACATTTTCAGCTCGCATGACCAGCGCGCCGGGTTGTTGTGCCTCTCGGGCGGGCCGCGTGACGGGCCGCCCCACCATCAGCTCGGCAAGTTCGTTCTTGTTGGTGTTCGCCGTGATGCGTTCGGCCGTGACCTTGCCGCCGCGCAACACGACGATCCGATCGGCGGCGGCAAGAATTTCATGCAGCTTGTGCGAGATGAAAATGAGCGAAAGGCCCTTCGCAGCCATGACACGCAGCGTATCGAACAGCTTCTCGGCCTCCTGCGGCGTCAGCACGGCGGTCGGTTCGTCAAGGATCAGGATGCGGGCGTCGCGATAAAGCGCCTTGAGAATCTCCACCCGCTGTCGCTCCCCGACGGAGAGATCGCCCACCCGGGCGTCGGGGTCGATCGCAAGGCCGAAACGCCTGGCGATCTCCGTGAGCTTGACGCGCGCGCGCCGCCAGTCACCTCGAAGCCGACCGATGCTCTCTGTGCCCGCAACGATGTTTTCCAGCACGGTCAGATTTGCCGCGAGTGCAAAGTGCTGATGGACCATGCCGATACCGGCGTCGATTGCTGCACGAGGGCGCCCGGGTTGCAGCTCGCGGCCGAAAGCGACGACGCGACCTGCATCCGCTGCGTAGTGACCGAACAAAATGTTCATCAACGTCGTCTTGCCGGCGCCATTCTCCCCGAGCAAAGCCAGCAATTCACCCCGCCGCAAGTTCAGCGTGACATCGTCGTTCGCGATGAGCGAACCGAACCGCTTGGTGATCCCCTCCAGGCTGAGGACGATATCGTTCATCGCGGCAACCCGGCGATCGGCGCGGCGAAATGCCACGGCACGGCCCTTTGCAGCTGACGCGCAAGGCGCAGGAGCAAGCCATCGGCTGCGATGGGGCCGATCAATTGCACGGACAGGGGAAGGCCCCGGTCGTCAATCCCGTGTGGGATCGACAGCGCCGGTGTGCCACCCACATTTGAAATCATCGCGTAGGGAGCGAAATCCGTCATTCGCCGCCAGTGCAGGTCGACATCGCCGTGGTCCATGGGAAAGGACCCAATGAGCGGCGGCGGTCCGCTCAACATGGGTGTGATGATCACATCGACCTCATCAAACAGCCGCCAAAGAGCGTGCGCGACACGGACGGCGGTGAGCTCGGTATCCTGAAGTTCGCGTGCGGTGATGGCAAGTCCACGCTGCACGACGGCGGCGGTCAGCAACTCCACGGCGGAGACGTCGTCAAGTGTCCGTGCCAGATTGACCGAGATGATCCTGTCAAAAACCAGAGCGGCGTCGCGAGCGAGAGGATTGAGAATTTCGGGACCAATATTTCTGATCGTATGGCCGGCTCCCGCCAGCACGGACCCTGCATGACGCACGGCTTCGCGATAGCTGGGCTGGATCGGTGTGCCTTCGCTGACCTCGGAGCAGAGCCCGATACGCAGGCCGCTGGGAGGGATGTCGAGGCGATCGGCCAGCGGCTTGCCAAGGTCGGGATCGGGGTAGGGACCGGCGGCCGCTCCACTACAGCAATCGAGGGCGACCGCAGTGTCGCGGAGGGTGCGGCTGACGACGAGCTCGGAGGCGAGACCGCCGATGTGGTTTTGGAAGCTCGGTCCTCCGGGGACAGCACCACGACTCGGCTTCAGCCCGACGAGACCGCAACAGGCCGCCGGAACACGAATCGAACCGCCGGCGTCCGTGGCGTGCGCCAGTGCCACCACGCCCGCGGCCACGGCGGCCGCGGCACCTCCGGACGATCCGCCGGGCGTCCGAGACGGATCGAGAGGATGGCGCGCGATCGGTCCCAGAGCCGGCTCGCTGCTCAGCGACAGTCCGAACTCTGGAACAGTGGTAAGGCCGAACGGAACAAGTCCGGACTTACGGAAGCGCTGCGCAAGCTCGTCATCGCTGCCGGCGGGCACTGGTTTGAGCGAGCGCGAGCCACAGACGACGGGAAGGCCCTTGGCCGCCGCGCCGAGGTCCTTCATCAGGAAAGGGACGCCCCAAAAAGGACCGCCATCTTCTTGCGCGAGCGGTCCACGGCGTGCGTCGATCGCTGCGGCCTGCTGCTGACCAATGTCCTCAGCGAGGTGGCTGATTGCGCCCAACTCGCCAACGGCGCTTGCGCGCTCGAGGGCTGCTTCCAGGACTTCGCGGCTGGTCGTTCGTCCAGCACGAATGGCTGCACCGAGGGTCACACCATCCTGGGGATCGGGTGCGTCTGTCAAAATGCACATCCCCGAAGGACTGGGAGAAACGGTGCCAGTCAACTCCTCAAGAAACTAGGTTGGTTCTTTGGGGTCGACAGGAACGGTGAAGCTGCCGGATTTGATCGCGTCCCGCTTGGCTTCCATTGCGGCGATCGATTCCGGAGCGACCAGGGTCTTGCTGAACACGACGTCGTTGCCTCCCGCCTTCATAAAGCTGAAGGAGGAGTAGTCCTTGCCCGCCTTGGCGCCGGCTTTCGCGTCAGCGATTGCCGCGTCGAGAATGGGACGGAAGTACCACATCGCGTTGGCAAACACCGTGTCCGGGTAGCGTGGCGTGTAATCCAGCAGCGAACCTATCGACTTGATCTTCTTCTCCTTGGCCGCGTCGGCCGTACCGATGCGCTCGCCAAAGAGGACGTCCGCCCCGGCGTCGATTTGCGCGAGGCCGGATTCGCGCGCCTTGGGAGGATCGAAGAAAGTGCCGATGAACCCGATCAAGAATTTGGCGTCGGGCCGGATTTCCTTCACGCCCGATCGAAACGCGTTGATCAGGATGTTGACTTCCGGAATCGGGATCGCACCGACCGTGCCGAAGGTGCCGCTCTTGGAAAGAGGTGCGGCGAGCATGCCGGCGAGATAGGCCGCCTCATGGTTCCATGTGCCGAAGGTGCCGAAATTGTCTCCTGACGGCTTGCCGCTCGATCCCATCAGGAACGCGGTTTGCGGATAGTCGGCGGCCAATTGGCGCGCCTGAGCCTCGACCGCATAGGATTCCCCGACGATCAGCTTGTGGCCCTGTTCGGCATACTCACGCATGGCGCGTGGATAGTCAGTGCCAGACACGCCTTCCGAAAACACATACTCAATGACGCCGTCCTTGGCGGCGGATTGCAGCGCTTCGTGCAGTCGTGAATTCCAGGCATTTTCGACGGGCGAGGCATGGATGCCGGCGACCTTGAGTTTCTCGGCGGCAAATGCGCGCGGCGCTGCGAGCGCAAGGCCGCCTGCTGCTGAACCCGTAAGGAATTTGCGACGTGACACTGAGAACATCATCTTCAACCATCCACGACAATCGCTTGCGATCTTCAAGGAGAGTTGAAGTCGGAGGAAAATTTGTCAAGCCCACAGAATGGGCGCAATGTGCCCTGGCCGAGAGTGTTGGGTCTGCGCCCAGACGCGTAGTCGCTATCGCTTCTTCTTGTGTGGCTGATACCGTCGCGCGATCTCGCGCGCCACGACGGCCGCCGGCTTGACGTTGGCGCCGGCGATCCAGATGTCGCTGACCTTGCCGCGCTTGTCGCGGATGCGGCGCACCGGCTCGCCATGGCTGGAATAGCCGGCTGCCCAGGCGAGCTTGCCGGTGTCGCGGCCGGTGACCTCGATCTCGGCGGCATCCATGAACGGGTTGTTGAACTGCGGATTGGCGATCAGCACCCGGTTGCCCATCGGCACGAAGTCGGTCGCACCCCAGATCGTCCACCAGCGGCCGGTCCAGTCTCGCACGCGCCGGTCGGGCGCGCCGCGGGTCTTGAACACGCGCAGGATCTGCATCGCGCCGTCCATCCAGAACGGGGCCACGCCGTCGATGGAGTTGCTGAGGATGCTGATCGCGAGTTCGCATCCGGGGATGGAGCAGGTCCGGGAGATGTAGCCCTGGAAGCCGCCGCCATGGCCGAACCAGTCCCAGCCGTCGGTCTTGCCGGCGTTGACGCCGAGGCCGTAATAGCCCTCGAAACTTTGCGGGACGCGCCAATGGTTTCGCGTCATCTCGCGGCGGCTCGCGACTGACAGCACGCTTTTCCTGGCATTGGGGGCGAGCTGGGCAAAGAAACGCGCGGTGTCAGCGGCGGTGGCGACGAAGCCCGCGGCGGATGCCATCGCGTGCGCCGGATTATCGCCGGGGATGACGCAGCGCTCGCCGAGCGGCAGCTTGCGCGTATGGCCGCGCGCTAACAGCGCGCCCCTGGGAAGCGGCGTATTCGGCTCGGTCTCGCGAAGGCCTGCAGGCTCGATGATCTCGCGCTTGATCCAGCCGGAGTAGGGCTCCTTGGCCACGGCTTCGATGACGAGGCCCATCAGGCCAAAGCCGTGATTGGAATATTTGAAGCGCGTGCCGGGCTCGATCGCGGGAGGCCCCTTCAACTCGGCGAGCAGCTCCCTGGTGTTGAGATAGGGACGGCTGTCGATGAACTGACCGGAATCGGCGCCGTCGCGCGTCAGCCCGGCGCTGTGCGAGAGCACCTGCGCAATCGTGGTCTCCGCCACACGCGGATGCAGGCCGCTCACATACTGGCCAACGGGATCGTCGAGCCTGAGCTTGCGCTGCTCGCGCAGCTTCATGATGCCGGCCGAGGTAAAGCTCTTCGAGTGCGAGGCGATGCGGAAGCGGTGGCGCGGGGTGAGCTTCTCGCCGGTGTCGAGATTGGCAAGACCGAACGCCTGCTCAGCGACGACCTCGCCGCGATGGACGAAGGCGACCATGACGCCCGGCTGCGGGAAGGTGGTCTGCTGGAATTCGATCCAGGAGCCGATGTAGTCGATCGCGGATCGCAGCCACGTGTCCATTGCGCACCAATTTGCGAGGGGATCGGTTGCGGGAAGCTAGCCGAGAAAGCAGAACGGGCACAACCCGGAAGGTTGTGCCCGTTCGCGTGATGCGAAGATGCAATGTCTTTAGTAGACGAGCGTCGCGCCGGTCGGCTTGTCGAGTGCGGCAGCCAGCGAGCGATACTCGGAGCTGTCGGTGCCGGCGAGCATGGCGATCTTGTTCAGGTGATACTGTGCCTGTTCGCGGTTGCCCTGCTCGAGCTGCCAGAGGCCGAAATACTGCCAGGTGCGGACGTGGTTCGGATCGTCCTTCAGCGCGATCTCGTAATAGACCTTCGACGACTGGTAGTCGCCGAGCTTGCGATAGGAGTAGCCGATCAGGTTGGCGACGTCGGCGACGTCGTCACGCTTGAGCGACTTCAGCTGGCCGATCGCGCCGGTGTAGTCGTGATTGTCGTAGATCGTGGTGTAGGCGGTGCGATAGGCCGCGAGGAATTTCGGATCACTGACGGAAGAGCTCTTCTTCTTGCCCTTCTTGGACGAGTTGTCCGATTTCGGCGGTGTGGAGGGCTCATCGCTGCCCGCCGCATAGGCGCTGGTTAGCACCGGTGCGGCCGCCAGCGACATGGCGACGAGTCCCGGCACAACAAGCATTGAGAGTTTGCGCATTGAAGTTCTCCCGTATGGAACGTGGCGATCCTACACGATTGCTCGAATACCGGAACACCCGGTACGCAAAAACATTCCCGGCACCCCGGTCTATTCGCATTTCCTCAGATGACAAACTTGTCATCCAGATGAACGGAAGCTGCCAGCGGGCTTCAGACAGGGTTCAGTGCGCTCCCCCTAGGCTCTGACCCATGATCGAAGGGTTGGCGAGAGGGCGCCCGCCTCAAGATCCTTCCAAGAGGAGACCAACCATGTTGAAGACCATTTCCGCAGCCTTGCTCGCAGCTTCCGTCATCGCAGCCCCGGCCTTCGCCGCTGAAGCCGGCAAGACCACGGCGACTGCACCGGTGATCAAGGCGGACCAGACCAAGAGCAAGGTCTCGACCACCGCCGCCAAGCCCGACGCCGGCGTCAAGGCCGACGCCAAGACTGAGGGCAAGACGGACGGCAAGACCGCCGACATCAAGTCGACCGCCAAGCCGGATGTGAAGGTCGATGCCAAGGTCGATACCAAGACCAAGGCGATGAACGCCAACGCTGCGATCACGCCGGACGAGCACAAGACCGTGCGGACGCATCGCCATCACCACAAGCATCTGTCGGCCAAGAAGTCGCTGAAGACGCCGTCGGCCCTTACCAAGCCGGCGGTGACCACCGAGAAGCGCAGCTAACGACTGACCCCGCGCGGCGGCATCCCTGGATTGCCCTGCTGCCGCGTGCGGAGTTCAGGCCCGGCTCGCTCGTCACGCCCCGCGCGCAAGCGCGAGGCGCTGGCGGCGGGCCGGTGCAGCGTTTGCGGAAGCGAATTCCTTTTGCACAACCTTGGAGCTAGAAACATCTCCGAGTCCGATTGGCTGGAGAATGTGATCCCTTGGGGCGATTGACGAAATGCGCGGCGATCCTTGTGCTGCCTCTGGCGCTCGCGGCCTGTTTCGGCAGCGATGGTGATCGCCCATCGCTGATGGAGGGAGGCCAGGCCGGAGGGCCGCAGCCGTTTCCCGATAATTTTCGCACCGACGCACTGGCCCTGATGCGCGCCTATCTCAACAATCCGGTCGGCGTGCGCGACGCCAGCATGGCCGATCCGGTGGAGCGGGAGATCGGCGGGCGGCAGTTCTATGTCAGTTGCCTGCACTTCACGCCGCGTGAGACAGATGGCACCTACAAAGCGATGCGTGAGCGCGCCATTGTCTACGTCAACGGCCGGGCCGACCGCGTCATCGATCGCGCCAACGAGATCTGCGCTGGCGCGGTTTACGCACCCTTTCCAGAACTGGAAAAGATGACGCGGTAGCGCCAAGCCGGCCTTCATTGGGCGGTGCTAGGACAAGGTCCGCCGGAGTTGCTGGATCACATTTCGGCGAGCTTTGAACGGATCGGTTTTGCCTTGCGACAAATCGTTACGGCTGGACTTGTGCGGACGACAAAATCTGTCGGCGCAGGCCAACGTGATGGAACAAAAGCGCGATGTTACCGCTCCGTCACAGTCACGAACGATCAACGTTCCGGCATTGCCGCGAAGCAACCAAATTCACGCCACGTTGTTTCCTAAGGGTCGATTTGAAAGAACGGGGATGACCATGAAGATGATTTTGCTCGGTGCAGCAGCTCTGCTCGCGCTGGCCGCACCGGCGGCCGCAGCGGACATGCAGCCGCGCACCTACACCAAGGCTCCGGCCTACACGCCGCCGCAGGTGATCTACAACTGGACCGGCTTCTATATCGGCGGCCATGTCGGCGGTGCGTTCGCCGGCGACAGCAGCTTCCAGTCGAGCAACGCCCGCTTCCTGGGCGGCCTGCAGGGCGGCTTCGACTACCAGTTCGCGCCCAATTGGGTGGTCGGTGTCGAAGCCCAGTATTCCTGGCTGCCGACCAATAATAACGGCGCCACGTTCCCGCTGGGGACGCAGGTGACGTCGAACACCGACCAGCTCGGGTCGGTGACCGGCCGCATCGGCTACACTTGGGGCCCGGCGCTGGTCTACGCCAAGGGCGGTTACGCCTGGCGCAACGGCGGCCTCGGCGTCAACATCGCCGGCGTGCCGCAAGCCTTTACCACGACCGGCAACAGCAAGGACGGCTACACCGTCGGCGCCGGCCTCGAATACATGTTCGCGCCGAACTGGTCGGCCAAGGCCGAATACCAGTATTACAACTTCGGCAGCACGACGATCACATCCGGTCCGGCCGACGTCGTCGGCGTCCGCGGCCGGGAGGACGAGCATACCGTCAAGGTCGGTGTGAACTACCGCTTCGGCTGGGGCGGTCCGGCGGCCTCGCGCTACTGATCCGCCGCGCACGGCACGACCACAATCTGACAAAGGCCGGCTTCCCGCCGGCCTTTCGTTTGCCGGCCCCATGCCGACCTCTTGTTTGCCTTGCGTGAACCATCTGGCGCGTCATTTGCAAGCAAACAGTCTGGCGCGCGCCTTCTCACGCGTGTCACGGGGATCGGGTAAAGCAAAAATAATTTTTGCGACTTACGGAACTCGCGCTCCGGAAAGCGTTATTACTGAATTGCCGGGCTGGTGGGACAACGAACATGCGTATCTTGGCGTCGGTGGCGGTGGTCTCGTGCTTCATCGCCCTGCCGTGCTCTGCCCAAACAATCCTCAAATCCGAGCCTCTGATGTTGGCACCTTATGAGGTGGCCTTCGTGAAGGACGCCTCCTGTCCGTCGGGCAAGGTGCTGAAGGTGACGGGAGCAATCCGCGGGTTGCACCGCCGCAAGGCCTGCGTGGCGCTTGCCGGTGAGCAGGCCTCACTGGCAACCGCGACGCCCTGAGGCACTCGGCCAGCCTTCGGCCTCACGAGTTGAGCTGAAGCTCGATCCTGGATTCCCGGTCGGCCTCCGCCTTGTTCTTGGCGGGGTCCTCGCCTTGGGCGGCCTGGCACGATTTGATCTCATAATCATTGTCGAGCACCCGGCGCGGACCCTGCCGCTCGTCGTCGGTGCCGACGTCCACGACCAGGCCGCTCCGTTGCGCGAGTTTCCAGACGTCGGCCTCGCTCGGATAGGCTTTGCTGATCTGGCTGTCGTTGCAGAACAGGGCGTAGGGCATGCTTCCCGCTCCAGGAAAGCGCGTTAACGACTTCATGGCGCGAGGGGTTCCAGGTTGATCACGGGGCCGTGATCGGCAGCCGTGAGCGAGGGTCGGGCAGCCGAGCCCTGAGTCCTTAACGAGTCCTGAATCCCCAAAAAAAGAAACTTTGGGACTCGTTTGGCGGAATCAGCGGATGTTTCCGGCCATGACGACCGACCTGAAAACCTGCTGCGGGCACATGCTTCTGCCACTGACGCTGGCACTTTTCGGTGCCTGTGCAGCCAATCTCTGGCTGGTGTGGTCGTGGCTGTAAGGTCTTGGCTGTAAGGTCCTGGTCGTAGGCGGGCCGGCCCTACTTTTGGGCCGGCGGGGCGGCATCGCGGATCGCGGCGCGCAGCTTGGTCAGGGTCGCCGCGCAATACTCGTCGCGCTCGCGCTCGAACCGCTCCTGATGCTTTCTGAAACTGGCGATGCGAGCCTGCATTTCGCTGCGGAAATCGCCAGCAATCCGTGGCGGGGGGACCGGCAGCGGCGGCTGGGGCGGCGGAGCGACCGGCGGCGGCGGATCCGCTTGCAGTGGCTCGAACGCGACGGTCACCGCCCGGACGGAGACGATCTCTGCCGCCAGGACTGGCGCAGCCGCAACGGTATCCGGCTGACGGATGTCGTCCTTCTTGCCGGAAACCGATTGGACGAAGGCCAGTGTCTGCGCGATCAGCGCGTCGCGCTCCCTGATCCACTTCATGATCCACCACCCTGTTAGAGCTATTCCATCAAAGCCGGGGCGCCGAATCAAGCAGGCTGTCTGCAAGGGATTGCACATTTTTCCCGTACGCCCGACATTGGATGGATGGATTCCAGGGCCGAACAGTCGGAGGAAGCGCAGGGCCTGCGGCTCGTGCGCGCCTTTCTGTCATTGCCGCCTGAGAAGCGGGCGGAGGTGATCGCGTTCGTCGAGAATCTGGTGCGCGCCAATGCCCGGCCCGAGGAGGGTCAAGAGGCCTCTCCGACCTGATCGCAAGCTAGCGCTGGAGTGGATTGACGTTGGACACGAACGGGGCGCCGACGACCCGGACCGGCACCTCGGCTGTGGCATCGATCGGCCGGTTGTCGGCGACCTGTTTCTCCGGGCCTTGCCCGAATACCGGCTCGAACAGCGCAAGCGTGCCGGTCACGACGGCACAGCACAGCGCGACGGCGCTCAGCAGGACCGCGTTTCGGTTTTCTTCCCTGATCCGCATGGGCCGACAACGGGTGCCGCGAGCGATTGGTTCCGAGTCGCCCACGCGGCACCAGACATCCGTGAAGGCGCCCCGACCTTACGCGCCAAGCTTACGGACGAGCACCGGAACGTTATTTTTTCGTAAGGCCACCCCTGCCATTTAGTATTAAATTTTAACATTGGCAGGTTCCAATGGCGCCGCTGGGGCTGCTTCGGTCGCGTAGGCCGAAAATCATTGGAAGGCAGGGATGAGTTTTTTGAACAATTTGAAGATCGTGTTGAAGGTTGCGCTGATCGTGGCCGTCATGGGCTGTGCGATGGTCGCCATCGCCGGATTCGGTACGCGCGAACTCTCCGCGACCGTCGACGGGTTCGGCGAGCTTGTCGCCGAGCAATCGTCGGCGCTCAACCTGACGCGGGCCCAGCGCCGCGCCGAGACCTATCACGCGGCTCTCTATGCGGTCATGACCGAGACGACTGAGGCGGGCAACGCCAACCGCCTGAAGATCGCGACCCAGAACCGCGATGAAATTCGCCAATTCCTGGATGCGGCCGAGCAGGACAACCCGGCGCGCGTGACCGAGATCAGGAGCATCGGCAATCAGTTGAAAGCCGTGTTCACCAGTTGCGATCCGGTGCTTCAGGCCGGAGCTGCCGCGAACAGCACGGAGGAGAATGCCAAGGCTGCCGACCGTGCGCACAAGGAGTGCGACCCGGTGATCGACGCGGCCCTGACGCGCATTGTCCAGTTTGTGTCCGAGACGTCCCAGGCGGTTGCCAAGCGCAAGGAAGCCATCGACCGCGACGCCAAATCCGCAACATGGACTGTGATGGGCGTCAGCGCCGGTGGTCTCGTGCTGGGCATTGCGATCGCACTGTTCATCGGTCTCAAGGCGATGTCGCAGCCGATCGCTCGGCTCAAGCTCGCCATGGAGGGCCTCGCCCGCAACGATCTCAAGACCGAGGTGGCCGAGAAGGACCGCCGCGACGAGATCGGCGACATGGCCAGGACGGTCGAGGTGTTCAAGACCAACGCGCTCGAGGTCGAGCGGCTCAAGGCGGCGCAAGCGGAGACTGAGAAGCTCGCCGCCGAACAGCGCCGCCGCGACATGGTCAACCTGGCCGACGGCTTTGAGCGTGCGGTGGGCGAGATCATCGAAACCGTTGGGTCCGCATCCACCGAGCTCGAAGCATCGTCATCCACGCTGGCAACCACTGCGCAGCGCGCGCAGGAGTTGACCTCGGTCGTCGTGGTTGCCTCGGGCGAGGCCACCGGCAACGTCCAGTCGGTTGCGACCGCGACGGAGGAGCTGTCGTCCTCGGTCAACGAGATCAGCCGGCAAGTGCAGGAATCCGCGCGGATGGCGAGCGAGGCCGTCAATCAGGCCCGCACCACCACCGAACGGGTCAGCGAGCTCTCGGTCGCGGCGACGCGGATCGGCGACGTCGTCGAGCTGATCAACACCATTGCCGGCCAGACCAATCTTTTGGCGCTGAACGCGACCATCGAGGCTGCGCGTGCCGGAGAAGCCGGCCGCGGCTTTGCGGTCGTCGCCTCCGAGGTGAAGACGCTGGCGGAGCAGACCGCCAAAGCAACCGGCGAGATCAGCCAGCAGATTTCCGGCATCCAGACCGCGACGCAGGAATCCGTCAACGCGATCCGGGACATCTCCGCGACCATCGAGCGGCTGTCGGAAGTGTCCTCGACCATCGCCGCGGCCGTCGAGGAGCAGGGCGCCGCGACCCAGGAGATCGCCCGCAACGTGCAGCAGGCGGCTCATGGTACCCAGCAGGTCTCGACTAACATCACCGACGTCCAGCGCGGCGCGGCCGAGACCGGCTCGGCGTCCACGCAGGTGCTCTCGACTGCGAAGATGCTGGCGACCGACAGCACCCGGCTGAAGGACGAGGTCGGAAAATTCCTGCGGACGGTGCGCGCGGCCTGAGCTCGCGCGACGTAAGGTCCGGCGGCCTAGTGCCGCCGGCACGCCGCCGCTCCTATTGCGGCAGCAAGAACGCCGTCGCGATCACGAAAAGGAAAGCCGTCGCCACGACGGCTGCGACCGCTCCGGCGATGATCTTGGCGTTTTCTCGGCCGGTGTTGGAAGGCATGCTGCCCGCACTCTACCTCATGTTGAACTCTGATCCAATCTGTGGTCAGTAGCCGTCCCCGCGGCGCAAAGCGGCCAACTCCATTCCCGAAGGCTACGCCATGAGCGATGACGTCAGTGACGGCTGGGCCGCGTCGGCGTCTGCATGGATCGTCGAGCAGGGCGAGCACGGTGACTATGGCCGCCGCTTCGTGTTGGATGCACCGATGCGGGCGCGCGTCGAGGGGCGCGGCTTCCGCAATGCGCTCGACTTCGGCTGCGGGGAAGGGCGGTTCTGCCGCATCATGCAGCGCGCCGGCATCCGCACCACCGGCGTTGATCCGACCGAAGCGCTCCTGGCGCGGGCCCGCGAATTGGACCCGTATGGTGATTATCGGCTCGGCTGTGCCGAGACGATGAAGGTCGAAGCGGAGTTCGATCTGGTTGTCAGCTATCTCAGTCTGATCGACATGCCGGATCTCGCGGCGGCGATCGCGAAGATGGCGGCCGCGCTGCGGCCGAGCGGCACGCTGCTGATCGCCAACCTCACGAGCTTCAACACCGCAGGCCAGCCTGACGGCTGGACGCACGACGGCGAAGGCGTCGCACGCTTCTCGATTGCTCACTACATGGATGAGCGGTCGATCTGGGTGAGCTGGAACGGCATCCGGCTCCAGAACTGGCATCGTCCGCTCAGCACTTACATGACGCTGCTGCTCGATCAGGGACTTCAGTTGCGCCTGTTCGCCGAACCGGAGCCCTCAGGCGGCGATCCCGACAGAATTGCGCGTCACCGCCGCGTGCCCTTCTTCCACATCATGGAGTGGCAGAAGCCGGACTAAGCTCAGACCGCGAGCTTGGCCTGGAAGAACCGCGTGACCCGATCGATCGCATCCTGGGTCATCGGGTCGGTGTTCGAGAAATCAAAGCCGTGGGCTTTGCCTGGATAGGACACGAATTCGGTCTCGGCGCCGACCAACTTGCCGAGCGCGACCAGTTGCCGACCTTCCGCGATCGGGACATTCTTGTCCGCTTCGCCGTGCAGCGCGATCAGAGGCGGCAGGTGCTTGACCTTAGTAGCCATCGCCTGGGGCATGCCGCCATAGAGTACCGCGAGGGCTGCAATGCGGCTGTCGCGCGCGGCGGCCTCGGCGGCGATGTAGCTGCCCAGCGAGAAGCCGAGCAGGCCGATGCGTCCCGAACTGTCGGAGCGATCGAGGACGGCCGTCACCGTGGCCGCGACCGTATCGGCCCAGCCGTCGAACCGCGTCGTCTCATAGGCTTCGCGGCTCTCATGCGCGGCGGACGTCAACGCAGCCATGTCGGCCGGCGTCATGTAGCGGAGAAAATAGGTGTCGATGCCTTGTGCCGTCAGCGCGTCCGCATATCGCTCGTAAGCGCCGGCCTTGATCTCGATGCCGCGGGCGCCGTGCAGCGCGATCACAGCGGGACGCCTCTCCGATCCGGCCGCCGCAAAACGCGATACGGAGAGGCTGTCGCCGCCGGAGGTGACCTTGAACTCTTCGCCGGGAGCGCCGTGTGTGGCGATGGGCGAGAGCATGGTGGCAAGGCCGGCCAGGGCCGTCCGGCGGGTGATCATCAGCGAACTCGCTCGAGAGAGATTCCGGATTGAATCCCTCGCGCGTATAGTATGCTTGCGACGGAATCTTGACGCGAGTTTTCCCGATGATCTCCCATCGTCCCTCCGTGCTCGCCCATGAGCGGTTCGTTGCCGACCGCGAGAATTTTGCCGGCCTCGACCTCGCCGCGCGCTTCGAGCGGATCGAACGAACCAACCTGTGGGGTGCTGCGACGTCGGTCTCGGGTCTCGGCTCAGAGGATCGCGCCACCGCGGGGATCCGCGAGACGCTGCCCGCCCTGTTGCAGCGGCTCGGTGCACGTTCGCTGCTCGATGCGCCATGCGGCGATGCTGGCTGGATCGGCAGTATCAAACTCGATGTCGATTATACCGGCATCGACATCGTGCCGTCGCTGATCGCGGCCAACATGGCGCGCGTGGGGCGAGGCGAAGTACACGGGCGTTTTCTGGTCGCCGACATCACGCGCGATCCGCTGCCGGGTTGCGACGTCATCCTGTGCCGCGACTGCCTCGTGCATCTGAGCTTCCAGAACATCGCGCGCGCCGTCGCTTGCTTTCGCGCAAGCGGCGCACAATTCCTGCTGGTGACGACGTTTCCGGAGTGGGAGGACAATGGCGATTGCGAGGACGGCGACTGGCGCGCGCTCAACATGACCAAGGCGCCGTTCCACTGGCCGCCCCCGCGCGAACTGATCGATGAGCGCTGCGACGAGGGTGATGGCGGCTGGCGCGACAAGAGTATCGGGCTCTGGCGGTTCGATGACTTGCCTGAAGGCGGTGCAGAGTCTGTCTGACAGGGCACTCGGCCATCATCGCCGTGACGTGCGATGCGGCAGGACCAGTACGCCCGTCACGCGTTGTCCGACAATGCTTTCGATCGCCTTCGCGATATCGCCGCTGAATTCAGCGCTGATGACACCGGCCATGTACTCGCTCTTGGCGTAGGCGGTGATGATCCCGTCGGACAGTTCCCCGCAGTGAAACCCCTGGAAATATGTATCGTATGTCTTGGCACCGAGGACAAAATTGAGTTTGGCCTGAACGGCCAGATTTTCTTCGTCTGTCAAAATAGCCATGCGAGCTCCGATTCCGCCGGTTCGAGATACGGAGCGGGACGTGGAGGGTTGCGCATGAGGCCATGAGAAATTTGCCGGATTAGAACCTCCGGACATCGAAGCAATAGACGCAAGGAGTGTGATTGATGATCGATGCCAGATGCAGTTGTGGCGCAGTCGTAGTTTCGCTTCCGGGACCGACCAATCTGGTCGCGGCCTGTCACTGTATCGAATGCCAGCGGCGGAGCGGCGCGCCCTTTGGCGTCGGTGCGTTCTATTCGGCCGATTCCGTCACGATTTCAGGGACACCGAAGGAATATGCGCGTCCCGCCGAGAGCGGCGGCACGGTCCGCTCCTATTTTTGTCCTGACTGCGGCTCGACCGTTTATTGGAAGGCCGACAATCTGCCGGCCATGATCGGCGTCGCCGTCGGCGCAATCGCTGACCCGAATTTCGCGGCGCCAATCAAATCGGTCTTCGAGCGGTCGAAGCATGTGTGGGTGACTATCGACGGCGCGGGCGTCGAGCATCTTCAACAAGGCAGCCTGCGGAAGACGTCGAGCTGACGAACGCGCATCGAGCGTGGTGCCGGCTGAGGGGATTGAACCCCCGACCTTCGGTTTACAAAACCGCTGCTCTACCGCTGAGCTAAGCCGGCCACTTGCAAGGAACCCATCCGGGTTGCCGGCTGGCGCCGGCGCATCCGTTTATGCGCGATCGCAATACCAGACTTGTCCGGGAAGTGCCAGAACCCGCGGTGGCGTCGGCCGGCATGAAACAGGCGGCCCCTTTTTGGGGCCGCCTGAGCCATTTCGACTGAGTTTTGAGGCCTACTGGCAGAGGTGCTGCCGGCCGTCGTCACCCTTGAACCACGTGCCGGGCCTGCACACGATGCCGTTGCGGGCGGCATAGGCATCCCAATTGCCATACCAGCCGGGCCCGCTGCGGTCGTAGCTCGCATAGGAATTGCCCCAGCCCTGGAACGGCGCGGCGGCGACCGTTGCTGCGGTGCCGACGGCGGCGCCCGCCACCGCCCCTGCCGCGTCGACCGGCCAGAAGCCCGATTGTCCCTGATCATTCGGGTTCACTTGCCGATGGGCCATGTGCCGGCGGCGATAGGCGCGATCCGTGGTGGGATTGCCGGGGCTGAGATTTTGGCAAGCGGGATCCTGGAACAATCCCGAGCAGCGGGCTGCATTATCGGCTGCAGTTTGCGCGAAGGCTGGTGTGGCCAGCGTGGACGCAACGATTGCGGCCAAGCCAAGAAGCTTCAGGCTCGTCATGGCATTCTCTCCATGTTGTTGAGACCTGTGCTAAGCGCGATGTGACGCTGTCGTTCCGCGTTTTCTGGCCCGCCGGGTCACATCGACGTGAGCCCGCTCAGGATGTGCAATCCGTGCCAAGCAACCTTGTCCACTTGAGCGGTGTAACGGCTGCCTCTCCCGTTAACGCTTCACTAGCGTGCTTCGCGGCATTTGAGCGGCGCGCGATCCTTACGCGTTAGGCTTACCGGAATTTGGTCAACGCGCCTTAACCCTCTCTACGCTGCAATCCGTTAGGTTGTGATCCGGACAACCGGAATACTTCCATGCGCGCATCCGCGCTCGCGGCCTTTTTGATCGGACTGCCCGCAACGGCCTTTGCCGGTGGCGGCTTCGATATCGTCGTGCCCAGCCGTCCCGGCGTGCCCATCATCATCAACAATATCGATGCGTCCTATAGCGTCGTCGAAGGTGTCTGGGGCCTGGGAAAGAACGTCCAGGTACAGCCCACGATCTATGGCGGGCGCTACGTGGCCGAGCGGCAGCCCACCGATGTCGGCCATTATTATCCGAGCATGGGCTTGCAGCCCGGCTATGGCCGCCTCGAGATCGAGCCGCCCGCGAACCGCAAATTGCCGCAGCCGGCAGAGAGCTATCACCAGAGCTGGGGCGCGTCGTCCGCGCCGCTGCCGCCGCAAATGGATGTACCGGTCAATCCACCGCCGGTGATTCTCGCGCCTGAGATCAACGACCAGCCACGGCGCCGTCGACCACGGCCGCATGCAGAAATGCCCGGCAAGCCGCCGGGTTAAGAAACGTCCAAATCCAAAAAACGAAAATCAACAGGAGAGAGTAATGCGTCAGATGATTTCGGGACTGGTCGCGGCGGCTGCCGTGATGTTCGTGGGCGCTGCGCCCGCCATGGCCTGCGGCTTCAACCCGTGCCAGCCGGTTGCCCCGGTCTATTCCGGCTGCAACACCGGTTGCGGCGGTTATGGCTACGGCGCCGGTTATGGTTATGAGCGCCTCGCGGAGCCGACCTCGCAATATTACTACGTCAACCAGGGCCCGACCTACACCGGTCCGGGCGCCTTCGCGCCGACTCCGACCTACCAGGAAGACGCGGTCGTCGCGCCCGCCAATTATGGCTACGGCTATGGCTATCGCGCGGCTGCCTATCATCACCGCCCGTACTACCGTCCGTATCGCTACGGCTACGGCCCGCGCTACGGCTATCTGCCGCGGACGCATTACGGCTATGGCCCGCGCTATGGCTACGCCCATCGCTACGCGCCCGCGCCGTATTACGGCGGCCACCGCGTGCTGCGCCGCTATTACTGATCTCTGATCGGTTGCGCCCAATGAAGCGCCCGTCCGCGTGATGCGGACGGGCGTTTCGTTTTGTCTCCAAAACAACCCCCATGCACAGTAGCCGCGGATAGCGAAATCAAGGACTTGAAGCGCAACGGGATCGAGATGAGGGATCATCGCGCATTGCCTCGTTGATCGAGCCCGAGTTTTTCCGAAAAACAGAAATGCGCTTGACCCGTCGAGGCTGGGCAAGTTTTTTGGGAGTTGATGTAGGATTCGTCTTATGGCGAATCGCACATTCAAGACCGGCGAGAGCCGGGAGCAACCCAGTCTTCTGCCTGCGCGGATTGAGGACTATGTCG
>NZ_VSSS01000088.1 GCF_008123425.1 Bradyrhizobium rifense
GCCCTCGGGCTCGGCTTCGGTGGCCTCGAGGCCGGCCAGGATCTCCTTGATGCGGTCGATCGAGGACAGGATCAGCGTCACCGCCGGTCCGGTCACCGGCATGCCGTCGCGGAATTTGCCCATCAGCGTCTCGCCGGCATGCGCCAGCGCTTCAAGCCGCGGCAGTCCGAGGAAGCCGCACGTACCCTTGATGGTGTGGACCAGGCGGAAGATGTTATCCAGGATCTTGGCGTTGTTCGGCTCCTGCTCGAACTTCACCAGCTGATTGTCGACGGTGTCCAGGCTCTCGCTGGTCTCCGTCAGAAACTCCCGCAACAGATCATCCATGGGCTACGCCTTGACTGAGCTGGACCTCGACGCCTGTACCGCGCTTGGAATCGGCGGAAGTCCGCTCCTAGACCGTTAGACAACCCATTTCACGGTCCCGTTAATTTCATCCTCCGTGCTAATACGGATATTGAAACGAAGTTTGCTGTTCGACCGCGCGGAGCTGCGGCTTTCGGCAAATCCGGCGCGCGGCATCGGGCCGGAAGCGCAACAGGTAAACGCACCGATAACAGCGTCGCGACATGCGCAAAAAAATCCCGCCAAAATCGGGAGATATGCACGGCCCGCGCGGATTGAATCAAATCACGCGCGATCGGAATCGCGTGTGCGAGCGTCGGTCGATGTTGTGCTGAAATCCGCAAGGACAGCGCTCGCGGTAAACGGACTCTTACCTCGCGAGCGTCGCGGACAATAACGCGCTAACCCAGCCGCGCAGCAGCGGCATGACGCTCGGCAAGACAGTCCTTGACGGCGGCCAGCAGCGCAACCGGCGTGAACGGCTTGCGCAGGCAGCGCGCGGCGCCGAGCTCGAGCGCCATCCTCAGGAAGTCGGGCGCGGGCGAGTTCAGATCTGCGAAGGCATAGCCCGACATCGCTATCAACGGAATGGCGGGTGCCCGGTCATGAAAGATCCGGATCGAGTCGAACCCGCGCATATGCGGCATGAAGATGTCGACGATCATCAGGTCGAACTGTTCGTGCTCGAGCGCGAGAAGCCCCGCTTCTCCCCCGTCGGCAATCGTCACCCTAAAATTGTTTCGCTGGAGATAGATCTCGATGGCCATGCACACCATCGGGTCGTCGTCGACGACGAGAATATGGCGCGGACTTTCTGTGGTCGTTTGAGTTTCTCGTTTCGGTGATTCAATCATTGCACCGTGGCGCACGCCGTTCTCCTTTCGCTTTCATTGAAATGGTGATGACCGCACGCACAGTCGGCCTTGTGCAGCATGCGAACGGGATGAACGCGAGATCAACAGCCAGGCCACGCAATGGCGCGAGGCAGCTGCTGACAGCTGAAGAAAATCGACGAAGGAAAAAGGTGGTGCGGACCGGCGAACGACCAAAGGACATGCGGATGCAATGTCTGCCGTCGATTGCCCGTTTCCGGCTCATGAAGGCCCCCTTGCCACTCATTCCCGGTTGATGACGCAGGACTGGCTCGCCGGGTGCGTGCACGAATCAGTGCGCCGTTCTCATTTCCGCCGCAAATGCGGCAGGCTGTCTGCCCCCCAACGGGTATATGGACAGCAACAACCAATAAGATTATCTATTTCACCGCGCAACCAGATGTCGCATGCGCGGCGCCGACATCCCATCGAACGTTGGATGATTGTGCATGATCGCGAGCGGACCACCGCCGAACCGATTGCTGCGAATGCTCGACGCTGCCGACTTCGATCTAGTGCGCCCTCATCTCATCACGATTGAATTGGTCAGAGAGACTGTCTTGGGTGAAGCAGGCGCGGCGCTGCGGCACGTCTACTTTCCGCACGCTGGAACCGTTTCGATTACAGTCGGCCTTTCCGAAGGACAGACGATCGAGGTGGCGATGCTCGGCCGCGACAGCATCGTCGGCGGCGGCGCGGCGCTCGCTGACGGGATCGCGGCGTCAGACGCCGTCGTGCTCTTCCCCGGGACCGCTTCCATGCTTGAAATCACGGCCTTTCGAACCATCGCAGCTAGCAGCGCGCCGTTCCGCAGCCTGATGATCCGGCATGAGCAGGCGCTGCTCGCGCGTGCGCAGCAATCCCTGCTCTGCAATACGCTGCATCCGGTCGAGGCGCGGCTGGCGCGCTGGCTGCTGCGGGCCCGGGATCTGTCCGACAGCGAAACCCTGCCGCTGACACAGGAGACTCTGGCTCAGATGATGGGCGTCCGGCGCAATGCCATTTCGCTGGTTGCTCACGCGCTGCAGCGCGCTGGCATCATTCGCTACACCCGCGGCCAGATCGTGATCACCGATCTGCGGGCGCTGGAGGCGACCGCCTGCGATTGCTATGCCGCCGTGAAGGCCCATGACGCGCGTCTGCTGGAGAGACCGCGATGATGTGAGCGCTACCATCGCCGGCTGCATGCCGGTGTTCACACCAAGCGGTATCAGGTGATCGGGGACGCAGCTGTGAACAATGAACCAATTGCCAATATATCCCGCCGCGAACATGATGGAACTTACCGTGCAGGGGATAGCGAATTCGGTGGCGGGCGTTTCACCGGCGGATGAGATGGGAGGCAGATTTGGAATCGATGGTACGCCCATCCAACGGTTTCCTGTCGGCACTGTCGGCAGACGATTATGAATTGATCCGTGCACATTTGCGCACGGTCGATCTGCCGCACGACGCTGTGCTGGTCGAAACCGGCGAGACGCTCAAGCGCGCCTATTTCCCCCACCGAGGCGTGATCTCGTTGGTCGTGAAACTTGCCAAGGGCGAGCATGTGCAGGTGGCCATGGTTGGCCGCGACAGCCTGCTCGGGACACTCTCGACCATGGGCGATGCCTGCGCGCTGAATACGGCGGTCGTGCTGGTTCCCGGCGTCGCGTCGGTAATGGACCTCGACCGGCTGCGCATCGCGGCCGAACAGAGCTCCACCCTGCGGACGCTGCTGACGCGCCACGGGCTCGCGGTTTACGCGCAGGTGCAGCAGACCGCGGGTTGCAACGCGGCGCATCCGGTGGAGGCGCGGCTGTCGCGCTGCCTGCTGCACACCCATGACCTGTCGGGCGACTACCGGTTGCTGCTGACGCAGGAGGCCATGGCGCAGATGATCGGGGCGCGGCGCAACAGCGTGTCCCTGGTCGCCAATACCTTGCAGCAGGCCAATTTCATCCATTACAGCCGCGGACACATCCAGATCCTCAACCTGGACGGCCTGCGCCAGACCGCGTGCGAATGCTACGCCACGGTCAAGGCCCAGTACGACCGGCTGCTCGGGCCCTGACCGGCGCGGCGTATGGTAAAGCAAGTGCTTATCCCCGCCTGCAAACACCGCATATCTCGTGACCAGAACCGAAATCGGAATGGCGTAGATGTCCCGGACGCCTCGCGCCGTGAGGCGCACCACGGGGACCCGCGACACCATGTTCGACGCCGCTTTCGCGCCCATGCAGGGCGCGCTCGATACCGCGCCCTTGCGCGAGCTTGAACCGCCGCGCGAGCCCGGCGCGTTCACCGTGCTGGTGCGCGAGATCGGCGAGGACGGCGCCTGTGAAGTGCGCGCGGTGTTCTGGAGCGAGACGAGCGCGCGGCTGAAGCTGTTTCACGCGCTTGCGCTCGGCCAGCATCGCGGCCGGATCGCGCGCGAGGCGCATTCGCTGAAGAGCACGGCGAGGACGTTCGGCTATCTCCGGCTCGCGGCGCTGGCGCTGCGGCTCGAGAGCACCGCCGACACCCTGGACGACGCCGAATTCGGCGATCTGCTGCAGCAGATGGATGAGGCCTTCACCACCGCGAAGGCGCAGGAACAGCAGGGCTGACCATCGCCGCCTGCACCCCGCCGTACTTATACGGTTTGCAATTTTCACAGATGACTAATCATAGGTGGCGATAGTCGCCGGAAACCAGGAGGGTTTCCATGTTCACCTATGAGACTGCGGACCAGAAAGAGGTCCGTCGCTTCCGCATCGCACAGTTCAACGGCCGGATGGCTACGGTGAAGGCGGGCGAGTCCACGGTGACGGGTTTTGTCCGCTCGGTGCTGGAGCAGGATTCGGCGATCCCGCCGCGCTGGACCATCACCATCATCCCGAATGCGCCGAAGGAAGAGCCGAAGGTGCTGCGGCCAACCTCGCGCGCGCGCCCCTTCGCCGAAGATTATTTTTAAGGCGCGGCCGCGCTGCCACCAAGGCGGCGCCAGACGACAGCCTCAGTCGATCGAATGCAGGAGCGCGGCGCGGACGAGGTCCGCGGTGTTGCGCGCGCCGAGCTTGCGCATCGCTTCGGCCCGGTGGCTCTCGAAGGTCCGCGGGCTGATCTGCATCCTCAGCGCCCCCTGCTTGTTCGAAAAACCCTCGCTGATCAGCCGCAGCACTTCACGCTCACGCTTGGTCAGCCGCTTGCCCGACAGGCTCGAGAGTTCGGAGCCCGTCTCACGCGGCGCCGGCAGCGCGCGGCCGGCCTTCAACTCGGCATCCTCGGTCGTGGACGGCGCGGGCAACGCGCCCTTGTGGGAACCAGCGAGTTGCTTGACCACGCCGCAGACGCGCTCGGTCTGCGCCAATGCATTCTCCACCACCTGCTGCAAGTAAGCGCGGTCGGCCGACAGGGGCGCGAGCTGGTCGCTGTGGTGCTTGATCTCACCCATGTAGAGCAGGAGTGCGGTCAGGGGACCGTTGAGCTCGCGGGCGATGGCCGCGGCCATCTCGTCGGCCGCCTTGGCACGGGCGGCGTTCAGCCGGACGAAATCAAGCTCTTCTGCCGGAGCAGTGCTGCTTTCGAACCATTCCGACGGCCGCGAATCAACGACCGTATCGTTCTGTGACCCCATGTGACCCGTTTAGCGGAACCCGGGGCGATCTGTGGTTAACTTTTTGCTCCGTAAGACTACGGTCATTTTGTCAGTTTTGTGCTGAAATGCCGACATAGGCACAATTTGTGCCTGCATGCCCATATCATTGACTATGTCAGGGTTGATAATCCTGCCTAAACCATAAGCAGAGCGGCAAAAGCCTTCGTAACGATCGCTGCCGCACCCGATCCCCGAGGCCCCGGATTTTACGGATAAATTAACGGCGGCCTGCTTCTCTTTGTCACAAATTGAGAGCGCGCAAATGCCTCCATGCACTGGGCCGCCGGTTGGCCTGCTGGAATCGTTGCGAGAGATTGCGTGCCATGGACGAGATCGACGAGCTTTCGGAGTTCCTGCAGAAGCTGACGCCGTTGTCGCGCAGCTGTCTGCTGAGCGAACTCGAGCGGCTCGAACTCTGCGGCATCGACATGCCGGGCTCGGCCGGCGTCCAGGCCAAGCTGCGCGCCGAATTCCGCAAGGACGGATCGAGCCAGGCACGCGCCACCAATCCTTCGCGCTACTTCTTCGCGCCGCTCGAGCTGCTGCTGATCGACGGCGCGCCCGAGCACGCCAACGCGGGACGGATCTCGCGCAACACGCTCACCCCGATCTGGGAATGGATCTGCCGCGACCTGCTGCCGACCATGGCGCGCGACTACGTCAAGGCGATCAACGACCAGGTCACCGCCAACAATCCCAAGGAAGTGCTGAAGATCGCGACGACCTTTCAGGTCAAGGTCGTCAAGGTGCTCGAGAACACGCTCGCCTCGGCCGAGAGCACCGAATTCGCGCGCGGCAAGCTCGCCCAATACACGGCTTCGCGCACCGCCTTCGACGACGTGAAGAAGATGCAGAAAGTGCTGCGCGCCGGCGACGCGCTGACGAAGTTCAACGAGAAGCTGCCCGAGACCATCACGAAATTCGACGACGGCCAGGTCGCCCAGATCACCGCGCAGCTCGACGCTTTCAGGAAGGCCAATCCCGATGCGCTGCCCTTTGCGGTGGCGCTGGTGGCGAGGCGCCTAAAGACATTCTGGCAGCTTATATACCTTGCGACCAAGGCCGCCGCCAGCAAGAGCACTGCCGAGGTTGCAGCGGCGCCCTATGCCTGCGTCGTTCCCATGGTGCTCGACCGGCTCGACGACAAGCGCCTCGCTTTGCGGATCGCACTCCGCCACAACCGTTTCCTCGTCGCACGCGACCTGCTCACTGAAATCTACGACGCCGAACATGCGCTCAAGCTTCGCATCGACGGCATCGAGCAGAGCGCATGGGGCATCCGGCTGCAGCAATTGATGGACGCGATCGCGGCGCTGGTGTCGGCCGAGGTCAGCCGCTTCCCCGCCAATGTCGGTCACATCCTGGGATCGCGCCGGCTGCGCAGCCAGGATACGCTGGGCGGCAAACTGAGCTATCTGGCCTGGAAGGGCCGCGACGTGGTGCAGGACGGCGCGGCGGCATTTCGCAAATTGATCGGGGCGACTTAATTCCACCCGCTATTCGGGCGCGTGCGGCAGGCACAGGAAGCGATCGAGAAATCGCCCTGACATCACGAACCTGAACCACCAATAGATCAACCGCCGCGTCGTCATAGCTGCAATCCTTGACAGCCCACCACCGGCTACTCCGACCAATAGCGCAGATGCAGTCATACGCATGTGAAGTGCTTCACACTCGTCGGCTCAGCCGCCGGGCGAGTTGTCGCATTACTGTCACGCGCGGCGGGGGAACATGCGCGCATCGCGCGAAAATGAATTCGTGGACTGACCGTATCGCTCCTATTCTCCGATGCATCGCATGCTGCATTGGGAAGGACATGAGCGATGAGATCGATCCGACTGGCGTTGATGGTGACGGCGTGGCTCGCGGGCGCATGTGCGCTCACACCGGCGGCGATGGCACAGACGGCGCCGCCCCCGGGTAATGCCGCGCCGACCGCCGACAATGCCGTCCTGCTGACTGTGTTCTTCAAACACGACCAGTCGCGTCCGCTCAGTGAGCTGAATGCGCAACTCGACAAGCAGGGCTTCCGCAAAGCTTTTCCGCCGGCGGGCGTGGAGGTCGTGAGCTGGTACGTGGTGATGGGCATCGGCCAGGTGGCGACGCTGCGGCTGCCGGCCTCGCGGCTGCGCGAGGTCAACCGCATCATCGAGGACACCGCGTGGGGCCCGTATCGCACCGAATTCTATCCGACCTATGACTACAAGGCGGTCGGCATGGCCGAGCATGAAAAGGCGACGGCCAACTGATACCGGCGTTATTGATTTGGGCGAAACGCGCGCAGCTTCGTCCAATTGCAGGACACCGGCTGCGCGCACGCACGGTCGGTGTCCTCCCGAAAATCTCAGACATTGTCGTACTGCCGCGAGCAAACCGCCGACAAACGTAAAATCTTCTCGAAGAAGATCCGGACAATTTTACATATGATGGCGGCTTTAACGTTACCCGGATAATTCAACAATCGACTGAAGCTTTCCATATTTGAAACCGCTCATATCGGTAACACCACCGTCACGGAACGGGAGTGGTTTGCGATGAGTGATGGGATCAGTGAAGTCGCCGAGCGGAGGCCTAAGACCTTCGGACGGCGAAAGGTGACGCCGCGCGCTTGCGTGGCCGACAGCAAGCGCCATCTGCGCGCCTTCATGAGCGAGGTGCTCGAGGATCTCGGCTTCGTCACCAGCGAATGCAGCAGTGCGAGCGAGCTGCAGACCATGCTCGCCACCGACCTGCCTGACCTGATCCTGTTCGGCATAGCCGCTGACGGCATCGAGCCGGGAAAATTTCTGGAGACGCTGGTACGCGAGGCCTTTGTCGGCAAGGTGCTAGCGGTCGGCGCGCGCGAGTCGATCATCCTGAAGGCGGTACAGCAGGTCGGCGAGGAATACGGGCTTGCGATGCTGCCGCCGCTCACCACGCCCTTTGCGGCGGAGACGCTGCGCGAGCGCGTCGCGATGCTGCTGCCGGACGAGCCGGCGCCGAGCCCTGCCGTGCATGTCGGCGAGGCCCTGCACGCGGGCTGGCTCGAGCTCTGGTACCAGTCGAAAATCGACGCTCGCTCGCTGGTCCGCTGCGGCGCCGAGGCGCTGGTACGGATGCGGCATCCGACCTGGGGCGTGGTGCCGCCGGCCTATTTCATCCCGGAGGCGGATGATCCGCATTTCCGCGATCTGTCGGAGTTCGTGATCGAGCGCGCGCTGCAGGACTGGCACTATCTTCTGGAACGGCACAGCGCGGTCGATCTGTCGATCAACCTGCCCGCGCCCTACCTTAGGGAGCCGCAGGCCGTGCGCGATCTCTGCCGCAGGGTGCCGACGCATCCGGCCTTCGGCGGACTGACGATCGAAATCGCCAGCGCAGAGGCGATCCACGACATCGAATTCCTCACCGAAGCTGCGCACGAAATGCGCTTCCACAATATCGGCCTGTCGATCGACAATCTCGGCGCCAACTGGCCGGAGCTGATGGGCCTGGACAATATCCCCTTCATCAATCTGAAGGCCGACCGGCAATTCATCACCGGCTGCGGCAATGATCGCCTGAAGCGGACGGTGTGCCGTCATATCGTCGAGCTCGCGCAGGGTTACGGTGTGCGCACGGCCGCCGAAGGCATCGAAAGCCGCGCCGACCTGGTGGCCGCCAACGAGCTCGGTTTCGACCTCGTGCAGGGCTATCTGTTCGGCAAACCGATGCCGCTGAAGAAATTTGCAAGAAGCACGCAGACGCGGACGGTGATGGGGCAGGAGTGAGGTGCGAAGGCCTCAGGCGTATCGTCGCGCGAAGAACACGCAGACGACCACGAGCGCGGTCGCGGCGATCATGCTCCATGCGACCGGCTCGTGCAGCAGGAAGCCGGCCAGCGCGAGGCCGAAGAAGGGCTGCAGCTGTTGCAACTGGCCGACGCGTGCGATGCCGCCGACCGCGAGCCCGCGATACCAGAAGATGAATCCGACGAACATGCTGAAGATCGAGACATAAGCGAGCCCGATCCAGGCAGGCAGGCTGACGCCGCTCCATGTCGACGGCCAGCTCCAGATCATGACGGGCAGCATCAGCGGCAGCGCCAGCAGCAACGCCCACGAGATCACCTGCCAGCCGCCGATCCGGCGCGACAGCGCGGCACCCTCGGCATAGCCGAGTCCGCACAGCACGATCGCGGCCACCATCAGGAGATCGCCGGTGACTGATGCGGTGCCGTCATTCGAGAGGGCAAATCCCGCGACCGTGGCGCTGCCGAGAATTGCGAACAGCCAGAACAGCGGCTGCGGGCGCTCGCCGCCGCGCAGCACGGCGAAGATCGCGGTCGACAGCGGCAGCAGGCCGATGAAGACGATCGAATGCGCCGAGGTGATGTGCTGGAGCGCCAGCGCCGTCAGCAAGGGGAACCCGACCACGACGCCAATGGAGACGATCGTCAGCGAAGCGAGATCCCTGCGCTCGGGCCACGCCTGGCGCAGCAGGCCGAGCACGGCCGCACCGATCAGCGCCGCGATGATCGCGCGAGCCGAGGTCAGGAACAGCGCCGAGAAGCCGCCGACCGCGACGCGCGTCGCCGGCAGCGAGCCGCTGAAGATGATGACGCCGAGAAGCCCGTTGCCCCAGCCGCTGCCCGCAGATTGCATGTCCGTCCCACTTTTCTGAGCTGCCATCCTCGGCCCTCGGCGGTGGCGAGACCAGTGACAATCCAGTACAATTCGGCAGAACTGTATGGATGTGGAAGGCAATACACCTTGGACATCGACGCCCGAACAAAGGGTCGCGGGGGCACCCGGACCATCGACGTGATGAGCGCGATCCGCGCCAAGATCGCCGGACGCGCGCTCAGTGCCGGTGACCGCCTGCCGTCGATTCGCAGCCTGGCCGCCACGATGGTGGTTTCGCCGTCCACGGTGGTGGAAGCCTATGATCGCCTCGCCGCAGAAGGCCTGATCCGCGCGCGCCGCGGTTCGGGGTTCTATGTGTCGCCGACGGTCACGCCGCCGCTCGCTTTGACTGAGGTCGAGCCGCGCCGCGATCGGGCGGTCGACCCGTTCTGGGTCTCCAGGCAGTCGCTCGACACTGACGCTGCCGTGCCAAAACCCGGTTGCGGCTGGCTGCCGCCAGAGTGGATGCCGGAAGCGGCACTGCGGCGCGCCACTCGCGCGCTTGCCCGCACCGACGCAAGCGTGCTGACCAATTACGGCTCGACATCCGGGTCGCTTGCGCTGCGCCGGCTGCTGCTCGCGCACCTTGCTGAAGACCAGATCGAGGCCTCGATCGGCCAGCTGATGCTGACGGGCTCGGGCACGCAGGCGACCGACCTGATCTGCCGCTTCCTGCTGCGTCCCGGCGACGCCGTGCTGGTCGACGATCCCTGCTACTTCAATTTCCGTGCGCTGCTGCGCGCGCATCAGGCGAAGATCGTCAGCGTGCCCTACACGTCGTCGGGCCCTGATGTCACGCGCTTCGAGCAAGTTCTCGCGGCCGAACGGCCACGGCTCTACATCACCAATTCAGCGCTGCACAATCCAACCGGCGCAACACTCTCGCTTCAGACCGCGCACCGGCTGTTGACAGCGGCCGCCGCGCACGATCTCACCATCATCGAGGATGACATTTTTGGTGACTTCGAGCCGGAGCGATCGCCGCGCCTTGCCGCGCTGGATGGACTGAACTGCGTGATCCGCATCGGCAGCTTCTCCAAGACGCTGTCGGCCTCGGTGCGCTGCGGCTACATCGCCGCGCGGGCCGACTGGGTCGATCATCTCGTCGACCTCCAGGTTGCGACCAGTTTTGGTGGCCCCAGCCCGGTGGCGACGGACATCATCGCAAGAGTGCTGGCCGGCGGCAGCTATCGCAAGCACATGGACGAGCTCAGGCAAAAGCTCACGCGCACGCGTCGTGATGTCGCGCGAAAACTCGGGGCGTTGGGCATCGAACCCTGGCTGATGCCGCGCGGCGGCTTCTTCCTGTGGTGCCGCCTCGCCGACGGGCAGGATGCCACCGCCGTTGCGCGCGCCGCGCTCGAGGAGGACGTGGTGCTCGCGCCGGGCAACGTGTTCAGCGTGTCGCAAACAGCGTCGAATTTGATGCGGTTCAACGTGGCGCATATGAGCGATCCGCGGATGTGGGACGTGCTGCGACGGGCATTGAAGGCGCAGCCCAACCGCTAGTACCACGGCTCCTCATAGACCGGCTCGCCGTCGAGCAGCAGTCGCTTGATCGCAGCACGGCCCGAGGGCAGCACGGCGGCGACGACGCGCAGCTTTTGCTGGTTGCGGGCCTGCTCGAGCGTCTTGCCCTCGCCTTCCGGCACGAAATAGCTTTCGAGGCCGTATCTGATCGTCAGCTTGTCGCAGAAGGTGCGGCTGGTCGAACCGCAGGAATAGCTGACGCGGCCCCGGATCAGCACTTCGGGCGCCGTAACCGTCACGGGCGCGGCATGCACGGAAACCGCCTGATAGAGGCCGTTGGCATCAGGCGCGAGCTTGACGAACACCACGGGATTGCGTTCGGCGGTCGGCTGGCCGGCGAGCGCACCTGCCGGCAGTTGTGAGATGTCGTAACCGAGCACGACGTAGTCGCCGCGCAGGAGATCGCGGGGATCGACCGGCCGGGTCTGCAAGGTCACCTCGCGGCCTTCGCGCAGGATCCGCACGCGGTCGGCAACCATCAGAATCAGCAGCGCGCATTGAAGCAGGATGGCGGCGCCGAACAGCACGGCCTTCGGGATACGTTGCGAGAGCGCGATGAGCTTGATCATCGTCCAGCCCTCGGCAGCGCGCGATTGAGCGCGGTTGCGAATGCGACGGCGATGACGCCCGCCACCGCCAGGAAGGCCGAGCGACGCAGCAGCGAGCCCTTCACCGCCCAGGTGATCGCAGCGATGACGCCGGCGATGCCAAGCCAGCCGGCGACGATTCGTGGACGCACGTCGTCGAGCACGCCGGAGACGACGAGGCACAGCATGGCGCAGAGCAGCGCGGCATAAGCGAACCAGGGCTCGCCGGCCGCGGATGCCGGCCAGATCGGCGCGGCGAGCAGCACGAGCCCGATCGCGCATGCCGCGAGGATTTCGCCGACACGCTTCGTCACGCCGGCAGACGCCAGCGCGAGCACCACGCCCACGACGCCGCACAAAATCGCCCACAGTGGCTGGGTCGCTGTCGTGCCTGTCCGAAGGCGGAAGAGATCGTCGACCGTTGTCACCTCCAGGAAGGCGACGACGGCCAGCGAGAACGCGCCATAGATCGCCAGGACAGATCCAAGCCGGTGCGCCCGCGGCGACGGCACGGCGGCGATCGCAAGCCCGGCGCCGAACAGCAGGGCCGCGCCGTTCGCCAACACGAAGGACGGCTGGACGCCATCGAAGTCGAAGCGAAGCGACGTCGCGATCCACCACGGCAGCACCGCTACCGCGACGAGATGGGCGGCAACGCGGGAATTCCACGCGAACGCGAGCGCAGCGGCGATGAGCCAGACCACCACGAACTGAAGATGAAGCGCGTCCGGTGCATCATAGACGCGCATGCTGGTCCAGATGCAGGCGGCCGCGAGCCCGACCGCAAGCGCACCGCGCGAGCCGGTCAGCAGTGCCGCGGCAAATGCGCCGATCGACCACAACAGCATGCCGCCGGCAAAATCGTCGCCGAGATGATACATCTGTCCGACCAGGGCAATGCCCGCGCCGAAGATGATCGCGCCGATGCTCGCGCAGAGGTCGGCGAGAAAAATGCGGCCAGTCGCGGCGAACCACGCCCCGAGGCCGCCGGCGACGACCATGCCGGCAAGCAGGATCGCAAAGCGCAACAGCCGCGCGATCTCGGTCCAGTGCGCCGCGACGAAGGCAAGAAATGCAGCTGAGATCAACAGGCCGCCGACGATGGCGCCGACCACCGCGATGTTGATGCCCGGCGAAAGCGGCGGCAGCGCATTGCGGATCGAAACGGCCGCCGCGGGCGCAATCACGCCATCGGCTTCCCATTGCACCAGATCAGCTTCGAGCCGCTGCCGGTAGGTCTTGTCGAACATTGTCCTGGATCACCTGACGGCCTGCCGGCGGCTGGCTCCCTGCCGGCCGCGGGATGTTGGTCGGACCGCGCCGGTGGCAGGTTCAACCTGTCACGAATCACTCGACTAGGCTCGGCTCGCGGATCGCTTGCGCGCCTGCCAAGATGCCGCGTTGGGAGCGCACGCGCGGCCGGCGAGAGATCGCGGCCGATGCGCCAGATCAGATAGAGATCGCGCTCGATCACGACGAGCTTGCACTAGGTGAGCGCGCGGACGTTGTTCAGTTCGGGTCCAACTCGCCCGTCCAGCGGTCTCGTCCCTTCCAATACGGACATTCCGGGCAAGACTGGTTCATCGGGTAATCAACGCCTTCTTCGTGGGGACAACCAATGATTCCGTCCACCATCACCACCGAGTGCACTGAGTTTTGACGCAGATGCGCGGCAATCTCGGACAGAAATGTCGGATCGGTCCGCACGTCGCTGGCCTCCGAAAACCAGCGGCGCAGGTCGGGCTCGGCTCCTTCATACCGGATGACCGACACCGCAACTTTCGAGGCTCGTCGATCGTCGGGGCCATAGAAGGCAAGCGTCCCAACGGGGTAGCCGCGCATGCCCTGCTTGGCTTTTTTACGGAGCCATTTTTCAGGCTGCGGTCCGATCTTCACCGCCATGACCAGATCCGCTCACGATATTTCTTCGATCGGCGTATTCTCAGTGCCGGTGCGTACGCTTATGAGAAAGATGGCGGAGAGGGAGGGATTCGAACCCCCGATAGGCTTGCACCTATGCCGCATTTCGAGTGCGGTGCATTCAACCACTCTGCCACCTCTCCTGAAGGCGCCATATTAGGAGCAGCGCCCCTGTGGTTGGGGGCGTTAATAGGCGAGGATGGCTGGCCAGACAAGGCGCGAAAGGGGAAAATCCGCTGCCTCTTTCAGCCCCGCACCAGCTCAATTCTTGTTTGACGCGTTTTCTTGACGCGAACCGGGGTCCACTTCGCTTGAAAACGCTCTCGCCGGGAGGAACTGCCATGGAGCACCTGACGATCTCCGCCAATGGCGCCGAATTCCACGTGGTCCGCGCCGGGACGGGCAAACCGCTGCTTTTGCTGCATGGTTGGCCGGAATTCTGGCTGACCTGGGAGCCGGTGATATCCAGGCTTTCGGACCGTTTCATGCTTGTAGCGCCCGATCTGCGCGGCTTTGGCGACAGCGACAAGCCGGACGGGCCTTTTGGGCCGGACGGCCCATGCGGCCGACATGCTGGCCGTGATGGACGGGCTCGGCATCGACCGATTCGGCGTGGTCGGCCATGATGTCGGCGGCGCGGTGATGCAGCCGCTGGCACGGCGGGCGCCCGAGCGGCTCGCCGGGCTGTTCTTCTTCGACTTCGTCTATCCCGGCATCGGGCCGCGGATGGCCGCGCCCGACCGGCTCAACCACATCTGGTATCAATCTTTCCACCAGATGGAGATGGCGCCAGCGCTGGTTGGTGCGAGCCGCGAGAGCTGCCGGCTCTATATCGCGCACTTCCTCAAAGGTTGGGCGCATCGCAAGGACGCGTTCGACGACGTTCTCGACCTCTTCGGCGACAATTACTTCAAGGAAGGCAATCTCGCCGGCGGCTTTGCGCATTATCGGGCATCGCATGCAGGCCGTGTCGCGATGATGAAGGGCGAAGTGCCGCAGCTCCCGCCGATCTCTGTGCCGACCTGCGTGCGCTGGGCCGAGCATGATCCGCTGTTTCCCTATGCCTGGACTGATCGGCTGGGAGAGACGTTCAGCGAACTCGATCTGGCGATGTTTCCGGGGGTCGGACACTTCCCGCATCGCGAGAATCCCGATCGCGCAGCGGCGGAAATCGCGGCGTTCTTTCAGCGAATCGGATGGAGCTGAAGCGCTGGGAAGCTGGCGCGCGCCTCGTCCTTCGAGACGACCGCTTCGCGGTCTCCTCCGGATGAGGCTAAGCAGCATCTGTGCTTGTTGAAACTGCTGCCGCGCACTCCGTCCTCATCATGAGGAGCCCGCCTTAGCGGGCGTCTCGAAGGATGGGCCGCAGGGAACTCAACCTTCGTCGGGGGCGCGAGTCTCATCCCATCATGCTCTGGAGAACGGGTGGGACCGCCAGACGCGGTAAACACTGGCGGTCCCGTGCCGCTCATTGAAAACTGACCAGGAAGGGCGGCTTCGCCGGCCAGGTGAGGCGACGATTCGACCGTAGCGTGCAGCCTGTGCGTCGCAACGCAATCCGTCCCTTAACCTAACCAGTCAAGGTTACTCCTTGTCGGATTTGCTGTTTTCCTTATTGTTTTCCTTGGCCTTTTTCTTTCCGTTCTCGGTAGAGTCCCGGTCCTTGCCGTTACCGCCGTCCTTGTGGCGATTGGTAAAACGCGCATTGCCAAGGCCGGTGCCGATGGTGAGCACGCCCCAGCGATCGACATCCTGCATGAACGGCACCTCCGAGAGGCCCTGAACCACGCCGTCATTGTGCATCAGGATCGCGGTGTCGTGCTCGCCGATCTGCGGGATGCCCTCGATCAAGCTCGCCGGCAGGTTGAATTTGCTGCTCTCCCAATTGCCGGGCAGATTCTGCGCGCCTTTTTCAATCGATCCATCCTCATTGATGACGCCGGGACAGGCGATGCCGATGAAGGGCGCGAGCTTGAGGCCGTCTTTCTCGGCCTCGGTGATCAGCCCCTTCAGCATTTTGGTCAGCCGCTTCACCGCGCCTTCGCGCGTCGGCTCGTCATCGGCATGGCGCCACAGCTCGGATTTTAGAATCGAAGCTTTCGAAAGATCCTTGGCCTTCTTCCAGTTCGTCACGACCACGCCACAGCGAATATTGGTGCCGCCGATATCGACCGCGAGGATGCTGTCATGGGCCTCGAAAATCCAGGACGGCGCCAGATGCAGCGCGCCGATCAGGCCGGCCTCATCGGGGTGGGCGCGGATCGGCACCATCTCGACCTTGAGATCTTCGGACCTCAGGATGATTTCGGTGCGCGCGATCGCGAGCTCACCGAGCCGCGAGTCGCGAAAGCCGCCGCCGACCACGATGCGCTCGGTCTTGGCCCAGGCCTTCGTCTTCAGGAAGCGCCGCGTGACATAGGCAAGTTGCTGGGCGAACTCCTCGATCGCGCTATGGACCAGAGCGGACGCCATGGTGTCGTCGCCGACCAGGATGGCATCCAGGGTCTTCTTGCTGATCTCCTCCGACGGCTCGTCGCCGAACGGGTCTTCGCCGGATTTGCGCAGGGGCTTGCGCCAGCGGTCGAGCATCTCCCGGAACGCCCCCTTGCTGGCGCGATCGCCGAGGAAGCCCTCCTCGTCCTTCATCTCGATGTTGAAACTGTCGACGTCCACCGACGGCAGCCGCCCGGCGCCGTGATGGGCGATGCCCGTCGTCTTGACCAGCTCGTCCGTTGCCATGGAAGCCCCTTGCCCGTGTGCAAAATCGCGGGGACAACGGCGCGGGAACCGGTTGGTTGCAAACCGGCGGCAGATTCGGCCGGGGCCTGGGGAGGCGCCAAATGCTTCTAATCCGGGCCGTTTTCGGCAGTTTTCCTTGACTCTTCGGGCTTGGCGGCTATAAGTCCCACGACCGGCGCGGGGCGTTTCTCGCGCCGCTTGTTTTTGCGTGGTTTTTCAAAGGGATAACTCCCGCCCGCACAAAACTCGCATAAACCCATAGCGACTGACAAAAAGCCGGCCCCGACGAACTTCGTCGCGAGGCCGGGATTGAACACGAAGGAAAACAACGATGTTCGCAGTCATCAAAACCGGCGGCCGGCAGTACCGCGTCGTTCCGGATGATGTCCTGGAAGTAGGCAAGATCGAAGGCGAAGTCGGCACGATCGTGCAGCTGAGCGAGGTCCTGGTGGTTGGCGGCGACACGCCGATCCTGGGTCTCCCGACGGTGGCCGGTGCGTCCGTTGCGGTCGAAGTGCTCGACCACAAGCGCGGACCGAAGGTCATCGCGTTCAAGAAGCGCCGCCGCAAGAATTCGCGCCGCAAGCGTGGCTACCGCGACGAGATCACGGTTCTCCGCATCTCCGAGATCCTGACGGACGGCGCCAAGCCCACCAAGGGCCCGCGTCCGAAGCGGGAAAAGGTGGTGAAGGAAGCCGACAAGGAAGCCGACGCCGCCTAAAATCGATCACGCCAATTCACGAATTGATGCGTGAGAAATTTTGAAATGATTCCGTCAAGGAATTGACCTAGACATACGCAGGATTTCGGAGACGAGCCATGGCTCACAAAAAAGCAGGCGGTTCATCGCGCAACGGTCGCGATTCAAAGGGTAAGCGCCTTGGCGTCAAGGTGTTCGGCGGGGAGCGCGTGATTCCCGGCAACATCATTGCACGTCAGCGCGGCACCACCTGGCATCCCGGCCTTAATGTCGGCATGGGCACCGACCACACTCTGTTCGCCAAGATCGAGGGTCATGTTGAATTCCAGGCCAAAGCCAACGGCCGCACCTTCGTAGCGGTACTCCCGCTTGCAGAGGCTGCTGAATAGACGGTGGATCATTTGGAGTCCGCCGGGTCCTTGACCGAACCGGCGGAGTCCAGAGATCAAAAGATCGAAGGCTCCAGGGGAGGCAGGGAAACCGGCCTCCCCTTTCGTTTGACGAGCTCACTTTTCACTTAGTGACTTTGACGGAGCCGGACATGTTGCAGGACTTTTCGAGCGTGACCTTGCGGGAGGCGAGACCGAGCGTCGTCGCCACCGAACGGCTGACCTTGCGGCGGCCGACCCTCGCCGACGTCAGGCCCATCGCCCTCCTCGCCAACGACCGCCGTGTCGCGGAAAACACCCGCCGCCTCCCCCATCCCTATTCGCAGGACGACGCCGTCGAATTCATCCGCGCCACCGCCGCGCTCGGCAGCGAGAGCGTGTTCCTGATCGAATACGACACCGCGCCGGTCGGCATGGTCGGCATCGACCGCTCCACGCCTGACAATGCCGAGCTCGGCTACTGGCTCGGCGTCGAGCATTGGGGCCGCGGCTTTGCCACCGAGGCCGCGCGCGGCGCGATCGACTTCTTCTTCGAGGAGTTCGAGGACGACCATCTCTATGCCGGTGCGCGCGTCACCAACCCGGCCTCGCGCAACGTACTGGAGAAGTGCGGCTTCCAGTGGAGCGGCGTGCAGCTGCACCGCTTCCTGGCGCTGGGCTCCTCCACGCCGGTCGACTGCTTCCGCCTCTCGCGCGGGGTGTGGTCGTCGCTGAAGAGCTGGAGCAGCGCGCGAAGGATGAGGTAGGTACTAGGCCGGCGGGTTCACCTCTCCGCTGGTGCGGCCCAAATCGCGCTCACGCAAGTAAATGTAGAAGCCGGCGCCGATGATGATCGCGGCGCCGACAATCGTGGCAATCGACGGCACGTCGCCGAACACCACGAAGCCGAAGATCACCGCCCAGACGATCATCGAATACTGATAGGGCACCACCACGCTCGCCGGCGCGAGCTTGAGCGAGCGGTTGACGCAGAACAGCGCCGTCACCGAGATGCACCCGGCGAGCGCGAAGATCCCGAGGCTGCCCGGCGTCGGCGGCACCCAGTGGAATGCTGACAGCACCGCGCCCAGCGAGAACGTGCCGATGAATTGCGAGGACGCCATCACGATGTCAGGCGTCTTGCGCAGGCTGCGCGTGATCAGCATCAGGGTTGCGAAGGAAAGACTGCCGCCGAGCGCGATCAGCGCCGGCAGGCTCACCGTCTGCGCCGACGGCCGCAGCGCGATCAACACGCCGCAGAAGCCGATCAGAATCGCGGTCCAGCGCCGCCAGCCGACCTTCTCGCCCAGAAAGATCGCCGACATCGCGGTGACGAAGATGGGACCGGCGAGGTAGTAGGTGATGACGTCGGCGAGCGGCAGATAGACGGTCGCGACGAAGAAAGCCGCCACCTCCAGCGTCGACAGCGTGACGCGAAGCAGCTGAAGCCACGGCCGCTCCATGTGAAAAAAGTCGTGACGCTGCCGCCAGATCATCGGCGACAGCAGCAGCAGCGCCGCACAGGCGCGCAGGAACAACAGCTGCCCCACCGAATACGTCCCGACCAGGAACTTGCCCATGGCGTCGCCGAACGAGAACATGAAGATCGACAGCACCATCAGCGCGATGCCAGCAAGGCGTGCCGAGCGGTCGTCATAGGCGGAGAGATTTTTGAAGAAGGGCATTGGCGCGTTTTAATCAAGCAGGCGCGCGCGACAAGCCCGCGCAAGCCGAATTGAACGGATTGTCGCACTCTTCGCGCCGCGGTAGCGATAGGCCGCTTATAAACGGAGAGCCTGGACATGACCGACTTCGACCCGGCCCAGCACCGCATGATCACCGCGCAACGCTGGTTTGAGGATTTCGTGGTCGGCGAGCGCTTCGTGCTGCCGAGCCGCACCCAGACGTCAGCGGTGTTTGCGGCGTTCCAGACCGCGAGCGGCGACACCCACCCGGTGCACTACGATGTGGAATATTGCCGCGCCCGCGGCATGCCGCATCTGCTCGCCCACGGCTTTCAGACGCTGATCCACACCGCGCCCGGTGCGGGCCTGTTTCCGTTCATGGTCGAGGAATCCCTGGTCGGCTTTCTCGAGCAGTCGAGCCGGTTCCTTAAGCCTGTCTTCGCCGACGACACGATCTATCCTGCGCTCGAGGTCACCGAGCTCGTGCCGGGACGTACGACCGGCGCGGTCACGCTCAAGAGCACCGTGTTCAACCAGCGCAAGGAGCTGGTGCTCGAAGGCATGCAGAAATTCCTGATCCGCCGCCGCCCGACTGGTTAAGCAAGGGGCGAAAATCGCGGAAATTCGGCCGATTCAGGGGTAAGTCCGGGTTGCCGCGGGGGACCGGCTGGCCTACCTATGGCCTATGAAATTCCTCGACGAAGCAAAGGTCTATATCCGCTCCGGTGACGGCGGAAACGGCTGCGTGGCGTTCCGCCGCGAAAAATTCATTGAATTCGGCGGTCCCTCCGGCGGCAATGGCGGCCGCGGCGGCAGCGTCATCCTCGAAGTTGCCGATGGCCTCAACACGCTGATCGACTACCGCTACCAGCAGCACTTCAAGGCCCAGAAGGGCGAGAATGGCGCAGGCTCGGACCGCCACGGCGCCAATGGCAAGGCGATCGTGCTCAAGGTTCCGATGGGCACGCAGATCTTCGACGAAGACCGCGAGACGCTGATCCACGACTTCACCAATCTCGGCGAGAAGTTCGTGCTGGCCGAGGGCGGCAATGGCGGCTTCGGCAACGCGCATTTCAAGTCGTCGACCAATCGCGCCCCGCGCAACGCCAATCCCGGCCAGCCCGGCGAAGAACGCTGGATCTGGCTGCGGCTGAAGCTGATCGCGGATGCCGGTCTCGTCGGCATGCCCAATGCGGGCAAGTCGACTTTCCTATCCAAGGTCAGCGCAGCGCGGCCCAAGATCGCCGACTATCCCTTCACCACGCTGCATCCGCAGCTTGGCGTCGTGAACGCCGACGGCCGCGAATTCGTGCTCGCCGACATTCCCGGCCTGATCGAAGGCGCGCATGAGGGCACCGGCCTCGGCGACCGCTTCCTCGGCCATGTCGAGCGCTGCCGCGTGCTGCTGCATCTGATCGACGCCACCTGCGAGCATGCCGGCAAGGCCTACAAGACGGTCCGCAAGGAGCTCGACGCCTATGGCGGGCTGCTCACCGACAAGATCGAGATCGTCGCGCTGAACAAGATCGACGCGGTCGAGTCGGACGAGTTGAAGAAGCAGAAGGAGCGGCTGAAGCGCGCCGCGAAGAAGACGCCGCTGCTGCTCTCGGGCATCACCGGCGACGGCGTCAAGGAAGCGTTGCGCGCACTTGTCGAGGTGATCGGCGAGGCTCCGGTCTCGGCCAAGGCGAAGAGCGCGGCCGAAGCGGAGCCGTGGTCGGCTTAATCCCGTCCCGCTTGTCTTCGCGCCCTCGATAGCGCAGCATCCGGCCATCAAGACACGGCAGGGATGACGTATGGCGCGCGCGAAGAACGTTCTCTGGATCATGTGCGACCAGCTTCGCTATGATTATCTCGGCTGCACCGGCCATCCGACGCTGAAGACGCCGAACATCGACGCCATGGCCAAGCGTGGCGTGCTGTTCTCGAAGGCCTATGTGCAGTCGCCGATCTGCGGCCCGTCGCGAATGTCGTTCTACACCGGACGCTACATGCGCTCGCACGGCTCGCACTGGAACGGCTGGCCGCTGCGCGTCGGCGAGCCCACGCTCGGCGATCACCTGAAAAAGATCGGCGTGCGCAACGTGCTGGTCGGCAAGACCCACATGGCGCCCGACCTCGAAGGCATGAAGGCGCTCGGCATTCCCCCGGAATCGATGATCGGCGTGCACGTCGCCGAATGCGGCTTTGAGCCTTACGAGCGCGACGACGGCCTGCATCCGACGGGCCGGCCGCGCCCGAAATACGACGAGTATCTGCGCCGGCAGGGTTTTGAAGCCACGAATCCGTGGGAGCATTGGGCCAATTCAGGCGCGGCCGAAGACGGCTCGTTGCAGAACGGTTGGCTGCTGGTGCACGCCGACAAGGCCGCGCGCGTGCCGGACGAGCATTCCGAGACGCCCTACATGACGCGCCGCGCGATGGACTTCATCAGCGAGGCCGAGACCGACGGCCGGCCATGGTGCCTGCATCTGTCCTACATCAAGCCGCACTGGCCCTACATCGCGCCCGAGCCTTACGCGAGCATGTATTTGACCGACGACATGATCCCGGTGATCCGCTCCGAGCGCGAGCGGCAGAACCCGCATCCGGTGTTCGGCGCCTACATGGACATGCGCTACTCCCGCAACATGGCGCGCGATGAGGCCCGCGAGAAGGTGATCCCGACCTATATGGGCCTGATCACCCAGATCGACGATCAGATGGGCGTGCTGATGAAATTCCTGGAGGAACGCGACCTCCTCGAAACGACCATGATCGTGTTCACCTCCGATCACGGCGACTACCTCGGCGACCACTGGATGGGCGAAAAAGATCTGTTCCACGAACAGTCAGCGAAGATTCCGCTGATCGTCATCGATCCCTCGAAAGAGGCCGACGCCACGCGCGGCACGCGTAGCGACGCGCTGGTCGAAGGCATCGATCTCGCGCCGACCTTCGTCGATTATTTCGGCGGCAAGGTGCCCGGACACATTCTCGAAGGACGTTCGCTGCTGCCGCTGCTGCGCGGCCGGACGCCAGGAGATTGGCGCAAGGTGGCGTTCTCCGAATACGATTACGCCATGCAAGACGTGCGGCTTAAGCTCAACCAGCCGATCGAGCGCTGCCGCCTGTTCATGGTGTTCGACGGCCGCTGGAAATACATCCACGCCTCCGGCTTCCGTCCGATGCTGTACGACCTCGAAACCGATCCGGACGAGTTTTTGGATCGCGGCGACGACCCCGAATGCGCCGGCATCATCGCGCGGTTGCGGGCCGAGCTGTTCGACTGGGCGCTGCATCCGAACGACCACATCACCACGCCGCGCGAGAAGATCGCCAACTATGCGGATAACCAGCTCCAGGTGAAGGGTGGGATTCTGATCGGCGTGTGGGATGAGGCCGAGCTTGCGACGATCAAGGACGGCATCACGCAGCGCGCGAAGCTGTAATCCTCATGGTGAGGAGGCGCGACAGCGCCGTCTCGAACCATGAAGGCTCCGCTGCAGCAGCCGGGCCTTTCATCCTTCGAGACGCTTGCTTCGCAAGCTCCTCAGGATGAGGGGAGAGATCGCGCCGCGCTTCTCAATTCTCGATCTTGTACCCCGTCGCCTTCACGATCGGCTGCCAGAACGCCGTATTCGCGGCGAGCTCTTTCGACAACCCGTCTGCGCTGCTGCCGACCGGAATCAACCCGATCGCCGTCAGCTTCTCCTTCACCTCGGGCTTGGCCAGCGCCGCGCTTGCGGCCGCGCCGAGCTTGCTCGCAAACTCCGGCGGGCTGCCGGCGGGAAGCCACATGCCGTACCAGGCATCGGCGACGAGATCGATACCGCTCTCCTTCAGCGTAGGAACATCGGGCGCGAACGGCGACCGCTCCGCACTCGAGACCGCAATGATGGTCACGCCCTTGGCGCGATGCTGCGGCAGCGCATCCGCCAGCGTGGTGATCCCGAAAGAAATGTGGCCGCCGATGATGTCGTTCAGGATCGGCGCACTGCCGCGATAAGGCACGCGCGTCAAGGGAATGCCGAGATCCTTCTCGAGCTTGGAGCCCATGAAATGCGGAATGGTGCCGTTGCTCGGCACCCCGAACGACGTCTTGTCAGGATGCGACTTCAGCCACGCGACGAATCCCTTGAAATCGGAGGCATCGATCCCCGGACCGATCACGACGGCGAACTCGAACCGCGCAAGCAGCGACACCGGCATGAAATCCTTGGCCGTATCGAAGCTCGGAATCGTCTCCACCATCGGCAGCAGATACATGGTCGGCCCCGTCGTCACCAGCACCATGCTGCCGTCGGGGCTTGCACCTTTCACCGCCTTGATGCCGATCAGACCGTCACCGCCGGTGCGATTCTCGACCATGATGGTCCGTTGCAGCGCCGGCGCGATCTCCTGCGCGATCAGCCGACACAGCGTGTCGCCGCCCGCCCCCGCCGCGAATGGGAAGATGATCTTGCTCAGCCCGGCCTGCGCTCGGGCCTCGCCGACCTGCGACAGCAGCGGCAATCCGAGACATCCGGCCATGAATTTGCGGCGATCCATTCGTGTCCTCTTCGTTATTGGTTGCCGGCATTAGAACCGGGCCGGCCGGCAAGACAAGGCCGACCTTCGCCGTTTACCATCCCGGCCGCCTTGCGCCGGCCATCGTCCTGCTGCAAAAGCAGGCCTTATCGACACAGCTCTCCGCTCCGCCGTTTCCAGAGCAATTCGTCACACGCGCCAACACATACAGACATGGCCAGCCCCGAACTCAGTCAATTCCGCCGCATCGTCGTCAAGGTTGGCTCCGCGCTGCTGGTCGATTCCGACAGAGGCGAGGTGCGGGCGTCGTGGCTGGCCGCGCTCGCCGACGACATGGCCAAGCTGCATCGCGAGGGCCGCGACGTCCTCGTGGTCTCCTCGGGCTCGATCGCGCTCGGCCGCAGCCGGCTCAAGCTGCCGCGTGGGCCGCTGAAGCTGGAGGAGAGCCAGGCTGCCGCCGCCGTCGGCCAGATCGAACTCGCCCGGATCTGGTCGGAGGTGCTCGGCGCGCATGGCATCGGCGCCGGCCAGATTTTGGTGACGCTGCAGGACACCGAAGAGCGCCGCCGCTATCTCAACGCCCGCTCCACCATCGGCAAGCTTCTGGAGTGGCGCGCGATCCCTGTCATCAACGAGAACGACACGGTTGCGACCAACGAGATTCGCTACGGCGACAATGACCGCCTCGCCGCGCGCGTCGCCACCATGGCGAGCGCCGATCTGCTGGTGCTGCTCTCCGACATCGACGGGCTTTACGACGCCCCACCGAAGAACAATCCGAACGCCAAGCTGATCCCGGTGGTCGACAGCATCTCCTCGGAGATCGAGGCTGTGGCAGGAGACGCCGAGTCCGAACTGTCGCGCGGCGGCATGCGCACCAAGGTCGAGGCGGCCAAGATTGCCACGACCGGCGGCACGCATATGCTGATTGCGTCCGGCAAGATCGAACATCCCCTGCACGCCATCGCAAATGGCGGTCGCTGCACCTGGTTCCTGACGCCGGCGAATCCCATCACGTCGCGAAAACGCTGGATCGCGGGCACGCTGGAGCCGAAGGGCACGCTGACCATCGACGCCGGCGCGGTGACGGCGCTGCGCGCCGGCGCCAGCCTGCTGCCGGCCGGCGTGATCAAGGTCGAGGGCCAGTTCGCCCGCGGTGACGCCGTCATCGTGCGCGGCCCCGACACCAGCGAGGTCGGCCGCGGCCTGATCGCCTACGACGCCGAGGTCGCCGAACGGATCAAGGGTCGCTCCTCCCCGGACGTGATGACCATTCTCGGCATCAGCGGCAGGTCCGAGATGATCCACCGCGACGATCTGGTGGTGGGCGGGTAAGCCCGCAACGGCCCTTTTTGCTGGGCCACTGACCTAGCCGGCCCGCTGCCGAGAGACCTGCCATACCCTCCCCGCCCTTCGCAGACGCGGGATTTCCGTGCTAGGACACTGCCTTAGCAGAAGGTTGAACTCCCTATGGCTGCCCCCCTCAAAGCCGTTGACGGCAATGCCGATCTTCAGGCGCTGATGTCCGATCTCGCCATCCGTGCGCGCGCCGCCGCGCGCGTGCTGGCGCTGGCGCCGCCGGAGCAGAAGAACCGGGCGCTGGAAGCCATGGAGCGGGCGATCCGCAGCAATGCCGCAGCGATCCTTGCCGCCAATGCCGAGGACGTCGCCGAGGCGCGTGCGTCCGGCAATGCCACGTCCTCCTTCATCGACCGCCTGACGCTGACGCCGGCGCGGGTCGAAGGCATGGCCGAAGGTATCGCCGTCGTGCGCGGCATCACCGATCCCGTCGGCATCGTCACCGAGAGCTGGCAGCGGCCGAACGGTATGACCATTGAGCGCGTGCGCGTGCCGCTTGGCGTCGTCGGCGTGATTTTCGAGAGCCGGCCCAATGTCGCGGCGGATGCCGGCGTGCTCTGCTTGAAGTCCGGCAATGCCGTGATCCTGCGCGGCGGCTCCGACAGTTTCCGCTCCTGCCGCGCCATCCATGAATGCCTGGTGCAGGGCCTGCGCGAAGCCGGCCTGCCCGAAGCCGCGATCACGCTGGTGCCGACGCGCGACCGCGCGGCGGTCGGCATGATGCTGTCGGGCCTCAACGGCGCCGTTGACGTGATCGTGCCGCGCGGCGGCAAGAGCCTCGTCGCGCGCGTCGAGCAGGAAGCGCGCGTGCCGGTGTTCGCGCATCTCGAAGGCGTCAATCACGTTTACATCGACGGCAGCGCCGATCTCGCCATGGCGAAGTCGATCGTCCTCAACGCCAAAATGCGCCGCACCGGCGTCTGCGGCGCGGCCGAAACGCTGCTGGTCGATCGCGCAGCGGCTGCGAAGACCCTGAAGCCGCTGGTCGAGATGCTGATCGAGGCCGGTTGCGAGGTGCGCGGTGACGACGCCGTGCAGAAGACCGACGCGCGTGTAAAGCCTGCCAACGAAGACGATTGGGACACCGAATATCTCGACGCAATCATCGCAGCAAAGGTGGTCGACGGCGTCGACGGCGCGATCGCGCACATCCAGGATCACGGCTCGCACCACACCGATGCGATCGTGAGCGAGAATGACGTGGCTGCGAAGAAATTCCTCAGCGAAGTCGATTCCGCAATCGTGCTGCACAACGCCTCGACGCAGTTCGCCGATGGCGGCGAGTTCGGCTTCGGCGCCGAGATCGGCATCGCCACCGGCCGCTTCCATGCCCGTGGTCCTGTTGGTGCCGAGCAGCTGACGAGCTTCAAGTATCGCGTTCACGGCACAGGGCAGACGCGACCGTAAGGCATGGCGCGAGGCGTGGGGCATTGAGTAACAATTTTGTCGCGCCGCGTTTCTTCGCGCAGGCCATACCTCCCTACACGGAAGGCATGCGTATCGGCCTGCTCGGCGGCTCGTTCAATCCGCCGCACCAGGCCCATCGCGCGATCAGCCAGTTCGCGCTGAAGCGCCTTCAGCTCGATCGCGTGTGGTGGTTGGTGACGCCGGGCAATCCGCTGAAGGAGAACGGCAATCTGCATGAACTCGGCGAGCGCATGCAGGCGGCGCGCGACGTCGCCAACGATTCCAGGATCGAGGTGAGCTGTCTCGAATCCGTCATTCGTACGCGCTACACTATCGACACGATCAACACGTTGCGCCGCCGTCTCAGTGGCTTGCGCTTTGTCTGGATTATGGGCGCCGACAACCTCGCTCAATTCCATCGTTGGCAGCACTGGCGGCGCATCGCCGACCTGGTGCCGATCGCGGTCATCGATCGCCCGCCGCAGAGTTTTCGTGCCCTCGCCTCGCCCGCCGCCCAGGCGCTTGCGCGCTATCGCCTCCCCGAGAATAAGGCAGCATTACTTGCGGATCAGCCGGCGCCGGCCTGGGTCTTCCTGACCGGATTGAAGCTCGACCTCTCCTCGACCCGGTTACGGAACCCGGACGGGAGCTGGAAAGGTACGAAGTGAGACAGAGTGTGGGGATTGAGGGGCTCTCTGGCATATTGAAACCCTTAACCCCACATGATGTAGTGTAACCGGTGAGGGGCGGATTCGGCCCTCGCGATACAGTGAAAGGAATGGTCCCTGGCCACGTCTGTATTGTCCAAGTCAGCTTCAACGAAGTCTGTTTTACCCAAGGCTACGAAACCGACGCGTAAAACATCGACCAAAGCTGCGGCCTTGAAGGCGCAACCCGACGCCGACAAGACACTGAGCCTGATCCTCTCCCGCCTCGAGGACATGAAGGCGGAAGAGACGGTCACCATCGACCTTCGCGGCAAATCGGCATACTCCGACTACATGATCGTCACCACCGGCCGCGTGAACCGGCACGTTGGCGCGATCGCGGAGAACGTCGCAAAGAGCCTCAAGGAAACCGGCATCAAGAACATCCACGTCGAGGGCTTGCCCAATTGCGACTGGGTGCTGATCGATTCCGGCGATGTGATCGTGCACGTGTTCAGACCCGAGGTCCGTGAGTTCTACAATCTCGAGAGATTGTACACGCAGGGCCCAGGGGCGGCGAAGGCGATCTAGGCGCGATCTTAGAGGCTACTGGCCGATTTCGAATCGGCTGACGCGCATGCTAGCGTCGTGCGCGCGCGGATTGCGCGCGATCTGGAAACGCGACTCTAAAACCTCATGCGTGTTGCTGTCATTGCGGTGGGCCGGCTGAAGCAGGGCCCCGAACGGGAGCTTGCCGACCGCTATTTCGAGCGGTTCGACGAGGCCGGCCGCAAGCTCGGATTCCGCGAACTCACCATCCACGAAATCCCCGAGAGCCGCGCGCGCGACACCGCGACGCGAATGGCCGAAGAGGCTGCGGCCATCTCCACGCATATTCCCGAAAAATCGATTCTGGTGGCGATGGACGAGCGCGGGCAAAACCTCGATTCCACCGTATTCGCACGGAATCTCGGGCGCTGGCGCGACGAGGGCGCCGGTCATACTATCTTCGTGATCGGAGGGGCGGACGGACTTTCGCCCGAATTGCGCCGTAAGGCCAAGCTCGCGATTGCGTTCGGCTCTGCGACCTGGCCGCATCAAATGGTCCGCGTCATGCTTCTGGAACAGCTGTATCGGGCCGCCACCATTCTGGCCGGCCACCCCTATCACCGCGCGTGATTCGCGCGACAACGAGCACCTTGCCGACGAGATGCGAGCGCCAATCCTCAAACTGTTGCTGATTGCGAGCTGCGCCGGCGCAAGCCTCTTCGCTGAAGACAGCCTCGCGCAAGCTCAGACGGCCGCACCGGCGCCACAGACCGCGGCCATCTCGCCCGACGCCATCAAGCAGCGCGAGCAGGAGCTGGAAGCCGCGCGCGCAAGCAAGAAGAGCGCGGAGGAGGCGCAGGCCAAGCTGAAGGCCGAGATCACCTCGCTCGGTCAGGACCGCACCCAGCTCAATCAGCAATTGATCGACACCGCTGCCAATGTCCGCAGCGTCGAGATCAAGATCGACGAGGCCGAGGCGCGGCTGAAAACGCTAAACGGCCGCGAGCAGCAGGCGCGCGCCTCGCTCGATTCGCGCCGCGCCGACATCGTCGAGGTGCTGGCGGCGCTGCAGCGCGCCGGACGACGCACCCCGCCGGCGCTGCTGGTGCGGCCGGAAGATGCGCTGCAATCGCTGCGCACAGCGATGCTGCTCGGCGCCGTCGTGCCGGAATTGCGCGGCCGCGCCGAGAAGATCGCGGGCGAGCTCGGCGAACTCGTGACCTTGCGCAAGAGCATCGCCGCCGAGCGCGACCAGCTCGCCGCCGACCGCGACAAGGTCCGCAACGACCAGACCCGGCTCACCGCTTTGGTCGACGAACGGCAGCGCCAGCAATCCTCGCGCGAAAAGGACCTCGACGCCGAGAATTCGCGCGCCATCACGCTGTCAAAGCAGGTCGGCGATCTCCAGGGGCTGATCGCCAAGATGGAGCAGGACCTGCAAAGCGCGGCCAAGGCGGCCGAAAAGGCGGCCGAGGCCGCAAAGCAGGCCGAGGCCAAGGAGGCAGCGGCAAACGCGGCGGCCAACGCCAAACCCGGCCCGGCCGTGTTCAAGGACCGTTCCCGGACCAGCCCGGCCATCCTGTTCGCCTCGGCCAAGGGGCTCCTGCCGTTGCCAGTTAACGGTAACAAGATCAGGGACTTTGGCGGTTCCGACGGGGTCGGCGGGGTCCAGAAGGGCATTTCGCTGGCAACCAAGCCCGGTTCGCAGGTCACAACGCCGTGCGACGGCTGGGTGGTCTATGCCGGCCCGTTCCGCAGCTATGGACAACTCTTGATCCTCAATGCCGGGGGCGGGTATCATGTCCTGATCGCCGGGATGGAGCGCATTTCGGTAAACATCGGACAGTTTGTGCTCACGGGGGAGCCGGTCGCGACCATGGGGTCGACCTCTCAAGTCGCCTCCATTCTCGCCACCAACGCGAGTCAACCTGTGCTGTATGTCGAGTTCCGCAAAGACGGCACTCCAATCGATCCAGGCCCATGGTGGGCCGCAAATGAAGGCGAGAAGGTTCGCGGATGATGCGCAAGACTTCAGTTATCCTCCTCAGCGCTGCGACCGGTGCGGCGCTGACGCTGTTCGTGACCCAGCCGCGCGCGGTGTTCATGGGCTCCAGCGCCCGAGCCGCGACCGCTGACACCTATCGCCAGCTCAATCTGTTCGGCGACGTCTTCGAGCGCGTGCGCTCCGACTATGTCGAGAAGCCCGACGACACCAAGCTGATCGAATCCGCCATCAGCGGCATGCTCACCGGTCTCGATCCGCATTCGAGCTACATGGATGCCAAGAGCTTCCGCGACATGCAGGTGCAGACCCGCGGCGAGTTCGGCGGCCTCGGCATCGAGGTCACGATGGAAGACGGACTGATCAAGGTGGTCTCGCCGATCGACGATACGCCCGCCTCGCGCGCCGGCGTCATGGCCAACGACATCATCACCAATCTCGACGATGAAGCGGTGCAGGGTCTGACCCTGAACCAGGCGGTCGAGAAAATGCGCGGCCCCGTCAACACCAAGATCAAGCTCAAGATCATCCGCAAGGGCCAGGACAATCCGATCGACGTCACGCTGGTGCGCGACAACATCCGCGTCCGTTCGGTGCGCGCGCGCGTCGAGGCCGACGACATCGCCTATATCCGCATCACCACCTTCAACGAGCAGACCACCGAAGGCCTGAAGAAGGAGGTCGCCAACCTCTCGACCCAGATCGGCGACAAGCTCAAGGGCTACGTCATCGACCTCCGCAACAATCCGGGCGGCCTGCTCGAGGAGGCCGTCACCGTCTCCGACTCGTTCCTGGAGAAGGGCGAGATCGTGTCGACCCGCGGCCGCAACGCCGAGGAGACCCAGCGCCGCACCGCGCATGCGGGCGACCTCACCAAGGGCAAACCGGTCATCGTGCTGGTCAACGGCGGCTCGGCCTCGGCGTCGGAAATCGTCGCCGGCGCGCTGCAGGACCACAAGCGCGCGACCATCGTCGGCACGCGCTCGTTCGGCAAGGGCTCGGTGCAGACCATCATCCCGCTCGGCTCCGGCAACGGCGCGCTGCGCCTCACCACGGCGCGCTACTACACGCCGTCGGGCAAGTCGATCCAGGCCAAGGGCATCGTGCCCGACATCGAAGTGCTGCAGGACGTGCCCGACGAGCTGAAGTCGCGCACCGACACCAAGGGCGAGGCTTCGCTGCGCGGCCACCTCAAGAACGACGGCGACGAGAAGACCGGCTCGCAGTCCTACGTTCCGCCGGATGCCAAGGACGACAAGGCGCTCAAGCTCGCCGACGATCTGCTCCACGGCATCAAGAACAGCGCCAACGCGGCGCCGACGCCCGGCACCACCGACAAGGCGGCAGCGGACAAGCCCAAAGCCGCGAACTAAGTCGCAAGCTCGGCAATCTACCGAAAAGGGCGGCTCCGGGAGCCGCCCTTTTTGCTTGGAGCTCCTGACATCCCCGGCCTATCCCGGCCTGCCGCCGCTTGACCTCGGCGTGGTATCTTCGGTGGAGTGATTCGGGATCTGGCATGACTGAAACGGCCGATGATCTGAGCGCCCCGCTCGGACAGGACAAGCCGCGCCGGAAACGGCGGCTGCGGCTGCCGTTTACCGCCATGCAGGCGCTGGCCGTGATGCTCGGCCTGTTCCTGGTCGCCTTTGCCGGCTTCGCCATCTTCAACAAGGACCCGTTCGGCGGCGAGCCGATGACGCGGATGGCGATCCGCGATTCCAAGGGCACTGACGAGAAGCCCGCGGCCGAGGCGACTGCGGCCGGCCATGGTCAGGAGACCAAGCAAGCAACCAAGGAGGCGCCGAAAGAGGCTACCTCCGGCGAGCAGAAGACCGTCACCATGATCGACGGCTCGACCGGCGCGCGCCACGACGTGGTGATCGGCGCTGGCGACGCCGCCGACAAAAGCGAGGCGGCTTCCTCTGCACCGGCCGTCATGGCCGGGATCGATCCAAAGCTGCTGGAGAAATCCCGCTACGGCATGATCCCCACGGTCTCAGGCGATCTCAAGCCTTTCAACGTCTACGCAGCCGAGGCCGACCGTGCCAAGGCGGCGAAAATGCCGGTCGTCGCGATCGTGATCGGCGGCCTCGGCGTCGGCGCCGCCAAGACCACTGATGCGATCATGAAGCTGCCGGGCGCGGTGACGCTGGCCTTCACGCCCTATGGCGCCGACCCCGGCAAGCTCGCCGAGCGCGCCCGCGCCCAGCGCCACGAGATCTTCCTCCAGATCCCGATGGAGCCCTACGACTTCCCGGACAACGATCCGGGGCCGCAGACGCTCTTGACCTCGCTGACCACCGACCAGAACACCGACCGCCTGTACTGGCACCTCAGCCGGATGCAGGGCTATGCCGGCATCACCAATTTCATGGGCGCCCGCTTCGTGGCGACCGAGCCGGCGATGCAGCCGATCATTCGCGAGGCCTCCAAGCGCGGGCTCGGCTTCTTCGACGACGGTTCCTCGCCCCGCAGCATCGCGCCGCAGGCCGCAGGGAGCTTCGCCGTGCCGTTCGGCAAGGGCGACATCGCGCTCGACGCGGTGCCGACCCCGACCGAGATCGACCGCGCCCTGAACAAGCTGGAATCGGTGGCGAGGGAACGCGGCGTTGCCGTCGGCACCGCCTCGGCCCTGCCCGTCTCGATCGAGCGGGTCGGCGCCTGGATCAAGACATTGAGCGACCGGGGTATCCTTTTGGTGCCATTGACAACCGCGATGCTGAAATCAAAATCCAGCTAAATCAAAGAATTGGTACGGCATGGGCCCGACAGCCCTGCCGGCAGTACGCGAGGGGTTTGGCGGAATGGCGCGTTATGAGGATCTGCCCTACCGAACCTGCGTCGGGGTGATGCTGATCAACACGAAGGGCCTGGTGTTCATCGGTCGTCGTGCCGGCGGTATCGAGCATGTCGACGACAGCCATGTCTGGCAGATGCCGCAGGGCGGGGTCGATCCCGGCGAGGACAATTGGCACGCCGCCAAACGCGAGCTCTATGAAGAGACCAGCGTGCGCTCGATCGAGCGGCTCGGCGAGGTTCCAGACTGGCTGATCTACGACATCCCGCGCACGGTGGCGGGCCGCGCCTGGAAGGGCCGCTACCGCGGCCAGCGCCAGAAATGGTTCGCGGTCCGCTTCACCGGCAAGGACAGCGAGATCAATGTCGAGAAGCCCGGTGGCGGCGGCCACAAGGCCGAATTCGTCAGCTGGCGCTGGGAGCCGATGAAGAACCTGACCGAGCTGATCATCCCGTTCAAGCGCCCGGTCTACGAGCGCGTGGTGAAGGAATTTTCCGCGCTGGCCGATGACTAAATCAAATTGTCGTCCCGGCTTTGATGCTAAGGCACGGCTCGGCTGACAACGAGAGAGCCACGCGTGACGAACGAAAAACCCTACCGTCCCAATGTCGGCATCGCGCTGTTCAATGCCGACGGCCGTGTGCTGATCGGCCACCGCTTCAAGGGCGACGGCCCCGAGATCATTTTGCCCGGGCTCGACTGGCAGATGCCGCAGGGCGGCGTCGACGAGGGCGAGGTCTTGCGCGATGCCGCCATGCGCGAGCTCTGGGAGGAGACCAGCGTCGTCAGCGCCGACTATCTCGGCGAGACCGACTGGCTGACTTACGAATTCCCGCCCTATGATGGACCGCAGACGCATCGGCTGGCGAAATTTCGCGGCCAGCGCCAGAAATGGTTCGCGCTGCGCTTCACCGGCAAGGACGACGAGATCGACCCGCTGACGCCGCGCAACGGCCAGCCCGCGGAGTTCGATGCATGGCGCTGGGAGCGGCTCGACCGCGTCGCCGACATCGTGGTGCCGTTCCGCCGCGAGGTCTATCGCGCCGTGGCGGAACAGTTTGCGGCCTTCGCAAACTGAAAACGCGAAAACAACCCCATGCACAGTAGCCGGCCGTTTTCGGCGCGATGCACGGCGGTCTCTACGAAGCCGCTGAGACGTCAGGCGAAATCAGCGAAAGCACGCAACGATCGCGCTAGTTCGTCGGCCCGACCGTAAACGGGCCGATCGCGATCACGTGGCAGTCGCTGTCGTGCTTGACACAGTCGGCCAGCGCGCCGTTGACGGCGGTCTGCTCGTCGGCGGCCTTCAGGCCGAGGCCGGGACGGCCCAAGGAGCCGACGGCGACTGCGTTCCAGCCCATGCCGTCGCCGAGCTTGCGCACGACGTCGTCGCGCGCATCGGCCACGATCGAGGAATTGGTCGCGGCGTGGAAGAAGCCGGTGATCCTGAGCAGGGTCGGGATCGGCACGACGAAGACGTCGTCGACCGCGACGATCATGCAGGCCACGCCGGCGAACGCGCCGCAGGATTCCAGCGAACGCCGCGCCGACTCGTCCACGGTTGATGCGCCCAAAACCGTGAAATACTGACCGCCCGGACCGAGCGCGACCGACCGGGACTTCGCGGCCGGCACGAACATGTTCTCGAGACGGACTTTGGCCTGGTCGCGCAGCATCGGAAAGTCCTTCGACGCGAACGCTCGCTCGGTCACGGTGTCGTGCCGAACCCAGGGCTGTGGCGGCATCGGCGGCTTGCCGTGCGCGTAGACGACATTGTTGCCGACCGCATAGAGCTCGCAGCGCCGAGGCGATTGCGCGGCGTCGGCGCGCTTCTGGCACTGATCGAGCGCGGCATTGCGCGCGGCTTCCTCATTCTGCTGATTGAGTGCGGAACCGGTGAAGCCGGCGATGTTGAGGGCGAAGGCCTTGTAATCGCCGGCTGCGGCATATTCGTTGCTGAGATAGGTGCGCAGGCGCTCGCTGATGAAGGGCACCATATCCGCGGGGAAATTGCCGCCTGAGGCGGCCGGTGGCGACGGCATTGGCGTCGGCGTCACGGCGGCCGTTTGTGTCGGCGTCGACGTCGGCATGGGCGAGGGCATCGGCGCCTTTGAGGCTATCGTGGGTGTTGGGCTCGGCGATGGGGCTGCGATCGGGCCCGGCGCAGCCGCAGTCGATGACATCTGGGTGGTCTCAAGCTTGGTGAAATAGAGGAAGCCGCCAACACCGATGGCGACGACGCAGACCACGCCGACCACCAGCGGCCACATCCAGTTCGGCGCGGGCGCAGCCTTCGCGACCTTCTTCAGCTGCGGCGTGGAATAGGTGCCGTCCTCGCGCCGCATCGCCACCATATAGGCGTGCACCGGCGTCGGGATGTTCTTCACCTCCTGCGCGCCGATGTCGGCGAACTGCACCGACAGCTTGTTGGCGACCTGCTCGTGCACGGCACGCGAGACGCAAATGCCGCCGACTTCGGCCAGCCCTTCGAGCCGGGCTGCGATGTTGACGCCGTCGCCGAGAAGATCGCCGTTGCGCTCGACCACGTCACCGATGGTGATGCCGATGCGGAACGACATCTGCCGGCTCGGCGGATAGGCCATATTGCGGGTTCGCAAGGACTCCTGGATGTCGATCGCGCAGCGCACCGCATCGACCGCGCTGGGGAATTCCGCGAGCACGGCATCGCCGGCGGTGTTGAAGATCCGGCCGTTCGCTTTTGCAATGAAATCGTCGATGACTTCGCGGTAGGAAGCCAGACGCCGCAGCGTCTCTTCCTCGTCTTCCGCGACCAGTCTTGAGTAACCGGCAATATCGGCTGCAAAGATCGCTGCGATCTTGCGTTTCATCTGCAAAGGCCCTGGAACAAAATCCGCGAGCGCAGAATGCCGCTATCGGCGGCGCGGTGCAACAAAGTTTCAGCGCCCGCCACTTCCGTGACGAGCGCTGATTTTATTCCAGAATTTCTTGTGAGCCCCGAAGCCGCGCCCCGGGGCTTAATGCATAGCCGTCGAGCTGAGCTGCTGCTGGATGCTCTTGTAGTGATCGAGCCGCTCGATGGCCTGATCGAGCTCGCTGCCTTCGTGCTCCTTCAGCCCCTCTTCCATCTCCGAGATGGTCTCGGCGAACTGGGCGCGGTCGAGCTCGGCCAGCGACGTCGCGACGTCGGCGAGCACGGTCAGGCCCTTCTCCGAAACTTCGGCAAGGCCGCCGAGCACGATGATCTTCTCGTGCTTGCCGCCGGTGGTGACGGTGAGGATGCCGGGGCGGATCGCAGCCACGACGGGCGCATGACCGGCCAGCACGCCGAAATCACCCTCGACGCCGGGAATGTCGACCTGGTCGACTTCGCCCGAGAACGCGAGCTTTTCCGGAGAGACGAGATCGAAGTGGAAGGTGGCCATAAGAAACCTGCGAGTGGTGAGTGGCAAAAGAGGGAGCAGCTTTTCGCCACTCCCTATTCGCTAGTCGTGAGCTTAGGCTGCTTCCGCCGCCAGCTTCTTGCCCTTCTCGACCGCCTCTTCGATGGTGCCGACCATGTAGAAGGCGGCTTCCGGCAGGTGGTCATACTTGCCTTCCACCAGGCCCTTGAAGCCCTTGATGGTGTCGGCGAGGTCGACGAACTTGCCCGGCGAGCCCGTGAAGATTTCGGCGACGTGGAACGGCTGCGACATGAAGCGCTCGATCTTGCGGGCGCGGGCCACCGCCAGCTTGTCCTCTTCCGAAAGCTCGTCCATGCCGAGAATGGCGATGATGTCCTGGAGCGCCTTGTAGCGCTGCAGCACCTGCTGGACCTGACGAGCGACCGCGTAGTGCTCCTCGCCGACGACCAGCGGGGAGAGCATGCGCGAGGTCGAGTCGAGCGGATCCACCGCCGGGTAGATGCCCTTTTCAGCGATCGAGCGCGACAGCGTGGTGGTCGCGTCAAGATGCGCGAACGAGGTCGCGGGCGCCGGGTCGGTCAAGTCGTCGGCCGGAACGTAGATGGCCTGCACCGAGGTGATCGAGCCCTTCTGCGTGGTGGTGATGCGCTCCTGCAGCGCGCCCATGTCGGTCGCGAGCGTCGGCTGATAACCCACCGCCGAAGGGATACGACCCAAGAGCGCCGACACTTCCGAGCCGGCCTGGGTGAAGCGGAAGATGTTGTCGACGAAGAACAGCACGTCCTGGCCCTTGTCGCGGAAGTCTTCCGCGATGGTCAGACCGGTGAGCGCGACGCGGGCGCGGGCGCCCGGGGGCTCGTTCATCTGGCCGAACACCAGCGCGCACTTCGACTTCACGCTCGGATCCGGATTGTGCGGATCGGCGTTGACCTTGGACTCGATGAACTCGTGATAGAGGTCGTTGCCCTCGCGGGTACGCTCGCCGACGCCGGCGAACACGGAGTAACCACCGTGCGCCTTCGCGACGTTGTTGATCAGCTCCTGAATCAGCACGGTCTTGCCGACGCCGGCGCCGCCGAACAGGCCGATCTTGCCGCCCTTGGCGTAGGGCGCGAGGAGGTCGACGACCTTGATGCCGGTGACGAGAATTTCAGCTTCGGTCGACTGGTCGGTGTAGGCCGGCGCTTCCTGGTGGATCGCGCGCAGGCCTTCGGTCTTGACCGGACCGGCTTCGTCGATCGGCTCGCCGATGACGTTGATGATGCGGCCGAGCGTGCCTTCACCGACGGGAACGCGGATCGGCGAACCGGTGTCGCTGACTTCCTGGCCGCGGACCAGACCTTCGGTGGTGTCCATCGAGATGGTGCGGACGGTCGACTCACCGAGATGCTGGGCGACTTCGAGCACCAGGCGGTTGCCGCCATTCTTGGTCTCGAGCGCGTTGAGAATGGCCGGGAGGTGGCCTTCGAACTGCACGTCGACGACGGCGCCGATGACCTGGGTGACGCGACCGGACTGGGCTGCCATTGAATGTCTCCTTCGATCCGAACCTGTAGACCACGGTCAGCTGACCGGGATGTTGCGTTGACGGGTACCGATGCGTCTTTGCTAGACGGCTTCGGCGCCCGAGATGATTTCGATCAGTTCCTTGGTGATCTGCGCCTGACGGGTGCGGTTGTAGACCAGCGTCTGCTTGCGGATCATCTCACCGGCGTTGCGTGTCGCATTGTCCATCGCGCTCATCTGCGCGCCGTAGAACGAGGCGTTGTTCTCGAGCAGCGCGCGGAAGATCTGGACCGCGAGGTTGCGCGGCAGAAGACGGGTGAGAATCTCGTCCTCTTCCGGCTCGTATTCGTAAGACGTCGTGTTGGCGGCTGCCCCCGCCTCGACGACCAGCGGAATGATCTGCTGGGCGGTCGGGATCTGCGCGATCACCGAGCGGAAGCGCGAATAGAACAGCGTGCAGACGTCGAACTCGCCGTTGTCGAAGCGCGCCAGAATCTTCTTGGCGATATCCTCGGCGTTGACGAAGCCGAGCTGGCGAACACCGCGCAAATCGAGATGCTCGACGATCTGCTTGTCGAACAGACGGCGGAGCTGCTCGTAGCCCTTGCGGCCGACGCAGAAGAATTTCACTTCCTTGCCCTGCGCCATCAGCGCCTGGGCGCGCTCGCGGGCGAGACGCACGATCGACGAGTTGAAGGCGCCGGACAGGCCGCGCTCGCCGGTGCAGACCAGCAGCAGGTGAACCTGGTCACGGCCGGTGCCGGCCAGCAGCGTCGGCGCGCCGGGCGAACCCGCAGCCGCGCTGGCGATGTTGGAGATCACCGCGCTCATCTTGTCGGCATAGGGGCGTGCAGCTTCCGCTGCGGTCTGCGCACGGCGCAGCTTCGAGGCCGCGACCATCTGCATGGCCTTGGTGATCTTTTGCGTCGCCTTGGTGGAGGCGATGCGGACGCGCATGTCTTTAAGAGACGCCATTCTTCGTTCACCCCGGCGGTTCGACTGATGCGTCGGACCGCTAGCCTGTCCCTATCGCAATGCCCGGCCGGGCGCCGGGCACGCTTGTTTTTGGTTTGCCTCTCGCGAAGCGGTCACGGCCGGAAAATCCGGCCGCGTCCCAGTTACGCGAAGCTCTTCGCAAAACCTTCGACCACCGACTTCAGCTTGGCAGCGGTGTCGTCGGTGAGGTCGCGGGTGTCGCGGATCGAATTGAGGATCTCGGCGTTCTTGCCGCGCAGCAGCGACAACAGACCGTCCTCGAACGCGCGCACCTTGCTGACCGGGAGCGGATCGAGATAGCCGTTGGTGCCGGCCCAGATCACGCAGACCTGCTCTTCCATCTTCAGCGGCGAGAATTGCGGCTGCTTCAGGAGTTCGGTCAGGCGCGAGCCGCGGTTCAGCAGGCGCTGGGTCGAGGCGTCGAGGTCGGAGCCGAACTGCGCGAACGCCGCCATTTCGCGGTACTGCGCGAGCTCGCCCTTGATCTTGCCGGCGACCTTCTTCGTCGCCTTGGTCTGTGCCGAAGAACCGACGCGCGACACCGACAGACCGACGTTCACCGCGGGGCGGATGCCCTGGAAGAACAGGTCGGTTTCCAGGAAGATCTGACCATCGGTGATCGAGATGACGTTGGTCGGAATGTAGGCCGACACGTCGTTGGCCTGGGTTTCGATGATCGGCAGCGCCGTCAGCGAGCCCGAGCCCTGGTCCTTGTTCAGCTTCGCCGCGCGCTCGAGCAGGCGGGAGTGCAGATAGAACACGTCGCCGGGATAAGCTTCGCGGCCCGGCGGGCGGCGCAGCAACAGCGACATCTGACGGTAGGCGACGGCCTGCTTGGACAGATCGTCATAAATGATGACGGCGTGCATGCCGTTGTCGCGGAAGTACTCGCCCATGGTGCAGCCGGTGAAGGGCGCGATGTACTGCATCGGCGCCGGATCCGACGCGGTCGCGGCGACGATGATCGAGTATTCGAGCGCGCCCTGCTCTTCCAGCACCTTGACGAACTGGGCAACGGTCGAACGCTTCTGGCCGATCGCGACGTAGACGCAATACAGCTTGATGTTCTCATCGGGCTGCGCGTTGAGCGGCTTCTGGTTCAGGATGGTGTCGAGCGCGATCGCGGTCTTGCCGGTCTGACGGTCGCCGATGATCAGCTCGCGCTGGCCGCGGCCGATCGGGATCAGGGCGTCGATCGCCTTGAGGCCGGTCGCCATCGGCTCGCTCACCGACTTGCGCGGAATGATGCCGGGCGCCTTGACGTCGACGCGCATGCGCTTGTCGGCCTGGATCGGGCCCTTGCCGTCGATCGGGTTGCCGAGACCGTCGACAACGCGGCCGAGCAGGCCCTTGCCGACCGGCGCGTCCACGATGGCGCGGGTGCGCTTGACGGTCTGGCCTTCCTTGATCTCACGGTCGGCACCGAAAATAACGACGCCGACGTTGTCGGTTTCGAGGTTCAGCGCCATGCCGCGGGTGCCGTTCTCGAACTCGACCATTTCACCGGCCTGGACGTTGTCCAGACCATAGACGCGGGCGATACCGTCGCCGACGGACAGCACCTGTCCGACTTCGGAGACTTCAGCTTCCTGGCCGAAATTCTTGATCTGGTCCTTGAGGATCGCGGAAATTTCCGCGGCGCGGATGTCCATCAGCCTGCCTCTTTCATCGCGTGCTTAATCGAATTGAGTTTGGTGCGAAGCGAACTATCGATCATCCGGCTGCCAAGCTTCACGACGAGGCCACCGATGATCGAGGGATCGATCTTCACGTTGAGCGCGACGTCCTTGCCGGTCACCGACTTCAGGGCAACCTTGAGGGCGTCGAGATTCTTGTCCGAAAGCGCTTCCGCGACCGTGACGTCCGCGGTCGCCTCGCCCTTGAACTTGGCGACCAGGGCGCGGTAGGCGCGAATGACGTCAGTCACCACAAACAGGCGGCGATTGGCGGTCAGCACTTTCAGGAAATTGGCGGAGATGCCGGCGATACCGGCCTTGTCCAGCACGGCCGAGAGGGCCCTGGACTGGGCGTCGGCCGCGAAAACCGGGCTGCGGACCAGGCGCTTGAGATCAGCGCTTTCGTTCAGCAGCCCCTCGAACCTCTCGAGATCGGCTTTGACCTCGTCGACCACCTTCTGGTCGCGGGCCAGTTCAAACAAGGCCGTTGCATAACGGCCCGACACACCTGAAACGGACGTATCTTCTGCAGCCACAGACGCGCTCTTTTAGCTGTCAAATTCGCAAGGGAAAAACCGTCGCCACGAAGCGGCGCCTAGCGATCCAAGCCCTTGGAATTCAAGCGGGACTTTGATTCTCGGCCGACACGGGACGTGCCGGGTCCGTTAAAATCGCGGCTTTGCTAACATAGCAGGCGCGCACGTGCAACATGACGGCAACTTAAAGGCTCAGCTGTTTCTCGCCAGTTCGTCGCACGCTGTGATCAGAGATCGCTGCCCTGACGGGAAGCTGTGGTGAACCTGCCACGCCACGGAATTGCCAGTTACGGCGGCAGCCGGCCCATTCGTTCCTGCCCTCAGCGCATAGCGGCCATGAACACGGATCGCTGAGGCGTGAACAAATCCGCCTCAGCCTCGTCCGTCGAATACTTACCCAATTCTAAACGCAGGGTGTGATGACTTCGTTTTACAGTATTCGAAAGTAATCGATGCGTTAATAAATCGTTAAGGCGAAATATTACGGAACATCAGTTGAATATCGGTTCTGGTCACAAGATGTTTCATCACGACACAGATAGGATTTACTGCCCAATTCACGCCTTATTAGGGATCGAAACGCCAACCCGCTCGCAAACTCATGGGGGCTCCACTGGCCACATATGTGGCAATACTAGCGTAGGGACCACTAAATGCTGTCTTTGAAGACGCTGGGCACCGTGACCCGGCCGCGTACGGCGCTCGCTTTCGTCGCCGCAACTCTCCTCGTTGGGGGAACTGCCACCGAAGCTTCCGCCAAATCCAGGCATCACCACCGGTACTCTCACCATCATCACGGCCACCAGGCCCAGGACGACACCAACGCGACCTCCGATTGGCGCAACGCCAATGCGTCGATGACGCCGTCGTCGGGCACCGGCCGCAGCTTCTCGGGCATGGCCTCCTATTACGGCAACGAGTCCGGCAGCCGCACCGCCTCGGGCCAGCGCTTCAACCAGAACGCCATGACCGCGGCGCACCGTTCGCTGCCGTTCGGCACCAAGCTGCGCGTCACCCATGGCGGCTCGAGTGTCATCGTCACCATCAATGACCGTGGCCCGTTCGTGCGCGGCCGCGTGCTCGACCTCTCCACGGGTGCAGCCCGCGCCATCGGCCTCACCGGTGCCGGCGTCGGCCGCGTTACCGCGGAAGTCGTCTCGTAAGGACGCGAGCAGCGTGAAATAAGCCCGCCGTCTTGGGGAACGGCGGGCTTTTTTGTTGGCGCCGATTCGTAGCCCGGATGGAGCGCAGCGAAATCCGGGGTTCTCACCTTGCGGACAGACTTTCCCGGATTGCGCTTCGCTCCATCCGGGCTACAGGTGGATTTCATTTGCTCCGTCATTGCGAGCGAAGCGAAGCAATCCAGACTGCCACCGCGGTGGGACTCTGGATTGCTTCGCTTCGCTCGCAATGACGGGGATAGAGCGGGGGCCTACAAAAAACTCTGCGGGTCGACGTCGACCTCGAGCTTTTGATTCCCCTTCGGCTTCGGGCACACCGCGAGCCAGTTCCGCAGATAATCCGACAGATCAAAACCGCGCGCCGATTTCACCAGGATGCGGAAGCGGTAGCGGCCCTTGATCACGGCGAGCGGGGCTTCGGCCGGGCCCAGCACCATCACACGCTCGTCGCGCGGCGCGAGTGCGACGAGACGGCGGCCCAGGCCTTCGGCGCTCGGACGGTCGCCCGCCGAGATGATCAGGCTCGCGAGCCGGCCGAACGGCGGATAGAGCGTGCGCTCGCGTAAGTCGATCTCGCTGTCGTAGAAGGCCTCGCGGTCGCAGGCGATCAGCGCCTTCATCACGGGATGATCGGGCTGATGGGTCTGGAGATAGCCGACGCCGCGGCCCTGCTCGCGCCCGGCGCGGCCGATCACCTGGTTGAGCAATTGCCAGGTGCGTTCCGCTGCACGCGGATCGCCGTTGCTAAGGCCGAGATCCGCGTCGACCACGCCGACCAGATTGAGCCGCGGGAAATTGTGCCCCTTGGCGACGAGTTGCGTGCCGATGATGATGTCGACGCGCCCCTCCGCGATCTCGGCAAGCTCGCTGCGCATCGTCTCGATCGAGGTGATGAGGTCGCTCGACAGCACCATGGTGCGCGCGTTCGGAAACAGCGCGGCCGCCTCCTCCTGCAGGCGCTCGACGCCGGGGCCGACCGCGACAAGCGATTCCTCCGCCGCGCAATGCGGGCAGGTCTGCGGGCGTGGCATCGAGAAGCCGCAATGGTGACAAACGAGGCGCTGGCGAAAGCGGTGATCGACCAGCCAGGCATCGCAGATCGTGCAGGCAAAGCGATGGCCGCAGGCACGACACAGCGTCAGCGGCGCATAGCCGCGGCGGTTGAGGAACAGCAGCGCCTGCTCGTGCTTTTCGATCGCGGTTCTGATCTCGCCCGCCAGCCGCGGCGAAATGAAGCGGCCGCGCGCAGGCGGCTCGCGACGCATGTCGATCGCCTCGATATGCGGCATGTGCTGGCCGCCGAAGCGCGAGGGCAGCGCGATGCGCTGATAGCGGTTCTTGCGCGCATTGACCTCGGACTCGACCGACGGCGTCGCGGAGGCCAGCACGATCGGGATTTTTGCGATATGCGCGCGCACCACCGCCATGTCGCGGGCATGGTAATGCACGCCCTCGTCCTGCTTGTAGGCCTGGTCGTGCTCTTCATCGACCACGATGAGGCCGAGATTGGCATAGGGCAGAAACAGCGCCGAACGCGCGCCGACCACGACCGGCGCGGTCCCTTCCGAAATCGCCGCCCAATTGCGCGCGCGGGTGCGCGGCGTCAGCTCGGAGTGCCACTCGATCGGCCGCACGCCGAAACGTTGCGCGAAGCGATCGAGGAACTGGCCGGTGAGCGCGATCTCCGGCATCAGGATCAGCGTCTGCTTGCCGCGCCGGATCGATTCCGCGATCGCCTCGAAATAGACCTCGGTCTTGCCCGAGCCGGTGACACCGTCGAGCAGCGCGACGTGGAAGGTGCCGTTGGCCGCGAGCGCGCGCATCGCATCCACGCCGGCGCGCTGCAGCGGCGAAAAATCCGGCCGGCCGAAATCCGGATCGGGCGCCGGCGGCGGTGGCGGCGGCGGCATCGGCTCGACCGTCAGCGTGCCTTCGTCGACCAGACCGTCGATCACGCCGGCCGACACGCCGGCTTCCTTGGCGGCCTCGGATTTGGCGTGCAGCAGCCGGTCCGACAGCACCTCCATCACGCGCTGCCGTGCCGGCGTCAGCCGCTTCGGGGGATCGCCGACCAGGCGCACGCCGGCGCGCACGCGCTCGGGCCCGAGATTCTCGCCCATCCGCAGGCACATCCGCAGCACCATGCCGCGCGGGCTCAGCGTGTAATTGGCGACCCAGTCGACGACGGAACGCAGCTCACCCTTCAGCGGCGGAAGATCGAGCTTCTCGTTGACCTCCTTGAGGCGGTTGTGCAGGCGCGGATCGGGATTGGCGTTTTCCGCCCAGACCACGGCGAGCACCTCGCGCGGCCCGAGCGGCACGCCGACGAGATCGCCGGCCTTCAGCTCCATGCCGCGCGGCACCTTGTAGGAATAGGTCTGGTCGAGCGCGACCGGCACCAGCACGTCGACCATGCGGGTCGCGTTGGCGGGGGCGGTTTGGCTGCGCGACGAATGATCCATCAATGATCTTTGGGTGGAGAATCGGAACCTGGGGGCCTTGAGGCTAGCCGCCCGAGGCCGCCTTAGCGAACAGTAAAGGGGTGTGATGCGATATACTGTGCGGAATCATTACGTCCAGAGCGCATGAGCAAAGCGGCCGCCCCACCAATCGAGCTCGCCAGCGCCGATCCCTCGATCGCGCAGGAGATGACGCGCTGGCTGTCGCATCTCGGCGCCGAGCGCCGGCTGTCGCCGAAGACGCTGGAGGCCTATGCGCGCGACCTGCGGCAGTGCCTGGATTTCCTGTGCAGCCATTGGGGCGAACGCGTGACGCTCACCCGTTTTGCCTCGCTGGAAGCCACCGACATCCGCGCCTTCATGGCGATGCGGCGTGCCGACGATATTGCCGGCCGCTCCCTGATGCGCGCACTCGCGGGCCTGCGCTCCTTCGGCCGTTTTCTGGAGCGCGAAGGCAAGGGCAAGGTCGGCGCACTCTCCGCGATCCGCGCGCCGAAGGTCGCAAAAACCTTGCCGAAGCCGCTGCCGATGGCATCGGCAAAACGCCTGGCCGACGCCGACGAGCGCGCCGGCGAGGATCGCGAGACCTGGATTCTGGCGCGCGACGCCGCCGTGATGGCGTTGCTCTATGGATCGGGCCTGCGCATTTCCGAGGCGCTCGGCCTGAAGCGCCGCGAGGTGCCGAAGGCCGGCGAAGGCGACGTGCTTGTCGTCACCGGCAAAGGCAACAAGACGCGCATGGTGCCGGTGCTGCAGAATGTGCTGGCGCTGATCGACGAATATGTCGGGATGTGCCCGCATGCGCTGCGGCCGGAGGGACCGATCTTCGTCGGCGCGCGCGGCGGTCCGTTGAGCCCGCGGATCATTCAGCTCGCGATGGAGCGTCTGCGCGGCGCGCTTGGGCTGCCCGACAGCGCCACGCCGCATGCGCTGAGGCACTCCTTCGCCACGCATCTGCTCTCGCGCGGCGGCGATCTGCGCGCCATTCAGGAATTGCTCGGCCATTCCTCGCTCTCGACCACGCAGATCTATACCGGCATCGATTCTGAACGATTGCTGGAGGTCTATGCGAGCGCGCATCCAAGGCGCTGAGAGAGGCGCTGAACTGCTCGCTAGTTCCTGACATCAGCCTGTCATCACCCGCATGCCTCTTGCGCGGTGCCCGCGGTTCGGTCAATCGTGGGGAACCGACACAGGAGGGGACTCATGAGCGCACACGAAAGCATGGAGCATGCGGAGCATGCCGAGCACGCATCCGGCGAGAACAAGAAGATCGCCCTTCTGATCGCGGTGCTGGCGCTGTTCCTGGCGATCTCGGAAACACTCGGCAAGGGCGCGCAGACCGAGTCGATCAGCAAGAACGTCGAGGCCTCCAATCTCTGGGCGTTCTTCCAGGCCAAGAGCATCCGCCGCACCGTCGTCCAGACCGCCGCCGACCAGGGCAAGCTGACGCTGGGCGCCGCCACCGATGACGCCATGAAGGCCGCGGTGCAGAAGCAGATCGACGACTGGCAGAAGACCGCGGCGCGCTACCGCTCCGAGCCCGAGACCGGCGAAGGCACCGAGCAGCTCGCCGAGAAGGCCAAGGAGGCCGAGCACGTGCGCGACGAGGCGACCGCGAAATATCATCACTTCGAGCTGGCGTCGGCCGCCTTCCAGATCGGCATCGTGCTGGCCTCGGCCACCATCATCACCGGCATGCTGCCGCTCGCCTGGGTCGCCGGCCTCTTGACGCTCGCCGGCCTAGGCATGACCGTGCTCGGCGCATGGGCGCCGCATCTGTTGCATCTGCACGGGTGAGGGGCGCTAATCTCAATCCGTCATCCTGAGGTGCGAGGCGTGCGATGCGAAGCAGCGCACGAGGGGCCTCGAAGGATGAGCGGCCGAGATGCAACGGGGCCGTCGCCCTTCGAGGCTCGCCGAAGAGGCGAGCACCTCAGGGTGACGGGGAGGCATAATCAGCGCGCCTCGTGCACGCTCTTGCGAAAGCGCTGGATCAGACGGAGCGTGCGCGAGGACCAGCCTTCGCCGTTGCCCTTGATCAGCTCGCGGATGCGCCGCTTGACCGGTTCGACCAGTTCGGTCGCCTTGGCGCGCATCCTCAAGACCAGCTCGTAGAGCCGCTCGAACCAGTGCATCTCAAGCAGCTTGTCGCGCGTGACGTCGAACACGAAGGCGGTGACGCCGACGCCGAGCATCTTTGCGAACAGGATCGTAAACACCGCGCTGGTCCAGTATTCATGCGTGAGCAGCCACAGGCCGACCAGCTTGAGCGGAAACAGCGGGATGATCGGGACGGCGAAGACGATCAACGTCATCGCCGGGGAGAGTGCGTCGACGCGCTCCGACAGCCATTCCTTGAACCGGGCGAGCGGGATCAGTGCGACAACCCGCGCGACGATCGGCTCGCAATGGTCCCACAGCCAGGCTTCGATCAAAAAGATGATCGCAAGCAGGACCCAGACCGGTTGAAGAAGGCGGCGCAGCATGTGTTTCCCGCCCGATTCGGCTCTGGGCGCGGACCTACATATGGATGGCCCGCTTGCCGACTGCAAGCGCGGCTTCCTTGATGGCCTCGGAGCGGGTCGGATGCGCGTGGCAGGTGCGGGCGAGATCTTCCGCACTGCCACCGAACTCCATGAGAACGCAGGCTTCATGGATCATTTCGCCGGCCTCGATGCCGATAATGTGCACGCCGAGCACGCGGTCAGTCTTCGCATCTGCGAGAATCTTCACAAAGCCGTCAGTGGTCTGATTGACCTTGGAGCGGCCGTTGGCGGTAAAGGGAAACTTCCCGACGGTATAAGCGACGCCGGCCTGCTTCAGCTCTTCCTCGGTCTTGCCGACGGAGGACACTTCCGGGGTGGTATACACGACGCCTGGGATAACGTCGTAGTTCACATGGCCGGCTTGCCCTGCGATGATCTCAGCGACCGCAACGCCCTCATCCTCGGCCTTGTGCGCGAGCATGGGACCCGCGACGACGTCGCCGATGGCATAGACGCCCTTCAGGCTGGTGGCGAAATGCGGATCGATCTGCACGCGACCGCGCGGATCGAGCGCAACGCCGGCTTCCTTCAGGCCGAGCCCGTCGGTGTACGGCACACGGCCGATACAGACGAGCACGACGTCGGCCTCTAACGTCTCGGCGGCGCCGCCGGCAGCGGGCTCGATGGTCGCCTTCAGCGTCTTGCCTGACGTGTCGACCGCGGTGACCTTGGCGCCGAGCTTGAACGCAAAGCCCTGCTTCTCGAGGATGCGCTGGAATTGTTTTGCAATTTCGCCGTCCATGCCGGGCAGGATGCGATCCAGGAACTCGACAACGACGACTTCGGCGCCGAGCCGCTTCCACACCGAGCCGAGCTCGAGGCCGATCACGCCGGCGCCGACGATCAGAAGCTTGCCGGGGACCTTGTCCAGCGACAGCGCACCGGTCGACGACACGATGCGCTTCTCGTCGATCTCGATGCCCTTGAGGCGCGCGATGTCCGAGCCGGTGGCGATCACGATATTCCTGGTCTCGATCACCTGCGACTTGCCGTCGGCGGAGACTTCGACCTTGCCGGTGCCAAGAATCTTGCCGGTGCCCTTGAGCACGTCGACCTTGTTCTTCTTCATCAGAAACTCGACGCCCTTGACGTTGCCGTCGATGCCCTGCTGCTTGAAGTTCATCATCGCCGGCAATTCGAGCTTCGGCGCGGAGACGCTGACGCCCATCTTGGCGAAGGAATGCCCGGCTTCCTCGAACATCTCGGAGGCATGCAGCAGCGCCTTCGACGGCATGCAGCCGACATTGAGGCAGGTGCCGCCGAGGGTGGCGTTCTTTTCGATCACGGCGACTTTCATGCCGAGCTGGCTTGCGCGCACCGCGCAGACATAACCGCCAGGTCCGGTGCCGATGACGACGAGATCGTAGGTAGCCATGAGAGAAGTCCCGTAAGTTTAGCGTTGTGAGGATGTGTCAGCGTCCGCCGGACACATCGAGAATGGCTGAGGTGACGTAGGAGGCATCGTCCGACATCAGCCAGACGATGGCATTGGCGATTTCATCGGCGGTGCCGACGCGCTTCATCGGCACCATGTGGGCCAGACGATGATGCCGATCGGGCTCGCCGCCGGAGGCGTGGATGTCCGTGTCGATCAGGCCGGGGCGAATGCCCGCGACGCGAATGCCTTCGGCAGCGACTTCGTAGCCGAGGCCGATGGTGAAGGAATCGATCGCGCCCTTAGACGCGGCATAATCGACGTAAGTGTTGGGCGCGCCGAGCTTGGCAGCAACCGATGACAGATTGACGATGACGCCGCCCTTGCCGCCGTGCTTGGTCGACATCCGCTTCACCGCCTCGCGCGCGCAGAGGATGGAGCCGGTGACGTTGACCGCCATCACGCGCTGGATGCGCTCGGCCGACATCTCGTCGACGCGCACGCCGCTCTTGCCGACAATGCCGCCATTGTTGACGAGTGCGGCAAGCGTGCCGAACTTATCGGCTTCCTTGAACAAATCGATGATGTCGCTTTCCTCGGCGACATCGCATTTCACGGCAATCGCCTTGCCGTTGCCGGCCTCGATCTCGGCGACCACCTCGTCGGCGGCCGTCTTGTTGCTGGCATAGCCGACCACGACGCGGTAGCCGCGCGCGGCCGCCGCAAGCGCGGTCGCCCGCCCGATGCCGCGGCTGCCGCCGGTGATGACAACGACTTTATCGGTCACGCGCGCCTCCAAGGTTCGACACACGCCGTCGCGCCAAAGGGCGACGGCGCTTGCAGAGCATCAGGGATCAGAGGTCCAGCACCAGGCGCGCCGGATCTTCCAGGCTCTCCTTGACGCGGACCAGGAAGGTCACGGCTTCCTTGCCGTCGATCACGCGGTGATCGTAGGACAGCGCCAGATACATCATCGGGCGGACCTCGACCTTGCCGCCGACGACCATCGGGCGATCCTGGATCTTGTGCATGCCGAGGATGCCGGACTGCGGCGCGTTCAGGATCGGGGTCGACATCAGCGAGCCGTAGATGCCGCCATTGGTGATGGTGAAGGTGCCGCCCTGCATCTCGTCGATCTTGAGCTGGCCGTCACGGGCGCGGCGACCGAAATCGGCGATGCCCTTCTCGATGTCGGCGATCGACTTGTTGTCGCAATCGCGCACCACGGGCACGACGAGGCCCTTGTCGGTGCCGACGGCGACGCCGATGTGGTAATAGTTCTTGTAGATCAAATCGGTGCCGTCGATCTCGGCGTTGACGGCCGGGATGTCCTTCAGCCCCTGCACGACGGCCTTGGTGAAGAAGCCCATGAAGCCGAGCTTCGAGCCGTGCTTCTTCTCGAACGCATCCTTGTAGTGCGCGCGCAGCGCCATGACGTTGGTCATGTCGACCTCGTTGAAGGTCGTGAGCATGGCCGCGGTGTTCTGCACGTCCTTGAGGCGGCGCGCGATGGTCTGGCGCAGGCGGGTCATCTTGACGCGCTCTTCGCGGGCGGCGTCATCGGCCGGCGAAGCGCTGCGGACCTGCATGGCCGCGGCGGGCTGGTTGACCGGGGTCGGCGCGGAGGCCGCACGCTCGATCGCGGCGAGCATGTCGCCCTTGGTGACGCGGCCGTCCTTGCCCGAGCCCGGAACGGTGGAGGCATCGACGCCGGTCTCGGCGGAGAGCTTGCGCACGGACGGAGCGAGCGGGGCATCAGCCGGCGGCGCCTTCGGCGCGGCAGAAGCGGCAGCCGGAGCCACAGCGGCGGCCGCCGGAGCAGCAGCAGGCTTGGCGGGCGCAGCAGCCGGCTTTGCGCCGGCGGCACCTTCGGTGATCTGGCCGAGCAGCGCGCCGACCGCAACAGTCGTACCGTCAGCAGCGATGATCTCGCTCAGCGTACCGGCGGAGGGCGCCGGGACCTCGATGGTGACCTTGTCGGTCTCGAGCTCCACCAAGGGCTCGTCGACGGCGACGGCATCGCCGGCCTTCTTGAACCAGCGGCCGATGGTGGCCTCGGTGACGGATTCGCCGAGCGTCGGCACACGAATTTCAGTCATGGTCTTTTCCTTAAGGGATCGCCAATGCGGTCGTGAATTCGGGGGGTGTCATCGGCCCGCGAAAAGCAGGCCATCCAGCAAACCGGGACGCATCGCATTCACGAGGACGTCACGATCTACCGGATGCCCCGCCCTTGTGCGCAATTGCGCACTGGGGGGCGGGGCATGACGCAGTTCGAAAAAGTTCAGCTCAGTGCTTCGTCCAGGAATGCCTTCAACTGCGCCTGATGCTTGGACATCAGACCAGTGGCGGTCGCGGCGGAAGCGGCGCGGCCGACATAACGCGGACGCCGGCTCACGCCGTTCACCTGGTTCATCACCCATTCCAGATAGGGCTCGATGAAGTGCCACGCACCCATGTTGCGCGGCTCTTCCTGGCACCAGATCACTTCGGCCTTCTTGAAGCGCGACAGCTCGGCCACCAGCGCCTTCAGCGGCACCGGATAGAGCTGCTCGACGCGCATCAAATAGATGTCGTCGATGCCGCGCTTCTCGCGCTCCTCGTAAAGGTCGTAATAGACCTTGCCGGTGCAGAGCACGATGCGGCGGATCTTGTCGTCCGGAACGAGCTTGATGGCCTCGTTCGGCAGCATCTGGGCGTCATCATAGAGGATGCGGTGGAAGGTCGTTCCCTTTGCGAGCTCTTCGAGCCGCGACACGGCCCGCTTGTGACGCAGCAGCGACTTCGGCGTCATCAGGATCAGCGGCTTGCGGATCTCGCGATGCAGCTGGCGGCGCAGCACGTGGAAGTAGTTCGCCGGCGTGGTCGGATAGACCACCTGCATGTTGTCTTCCGCGCACATCTGGAGATAACGCTCCAGACGCGCCGAGGAATGCTCCGGTCCCTGACCCTCATAGCCATGCGGCAGCAGGCAGACGAGGCCGGACATGCGCAGCCATTTGCGTTCGCCAGAGGAGATGAACTGGTCGAACACGACCTGCGCACCGTTGGCGAAGTCGCCGAACTGGGCTTCCCACAGGGTCAGCGTGTTCGGCTCGGCGAGCGAATAGCCGTATTCGAAGCCGAGCACGGCTTCTTCCGACAGCAGCGAGTTGATGACCTCGTAATGGCCCTGCTCGTGGCCGAGATGGTTATATGGCGTGTAGCGGCTCTCGTCTTCCTGGTCGATCAGGACCGAGTGGCGCTGCGAGAAGGTGCCGCGCTCCGAGTCCTGGCCTGACAGGCGGACGTGATGGTTCTCGTTGAGCAGCGTGCAGAACGCCAGCGCCTCGCCGGTCGCCCAGTCGATGCCGGCACCGGTGTCGATCGCCTTTGAGCGGTTCTCGAGGAAACGCTGGATGGTGCGATGAACGCGGAAACCGTCCGGCACCTTGGTGATCTTGCGGCCGATGTCCTTCAGCTCGGTGACGTCGACGCCGGTGACACCGCGCCGCGCATCCTCTTCCTGATCGGCGATCTTGAAGCCGGCCCACTTGCCGTCGAGCCAGTCGGCCTTGTTCGGCTTGTAGGAGGTGCCGGCCTCGAACTCGGCATCGAGCCGCGCGCGCCAGTCGGCCTTGGCCTTGTCGACCTCGCCCTCGGTCATCACGCCTTCGCTGATCAGGCGGCGGGCATAGAGCTCAAGCGTTGTCGGATGGGCCGCGATCTTCTTGTACATCACCGGCTGGGTGAACGCCGGCTCGTCGCCCTCGTTATGGCCGTGCCTGCGGTAGCAGAACATGTCGATGACGACGGGCTTGTGGAATTTCTGCCGGAATTCGGTCGCGACCTTGGCCGCGAACACCACGGCTTCCGGATCGTCACCGTTCACGTGGAAGATCGGCGCGTCGATCATCTTCGCCACATCCGACGGATAGGGCGAGGAGCGCGAGTAGCGCGGATAGGTGGTGAAGCCGATCTGGTTGTTGACGATGAAGTGCACGGAGCCGCCGGTGCGGTAGCCCTTCAGGTCGGACAGACCAAAACATTCCGCGACGACGCCCTGGCCGGCGAACGCGGCGTCGCCATGCATCAGCAGCGGCATCACCGAAATGCGCTGGTCCGGCGGATCGCCATGCTGGTCCTGCTTGGCGCGGACCTTGCCAAGCACGACGGGATCGACGATCTCGAGATGCGAGGGGTTCGCGGTCAGCGACAGATGGATGCGGTTGCCGTCGAACTCGCGGTCCGAGGACGCGCCGAGGTGATACTTGACGTCACCCGAGCCTTCGACCGCGTCGGGGTTGGCCGAGCCGCCCTTGAATTCATGGAACAGGGCGCGATGGGCCTTGCCCATCACCTGCGTCAGCACGTTGAGGCGGCCGCGATGCGGCATGCCGACCACGACTTCCTTCACGCCGAGATTGCCGCCGCGCTTGATGATCTGCTCGAGCGCGGGGATCAGCGATTCAGCACCGTCGAGACCGAAGCGCTTGGTGCCGGTGAACTTGGTGTCGCAGAACTTCTCGAAGCCTTCGGCTTCGACCAGCTTCATCAGGATGGCGCGGCGACCTTCGCGGGTGAACGATATCTCCTTGTCCAGCCCTTCGATGCGCTCCTGGATCCAGGCCTTCTGCGCAGCGTTGCTGATGTGCATGAACTCGACGCCAAGCGTCTGGCAGTAGGTGCGCTCGCAGATCGCGGTGATCTCGCGCAGGCTTGCGTATTCGAGGCCGAGCACGTGATCGAGGAATATCTTGCGGTCGAAATCGGCCTCGCTGAAGCCGTAGGTGCGGGGATCGAGCTCTTCGCGGTTGCGCGGGGCCTCGATGCCGAGCGGATCGAGCTTGGCGTGGAAGTGGCCGCGCATGCGGTAGGAGCGGATCAGCATCAGCGCGCGGACGGAGTCGCGCGTGGCCTGGAGCACGTCGGCGGAAGAGACATCCGCGCCCTTGGCCTGCGCCTTGGCGGCGATCTTGGCGCCGACCGCCTTTTCGACTTCCGCCCAGTTGCCGTCGAGCGCGGAGGTCAGGTCGTCCTTCGGCGTCAGCGGCCAGTTGGCGCGCTCCCAGGACGGGCCCTCGGCGTTCTTCCGGACGTCAGCGGGCTGGTCGTTGAGGCTCTTGAAGAACTCCTGCCACTCGGCGTCGACCGAGGACGGATCCTTCTCGTAGCGGGCGTAGATTTCGTCGATGTAGGTGGCGTTGGTGCCCTGCAAAAAGGAGGAGAGGGCAAAGGCTGCGTTCGCGTCCTGGCGAGACATACTTGAGTTCCTGGCGATTTCGGTTCGCGCATAACAAACGGCGCTGGCGCTGAGCTCCCCGGCAGAGGCTCAGCGCGACAGGCACCATTTACCCTATTTGCTGCGAAACTTCGCCCGGAAAAGTACGAAGGAGTGAATTAGCCTTTCAATTTTTCGGCAAGCGTATGGCCGAGGCGCGCGGGCGACGGCGACACTGTAATCCCTGCGGATTTCATCGCGTCGGTCTTGGAACCGGCGTCGCCCTTGCCGCCCGAAATGATCGCGCCGGCATGGCCCATGCGGCGGCCGGGAGGTGCGGTCACGCCGGCGATGAAACCGACCATCGGCTTCTTGCGGCCGCGCTTGGCCTCGTCCTTGAGGAATTGGGCGGCGTCTTCCTCGGCGGAACCGCCGATCTCGCCGATCATGATGATCGATTCGGTCTTGGGGTCGGCCAGCAGCATCTCGAGGACGTCGATGAACTCGGTGCCCTTGACCGGGTCGCCGCCGATGCCGACCGCGGTGGTCTGGCCGAGGCCTTCCTGCGAGGTCTGGAACACGGCTTCGTAGGTCAGCGTGCCCGAGCGGGAGACGATGCCGACGGAGCCGGTCTTGAAGATGTTGGCCGGCATGATGCCGATCTTGCACTCGCCGGCGGTCATTACGCCCGGGCAGTTCGGCCCGATCAGACGCGACTTGGAGGCCGCGAGCGAGCGCTTCACGCGCACCATGTCGATGACCGGGATGCCCTCGGTGATGCAGACGATCAGCGGGACCTCGGCGTCGATGGCTTCGCAGATCGCGTCGGCTGCGCCCGGCGGCGGCACGTAGATCACCGATGCATCCGCGCCGGTCTTCTCACGCGCCTCGCGGACGGTGTCGAACACCGGCAGGTTCAGATGGGTCGCGCCGCCTTTGCCGGGCGACGTGCCGCCGACCATCTTGGTGCCATAGGCAATCGCGGCTTCGGAGTGGAAGGTGCCGTTCTTGCCGGTGAAGCCCTGGCAGATGACCTTGGTGTTCTTGTCGATCAGGATGGACATGAGGTGTGCTTTCGCGAAACTAACGAGTGAGAGGTCAGTGGATGCGGCGGTAGACGCCGGTGAGCACGTCAGCCCAGCCTTCCGCGTCCGGCGAGAACTGGATCTTCAACGAGTAGGAATTGTCGTCGATGATCTCATAGACGTGGCGCGCATTGCCGCGGAGCGAGCCGCGCACCAGCGTCAGGGTCTTGCCGACCCACCCGCCGGACGCGGGCGAGGGCGGCGTGTAGCCGAGTGAATCGTACCAGAACAATTTGTAGGTCCGGTCCTCGCGGTCCCAGGTGAAGATGCCGTGGGTGGCGAAGGCCTGCTTGCCGTCGCGCATCTGGATCGCGTCCTGGATCAGATAGAACCCATTGAGATCCATGCGCGCCACGGTGCGCGAGGTCGCCTGCCCGCCTTCGGTCCAGCGCGACGGAAAGACCACCTCTTCGCCATTCCATTCGCCGGCGAACGCGGCGAGACGCGCATGCTCTGCAAGTGGGGCTGATGCGGCGAGATGGTCTTGGGCCATGGCCTTAGCCTCCCTGGACGGCCTTCACGATCTTCTGCGCGGCGTCGTCGAGATTGTCGGCAGGCACCACGTTCAGGCCGGATTCACGGATGATCTTCTTGCCGAGCTCGACATTGGTGCCTTCGAGGCGAACCACCAGCGGCACGCTGAGGCCGACCTCGCGCACGGCGGCGGTGACGCCCTCGGCGATCACGTCGCACTTCATGATACCACCGAAGATGTTGACCAGGATGCCCTTCACGTTGGGATCCGCGGTGATGATCTTGAACGCGGCCGCGACCTTCTCCTTGCTGGCGCTGCCGCCGACGTCGAGGAAGTTCGCCGGCGCCATGCCGTAGAGCTTGATGATGTCCATCGTCGCCATGGCGAGACCGGCGCCGTTGACCATGCAGCCGATATTGCCGTCGAGGGTGACGTAGTTGAGGTCGTACTTGGACGCCTCGATTTCCTTGGCGTCTTCCTCGGTCTCGTCGCGCAGCGCGAGCACTTCGGGATGACGGAACAGCGCGTTGTCGTCGAACGACACCTTGGCGTCGAGCACGCGGAGCTGGCCCTGCTTGGTCACGACCAGCGGGTTGATCTCCAGCATCGACATGTCCTTGGCGACGAAGGCGGCGTAGAGCTGCGCGGTGAGCTTCTCGGCCTGCTTGGCGAGATCACCGGAGAGCTTCAGCGCGTTGGCGACGGTGCGGCCGTGATGGCCCATGATGCCGGTCGCGGGATCGACCGAGAAGGTCACGATCTTCTCAGGACTGTTGTGCGCGACGTCCTCGATGTTGACGCCGCCTTCGGTCGAGACCACGAACGAGACGCGCGAGGTCTCGCGGTCGACCAGGATCGAGAGGTAGAACTCCTTGTCGATGTCGGAGCCGTCCTCGATGTAGAGGTGGTTGACCTGCTTGCCGGCGGCGCCGGTCTGGATCGTCACGAGGGTGGCGCCGAGCATCTGCTTGGCGAATTCGGAGACCTCAGCGGCCGACTTGGCGATACGGACGCCGCCCTTGTCGCCAGCCGAGGCTTCCTTGAACTTGCCCTTGCCGCGGCCGCCGGCATGGATCTGGCTCTTCACCACCCAGACCGGGCCCGGGAGAGCCTTGGCGGCGGCTTCCGCGTCAGCGGCCTTCAGGACCGGAACGCCCTTCGAGATCGCTACGCCGAACTCGTTCAGCAGCGCTTTGGCCTGATATTCATGGATATTCATATGGTCGCTCCCTGAACCCGCGGGCGGTGACCCCTAGGGGCCCACCTCAGTCTTGTGGCTGGCATACCATATACCACAGGAACTGCAACCCGGATTCTCTGACATCGAAATCGCGGAACCGGAACCCGCCCAGCCTTCAACAACGGTTGCAGCCGGGGTCCGGAAATGAAACCGCCGAAGACCGGGTTTCGATCTTCGGCGGGGATTGTTTGCCCTTAGCGGCCGAGAAGATCGGGTGCGATCTTCTTGCAGGCATCGACGAGGCCCTGCACCGCGCCGACGGACTTGTCGAAGGCCTCGCGGTCCTTGCCGGTGAGCTCGATCTCGACGACGCGCTCGACGCCCTTGGCGCCGATCACGACGGGCACGCCGACATACATGTCCTTCACGCCGTATTCGCCGTTGAGGTAGGCAGCCGAGGCCAGCACGCGCTTCTTGTCGCGCAGATAGCTCTCCGCCATAGCGATGGCCGAAGCGGCCGGCGCGTAGAAGGCCGAGCCGGTCTTGAGCAGATTGACGATCTCGGCGCCGCCGTTGCGGGTGCGGTCGACGATCTCGTCGAGGCGCGCCTGCGAGGTCCAGCCCATCTTGACGAGGTCGGGCAGCGGGATGCCCGCGACGGTGGAGTACTTCACCAGCGGCACCATGGTGTCGCCATGGCCGCCGAGCACGAAGGCAGTGACGTCTTCAACCGAGACGTTGAACTCGTCGGCCAGGAAGTAGCGGAAGCGCGAGGAATCCAGCACGCCGGCCATGCCGACGACCTTCTTGTGCGGAAGGCCCGAGGCCTTCTGCAGCGCCCAGACCATGGCGTCGAGCGGGTTGGTGATGCAGATGACGAAGGCGTCGGGGGCGTACTTCTTGATGCCGGCACCGACCTGCTCCATGACCTTGAGGTTGATGGAGAGGAGGTCGTCGCGGCTCATGCCGGGCTTGCGCGGCACGCCGGCGGTGACGATGCAGACCTTGGCGTTGTCCAGGGCCTCGTAGGAGTTGGCGCCGGTATAGTGCGCGTCGAAACCGTCGACCGGCGAGGACTGCGCGATGTCGAGCGCCTTGCCCTGCGGCACGCCCTCGGCGATGTCGAACATCACGACGTCGCCCAGTTCTTTCAGGCCGATGAGGTGAGCCAGCGTTCCGCCGATCTGGCCGGAGCCAATCAAAGCAATCTTGTCGCGCGCCATGTGAACCTGTCCTTTAGACACGTGAGGGAAAAACTGAATGGGTGGTTATCCCTTTCGCTTCCGCCGTTCAAGTCGGTGGATGCCCATTTGTCGGGCTTGCTGATGCCTGGGGCACGCAGCCCTGTCATTCTCTGGCGCGCGGGCGCTAACCCGAAAGCCACGCACCGGAGTCCGGGCGCGCCCGCGAAGGCGGACCGTCCCGGAATGACAGCGCTGGCAAATAGGACTTAAGTCTCCACCAGGCCCTTGGTGGAGCCACTGGCGGTGGAATCCTTGCGGCCGTGAGCCAGCGCCAGATAGGATTCCGAGCTCATCTCGATCAGGCGCGACGAGGTCCGCTTGAACTCCATCGCCTCGGTGCCCTCGTGGGCGAGGTAGAGCGAGATCGGGTTGGCATCGGCCGAGGCCATCAGCTTCACGGCATTGTCATAGAGCGTGTCGATCAGCGTGATGAAGCGCTTGGCGGCGTTGCGCTGGGAGAAGTCCATCACTGGAATATGGTCGACCAGGATGGTGTGATAGTCGTGCGCCAGCCTGAGGTAGTCGGATGCGCCGAGCGGCTTCTCGCAGAGATCGGCGAACGGAAACCGCGCGACGCCATGGGCCGAGCACGGCACGTGCAGGGTGCGGCCCTTGATCGAAATGTCGCGCGACTTGCATTTGGCGTTGCCGGTCATCTTCGACCAGGCGCGGTCGAGCGCGGCATCGGCATCGCCGTCCGCCGGCGTCAGCCACATCGGTACGCCCTGAAGTTTCTCCAGCCGGAAATCCGTGCGCGCATCCAGCCGCCGCACGTCCATGTGGTCGGTGATCTGCTTGATGAAGGGCAGGAACAGCGCGCGGTTCAAGCCGCCCTTGTAGAGATCGTCGGGCGCGACGTTGGAGGTCGCGACCACGACGGTGCCGAGCTCGAACAATTTAGCGAACAGGCGTCCCAGGATCATCGCGTCGGCGATGTCGGTGACGTGGAATTCGTCGAAGCAGAGCAGCCAGCTCTCCTCGAAGATCGCGTGCGCGGTCAGCGCGATGACATCGCCGTCGGCGGTCTCGCCGCGCGCGATGCTCTGGCGATAGTCGTAGATGTGCTCATGCACGTCCGCCATGAATTCGTGGAAATGCGCGCGCCGCTTGTGCTCGACGGTGGAGTGCTGGAAGAACAGATCCATCAGCATGGTCTTGCCGCGGCCGACCTCGCCATGGACATAGAGCCCGTGCGGCGCCTCATCCTTGTCACTGCCGCTGAACAGACGGCTGAGCAGGCCCTGCTTGCGCTGCGGCTTGTAGTTCGCGAGCCGCAGGTCGAGCGCGGCATAGGCCTCGGCGACTTCGGCCTGCGCAGCGTCAGGCTCGATCGCGCCGGACGCGATCTGGGCCTGATACGCTTCGCTGAAAGAGGAGTTTTGGGTGGAGAGCATCGCTCTTTACCGCCAGAGACCGGCGGAAATTGCAAGCCGTCAATTGGTGCGGGGCGCTATGCGTTCCGCGTCCCAGACGCTGCAGCGCGCGGGACCCACTATTTCGTTCATCGTGGAGCGGACGTCACTCACACAGCTCGTAGGCGTCCTCAACGACATACGGACCACCGCCGGTCGATGCGCGTGACGAGAACAGCACGAACCGCTCCGCCATAAACGCCTTGCTCGGGAAGTAGCCGCGCAGCGAGAGATAGTCGGCGACGTCACGGTCGGTGGCGTCATGCAGCCGGGCCAGCGTGACATGCGGAATGAATTTGCGCCCTTCGGGATCGAGGCCGATCCGCTGCATCATGCGTTCGAGCTCGGCCTGCAAATCCATCAGCGGCTTGCTCGGCGCGATGGTGGCGACCACCGCGCGCGGCTTGCGACCGCCGAAGCTTTGCAGGCCCTGCACTTTCACTTCGAAAGGCTTGCGGTCGACGCGAAACAGCATCGACGCGATCTCGTTGGCGGAGATGCCATCGATATCGCCGATGAAGCGCAGGGTGACGTGATAATTTTCGGGATCGATCCAGCGGGCGCCTGGAAGGCCACCTCGCAAATTGGAAAGCGTCTGGCAGACCTCGGTCGGGATTTCCAGACCAGTGAACAAACGCGGCATCGTTTCGCACTCCCGATGCTTGGGCATGATCCGAGGGTAAGGATCATATCCAAATTTTAGAGCCGGCGACGAATCATCTGTACTTCAATTCCTATCGCAGTTGTGTGACTCTGCGAAGAGTGCCTAACGCTACACCGGGAAAACCCTGGTTGTTAGGGTTAGCATTGCCTGCTTTTCAACGGCGTTGCTCGCCGATCGTGCGCAGGAATGCCTCTACCGTGGGCAGCATGTTGTTGACGACGATGTCGACGCCTGCCGCAGTCGGATGAATGCCGTCGGCCTGGTTGAGCCTGGCGTCGGCCGCGACACCGTCGAGGAAGAACGGATAGAGCGGCAGGTCGAACTGTTTTGCCAGATCCGGATAAATCGAATTGAAGCGCGCGCCATAGTCCGCGCCGAAATTCGGCGGCGCCAGCATGCCACACAGCATCACGGCGATCTTGCGCGCCTTGAGACGCCCGACGATGTCGGTCAGCGCCGCGCGCGTCAAGTCGGGGTCGATGCCGCGCATCGCGTCGTTGGCGCCGAGCTCGAGGATGACGCCCTCGGTTCCGTCGGGCACCGACCAGTCGAGCCGGTCGCGCCCCCCCGACGAGGTGTCGCCCGACACCCCGGCGTTGATCATGTCTACGGCTATGCCTTTGGCCTGCAACGCTTTTTGCAGCTTGGCGGGGAACGCATCCTGGGCCGGAAGGCCGAGACCGGCACTCAAGGAATCGCCTAAAACGACAAGCTTGATCGGTTTTGTCGTTTCTGCCCAAGCCGGATTGGCGACCGTCATCAAAGCGATCATCAACACGGCTATGTGCATGAAGAATCCGTAACGCCTCTCGACCGCACGTGCGGAGTTGCCATATGACCGGACCATGGACAGTCGCATCGAATCCTCTTCGCTCGCCGGCACCACGCCGGACACCATCGCCATCTCCAACGTCAATCTCTCATTGGGGTCGGGGGCAGCACGCGTTCACATCCTCAAGGATATCAGCCTGCGCGTCGGCTCGGGGGAGACGATCGGCCTGATCGGCCCGTCAGGCTCGGGCAAATCCACGCTGCTGATGGTGATGGCGGGGCTGGAGCGTCCTGATAGCGGAGAGGTGGTGGTCAACGGCACGCCTTTCAATGCCCTCGACGAAGACGCGCTGGCCCGCTTCCGCGGCCGCCAGGTCGGCATCGTCTTCCAGTCCTTCCATCTGATTCCGACGATGACGGCGCTGGAGAATGTCGCCGTGCCGCTCGAGCTCGCCGGCAATCCCGATGCCAACAAGCGCGCAGCCGAGGAGCTGCAATCGGTCGGGCTCGGCGATCGCCTGCATCATTATCCGACGCAGCTCTCCGGCGGCGAGCAGCAGCGCGTCGCGCTTGCGCGCGCGCTGGCACCCGATCCCGCCATCCTCGTCGCTGACGAGCCGACCGGCAATCTCGACGAGGCCACGGGCAAGCAGATCGTCGATCTGCTCTTCACCAAGCATGCCGAGCGCGGGATGACGCTGGTGCTGGTCACGCATGATTCCTCGCTCGCGCATCGCTGCGATCGCGTGATCCGCCTGCGCTCGGGCCGCATCGACACGCAGACAACCAACGCATGAGCGTCGTCATCGAACCGTTTACGAAGCCGAACGGCGTCGCGCTGTCGCTGCGCTACGCACTGCGCGAATTGCGCGGGGGCCTGCGCGGCTTCTACGTCTTCATCGCCTGCATCGCGCTCGGCGTGATGGCGATTGCCGGCGTCGGCTCGGTGTCGGCGAGCCTCAGCGATGGCCTTGCGCGCGAGGGCCGCACGCTGCTCGGCGGCGACGTTTCCTTCGTGCTGTTCCAGCGCGAGGCGAAGCCCGAAGAAGTTGCCTTCCTGCGCTCGCGCGGCACCGTCTCCGTGGCCTCCACGCTGCGCGGCATGGCGCGCTCGGCCGAGGGCAAGCTGGCGCTGGTCGAGATGAAGGCGGTCGACGACACCTATCCGATGCTCGGACAGCTGACGCTGGCGCCGCAATTGCCGCTGACCGATCTGCTCGCGGAGCGCGACGGCGCATTCGGCGCCGCCGCCGATCCGACGCTTCTTGCGCGTCTTTCCCTCAAGATCGGCGACCGCGTCACCATCGGCTCTGCGACCTTCCAGGTCCGCAGCAGCGTCGAGGCCGAGCCCGACAAGCTCGCCGGCGGCATCGGTTTTGGTCCGCGCTTCCTGATCAGCGAGGCGGCCTTGCGCGCCACCGGCCTGGTCCAGCCCGGCAGCCTGGTGCGCTGGGTCTACCGCGTCAAACTGCCTGACGCCACCAACAGCGACCGCGCCACCGACGCCTTCATCGCGGACGCCCGCAACGCCGCGCCGCAGGCCGGCTGGGAAGTCCGCAGCCGCTCCAACGCCTCGCCGCAACTCGAACGCAATATCAGCCGCTTCACGCAATTCCTGACCCTGGTCGGCCTCGCCGCACTGCTGGTCGGCGGCGTCGGCGTCGCCAACGCCGTGAAGAGCCATATCGATCGCCGGCTCGAGGTGATCGCGGCCCTCAAGGCCGTCGGCGCCACAGGGCGCGACGTATTCGGTATTTATCTCGCGCAGGTCGTCCTGCTCGCCGCGATCGGCTCGGTGATTGGGCTGGCGCTCGGCGCCGCGATGCCGTTTGCCATCGTCGGCCTGTTCGGAAAACTGTTGCCGCTCCCGGTGGTCCCGGCCGTGCACGCCGACGAGCTCGCGCTGTCCTTTGTCTACGGCCTCCTAACCGCGCTCGCCTTCGGCCTGTGGCCGCTCGGCCGCGTGCACGACGTGCCGGTCGCGGCACTGTTCCGGGACACCATCGCTGCCGAATGGCACCGGCCGCGCTGGAGCTATCTCGCCTTCATGGGCGTCGTTGTTGCGCTCCTCGTCGCGGTCGTGATCGGCCTGTCCTTCGACAAGCGCATCGCTGCGGTGTTCGTGGCCTCCTCCGTCGTCGTGTTCGTCGTGCTGCGCGGTGTCGCCGCCGTGCTGATGGCGATCGCGCGACGGCTGCCGCGCACGCGCTTCACGATGCTGCGGCTTGCGATCGCCAACATCCACCGGCCGGGCGCACTGACGCCCTCGGTCGTGCTGTCGCTCGGCCTCGGTCTCGCCGTGCTCGTCACCATCACCCAGATCGACGGCAATCTGCGCCGGCAGTTCCTGGCGGCGCTGCCCGAGCACGCGCCGTCGTTCTACTTCATCGACATACCAAGCACCCAGGCCGCCCCCTTCGACGACTATCTACGCCAGATCGCCCCCAGCGCGAAGGTCGAGGACGTGCCGATGCTGCGCGGGCGCATCGTCGCCGCCCGCGGCGTCCGCGCCGAGGACCTCAAGCCCACCACCGATTCCGAATGGGTGCTGCAGAGCGACCGCGGCCTGACCTATACCGGCGAGCTGCCAAAGGGCTCCAAGGTGGTCGAGGGCGAATGGTGGGGCGCCGACTATTCCGGCCCGCCGCTGGTCTCGATGGAGAAGAAGATCGCCGACGGCCTCGGCCTCAAGCTCGGCGACGAGGTCATGGTCAACGTGCTCGGCCGCGACATCCCAGCGAAAATCGGCAATCTGCGCACCATCGACTGGCAGGGGCTCGGCATCAATTTCGTGCTGGTGTTCTCGCCGAACGCCTTCAAGGGCGCGCCCCATACCCACATCGCCACGCTGACGGAGGCCGGCGGCGACGCGACCGGCGACGGCAAGATCATCAAGCAGGTCGCGGATGCTTACCCGATGGTGACGAGCGTACGCGTGCGCGAGGTGATGGAGACGGTCGGCGCGGTCGTGACCAACCTCGCGCTTGCGATCCGCGGTGCCAGCGCCGTGACCCTGATCTCGGCGATCCTGGTGCTGGGCGGCGCACTGGCCGCCGGCCATCGCCACCGGGTCTATGACGCGGTGATCCTGAAGACGCTGGGCGCCACGCGGCTGCGGCTGCTCGGCGCCTATGCGCTCGAATATCTCCTGATCGGCCTTGCCACCGCCGTGTTCGGCGTGATCGCCGGCAGCATCGCGGCCTGGATGATCGTGACGCGGCTGATGACGCTGACCTTCGTCTGGCAGGCCGGCAGCGCGGCCGGCGTGGTGGCCGCCGCCCTGGTCGTCACCGTCGGGCTCGGGCTTGCCGGCACGCTGCTGGCGTTGAACAAAAAGCCTGCCACAGTGTTGCGCAATTTGTGACAAAAGGTAGCGGGTGGCTGCGCCGGACCGGAATCGCGCGATTCCTGCGATTAACCACCTCTACTCGTCTGGATTGCGCGCCAAGGGCGACATTCAGCCGCGCGTGGACGGTTGCAGCGGATGTGTTAGTTTCCCACATATCGGATGGGTTCGGAGCCCCGATTGTTAGCCAAAATTAATGTCGGCAGACGTCGGTATCCGAGATAGAATTTGACGAACCGGCGGCATGGCAACCCTCATGCCGGACCGGGCAACCAACGGGAATTCGACCATGTCGGACCTAGACCGCAATTACGCTTCTCCTTTCGGCAGGGCCGCCGGGCGTGTTGACGCCGCGACGGTCGACGCCGGTCTGCGCGCTTACATGCTGCGCATCTACAATTACATGAGCATTGGCCTGGCCATCACCGGCCTGGCCGCGCTTGGAGTCTACATGGCTGCCGTAACCGACGTTCCGACCCCGGAAGCCGTCCGCGTCGGCAAGCTGTTCCTGACGCCGTTCGGCTACGCGATGTTCGTGAGCCCGCTGAAATATCTGTTCATGCTGGCGCCGCTCGCCATGGTGTTCGTGATCTCGGCCGGCATCAACCGTCTCGCCCCCTCGACCGCCCAGATCCTGTTCTGGGTGTTCTCGGCGCTGATGGGCATCTCGCTGTCCTCGATCTTCCTGGTGTACACCCACACCTCGATCGTGCGGGTGTTCTTCATCACCGCGGCGACTTTCGGCGCGCTCAGCCTCTACGGCTACACCACCAAGCGTGACATGAGCGGCATGGGCTCGTTCCTGTTCATGGGCCTGATCGGCATCATCATCGCGAGCCTGGTGAACCTGTTCCTGGCCAGCTCGGTGCTGCAGTTCGTGGTGTCGGTGGTCGGCGTTCTCGTGTTCGCGGGCCTCACCGCCTGGGATACGCAGCGGCTGAAGAACGACTACATCTACGGCTACGCTTCGGCCGGCGGTGACATCGCCGAGCGTGCGGCGATCTCCGGCGCGCTGTCGCTGTATTTGAACTTCATCAACCTGTTCACGCTGCTGCTGCAGCTCCTCGGCCAGCGCGACTAAGCGCCGGGCTAGAGAGAACGGACACGAACCCCGGCCGCGAGGCCGGGGTTTTTGTTTAGGGGCCCGGGTGTTTCCCCAACCACCGTCATCGCGAGCGCAGCGAAGCAATCCAGAGTCCCTCCGCGGATGCATTTCTGGATTGCTTCGTCGCAAGGGCTCTTCGCAATGACGGGGTATGTGGAAGCGGCGTTGCCTCTTCCAGCCGCCGCGCGAAGCCTCTAATCTTCCGCCATGTCCGCACCCGAAATCAGGCCCACGACCGAGGCCGACCTCCCCGCCATCACCGCCATCTATCAGCAGGCCGTCCGCGAAGGCACTGCGACGTTCGAGCTGGAGCCGCCCGACCTAGCCGAGATGACACGGCGCTATCGCACGCTGGTCGACGGCGGCTATCCCTATTTCGTCGCCATGCTAGACGGCCGCGTCGCCGGCTACGCCTATGCCGGCGCCTACCGACCGCGGCCGGCCTATCGCTTCACGGTCGAGAACTCGATCTATCTCGATCCCTCCTTCCACCGCCGCGGCATCGGCTCGCTGCTGCTGGAGCGGCTGATCACCGAATGCGAGGCGCGCGGCTTCCGCCAGATGATCGCCGTGATCGGCGATTCCGCCAATGCCGGCTCGATCGGCGTGCACACCAGAGGCGGCTTCAGGATGATCGGCACGCATCCGAATGTCGGCCTGAAATTCGGCCGCTGGCTCGATACGGTGATGATGCAGCGCGACCTCGGCGAGGGCGCGAGCACGGTACCGGGGAAATAATCCGGTCTCGTAGGGTGGGCAAAGCAAAGCGTGCCCACCATCCGTAGCGATTGAGAAAGCATGGTGGGCACGGCACTTTGCGCCTTTGCCCACCCTACGGCACCGTTCGCCTGGCTACACCACCGCCAGCTTCCTATCGATCACCAGCAGCACGCGGTCGAGCTCGTGGCCGCGGCGCAGGATCAGGCCGGTCGCCGAGATCACGCTGTACATGCCCTGCTTGCGGGCCAGCCGCGGATCCTTCTCGATACGGTAGATCGGCACTTCGGAGGCGCGGCGAAAGACCGAAAACACCGCGCGGTCCTTCAGGAAGTCGATGGCATAGTCGCGCCACTCGCCGTCGGCGACCATGCGGCCATAGAGATTGAGAATTCGGTTCAGCTCGAGCCGGTTGAACGTCACCCGGCTCAGTTGGGCATTCGCAGCGGCGGAGCGCGCCACTGCGCGCTGCTCGCTCGGATCGGCATCCTCCGGCGTCAAACTCATGCAGCGCCTCCTGTCACATCAGCATGACCCGCCTCCGCGAAGACCGTCCCCGGAGCCGCGGTTCATGACAATTGCATGATTGCGCCAACTGTTCCCCGCCGCAAGAGGCTCCTGAGGGTCTCTTGAGGACCTCGGCTCGCCGCCAACCGGTTGCGAATCATGACACACGCAACGGTGGAACTTCTCAGCGGCAAACCGTCACGGGAACGTTAGCAGGAATCACAGGATCGCCGCTTTTCCGCCCACGGCCCGCCGCCCTGCATTGCGAAAAGCCTTGTGTGCGTTGACCCGGTCCTTTCGGTTCCGGATTCCTCAGCCCCCAGCCCCCCGGGGTCGGACAGGATCGGGTCTGTACGCGCGACAAGGAGGGCCAACGCAAGTTGGTCCTTTTTTGTTTGTGTCAGCGTGTTGCTGCCGACCCGCTCCCTCTCCGAACATCTGCGCGAACACTCTCGCCCCTCATCCTGAGGAGCCGCGCTCTTCGCGCGGCGTCTCGAAGGATGAAAGGCCGAGCAGCAGCAGCGGGGCCTGCATGGTTCGAGACGCGCGCAAGGGCGCGCTCCTCACCATGAGGGTTTAACGCGAGTACGACGCTTGGAGAGAGAAACGAATTAATGCAGCGACGTGTACGCCGCGCCCAGCATCGCACCCGGCTTCTCGCGGCTGCCGTCCTGGACATAGACCACCGCGCCGTCGACACCATCGCGCGAGGTGAGGTTCTCGAGCGGCACCGTCCAGCTTTCCGGATGTCCGTTCCAGTCACCGACCTTGAGCAGATTGCGCACCACGTTGTGATAGGTGATCTGCTGGCCGCGATTTTCGCCGCGGCTGATTTCGATCGGTACCGACTTCGCGATCGAGCAGATCCAGACCTCGCCATGCGAGATCGCCGGCTCGTTGCTCGCGGCCACCGACACGTTGATCTGCTTGCCCGCGAGCGACATCGTCACCGGCACGCTCATCACGCCCGTGCCCTTGTCGGTCTTGCCGATCGCGCTTTCGATGCCGGCGCGGTCGCTGCCGATGACATGGGCTTCGCCGTTGACCACGACCTGCGGCGTATAGACCTCGCGGTCACCGCGCATGCGTGAGTAGGCGCGCTGCCGCGCCGAGAAACGTGAATCGGCCAGCGTGTCCTTCCAGCCGAGATAATCCCAATAATCGATCGGCATGCTGAGCGCGATGATCGAGGGATCCTTGGAGAGGTCGCCGATGACCTTGTCGGCGGGCGGGCAGGAGGAGCAGCCCTGCGAGGTGAAGAGCTCGACCACGGCGCGGGGATCGGCCTGGGCGGGACGGATGACGGCGACGATTGCGCAGATGCCCAGTGCTCCCGACCAGAGTGCGCCGGACCATCGCGAAACCAAATGAGAAGCCATCATTCCAGTCATGTCGAACGTCACATCTCGTATTCGGGGAGGGATATCCTATCGCCTGATGGTCACCGTAGTCTTACGGGCACGGCACATTCAACCATCGTATGCGAAGTGTCCGCCGGGCGAGCCCATCTGAAGCATCCCGTAACGCACGAAGGCGACCCTGTGATAGGCCGCCTTCGTTTAACCTTCTACTCACGTCGCAGTGAGCTACCGTTCACAAATTCGCGCTTAGGCGGCGAGCTTGCGCAGCACATAGTGCAGAATGCCGCCGTTCCGGTAGTAATCGAGCTCGTCCAGCGTATCGATGCGGCAAAGCAGCGAAACGCGCTGCAGCGAACCGTCGCCCGACACGATCTCCGCGGTCAGCTTCTGGCGCGGCTTCAGGTCGCCGACGAGGCCACGCAGCGTGACCTTCTCGTCGCCCTTCAGGCCGAGCGACGACCACGAGGTGCCGTCCTCGAAGGTCAGCGGCAGCACGCCCATGCCGACCAGGTTGGAGCGATGGATGCGCTCGAAGCTCTGGCAGATCACGGCGCGCACGCCGAGCAGACGCGTGCCCTTCGCAGCCCAGTCGCGCGAGGAACCGTTGCCGTATTCAGCGCCGGCGAACACCACCAGCGGCACCTGCTCCTGCTGGTACTTCATCGCGGCGTCGTAGATCGACATCTGCTCGCCGTCGGGCCAGTGCTTGGTGAGACCGCCCTCGGGGATATTTCCATCCGCGCCCTTGAGCATGAAGTTCTTGATGCGGATGTTGGCGAAGGTGCCGCGCATCATGACTTCATGGTTGCCGCGACGCGTGCCGTACTGGTTGAAGTCGGCGGGGCGCACCTGGTGCTCGCTGAGATATTTGCCAGCGGGCGAGGTGAGCTTGATCGAACCGGCCGGCGAGATGTGGTCGGTGGTGATCTTGTCGCCGAACATGGCGAGGATGCGCGCCTCGACGATATCGGTGACCGGCTCCGGCTCCTTCTTCATGCCTTCGAAGTAGGGCGGGTTCTGCACATAGGTCGACGACATGTTCCAGCGATAGGTCTCGCTCTCGACCGTCTTGATCTTGCGCCAGTTGGTGTCGCCCTTGAACACGTCGGCATACTTCTTCTTGAAGATCGCCGCGGTCACGAACTTCTTCATGAAGGCGTTGATCTCCTTCGTCGTCGGCCAGATGTCCTTGAGGTACACCGGCTTGCCGTCCTTGCCTTCGCCGAGCGGCTCGACGGCGAGGTTCTTGGTGACACTGCCGGCGAGCGCGTGCGCGACGACCAGCGGCGGCGAGGCCAGATAGTTCGCCTGCACGTCCGGCGAGACGCGGCCTTCGAAGTTGCGGTTACCGGAGAGCACGGCGGCGGCGACGATGCCGTTGTCGTTGATCGACTTCGAGATCTCCTCCGGGAGCGGGCCGGAATTGCCGATGCAGGTGGTGCAGCCGAAGCCGACCAGGTTGAAGCCGACCTTGTCGAGATCAGCCTGCAGACCGGAATCGGCAAGATAACCCGCGACCACCTGGCTGCCCGGAGCGAGCGAGGTCTTCACCCACGGCTTTGCTTTCAGGCCCTTGGCCGCTGCGTTGCGCGCCAAAAGACCAGCGCCGATCAGCACGCTCGGGTTCGAGGTGTTGGTGCAGGAGGTGATGGCGGCGATGACGACGTCGCCATGACCAATCTCGTAGTTCTTGCCTTCGACGGCGAAGCGCTTGTTGGGCTCCTCGGTCTTCTTGTATTCGGTGCTGAGCGCGAGCGAAAAACCTTCGGCGACCGACGGCAGCGCGATGCGGCCTTCGGGACGCTTCGGGCCGGCCATCGACGGCACGACGTCAGCGAGGTCGAGCGTCAGCGTTTCCGTGAACACCGGATCGGCCGACTTGGCGGTGCGGAACAGGCCCTGCGCCTTCGCATAGGCCTGCACCAGCGCGACGCGCGCCGGCGCGCGGCCGGAGGTCTTGAGATAATCGATCGTGGCGGCGTCAACGGGGAAGAAGCCGCAGGTCGCGCCATATTCTGGCGCCATGTTGCCGATGGTCGCCTTGTCCGCGACCGAGAGATTGTCGAGGCCGGGGCCGAAGAACTCGACGAACTTGCCGACCACGCCGAGCTTGCGCAGCATCTGCGTCACGGTGAGCACGAGGTCGGTCGCGGTGACGCCTTCCTTAAGCTGGCCCTTCAGCTTGAAGCCGACGACCGTCGGCAGCAGCATCGACAGCGGCTGGCCGAGCATGCAGGCTTCCGCCTCGATGCCGCCGACGCCCCAGCCGAGCACGGCGAGACCGTTGACCATGGTGGTGTGGGAGTCGGTGCCGACCAGCGAGTCGGGATAGGCGACCTCGAAGGTGCCGGTCTTCTTGCCGACCGTCATCTTCTCCTTCTTGGTCCACACCGTCTGGGAGAGATACTCGAGATTGACCTGGTGGCAGATGCCGGTGCCGGGCGGCACGACGGAGAAGTTCGAGAACGCCTTCTGGCCCCACTTCAGGAACTCGTAGCGCTCCTGGTTCTGCTTGTATTCCTCGGCGACGTTCTTGCCGAAGGCCTTGTTGTCACCGAAGAAGTTCACGATCACCGAGTGGTCGATGACGAGATCGACGGGGACCAACGGGTTGATCTTCTCGGCATCGCCGCCGAGCTTCTGCATCGCATTGCGCATCGCGGCGAGGTCGACCACCGCGGGCACGCCGGTGAAATCCTGCATCAGCACGCGGGCCGGGCGGAACGCAATCTCATGCTCCAGCGACTTCTTGCGCAGCCACTTCGACACCGCCGTGATGTCTTCCTTCTTGACCGTGCGGCCGTCCTCGTTGCGGAGGAGATTTTCAAGCAGCACCTTCATCGAGTAAGGGAGCTTCGAAATTCCCTTCAGACCATTCTTCTCGGCCGTGGGCAGGCTGTAATAGACATAGGTCTTGGCGCCGACCTTGAGGGTCTTTTTGCATTTGAAGCTGTCGAGCGAGGTCATGTAGGAAATCCCAATTGTTAGTTATACCCGGCAAGGGGTATTTTAACACCGTCAGCGAGCCCGGCTGGGTCGCTTGCAGGGGCAGGTTGAGTTGCTGCATCAAGTAGTTCCGGGCTTATAGAAGCTTTCTAACCGCGCCGCCACAGCCACAATCGAACCCAGCAAGTCGCGAGCCAAAAATTCTGATGCGCTACCCCAAGATTTCCTGAGGCCCGGCTTTGAACGGGTTGGTACCAGGCCAGATGCAGCTGTCGGGACGCGGGGTGATTTGCGTGCGGGGCGGCCGCGAGGTGTTTTCGGGACTCGATTTCGAAGCGGTCTCCGGCGAAGCCGTGGCGGTGACGGGGCGCAACGGATCGGGCAAGACCTCGCTGCTGCGGCTGATTGCCGGCCTGCTCATTCCGGCTGGCGGCACGATCGTACTGGACGGGGGCGACGCCGACATGACGCTGCCCGAGCAATGCCACTATCTCGGCCATCGCGATGCCCTCAAGTCCGCGCTGAGCGTGGCGGAAAACCTGGCATTCTGGGCTGATTTTCTGGGCGGCCAGCGTTTTGACGCAGCCGAAAGCCTCGCGGCTGTCGGCCTCGAGCACGCCGCCGATCTACCGGCGGCCTTCCTGTCGGCCGGCCAGCGTCGCCGGCTGTCGCTGGCCCGGCTCTTGACGGTCCGCCGCCCGGTCTGGCTGCTGGACGAGCCGACCAATGCGCTGGATGCGGCCGGCCAGGACATGTTCGGCGGGCTCATGCGCGACCATCTCGCCCGCGGCGGCCTGATCATCGCGGCCACCCACGCCCCGCTCGGGATCGAATCTCGGGAGTTGCGGATCGGGGGAACGGCATGAAGTGGAGCGACCCTCAGCTTTCCAAGCGGCCGGGCCCGGCTCTCTCCGTTCCCTCCCCCCTTGTGGGGGAGGGTCAGGGAGGGGGGCGCCACACCGCAGGACCTATCCGTTCTAGCGTTGGAGAAGCAGGCGGTTTGTTGCTGGCGGCTCGCCCCGAACGAGCATCCTCCCCGCGGCTACCCCTCTCCCCCGCCCTCCCCCGCAAGGGGGGAGGGAGCGCACTGCCTTTGGGGCACGATGGGAGCCCCCCATGACCGCCCTCGCCGCCTTGATCCGCCGGGACATCCGGATCGCGCTTCGCGTTGGCGGCGGGGCCTTGATCGGCGTGCTGTTCTTCCTGACGGTGGTGGTGCTGATGCCGTTCGCGGTGGGGCCGGATCTGGCGCTATTGTCGCGGCTGGGGCCCGCGATCCTGTGGCTCGGTGCGCTGCTGGCGAGCCTGCTGACGCTGGACCGGCTGTTCATGGCCGACCATGAGGACGGCTCGCTCGATCTGATCACGATGAGCCGGACGCCGCTGGAACTGGCCTGCGCAGCCAAGGCGCTGGCGCATTGGCTGGCCGCGGGCCTGCCGCTGATTGTCGCAACCCCGGTGCTGGGCCTCCTGCTCAACCTCGACATGGTCGCGACCGGTGCGGTGGCCCTGACGCTGCTGGCGGGCACGCCGGCGCTGACCTTTACCGGCATGATCGGCGCGGCGCTGGCGGTAACGCTGCATCGCGGCGGGCTGCTGATGGCGGTGCTGGTGCTGCCGCTGTCGATTCCCGTGCTGATCTTCGGGGTTGCGGCCTCGCAGGCCGCGATCACCGGGCCATCGTCTTTCGGCGCGCCATTCTCGATCCTCTGCGCGCTGTCGCTGGTCAGCCTCGTGATCGGCCCGTTTGCGGCGGCGGCGAGCCTGAAACATGGACTGGATTGACCTTGACCCCGATCAACTTTCGCTGCGCACTTTCATGCTGATTGCGTGAGCCCTGACCTGTGATTATCAGAAGACCATGACGCTGATCGACCTCGCCAACCCCACACGGTTCCTCGCGCTCTCGGCGCGGGTGCTGCCGTGGCTCGCGGCCGCGACCGTCATCCTGCTCACGATCGGCCTTTATCAATCCGCCACCGCGCCCGACGACTATCAGCAGGGCGCGACCGTGAAGATCATGTTCATCCACGTGCCCAATGCGTGGCTGTCGATGTTCGTGTGGGGCGTGATGAGCATCGCCTCGCTCGGCACGCTGGTGTGGCGGCATCCGCTCGCCGACGTCGCCGCGAAAGCCGCCGCGCCGATCGGCGCGGCTTTCACTTTTCTCGCGTTGTTCACGGGCTCGCTATGGGGCCGGCCGATGTGGGGCACCTATTGGGAATGGGATGCGCGGCTGACCTCGGTGCTGATTCTCTTTCTGATGTATCTGGGCCTGATGGCGCTGTGGCGCGCGGTGGAAGATCCCTCGCGCGCAGCACGCGCAGCCGCCGTGCTGACGCTGGTTGGCGCGATCAATCTTCCGATCATCAAATTCTCGGTCGACTGGTGGAACACGCTGCACCAACCGGCTTCGGTGATGCGCATGGGCGGCTCGACGCTCGACAAATCGTTCCTGATTCCGCTGTTGGTGATGGCCGTCGCATTCACGCTGCTATTCGTCACGCTTCACCTGGCTGCGATGCGCAACGAGATTTTGCGTCGGCGCGTCCGCTCGCTGCAGATGATGCAGGCGAGCCAGAAAGCTGCATAAGATGTCGCTTGGTCCCTACGCCTCCTTCATCGTCACATCCTATGCCGCCGCCGCCATCGTGGTTGCGATCCTGATCGGCTGGGTCATGCTCGACTATCGCAACCAGACGCAGCGTCTGCGCGAGCTCGACCGCAGCGGCGTCACCCGCCGCTCGGGCCGCAGTGCTGTGGACACGCCATGAGCGATCAATCGACTTCCGCACCGCCGCCGCGCCGCACCTTCCTGATGGTGCTGCCGCTGCTCGCCTTCGCCGCCCTTGCCGTACTGTTCTGGTTCCGGCTCGGCAGCGGCGATCCGTCGCGAATTCCGTCCGCGCTGATCGGCCGACCCGCGCCGCAGACCACGCTGCCGCCGCTCGAGGGATTGCAGGCTGGCAACGTGCAGGTGCCGGGCTTCGATCCTTCCGCGTTCAAGGGCAAGGTCAGCCTCATCAATGTCTGGGCCTCCTGGTGCGTGCCCTGTCACGACGAAGCGCCGCTGCTGACGGAGCTTGCGAAAGACAAGCGCTTCCAGCTCGTCGGCATCAACTACAAGGATGCGCCCGATAACGCGCGCCGCTTCCTCGGCCGTTACGGCAACCCGTTCGGCCGCGTCGGTACCGACGCCAACGGCCGCGCCTCGATCGAATGGGGCGTCTATGGCGTGCCGGAGACCTTTGTCGTCGGCCGCGAAGGCACCATCGTCTACAAGCTGGTCGGCCCGATCACGCCGGAGAATTTTCGGAGCGTGCTGCTGCCGCAGATGGAGAAGGCGTTGAAGGCGGGGTCTTAGCTAAGGCCGTCATTGCGAGCTGAGAGAGCCTCAGCCCTTCCTGACATCCCCAGCCTCGGCCTCGCTGGTCTCCAGCGAGACCGGCTCGACGCCGTAGCGTTTGGTCAGCGGCATCTGGGCGATGGCGAAGATCATGGTGAGCGGCGTGACGCCGAATACCTTGAAGTTCACCCAGAAATCCGTGCTCTGGGTGCGCCAGACGATCTCGTTCAGCACCGCCATGCCGGCAAAGAACAGCGCCCAGCGCAGCGTCAGGATGCGCCAGCCCTGCGGTGTCAGGTTGAACATCTGATCGAACATCACCGCGATGAAGGAGCGGCCGAACAGCAGCCCGCCGCCGAGGATCGCGGCGAACAGGCCGTAGATGATGGTCGGCTTGACCTTGATGAAGGTCTCGTCGTGCAGCACCAGCGTCAGCGTGCCGAACACCAGCACGATCACGCCGGTCACGATCGCCATGATCGGGATGTGGCGCGTCACCACATAGGAGGCGATCATCGCCGCCACGATCGCGACCATGAAGGCGCCGGTCGCGGCGAACAGATTGAACTTCGCGTTGACGAAGAAGAACACGAGCAGCGGACCGAGCTCGGTCGCAAGCTTGAACAGCGGATGCGGCTGGGTCTTGTCCATTCTCTAGCTTTCGATTCCGGCGATGGCACGAGCGAAATCGCGCGCGGTGAATGGCGCGAGATCGTCGACACCTTCGCCGACGCCGATGAAATGCACCGGCAGTTTGAATTTCTCCGCGAGCGCCACCAGAATGCCGCCGCGCGCGGTGCCGTCGAGCTTGGTCATCACGAGGCCGGTGACCCCGGCGGTGCGATGGAAGGCCTCGACCTGCGACAGCGCATTCTGGCCGACGGTGGCGTCCAGCACCAGCAGCACGGCATGCGGCGCAGTGTCGTCCACCTTGCGGATGACGCGCACGACCTTCTCGAGTTCGTTCATCAGCTCGGCCTTGTTCTGCAAGCGGCCGGCGGTGTCGATCAGGAGCACATCAATGGTCTGCTCTTTCGCAGCGGTCAGCGCATTGAATGCGAGGCTCGCCGAGTCCGAGCCCTGCGCGCCCGCAATGACCGGAGTCTTGGTGCGCTCACCCCACACCTTGAGCTGCTCGATCGCTGCGGCGCGAAACGTGTCGCCGGCAGCCAGCATCACCTTGCGGCCTTCGGACGCGAATTTTTGCGAGAGTTTTCCGATGGTCGTGGTCTTGCCGGAGCCGTTGACGCCGACCACGAGAATGACGAATGGCTTTTTCGCTGAGTCGATCTCGAGCGGCTTGGCCACCGGCGCCAGCACCTTCTCGACCTCGGTCGCGACCACGTCCTTGACCTCGTCGGCCGAGATCGCCTTGTCGTAGCGACCGGTGCCGACGGCGTCCGCGATCCGCACCGCGACCGAGGTGCCGAGGTCAGCGCGCAGCAGCACATCTTCGATGTCATCAAGCATGGCGCGATCGAGCTTGCGCTTGGTGACGAGGTCGGCGACCGCGGTCCCGAGCGAGGACGAGGTGCGCTTCAGCCCGTTGGACAGGCGGCGCCACCAGCTCAGCTTGGGGGTCTCGGGGGTGGTATCGTTCATGGTGGCGGTGTGTTAGCCGTTCCCGCTGTTAAACGAAAGTCTTGTCCGAAAGTCTTGCAATTGCTCGATGTTCCCGAATTGACCGCTGAGGAGATCCAGTCGCGCGTGCTCCATCGCGACGGGCTGATGCTGGTCATCGACAAGCCCTCGGGCCTGCCGGTGCATCGCGGTCCCAAGGGCGGCGCCAATCTGGAAGCCTCCTTCAACGCGCTCTGTTTCGGCCTGCCGCGACCGCCGGTGCTGGCCCACCGGCTCGACAAGGACACCTCCGGTTGCCTCGTGCTCGGCCGCCATCGGAAAGCGACGGCGTCCCTCGGTCTCCTGTTCAAGCACGGCAAGATCGGCAAGACCTACTGGACCGTGGTCGAGGGCGGCCCTGCCGAGGACGAAGGCACGATCGACTTGGCCCTCGGCCGGCTCAATGCCGAGCGCGGCTGGTGGCAGAAGCCTGATCCCGAGGGGCAGAAAGCCGTGACGAACTGGAAGGTGATGGGCCGGGGCGACGGTTTCACCTGGCTCGCCATGGAACCGGTGACCGGCCGGACCCATCAGTTGCGGGTGCATTCGTCGGCGACCGGCTGGCCGATCTTCGGCGATAACATTTACGGCAACGGCCCGCGTTTCGGTGAGCCGAAGCTGCACCTGCATTCCCGCGAGATCGTGGTGCCGATCTCCCGGAACAAGGAGCCGGTCCGCGTGGTCGCGCCGGCTCCACCCCACATGCACGAGAAGCTCCGTGCCTGCGGCTGGAACGGGGAATAACGTGTCAGTTCCTCATGGTGAGGAGGCCGCGTAGCGGCCGTCTCGAACCATGAAAGGCCCCGCTGCTACAGCCGGGGCCTCTATCCTTCGAGACGCCGCTTTGCGGACTCCTCAGGAAGAGGTCATCGCTCGATGGTTTACGAAACGTTCAGTGCTCGTCTCTAATGATAGCGGTTGCTTAGAACAAGCTTCCGTCATCCGCTCAGGACGAGCAACGCGTCATGTCCACGGCCGAACTATCGATCATCGACGAGGTCGAAACCGCCATCCGACTCGGATCGGCGGAAAAGGGCCTCGAAACGGCCCGGCGCGTCACCGACCTGTTCCTGTCCTCCGCCGGAAGTTTTGACGACGAGCAGATCGCGCTGTTCGACGACGTGCTCGAGCGCCTGATCGGCACCATCGAGCTGCGCGCCATCGCCGACATGGGCGCGCGCGTTGCGCTGGCCGAGATCAGCGCGCAACTCGCTCCGGTCGCACAGGCGCCGCCCTCGGTGATCCGCCGCCTCGCCAACAATGACGAGATCCGCATCGCCGGTCCCGTGCTGCAGGAATCTGCCCGCCTCGACGACGGCGAGCTGGTGAAGATCGCATCAGCCAAGGGCGAACCGCATCTGCTCGCGGTCGCCGGCCGCTGGTGGCTGAAGGAGATCGTCACCGACGCACTGCTGGCGCGCCGTTATCCCAGCGTCAGCCGGCGTCTCGCCGCCAATCCCGGCGCGCGCATGTCCGGAAAGGGATTCGCCGTTGTCGTCGGACAGGCCGAGAGCGATCCCGAGCTCGCGGTGAGCGTCGGCGTCCGCGTCGACCTGCCGTCGGATCTGCGCCGCCAATTGTTGCGTTCCGCGACGGACACGGTTCGCACGCGATTGCTGTCGCGCGCGCCGCCCGATCTGTTCGATGAAATCCAGAGCGCCATTGCCGCGGTCACCGTCGGCGTCGAGCGCGAGATGTCGGGTGTCCGCGATTTCGAGGGCGCCAAGCGCGCGATCGCAAATCTCAAGGCGACCGGCCAGCTCAACGAGGCGACGCTGCTCGGCTTTGCAAGACACCGACGCTACGAAGAAGCTGTCGCGGCCCTGGCAGCCCTGTCGGGATCGACCGTCGAGGTGATTCGCCCGCTGATGCAGAGCCTGCGCGAAGACGGCCTGCTGGTGCCGTGCAAGGCGGCGCTACTGAGCTGGGAAACGACTGCTGCCGTACTCGAAAGCCGTTTTGCGACAGGCGCCATGAAGCCGGCGGATGTGGCGAGGGCGCAGAGCAATTTCGCCCGCATGTCGCCGGAGAATGCACGACGGACGCTCAGGTTCTGGCAGGTGCGGGCGTCTTAGCGGCGGACTATGTGGTCAGGCGCTCGCTATCGCTGCCGGTGATCCTCAGCGACACAACACTCCCCACACGCTCGCCCGCAATCGCCACCGGCAGATAATGCTCGGTGCGCCCCTGCCCCTCGCTCTCGATCAGCACGTCGCGCGTCGCGCCGATCTCGGCTTGCAGCCGCTGGCGCAACGCTGCCTCGCCCGCTGCCCGCAGCCGCTTCGCGCGTTCCTTGATCGCCGGCCCTGCGACCTGCGGCATCCGCGCGGCCGGCGTGCCGGGGCGTGGGGAATAGGGGAAGACGTGCAGAAACGTCAGGCCGCATTCCTCGACCAGATCGAGCGAGCGCGAGAACATTTCTTCCGTCTCGGTCGGAAAGCCCGCGATGATGTCGGCGCCGAAAACAATGTCCGGCCGCAGCCGGCGTACCTGATCGCAGAAGTGAATCGCATCCTGCCGCGAATGCCGACGCTTCATGCGCTTCAAGATCATGTCGTCACCGGATTGCAGCGACAGGTGCAGATGCGGCATCAGCCGCGCATCGTCGGCGATGGCATCCAGCAGATCGCTGTCGGCCTCGATCGAATCGATCGAGGAGATGCGTAGCCGCTTCAGCTCCGGAACGTGCCGCAGAATCTGCTTCGTCAGCATGCCGAGCTTTGGCGCGCCCGGCAGATCGGCGCCGTAGCTGGTGAGATCGACGCCAGTGAGCACGATCTCGGCATGGCCGCGCTCCGTAAGCGCCCGCACCTGATCGACCACCGCGCCCATCGGCACCGAGCGCGAATTGCCGCGGCCGTAGGGAATGATGCAGAAGGTGCAGCGATGGTCGCAGCCGTTCTGCACCTGCACGAACACCCGCGGCAGGCCGCTCGCAAAACCGTCGATCAGATGCGGCGCCATCTCCTTCACGGACATGATGTCGCTGACGGCGATCTTCTCGCTGGCGCCGAGATCGAAGGCATCGCGCGCCTTGCGCCAGGCATCGCTGCGCATCTTGTCGTCATTGCCGACGACGCGGTCGACTTCGGCCATGTCGGCAAACATGCCGCTTTGCGTCTGCGCCGCGCAGCCGGTGACGACGATGCGCGCTTCCGGGCGCTCGCGCTTCAACTTGCGGATCGACTGCCGCGCCTGCGCCACCGCCTCGTTGGTGACGGCGCAACTATTGATCACGATGGTGTCGGAAAGGCCCGCGCCTTCCGCTTTGCTGCGGATCACCTCCGCCTCGAAGGCATTGAGGCGGCAGCCGAAGGTGACGACCTCGACAGCCATCAGCCGACCGGCGCGAACAGCGCCGGATCGAAATTGCCCTCGTATTCGAAGGTCGCGGTGCCCGTCATCAGCACGTGGTCGTCGCGCTCGCGCCATTCGATGCCGAGCTTGCCGCCCGGCAGCGTCATCTCGACCTTGCGCTCGGTGCGCTTCAGGCGCGCAGCCGCAACGGCAGTCGCACAGGCCGCCGAGCCGCAGGCCCTGGTGAGACCCGCGCCGCGCTCCCAGGTCCGCATCGTGATGTGCTCGCGATCGACGATATGGGCGAGCGTGATGTTGGCGCGATCGGGGAAGATCGGATGATTTTCCAAGAGCGGACCAAAGCGCGCGAGATCATAGGCGTCGACGTCGTCGACCCAGAAGATCGCGTGCGGATTGCCCATGCTGACCACGGACGGCGAATGCAGGATCGGGTTGTCGATCGGCCCGATCTGCAATTCGATGTAGCGGGTGTCGCGGAACTCTTCCGCCAGCGGAATGTCCTGCCAGCCGAATCTTGGCGCGCCCATGTCGACTGTATAGAGGTCCGGCGCAGGGCCTTGCCAGGCATTGAGCAGGCCGGCCGCGGTCTCGAACGTGACCGTGGCCTGCCCGGTCTTCTCGAAGATGCGGCGGACCACGCAGCGCATGCCGTTGCCGCAGGCACCGGCTTCCGAGCCGTCATTGTTGTAGATGCGGATGAAGGCCTCGGTGCCGTCGAGCCGCGGCTTCTGGAGCACCATCAGCTGGTCGTAAGGCACACCGCCTTGCGCGGACGCGACTGCGCGAGCATCGTCCGGCGTGACCGGCGAGGCGGAATCACGCATGTCGACAACGACGATCTCGTTGCCGATGCCGTTCATCTTGGCAAATGCGTGGTTGTCCAGCGCGCTCATGAAAATTCCCGAATTTCGCCCGTCTTATATGGCGATCCTTGCCGGCTTGGCCAGTGATTTGCCGCCGGACCCCATGAGGCCTGCCATGACGCATCTGTCATGGGACGAATTCGGCGGTCGCGTGTTAGAACGGCGCAGTTCGCGCGAACCGGGATGCGCGGCCGGATTTAAGGCCTTGGTGGGTTAAGGCCTTGGTACGCAAGGTTTTGGGGAGAATAGAATGAATCGTTTTTGCCGTCTCGCTCTGGTCGCGCTGATCCCGGCAGCGGCCATGTCGTTTGGCCCCTCCGTCGCCCTGGCGCAAACTTCGAGCCCGGCCCCGGCTGCATCGGCCAGTCCCTCCCCGGCTCCCTCGGCTTCGCCCTCCCCGGCCGCAAGTGCCCCGGCGGCCAGCGCCTCGCCCGCGCCTGCAGCGTCGCCCTCACCCGCAGCCAGCGCCTCACCCAGCCCGGCAGCACCGCCGCCCGCCGCGGCCGCTAACCCGGCCCCGGTGCAGACCGCCGATCCCTTTGGCCTCGAGACCACGCTCGAGCCGAAGAAGGTCGTGATGGTCAAGGGCACCGCCAACTGGGACTCGGCCTTCGACACCCTGGTCGACGCCTTCAAGACGCTGAACGCGCTCTTGGACAAGCAGGGCATCAAGCACGCCGGCAATTCGATGATCGTCTACACCTCGACCGACGACACCGGCTTCACCTTCCTCGCCGAGATCCCGGTCGAACAGGACCCGAAGAATCTGACCAAGGACATGAGCATCGGCAAATCGCCGGAAGGCAAGGCGCTGAAATTCGTCCATCGCGGCTCCTACGACAACATGGACAACACCTATGAGGCGATCACCAATCACCTCGACGACAAGAAGCTGGAAGCCAAGGACACCTTCATCGAGGAGTACCTCACCGATCCCCTGAAGACGGCCGAGGACAAGCTCGTGATCAACGTGTTCGTGCCGCTGAAGTGAGACCGATGAAAAAGCCCACTGCCCTCGCCGCAATCTTCGCCGCCACACTGCTGGCCGCGCCCGCGCTCGCCGACGATTTTCCGTCCGCGATCTCGGTGAGTGGCGAAGCCACCGTGTCCGTGGCGCCCGATCTGGCGCAGATCGACGCCGGCGTCGCCAATGATGCCAAGACGGCGAAGGAAGCCTCCGATGCCAATAACGCTGCAATGGGCAAGGTGCTGCTGGCGCTGAAGGGCGCAGGGATCGATGAGAAGGATTACCAGACCTCGCGGCTGTCGCTGCAGCCGCAATACGGCCAGAACAAATCGACCGGCGCCTCGCCGGTCGTCGGCTTCCGGGCCTCGAACCGCGTCACCGTGAAAATTCGCGACGTGACCAAGGTCGCCGGCATCATCGACACGCTGGTCGGCGCCGGCGCCAACGATATCGGCAACATCTCGTTCGAGGTGACGCAGGCCTCAAAACTGCTCGACAATGCCCGCGAACAGGCCGTTGCCGATGCCCGCCGCAAGGCCGAGATATACGCCAGGGCCACCGGCGTCACGCTGGGTGCGCCGCTCAGCGTCTCCGAAGGCAGCGCTCCGATGCCGTTGTTCAAGGGCCGCATGGCCGCAGCTCCGATGGCCGCGCCCGCCGCCGTCGCGCCGGGCGAGGAAACGCTGTCGGTGACGGTGAATGTGAGCTGGGCGATCAAGCCGAAAGAGCAGTAGGTCTCGTGTCCCGGGAGAGACCTAAATCTCCACCACCTGCCCAGGCTTCATCGCCACGAATCGCTCCTGCGGAATCTTCGCGGCATCCAGCGCCTCCACCAGCGCCTTGGCCGGCGCATCGATCGCTTCGTCGGTCAGCTGGAATGTCCCGTGATGATGCCCGAGCGCCTGTTGCGCGCCGCAATCATCCAGCGCCTTCACGGCATCTTCCGGGTTCATGTGCTGGTCACGCATGAACCAGCGCGGCTCGTAGGCGCCGATGGGAAGGATCGCCAGGCGCAACGGACCATGCTTCTCGGCGACGCGGCGGAAATGTCCGCCATCGCCATAGCCGGAATCGCAGACGACGTAGATCTTCCCCGCAGGCGTCTCCAGCACAAAACTCGCCCACAGCGCCTTGTTGCGATCGAACATGCCACGCGCCGACCAGTGCCGGGTCGGCACCAGCGTCACGGCAATGCCGCCGCCGAGCTCGACGCGCTCGTGCCAGTCAAAGGCTTCCGCCTTGATGGAGGCGTCTGCGCTCCGCATCGTCACGTCATTGCCAAGCGGCGTGATCACGCGCGGCGCAAAATTCTTCGCGAGCCGCGACAGCGTCGCGATATCGAGGTGATCATAGTGACCGTGCGAAACCAGCACGATGTCGATCTTCGGCAACTTCTCGAACGCGATGCCGGGATCGTTGTGTCGCTTCGGTCCCGCGAAACTGACCGGCGAGACCCGCGAGGACCAGACGGGATCGACGAGGATGTTGAGGCCGCCGGTCTGGATCAGCCAGCTGGCGTGGCCGACGAAGGAGAGCCGCACCTTGTCACCCTCGACTCGCGCCGGCGGGGTGTCGGAATGGGGGTTGGGCACCCAGTCGGGCCAGTCCGCGCGCTGCCCCCGGCCACCCAATTGCCAACGCAGCACCTCGCCGAGCGATCGTGGCGGCGCTCCGTCGGGATCGAAGAAGGTCAGGCCGTCGAAATGGTCGGAGACGGGGCCGTCATAGGTTTTCATGCGGGACATCCAGAGGGAGGGCAGGCCGACGAGCGCAGCGCCACCGGCAAGCAGTCCGAAAACGCGGCGGGTGATCGGCACGAGCGGACTTTTAGGGATGGTCGGAGCGGTCAGGCATCCCCGCCTATATGGGCGGGGCCGCAGGAAAAGGAACCCATCGTCGGAAATGGCGTATTTTCAAGGGCTTGCCCTGGCAAAGGCGTCCCGCCACCCTAACTTTCCTTGACTTTTGGGCGTGAGCGGCGTTTAACCCCGCCACTTTCTCGGAAAGGCTTTCTTTTCGACCCGCCCACTGGCCCTAGAGGCCGGAGGCCAACGCCCGACAGCGCGATGCGCCCTCGGGCGCAAAGGTGTTTGGAAGATCGCCATTCCGGCGAGCAGGACAAGGGACAATTGCATTGTTCGACAATCTGTCGGAACGGCTTGGCGGCATTCTCGATCGTCTGACGGGGCGAGGTGCGCTGACCGAAAAGGACGTCGACGCCGCGATGCGCGAGGTGCGCCGCGCGCTGCTCGAGGCCGACGTTGCGCTCGAGGTCGTGCGCAGCTTCACCGAACGCGTGCGCGAGCAGGCGATCGGCGCCACCGTCGTCAAGTCGGTCACACCCGGCCAGATGGTGGTCAAGATCGTCCATGACGAGCTGATCAACACGCTCGGCGCCGAAAGCCAGACCATCGACGTCAATTCCGTGCCGCCGGTGCCGATCATGATGGTCGGTCTGCAAGGCTCGGGTAAGACGACCACCACCGCAAAGCTTGCCCGCCGCCTGGTCCAGCGCGACAAGCGCAAGGTGCTGATGGCTTCGCTCGACATCTATCGCCCGGCGGCGATGGAGCAGCTGGCCGTGCTCGGCCGCGATCTCGACATTCCGACCCTGCCGATCGTCGCGGGACAGCAGCCGGCGCAGATCGCCAAGCGCGCGCTCGAAGCCGGCAAGCTCGGCGGCTACGACATCGTGCTGCTCGACACCGCCGGTCGCACCACGCTCGACGAAGAGATGATGGCGGAGGCGGCCGCGATCAAGGCGGCTGCGAACCCGCATGAAGTGCTGCTGGTCGCGGACTCTCTGACGGGCCAGGACGCCGTGAATCTCGCCCGCGCTTTCGACGAGCGCGTCGGCCTCACCGGCATCGTGCTGACACGCGTCGACGGCGACGGCCGCGGCGGCGCCGCGCTCTCGATGCGCGCCGTCACCGGCAAGCCGATCAAGCTGATCGGCACCGGTGAAAAGACCGATGCGCTGGAAGATTTCCACCCCGACCGTATCGCCGGCCGCATCCTCGGCATGGGCGACGTCGTCTCGCTGGTCGAACGCGCCGCCGCCAACATCGACGCCGAAAAGGCCGCGCGCACCGCCGAGCGCATGCGCAAGGGTCAGTTCGACCTCAACGACATGCGCGAGCAGCTCTCGCAGATGGCGAACATGGGCGGCATCAGCGGCCTGATGGGCATGATGCCCGGCATCGCCAAGATGAAGAACCAGATCGCCGCCGCCGGGATCGACGACAAGATTTTGAAGCGCCAGGTCGCGGTGATCGATTCCATGACGCGCGACGAGCGCCGTCATCCCGACCTGCTCAAGGCCAGCCGCAAGAAGCGCATTGCCGCAGGCTCCGGCCAGAGCGTCGAGCAGGTCAACAAGCTGCTGAAGATGCACCGGAACATGGCCGACGTGATGAAGGCCATGGGCTCGGGCAAGCGCGGCCCGCTCGCCGGCATCGCGCAGGCGATGGGCTTTGGCGGCGGCATGAAGCCGCCCTCGCCGGAAGAGATGAAGGCGTTGCAGGAGAAGATGCAGAGCGGCGGCGGTGGCCTTCCAAATCTGCCGAAGGATTTGCCGGCCGGTCTTCGCACCGGTCTGCCGAACGTTCCTGGACTGACCGGGCTGAGCGGCAAGCCGACGCTGCCGGGCCTCGGCGGTTTTCCAGGCAAGAAGAAATGAGGAATTCGTCGCGAGGGATCGCATCGGTCTCACGCAACGCGGAATACCAATCAACCGAACAAAACGTACTTTGAAGGAGAACTAGATGTCCGTCGTTATCCGCCTCGCCCGCGCAGGCACCAAGAAGCGTCCCGTCTATCACGTCGTCGTCGCCGATTCGCGCTTCCCGCGCGATGGCCGCTTCATCGAGCGTCTCGGCTATTTCAACCCGCTGCTGCCGAAGGACAACGAGACCCGTCTGAAGCTCGACATGGACAAGGTGAAGGCCTGGCTCGCCAAGGGCGCGCAGCCGTCGGACCGCGTGTCCCGCTTCCTCGATGCCGCCGGCGTCAAGAAGCGTGAAGCGCGCAACAACCCCGAGAAGGCCGTGCCGCGCAAGGAGCGCAAGGCGCAGGCCGAAGCCGCTGCGAAGGGCTAAGGCTCATCCATGTCGGCGCTGATCTGCGTCGCGCGGATCGGCGCCGCGCATGGTGTGCGCGGCGCGGTCAAATTGTGGACCTTCACCGAAGATCCCTTTGCCGTTAAGCGCTACGGTCCGCTGCTCTCCAAGGACGGCAAGCGCCAGTTCGAGCTGGCGCAGGCCCGTGAAGCCAAGGACCATCTGGTCGCGACGTTCAAAGGCGTCACGACCCGCGATGAGGCCCAGCGCCTCAACGGTATAGAACTCTACGTCGCGCGCGAAAAACTGCCCGCGACCGACGAGGACGAGTATTACCACGCCGATCTGATCGGGCTCGCCGCCATCACCACGGCAGGCGATGCGCTCGGCCGCGTGCTCGCCGTTCATAATTTCGGTGCCGGCGACATCATCGAGATCGCGCCCCTGAAGGGCGCGACGATGCTGCTGCCGTTCACCAACGCAGTTGTGCCCGAGGTCGATATCGCCGGCGGCCGCGTCGTGATCGAGCTGCCGCAGGAGATCGAGGGCGACAAGGACGGAGACGAAGACCTCTCTCCGAGTCGTGCCGGCGAAAGCCGGGACCCATAACCACAGGACGTGGTTTTTGGCTAAGCTGATGGCAATGACCAATCCCTCGCCCTGGCGCACGACAGTGCTGACGCTGTTTCCGGAGATGTTTCCGGGGCCGCTCGGCGTGAGCCTGGCCGGCCGGGCGCTGGCCTCAGGCCTCTGGGAGATCGAGGCGCGGGACATCAGGGCCTCGGCCACGGACCGTCACCGCAGCGTCGACGACACACCAGCCGGCGGCGGCCCGGGCATGGTGCTGCGGGCCGACGTTCTGGCGGCCGCCATCGATGGCGCGGAGATTGGACCGAACCGGCCAAAGCTGCTGATGAGCCCGCGCGGTCGGCCATTGACCCAGGCCCGTGTCGCCGAGCTCGCCCAGGGCCCCGGCCCCCTGATCGTCTGCGGGCGGTTTGAGGGGATCGACCAGCGGGTGATTGACGCCCGCGCCCTGGAGGAGGTCTCGATCGGCGATTACGTGCTCTCAGGGGGCGAAATCGCCGCTTTGGCGCTAATTGACGCCTGCGTCCGGCTTCTGCCGGGCGTCATGGGCAAGGAAGCCTCGGGAACCGAGGAGAGTTTTTCGGACGGGCTGCTCGAATATCCCCAATACACCCGCCCGCAACTGTTCGAGGGAGTTCAGATCCCGGAGATCCTGACCTCCGGCGACCACGCCAAGGTCGCGGCCTGGCGGCGGGCGCAGTCCGAGGCCCTGACAGCGGCCCGGCGGCCCGATTTATGGGCCCAAATCCCGCCCAAAGCCCCGAATCGGCCCGGACGCCAAAAAGCGCCAAAAAACAAGACAGACGGGTGACAAACGCTCCGGACTGCCTTATAGGAGCGGCCACATCCGCAATGGCTGGATAGACGAATTTCGCGCAGCCCCCGTTTCCAAGGCTGGGCGCGCCGATGGAGATTTACCCATGAACCTGATCAAGCAGCTCGAGCAAGAGCAATTCGACAAGCTGTCCGCCGGCAAGGACATTCCGGAATTCGGTCCCGGCGACACCGTGATCGTCAACGTGAAGGTCGTCGAAGGCGACCGCACCCGCGTGCAGGCCTATGAAGGCGTTTGCATCGGCCGTTCCGGCGGTGGCCTCAACGAGAGCTTCACCGTGCGCAAGATCTCCTACGGCGAAGGCGTGGAGCGCGTGTTCCCGGTGATGTCGCCGATGATCGACTCGATCAAGGTGGTGCGCCGCGGCAAGGTGCGTCGCGCCAAGCTCTATTACCTCCGCAATCTCCGTGGCAAATCGGCCCGCATCGTCGAGAAGACTGAGCACAAGGCCGCCGTCAACGAGTAAGCTCCGCGACCAGACGAGTTTCGAAAAGCGTGGGGCGCCAGACGCCCCGCGCTTTTTTGTTGCGTCAGCCGTGCACGTCAAAGCCCTCGCGATTCCAGATCTCCCTGCTATATATTCTTGGAATGTTTCCAGATCTGACCAGCTTCGTAAGCCCCCAGCGCGTCGTCATCGACGATCGCTCGCGGCTGCCTGGCCGGTTCTTCGGACGCTTCGCGACCTCGGCAACGTCAGAGCTTAGTCCCGCAGCTTAAAGGCTGCGCTGAAGACGATTGCCCCGCGCGAACCCGCGCATTTCGCTGACACACATTGTTCGGAGCTGAAGCTCATGTCCAAGCCGACCACATTGTACGACAAGATCTGGAACGACCATCTGGTGCACGAAGCCGATGACGGCACCTGCCTGCTCTATATCGACCGCCATCTGGTGCACGAGGTGACCTCGCCGCAGGCGTTCGAAGGCCTGCGCGCCACCGGCCGCAAGGTCCACGCGCCGGAGAAGACGCTCGCGGTCGTCGACCACAACGTGCCGACTACCGATCGCACCAAGCCGAATCCCGATCCGGAGAGCATCGAGCAGATCAAGGCGCTGGCCGACAACGCCAAGGAATTCGGCATCGAATATTACGACGAGTTCGACAAGCGCCAAGGCGTCGTCCACGTCATCGGCCCCGAGCAGGGCTTCACCCTCCCCGGCACCACCATCGTCTGCGGTGACAGCCACACCTCGACGCATGGCGCATTCGGCGCGCTCGCGCACGGCATCGGCACCTCCGAAGTCGAGCACGTTCTGGCGACGCAGACGCTGATCCAGAAGAAGGCGAAGAACATGCGCGTCACCGTCGACGGCAAATTGCCGGACGGCGTGACGGGCAAGGACATCATCCTGGCCATCATCGGTGAGATCGGCACCGCCGGCGGCACCGGCTACGTGCTGGAATACGCCGGCGATGCGATCAGCGCGCTCAGCATGGAAGGCCGCATGACGGTGTGCAACATGTCGATCGAAGGCGGCGCGCGCGCCGGCCTCGTTGCGCCCGACCAGAAGGCCTATGACTTCCTGCGCGGCCGCCCGAAGGCACCGAAGGGCGCGGACTGGGATGCGGCGATGCGCTATTGGGAGAAACTGCGCTCCGACGAGGGCGCGCATTTCGACCACGAGCTGCGCCTCGACGCCGCAAAACTGCCGCCGATCGTGACCTGGGGCACTTCGCCTGAGGACGTGATCTCGGTGACCGGCATGGTGCCCGATCCCGACCAGATCGCGGACGAGGCCAAGCGTCTCTCCAAGCATCGCGCGCTGAAGTATATGGGCCTGACGGCGGGCACGAAGATCACCGACATCAAGCTCGACCGCATCTTCATCGGCTCCTGCACCAACGGCCGCATCGAAGATTTGCGCGCCGCCGCCAAGATCGCCGAAGGCAAGCAGGTCTCTGGTCACGTCAACGCCATGGTCGTGCCGGGCTCCGGTCTTGTGAAGGAGCAAGCCGAGGCTGAAGGTCTGGACAAGATCTTCATCAAGGCCGGCTTCGAATGGCGCGAGCCCGGCTGCTCGATGTGCCTCGCGATGAACCCGGACAAGCTGGCCCCGGAAGAGCGCTGCGCCTCGACCTCGAACCGCAACTTCGAGGGCCGCCAGGGTTTCAAGGGCCGCACCCATCTGGTGTCGCCGGCGATGGCCGCAGCGGCGGCGATCGCGGGTCACTTCGTTGATATCAGGGATTGGCGCTGAGCCACTTGCTGCAATTGTAGTGATCGCGGCAAACGGCCGTTAATCCGCGTCACCCACATTGTGTCCTCGCGACGGTTTCGCGGGGACACCCAATGGCCAACAAGTCTGAATATGTCGACCTGATCAGCGATGCGACCCGCCAGCACCGGCGGCGCGCAGCGCCGCTGCGCATCGTCGCCAAGCCCGAGGTCGAGGAAACATCAAGGCTCAGCCGTTGGCCGCCGGCAATGTTTCGGCAATGGAAGGTCGAGAATTTGATGCCGTGGAAATCCACGTCGTGGAAGCTGAAGGATTGAGCCACGGGATGAACAAAGGGCGCCGCTTGGGGCGCCCTTTTCATTTCGACCGCACTTACCAATAGCGGTACGGATAGTGCCAGCGATGCCAATGATGCCAGCGGCAGATGCGGTGCGGGCCGTAATAGGTCCAGACGATCCGGCAGCGGCGCGGATAGTGGTAGTAGGAATAGCCGCCGTAATAGCGGCGATGGAAGTGGCGATAGCCGTAATGCGGGCGATAGTAGCCGCCGCCCCAGTGACGATGATAGCCACCATAGTGGATGCCGCCGTAGCGCATGCCGCCGCCGTGGAAGGCCGGCGGGGCGCGGAATCCGCCGCCATGGAAGCCACCGAAATGGCCGCCACCACCGTGGAAGCCACCGCCGCCGTGAAAACCTCCACCATGGAAGCCGCCGCCATGTCCACCACCGCCACCGCCACCGCCGTGGCGGACCTGGATCATCATGTCGTCGCTTGCAGCTTTCGCCGCGGGCAGCGCGGTCGGATTGATCGGCGTCATCGCTTCAGCGCGACGCGCAGTCCCACCCGTCAGCATCAGCGTGGCCATCGCCGCAAGCCCGAGCAAGCGCAGCGCGCTTGTCCGGGGATCCAATATCCTCAGCATGGATTGTCTCCCTGAATGTGGACAGCATCATTGCGGCGCTGCGTCTCGCGCCATCGCTGTTCAATTGCAGTCGCTCCCGAGATGAAACTAGGGACAGCGACGTGAACGCGCCATGAATGAACGACGCTCCGCGCAAGGCCACGACAAAGGGAGTTTGAGAGATGATCGTCTACGCGAGCGGCGTCACCAAAACGGTCCGTAGCCGATGACGAACGGCGCGGGCACGCCGTAGGGGTAGGGACGGTAGTAGACAGGCCGCGCGTAATAATGCGGATCAGGACGCGGAGCGTAGCGCGCAACATCATATCGTACGTGTCGTCGCCCATCGAACACTGCGCGCCCCGCCGAGGCATCGGGCAGCTTCGTCACTCTCTGCGCAGCGAAGGCGTGAGGCAGGCCTGCGGCGAGCCCGACAACAACGGCCAGTGCGATCCATCTCGTCATGACGACCTCCGCCCGCAACATGAGGGCATCGGACAGCCGCCTGCAAGTTAAAACAGGCCCGACATGCGGGCCTGTTCTCAACTCGCGCCGTGGTTCACCAACGGCGATGATGACGCCAGTGGTGGCCGCGCCAATGCGGCCGGCCCCAGCCGTGACGATGCCAGCGCACTTCGGTTGTCGGCGTGACTTCCTCCTGCACCGCTTGCGCGGCGCCGGGATTGATCAGCGACACCGCCTGCGCGCGCTCGACCGGTGCGGCGAGGACGAACAGCGCACCGGCGGCCGCAAGGCCGAGCATTTTCAAGGACTGCATTTTTGTTGGATCTCCTGACATCGTTGCGGGTGCGCGCACTTGAATCAGACGTCGCGGCGCAGGCTCGGCAAGCGCCGAACCTGGAACCATGGGCCTGAGTCTGTTATGGATGAACGCGCCCCGGACATGAATGCATGGGGCACAGGCGAGTTCCTGAGCATCGGCGCAACATTTCGTGCGCCACCAAAACCAGCCGTCAGCGACGCACGTATCTCTTGGTCGAGCGAATGCAGGAGATGGTCATGGCACAGTTTCGAGCATTGCGGATATATCGCCTCGTGATCACAGCGAGCGTCCTGCTCGGCGCGAGTTCAGCACTGGCCTCGCAAGGGCCCGGCGTCGAGGGCGGCACGGCGAGCCCGCTGACGCAGCTCGTGATGGCGATCCTGGTCTATGGCGTGTCCGCACTCGTCGTCGGCGCCGGCCTGATCGGCGCGCTGCGCCGGCACTGAGCGCGTCTCAGCCGCGACGCCAGTAGCAGCTCATATGCGGCACGATCACCGTGCCGCTCGGCCGGTATTCCTGCACATAGGTAGCGTTACACTCGCGGACCGCATCCGGGCCCGGGTTGTAGCGCGGATAGACGCCGTCCGGAATGTAGTAGGGCGTGACGCGCAGGCGGCTCTGGGGCCGTTTGCGGGGCGGCGGGACGTCATCGGGCGAGACCGCCTGGGCCATGCGGACCACGCTGCCAGCCGTCTGCGCATATGCGCCAACGCAAGACTGCGAAAACAACCCCATGCACAGTAGCGTCAGCACTGTTTTTGCTCGCATTTTACCGCCCACCTGAACCGTCCCCATCGAGGCCCCAAGCTCCCCGTTTTGGCGGCGCCCGTCAACCTCGCGTGCTTATAAAGCCGGATGCATCGCTGCGGAACCCGCGCTAAGACAAGCGCATGTGGACGGACCTGAAAGCGCCCTCGCTGGCCGAGATGGAAGTGACGGCGCACGACATTTTCGAGCGCCTGCCGGCGGAATTTCGTAGCCTTTGCGAGGGCGTGATCATCCGCGTCGACGACTTCCCCACCGAGGAGGTCCTGGATGAAATGGAATGCGAGAGCGAGTTCGACCTGCTCGGCCTGTTCCAGGGCGTCGGCCTGCCCCAGCAGAGCTTTGGCGACGTGGCACGGCTGCCCAACATGGTCTGGCTCTACCGCCGGCCGATCCTGGACTACTGGGCGGAGCACGACGAAAGCCTCGGCCATATCGTCCGCCACGTCCTGATTCACGAGATCGGCCACCATTTCGGCCTTTCGGACGACGATATGGCGGCGATTGAGGCTCAAGCAGACTAGATCTGCCGAATTCGGCCTAGGATTCGGCCCCCGATCGCGATAAATACGCGGTCCCTAACCACCCTCGGGAAGCCCAAGATGGACAAGTTCACCACGCTGGAAGGCGTCGCGGCGCCGCTGAAGATCATCAATGTCGACACCGACATGATTATTCCGAAGCAGTACCTCAAGACCATCAAGCGCACGGGCCTTGGCAAGGGGCTTTTCTCCGAGCAGCGCTACAAGGACGACGGCAGCGAGAATCCGGATTTCGTCCTCAACCAGCCCGCCTATCGCAATTCGAAGGTGCTGGTCGCCGGCGACAATTTCGGCTGCGGCTCGAGCCGCGAGCACGCGCCCTGGGCGCTGCTCGATTTCGGCATCCGCTGCGTGATCTCGACCTCGTTCGGCGACATCTTCTACAACAACTGCTTCAAGAACGGCATTCTGCCGATCCGCGTTGCCCAAGAAGACCTCGACAAGCTGTTCGACGACGCCGAGCGCGGCGCCAACGCGACGCTGACGATCGACCTGCCGAACCAGGAGATCCGCGGTCCTGACGGCGGCAAGGTCAAGTTCGAGATCGACCCGTTCCGCAAGCACTGCCTGATCAATGGCCTCGACGACATCGGCCTCACGATGGAGAAGAAGACCTCGATCGACACCTATGAGGACAAGCTCAAGCGCGAACGCGCCTGGGCCTGATCTCAAGTTTCATTCGAAGCCCCGGTGCCACAAGCGCCGGGGCTTTTTCTTTGCCCAAAATATCCCGTATATCGTTGCCTCATGCTGCCCGAGATCGTCACCTTCTGGCATGGCCCGATGGACGCGCTGCGCCAGACCTGTCTGCGCTCGCAGCTCGCTGCCGGCCATAAGGTCACGGTCTACAGTTTCGACACCATCCCGGATCTTCCGGCGGGCGTCGGCAATGCCGATGCCGAAGCGATCCTGCCGCACGCGTTCTCCGAACGGCTGCGGCCGCCGCAGCCGGACGGCAGCTGGCGCGACTGGACCACGCTGCAGTTCAGCGACTTCTTCCGCATGAAGCTGATGGCCAAGAGTGCCGGTCTCTGGCTGGATGCCGATGTGCTGCTGCTCAAGCCTGTCGAGATCGATCCGGCAAAGCCTTACTTTGCCTGGGAGCGGCCACGCCAGCTCGGCAACTCCGTGATCTATCTTCCGCGAGAGCACGGCATCGTCGCGGCCTTTGAAGAGCTGATGGAGCAGGAGGAGCTGACACCGAACTGGCTGTCGGTGCGCCACCGCATCACCTTCCTGATGCGCCGCCTGCGCGGCGGCTCGAACCGTCTCTCCGACATCCGCGTCGCGATCTATGGGCCGGCGGCACTGACCGCGCTCGCCCGCCGCACCGGTGAGTTGCAAAGCGCATTGCCGAAGCAATCGTTCTACGCCGTGCATGCCGAACCAAAACTGTTCTTCGATCCCTCGAGCTATCTCGACCTCGTCACCAACCCCGACATCATCGGCCTGCACATCTCGCCAAAGGGGCGCGGCGGCGAGAAACCGATTCCAGGCAGCCTGTATGCGTGGGCGACGGAGCGGTTTTCGTAGTCGCCGCGCAGAAAGTGCGCTCCCTGTTGCTGCGCGACATCAAGCGGGTCTGCTCGCTCTGCCATCACAAGGGACAGCGCCACCACGATCTCGCCGGCGGCATCGCCGCGCCGAACTATCACGGCTGTCGCGCGAGGATCGTGAATAGTATGACTTATGCAGGTACCGTTTCAGTGGCGAGGCCGCCGGTCAGGTCTCCGCAATTGTCCGTGCTTGATCTGGACGAGTGGCTCTGTTTGGATGGCTGCCGTTCGGCAATTCTTCGGATAGTCATGGTAAACCAAACAGATGGATACCGCCGTTCATTGGGTGCACGTTCACAGGAAGGCATCGTGACCGCCCACCGCGCGGGCATCCGAAATCGGCTCCTGGCGGCGTTGCCGCAGGCGGATCTCGACTTGCTCACACCCTATTTCCAGAAGGTCTCGTTCGAACCCGATGCCGTCCTGGTGCGGGCCGGCGATGAGCTCGACCCGGTTTATTTTCCCCATAGTGGCGCAATCGCCTTCATGCTCGATATGCCGGACGGGCAAACGGTCGCAACCACCTTGATGGGGCGGGAAGGCGCCTTGGCTTCGTTCTCCGTGCTCGGCCCGTCGCTTTCATCCGTGACCGCGGTTGCTCGCGTGGCCGGCACGGCATCGCTGATTTCCGCCGCCAGATTTCGGGCTGCCTTTGCGCAAAGCGCAGCCATCAGGAATGTCGTGCAGATCCACGCCCGCGCGGTGTTATTGCAGCTCCAGCAGGTCGCCGCCTGCAACGCGCTGCACCGGGTGGATGGCCGCATGGCGCGGTGGCTCCTGCAGCTTCACGACCGCGTTCCCGGTGACCTGCTTCCGGTAACGCACGATGTGCTTGCGCAATTGCTTGGTGTGCGACGGACGACAGTGACTCTGACGATGAGCAAGCTGCGCCAGGCCGGCGCCGTCCCGTCCGACCGGCGCGGGTCCGTCGAGATCGATCGGGCGCGGCTCGAGAAGGCCGCATGCGATTGTTATGCGCTCATGCAGCGCAAGATCGATCGGATGTATTGCGAGGAATTGTCGGCGCCGCAGCCTGCCCATGCGCCGTTACGGGAAAGCGCCATCGTCGCCTCCGACGAAGCGGATGGTAAATCCAGAGCCGTTTCGCGGGCGGGAAAATAGCGAGCAAGGCCTGCAATCGCGGTGGCGCAGAAAAGCGGATATCGCTTTTCGAGATGGCGCGCTTCCAGCGAAGCTCTGTTCCAACGGTCCTTGATAAACGTTGGAACTGAACGAGCTGGAGAGGTATGGTTGGGAGTGTCCTGACGCAAACGATATCACATGGCTGATTTCCCCAAGGACGGGACGAGGAAGCGACGATGGCCTTACGGCTTGGCTGTTATCCTGTTCGCCTATCTGGCCTTGGCTTACATTCTGGTCCCCACCCTGTGGATTCACCACGAGCACGAAGCAGGGCTCGCTTCATTGCCGATGATCACCAGGACGTCGGACGATATCCCTGCTGATCCCCTCAACGTTGGACTTGTTGGCAACGACGAGGACGTCGTCCGCGCCATGAACACGGCCGGATGGTTTGCAGCCGATGCTGTGACGCTGCGCTCAAGCATCGAGATCGTCGGAAGCGTGGTGCTGGATCGGCCATATCGTAGCGCCCCCGTCAGCCCGCTCTACTATCTTGGAAAGAAGGAGCAATACGCTTTCGAGAAGCCTGCAGGGAGCAGCGCCGATCGGCGAAATCACGTTCGATTCTGGAAGGCCCTTGAGAAGGGCGATGATGGTCGTCCGGTCTGGCTTGGCTCGGCGACTTTCGATCGGGGCGTCGGGCTAAGCCACGACACGGGACAAGTAACCCATCACATCGCGGCCAACATCGATGCCGAGCGAGATCTCTTGATGGCCGATTTGCGCGAGGCACGTGTCGTCGGCAGTTTCTTTCAGATCTCGGGCATAGGTCCAACCCTGTTCGGCCGAAACGGGGGTGGCGATCCCTACTACACGGATGGCGAGATACACGTTGCCGTCCTGGTGCCAGGAGCAGCAAATGGGCCTGCGGATCCGCCGACCATTCCACCGCCATCTCTCATTGCCCTGAAAGATGCCATATGGCACGGCATCGCTCAGAAAGCCGAAGGCACGCCCTAGCCCTTCCCCATCGCCGCAATCGCGTCCGCGATCTCGATCGTGCGCTTCGCCATGTCGGCATGCAGGCGCTCGACCATCGCACCATCGAGGCGGATCGCGCCACGCGAGACGTTCTCGGGCAGCTCGAACGCCGCGATGATTTTTCGGGCGCGCGCAATTTCTTCCTCGGGCGGCGTGAAGATCGCGTTGCAGGCCTCGATCTGCGACGGATGGATCAGCGTCTTGCCGTCAAAACCGAGATCGCGGCCCTGCGCGCATTCGGTGGCAAAGCCGTCGGGATTGTTGATGTCGCTGTAGGGGCCATCGAGGATCTCGAGGCCGGCGGCACGCGTCGCCAGGATGCAATGGATGATCATCGGGATCATCGCGGCGCGGCCGGGCATCATCTTGATCCGCGTTTCGCGCGAGATGTCGTTCGGGCCAAAAACGAAACCCGAGAGGCGCGTCTTCGGATCCCGGCCGGCCACGGCCAGCTCCTCGGCATGCAGCACGGCGCGCGCGGTCTCGATCATCGCCCAGACCTTCACGGTCGGCGCCGCGCCGAGCTCGGCGAGATGGTGGCCGATGGTGTGGAGATCCTCGATGCTTGAAACTTTCGGAACCAGGATGCCGTCCGGCGACGCCTTGGCGGCCATCGCGACGTCATCGGCCCACCATTGCGTGTCGAGGCCGTTGGTCCGGATCAGGACCTCGCGCTTGCCGAAACCCTTGGCGGCGATCGCAGCGGCGATGCCGTCGCGCGCCACCGCCTTGGCGTCGGGAGCGACGGAATCCTCGAGGTCCAGGATGAGGCCGTCGGCGGCGAGATTGCGCGCTTTTTCGAGGGCGCGTGGGTTGGAGCCGGGCATGAACAGATGGCTGCGGCGCGGGCGGGTCATGCTGTCGTTCCTTCCGGTTTGCTCGTCTCTATTCTGGCCGAAGCCGATAGCATCTGGCCTGCCTATTCGAAAGGCTTGTTCGCGCTACCGGTATATGATTAGGCATAGGCCATGATCACATTCCCGAAGCATTTGCTGGAAGGCTACAACGCCTTCGCCACCCAGCGGCTGCCGGCCGAGCAGAACCGCTATCGCGAGCTGTCGGTGAAGGGACAGTTCCCGGAAGTGATGGTGATCGGCTGCTGCGACAGCCGCGTTGCGCCGGAGACCATTTTCGACGTCGGCCCGGGCGAATTGTTCGTGGTCCGCAACATCGCCAATCTGGTCCCGGTGTATCAGCCCGACGGCAACGCGCACGGCGTCTCGGCCGCGCTGGAATACGCCGTGACGGTGCTGAAGGTGAAGCACATCGTCATCCTCGGCCACGCGCAATGCGGCGGCATCCGCGCCTTCGTCGACAAGATCGAGCCGCTGACGCCCGGCGACTTCATCGGCAAATGGATGCAGATGTTCATCAAGCCGGGTGAAGTGGTCGAGCAACGCGGCCACGAGTCCATGGCGCAATTCGTCGAGCGCATCGAGAAGGCCGCGGTATTCCGCAGCCTCGAAAACCTGATGACCTTCCCGTTCGTGCGCAAGGCCGTCGAGAGCGGCCAGATGCAGCTGCACGGCGCTTATTTCGGCGTCGCTGAGGGAACGCTGTTCGTGCTGGACCAGGCGAGCAAGGAATTCAGGAGCGCGCGGAGCGTGGTGTAGGGCCGCCGCTGCGCGGTTTGAATTCGTAGGGTGGGCAAAGCGAAGCGTGCCCACCACCTTTCGCAATCATAGTCAGATGGTGGGCACGGCGCTTTGCGCCTTTGCCCACCCGACGAGACTGTGACTCTTTTTC
>NZ_VSSS01000009.1 GCF_008123425.1 Bradyrhizobium rifense
ACGCGTAAGATCGTCGGCAGCGTCAGATGTGTATAAGAGACATCCGCATATGCGCCTCGCGCACGGCCTCGCGGGCCGACAACGGTTTTTCGTCCGTGCGCAGCGCCGTCATCGCGTCGGCGACCGCCGCGAACACCGGGCCGGTTGCAGGGTTTTCCTCGATGACGTCCGACCACCAGGATTCACCGTCGTCATACCCGGCCGCGGTCGCGAGCGCGCCGATCGGATCGCGGCTGACCGGATCCTCTTCGGACCGCGCTGCACTTTCCTCTGCTATGTCTGCGGCGGAGGCTCCCAACCGGTCCGATGCCGGCAGGTCGATGAAGCGCAAGGCTGCGCCGTGGCGCACGGCCCAGCACGCGGCCTGGTATTCTGGCGAGTAATCGGCAAACGGAAAGAAGCTGGCGTTCGCCGGATTGTCCTCAGCGTAAGTCAGCAGCGCCACCGGCGTCACCATGCCGGGGTCGGCGAGCATCGGCAGCAGGTCGGAGGCATCCGCGGGCCCCTCGATCAGCACCGCGACGGGCTTGAGCGCGTTGAGCGCTTCCACCAGCCGCCGCGCCGATCCGGGCCCATGGTGGCGGATGCCGAACAGTGAGATTTGGCCCGTCATGTCCGCCCCGATCTCAGATCCGATCGGTCAGCGAAGCATAATAGCCTTCGAAGCCGCGCTTCTTCTTCAGCACCGTCTCGAGATATTCACCGAGCACGGCCGTGTCCTGCACCGGATCCTTCACGACCGCACCGATCATGTTGCTGGCGAGCGTTTCCGGCGTCAGCTTGCCGTCGTTGAAGAAGGTCGCCTGGCTGATGCCGCCAATCATCACCGCGATCGCCTCGGCCGTCGAGAGCCCGCCCGAGGGCGATTTCAGTGCGACCTTGCCGTCCTCGGTCGATCCGGAGCGCAACTCGCGGAAGATCGAGACCACCCGGGCCACCTCGTCGGCGACGTTCTTCGGCGCCGGCAAATCGAGGTTCTGCGCCATCTCGCCGACGCGCTTGACGATGATCGCGACTTCCTCCTCGGCGCTGTCGGGCAGCGGCAACACGACGACGTTGAAGCGGCGCTTCAGCGCGGAGGACAATTCGTTGACGCCCTTATCGCGGTTGTTGGCGGTCGCGATGATGTTGAAGCCGCGCTGTGCGTAGACGGCGGTATTGAGCTCCGGGACCGGCATCATCTTCTCGGACAGCACGGTGATCAGCGTATCCTGCACGTCGCTGCCCATCCGCGTCAGCTCCTCGAAGCGGCAGAGCTTGCCGCCTTCCATCGCGCGCATCAGCGGGGTTGCGACCAGCGCCTCGCGGCTCGGCCCATGCGCGAGAAGCTGGGCATAGTTCCAGCCGTAGCGGATCTGGTTCTCGTCGGTCCCCGCCGTGCACTGGATCACCAGTGTGGAGTCACCGGTGATGCCGGCGGCCAGATGCTCGGAGACCCACGACTTGGCGGTGCCGGGCACGCCGAGCAGCAGCAGCGCGCGATCGGTCGCCAGCGTTGCGACTGCGGTTTCGATCAGACGTTTGTCGCCGACATATTTCGGCGTGATCGGGGTCCCGTCGGACGCCTTGCCGCCCATCAGATAGGTCACGACCTGTCGCGGCGCGAGCGCCCAGCCGGGTGGACGATGCCCGTCGCCCGCGGCCAGCGCCTTCAGCTCCGCCGCATAGCTCTGCTCGGCCGGCAACCGCAGTTTTTCGCTCATGGCTTCGCTCCCTTGTCGTCCAACGCGGCGTTGAGCCGCAGCATGTCGAGGCGCGGGTCGCCTTGCAGCAGGCCCGCAGCCGTCAATCGTTCCAGCGACCGTCGCGCGCCTTCGCGCGAGGCGATCAGGCCCAGCGCGTGGAGTTCTGCGACCTGGTCGGAAGGCTTGGCATCGTCGCTTCGGAGTGCCGCCAGCAGTGCCTTGCCTGCCGGCGCGGCCAGCGGATCGTTGAGCCGCGCTGCGGGTCCGGCCATCGCTTGCGTCAGTTCGAACCGGATGCCGTGCGCGTTCATGGCGGCTTCGGCCTGTCTTGCGCGCTCGGCGGGTGCGAGCCGCGGCGCGAGCGCAACGATGAGGCCGGTCGCATCGTGCTCACCGATGGCCTTCGCCGCGTCCGCGACTTGCGCATCGGTTCCGGTTGCCACGATCAGGTTGATCAGCGCCGTGTCGGCGGCCGGATCCACATTCCAGTCCCAGGCGGCGATCAGCTCTTGCGGCGTGATACCGAGCGCGCCCGCAAACGATGCGAGACCGGCGCCATCGAGCAACGCTTTGCGGCATTGCCATTGCGCTGGCGTCTTGGGACGCTCCGCCTCGATGACGCGCGAGCGGCGCAAGATCCCCTTGGTCTTCACCGAGAAAAAGCCGGCGAGCTCGGCGGCATCCTCACCGATCCCGGCACCGTGGCCGAGACGTGCGAGCAGCGAGGCCGCAAGCGCCTTGACCTTGGGCGCACGGTCATCCGCCACGATGGCTTCAAGGAAAGCGATATCGTCATCGGACAGCCGCTCGGACAACAGTGACAGCAGGCGCAATCGTGTGTCGGCGCCTTCGTGACCGAGCTTCGCCTCCAGCACCGCGCGGGCCGCGGAGGGATCGCGCCGTCGCAGCTCGGCCAGTGCGACTTTGCGCGCGGCCGGCCAGAAATCGTCCCAATTGCCGGCGTTGATGTGGTCGTTGGTCTGCTGCCACGCGGCATTGTTGGACGCTGCAATGTCCGCCCAGTCGCGCCACGGTGCGTAGACGTCGGGCGCGTCATCATCGCCGCCCTCGGGCATCCAGTCGGCGGGATGCGTGGTCCAGCCGCGCGCGGCGAGAAAGTCGACGAGCTCGGTCTTGCCCTGCGCCAGCTTCTTCGCCGTGAGGATTCGGCGCGCCAGCGGACGCAACGCCTCGGGCAAGGTCGGCAAGGCGAGTGTGGGAATGTCGGGCAGGATGCGGAGCGTCGATGCCGGCTCAGCCGTCACCGCGATGCCGAGGAACTGGCCCGACAAAGCGAGCAGCCGCAACTCCGCTTCGGCTGGATCCTCGCCAAGCTCGGCGCGCCAGAACGAGGCTGCTGGTGCGGCCGCCGATCCCATGGTCCAGCGCGTCAACACCGTGCCCATCGCATCGTAGATTGCATCGGCAATGAGTGCGTCAGTCATGGCTGCCGATCCGCCCCCACGGGGTCTGTGCGGCGAGGATCGTGAGCCGGTTGCCCGACCAGATCGCGGCGGTGCGCGTGAGATCGGTCCCGCAAAGCAGGCCCTCCGCGTTGCTCGCGACCGGCAATGTGGCGGTGCCATCGCCGGATCGCCACCAGGCATGCCCTGCATCGTCGCGCGCGAACCGCCCCTGCGGCAGCAGCAGCGGAATATCGATCGTCCAAGGTTCGGCCAGCAGCGGCCGTGTCAACGCGTCGGAGAACACCTCGTCGGGCGCGGGCCATTCGAGCGTCAACGTCTCTTCCGCGGCGTCGCGCCGGACGAGCAGGGCGCGAAGCGGCTGTTGCGAGGGATAGAAGACCAGCTCGCCCCGAAAGCGCACGCCCGGTGTGAAGACCGAGCCGCGCCGACCGGCACTTGCCGGGAAGAAGTCGAGCAGCATGGCAAAGCGCGGACCGGCAGCGGCGAGATTGAGCAGCCATGTGGTCTGCGACACCAGCCCGTCGCGGCGCGTCTGCACCTGCTCAGCGAGCACCTCCCATTGGGTATCGACCCGCAGGGCTTGCGGATCGGCCAGGACTGTCTCGCGGGTCTCCGAGGTTGCGACGGCGCGCCTGATCTCGGCATCGCGCGGCGTGGCGCGGAAGGCGCGCGCGAGCAGCACCAGCTTGCCGAGCTCGACGACCGCGCCGCGCGGCCGGTCGCCTGCTTCAAGCGCGAGCAGGCGGGACGGTAGTTCGTCGATACGGCCGGCGAGCACCGCGGCCTTGCCGTCGACCAGCCGCGCCGCGATCCGCCGGCATCGCGCCGTGGCATCGTCGATGAAGCCCGCCAGTCCCAAGCGCAGCTGGTCGCCGATCCATTGTTCGAGTGCATCCAGAGCATCGAGGATGGCGCGCTCCGTCTCTTCGTTTCGTTTGGCGGCTTGGGCCTCGCGCCGCGCCGCATCCTTCGGGTCTTCGGCGGCTTCGGCTTCGAGGGCGCGCGCGGCACGCAAATCTTTCGCGTCACCGGATGGTGCAACGTTCGCAGGCCTGGCCGCGGATGTGCCGCGCCGGCGACCGAGCCAGTCGCTGACCCATGCCGGCGTATCGGCTGGCGCAAACGGCACGATGGCTTCCGCGTTGAGCCACAGCAGGCCGAGCACGTGCTTGCAGGGGAATTTGCGCGACGGGCAGGTGCACTTGTTGCCGAGGTCGCGCAGGTCAGCCATCACGCGGTAGGGGTTGGCGCCGGAGCCCGCGCATTCGCCCCAGATCAGCGCGCCATCCGCGCTGCCGCCGACGCCGGACCATTTGGCCGGCTTGGCAAGACTGGCGGCCGCCTTGAGCGAGGATTGATCGGTAGCGAGTTGCTCGACCGCCTTCAGATCAATCGCCACGCCGATGTCCTAAACCGAATCCAGGATGCGCAGTATATCGGGGGAGGATGAAAGCTCAATGTCACCGCGAGTGGCTGGCCGGCTGCACGTGGTGATCGTTATCTCCGCGCCTCCTCGGGTGAGGCAAGCCCAAGCTCCTTGCGGGCCTTGCGCGTGAGCTTTGCCACGATCAGGGCGTGGGCCTGCGCGAGATATGCCGTCAGTTCCGCATCCGGCAACGCGTCGTTCCTCACCAACTGCACCCATTTGGCCCGCGCGAGATATGGCGCCGGCCGCGCGACACCGTGCTCGATCAGCATCGCGTAGGCCATGTCCGCGGTCTTGAACATGTAGCTTGCGGTGAAGCCGCCGCTCAGCGCGAACATCTTGCCGCCGACCTTGAACACGGAGGTGCCTTCCCACTGCACCACCTTGGTGGCGGCGGGCAGGCGCAGGCAGCGGGCCTCAAAGGTCTTGGGAGTCATGCGATTGCAATAGCGGACATCGGCGCACCTTTGTGGCAGCATGCATGTTCCAACCGAGGATGGAATGCCATGTCGCGCGTGTCGATCAAGACCAGGGACGATCTGCCGGAAACACTGCGGCCGCTGTGGGACAAGATGACGACCTATGGCGCGTTCGAGAACCAGGCCGGTGTGATGGCGCATCGCGCACCGATCTTCAAGCACATGTGGTCGCTGCTGGTCGATCTCGCCAGCGAAGGCATGATCTCGAAGCGTCATCTCGAGCTCGCGCTGGTCACGGTGTCGCTCCTGAACAAATGCGACTATTGCGTCTCGCACCATGCGCCCAAGCTCGCAGTGCAGGGTGTGTCGGAGGAGGGCGCCGCCCGTCTCGTCGACTACAAGGATCATCCTGAACTCGATGAGCTCGACAAGCTCGTCGTCGAATATGCGATTGCGGTTACCAACAACTGGAACAGGACCCGCGACGAGATCTTTGCCCGGCTGCGCGTCTACTTCTCGGAAGCGCAGATCGTCGAGCTGACCTGGCGCATCGCGCTGTGCGGCGCCTTCAATCGCTTCAACGACATCCTCCAGCTCGAGGTCGAGCAGGGCGTTCCCCACAGTGAGGCCGCAGAGTAGCGGCCGGCAGTTGCGGCTCCAGGCCGGCGAGCCGATCACGGACCCGTGATTTGCATCTCGAGTATCGAAAAACATATCGTAAGATATGTTTTGAGAAGGAGACGTAAGATATGTTCGGCAAACACCGAGACAGCAGAGACTTCCACTTTGGCCACTTCGCCCATTTCGCCATGGGCCGGCACGGCGGACGGCATCGCTTCGGCCGTGGCGGGCATGGCTTTTTCGGGCGCGGGGGCGACGACTTTCCGGGCGCACGGCGGCTGTCCTCGCAGGACCTCCAGCTCGTGATCCTGGCGTTGCTCGCCGAAAAGCCCGCGCATGGCTACGAGCTGATCAAGATCATCGAGGAGCGCTCGGAGGGGTTCTACACACCTAGCCCCGGCGTGATCTATCCGGCGCTGACCTATCTGGAAGAGGTCGGTCACGCGAGCGTCGCGCAGGATGGCGGCCGAAAACTCTACAGCATCACGCCGCAGGGTGAGGCCTATCTCGCCGAGCAGCGCGGCACCGCTGATGCGATCCTCCAGGCGCTGTCGCGGATCGGGCGCCGCATGGATGAGGTGCGCGAGGCCTTTGCCGGCGTCAGCGATCTCGATACCGATGCCTCGGACGAGATGCACCGCGCCCGCCACAACCTCAAGCGCGCGCTGCGTTCCAAGCACGGCAGCGATTCCGCCGAGGCGCGTCGCATCGCCGGAATTCTGGAGCGTGCAGCCGCGGAAATCCTCGGCAAGGAAAGCAAGTGACGCAAGGGAAGCAGGACATGACTGATCGGCTGCACAGCCCGATTCAAGATCCGCGTGTCAACGCCGTGATCGCGCGCCTGCAAGGCGCGCGGCAACGGCCCTCCGGCGGCGGCCCGCGGAGCTCGTTCAACACCCGCGATCCTCACGCCTATGCGCAGCAGGGCTTTTCGATCCATCCCGAGCAGGGCGAGCTGATCTACCTGCTGTGCCGCGGCCTGCGTGCCACCCGCGTGGCCGAGTTCGCGACCTCGGTCGGCATGTCGACGCTCTATTTCGCGGCGGCCATTCGCGACAATGGCGGCGGCACCGTGATCGGCTCCGAGATCGTGCCGGCCAAGGTCGAAGCCGCCAAGCGCAATCTCGCTGAGGCCGGATTGGCCGACTATGCCGAGATCCGCGAAGGCGACGCCCGCAAGACGCTGCGCGATCTCGGCGGCCCCGTCGACTTTGTCCTGATCGACGGCTGGCCGGGCGAGGGCGGTCCCTCGCTCGCCCGCGAGGTGATCGAGATCGTCGCGCCGCAGCTGCTCGTCGGCGGCTATGTCATGAACGACAATGCCGAGCCCGACTATCTCGCCTATATCCGCGATCCCAGCAACGGTTTTGTGTCGATGACGCTGCCGCTCAAGGGTGGAACGGAGCTGTCACTGAAGGTGAAGTGATGGCCGCCGCGAGAGCGATGGATGCTGAGAAAATTCGTGCAACCTGAAAAGCCAGCTGCATTGTGAGTTGTGCCTGAACGCCACGCGGTTACGATGCGCGCCGAGTTCCTGCGGTGTGCAGGAGCGGACATCGTCACTGGAGAGGCGGCATGAGCGAACAGGAACGTAAAGTCAAAGGATCGGACCTGTTCGTCGCGGCGCTGGAGAACGAAGGCGTCGACCGGATTTTTGGCGTTCCCGGCGAGGAAAATCTCGACCTCGTCGAATCGCTGCGCACGTCCAAAATCGAGCTGGTCCTGACCCGCCACGAGCAGGCCGCTGCCTTCATGGCCGCCACGCATGGAAGGTTGACCGGCAAGCCCGGCGTCTGCCTCTCCACGCTTGGCCCGGGCGCGCTCAATCTGTCGACCGGCGCGGCCTATGCGCATCTCGGCGGGATGCCGATGATTCTCATCACCGGGCAGAAGCCGATCATGAGCAGCCGGCAGGCGCGCTTCCAGATCGTGGACGTGGTTGCAACCATGAAGCCGCTGACCAAGCTCTCACGGCAGATCATCAGCGCCTCCTCGATTCCGACCGTGGTGCGCGATGCCTTTCGCGTGGCGATGGAGGAGCGGCCGGGTCCGGTGCATCTGGAACTGCCCGAAGACATCGCGGGCGACGAGGTGCCGGCCGTTCCCGTGATCCACATCCACCCGATCGAGATTCCCGTTGCCCACCGCGCCGCGCTCGACCGTGCCGCCGAAATGATCTTGGCCGCACAGCGCCCGCTGGTGATGATGGGGGCTGCGACCAGCCGGCCGCACTCGACCCACGGCATCGCCAGCTTCGTGCGGCGGACCGGCATTCCGTTCTTCACCACGCAGATGGGCAAGGGCACCGTTCCCGGCGGCACCAATCTCTACATGGGCACCGCAGCGCTGTCCGAGCGCGACTATGTTCACGACGCCATCGACGCCGCCGATCTGATTGTGGCGATCGGCCATGACCCGATCGAGAAGCCGCCCTTCATCATGGGGCCAACGGGGCCGAAGGTGATTCACGTCAGCTACACCACGGCGAGTGTCGAGCTGGTCTACTTTCCCGACGCGGAGGTCGTCGGCGACGTCGGCCCGAGCCTCGAGCTTCTGGCCGACCGGCTCGAGGGCAAGCTGCCGCAGGCGGCGGCGCTGCTGCCGTTGCGCGAAGAGATCCTCAGCCACATCGCCGACCGCGCCACTGAGACGCGCTGGCCGCCGACGCCGCAGCGCATCGTGCACGACATCCGCCAGGTCATCCCGGAGAACGGCATCGTCGCGCTCGACAACGGCATGTACAAGATCTGGTTCGCGCGCAACTACCGCACCCGCGTCGCCAACACGCTGCTGCTTGATAATGCGCTGGCGACGATGGGCGCCGGTCTGCCGTCGGCGATGATGGCTGCGATGCTCTATCCCGATCGCCGCGTGCTCGCGGTCGCCGGCGACGGCGGCTTCATGATGAACAGCCAGGAGATGGAGACCGCCGTTCGCCTCAAGCTCAATCTCGTCGTGCTGGTGCTGGAGGATAACGCCTACGGCATGATCCGCTGGAAGCAGGCCGTCGATCACTTTGCTGATTACGGCATGACCTTCGGCAATCCCGACTTTGTGCTGTATGCCAGGGCCTATGGCGCCAAGGGCCACCGCATCGCAAGCATCGACAGCTTCGGCCCGACGTTGGACGCGGCCTTCAAGGAGGGCGGCGTGCATCTGGTCGTGATTCCGATCGACTATTCGGAGAATGTGCGCGTGCTGGTCGACGAGCTGCGGGCGCATGAGAAGGTGAAGGCGTGAGTTGATGGAGCGACGCTGTTCCCACACCGTCGTTGCGAGCCTACTCGTCTCGCGATTCCCGATCGCCGACACTCCCGATCATCCAACCAATCACAGGAATATGAAATGACTCGCGTTCGCTGTATCACCGAGATGGGCATGGGCGTCGACGTTCACGGCAGGGACGCCACCAAGGCGGCGAAGCGGGCGGTGTCGGATGCGATCCGGCATTCGAGCCTCGGTTTCTTCCGGATGATCGACAAGACCGCGAACGACATGTTCGTCGACGTCACCATCGGCGTGCCCAATCCCGAAGCCGTCGACAAGGAGGCGGTTGCCAAGGAGCTTCCCTACGGCACCGTGACCGTTAACGCGGTCAAGGGCGGGCTGGAGATCCCCTCGGCCACGGAGCAGGCCAACGACCCCATCCTCATCGCCAACGCCGCCGTGATCGTCAGCTTCGACAAGGACTAGGCCGGTGTCCGACAGCGATGAGGCGTTGGATCGTCCGATCTGGAGCGCGCTGACGACGAGCCATAAGCATCTGGCCGAAGGCGGCCCGCGGGCGCTGCGCTATCCCGTGGACATGACGCCGTTCGCCGACATGGTCGACATGTCCGCGGCAAGCTTTGCCGCGCTCGGTGATCTCATGTCGCCCTCGCAAGTCGCCGCGCTGTTCACGCCAGAGCCGGTCTATGTTCCCTCGGGCTTCAAGGTCGTGCTGACCGAGACCGGCGAGCAGATGATCGGATCGCCTGCGGACAGTCCGCTTCGCGACGCCGAGATTGTTACACTTGGTCAGGCCGACGTTCCCGCGATGATGGCGCTGACGGCGCTGACCAAGCCCGGGCCGTTCGCGTTGCGAACGCATGAGCTCGGCACGTTCCTCGGCATTCGCGCCGGCAGCGAGCTGGTCGCGATGACGGGCGAGCGCATGAAGCCGGGAAAGTTCGTCGAGATGACTGCGGTCTGCGTGCACCCCGACTATCGTGGGCGCGGCTACGCACAGGCGCTGCTCGCAGCCGTCGCGCGCCAGATCGAGGCGCGCGGCGAGATTCCGTTCCTGCATGTGTTCTCGAACAACAATTCCGCCATTGCGCTCTATCAGCGCCAGGGCATGCACATCCGCCGTCGTCTGCACGTCACGGCGTTGATGAAGCAGGGGTGATGGCCCGGCGATAGTGCGCCGGGCCGCCGATCTTAAGTCGTGTAGTCGACGAGCAGCGCGCTCGATGCGTTGGAGGACGCCGAGTTGCCGCTGGAGCTGTAGGAGCTCGACTGGCTGGTTGCGTTCTGGAGCAGCGAGATCAGCTCCTTCATCAGCTCCGCGGTGGTGGTCGAAGACGAGCTGGACGAGGAATCTGAAGAAGAGGTCGAGTCCGTACTGCTAGTGCTGCTCGTGCTCGATGAGTCGCTGCTGCCATCGGGCGGCGGCGGCGGTCCACCGGCGCCATTGGCACTGCCTGAGAAGGTGTTGGCGAACACGTTTTTCAGCTCACTGGCCTGGTCGCTGGTCAGCTTGCCGCTCGACACCTCGTTCTGGATGAGATCGTCGATCTTGGACTGCATCTCGTCAGCCGAGGGCGGCGACGAGGAGCTCGCGCTCGATGCGCCGCTCTTGAGCGACGAATCGATGTCGTCGAGCGCGGACGAGAGCGCGGACTCATCGCTCGAAGAGATGGTGCCCGCCGAGACTTCCTTGGTGAGCTCGCTCTTGAGGCGATCGAGCGGGGAATAGGAATTGGTGGTCGTTGCAGAGATCGAGGTCATTGGCGGTCATCCTTGATGAAGTCTGGGATACGCTGAACATGACCGTGAGGCTAAAGGTCGCGCGCTTAATGAGGTCTTGCCGCAAGGGTTGCTGGGGTTTTCGTTGTGTTGCTCGCACGGGTGTGAACACGCAGCGAAACAAAAATGCGGGAATTACCGGCGCCGCCCACGCCTCGCGCGAGTGGGCTTCCACAGGGTCGATTCGCTGCTATATCCATCGCAACCAGTTCGGGGAGAGGACTATTTATGGACGCCAGAACAGCAAATAAGGCCCCAGATTTTTCCGCTGTGCGGACGGCGATGCAGCGCTACGTCGATCAGGAGATCGTCCCCGGCGTGTCCTGGGCGGTGCTGCGCGGACGCGAGGTGGTCGACCAGCAATGCGTCGGCTTTGCCGATCGCGAGGCCAAGACCGCGCTTCGGCCCGACCATGTCTTCCGCGCCTTCTCCAACACCAAGATTTTCGTCACCTCCGCGATCATGCTGCTGGTCGAGGAGGGCCGCATCGGGCTCGATGACACGATCGAAAAATTCCTGCCGCAGCTTGGCAATCGCAAGGTGCTGAAGCTGGGCGCTTCGAGCCTCGCCGATGTCGAGCCGGCGAAAAGCCCGATCACGATCCGGCAGCTTCTGACCCACACCTCCGGTCTCAGCTACGGCATCTTCGATCCCGGCACGGTGCTGTTCAAAGGCTACAACGATGCGCGCGTGCTCAATCCGTTGACACCGCTGACCGACATGATCGACAAGCTCGCCGATCTGCCGCTGTCCTATCATCCCGGCACGAGCTGGGAATATTCGGTGGCGACCGACGTGCTCGGCCGCGTGGTCGAAGTCGTCTCGGGCAAATCACTCGACGCTTTCTTCAAGGCGCGAATATTCGATCCGCTCGGCATGACCGATACCGGCTTCTCCGTGCCCGAAGCGCAGCAGGGTAGGTTGGTCGCGCACTATACCGGCGCCGACGTACTTGATCCGACGAAGCCGGGCCTCACCCGCGCCGACAATCTGCCTTATCCGCAGGCCTATCGACGGCCGTTCCCGCGGCTGTCGGGCGGCGGCGGGCTGGTCTCGACCCTGCCGGATATGCTCGCGCTGGTGCGCGCCCTGGTGCTTGGGCCGGAGGCGCTGCTGAAGCCGGAGACGCTGCGGCAGATGATGACCAATCAATTGCCGGAGGGGCAGGTCATCCGCTTCGCCAATCTCGGGCCGATGCCCGGCAAGGGCTTTGGCCTCGGCGGTGCCGTCACCTTCGCGCCGACGCAGTTCGATCCCCCGAATTCCCCCGGCGAATTCCAGTGGGGCGGGCTCGCCGGCACCCATTGGTGGATTTGCCCTGAGGCCAATACCGCCGGCGTCCTGATGGCCCAGCGCCATCTGGGGTTCTGGAATCCGTTCTTCTTCGAGTTCAAGCGCCTGGCCTACCAGGCGGTCGGAGGCTGACCGCGGAAAAATTGCAGGCGCCCGCGAATCCTTTTGCGCGATCGCGCCCTCTTCATGGTCGAGGCAGTCCGCCTCGGCTCGTGTTGGAGGATGTGATGGCATTTTACAGGAAGAATATCGGCGGCCTGCACCAGGCGGTGCGGGTGGCCGCAGGGATCGCCGTGGCGATCGCGGCGTTGGTCTATCTCACGGGTGCGCCGGCTTGGCTGATCGCGCTCGGCGGTGCCGCCTTCGCGGTGACCGGCCTCGTCGGCTATTGCCCGATGTGTGCCATGGCCGGGATTGGCAGGGGAGGCGTGTCGTGAGCGCGGTTGTGATCTCGCCAAACCTGTTCGAGGCGGCGCGGCTCGGCGATCCCCAGGCGATCGCCCGTCTGCTCGAGACGGCACAGCCCGATATCCGCCGCTACGCACGCGCGACCTGCCGTAACTCGGCGGACGCCGAGGACGCGGCGCAGGAAACGCTGTGGATCCTGTTCCGGCATGTCGGCACGATCCGATCACTACTGGCGTTTTCGGCGTGGCTGTTCAGCGTCGTTCGCCGCGAATGCCTGCGGCTCGCGCGCAAGGCGGGCCTCGCGCCGTCGATCGATGAGGGCCAGGCGGAGGCCGCGCTGCTGTCGCGGCCCGAGGCCGATCTGCGGCTCGACGTTGCCGCGGCCTTCGAGGCGCTGCCACTGCACTACCGCGATGTCGCGCTGATGCGCGACGTCAAGGAAATGACCATCGATGAAATTGCCGAAGCGCTCGGTGCAACGCGACAGACCGTGAAAGCGCGCCTGCATCGCGCCCGCGCCCTGATGCGCGAATATCTGACGAGATGAGCCATGACCGATTATCAAACCCCTGTCGATCTGAAAACGATCCCGGCCTTCGTCGCGCTGGCGCCAGTCGAAGCCAACGCATTCCTCGCATTCAACCACGCGGTCGAGCGCAAGGACGGACTGATTCCGCCAAAATATCGCGAGCTAATCTCGCTCGCGGTCGCGCTCACCACGCAATGCGCCTATTGCCTCGACGTGCATACGGCGCAGGCGGCGAAGGCCGGCGCCACGCGCGAGGAGGTGGCGGAAGCCGCCATGATCGCGGCGGCGGTGCGCGCCGGTGGCACGCTCGGCCACGCGCTGCTGGCGCAACGGCTGTTTGAGCAACATCAGAGCACGGGATGAGCGAGCGTTGGTTGGCGGCGGGATCGGACGCGTGAATAACTATCTCGGTCTCGACGGATTTCGCTTCGGTTGGGTTGCCGCGTGGATCGATGATCGCGGCGATCACGGCTTCGACTATTCGCCGGGCCTCACGCGGCTGCTCGCAGTGCCGCATGCGCGCGCGATGATCGACATGCCGATCGGATTGAAGCCGAGCGGCTATCGGAATTGCGACCTGCGCGCGCGTGAAATGGTGGGCCCCGCCGTGTTCCTCGGGGCCCGCCGCGATCTCTGGACATTTCCCGATATGGCCGCAGCCAATCGGCACTATTGGGAGCACGAAGGCAAGGGAAGGGGCGTCTCGGCGCAGCTCTGGAACATCAGGGACAAGATCAGGGAGGTCGACGAGATCATGACGCCGGCGCGGCAGGCGACGATCGGCGAGGCTCATCCGGAACTGATCTTCTGGAATCTCGCAGGGCGAGCCCGGCTTGCGAAGAAGACATCGGCGGAAGGCCACGAGCAGCGCATCACACTGCTGGCGCAGCGCGGCTTCACCAAGCTCCCGAAATGGCTGACGCAGCGCCACGGCACCGGAATCGGCCGTGACGATCTCATCGATGCCTGCGCCTGCGCGGTCGCGGCGCGGGACAGCACGCAGCGCGTCGGCGGGGATGAGATCGATCCGCGTGGTCTGCGGATGGAGATCAATTGTTGAGGCTTGTGTCATACTGCGCCTCACCTAGATTAGATGCGCTTCAACAGCAGATTGTAGGTCCCGATGTCCGATCTCTCCGTCTTTCCGATCACCAAGCGCTGGCCTGCCAAGCATCCGGAGTTGCTTCAGCTTTATTCGCTGCCGACGCCGAACGGCGTCAAGGTTTCGATCATGCTGGAGGAGATCGGGCTGCCCTACGAGGTCCATCTCGTCGACTTCGCCAAGGACGACCAGAAGACGCCTGAATTCCTCTCGCTCAATCCGAACGGCAAGATCCCGGCGATCCTCGATCCCAACGGCCCCGGCGGCAGGCCGCTGCCGCTGTTCGAGTCCGGTGCGATCCTGCAATATCTCGCGGAGAAGACCGGCAAGCTGCTGCCGCAGGACGCCGCGCGGCGCTACCAGACCATCCAGTGGGTGCACTTCCAGATGGGCGGCATCGGGCCGATGTTCGGCCAGGTCGGCTTCTTCCACAAATTCGCCGGCAAGGATTTTGAGGACAAGCGTCCGCGCGACCGCTACGTCAGCGAAGCCAAGCGCCTGCTCGGCGTGATGGAGACGCATCTCGCCGGCCGGCAATGGTTCATGGATGACGACTACACCATTGCCGACATCTCCATGCTTGGCTGGGTACGCAACCTCATCGGCTTTTACGGCGCCGGCGATCTCGTCGAATTCAGCCAGTTCAAATCGGTCGGCTCCTGGCTCGAGCGCGGGCTGGCACGTCCGGCCGTTGAGCGTGGGCTCAACATCCCAAAGCGTCCGTAAAACTAGCTCAGCGCCTTGTAGCTCATGTAGAGCGCCATCAGGGCGACGAGCCCGATCATGGTTCGGCGCAGCACCGCTTTGCTGACGCCGTTCGCCGCGCGGGCGCCGAGATCGGTGCCGATCCAGAGGCCGGCAACGATGCCGATGATGGCCGGCCAGCCGACCATCAGTCCCTTGCTCCAGTAGATCCACGCAGCCGGGATGTTGGTCGGGATGACCGAGAAAATGAGGCTGACGAGCTGCGCCTGATGCTGCGGCACGCGCAGCCCTGCGGCGAGGCTGACCGTGATCGCGAGCCCGCCGCCAATACCCATGAAGCCGGAGGAAAAGCCGGCAAGCACGCCGATGAGGAGCAGGGGGAGCCAGGGCAGTTGGTCGCGATCGCGAGCGTCGCTGTCGCTGTCCTTGCGGTCACGGCGCAGAATCAGCAGCGCGATCAGCGCGACGAGATAGGTGACGTAGGTCCATTGCAAAACCTCGTCGGAGACGGCGGCCGCGGCATAGCCGCCGCCCGCGCCGCCGATGAGAAATCCGACGCCGATCCAGGCAATCCACAGCAATGGGCTGCGGTTGCCGTTCTGCCAGTAGCGGCGCACGCCGGCGAGGCCTGTCGGCGGCACCTGCGTGATCAGCGAGGTTCCTTGCGCGACGTGCTGCTCCGCGCCAAGCAGCAGCACGGTGAAGATGACGAGGCCGCCACCGGGGCTGGTGCCCATGAAGCCCGATGTGAGTCCGCCGATGAGACCGACGCCGGCACCGGCTAGGAGGTCGTGAATTCCGGACATCGCTCACGTCCTCGTTCGTCGCTTGATATCGGGCTTGGTCGTACGAAAGCCGTCGATCACGCCGGTGACGGTCGCCATGCAGGCTGCGACGTCAAAATCCTCGCCCCAGCATTTTTGCAGCACAAAGCCCTGGAAGATCGCGACCAGCACGCGCGCGATCGCATCCGCGCCGAGGTCGCGCTTGATCAGGCCGTCGTGCTGGGCGCGCTCGACCAGGGCCACGATCAGCGCGCGCGGCATGTCGATGCCTTCGACGACGCTGGTGCGGACCCGGCGGTTGCGCAGCGCCTCGGCCCAGCCATGAATGCCGACGCGGCGCCGCGCTTCGCCCGCGGGATCGGTGAGCCATTGTGCATAGACGCGGACCAGCGCGTGCAGTCCCTCGATCGGATCGCCGGAGCCTTGCGCGACCGAGTTGAGCACGGCCTCGCGGCGATGCCGGTCGTCGGCCAGCGCCTCGATCAAATCGTCCTTGCTCTGGAAGTAGAGATAGACCGCGCCGTGGCTCAGGCCCGACCGCTTGACGATGTCGGCCATGCCGGTCTGGTGGAATCCGTCTTCCGAAAAGCAGGCGAGCGCCGCTTCGAGGATCTGCTGACGCCGGTCTTCACGCTTCTTGTCGCTGATCTTGGGCATCCGTCTTGTCCGTAAATAACTGACAGGTCGATCTTTTTTAAGGAATTGCGGGGAGCAGTTTGAACAGAGCCGCATATAATAAAAAACGATCAGTCAGTCATTTTTATCGGCAAAGAAGATTTTGGTCAAGTCCCGGCCGCTGGGCCGATGAAACAGGAGGATGAAGGGGGCCGGCCGGCGAAGGCAATACCTGCCGCTAGAACAGCCGGCCGCCGTTCGGCACCGGCTTGCTTGGCTGCATCAGCACGACCTTGCCGTCGGTGTCGGGAAAGCCGAGCGTCAGCACCTCCGAGACGACAGGTCCGATCTGGCGCGGCGGGAAATTGACGACAGCCGCGACCTGCTGTCCGACCAGCGTCTCGAGCGGGTGGTTCTCGGTGATCTGCGCCGAACTCTTGCGCACGCCGATGGCCGGGCCGAAGTCGATCCACAGCCGCCAGGCCGGCTTGCGCGCCTCGGGAAACGGTTTTGCATCGACGATGGTGCCGACGCGGATATCGACCGCGAGGAACGTGTTGAAGTCGATGGTCGGCGAGGCGATTGCTGTGGGATCGTGGGTGACGTGCATGGTGTGTCCGTTCGGAAGATGTCGAAAGCGTCGTTGGCAATATTGTCGCGCGAAGCGGAGTTTCGTACAACGCCACAGCACGTCACGACGCATACGCGAGGACCGTCTTGCCCAACATCATCTACGGCATCAAGAACTGCGACACCATGAAGAAGGCGCGCACCTGGCTCGACAGCCATGGCGTCACCTACGAGTTCCACGATTACAAGGCTGCCGGCGTCGAGAAGGACAAGCTCATGCAATGGAGCGACAAGCTCGGCTGGGAGACGCTGCTCAATCGCGCCGGCGCCACCTTCAAGAAGCTGCCGGATGCCGACAAGGAAGGCCTGACCGAGAAGAAGGCGCTCGCGCTGATGCTAGCGCAACCATCGATGATCAAGCGGCCGGTGCTGGAGGTTGGCGGCAAGCTCCTGGTGGGCTTCAAGCCGGACATCTACGACAAGGAAGTCGGCGCCAAATCGCGCAAAAGCTAGTTCAGCTCGATGATCTCGGCGGTGACGCTCGGACCGCCGGGCTGATCGGCGAATTCGACGACGTCAGCGGCCGCGATACGTCCGGGCGCGCGGTGAAACAGATCGCGGTTGATTACCATGCGCAGTTTCGGCCGCGGCAGCGCGTCATTTCCGCGCAGCAGATTCTTGATCTCGAAGCCGCCGTCCTCGCAGAAGGTCTTGAGCGATGCGATGACGTGGCTGACCTTGTCGTCGGTCCGGAAAGGCAGCAGCAGCCGTTCATAGGCAACGATGCGGCCGTAGATGTCGTCGACGTCGGCTACGCTGTAGACCGGAAGCCCGCGCGCGACGCATTCGTGATAGACCGGCATCACGTAGGGCGCGAGCCGCGGCCCGACATAGTCCTCCAGCAGAATTCCCTTGCCGGTATGGCCGTAGGCGCGTGAGATCCGCGTGCCCTCGCTCTGAATGGTCAGGCGCGGCGTCGGCGTCGAATTGTCCACCGTGTAGTAGATGAGATCGGACAGCTCTTCCTCGAGCCGCGCGGGCTGATACTCCCAGATCGCCGGCGCAGTCTGCTGGCGCGCATAAAGTCGCAGCCACGTGTTGAGCAGGTCACGCTGCTTGATCGACTTGACGGCGGAGGGAGGGGCGCTGGTGAAATCCAAAACAATATTCCCGGCGGATGAAACCCGTACATGATCGCCGTAGCGGTAAATTTTTTGATGAAGGCTGGCGCGCGGGACCAAAGACCGTTAACGACGGCTTGATGACCGGTGTCTTGCGAACCGGAAGGCCGGCAGGCGACATCACAAAACCTCCAACTAAGGGAGCATAAGACTCCCGGCCGGAGGCCTGACCTGCTCAGCTTTCCGCCTTGCCTAACCCCCGTCACCTCCGGCATATTCCGCGCCCGGAGGCGGCGTTCCGGGAAGGCTCCAAGGCCTCCGGAAAGCCGAAGCAACAAGGACAGCCACGCGTGTCGCGCGGGCAGGGGGAAATCTGTTTGGCCGATGAGTTCATTCTCGAAACGGAAGGCTTGACCAAGGAGTTCGCGGGCTTCTTCGCCGTCCGCGACGTTGCGCTCAAGGTCCGCCGTGGGAGTATTCACGCGTTGATCGGCCCGAACGGCGCTGGCAAGACGACGTGCTTCAATCTTCTGACCAAGTTCCTCAAACCGTCTGCCGGAAAAATCCTGTACAAGGGACAGGACATCACCGCGATGGCGCCGGCCGATGTCGCGCGCCTGGGGCTGGTGCGTTCGTTCCAGATATCGGCGGTATTTCCGCATATGACCGCGCTGGAGAATGTCCGTGTCGCGCTTCAGCGCCAGCACGGCAGCTCCTTTGATTTCTGGCGCTCCAAGTCGGTGCTGAATCAGTTCAACGACCGCGCGCGTGAATTGTTGAACGATGTGGGTCTCAGCGAGTTCGCCAACACGCCTGCGGTCGAGATGGCCTATGGACGCAAGCGCGCGCTCGAGATCGCAACCACGCTCGCGCTCGATCCGGAGATGATGCTGCTGGACGAGCCGATGGCCGGCATGGGCCACGAAGACATCGACAAGATCGCGGCGCTGATCAAGCGCATCTCGGCGAAATACACCATCCTGATGGTCGAGCACAATTTGAGCGTCGTGGCCAATCTCTCCGACATCATCACCGTGCTGACGCGCGGGCAGGTGCTTGCGCAGGGTCACTACAGCGAACTCACCAAGGACGAACGCGTCAAGGAAGCCTACCTGGGAGCCGGTCATGCCTGAGACTGCAATGGCCGAGGCTTCGGCGAAGACCGCAACCGGCGGCAACATCCTCCAGGTGCGCAACCTCGAAGCATGGTACGGCGAGTCCCACATCCTGCACGGGATCAATTTCGACGTGAACGCGGGCGAGGTCGTCACGCTGCTCGGGCGCAACGGCGCCGGCAAGACGACGACGCTGAAGTCGATCATGGGCATCATCGGCAAGCGTGCCGGCTCGATCAAGTTCAACAACCAGGACATTATCCGCGCGACCTCCGACAAGATCGCGCGCATGGGCATCGCGTTCTGCCCGGAGGAGCGTGGAATCTTCTCCAGTCTCGATGTGCGGGAGAACTTGTTGCTGCCACCGGTGGTGCGCCCGGGCGGATTGCCGCTCGAACAGATCTTCGATCTGTTTCCGAACCTGAAGGAGCGGCTCAACAGCCAGGGCACCAAGCTGTCGGGCGGCGAGCAGCAGATGCTCGCGATTGCGCGCATCCTGCGCACCGGCGCCAGCTTCCTGATGCTGGACGAGCCGACCGAAGGTCTTGCGCCTGTTATCATTCAGCAGATCGGTCACACCATTGCGCGGCTGAAGAAGGAAGGTTTCACGATCCTTCTGGTCGAGCAGAACTTCCGGTTCGCATCGACCGTCGCCGACCGCTATTACGTCGTCGAGCACGGCAAGATCATTGACGGATTTTCCAATGCGGAGCTGGCCGCCAACATGGACAAGCTCCACACCTATCTCGGCGTTTAGTACGGCCAAATGTCTGACAAGGGTCGGACGGTCACGAGAAGATTCACGAGGGAAGTAGCATGAAAAAGTCGATTGCATCGTTGTTGCTCGGCACGGCGTTGGCCGTTACCGCCGCTGGCGCAGCCTTCGCGCAGGACAAGGCGGTCAAGATCGGTGCGCTGTCCGATCAGTCCGGTCTCTATGCCGACCTCGGCGGGCCCGGCTCGACGCTCGCAGCCCAGATGGCGGTGGAAGATTCCGGCCTCGCCGCGAAGGGCTGGAAGATCGACATCATCTCGGGCGATCATCAGAACAAGCCGGACATCGGCACCGCGATCGCGCGGCAGTGGTTCGATGTCGACAAGGTCGACATCATCGTCGACGTGCCGAATTCCGGCGTGGCGCTCGCCGTCAACAACGTCGTGAAGGAAAAGAACGGCGTCTACATCAATTCGGGTGCGGCGACCTCCGACCTCACCAACGCGCAGTGCTCGCCCAATACCGTGCACTGGACTTACGACACCTACATGCTGGCCCACACCACGGGCCAGGCGCTGGTGAAGGCCGGTGGTGACACCTGGTTCTTCCTGACCGCGGACTATGCCTTCGGTGCGGCGCTGGAGCGCGACACCACCGCCGTCATCGCCGCCAACGGCGGCAAGGTCGTCGGCGGTGTCAAGCATCCACTCAACACGCCTGACTTCTCGTCCTTCCTGCTCCAGGCCCAGGCCTCCAAGGCCAAGATCATCGGCCTTGCCAATGCCGGCGGCGATACCACCAATACGATCAAGCAGGCCGCCGAATTCGGCATCGTCAAGGGCGGCCAGAAGCTCGCGGCGCTGCTCTTGTTCCTCACCGACGTCAAGGCGATCGGTCTGGAAACCGCGCAGGGCCTGAACTTCACCGAGACCTTCTACTGGGACATGAACGACCAGACCCGGGCGTTCTCCAAGCGGTTCTCGGAAAAGATGAAGAACGGCGCGATGCCGACCATGGTGCAGGCGGGTGTCTATGCGGGCGTGCGCCACTATCTCAAGGCGCTGGACGCGCTCGGCGGCAATCCGCATGACGGCGTCAAGGTCGTCGAAAAGATGAAGTCGATGCCGACGGAAGACGAACTGTTCGGCAAGGGCGAGATCCAGCCCAACGGCCGCACCATCCACAACGCCTATCTGTTCGAGGTGAAGAAGCCCTCCGAGTCCAAGGGACCGTGGGACTTCTACAAGCTTGTCGGCACGGTGCCGGGCGATCAGGCCTTCACGCCGCTCTCCGAGAGCAAGTGCGCGCTGCTTAAGAAGTAAGACCAACAGCCCGCCGGCAACTCACCGGCGGGCGCTACTTTGGGAACGCCGAAGGGACTGGGTGCTGGATCGATGCAGGCTCTCTACGCACAGCTACTGGTGGGACTGATCAACGGCTCGTTCTACGCGCTGCTCAGTCTCGGGCTTGCCGTCATCTTCGGCATGCTCAACATCATCAATTTCGCCCATGGCGCGCTCTACATGATGGGCGCCTTCGTCGCTTATTTCCTGCTGAACCTCGGCGGCATCAGTTACTGGTGGGCGCTGCTGCTGGCGCCGATCATCGTCGGCATCTTCGGCATGATCCTGGAGCGGACCATGCTGCAATGGCTGACCGGGCTCGACCATCTCTACGGCCTGCTGCTGACCTTCGGCATCGCGCTGATCGTGCAGGGCGTATTCCAGAACTATTTCGGCTCGTCCGGCCTGCCTTACTCCATTCCGGACCAGCTCAAGGGCGGCGTGAATCTCGGCTTCATGTTCCTGCCGATCTATCGCGGCTGGGTCGTCATCTTCTCGCTGGTGGTGTGCATCGCCACTTGGTTCCTGATCGAGAAGACGCGGCTTGGTGCTTATCTGCGCGCCGCCACTGAAAATCCAACGCTGGTGCGTGCCTTCGGCATCAACGTGCCGCGCATGATCACGCTGACCTATGGTCTCGGCGTCGGCCTGGCCGCGCTCGCCGGCGTGCTCTCGGCGCCGATCAACCAGGTCCGGCCGCTGATGGGCGCCGACCTCATCATCGTGGTGTTCGCGGTGGTGGTGATCGGCGGCATGGGATCGATCATGGGCTCCATCATCACCGGCTTCGCGCTCGGTGTGATCGAGGGCCTGACCAAATATTTCTACCCCGAGGCCTCCAACACCGTCGTCTTCGTGCTGATGGTGCTGGTGCTCTTGGTGAAGCCAACGGGATTGACAGGAAGGGCAGCCTGATATGACAGCCTTGACGGACGACACGCTGCCGATGACCCCGCGCGCGATGCGTGACGAGATGATCGTCTTCGTAGTGATGGCGCTGCTACTGGCCTCGGTGCCGTTCAGCGGCATCTACCCGTTCTTCGTCATGCAGGCGCTCTGCTTCGCGCTGCTCGCCTGCGCCTTCAATCTTCTGATCGGCTATGGCGGCCTTTTGTCGTTCGGCCATGCGATGTTCATGGGCACCGCCGGCTATTGCAGCGCGCACGCGCTGAAAGTGTGGGCGCTGCCGCCTGAACTCGGCATCCTCGTCGGCATCGTCGCGGCGTTCGGGCTGTCGCTCATCACCGGCTACATCTCGATCCGCCGCCAGGGCATCTATTTCTCGATGATCACGCTGGCACTGTCGCAGCTGCTGTACTTCATCTATCTCCAGGCACCGTTCACCCATGGTGAGGACGGCATCCAGGGCATTCCGCAGGGGCACATGTTCGGCGTGCTCGATCTGTCGAAGCCGACCGTGCTCTACTACGTCGTGCTGGTCGGCTTCCTCGCGGGCTTCCTGCTGATCTATCGCATCATCAACTCGCCGTTCGGCGAGGTCCTGAAGTCGATCCGCGAGAACGAGCCGCGCGCCATCTCGCTCGGCTACCGGACCGACCAGTACAAGTTCCTCGCATTTGTCCTGTCGGGGACGCTGGCAGGCTTTGCCGGCGCGCTGAAAGTGTTCGTGGCGCAGAACGCCTCGCTCACCGACGTGCACTGGTCGATGTCGGGCGAAGTCGTGCTGATGACGCTGGTCGGCGGTCTCGGCACCATTTTCGGTCCCGTGGTCGGCGCCTTCGTCATCATCGCCATGCAGCAATATCTGGCCGGCTTCGGCCAGTGGGTGACGGTGATCCAGGGCTCGATCTTCGTGATCTGCGTGCTCACCTTCCGCCGCGGTTTGGTCGGCGAAGTCGCACATTACCTCCGAAGGTCGCTCTAGATCATTGATATCGCATCAATTCTATTGGTGCGCGAAAGCGGTGGATGATCCGGCTCCGCGGGCGTGAGGTGACACGCGCGCGGATCGAAAATGGTCTATGACGGTTTTGTGACGGTCCGTTCGGGCCGGGCCATGTCCAACCGGTAGACTATCCCCATGATGCGATGGTTTCGCGCTTTCCTTCCGAAGGAAGAACGGTTCTTCGACCTGTTCGACCGCCACGCCCAGACCGTGATCCAGGGCGCGATCGCGCTCCAGGGCGTGCTGAAGGGCGGCGAGGAGACGCCGGTTTATTGCCAGCGCGTCAACCAGTTCGAGAACGATGCCGACAACATCACCCGTGAGGTGCTGACGGCGGTGCGCCGCACCTTCATCACGCCGTTCGACCGCGGCGACATCAAGAACCTCATCACTTCGATGGACGATGCCATCGACCAGATGCAGCAGACGGCCAAAGCCGTGATGCTGTTCGAGGTCCGCACCTTCGAGCCACCAATGCGCGAGATCGGTGCGCTGCTGATCGAATGCGCCAATCTGGTCGGACGTGCGCTGCCGCTGATGCAGTCGATTGGCCCGAACGTGGCGATGCTGACGGCGATCACGGAAGAGCTAACCAAGCTCGAAGGCCGCGTCGACGACCTCCATGACATCGGGCTGAAGGAGTTGTTCCTCAAGCACCGCGACGGCAGTGTGATGGACTTCATCGTCGGCGTCGAAATCTACGACCATCTCGAGAAGGTGGCCGATCGCTTCGACGACGTCGCGAACGAGATCAACAGCATCGTTATTGAACAGGTTTAGGGCAGGGAACGCGCCGTGGATGCTGCGTTGGGTCTTCCCGTCCTGGTCGGATTGATCGCCGTCGCGCTGCTGTTCGATTTCCTGAACGGCCTGCACGACGCTGCCAATTCGATCGCGACCATCGTCTCGACCCGGGTGTTGCGGCCGCAATTCGCGGTGTTTTGGGCTGCGTTCTTCAATTTCGTCGCCTTCATGGTGTTCGGTCTGCACGTTGCCCAGACCATCGGCACCGGCATCATCGATCCCGCGATCGTTGATGCCCAGGTGATCTTCGCGGCGCTTGTCGGCGCCATCGTCTGGAATCTCGTGACCTGGGCGCTCGGCATCCCGTCCTCGTCCTCGCACGCACTGATCGGCGGCCTTGTCGGCGGCGGCATGGCCAAGGCCGGACTATCGGCGGCGGTCTGGAGCGGACTGACCAAGGCGGTCTTGGCGATCGTGCTGTCGCCGCTGGTCGGCTTCCTGCTCGCGATGATGCTGGTCGCCATCGTGTCCTGGCTCTCGGTGCGGTCGACGCCGTTCGCGGTCGACCGCGCCTTCCGCATCCTGCAGTTTGCCTCCGCCTCGCTCTATTCGCTCGGCCACGGCGGCAATGATGCGCAGAAAACCATGGGCATCATCGCCGTGCTGCTCTATTCGCAGGGTCATCTCGGTGGCGAGTTCACCGTGCCGTTCTGGGTGGTGCTGTCCTGCCAGGCTGCGATGGCGCTGGGTACGCTGATGGGCGGCTGGCGCATCGTCCGCACCATGGGCCTGCGCATCACCAAGCTGACGCCGATGCAGGGCTTTTGCGCCGAGACCGGAGGTGCTGCGACCCTGTTCATAGCCACCTTCCTCGGCGTTCCCGTCTCGACCACCCACACCATCACCGGCGCGATTGTCGGCGTCGGTGCCGCCCGCCGCGTTTCGGCGGTGCGCTGGAACGTGGCGAGCTCGATCGTCTATGCCTGGGTGATCACGATCCCGGCCTCGGCCATCGTTGCGGCGCTGAGCTGGTGGGCGGTCCAGATCTTCAAGTAACGAGCTTCAGCCCGACAATGCCGGCCACAATCAGCCCGATGCTGGCGAGGCGGAGCGCGGTGGCGGTTTCGCCGAACAGAATGATCCCGAGTGCAGCGGTGCCCACCGCGCCGATACCGGTCCACACCGCGTAGGCGGTTCCAATCGGGAGCGATTTGAGGGCAACGCCGAGCAGGATGACACTGCCCGCCATGGCCGCGAGCGTCAAAACGGACGGAACGAGCTTCGAAAAGCCTTCGGTGTATTTCAGGCCGATTGCCCAGCCGACTTCCAGCAGACCGGCGACGAACAGGATGCTCCAGGCCATGACGCCCCTCCATTCAAGGCAGGGTCGTCCCCGCAGGCTGATATGCTGATGAGCAGGAAGGTCGTCCTCCCGCAAAGATCTGTCTGACCCAAGCCGATATGGGGCTGGCCGAAGGGCTCCGCAATCACCACATGAGGCTTGATCAGGCCCATTTTCCCTGCCAAACGCTCCCGCAATGTCCGACATCGCCACCACAGCCGAATCGCCGGCCCGTTCCCCGCTTGCCGCAGAAGTGTCGCGGCGGCGCACTTTTGCGATCATTTCGCACCCGGACGCCGGCAAGACCACGCTGACCGAGAAGTTGCTGCTGTTCGGCGGCGCCATCAATCTGGCCGGCCAGGTCAAGGCCAAGGGCGAACGGCGCAACACCCGCTCGGACTGGATGAAGATCGAACGCGAGCGCGGCATCTCGGTGGTGACCTCGGTCATGACCTTCGAGTTTGAAGGCCTCGTCTTCAACCTCCTGGACACGCCGGGCCACGAAGACTTTTCGGAAGACACCTATCGGACGCTGACGGCGGTCGATTCCGCCGTGATGGTGATCGACGCGGCCAAGGGCATCGAGGCGCGGACCCGAAAGCTGTTCGAGGTGTGCCGCCTGCGCGACATCCCGATCATCACGTTCATCAACAAGATGGACCGAGAGAGCCGCGACGTTTTCGAGCTGCTCGACGAGATCGAGAAGACGCTGGCGCTCGACACCACGCCAATGACCTGGCCGGTCGGCCGCGGCCGCGACTTCCTCGGCACCTATGACGTCGCCAATGGCGGCGTGCGTCTGCTCGAAGGCGGCGGTGCCAAGACGGGCGCGGCGCAGCAGATCGAGATCGCCGAGCTCGGCAAGCTCAACGCCAATCTCGACGTCTCGGCGGTAAAGGACGAGCTCGAGCTCGTCACCGAGGCCTCAAAGCCATTCGAGCTTGACGCGTTTCGCGAGGGCCATCTGACGCCGGTCTATTTCGGCAGCGCGCTACGCAATTTCGGCGTCGGCGATCTCTTGGAAGGCCTCGGCAAGTTCGCGCCCGAACCGCGGGCCCAGGACAGCGATCAGCGCAAGGTCGAGGCCACCGATCCGCGCATGAGCGCCTTCGTGTTCAAGATCCAGGCCAACATGGATCCGAACCATCGCGACCGCATCGCGTTTGCGCGGCTCTGCTCGGGCAAGCTCAGCCGTGGCATGAAGGCGAAGCTGGTGCGCACCGGCAAGAGCATGCCGCTGTCGAGCCCGCAATTCTTCTTTGCCCAGGACCGTTCGGTCGCGGACGAGGCCTTTGCCGGCGACGTCGTCGGCATTCCCAATCACGGCACGCTACGCATCGGCGATACCTTGACCGAGGGCGAGGATTTCAACTTCGTTGGCGTGCCGAGCTTCGCGCCTGAAATCGTCCGCCGGGTCCGTCTCACCGACGCGATGAAGGCGAAGAAGCTGAAGGAAGCGCTTCAGCAGATGTCGGAAGAGGGCGTCGTGCAGGTGTTTCGTCCGCGCGACGGCGCACCGGCGCTGGTCGGCGTGGTCGGTGCGCTGCAGCTCGACGTGCTCAAGGCGCGGCTCGAGGCGGAATATTCGCTGCCGGTCGAGTTCGAGGTCAGCGAGTTCCAACTGGCGCGCTGGGTCGCATCGGGGGATCGCAAGAAGCTCGATAGCTTCCTCGCCGCCAACACCTCGAGCATCGCCGACGATGTCGATGGCGATCCCGTGTACCTCGCCCGGAACGAGTTCTATCTCGGCTACACCAGGGAACGCGCCGAGGGCATCGAGTTCACCAACGTCAAGGACGTGAAGAAGAAGGGGTAGGGCGCAGCCCGGCCGCTTGAGCGCGAGCATGTGAACGCTCGCGGGCTTGACGGAATCTCTGGCGATGCCACGTTCTGCTGATGTGGCGCGGCATCCTTGTCCTGATCCTGCTAACGATATCAATGGTCGCCGCTGACGCGCAGCGTCGGCAGATCAATCCGATCCCGTTTTCGCACGAGCCGTGCAGCGTGCTCGACGGCCGGCCCTGCACGCCGTCCTTTTGCAGCGTGCTCGAGCATGGCCCTTGCATTCCCGAGATGGACTATCCCTACGGGGAGAACCTCCAGCTCACGATCGAGAGCGTCCCGTCAGACGCCGACCGCGCCAAATACCAGAAGCCGGATCACGATCTCGATACGATCGGCGACCTCTTCGCCGAGCTGCGAACCTGCTGGTCGCCGCCATCGGACAATGCGCGAAACGGGATGCAGATGTCGGTGCGCTTCAGCTTCAACAAGACCGGCGGCCTGATCGGCCCGCCGCGCCTGACGTACTCCACCGCAGGCGTTCCGGCCGATACAAGGACGACCTATCTGAACGCGATCAATTCCTCACTGAATGCCTGCCTCCCGCTGAAATTCACCAACGGCCTTGGCGGTGCCCTGGCCGGGCGTCCGATCGCGATCCGCTACGTCGATAACCGCGAGACTGGCAAGTAGCGCATCAGTTGCGACCGGCGGCCAATCGATGATACGCCATAGGCGGGGGCGCTGGTTGAGGGGAGGATGTCGTGGGTCTGCTGGTCATGATCCTGGGGCTGGTGCTGTTTTTCGCCGCCCATGTTTTCACAACGAAACGGGACGCACGCGCGCAGGCGATCGCGCGGCTGGGCGAGGGGACCTACAAGATCCTCTATTCGGTTGTCTCACTCGCGGGGCTGGCGCTGATCGTCTGGGGCTTTAGCCATTATCGCGCGACCGGCTGGATCGATGTCTGGTACCCGCCGAAAGCGATGAAGCACGTCACGGTGGCGCTGATGCTGCCTGCCGTCATCCTGGTGGTCGCGTCATATTTGCGCGGGCGCATCTATGCGACGCTGAAGCATCCGATGCTCGCCGGCATCAAGCTGTGGGCGGCGGCGCATCTGCTCGCCAATGGCGATCTCGGCTCCATCATCCTGTTCGGCTCGTTTCTGGGCTGGGGGGTCTATGACCGCATTTCGCTCAAGCATCGCACCGATAGCGGCGGCCCGCCGATTCCAGTGGGCGGCGTCACCAACGATCTGATTGCGATTGCGGTCGGCATCGTCGCTTATCTGGCGCTGGCGTTTGCATTCCATCCTGTCGTGATCGGTGTTCCCGTCATGGGCGGCTAGCCGATCAGCGCAAGACAGCACCCGCGTACGCATGCGCGGAAGGTGACAAAAGCAACAAGCCGAGGGCCCTCCGATGGACTGGTCGCAATCTCAGATTCCGCCGATGCGGTTCGAGGCGCGTTTTGGCGATCGGGTGGTCCCGGCCTTCACCGATCGGCCCTCGAGCTTGTGGGCGATGATCGCGGAGGCCGCCGCGCGCAACGGCGACGGCGAAGCGCTGATCTGCGGCAATGTCCGGCTGAGCTGGCGGCAGGCGATGGATCAGGCGGCGCGGATTGCATCGGGCTTTCGCAAGCTGGGGCTGCGACGCGGTGACCGCGTTGCCATCCTGCTCGGTAACCGCATCGAATTTCCGCTGCTGCTGTTTGCCGCCGCACATGAGGGGCTGGTCACCGTGCCGCTCAGCACGCGCCAGCAGAAGCCGGAGATCGCCTATGTTCTCACCGATTGCGGCGCCAGGATACTGATCCACGAAGCGGCGCTCGCCGAGCGGTTGCCCGATGCGCGGGATGTTCCCGAGGTGGTTCATCGCATCGCAACCGATGATGACGCGCAGCTGTCACGCTTCGCCGTACTTGCCGACAACCCAACAGCCCCGACACCCGTCGAAGTCAGCGAGGAGGATACCGCGATGATCCTCTACACCTCGGGCACGACAGGCAAGCCGAAGGGCGCGATGCTCGCCCATTGCAACATCGTGCATTCCTCGATGGTGTTCGTGTCCTGCCTGCAATTGACGGCGGCCGACCGCTCCATCGCAGCCGTGCCGCTCGGCCACGTCACCGGCGTCGTCGCCAACATCACGACCATGATCCGCTGCGGCGGCGCGCTGATCATCATGCCGGAGTTCAAGGCCGCGGAATATCTCAAGCTCGCCACGCGCGAGCGCGTCACCTACACGGTGATGGTGCCTGCGATGTACAATCTCTGCCTGCTCCAGCCGGATTTCGACAGCTATGATCTCTCGAGCTGGCGCATCGGTGGCTTCGGTGGCGCGCCGATGCCGGTTGCGACCATCGAGAAGCTCGAGGCGGCGATTCCGGGCCTGAAGCTTGCGAACTGCTACGGCTCGACCGAGACGACGTCGCCGTCCACCATCATGCCGGGCGAACTGACGGCGAGCCATATCGACAGCGTCGGTCTGCCGTGTCCCGGTGCGCGGATCATCGCGATGGGGGCGGACGGGCGCGAGCTGCCGCATGGCGAGATCGGCGAGCTCTGGATTCAGAGCGCCTCCGTCATCAAGGGTTACTGGAACAACCCGAAGGCCACCGCCGAAAGTTTCACCAGCGGATTCTGGCACTCCGGCGATCTCGGCTCGGTCGATGCGCAAGGGTTCGTCCGCGTGTTCGACCGGCAGAAGGACATGATCAACCGCGGCGGCCTGAAGATCTATTCCGCCGAGGTCGAATCCGTGCTCGCCGGTCATCCCGCCGTGGTCGAGAGCGCGATTATCGCAAAACCTTGCCCGGTGCTCGGTGAGCGCGTCCACGCCGTGGTGGTGACGCGCATGCAGGCCGGGAGCGACGATCTGCGGGCCTGGTGCGCCGAACGTTTGTCCGATTACAAGGTGCCGGAGACGATGACGATCACGGCCGACCCGCTGCCGCGCAACGCCAATGGCAAGGTGCTGAAGCGGCAGTTGCGGGAGCTCTGGTAGGGACCTGAGCGGGGCGCGCCTCGCCCCCGGGCTATCCCGGACCGCGCGTTAACGCCTTGATCGGGCTTGCTTTGCCTTGCCTCCGCCATATCGATAGGTTATCGCCGCCGCACGTGGGGACGGGTTTTAGACGCGCACGATCTGGCGCGCGCTCCCGGCCGGGCATGGGATTGGCATAAGTGTCTGAATTATTTGACGAAGTCGACGAGGAAGTACGTCGCGAACAGTTCAAGAAGCTGTGGGACAAATATTCGCTCTACTTCATCGCCCTGATGGTGCTGATCGTGGCGGCCGTGGGCGGCTGGCGCGGCTACCAGTATCTGGAGGCCAAGAAGGCAGCCGAGGCCGGCGCGACCTTCGAGAAGGCCGTTGAGCTGTCGGAGCAGGGCAAGCACGCGGAGGCCGAGACGGCCTTTGCCGATCTCGCTGGCAAGGCTCCATCTGGCTACCGCACCCTGGCGCGGCTTCGTGCCGCGGCGGAGGCATCGGCCCGCGATCCCAAGGCTGCAGCCAAGATGTATGACGACATCGCCGCTGACAGCGGCGTCGGCAGCGAATGGAGGGATCTTGCCAAGATTCGCGCCGCCGGCCTTCTGGTGGACAGCGCGAGCTATGCCGATATCCGGCAGCGGCTGGAAACCTCTGCCGAGCCCAAATCGACCTTCCGCCACAGCGCCCGCGAAATGCTGGCGCTGTCGGCCTGGCGCAACAACGACATGACCGCGGCCCGCAAATGGGTCGATGCGATCGCCGAGGACGGCGAAACGCCGCCGGGCCTGCGCTCGCGCGCCGAAGCGCTTCAGGCCCTGCTGCCGCCCGTCGCCAAAAGCTGACGGCCAAGTAAGCTAAGCCAAGTGAGCTGAGACGAGATACTGATATGCGCCGCACGCCCCGCTTGATCGCTGCCGCCGTCCTTATCGCCTTCACGGGCGTCCTGGGCGGCTGCTCCAGCTTCGATCCGAGCGATCTGCTCGACTTCCTCGATACCAAGAAGAAGCTGCCGGGCGATCGCAAGCCGGTGTTCCCCGAGGGCGTGCCGGGTCTGGAGCAGGGCGTGCCGAAGGACATGTACAAAGGCGCGCAGCAGCAACAGGATCCGAACGGGCCTGCCGTCGCGGCACTGCCGGCCGAGCCGCCGCCCGCTGAGCCGGCGAAATCGTCGAAATCCGCCAAGGGCAAGAAGACCAGGCAGCCGGCCGCGACCGCAGCCGCACCGGCTGAAGCGCCGGCCGGTGAGGTCGACGGCGAAGCCCAGCCCGAGGCGGCGCCGGCACAGGCAGCTCCGCCGCCCAAGCAGAAGATCGTTCGCAAGCGCACCACCGCTCCGCCGCCGGATCAATCTGCGCAGCAGCCGGCGCAATCGGCGCAGACCACCCAGCAACAGCAGACGCAGGGGGCTTTCCCGGCGCCGATGCCCAGCGGCAGTTTCTCGCGCTGATATTTTTCACCGATTTGACAGGCGCTACCTCGACGGCGCACGAATGACCAATGTCCTTTACGATCGCCATCATCGGCCGACCCAATGTCGGCAAGTCGACGCTGTTCAACCGCCTGGTGGGACAGAAGCTCGCGCTTGTTGATGATCTGCCCGGCGTCACCCGCGACCGCCGCGAAGGCGAGGCCAGGCTCGGCGATCTCGAATTCACCATCATCGACACGGCCGGCCTCGACGAAGGCGCCAAGGGCTCGCTGACGGCGCGGATGCAGGAGCAGACCGAGGCGGCGATCGCGCAGGCCGATGCACTGTTCTTCGTGATCGATGCCCGAATCGGCCTCACACCCACTGACCGCGCCTTCGCCGATTTCGCCCGCAAGGCCAACAAGCCGGTGCTGCTGGTCGCCAACAAGAGCGAAGGCAAGCACGGCGATGCCGGCGCGATGGAGTCCTTTGCGCTCGGCCTCGGCGATCCCATCCAGATCTCGGCCGAGCACGGCGAGGGCATGGGCGAGCTGTACGACGAGCTCGCCAAGCTGATGCCGGCGCCTGTCGACGAAGATGAGGCCGAGGACGACGAGCCACTCTCCGAGGAGGAGGCCGCGACGCGTCCGATCCGGGTTGCCATCGTCGGCCGTCCCAATGCCGGCAAGTCGACCATGATCAACCATCTGCTCGGCGAGGAGCGCCTGCTGACGAGCCCGGAAGCCGGCACCACGCGCGATTCGATCGCGGTCGAGATCAACTGGAAGGGCCGCGAATTTCGCGTGTTCGATACCGCAGGTCTCCGCCGGCGCTCGCGCATCGAGGAGAAGCTGGAAAAGCTCTCGGTTGCGGATGCGCTGCGCGCGGTGCGCTTTGCCGAAGTCGTCGTGATGATGATGGATGCGCAGAACCGTTTCGAGGAACAGGATCTGCGGATCGCCGACCTGATCGAGCGCGAGGGACGCGCCGTCGTGCTCGCGGTCAACAAATGGGATCTGATGGAGACCAAGGGCGGCGGCGCGATCTCGACGTTGCGCCGCGACGCCGACCATTGGCTGCCGCAGGTCAAGGGCGTGCCGATCGTTGCCGTCTCCGGCCTGATGGGCGAAGGCATCGATCGCCTGATGCAGGCGATCCAGGACGCTTACGCGCTCTGGAACAAGCGCGTCTCGACTGCGGCATTGAACCGCTGGTTCGAGGAGGCGGTCCAGGCCAATCCGCCGCCCGCGGTGTCCGGCCGCCGGCTGAAGCTGAACTACATCACGCAGACCAAAGCGCGCCCGCCGAGCTTCGTGCTGTTCTGCTCGCGCGCGGACGCAGTTCCGCAGTCTTACTTGCGCTACCTCATCAACTCGATGCGTGAGGCCTTCGACCTGCCTGGTACGCCAGTGCGCATCACCTTGCGCGAGAAGGCCAATCCCTTCGCGCACAAGCGCAAGCGGCCGTCGTGACCGGAGAGGCCGGCGAGGCGATAGCGCAAGGCGCTGCGCCTGTCCGGCGCGGTGCGGTCGCCTTCATCTTCGTCACCATCCTGCTCGACATGCTTGCGCTCGGCGTGATCATGCCGATCCTGCCCAAGCTGATCGAGAGTTTTGTCGGCAACGACACGGCGCATGCAGCCCGCATCTTCGGCCTGTTCGGCACTGCCTGGGCGCTGATGCAATTCGTATTCTCGCCGCTACTCGGCGCGCTGTCGGACCGCTTCGGGCGCCGGCCGGTGGTGCTGCTGTCGAATTTCGGACTCGCCGCCGACTACGTGCTGATGGCGCTCGCGCCATCGCTGAATTGGCTGTTCGTCGGCCGCGTGATTTCCGGCATCACCTCGGCCAGCATCTCGACCGCGTTCGCCTATATCGCCGACATCACGCCGCCGGAGCGGCGCGCGGCGGTGTTCGGCAAAATTGGTGCGGCGTTCGGCGCCGGCTTCATCCTCGGCCCGGCGCTGGGCGGCCTGCTCGGCGATATCGATCCGCGATTGCCGTTCTGGGCGTCGGCGGGTTTGAGCTTTGCCAATGCGCTCTATGGCCTGTTGATCCTGCCGGAATCACTGGCGCGGGAGAAGCGCGCGCCGTTCCGCTGGACCAGCGCCAATCCGGTCGGAGCGGTGCATCTGTTGCGCTCCAACGCGGGGCTGGCGGCGCTATCGGTGGTTAACTTCATCGCACAGGTCGCCCATGTCGTGCTGCCGTCGACCTTCGTGCTCTACGCGACCTATCGTTATGGCTGGGATTCCAAGACCGTCGGACTGACGCTCGCGATGGTCGGTGTCTGCGCCATGGTGGTGCAGGGGCTCGCCATCGGCCCGATCGTGCGCGTCCTCGGCGAGCGTGGCACGCTGCTGCTGGGATTGTGCTGCGGGGCCGTCGGCTTTGCGATCTTCGGCAGCGCGCCGACCGGACTGCTGTTCTGGCTCGGCATTCCCGTGATGTCGCTATGGGGAATTGCGGGCGCCGCGCTCCAGGCGTTGATGACGCGGCTGGTCGCGCCGGATCAGCAGGGCCAGTTGCAGGGCGCGACCTCGAGCGTACAGAGCGTGGCTCAGCTCGTGGGCCCGTTCCTATTCACGCTGACGTTCTCATATTTCATCGGCGGCAGCGCGCCGCTGCATCTGCCCGGTGCACCGTTTCTGCTTGCTGCGGCACTGATGGTGCTGTGCGTTGCCATCGCCGTTCGGGCCCTGGCTGCGACGAAGACGGTCTCGTAGGTTGGGCAAAGCGACTTGTCCGCCGTAGCTCGAAGAGCGAAGGCGGAAGCGTGTCCACCGCTTCCTCGCTTGCGGCGAGATGGTGGGCACTGCGCTTTCGCGCCTTTGCCCACCCTGGCAGTATCGGCTCTCTTACTTCTTCACCAGCGGACACTCGCTGTCCTTGAGCGGCTTGGCCGCGTCTTCCGCCGGGATGGTCGCCACCAGCTTGTAATAGTCCCACGCGCCCTTCGACTCCTCGGGCTTCTTCACCTCGAACAGATAGGCCGGGATGATGCGCCGGCCGTCCTCGCGCAGCGGGCCCTTGCCGAACAGCGGATCGTCGGTCGGGATTTCCTTCATCTTGGCGACGACCTTGGCGCCGTCATGCGGATTGCCGCCGAGCGCTTCGAGCGCCTTCAGATAATGCAACACGGCCGCATAATTGCCGGCCTGGGTCATCGATGGCATCGCCTTGTTGGCTGCTTTCTCCTGGAAGCGCTTCGACCAGGCACGCGTGTTGTCGTTCAGGTCCCAGTAGAAGGATTCGGTGAAGGTCAGGCCGTGGGCGGTCTTAAGGCCCAGCGAATGCACGTCATTGATGAACAGCAGGAGCGCCGCGAGCTTCTGGCCGCCCTCGACGATGCCGAACTCGGCCGCCTGCTTGATCGAGTTGGTGGTGTCGCCGCCGGCATTCGCGAGTCCGACGATCTTGGCCTTCGAGTTCTGCGCCTGGAGCAGGAAGGACGAGAAGTCCGACGTGTTGAGCGGATGCTTGACGCCGCCCAACACCTTGCCGCCGTTCGCGGTGACGACCGCGCTGGTGTCACGCTCCAGCGCAGCGCCGAAGGCGTAGTCGGCGGTCAGGAAGAACCAGGTGTCGCCGCCCGCCTTGGTCAGCGCCTTGCCGGTGCCGGTGGCGAGCATGTAGGTGTCGTAGCTGTAGGAGATGGTGTTGGCGTTGCAGGCCTTGCCGGTGAGGTCGGCGCTGGCGCCGCCATTGTTAAGCAGGACGGCGTTCTTTTCCTTGACGAGGTTGCTGACGGCCAGCGCCACGCCGGAGTTCGGCGTATCGGCGATCGCGTCGACCTTCTGGGTGTCGATCCACTGGCGCGCGATGTTGACGCCGACATCAGGCTTGTTCTGGTGATCGCCGCTGAGAACCTCGATCTTCCAGCCCTTCGCCAGCAGGCCGGAATCCTCGACCGCCATCTTGACTGCCATCACCGCGTTGGGGCCGCCGATATCGGCGTAAAGGCTCGACATGTCGTTGAGCACGCCGATCGTGGCAGTCTTGTCCTGGGCATAGGCGGATGTGGCAAAACCGAAAGCGGCGCAGGCAAGAAGGGCCGCAGAGCGGCGCGCGAACGTCGTCGTCATAAAGGGTTTCCTCCATTGTCAAATATGCGGACGGCTCTCTTGCGGAGCCTTGTTCCGCCGGACTCCGTAGCCGGTCCCAAGGGCGGCGGCAATGCGCCTAAAGCCGGATGACGCTGCGTCGTAGCGTCATCCGTCGGTTAACTTTTGGGCAAAATGCGTTGAGGCGCTATTTGAGCGCGTCCGAGGTCAACCTGAATTTCTGGATGCGCTTGCCCTCGACCTCGCCGGTATAGACGTTGCCCTTGGCGTCGACGGCCATGGCGTGAAGCAGGGCGAACTGACCTGCGTTGCGGCCAGTGTGGCCGAAGGTGCCGACCACGCTGCCGTCCTCGCGCTTGATGACGCGGATCTCATTGTTGGTGCCGTCGGCGTTCAACAGGTAAGTCTGTTTCGGATCCGGCCACAGCGCCAGATCGAACACCGCGCCGTCGCCACGGCTGTCCTTCTCGTAGATCCACTCCTTCACGAAGGTGCCGTCCTTCCTGAACACCTCGATGCGGTCCTGGCTGCGGTCGCAGACATAGACGAGGCCGTCATTGGCAATCTTGATGCAATGGACGGGATTGCCGAACTGCTCCTGCGATGCTGCGCTCGGATCGTAGGGCGGTTGCTTGTCGTCGTTCGGGATCTTGCCGTGCCCGCCCCAATGCCGCTTGTAGGCGAGCGTGGTGGCGTCGAACACGATGACGCGGCGATTGCCGTAGCCGTCGGCGATGTAGAGCTCGTTGGCGTCCTTGTCGATCGCGATCTCGGCGGGCCGGCCGAGCTGCGTGGTGTCGTTGCTGTTGGTGCGCGGTGCGATCTTGCCGATCTGGCCGAGATATTTGCCGTCGAGCGTGAATTTCAGGATCGCGCTGTCGTTGTCGGCATTGCCGCCGATCCAGACAAAGCCGCGCTCGTCGACCTCGATGCCATGCTCGCGGCCGACCCATTCATAGCCGTCGCCGGGCCCACCCCAGGACCGCAGTAGATTGCCGTCGACGTCGAATTCCAGCACGGGCGGCGCGGGCACGCAGCATTTTGCCCGCGGTGGGTTGAGAGTCGCGGCCTTCTCGCCGTCGATCAGCGAGCGCGGACGGTGGATCACCCAGATGTGCCCTTGCCAGTCCACGGTGATCCCGCCGATCTGGCCGATGATCCAGTTGTTCGGGAGCTGTTTTGGCCAGGAGGCATCGACCGCGAAGGTCGGAACGTCACCGGCTTTGGCAACGTTCGGAAGCGCGAATGCGATCGCTGCAATCAGGATGAAGAAAGCTTGAGAGACGCGTACGAGCGAACGGTTGAAGTGTGCGCGATCCTGCCATGGCGCCATGGCAACCTCCCTTTTTTGGCTTGCGGCTTGCTGCCGCTTGAGCGCGGGCAGTCAATCGCGGGGAGGCGCTTAAGTCAATCAGGCCGGCGAGCGGAAGCTCATCAGGCTGCGGGTCTTGTAGTCGTAGAATTTGCCGGTCTCGGTCCAGTCGGGCGCGCACATAGGCACGATGAATGCGGCGACCTGCTCGGGCGTTTCGAGCGTGGCGGGATCTTCGCCCGGCATCAGGGTTGCGCGCATGCGCGTGCGGATCGGGCCCGGGTTGAACAGGTTGACGCGGAGTGTCGTGTTCGCGGTCTCCTGCGCCCAGGCACGCGCCAGAGTCTCCAGTGCGGCCTTGGAGGCGGCGTAGGGGCTGACATAGGCAGTCGCCTTGTTGGCGGCGCCCGAGGTGATGAACACGGCGCGGCCGGCGTCGGACTGCTTCAGCAGCGGCTCCATGCAGCGGATCAGCTGGAAGTTCGCGGAGACGTTGACGGCCATGACGTCGTTGAACGTCTTGAGCTCGATATGCCCGACCGGCGAGGAGGGGCCAAGCACGCCGGCATTGCCGACGAGAATGTCGAGCTTGCCATAGCGCTCGTGCAGGCCGGCGCCGAGGCGCGCGATGCCGTCGGAATCAGTGAGGTTGAGCGGGACCAGTGTAGCGCTGTTGCCGCCTGCTTTGCGGATCTCGTCGTCGAGCTCCTCGAGCCCGCCCTGCGTGCGTGCAGTGGCAACGATATGTGCTCCGGCCTTCGCCAGCGCGAGTGCCGTGGCAAAACCGATGCCGCGCGAGGCGCCGGTGACGAGAGCGATGCGTTTGGCGCGGGGCTTTGTCATAGCCGCGTTTTACAGGCGTGGATGGCCGGGGCAAGCCCGACCGAGACAAAATCCGACCGCGTATCGGGGTCAGAGTGTGTAGTTCTCGAACTCCCAAGAGCCGAGGAGGCCAACTTTTTCGGCAACCTCTTTCCAGCTGTTGCCCATGCATCTTTGGCAATAGCCGCGCACGTATCGCTCGAGCGCAGGGTAGTCGTACTCCTTGACGAACAGGAAGTGTCTTCCCGGAACATGAGCGTCTTTCATGTTGTCCGCGAACCACTCCGGTGTGCACAAAGTGAATCCAAAGGATTCCTCGCCCGGCCCGCCAGCCGGGCCGACCATTGCGCAGATGTAAATGCCGAATGGCCCATCAGGCTGAAATGCTTCCAGCGATGGCGTGTCGCTGCATGACAGCTGCCTGAGATTGGCGACGACGACCACGTTCGTGCCGTCAGCTCGCCTCCGCCAGCAGCGACAGCTGCCGTGGCTGCGGCTCGGTCTGGGTCTGGTCGGTGAGGTGGGTCGGATAGGCGCCGGTGAAGCAATGATCCGAGAATTTCGGATTGGCCGGGTCGCGGCCGGGCTCGCCCATGGCGCGGTACATGCCGTCGATCGATAGGAAGGCGAGCGAGTCGGCGCCGATGATCTCGCGCATCTCCTCCAGCGAATGCGTCGCGGCCAGGAGGCCGCCGCGATCGGGCAGGTCGATGCCGTAATAATCGGGATAGAGGATCGGCGGGGAGGCGAGGCGGAAATGCACTTCCTTGGCGCCGGCATCGCGCATCATGCGCACGATCTTCTTCGAGGTGGTGCCGCGTACCAGCGAGTCGTCGATCAGGATGATGCGCTTGCCTTCGATCGCGGCGCGGTTGGCCGAATGCTTCATGCGCACGCCGGACTCGCGGATCGCCTGCGTCGGCTGGATGAAGGTGCGGCCGACATAATGGTTGCGGATGATGCCAAGCTCGAACGGCACGCCGGAATGCTGGCTGTAGCCGACCGCTGCGGGCACGCCGGAATCCGGCACCGGCACCACGACGTCGACCGGCACATGGCTCTCCTTGGCGAGCTGGGCGCCGAAGGCCTTGCGCACTTCATAGACGGAACGTCCGTGGACGATGGAATCCGGACGGGAGAAGTAGATGTATTCGAAGATGCAGGGCCGCGGCGCGATCGGCGGGAACGGCTTGTGGATGTCCTGGCCGCTCTCGTCGAACACGATGACTTCGCCGGGTTCGATGTCGCGCACGAAGCGCGCGCCGATGATGTCGAGCGCGCAGGTCTCCGACGTCAGGATCGGGCAGCCGTCGAGGTCTCCGAGCACCAGCGGGCGGATGCCGCGCGGGTCGCGCGCGCCGACCAGCTTCTTGTTGGTGAGTGAGACCAGCGCGTAGGCGCCTTCGATCTCGCGCAGCGCATCGATATAGCGCTCGATGAAGCGGGCGCGTCTGGAGCGGGCGACCAGATGCAGGATCACCTCGGTGTCGGTGGTCGACTGCATCATCGCGCCGTGCTTCACGAGCTCGCGGCGCAGCGTCAGGCCGTTGGTGAGGTTGCCGTTGTGGGCGACCGCGAGGCCGCCGGCATTGAGCTCCGCGAACAGCGGCTGCACGTTGCGCAGGATGGTCGCGCCGGTCGTGGAATAGCGGACATGGCCGACCGCCATGTTGCCGGGCAGGCGGTCGATCACCTCGCGGCGGGAGAAGGTGTCGCCGACGAGGCCGAGGCGGCGTTCGCTGTGGAAGCGGCTACCGTCGTAGGAGACGATGCCGGCGGCTTCCTGGCCGCGGTGCTGAAGGGCGTGAAGACCGAGTGCGGTGATGGCGGCGGCATCAGGGTGGCCGTAGATGCCGAACACACCGCATTCCTCGCGGAGCGTATCGCCCTCCAGGTCGTCCTGAAGCTCTAGTGCGGCCGGGCCGGTATCGAGATCAAGTTGGGCGTCCTGGTCAGGGTGTCGCATCTCGTCCGCGCCTCTCTGTTGGCTCAATCAACGCGCCGCAGGTTTCTCGATCAGCTTCTTGAGGCTGTCACGAGCAGGTTTGCTGTATCCGTCACCAGTGCCCGAAGGCTGCTGTTCGGTATCAGCTTGATCATCATCTGGTTTGTTTTTCTTGAATCTCTTCAAGATGGTGTTCTCGGGGTCATCCGGCAAGAGGGACATCAGCCAATCCCCGGTTCCCTGGAGCACCACGCGCGATTTTGCCCCCGAAACCCAGTCCGGGCGCTGCTTGTCCGGCACGAGCCAGGTGAAGAACAGGAAGGCCACCACGACGATCAAGAGCCCGCGAGCCAGCCCGAACAGGAACCCAAGGGTGCGATCCAGCGCGCCAATGCGCGAATCCAGGATCATGTCGGAGATCCGGACTGTGATCACGGAGACCACGACCAAGGTACCGACGAACACGCCAGCGACCACGACTACGCTCGCGATGGTGTCGTTGTTGAAATAGGTCTTCGCGGTCGGCAGCAGCTTGGAGAACGAGTACAGCGTCACGATCGCCGCCGTGCCCCAGGCTGCGATCGAGAGGATTTCGCGCATGAAGCCGCGGACCATGGCAAGCAGGCCCGAGATCAGCATCACACCGAGCAGGATCAGGTCGAGGAGTGTAACTGGCATCGGCTGGTCTGGTCCGCTCGTACTCTCAAAGGGTGCTCAGCGAATCGGTGTTTGGCCGCCGCCCTAACTGAAGGCCAGACGGCGCTCCCGGCAAGGCCGCAACAACGCAATCCCATGCTGCTTTTGTGACGGCTGTATAGCTGTGGGGACGCTTGACGTCACCTCCAGCTACCCCTCTCCACGGCGGAATCTTGCCGGTGTGGCATTTTTCTCCGCAGGCGGGTTCGAGTCGCCACGGCGGGAGCCCTTGGCGGCGATTTCAGCGACCAATGTCGTCAGGCTGTTGACCGCGTTCAGGGTCAGTCCAGCGTCACCGCTGGCATCACCGCCCCGGGCCGATTCGGGCAGCACGGCGCGCTTGAAGCCGAGCTTGACCGCTTCCTTGAGCCGGGCCGGGGTCTGCGCCACCGGGCGGATGACGCCGGAGAGCGAAATCTCGCCGAAATAGACCGCATCGGTGGGTAACTGCGCGTTAACCAGGGAGGAAACCAGCGCCGCCGCGGCCGCCATATCGGCTGCCGGCTCATGGATGCGCAGGCCGCCCGCGACGTTCAGATAGACGTCGTGGCCGGAGAGCTTAACCCCGCAATGAGCTTCCAGCACCGCCAGCACCATCGAAAGCCGGCTCTGATCCCAGCCGACCACGGCGCGGCGCGGGGTGCCGAGCGAGGTCGGGGCCACCAGCGCCTGCAATTCGACCAGAACCGGCCGCGTGCCCTCGATGCCCGCGAAGACTGCGGTGCCTGGTGTGCCGAGGTCACGCTCGGACAGGAACAGCTCGGACGGGTTGGTGACCTCGCGCAGGCCGAGCCCGGTCATCTCGAACACGCCGATCTCGTCGGTCGGGCCGAAGCGGTTTTTGACGGCGCGCAGGATTCGGAATTGCTGCGAGCCTTCGCCCTCGAACGACATCACGGCATCGACCATGTGCTCGACGACGCGAGGGCCGGCGATCTGGCCGTCCTTGGTGACGTGGCCGACCAGGATGATGGCCGCGCCCGTCTTCTTGGCGAACCGAATGAGGGCCTGCGCCGAGGCGCGCACCTGGGTCACCGTGCCGGGCGCCGATTCCACCGTGTCGGTCCACATGGTCTGGATCGAATCGATCACGATGAGCCGGGGGACGGCGCCTTCCGACAGCGTCGAGACGATGTCCTCGACCGAGGTCTCGGCTGCGAGCTGCACGGGCGCATCCGACAGCCCGAGCCGTTCGGCGCGCAGCCGCACCTGGGCGATGGCTTCTTCGCCGGAGATGTAGACGATGCGGTGGCCGGCACGCGCCATCAGACTGGTCGCCTGCGTCAGCAACGTCGATTTGCCGATGCCGGGATCGCCGCCGACGAGCAGCACCGAGCCGCGGACGAAGCCGCCGCCGGTGACGCGGTCGAGCTCGGTCATGCCCGAGGACAGGCGCGGCGCGTCAGGGCTTTTTCCCGCGAGGCTCTCCAGCGCAAACGTCCGGCCCTTGCGCTTGGAGCGGATCGAGACCGGCACGCTGCCGGTCGCGTCTTCCTCGGCCAGCGTATTCCACTCGCCGCAGGACTCGCACTTGCCCTGCCAGCGGTTATAGGCCGCGCCGCAGTTCTGGCAGACAAAGGAAAGCGTGTTCTTGGCCATGGGGATGAATCGGTGCTCAGGGGGATTGCAGAGCGTTCCATAGCATGGAGAGCCCCGCCGCGACCATGATCGCGTCCATCACCATACGGAACATCTCTGGCTTCAGGTGCAGCACGAAGCGCTTCGCGATGAAAGCGCCGGCCATCAGTGAGGAGCCTGCGACCAGGCCCTTGATGAAGACATCCTGCGTCAGCGCGCCAAAACGCTCGAAGGTCACGGATTTCGCAAAGTAGATGCCGAGCGAGGCGGCGGCTTCGGTCGCGAGAAAGGCGCCTTTGGAGAGGCCGTAGAACAGGAACAGCGGCACGCTGAGCGGTCCGGTCGAGACCACGATGCCGGTGAGATAGCCGATGATCGCGCCGCCGATCGCGAGATGCCAGAGATTGGCCTTGAGGTCGTGCCGCGCCAGCCAGTGTCGCACCGGCACCATCGCGATCAGGAAGATGCCGATGGTGAGATCGACGGCGTGCGAGGGCAGGGCGAGCAGCGTCCGTGCGCCCAGCACCGCGGCCGGAATGCCGGTGACCGAATAGGCCAGGCAGGCCCGCCAGTCGACCTCGCGCCACCACGCTAGAATGCGCGAAAGGTTTGCCATGACGGAAGCGACCGCCATGATCGGCACGGCCTCCTTCGGCCCATAGGCATAGACCAGCACCGGCATCAGCATGATCGACGAGCCCGTGCCGACGATGCCGGAAATGGTGCCTGCGATCAGGCCGACGCTGAGGACGAAGAGAAAGGCCAAGGGCGGGGCTCCGGGAATCGGCAAAGTTTAGCCGGAGGAGGGGCAGAGCGCGAATGGGGATGCCGGCCGGTCCGTAGTTAACCGCCGGTGTCACGCCCGTCACCAATCCGACCAGTTCCCCGGCCTGATCCTTAGAATTTGAAGCGTATTGATCGGAGCGTCGCTCAAAGAATTTGAGGTCCGTGATGCCCGACCACCATTCATTCTCCGTGCTCGACCGTCATGCTGTGCTCAGCGGATCCGACAACGGCTTTCCCTGGTACGCCGGCGCGATGCTTGCGGTCGAAGCGAGCGAAGTGGTTCGCCTCCGCTGCGAGAAGCTCAGCCATGGCGATGAGGCTGCCGGGCATGAGGCCGTGCTGATGGTCAGCGAGAAGGTCGCCGCCGCTTTAGAGGCATTTGCGAGCCTGCTCTCGGGCGCAACGCCGGCTGCGGTCGTTCAGCGCTATCGCGAGCACGTGGCCGCCAACGCCAAGCGCCTGTCCGCGAATTGAGACTTCGCGCAGCCCCCGGGGCTCACCCGTCATCATGAACCCGCCGCGCGGTGGGGGCGACAGACGGTGGATGATGATGCCGGGCTAGCGCCTGCAGCTACCCCACGTCCGTTCCGCCGACAGACGCGTGCGCCTGGCACCCACATTGTCGGAGGCCATTTTGAGCGACAGCAGGCGGCTGGACTGGGCGGCCCGGACCATTGCGTTCCTGGCGGTGATTGTTGTCCTCGCGGGAGGGCTGTTATTGCTCAATGCGCCGAACCGCGAACGGCGGACTGTGATTGCGACGAGTTGCAGGGAATTCGCGGCCGATGCCGGCAGGGCGATACCGCCGTCCTGAGCGCGTCATTTGCGCCCGGCGATCACGTGCATTTGGCGATCGATTTCAAGGGCGTCGGTTATGTCTGGGAGCTGACCGGCGCGTTGGCCACGGCCAAAAAGGACGTGACCGGCTCCGGCTCGTTCACCACCGTCACCAAGTCCAAATCGACATCCACCGCAGCCGCATCCAGCACGTCGATCATTTCGCATGGCGAGATCAGCGGCTTTGCCACGTTGGATGTGGAGAGCGACATCACGGCAGCCGGGGATGGCGGGATCGTGATCACCAACAGCTTGCCGCCGGTGGCGCTGCCAAGGATCGCGAGCGCAAGCTGCGAGGCCTCGAAAGGGCATGCTCAATTGTCAGCCCATGCGGTGGCGAGCCCAAAGTGAGCAACGCTGCTGATCCCGCTGCTGACAGCATGTTGGCAGCAGGGCCGGGCTATGACCACCTCCTGACAAAACGGAGAGCGGGTCATGCCGATCGAGGCAAGCTGTCATTGCGGTGAGACGGTGTTCGAGGTGACAGAGGCGCCTTCGAGCGTGACGCGCTGCACCTGTTCGCTCTGCGCCAAGCGCGGCGCGCTGTGGGCCTATTACCCGCCGGCGCAGTTTCGTCTGCTGTCGCCCGTCGACAATGTCGCGACCTATCTCTGGGCGAGCCGCACGGTCAAACATCACCATTGCGCGAATTGCGGCTGCGGCACCTTTTCGGAGTCGCCGGAGTGGTCGACCGGCAAGCCCGATTTCGACAATCCCAAGGTCGCGGTGAATGCGCGCCTGTTCGACGATTTCGATCTGGAGGCCGTGCCGGTCAACACGATTGACGGTAAGAATTTGTGGTAAGCACGCAGCCTCGCGCATATCTGCTTGCACACCCGTCCCCTTGAGCCGGCGTGGGAAAGCTGATTTGTTTCCGGCCCAAGAAAAAGGGGAGGAAGCCATGGTGCGTCTTTTTGCGCGAGTCGTGCTCGCAATGTGTCTGGCCGTTGCAGCCGGTTTCAATGTGCAAGCGCAGACCAAGCCGAAGGTCACAACGCTCGGACCGGACTTTCCCAAGGCCACGCTGTTCGTCGGCAACAGCTTCTTCTACTACAACAACGGCATGCCCGGGCATCTCTCCTTCATGGAGCGGGCCGCGGATGATGCCAACAAGGCGGCCTATCGCAACACTATGGCCACGATCGGCGGTTCCGGCCTCGACTGGCACGACATGGACAATCTGCTGCGGCCGGGCGGCTTGGGCGCCTATTCCTTCGACGACCAGAACGTTGTCGTCTTCAACAAGCCGGGCAGGCAGTTCGACACGGTCGTCATGATGGATTGCAGCCAGTGTCCGATTCATCCGCAGCTGAAGGACGCCTTCACCACCTTCGCCAAGAAGGACAGCGAGATCGTACGCGCTCATGACATGCGGCCGGTGCTGTTCATGTCCTGGGCCTATCTCGACAAGCCGGAAATGACGGAAGGGCTGGCCGAGGCCTATACGATCGCCGGCAACGCGAATAATGCGCTCGTTATTCCCGCGGGTCTCGCCTTCGCGCGCGTCCGCAAGCTGCAGCCCGAGCTCAATCTCTATGCGCCGGACAAGCGGCACCCGAGCCCCGCCGGCACCTATCTCGCGGCCTGTGTCACGCTGGCCGCGCTGACCGGCCGCTCGCCGGTTGGCAATTCCTACACGATGGGGATCGATCCGGAGACGGTGCAATTGCTGCAGAAGGCGGCATGGGACACGGTGCAGGATTATTACGGGCGGTGATTGAACCGGGCCGCCAATCGGGTGGGCAAAGGCGCGCTTGCGCCGTGCCCACGACCTGTCTCCGTAGGCGAATTTGGTGGGCACGCTTCCGCCTTCGCTCTTCGAGCTATGGCGGACAAGTCGCTTTGCCCACCCTACGAGACCATCGTTTATTTCAGCACCACCCAGGCCGGCGCATGATCGCTCGCACTATCCTCGCCACGAACCGTCTTGTCGACGCCGGCCTTTGCCAGGCGTGAGACGAGGGCAGGGCTGAGCAGCAGATGGTCGAGCCTGAGGCCCGCATCGCGGGGCCAGCGATTCCGCTTGTAATCCCAGAACGTGTAGATGCGCTCGTCTCCGTGCAGCTCGCGGATCGCATCGCACCAGCCTTGCTCGACGAGCGAGGCGAACGCCGCACGGCTTTTCGGCTGGATCAGCGCATCCTTGTCCCATGAGCGCGTCGGATAGATGTCGATCGCCGTCGGCGCGACGTTGTAGTCGCCGGCGAGCACCACGGGAATATCCTGCTTGATGAAGGTTTTGGCGTGGCGTTTCAGCCGCGCAAGCCAGTCCAGCTTGTAGTCGAACTTCGGCCCAGGCTGCGGATTGCCGTTCGGCAAGTAGATGCTGGTGACGATGACGCCGCGTACGGCGGCCTCGATGTAGCGCGCCTCGTGGTCCTCGGGCCGTCCCGGCAGCCGGTCGCGCGTCAGCACCGGCTCGGCGTTGCGGGCGAGGATGGCGACGCCGTTCCAGGTCTTCTGTCCGCGCCAGACTGCGCCATAGCCGGCCTTTTCGATTGCCGCTGCCGGAAATTCGCCATCACTTGCCTTCAACTCCTGGAGTGCGACGACATCCGGCTTGGCCGCGCGCATCCATGCGAGCAGATTGGGCAGGCGGCGGTTGATGTTGTTGATGTTGAATGTCGCAATCTTCATGTAGAGCTGATCGCCTCGCACGTCCCGACACCGGAGATACAATGTCCAAGTTGAGCTTTGCCGCTATCGCATTCGTCGTCGCACTCTCCGGGGCCACTTCCGCACAATCGGCCGATCCGCGCGGCGCATGCAAGGCGGACTACGACAAATTCTGCGCCGGCATCGCGCCTGGCGGCGGCATCGTCGCGTGCTTGAACGGCAAGCGTGACCAACTCAGCGCGACCTGCAAGGCGGCGCTCGACAGCAGGAAGAAGAAGTAAGCGGCTGACAGCTCAGCCCGGCAGTGGCGGCGGGCTTGTCGGCTGCTCGACCGGCGGCGGGGAGGGCGGCTGTTCGGCTGCCTGCGCGGGCTCCGGCTTTGCCAGCGGCTCCACGACATTGCCGCCCTTGTAGACGCGGGCGTAGCGGTGGCCGAGGCTGGTCAGCACCTCATAGCCGATCGTGCCGAAATGATGAGCCAACTCGTCGACGGTGATGCCATCGCCGAGCAACGTCACCATGTGGCCGCGACGCGCCGCGTTCGGCGGAAGGTCGGTGATGTCGATCGCGATCAGGTCCATCGAGATGCGGCCCGCCACCGGACAGCGCTTGCTGGCAACGATCACCTCGGCGCCGCGGGTGCCGTCATTGGAACTGGCCGCGCGGAAATAACCATCGGCATAGCCGACCGCTATGATCGCGAGCTTGGTCGGTCGTCGCGCCGTCCAGGTGCCGCCATAGCCGACGCTTTCGCCGCGCTCGATGGTGCGGATCTGCACGATGCGTGCCTTGAGATCGACCACGGGCTGCATCGGATTGTCGGCCTCCGGCGTCGGATTGACGCCGTAGAGCGCGGCGCCCGGCCGAACCAGGTCGAACTGGAAGGGCGCACCAAGGAAAATGCCTGACGAATTCGCAAGCGCCGCCGGCACGCCGGAGAATTCGCTGGCGATGCTGCGGAAGGCCCCAAGCTGCTTGGCATTGACGGGGCTGTTGAGCTGCTCGGCCGAGACCAGATGGCTCATCACCAGCGTGATGCCGTGATCGCCGGCATTGATGCGGGGGATGATGGCCTGCGCTTCCGCAAGCGTCAGCCCGAGCCGGTTCATGCCGGTGTCGATGTGGATCGCGGCGCCACCGGACCAGCCGGTACGGCGGCAGAACACGTCCCATTCGGCGAGCTCGTTGAGGTCGCCGATCACGGGACGGCAGTTGATCTTGGCGTAGTGCTCGCCGGTGTTCTGGAAATACCCGCCGAGCACATAGATCGTGGCGTCCGGCACCGCCGCGCGGGCGGTGCGTGCCTCCTCGATGGTGGCGACGAAGAAGGTCTTGCAGCCGGCCTTGTTCAGCGCATGCGCGACCTGCGCGGTGCCACAGCCATAGGCGTCGGCCTTGATCACCGCCGAGCACTCGGCCGGCACGGCGGTCTTCTCGAGCTTGCGCCAGTTGGCGATGATGGCGTCGAGATCGACGGTGAGCACGCCGCCGTGGGCTGCGAGCGCGGCAGCTTGATTGGCCTCCGCGGAGAGAAGGCCGGATTGCGGGATCATGTTCGGGTCGGACGCCATTGCCATGGCGCCGTTTTACGCAAGTGGCAGGCTTGGTTCAAGGAACTCAGTAATCGTTGCCGCTGCGCGCCGGCATCTGACTGTCAGGCGCGAGGTCGCCGAACCGCGTGACCGAGGCTTCGAACGCCAAATCGACAGTGCCTGTCGGGCCGTGGCGCTGCTTGCCGATGATGACTTCGGCCTTGCCGTACGCAAGGTCCATGTCCAGGCGCCATTTCTCGTGCTCGGGCGTGCCCGGGCGCGGCTCCTTCATCGCGAGGTAATATTCCTCGCGGTAAACGAACAGCACGACGTCGGCGTCCTGCTCGATTGATCCGGATTCACGCAAGTCGGAGAGCTGCGGTCGCTTGTCCTCGCGGGATTCGACCTGACGCGAGAGCTGCGACAGCGCGATCACGGGGACGTTGAGCTCCTTCGCGAGCGCCTTCAGGCTCGTCGTGATCTCCGTGATTTCCTGCACGCGGCTGTCGCTGGCGCGCTTGCCTGAGCCGGAGAGCAGCTGGATGTAGTCGATCACGAGCAGATCGAGGCCCTTCTGGCGCTTCAGCCGGCGCGCGCGCGCCATCAGCTGCGCGATCGACAGGCCGCCGGTCGCGTCGACGTAGAAAGGCAGCGACTGCAGCTCGATCGAGACCTCCCGGATCTTGTCGAAATCGGCTTCCGAGATGCCGCCGCGGCGGATGTGGGAGGAGGGAATGCCGGTGCGCTCGGCCACGATACGCGTGGCGAGCTGGTCGGCCGACATTTCGCAGGAGAAGAAGCCGATCACGCCGCCATTGGCAGCCTTCATGGTGCCGTCGGCCTGGAGCTCGGCGACATACGCCTTGGCGACGTTGTAGGCGATGTTGGTCGCCAGCGACGTCTTGCCCATGCCGGGGCGTCCGGCCACGATGATGAGGTCGGAGTGCTGCAGGCCGCCCATCTTGGTGTCGAGGTCGCGCATACCCGTGGAGATGCCGGACAGCTTTCCGTCACGCTGGAACGCCTTTGCCGCGAGATCGACCGCGACCGCCAACGCCTGCGAGAATTTCTGGAAGCCGCCGTCATAACGGCCGGACTCGGCGAGTTCATAGAGGCGGCGCTCGGCATCCTCGATCTGCGCCCGCGGCGCGAAATCGACCGGCGCGTCATAGGCGACATTGACCATGTCTTCGCCGATCCCGATGAGGTCGCGACGCAGCGCAAGATCGTAGATGGTGCGCCCATAGTCCTGGGCGTTGATGATGGTGGTCGCCTCAGCCGCGAGCCGCGCCAGATATTGGCCGATGGTCATGCCGCCGACGTCGGTGTCGGCGGGCAGGAACGTCTTCAGCGTGACGGGCGTGGCGATCTTGCCCATCCGGATCAGGCTGCCGGCGGTCTCATAGATGGTCTGGTGCAGCGGCTCGAAATAGTGCTTCGGCTCCAGGAAGTCGGAGACACGATAGAAGGCGTCGTTGTTGACCAGAATCGCGCCCAGAAGGCTCTGTTCCGCCTCGATATTGTGCGGCGCGCTCCGATAGGCCGGAGTTCCGGCTTCGGGCGCGAGTTTGAGGACGTTCGAATCAGTCAGGGCCATGATCGAGCGATAGCAATTTTCTGGGGCGGATGCGGGGCCGGGATAAAGCGCCGACGCAGCCCGAAGCGGAAGCAAAAGCTCGTCGCTATCAACCGATCATTAAAAATGGTGGATGATTAGCGGTCGCAGCATGCGCCGCGCTTGACGGACTTTTGCGGAACTCGCCGGCGCTGGAAGTGGCCGCGACCGCACCACGGAAAAATCCGGATGCCGTGAACCTTATGGATTGAGGCGCAGACGTATCAAAGAGCGCGCGAAATGACGCACGCTGGCCGCTTTCGGCGCCGGTTTCAGACCAGCAGGAGGTAGACCAGCGCAACCAGGGCCGCGCCGACGCCGGTGGCGATCAGGGCGTAATCGGTGCGGAGGTCGTCCTGCACGTCGAATGAGGTTTGGGTCTCTTTGCTCATGGCGACGATCTAGGCCAGGACCGACCAGACTTATGTGAAGCAGATCACATCGCCCCGGATTCTTTCGGGGTACCCCGGAACAGGAATGGCGGATGGGGGATTGACTCCCGTAACCTGCCACCAGGGAGACGAAGCAAGCGATGCGGCCAGAACGGCAGCGACAGGTTTGGCAAAGCGAGGCTGGCAGCCGGATTTGGCTGTCCGGGCTGATCGTGGCCATGGAGCATGCCGCGCGGCCCGAGCAGCGGCGTCTGCCTGTCGCACCTGAGACCCTCGCGGCATTGCGAGCCCAGCTAGCGTTACCGGCGTCTTTCCGGATCCCGCCGATTTCGACCCTGCGTCATTAGAACTCATTCACCAGCAAGCTTCAGCTTCGGCTTGGCGCCACCCTCGAGGGCGCGCAGCCGGGCGTCTTCGTGCGCGATATAGTCGCGGATCATCGGGACCACGCCCTGGCGCTTGGTGAGCTGGAGCTGGAAGTTCATCATGCCCTGCTTGCGGAACGTCATCTCGCAGGCGGCGAGGTAAAACTCCCACATCAGCGCGAAGCGCTCGTCATAGAGCTGCACGGCTTCCTCGCGTCGGGCCAAGAAACGTTCCCGCCAGGCCTTCAGCGTCTCGGCGTAGTGCAGGCGCAGGATCTCGACGTCGCAGACCAATAGCCCGGCGTTCTCGAGCGCGGGGAGCACTTCCGACAACGACGGGATGTAGCCGCCCGGGAAGATGTATTTGGCGATCCAGGGATTGGTCGAATCCGGCCCCTGCGAGCGGCCGATCGAGTGCAGCAGCATGACGCCGTCATCGCTAAGCAGTTCGGCGCAGCGCTTGAAGTAAGTGTCGTAGAATCTGGCTCCGACATGCTCGAACATGCCGACCGAGACGATGCGGTCGAATGGGCCATCGATGTCGCGATAGTCCTGGAGCAGGAAGCGCGCCTGTCGCGTCAGGCCTTTTTCGGCGGCGCGCGCATTCGCAACCTGCAACTGCTCCGTCGACAGCGTCACGCCGGTCACGTCGGCGCCCGCGATCTCGGCAAGATAGAGGCCGAGCCCGCCCCAGCCTGAGCCGATGTCGAGCACACGTTGGCCACGACTGACCAGCAGCTTTGCGGTGACGTGCCGCTTCTTGGCGAGCTGCGCGTCGTCGAGCGTCGTTTCCGGCGTCTCGAAATAGGCGCAGCTATATTGCTTGTCGGCGTCGAGGAAGAGCGAATAGAGCCGCGCATCGAGATCGTAGTGATGCGCGACATTGCTGCGCGCGCGTGCCCGCGGATTGAATTGCTTCAGGTGCCGGACGAGATAGCGCAGGTGCCACCAGGGCTTTGCCCAGTGCGGCAACAGGTCGGCTTGATCGAGCAGGATCGCGAGGGCATCTGCTATGCTGCCGCGCTCGACGACGAACTCGCCGTTCATATAGGCCTCGCCAAGCCCGAGCTCGGGATTGATGAGGACTCTCCGTTGTGCGTCGGCTGTGACGAAGCGGACTTCGACCGGCTCGCCGGAGCCGTCGCCGACGGCGAACTTCATTCCGCCCGCCGTGGTCACCGTCATCGACCCGCGGCGGATGAATTGGGACAAGAACTTGCGCAACAAGCGGTCCATCGACACACACCTCTCGAGCGAACCCGAAAAGAAGCGAACAAACCCGGCCGTCACACGTGGGACTATAATGGTTCCCATGCGTTCGCATGTAAATCTAGGCAGCCTATTCCCGGACCGCTAATGCGTTGTGTTCAAACCCGATATTCGAAAAACGCGTAATCACATGCTTGATGAGTGCGCTTCCATTCGCAGCGCAATCGGCTAAAAGGTGACCGCCGCCGCGCCCCGACGCCGGCCGTATCTGTCGGATTTCAATGGAGATGATGGGAATGTCGAGCCGAGCGCTCAGCCTCGCCACGGTGCTGTTTCTGATCGGCTTCGGCGCCTCCGATGCCGTTCTGGCGCAGGCGACGAACCTCGAGGCCGGCAAGGCCCCATCCCAGATCTTCGCGCAGACCTGCAATGCCTGCCACAAGAGCCCGCGGGGGCTGTTGAAAACGGTATCACCGGGCTCGCTGCCGGGTTTCCTGCGTCAGCACTACACCACCAGCCCGGACATGGCCGGCGTGCTGGCCTCCTATCTCGTCTCCAATGGCGCCACCGACGCCCGCTATCAGTCCAAGGACGGTGGCAAGGACGGCAAGGACAAGAAGGACGGCGCCAAGGAGAAGGACGCCAACACGAATCCTGGGCAGTCGCCTGAGCACCAGGGCCGCCGCCAGCGCTCGCAGGAGGCCGCCAAGCCGGAGGGCGAGGGCGGCGCTGCTAACCCGGCGCCTGAAGGCCGCCAGAAGCGGACGGCTCGGCCAGGCGAGGAGGGTGCCAAGGAAGGCGCAAAGGAAGGCGCAAAGGAAGGCGCAAAGGAAGGCGCAAAGCCTGAGGCTTCCACCGAGCAACCGCCCGAGGGCCGCAAGGGCAAGCGCATGAGCAAGCGCGGCAAGCCGGAGACGAACGACGCAGCCGCGCCGAAGGTTGAGCCCAAGGTCGACTCCACAACTGAGCCCCAATCCGAACCCAAGACTGAACCAAAGAGCGAGAGCGCCAAGGTCGATTCCGGTCGCGACGAGTCCAAGCCCGACAGCGCCAAGCCGGCCGAGAAGCCGGCAGAGGTCAAGCCGGCAGAGGTCAAGCCGGAGAGCGCCAAGGTCGAGCCGCACGCCAGCGAGACGCCGGCTCTGCGCCCCGATCCGGTGCCGCAGGTGACACCGGCCCCGCCGGCAGTCGCCAAGCCGGTTGAACCGGCTGCGCCCAAGCCTGCGGAAGCGGCCGTCTCCAAACCCGCCGAGCCTGCGCCCAGCTCCGAACCGGCGGCCAAGCCGGCCGAGCCGGCGCCGTTTGCGCCCGCCGCGGCGCCATCACCTGCACCTGCCGAGTCCTCCGGTCCGCCGGCGCCGCCGATCTCGCGCTAAGTCGATAATCCCGTCGATCTGCGAAGGCCGCGCCAAGCGCGGCCTTCGCGTCGTCTTGACCGCCATTAGAGCAACGTCAGAGCAACGTCGCGCCCAAAACGAAAAGCCCGGCTGCCTGAGGCAGCCGGGCTTCGTACCTTGCGCGAATGCGAGGCTTACTTCTCGGTCTCTTCCGCAGCCGGGGCCGGCTCGGCGTCGTCGTGCTGCGCTTCCGGATCGAAGAACTCGCCGGCGGCGGCGATCGCCTCGGCGGCCGCATCGCGGTCCTCGTTGCGGGTCGAGATGTCCTCGCCGCGGTTGATGCGCTCGGCCTCGTCCTGGCTGCGCGCAACCGTGACGGAGACTTCAACCTCGACCTCGGGATGAACGGCGACGGTGATGGTGTGCTTGCCGATGGTCTTGATCGGCGCGTCGAGCTGCACCTGCGGACGGTCGAGCGAAACGCCATCGGCTTCGAACGCGACAACCACGTCACGCACCGTGACCGAGCCGAACAGCTGGCCGGCTTCGGACGCCTGACGGATCACGATGATGTTCTTGCCCTGGATCTTCTCGGCGATCTTGGACGCTTCGCCCTTGGACGCGAGGTTGCGAGCTTCGAGATCGGCCTTCATGCCGTCGTACTTGGCACGGTTGTCGGCGGTGGCGCGCAGCGCCTTGCCGCGCTTGAGCAGGAAATTGCGGGCATAGCCGTCGCGAACCTTCACGACTTCGCCCATCTGGCCAAGCTTGCTCACGCGTTCCAGCAAAATGACTTCCATATTCGTTCTCCTTTGAAGTGCTCTGGGTTTTCAGTTTTCGGGTTGGACTTAAGTTGTCGGCAATGGCGGCGGTTGCCGGTTGCGCAGGTAGCGCTCGCGGAAGCCGAACACGGCGTCAGCAAGCCCAAGGGCGGTCAGCAGGATGAGGCTCACGCTGAACATGAAGACGATGGCGTAGGCGGTGGCGAGCCAGATTCCGCGATTGGCGAGGTCGCGCGTGACGGTGTGCAGAACGGCAAAGCCGACCAGCGCATAGGCCATCATCAAGACGGTCGTGACGACGACGGCGAGAATGCCGGTCATTCCGCTGAAGAAGCTGAACGCGAGCGCGACACAGAGTGCCACCAGCGTCATCGGCGGCAAGCTCGTGCTGCTGAGGTCCGGCCAGGGCCGATGCAGCCGACCTGAAACAGCCGCGACCTTGGCGGCAAGCCAGAGATTCAAGGTGAGCGTCGCCATCTGCGATGCGGCGACCAGAACCGGAATGACCGCGACCATCAGGCCGACGCGGGGATCGCTCTCGGTAACGGTCGTCTCGCTCACCAGTGAAAGAATTTTGGCGAAGCCGCGGCGCATCGCATCGCTGATGGCCGACGCATCGCTTCCCAGCGAATACAGCGATCCCGCGGTCAGCAGCGTCGCCAGCGCCGCAATCCAGAGCAGGATACGTCCAAGCGGATACCATTCGACCTGGGGCGGAGCCGCATCCGAGGCCGCGATGCCGCTAGCCACGGGTCTTCCCAGCATGGCGAGATGGCCAAGCCACCAGGCCGGCAGCGCGAATGCGAAACCATAACCTAGAGCGAGGGGCGGGCTGAGTGCGCCCGCGATGACGAGCGTCGCGACGAGGCCACCAAGTGCACCGCAGAGCGGTCCCCAGGCGATCGCGGCGAGCATGAGCGGCAGCGGAGCGAGGTAAACCAGGACAAGCGAGATCAGCGCGCCCGACGCCATCGAGGCGAACATCAGGGCCGACGCAGCGCCGGCGATCAGGGCTATCAGTCCAAATACCATCATCAGCTGTCCCGCTCCCTTCGAGCGGTTAGAGGCGCTTTGCCCCAACCATCGGCGACCGGACGACCGGAAGCCTTATGAGTTCAGAAAGTCGCGACCGGCGGCGTGATCGTCGCCGGTCGAATTCGCCTTAGCGAATGACGTAGGGCAGCAGGCCCAGGAACCGTGCGCGCTTGATGGCGCGGGCGAGCTCACGCTGCTTCTTCGCGGACACCGCGGTGATGCGGCTCGGCACGATCTTGCCGCGCTCGGAGACGTAACGCATCAGCAGCTTGGAGTCCTTGTAGTCGATCTTCGGAGCATTAGCGCCCGTGAACGGGCAGCTCTTGCGACGACGGAAAAACGGACGGCGTGCACCAGCTTCAGCCATTGGTCTTACTCCCCATCCGTCGTGGTTTCAGCTTCGTCGCGCGGACGGCGCGGGCCGCGATCGCCGCGGAAGCCGCCACCATCACGATCGCCACCACGGAAACCGCCTTCGCGGTCGCCACGGAAGCCACCTTCGCGCTCACCACGGAAGCCGCCGCCACGGTCGTCACGCTCGCGATCGCGATCAGCCTTGCGCATCATCGCAGACGGACCTTCCTCGAGCTCTTCGACGCGGACGCTGAGATAGCGGATCACGTCTTCGCTGATACGCTCCTGGCGCTCGATCTCGGCGATCGCCGCGGAGGGCGCGTCGATGTTGAGCAGCACGAAGTGCGCCTTGCGGTTCTTGTTCATGCGGTAGGTGAGGGAGCGAACGCCCCAATTCTCGGTCTTGGTGACCTTGCCGCCGAGACCCTCGACGATTCCGGTCATCTGCGCAGTCAGCTCTTCGACCTGCTGCGTGCTCGCGTCTTGGCGCGCGAGAAAAACATGCTCATAGAGAGCCATAGTCGTCCTTTCCTCGTGTTAGCGCATTGCCCGGCGTCAAGCCCTTAAGAGACCTTCGGAAAGGACTCTGGGATTAAGCTCAGAAGGCGGAAACACGGGACGACGGGCCGACTGGCCCTGCCACACCAAAATCACGAATGATTTGCTGAGACCGTCCGTTCAGCTCCCGGCCGGGGTCTGCGGATGCGCGCGTTATACGGATTTTGGTCGGCTTGGCAAGGTTTGCGGCCGGCTTTTCGGCCGGGATCGTCCCGGTAAGGGTGGTGGGGACCGGTCCTCCTAGGTCGCATCCGGCTTGATCTCTTTGTTTGTATGTCATACAAATAAGTCAGGGAGAGGATCCGATCGTGGAAAAGTCGGCCCAGGAGCCGTTTGAGGCGGCTGGCGACCCCAAACATGCTGCGCGGGCGACGCGTTCGGCCGGGCGCAAGATGAGGTCGCTGCTGCTGGATGCCGCCAGCCCGCTGTTTCGGGAGCGGGGGCTGTCGGGCACCGCGATCACCGATATCGCGGCCGCAGCGGACGCCTTCCCGAGCCAGATCACCTACTACTTCCGCACCAAGGAGGCGCTGTTCGTCGAATGCGCCTGCCGCGATCTCCTGTATCTGGCGCGCGCGACCGAGCAGGCGGCGCTGAAGGCGCGCACGCCGCGGGAATACACCCACGCGCTGGCCGAGACCGTGACCGCGAGCGATTCGATTGCCTTCTTCGCCGAGGCGTTGACGCTGACGCGGCGGCGACAGGATCTGGCGCCGCTGGTCGAGCGCACCATCGAACGCCTGCACAGCGAAGGCGCACGCGCTTATGCGGGCCAGGTGGCGCGCCACGGCTGGCGCTCGCTGCGCGCACCCGACGAAAGCTCGCGACGATTCTGGGCGGTCGCCATCGGAATCATTCTCGAGGGCTACGCCATGGGCCGCTCGCCCGAGGCGCTGTGCGCCGAGATGCTGCGCGTGCTCGGCGAGCAGGCGAAATCCGCAGGCGACACAGCGCGCCTGCGTCTCGTCGACGAGCGCGACGCATCAACGAATTCGAATGAGGAGGGGTAGGCCATGACCGCGCTTCGGATGCGTGCCCGCGATTTCCTGACCGACGATCAACTGGCCGATGTGCGCCAGCGCGTGACCTGGAAGGGCGTTGCGATGATCGCCCACGCCTGGGCGCTGATTATTGGCGCAATCGCGCTGGTCGCGTGGTGGCCCAATCCGATCACCTATGTTCTCGCCGTTGCCATCATCGGCTCGCGTCAGTTGGGCTTGGCGATCCTCATGCATGACGGCGCGCATGGTTGCCTGTCCGCGGACGAGAAAACCAATCTGACGTTGAGCCAATGGTTCTGTGCCTATCCGCTGTTTGCCGAGACACGCAGCTATCGCCGCTATCACCTGCAGCATCATGCGCGCACCCAGCAGGAGGATGATCCTGATCTGGTGCTGTCGGCGCCGTTTCCGATCACCAAGCTGAGCTATCGCCGCAAGTTCATTCGCGACATCACCGGGCAGACCGGCTACCAGCAGCGCAAGGCGCAATTGCTCAACGCGCTCGGTCCGAAGGACTGGCCGTGGCGGCAGCGCGCCGCGCATTTCTGGGACAAGCTCGGCCCGCAATGCCTCGTCAACACCGCGATGTTCGTAAGCCTCGCGGCGGCCGGCGTGTGGTGGGCCTATCCGCTGCTATGGCTGGTGCCGCTCTTGACCTGGATGATGGTCATCACCCGCATCCGCAACATCGCCGAGCACGCCGTCGTGCCCGACAGCAGCGATCCCTTGCGCAACACCCGCACCACGCATGCCAATTTCCTCGAGCGTCTGTTCATCGCGCCGTACTACGTGAACTACCACCTCGAGCATCATCTGCTGTTCTACGTGCCCTGCTACAATCTGCCGAAGGTCCACCGCCTGCTCAGTGAGAGCCGGCACGCCGAGCGGATGGAGGTACAGCCGAATTACGCCGCGGTGCTGCGGCTCGCCACGGCGAAGCCGAACCGCGATGATCGGCCGGGGCAATTGGTCAGCAATGCGCGCCGTGCGCAAGCTGGTGCCGAAGTTGGTGCGGATCAGAAGGCCGGCGGCTTCTAGCAGGCCAGCGCGGGAGCTTTTGGCGCCGGAAGAAACGCTGTTGAATCGGGGACGAGCGTGACCGCGTCGGCCGCATAGCCGTGGACTACGAAAGCGCCCTTGCCGCCACGTTTGGCTTCGTACATTGCGCGATCGGCGGCGCTCAGCAATTCGTCGGCAGTCACGCCGTCGCGCGGCGCCGACGCGAGCCCGATGCTGGCTCCGACGCGTGCCGCCGGCGCAAACTCGAATGGCTCCGCCACACGCGCAACGATCCGTCGCGCTACCGCGGCAGATTCGTCTTCGGTGATGTCCGGCAGCAGGATGACGAATTCATCGCCACCAATGCGGCACACGACGTCGCCATCGCGCACGCTGGCGCACAGGCGCTTCGCTATTGCGACGAGAACGGCGTCTCCCGTCGCATGTCCAAACCTGTCGTTGACGCCCTTGAAGCCGTCGAGATCGACGCAGAACACGGTGAGCTTCGAGGAGGCCGACGCCGCATCCGTCGAGCATCTCGGCGAATAGTTTCTGGTTGAGGGCGCGATTGGGCAGGCCTGTGAGCAGGTCATGATGCGCCATCAGGCGGTTTGTTGCGCTCGGAATGATGGAGGTCGAGCAGGATCTTGTGGTTCTCCAGCAGCAGGAAGATCATCCCCGCCGTGTAGACCGGGGTTTGCAGGCCGATGACAAACAGGAAGGGTACCGGCGACAGGATCGTAGCCACTGCGAATGGCAGCGTCAGGATGCAGATCAGCAGAATGCCGTAACGTGGTGTCGCGGCGTTGCGCGAAGCGATGCCGCCGACGAGATTGGCGAGGCCAATGCCGGCCATCAAGATCAGTGGCATGATGCCGGAGGCGACGCACTGATAGCCGCCGGCAGAAATCAGGACGACGGATGATAGCCCGGCCCAGACCGGCGCCACGTTCACCGGCGCCCGCCGGTCCCGCCTCGCCTTTGCGAGGGCTCGCAGCATCAGGCGGATTCGCGTGCTGCCGAGGATGATCTCCGCCAGCACCCTGGCATAGGCCCATGCAGCGCCGGTCAGCGCGGCGGAGAGCGACGCGATCAGCAGCGACGCTGCCACGGCCACCACCAGCGTCCTGGTCTTGTTGGTCCGCTGCTGGAGCAATTCGTTGTGGATGTCGTCCGGCTGCGGTCGCGGGCCGGCGAGCAGCCAGTCGACGCAGGCCTGGAAAGAGAGCAGATGCCGCTGCGGTTGCCCGGCGGAAGCCGAAACTGTCGATGTCTGTGCGACCACGATTGCCATGACCGGCAACCTAGGTGGGTGGTATTTAAGGCCGCTTAAGTGATGGAACCAAGTTCCCGACAACGTAAACGCTTTACCGGCGAGCGGCGCACGCCAGGTCCGATTGGTGCAAGGCAACGGACGACCTTGGGCGCAATAGCTGCGACCGGGCAGTCACGGAGAGCCCTTCGCGGCTTGACAGCTCGGCCCCGGACAGTGTCTACGGCCCTTTTCGGAGCATGGTCGGGAACCAAGGCTCGGGCCGGACGTCATCGGCTGCCGGGTTCTCGAAGCACACGGCTCGAGCGATCCAGGGAGCGCCGATGACGGCAGCATTCACATTTCCGGGGCAGGGTTCCCAAGCGGTTGGCATGGGCAAAGCCTTGGCCGATGCCTTTCCGGTGGCGCGCGCCGTGTTCGATGAGGTCGATGCCGCGCTTGGGGAGAAGCTGACGGCTACGATCTGGGATGGCCCGGCCGAAACCCTTCAGCTCACCGAGAACGCCCAGCCGGCCCTGATGGCCGTGTCTGTGGCCACTCTGCGCGTGCTGGAAGCTGAAGCTGGGTTTTCCGCTGGGCGGGATGCTGCGTTCGTTGCCGGCCACTCGCTCGGCGAATATTCGGCGCTGGCTGCGGCCGGCAGTCTGACGATCTCCGACACCGCGCGGCTGCTTCGCACCCGGGGTCTCGCAATGCAAAAAGCCGTGCCGGTCGGTGCCGGCGCCATGGCCGCGCTGCTCGGCCTCGACTACGACGCGGCCATGGAGGTCGCCAGGGAGGCGGCACAGGGGCAGGTCTGCCAGGCTGCCAACGACAACGGTGGCGGGCAGGTGGTCGTCTCCGGCGACAAGGCCGCGGTTGATCGCGCCGTCGAGATCGCCAAGACCAAGGGCGCCAAGCGCGCCATGCTGCTGCCGGTGTCCGCGCCGTTCCATTGCAAGCTGATGCAGCCCGCCGCCGACGCCATGGCCGAGGCGCTGTCCAAGGTCACGATCAAGGCGCCAGCTGCGCCGCTGGTCTCGAACGTGTTGGCAACCGCCATCACCGATCCCGACGAGATCCGCCGCCGCCTGGTCGAGCAGGTCACCGGCACGGTGCGCTGGCGCGAGTCGGTGGCCTATATGGCGGGGCAGGGCGTCACCCGTTTCTTCGAGATCGGCGCGGGCAAGGTGCTGACGGGACTCGTCAAGCGTATTGCCGATGGCGCTGTCGGCGTGTCGGTCGGCGGGCCGAACGATATTGCCGCTGCCAAGGATGCACTGGCCGCTGCGAAGCAGGCCTAGAGGAGTTTTTCCATGTTCGATCTGACTGGCAAAAAGGCGCTCGTCACCGGCGCGACCGGCGGCATCGGCGGCGCGATCGCGCAGGCGCTGCACGCGCAGGGCGCCACCGTCGCGATTTCCGGAACGCGCAAGGAAGTGCTGGATGAGCTTGCCGGCAAGCTTGGCGAGCGCGCCCTCGTGCTGCCCTGCAATCTCTCCAAGGCCGACGAGGTCGAGGCGCTGGTCCCGGCTGCGGAAGCTGCGATGGGCCAGGTCGATATTCTCATCGCCAATGCCGGCATCACGCGTGACAATCTGTTCGTTCAGCTTCGTGATGAGGATTGGGACGAGGTCATCAACGTCAATCTGACCGCGACCTTCCGCCTGGCGCGTGCCGCCACCAAATTGATGATGCGCAAGCGCTTCGGCCGTATCATCGCCATCACCTCGGTGGTCGGCGTCACCGGCAATCCCGGGCAGGGCAATTACACCGCGTCGAAGGCCGGCCTGATCGGCATGATCAAGACGCTCGGTGCCGAATACGCCAAGCGCGGCGTGACCGCGAACTGCATCGCGCCCGGCTTCATCAAGACGCCGATGACGGATGCGCTCAACGACAAGCAGCGCGAGACGATTCTGACCAAGGTTCCGGCCAATCGCCTGGGGACGCCCGAGGACATTGCGGCGGCCGCGGTCTACCTGAGTTCGAACGAAGCAGCCTACGTCACTGGCCAAACCATCCATGTCAACGGCGGCATGGCCATGATCTGACACGCCGTTCCGCACTGCCCACATGGGCGGGGCAGGATGCGGCAAACGGCCGTTTCCGGAGCGAATTGAGGCTTGTAGTCAAGGCAGTTGAAGTATGATAACCGGACCTTCAACGGATGGGCAAAGAACGCCATTGCAGGTTTTTGAAACCCTGTATATTGGCGATGCGGAGCCTTGGCCGTCATTCGCCGGGTCTCCATCGGTTAAGGTGGGACCAAATCAAAGTTCGTAAGCGAAGGCAGTCAACGACCACGACGGCTCGTATCGTCCCGGGGGGTCGGGTCTACAGGGAACAACACGAGGTTATGCAATGAGTGACATTGGCGAACGGGTTAAGAAGATCGTGGTCGAACACCTTGGTGTTGAACCCGAGAAGGTTGTCGACGCAGCGAGCTTCATCGATGACCTCGGCGCCGACAGTCTGGACACCGTCGAACTGGTGATGGCGTTCGAAGAAGAATTCGGGTGCGAGATTCCGGACGACGCCGCGGAGACGATTCTCACCGTCGGCGACGCTACGAAGTTTCTCGAGAAGAACGCGAAGAGCTAACGCTCTTCATTTTCGCGGGGACAACATTGAAACCGGACGGGCCGCTTCCCAGCGGTCAGCCGGTTTCTTGTTATTGGCCGTGAATCTTTCGATTCGGAGTTTTCGGATATGAGGCGGGTTGTCGTCACTGGTCTCGGCATGGTGTCGCCACTCGGCTGCGGCGTCGAGCCGACCTGGAAACGCATCCTCAACGGCGAAAGCGGTGCGCGCAGGATCGAGAGCTTCGATGTCTCCGATCTGCAGACCAAATACGCCTGCACCGTCGTGCGCGGCGACGGGTCGAACGATACCTTCAATCCCGATATCTGGATGGAGCCGAAGGACCAGCGCAAGGTCGACGACTTCATCATCTTTGGCATGGCCGCGGCCGGCCAGGCGCTCGACGATGCCAACTGGCATCCCGAGTCCGAAGAGGACCAATGCGCGACCGGCACCATGATCGGCTCGGGCATCGGCGGCCTCAACGGCATCGCCGACACCGCCATCCTGCTGAAGGAACGCGGCCCGCGCCGGGTGTCGCCGTTCTTCATTCCGGGCCGCCTGATCAATCTCGCTTCCGGCTATGTCTCGATCAAGCACGGGCTGAAGGGGCCGAACCATTCGGTGGTCACGGCCTGCTCGACCGGCGCCCATGCGGTCGGCGACGCCGCCCGCCTGATTGCGCTGGGTGACGCCGACGTCATGGTCGCCGGTGGTGCGGAATCGCCGATCAGCCGCATCGGCATTGCCGGCTTCAATGCCGCGCGCGCGCTCTCGACAGGCTTCAACGAGACGCCCGAGAAGGCCTCGCGTCCCTATGACAAGGATCGCGACGGTTTCGTCATGGGCGAGGGCGCCGGCGTCCTCGTCCTGGAAGAGCTCGAGCACGCCCGGCGCCGCGGCGCCAGGATCTACGCCGAGGTGATCGGCTACGGTCTGTCGGGTGACGCCTATCACATTACGTCGCCGTCGCCCGACGGCAATGGCGGCTTCCGCAGCATGACGGCCGCGCTCAAGCGCGCCGGCCTTACGGCATCCGACCTCGATTACATCAACGCGCACGGCACTTCGACGCCGCTTGGCGACGAAATCGAGCTCGCCGCGGTGGAGCGGCTGCTCGGCAATGCCGCCTCCAAGGTTGCGATGTCGTCGACCAAATCGTCGACAGGCCATCTGCTCGGCGCGGCCGGCGCCATCGAGGCGATCTTCGCCATCCTCGCGATTCGCGATAATGTCGTCCCGCCGACCATCAACCTGGACAATCCGTCGGTGGAGACCGCGATCGATCTCGTGCCGCATAAGGCGAAGCAACGCGAGGTGAACGTCGCGTTGTCGAATTCTTTTGGTTTCGGCGGTACCAATGCCTCGGTCATCGTCCGGCGCCTGACCCATTAGTTTGTGTTTGCGACGAATCCACCGTTTTGCCGTATTCGGCGATAGTCATGTCTGTGGGCGCGTGCATTTGGCTCGGCAAGTGATTGTCAGGCTGCGATTGAACCGGCAGGATTCAGGTTGCATCGATGAGTGAAAGGCCGCCCATTTCGCCCCGGAGTCCGCGGGCAGCGCTCGAGCCCGAGCAGGTCCCGCCGCCCCCGAAGCGTTCGGAGCGGGCGCGCAATCCCTTTGTCGTGGTCGGCAACGCCATCATCACCCTGCTGCTGATCGGCATGCTCGGCGCCGGCGGCGCCTATTATTACGGCCGGCAGGTGCTCGAGGCGCCGGGGCCGCTGAAGGAAGACAAGATCGTCAACATCCCGCAGCGTGCGGGCAAGCGCGACATCGCCGAGACCCTGAACAAGGAAAGCGTGACCGATGTCAATCCGTGGGTGTTCATCGCCGCGGTGGCTGCGCTGAAGGCGAGCTCGGACCTGAAGCCGGGGGAATATTCGTTCCAGAAGAACGCATCCCTGCGCGACGTCATCGCTACCATCGTCGAGGGCAAGGTGGTGCAGCATTCCGTCACGATTCCGGAGGGCCTGACCTCCGAGCAGATCGTGGCACGGTTGTCCGACAACGACATCTTCACCGGTAGCGTGCGCGAATTGCCGCGTGAAGGCACGCTGCTGCCGGAGACCTACAAGTTCCCGCGCGGGACCCCGCGCGATCAGGTGATCCAGCGCATGCAGCAGGCGCACAAGCGCGTGCTCGCGGAGATCTGGGAGCGCCGCAGCCAGGACCTTCCGGTCAAGACTCCGGAGCAGCTGGAGACGCTGGCCTCGATCGTCGAGAAGGAGACCGGCAAGCCCGACGAGCGTAGTCGCGTCGCTGCCGTGTTCGTCAATCGGCTCAAGCAGAAGATCAAGCTGCAGTCCGATCCGACCATCATCTACGGCCTCGTCGGCGGCAAGGGCACGCTCGGACGCCCGATCAAGCGCAGCGAGATCACGCAGCCCTCGCCCTACAACACCTATGTCATCGAGGGCCTGCCGCCGGGCCCGATCGCCAATCCCGGTCGCGCGTCGCTGGAGGCGGCAGCCAACCCGGCCCGCACCCGCGACCTCTTCTTCGTTGCCGACGGCTCGGGCGGGCACGCCTTTACCGAGACCTATGACGCGCACCAGAAGAACGTCGCCAAGCTGCGCGCGATGGAGAAGCAGATCCAGAACGACACGGTCGAGCCGGCCGATGACGCGCCGGCGCCGGCCGCCGCGGCGCCTGCAGCCGCAGATACCGCGCCGACCGCGACCACGCCCAAGCCGACTCAGCAGAAGAAGCCGCCGGCTGCTCGGCCCGCCAATCCGGCGGCGCCCGCCCGGCAAGGCGCCGTGCAGCCAGTGCCGCCGGTGATCCAGCGCTAGCGCAGGCCTGCCTACGGGACTTTGCGGATTACACTTTCCCGCAAAATAGTCTTAAGATTCGCGTGGCCTGATGGCCTTGCGAATCCTGTGTTTCCGGAGAATTTGACCTGATGGCGCTGTCGTCCATGACCGGCTTTGCCCGAAGCCACGGCGCGAGCGGGCCGTATACGTTCGAATGGGAATTGAAGTCGGTCAACGCCAAGGGCTTTGACTTGCGGGTGCGGCTGCCGCAGGGGTTCGACGAGCTCGAGGCCCACGCCAAGAAGCGCGCCGGCGAGCTGCTGTCGCGCGGCACCGTCTACGCCAATCTCACCGTCAAGCGCGCCAATGCCGCGGCCTCCGTCCGGGTCAATGAGGACGTGCTCAACGCCGTCCTGAAGGCCGCCGCCGTCATCGCCGGCAAGGTCGATGCGGTCGCGCCGAGTGTCGACGGACTTCTGGCCATCAAGGGTGTCATCGAGGTCGCCGAGCCCGAGGGCGACGAGGACGAGGACAAGGCCGCGCGGGCCGCCGCGGCGGACGCCTTCGACAAGGCGCTCGCCGAACTCGTCGAGATGCGCAAGCGCGAGGGCACCTCGCTCGGGCAGATCCTGACCCAGCGGGTCGATGAGGTTGAGCAGCTGGCGAAGAAGGCCGAAGCTGCCCCCGGCCGCAAGCCGGAGGCGATCAAGGCGAGGCTCGCCGAGCAGATCGCCGCGCTGCTGGACACGTCCGACCGTTTCGATTCCGACCGCCTGATGCAGGAGGCGATCCTGATCGCAACCAGGGCCGACATCCGCGAGGAGCTCGACCGCATCGCCTCCCATATCGCCCAGGCGCGCGAGCTGATCGGCAAGGGCGGCCCGGTCGGGCGCAAGCTCGACTTCCTGGCGCAGGAGTTTCACCGCGAGGTCAACACCTGCTGCTCGAAGTCGAACGACATCGAGCTGACCAATACCGGGCTCGCCATGAAGAACGTGGTCGAGCAATTTCGTGAGCAGGTCCAGAATCTGGAGTGATCGATGACGATGGGCGGTCACGGAACTGACGGTGTCGAGCGGCGCGGGCTGATGTTCGTGCTGTCCTCGCCATCGGGCGCGGGCAAGACGACGCTGTCGCGTCTCCTGATGGACCGCATGCCGGGTCTGCGCATGTCGGTGTCGGCGACGACGCGATCGATGCGGCCCGGCGAGGTCGACGGCCGCGACTATCTGTTCGTCGACAAGCCCAGGTTCGACGCCATGGTGAAGGGCGACGAGCTGCTGGAATGGGCCACCGTGTTCGACAACAGCTACGGCACGCCGCGTGCGCCCGTCGAGGCCGCGCTGTCGGCGGGGCAGGACGTGCTGTTCGACATCGACTGGCAGGGTACGCAACAGTTGCGCGAGAAGGCGCGCGCGGACGTCGTCAGCGTGTTCATCCTGCCGCCGTCGGCCGGCGATCTCGAGAAGCGACTGCACTCGCGCGCGCAGGATTCCGACGAGGTGATCCGCAAGCGGATGAGCCGCGCCAGCCACGAGATGAGCCACTGGGCCGAGTACGACTACATCGTCATCAACCACAATGTTGATGATGCCTTCGCCGAGGTGCAGTCGATCCTGAAGGCCGAGCGCCTCAAGCGCGAGCGGCGGACTGGCCTCGTGAGCTTCGTGCGAGGGCTGCAAGGTCAGCTTCAAGGCTAGCAACGTCAGTTTCAGGGCGAGGCTGTGTTAGCCGCGGCCCTTCCGTCGCCAGCCGCTCCAGCATCGCCGTGATGATGTCGATGTCGGCAGCACTTTCGTCGCGCGCATGTTCGTGTTGCGCGTCCGCGTCGTGCTCTGCAGGCTCTTCGTGGTGGATGTCGTCGGCCGCAAGCTGAGGCGCCAGGGGCTCGATCTCGAACTCGCCGTCGAAATAGTCGATCCCGGTCTCGTCAGGCTCGATCTCGTCAGGCTCTGCTGCCGCAACCTCAATGGAACGGCCCTGCGCGGCGATCCGGCTAATGGCGTTGGAGAATGCGGCGATCTGCGGGGCTTCCACACGCATGGCGTCGAAGTCCACCGGAAGCGGCCGTTCGACGCGCGGCGCCGGCTCGGTATGCCAGGGCGCGCGGCCGTCGTCGTCATCCTGCCGATGATCCCAGTTCACGCGGCGATCGGCCGCCCTCGCGCGCGCGCGTCCACCTGCGAAGCGATAGATCACGCTGGCGAGGAGGCCGGCGAGCGCCAGCGCGCCACCGATGACGAGCAGCAGCATCTGCAGCGAACCGGTCGGCTTGTCGGCGGGCGCGTCTGCCGCGGCGACCGTCACCGGGGCAGGGGATGCGGCCGGTTTTGTGCTTGGCTGCGCGGAGGCCGCTGCAGATGCAGCCGTTGCAGGTGAAGGCCGCGGTGCGGGCGAAGCGGATGCGGCATCGGGCCAACGCGTGGCGACGGCGGGCTGCGCTGCATTGGCGTCAGTGGCGCTGAGAGCCTGCTGCGTTGCGGCTGCCGTCGGCGTGCTCGCTGCGGCACTGGTCTGCGGCGCGGTATATTCAGCATGCGCATTCTGCACGGATGGCGGCGCGGCTGGAGCCGGCGTATCGGCCGTCGCTTGCGCGCTTTGCGTCGCCTTGGCGCCTTCGGTGCGTAGATACCAGCATTGCCGCTTGGTCGCGCGCTCGAGCCGATAGAACCAGTGCTGGCCCTGCGGCGCGACACCCTTCGGCGAGGCCAGACAGTCGGCTGCCGCATTCGCCGTGGTCGCGGCATTGGGGGCGCTCGGCGCGTTCTGCGACACGGCTGCCAATGGTGCGCCGGCAATGATGCTGCCTATCAGCGCGGATATGAATTTCGCGGTGCGGTTGCCCATCCTGGTCTCCCGTTTACGCATGACGCAACTCGATACCTTTCCTTTCTCAACAAAGAGTTAGGTGGCAATGAGCCGCAAATCCGGAGAGGATGTGGCACGGCGGAATGTGCCGGAACCGCTGCGCCCCGACAGGCGGCCGGCGCCGGTATAGGTGATGCCGCCTTCACCCTGTCCGAACGTGTGCACCGAGCCATTCGGGTTGACGGTCCCGCTGACGCCTTGGCCGATCACGCGGCCCGAGGTCACGACGGTCGCGCCGCTGGACGTGCCGCCGCAACCGACACTGGTGACGGCCCAGGCGCCGTCGAAGCTGCCGCCGCCACCGCCACCGCCGCCGCTGCGCCGCGGCGACGAGCGCTGTTCGTCAGCGGCCGGCTTGCTCCGGCGCTCGGGCGGCGCAGGTTCCGCGGAGCGGCCTGAAGAACTATCCTGGCGCGAGCCGGACAGCGATTTTTCGTCGTTGCCGATCGAACCGCCGGCGCTGCCGGATTGCGCGAGGGCCGAAGGAGCGGCGAGGGCGAGCAGAAGTGCGGCGAGGGCAAACTTGCGGCTTGCGGTGTTCGACATGAGCCAGAAATCCATCATCATGAAAAATCAGCGGCAAAATCAACGACCGGAGCCGTCGGCACAAACGCTTCCAATAATGCGGCAAGCTTTGCCAGCCTGCCGCAATCGTCAAGCGCGGCATCCTTGGCGCGCTGCACGCTATCGCGCAGGACCAGCGACCAGGACTTGTCCGAGATCGCGAACGCGCCGCAGCTTTTGCCGTAGAAGGAGAGCTCGATCGGACATTTCGCGCCTCCGCAATTGCCGAGCGCATCCGCCACCGCCGCGCGCCGCGAGGCATGATTCCAGGAGATGCCCCATTTGTTGCCGTCGGGTCCGTAGACGATCGAGCCCCACGGCTTGAGATCCTCCATCTTGCGCATCCGCAGCAGCAGGCCTTCGGTCGCCTCGCCGGTAGGCGCCATCGAAATCCGCTGCTGCAGCTTCGTGATGGCGCGCGTCAGTCCGTCAGGCGTATCGGGGTCGAAATTGAGCTCGTAGAGCCGCTCGTTCAATTCGCTGAGCAGGCCGGCATCGCGCAGTGGCACGCGGTCGGGATCGGCGCGCAGCCGGTCCGCCGGCAGCGGGTCGGGCTGCATCGCCGCGACCTGCGGCGGCGCGGTCTGCGTCGGCGGCACGAAGTAGAAGGTGCCGTCGATCGGCGAGGACGACACCCAGGGCTGCTGCGCACCTGACGTGGCGCGCTTCACGGCGAGGCCGACCTGGTTGAAGGTCTGGAACACGTCGAGGCCCGCGGTGCGGACCGTCGCGGCCAGCGCCTTGGTATAGGGGCTGTGACCGTCGCTGCCGTCCTGGGCAACATTGCCGGGCTGCGTGGCGTAGGAGATCAGCGTTCCCTCGGGCGCGCGCATCTGAGCAAGACCGCCGTCGGAGGAGCGCAGGCCGCGCGAGCCGAACGGGTTGTTGCGGCAGGCATCGAGGATGACGAGGTTGAGCCGCGTGCCGGAGCCCTGCATCTGCCGCAGCACCAGATTGACGTCGGTCATCTGGAAATCGACGTCGGCCTCGCGCGTCGGATTTGCGCCGACCGGCACGAGATAGTTCGAGCCCGCGACCTGCACGCCGTGACCGGCATAATAGAACAGCGCGACGTCGGCGCCCTGCACCTGCCGGCCAAAACTCTGCACGGCGAGGTCCATCGCGCCCTTGTCGAGATCGAGCTGGGCGCGGCCGCCGACCAGCGTGAAGCCCAGCGTGCCGAGCGTCTCCGCCATCAGGCTCGCGTCCTTGGACGGGTTGTCGAGCGGCGTGATGTTCTTGTAGGCGGAGTTGCCGACCACCAGCGCGATGCGCTTCTCGGCTGATGCCGGTTGGAGCGCGACGGCGAGCGTGGCCGCGACAAGCGCTGCCAGCCTCAGGACGCGATTGAAAATCCTCGCGTGCATCAAAAACCCCCAAAGCAATGCCGGCAATCTACCAGCCGGGCGCGCGGGCGAAAAGCGGTGCGACAGTCTGAACCGTGGCTTCCTGTGCGCATCGCGGCCGGGAAGGAAGCGTGGCCTATCATTCTCGCGGCAGGTTTTGCCCGAGCTGTTCGGTCGTCACACCGCCCGATGGAAGCCAAAGGGCGCAGGGAAGGCCGGGCGCCGGCTGGCACCCGAGATCCGTGCGCTTTGGAAATGCACACGGGGTGGATCACAGGTGACGCCGGTCGCCCGGCCTTCCCTGCGCGGATGGTTTTAACGGTGTCCTTCGTGCTCTCCCCGGGGAGCGATGCACTATTGCCCCCGTCGCGTTGCGGATGACTGATGCGCGCGCCCGGTCGGGCCGCCACATCACCGCAAGGCTTGACGCACAGACCCCGGGCGTCAGGACCACACGACTTCTCCGTCCGCGGACGGCTTCGCCTGAGTACCCAAGGCTTGCGTGTGCTCACCCCCGGCAACCGACGAACCCGCTGTGACCGCGCCGTGTCGTGCCGCGTTGCGTAAGGACTCACGGTTGCCCGCCCTGTCATCCCGCAATCCGCGCCGGCGCTACCGCGTCCACCGCAACCCAACCCGCATCTTGTGACGATCGCGGAGCGCCCCTTTGGCAGGGCCGGGATGAGGGGCTTATGCCACAAATCCGAAATTCGGGAAAGTGGAATATTTTTGCGAAGAGGGATTGACGGGGTGTTTTGCTGTTTTGCCCGACGAGGCTG
>NZ_VSSS01000089.1 GCF_008123425.1 Bradyrhizobium rifense
GTATCCGCCTGGCGGGCCCGCATGGCCAGCGAAGCCGGAAAGGCACAGTACCAAGCCCGCACGATCTGCGAATGCATCCATGCCCGATGGCGGAACTGGGACCTCAGGCAATTGACCGTGCGCGGCATCGAGAAGGTCCGTGCCGTCGTGCTCTGGTACGCCCTCACCAACAACATCCTGCAAGGACACCGTCTCGCAAAAACATAGGCCGCAGAAATGTACCCGACGGCCTGACGCCGCCGGACGCTTGCCATCAAGGAGTGCCACCGCTCCTTGGCCGAATGCCGAAAACAAACGAATTGGCTCACAGGCTCTACGGCTGCAGGGCTTGTAGGAACGATCGCAGAGGCTACGGCTCCACGAACTCCTCGCGCCGATATCCCTGCGCATACAGCAGCGCGGTGAGATCGCCGTGGTCGATCCGGGCCGCCGCGGCGGCCGCGACGGCCGGCTTGGCGTGATACGCCACGCCAAGTCCTGCCGCCTGGATCATCGCGAGGTCATTGGCGCCGTCGCCGACGACGACGGAGTCGATGTCGTCGAGATCGAACGACTCCATCAAATCCACCAGCGTCGCGAGCTTCGCGGCGCGGCCCAAAATCGGCTCCTTCACTTCGCCGGTGAACTTGCCGTCGCGTACGACGAGCTCGTTGGCGCGGTTCTCCTGGAAGCCGATTTTTGCGGCGACCGCGCTGGTGAACAGGGTGAAGCCGCCGGAGACGAGGCAGGTATAGGCACCGTGAGCGCGCATGGTCGCGACCAGTTCGCGGCCGCCCGCGGTCAGCGTGATGCGCTTGGCCAGCACTTCATCGACGACGCTGGCAGGAAGATCCTTCAGCAGCGCGACGCGCTCGCGCAGTGCCGGCTCGAACTCGATCTCGCCGCGCATCGCGCGTTCGGTGATGGCCGCCACATGCGCCTTCATCCCGACAAGATCGGCGAGCTCGTCGATGCACTCTTGGCCGATCATGGTGGAATCCATGTCGGCGAGAAAAAGCTTCTTGCGCCGGACGCCGGCAGGCTGCACCACGATGTCGATGGGCAGATCGCCGCGAAGCTCGCGCAACCGCTCTTCGATAGCGTGACGGTCGCCTTCGAGGTTACTGTCGGCACCGAAGGGAATGTCGACCGCAACCCCGTCGAACAGCCAGTGCGCGGGTGCCGCTTGCGGCAACACGGCGCGGGCGCCGTCGACGATGGTCGAGTCGAGGGCGGGATTGGCGGGATTGCAGATCAGCGTGGCGACGAGGGACATTTGAGGTTTTCGTGAGCGAGAGGCATTCAAGCAAGGCCGTGCTTATCGCAGGCCCGACCGCCAGCGGCAAGTCGGCGCTGGCGCTCGAGCTTGCGCTGAACGCAGGCGGAATCGTGATCAATGCCGATTCCATGCAGGTCTATCGCGACCTCCGTGTCATCACCGCGCGTCCCACGCAGGATGAGGAGGCGCGCATTCCGCATCGCCTCTATGGCCATGTCGATGCGGCCGTGAATTTTTCCGCCGGCGCCTGGGTGGCTGATGCCGCGAAGGCGCTTGAAGAAGCGCGGGTCGAGGGCCGCCTGCCGATCTTCATCGGCGGCACCGGGCTGTATTTCAAGGCGCTGACGGCGGGTCTCTCGGTGGTGCCGCCGATCCCTGCGGAAATACGTGAGGACGTACGTGCCCGGCTGGAGCGCAACGGCGTCGAGGCCCTGCATGCGGAACTCGCGCGCCGCGACCCGCGCGCAGCCGAGCGATTGAATCTCCGCGACCGGACGCGGATCGCGCGTGCGCTCGAAGTGGTCGAGGCGACCGGCCGTTCGCTGCTCGACTGGCATCATGAGGGCCAGCCGCCGCTGTTGCCGAAGGACAGTTTTCGCGCGGTGTTTCTCGCGCCCGACCGTGACGAACTTTATGCCCGTATCGACGCCCGTTTCGAGGCCATGCTGGGTGCCGGTGCCCTGACCGAGGTCGAGCAGCTATCCGCCCGCGGCCTCAATCCGCTGCTGCCGGCCATGAAGGCCCATAGCGTGCCGGCCCTGATCCGCCATCTGCGCGGTGAGCTCAGCCTGGAGGAGGCCGCCACGATCGGCCGGGCCGACACCCGCCACTACGCCAAGCGGCAATTCACCTGGTTCCGGCACCAATTGCCGGAGTTCGAATGGGTGAAGCCGGTTGAGGCGAGGGGCTGGCTCGCAGCGGCCGCCGGCGCTGCGCGGGACCCACACTGACGTGCTTTTGTGCTCGCGTTCCCGCATTTACCTCTCGCCGAACCCCGGGAACACCGCTACACTGCTAAAATCGCGCGGGAACGGCTGCTTTGCCTTGACATCGAGGCTTTGGTCGTTATGTTTCGCGCAACCTTTGGGAAGCTGAGCGCCTGCCATGCGTAATATTATTACCAAACTCCTTATCGTCGTCGTAACCAGGCACACCGCCGGGGGTGGCTAGCTGCCATCCACATGACAGGCGGTGTGCAGGGTCCCTCTTCGGGGCCTTTTTTATTTCCCGAGCCCGACACGAACCAAGCCGCTGACAACAGCGCATCCGGAGCAAGCCAATGAGCGACAAGAGCCACGATCCGAACCAGATGACCGGCGCCGCGATGATCGTCCGCGCGCTCATCGATCACGGCGTGACCGACATTTTCGGCTATCCCGGCGGCGCGGTGCTTCCGATCTACGACGAGATCTTCCAGCAGAGCGAAGTCCAGCACATCCTGGTCCGCCATGAGCAGGGCGCGGGCCACGCTGCCGAGGGCTACGCGCGCTCGACCGGCAAGCCCGGCGTTGCGCTGGTGACCTCCGGTCCCGGCGCCACCAACATGGTGACGCCGCTGACCGACGCGCTGATGGATTCGATCCCGCTGGTCTGCATCTCCGGCCAGGTGCCGACGCATCTGATCGGCAACGACGCATTCCAGGAATGCGACACCGTCGGCATCACGCGCCCCTGCACCAAGCACAATTGGCTGGTGCGCGACGTCAACGATCTCGCAAAAGTCCTGCACGAAGCCTTCTACGTTGCGACCACGGGCCGTCCGGGCCCGGTGCTCGTTGACGTTCCTAAGGACGTGCAGTTCGCGACCGGCACCTATCATCCGCCGCGCAAATCCGACGTGCACCGCTCCTATGCGCCGCGCGTGAAGGGCGATGCGACGCAGATCCGCAAGGCCGTGTCGCTGCTCGCAGGCGCCAAGCGCCCGGTGATCTACAGCGGCGGTGGCGTCATCAATTCCGGTCCTGAGGCCACCAAGCTGCTGTGCGAGCTGGTCGAGGTTACGGGTTTCCCGATCACGTCCACGCTGATGGGACTAGGTGCATATCCGGCGTCGGGCAAGAACTGGCTCGGCATGCTCGGCATGCACGGCACCTACGAAGCCAACATGACCATGCATGATTGCGACGTCATGCTGTGCGTCGGCGCGCGCTTCGACGACCGCATCACCGGCCGTGTCGATGCGTTCTCGCCGAACTCGAAGAAGATCCACATCGACATCGATCCGTCCTCGATCAACAAGAACATCCGGGTCGACGTGCCGATCATCGGCGACTGCGGCAACATCCTCGGCGACATCCTGCAGGTGTTCAAGGCTGAGGCGAAGAAGCCCGACATCAAGTCCTGGTGGCAGCAGATCGCGCAGTGGCGCGCCCGCAACTCGCTCTATTACAAGAAGAGCAACGACGTCATCCTGCCGCAGCATGCGATCCAGAGCCTGTTCGAGGCGACACGCGGCAAGGATACCTACATCACGACCGAGGTCGGTCAGCACCAGATGTGGGCGGCGCAGTTCTTCGGGTTCGAGGAGCCGCACCGCTGGATGACGTCGGGCGGTCTCGGCACGATGGGCTACGGCCTGCCGGCCGCGGTCGGCGTGCAGGTGGCCCATCCGGACAGCCTCGTCATCGACATCGCGGGCGACGCCTCGGTGCAGATGACGATGCAGGAGATGTCGACGGCGGTTCAGTACGAGCTGCCGATCAAGATCTTCATCCTGAACAACCAGTATATGGGCATGGTGCGGCAGTGGCAGCAGCTGCTCCACGGCAACCGGCTGTCGCATTCTTATTCGGAAGCGCTGCCGGATTTCGTCAAGCTCGCGGAAGCCTATGGCGGCGTCGGCATCCAGGTGCACAAGCCCTCGGATCTCGACGGCGCCATCCAGGAGATGATCTCGGTCAAGCGCCCGGTGCTGTTCGACTGCCGCGTCGCCGCGCTGGAAAACTGCTTCCCGATGATCCCCTCCGGCAAGGCGCATAACGAGATGCTGTTGCCGGAGCAGGCCAACGACGAGGCCACCGCCAAGGCGTTCGCCGGCGGCAAGGCGCTGGTGTGACGTCATGTTCGACCTGACGGAGCTCGAGCGCGCACATGCGATCGTGGGGCAGGCGGTGCCGGCAACGCCGGCACGCGGCTGGCCCTTGCTCGCTGGGCGCCTCGGCACCGAGGTTGTGGTCAAGCACGAGAACCACACGCCGATCGGCGCCTTCAAGGTGCGCGGCGGGCTCGTCTATCTCGACCGTCTGAAGCGCGAGCGGCCGAACATTCCCGGCATCATCTCCGCGACGCGCGGCAATCATGGCCAGAGCCTGGCCTTCGCCGCGAGCCGTCACGGCGTGCCGGCGGTGATCTGCGTGCCACGCGGCAACTCGGTCGAGAAGAACCGCGCGATGAAGGCCTTTGGCGCCGAGCTGGTCGAGTACGGCGAGGATTTTCAGGCCGCCCGCGAGGAGGCCGAGCGCCGTGCGCAGTTCGCCGGGCTCCACATCGTGCCGTCGTTCCACCCGGACCTCGTGCTGGGTGTCGCGACCTACGCACTGGAGCTGTTTCGGTCTGCGCCCGACCTCGACGTTCTCTACGTGCCGATCGGGCAGGGCTCGGGCATCTGCGGCTGCATCATGGCGCGCGATCTGCTCGGCCTGAAGACCGAGATCGTCGGCGTGCAGTCGACGGAAGCACCGTCCTACGCGCTGTCGTTCGCAGCGGGCCAGATCGTCGCGACCGAGACTGCCAACACGCTCGCCGATGGCATGGCGACGCGCATTCCGGACGCAGATGCGTTCGCGCTGATCCGCAAGGGCGCCTCGCGCATCGTCCAGGTCACCGACGATGAGGTCGCCACGGCGATCCGGGCCTACTGGACCGATACGCACAATCTCGCCGAAGGCGCCGGTGCTGCCGCGCTCGCCGCGGCGCTGCAGGAAAACAGCAAGCTGAAGGGCAAGCGCGTCGGTCTCGTGCTGTCCGGCGGCAATATCGATTTCGATCTGTTCCGCCGTTGGGTCGGGACGGACGCGCCAGCGATGGCGTGAGGCAGAGACAAGAGGGGACGACAATGAACCAGCCCGCATCCGCCTACTTCATCGAGGAGCGTCACGATCCCAACGAGACGCACACGCTTGCGGTGCTCGTGCAGAACGAGCCCGGCGTGCTTGCCCGCGTCATAGGCCTGTTCTCGGGTCGCGGTTACAACATCGAGAGCCTCACAGTCTCGGAGACCGAGAGCCAGAAGCATCTCTCCCGCATCACCATCGTCACCACGGGCACGCCGATGGTGATCGAGCAGATCAAGCACCAGCTCGACCGCATGATTCCGGTCTATCAGGTCGTCGACATGACGCTGAGCAAGCGCTCGATCGAACGTGAGCTTGCGATGGTCAAGGTGCGCGGGCAGGGCGAGCATCGCGTCGAGGCGCTACGGCTGGCGGATGCGTTCCGCGCCCGGGTGATCGACGCCACCACCGAGAGCTTCGTGTTCGAGATCACAGGCAATACGGACAAGATCAACCAGTTTATCGACCTGATGCGCCCGCTCGGCCTTGTCGAGGTGTCGCGCACCGGCGTTGCCGCGATCGGCCGCGGGCCTGAGGGGATGTGAACCATGCTGGCGCGCGACTGGTATTATAACGAGCGGAACCGGATGGGCATCGGGCCCACGGTGGCGTCGATCTACGACTCTCACGACGATGCCGATCTGCGTGCGCGCGCCGCGCTGAAAATGTTGGGTGTCCAGCGGGGCTGGCGGATTGCCGACATCGGCTGCGGCAACGGCGTGCTGGCGACCGAAGCGTCGCTGATGGGTGCCGAGGTCGACGCCATCGACATCTCGCCGGCGATGCTGGCGCTCGCCGAGATCTACGCGCGCGACCGCAAGGCGCCCGTGCGCACGCAATCAGCCGGCCTGCTCTCCTTCGCTTACCGGCCGGAATCCTACGATCTGATCGTCAGTGAGTTCACGCTGCACCATCTGCCGGACTTCTGGAAGGCTGTGGCGATGTCGCGGATCTATCGCGCGCTGAAGCCGGGCGCGACTTTTTACCTGCGCGACATCGTCTATGCGTCGATGCCCGATGCCGTCGAACGTGACGTCGAGCAATGGGCCGACTACCACATCAAGAACCACGATTTCTCGCACGAGAGCGTGGTGACGCATATGCGCGACGAATATTCCACTTTCGGCTGGGTGATGGAGCGGATGCTGACCGATGTCGGCTTCACGCTGGTCTCGGCCGACTACCACGCACCGATGCACGGCACCTATCTCCTGCGTAAACCGAAAGCCGGCGAGCAAGGCTAGAGCAGCAGTGGCAATGAACTCAACCAGCCAGAGCGAAGCTGCGCTCCCTCCCCCGCTTGCGGGGGAGGGTTGGGGAGAGGGTGTCTCGACAACGAAGACTCCCCCAGAGGAGGGAACCCTCACCCGCGCCTTCGGCGCGACCTCTCCCGCAAGCGGGAGAGGTTAGGGAGTTTGGGATGGAGCCGGCCGACATCCTCATCGCCCTCATGGTGGCGATCATCTGGGGGCTTGCCTTTGTGGCGAGCCGGATCGCGCTCGACGAGTTTTCGCCGGAGCTGATGACGGCGATGCGCTTTTCCATCGCCGCAGTGCCGTGCCTGTTCATTCCCAAGCCGAAGGTCGCCTGGTCGCTGCTGATCGCGATCAGTTTTACGCTGTTCCTCGGCCAGTTCCTGAGCCAGGCCTACGGCATCGCCCATGGCGTGCCGGTGGGGCTGACCTCCGTCGTCGTCCAGAGCCAGGCGCTGTTCACGATCGGCTTCGCGGCGCTCGTCTTCGGCGAGCGCCCGACGCCGGCGCAGACGCTCGGCATCGTCATCGCCGCCATCGGGCTGCTGATGATCTGCGGTACCGTCGGTTTTGATTTCAGCGTCGGCGCCTTCGCGGTGCTGATGATTGCCCCGATCTGCTTTGCCGTCGGCAATCTCCTGCTGCGCGGTGCTCGCGGCGCGCCGATGTTCGATCTGTTCGCCTGGCTCTGCCTCACTGCGGCGGTGCCGCTGTTCGCGCTAGCGCTTGTCGTGAACGGGCCGACGCCGACCTTCCAGTCGCTGATCCATATGTCGCTCACCGGCCTGATCTGCCTGCTGGTGATCGGCGCGATCTCGACCAGCATCGCCTATTGGCTGTGGGGCCGGCTGCTGCGTGATTATCCGGCGGCGCAAGTCGTGCCTTTCGCGCTGCTGGTGCCGTTCGTCGGTTCTGCCGCGTCCAGCATCGTGTTCGGCGAGCGGTTCGGGCCGCTGCGCCTCGCCGGCATGCTGACCGTGATCGGCGGCATCGCGGTGATGGTGCTGGTCAAGCGGCCCAAGGCGTTACCCAAAGAATCGCTTGCGAAGACCGCGTGAGGTAAACATGGCCAACTCGCTCTTCTACGCCTTCCTCGCCTTCATGGTGGTGATGTACTTCACCCCCGGGCCGAACAACATCATGCTGCTGGCCTCGGGCCTGACCTACGGCTTCCGGCGCACCATCCCCCACATCGCCGGCATCGTCATCGGTTTTGCTTTCATGGTCGGTGCGGTCGGCCTTGGGCTCGGCACCGTGTTCCTGGCGTACCCGATCCTCCAGACCATCCTGAAATATGCCGGTGCGGCCTACCTGATCTATCTTGCCGTCGTGATCGCCATGTCTGGCCCAACCACGCCGGGCAGCGAGGACGGCCGCGGCCCGATGACCTTCTGGGGCGCCGCCATGTTCCAGTGGATCAATGCCAAGGGCTGGGTGATCGTGATCGGCACCATCACGGCTTACGCGGCGATTGCCCAGTTCCCGATCAACATCGCCATCCAGACCCTGATCAGCCTTCTGGTCGGCACGGTCTCGACCGTGGTCTGGGCCTTCTTCGGCACTGCACTACGACCGGTGCTGACCTCGGAGCGGCTGGTCCGCGCCTTCAATATCCTGATGGCGCTGCTGCTGCTCGCCTCCCTCTACCCCGTTTTCATGGATGCATGATGTCGCGGATTTCCATGCAGAAACGGGTTTCCCTAAGGGCTGAAAATGCTCTAGACAGCCCCCGAAATCCGCAAATTCCACCCTTCGGACACCGACCTTTGGCCGATTCTGGCCCTCAATGAGGAAACGACTATGCGTGTTTATTACGATCGCGACGCCGACCTGAACCTGATCAAGGGCAAGAAGGTCGCCATCGTCGGCTATGGCAGCCAGGGCCACGCCCATGCACTCAACCTCAAGGACTCCGGCGTCAAGGAGGTGGCGATTGCGCTGCGCAAGGACTCGGGCTCGGTCAAGAAGGCGGAGGCCGCTGGCTTCAAGGTGATGGAAGTCGCCGACGCCGCCAAATGGGCCGACCTCGTCATGATGCTGACCCCGGACGAGCTCCAGGGCGATATCTACCGCGAGCACCTGCACGACAACATGAAGAAGGGCGCCGCGCTCGTGTTCGCACACGGCCTCAACGTCCACTTCAACCTGCTCGACCCGCGCGCCGACCTCGACGTGCTGATGATCGCGCCGAAGGGCCCCGGCCACACCGTGCGCTCGGAGTATCAGCGCGGCGGCGGCGTGCCCTGCCTGATCGCGATCGCCAAGGACGTCTCGGGCAACGCCCATGACCTCGGCCTGTCCTACGCCTCCGCTGTCGGCGGTGGCCGCGCCGGCATCATCGAGACCACCTTCAAGGAAGAGTGCGAGACCGATTTGTTTGGCGAGCAGGTCGTGCTCTGCGGCGGCCTGGTCGAGCTGATCAAGGGCGGCTACGAGACCCTGGTCGAAGCCGGCTACGCCCCGGAGATGGCCTATTTCGAGTGCCTGCACGAAGTGAAGCTGATCGTCGACCTGATCTATGAAGGTGGCATCGCCAACATGAACTACTCGATCTCCAACACCGCGGAGTACGGCGAGTACGTCACCGGTCCGCGCATCGTTACCGCCGAGACCAAGGCCGAGATGAAGCGCGTTCTCGCCGACATCCAGGGCGGCAAGTTCGCTCGCGACTGGATGCTCGAGAACAAGGTCAACCAGACCTCGTTCAAGGCGACCCGCGCCAAGCTCGCCCAGCACCCCATCGAGGAAGTCGGCGCGAAACTCCGCGACATGATGCCCTGGATCAAGAAGGGCGCGCTGGTCGACAAGTCGAAGAACTGAGGCGGCGATCTCTGAACGTGGCGCGTCGGTGACGCGCTACGTTCGGCACGCGGATGCGAAACAAAAGCTTCGCTCGCCAAACCAAATCTTAAATCTTCACGACTATATCTGAGCGAGATCGCAAACAGCGGTCTCGCTCTTTCATCTCGCGCGAAGCATTGCTGCTTCATTCAAATTCTTCGCGAGTTGATGTCCTCTCAGAGCATCAAGAACTGACGCTTAAACCACATTCTTGGGTTCGCGTCGTTTCTCAGAACTTTCTCAGAAGTTGCGATTGCCAAAAGCGCTGTGTCCTCAGAGTCTAGGATTCGGCTCTTCATCTGCGCTCTTATCGCGCGATCAAGCGCGTTTCGCGACGTTCGCACGCCGCTTCATCTTAAGAACCGGCACCCGCTGTGCCTTCTTGCAGTGCGCCGAGGTCTCGAAAAAGATCGTCGGTGCGCGGCTTGAGAACCGGGCATCATTGCGCTGGAGGGGCCTTCTCCTACATGATCGCGTGGGGCTAAAGGGGGGAAGACCATGCGATCTGTCGTCGTCACCGGCGCATCCACCGGCATCGGCTGGGCCATTGCGAAATTTCTGATTGGGCGCGGCTATCGCGTCTTCGGCAGCGTCCGCAAGCAAGCCGACGCCGACCGGCTGAAGGGTGAGTTCGGCCAAAACTTCACGCCGCTCCTGTTCGACGTCACCGACGAGGCCGCCGTGCTGGCGGCCGCGCGCCAGGTGCGCGAGGCGCTGGGCGGCAAGACGCTGGCTGGCCTCGTCAACAATGCCGGCGTGGCCGTGGCTGGCCCCGTGCTCGAATTGTCGGCGGATGATTTCCGTCGCCAGATGGACATCAACGTCATCGGCCCCGTGATCGCGACGCAGGCGTTTGGACCGCTGCTCGGTGCAGATCCGTCGCTGAAGGGGCCGAAAGGGCGGATCGTGATGATCAGCTCGGTCGCGGGCAAGAATGGCAATCCGCTGTCGGCGCCCTATTGCGCCTCCAAGCATGCGATCGAGGGCCTGTCGGAGAGCCTGCGCCGCGAGCTGATGCTGTTCGGCATCGACGTCATCATCGTCGCGCCCGGCGCGGTGAAGACGCCGATCTGGAGCAAGGCCGAGCAGTTCGACATGTCGGTCTACCAGAACTCGCCCTATCTCCCCGCGCTCAACAAGGTCATGGCGTTCATGATGAAGCTCGGTGAGACCGGGCTGCCGGCTGAGCGGATCGCGGAAGTCGTCTTCGAGGCGCTCTCGGCGGCAAAGCCCAGGGTTCGCTATCAGATCGCGCCCGACCGGATGCGGCACTTCATCACGGCCACGCTGCCCAAGCGAACCGTCGACCGTATCATTGCCAAGCGGCTCGGGCTGCTGCCACAGGGCTGAACATGCGAAGCATTTTGATCGCAGTCCTTTGCGTCCTCACCACCGCCGCGCAGGCCGGCGACCAGGGCGATCCGCGGTCCTGCGACGGCTCGACCGCCGAGATGGTCGAATGCCTGAAAGGGCAGACCGCGCAATGGGACAAGCGCTTGACCATCGCCTATCAGCAGGCGATGAAGAACGCGGCGGACGCGCAGCGCGACCAGCTTCGCGCCGCGCAGCGGCTCTGGATCCAGTACCGCGACGCCAATTGCCTCTATTACGGCATGGGCGAGGGCACCATTGCCCGCGTCGATGCCGGCGAGTGCCTGCGCCGGATGACCGAGGCTCGCGCGCGCGAGCTCGAGGGCCTCGGCCGGTGATTATGCTTTGGCGGTCTGCGGGGTCGATCGCGAGGCCATCGCGATCATGCGCAGCGCCATCACCGCGAGCAGCGGAATGAGGAACGCCGCGTAACCCGGCATCGCCGGCACGCGCTTGCCGAACGACACCATGAACTGGAACCAGAGGTAATAGCCGCCAACAAGGTGCAACGCGCGCCAGGCGCGGGGCCCGATCAGCGCGGCCGCGCGGTCGAACGAGGTCGCGCTCATGGCGATGATCACGGCATAGCCGATGCCGCCGAAGATGTAGGACGCGGCCGAAGTTGCCTCCGCAAAGCCGGCCGGATCCATCTTGGCGAAGACGACGATCGCGACCGCATGGATGGCGTGGGAAGCCGCAAAGCTCAAGCCCAGATAGCGCCGGTTGCGCCGCTGCCAGCGCGTCCAGGCGTTCGGCCATAGCCGCGCCAGTGCCGCGGCACCGAAGGCCAGGCAGAACAGCAGCAGCGAGCTGCGCGCCGTGAAGCGGATCACCATGCGCACGCCCTCGACCTCGAATTGCCGCATCGAGGCGATCCAGAGGCTCAAGGCAATCAGGCTCAGCGTGAGGACGGCGAGCAGCCGCCAGCCTTCGAACCAGCTTTGACGTTGCGACATGGTGGTCTCCTCCATTATGTAATCATCGATTACATTTCGAGGTGGCACAGCCGTCAACGGTGTAATCGCTGCTTACATTCACGTTCGGGTGATGCTAGAAGGCGCCATGCCCGCCCGTCAGACGTCCAAGCCCCAGACTTCAAAACCTCGCGCCCGTCGCCAGACATCCGCAGCCCGGCCCTATCATCACGGCGATCTCCGCCGCGTGCTGATCGATGCTGCGCTGCAACTGGCGGCCGAGGGCGCCGAGGTGTCCGTGCGCGAGGCTGCGCGCCGGGCTGCGGTATCACCGGGGGCGCCGTTCCGGCACTTCCCCAATCGCGATGCGCTGATGGCGGCGGTGGCCGAGGAGGCGCAGCGGCGCTTTCGCGCCGAGATCGAGGTCGCACTGGCGGAAGCGCCGTCGGCCGATCCGCTGGCCCGCTTCCGCGCCTTCGGCATCGCCTATGTGCGCTGGGCGATGCGCAACCCCGCGCATTTCGAGATCATCTCTACCGGCCGTTATTTCGCCCACGACAGCTCGGCCGAGCTGACGCGCGACAATGCCGAGCTGGTCGTGCTCACCGAGCGGATGCTGGCCGCGGCGGCCGCGCAGGGCCTGCTGCGATGGACGGATCTCAAACGCATCCTGATCGCGGGCCGTGCCCTGATCTACGGCTTTGCCCGGATGAACCTCGACGGCCATTTTCCGCGCTGGGGCGTGGCGGAGGACGAAATCGAGCCGATGGCGGAGGGGGTGATCGATCTGTTCATCGCGGGGATCGCCAAGCCCTAGCGTGCTCGGCGTGCGGCCTTTCGCCTCCCGCTAACATTAAGCGAAGGTCGGATCGTTACACGCGTTGCTTGTCCGTGACCGTTCAATTACAGTTTTATGACACGGTGCAGGCTTTCCGGCTGCGCCGAACGCCGCAGGCATCATCGCGCCGGACCAGAAGTTGCGTGTCGTCGATGGCGTCCGCGCCCAATTCAGGTCCTTCCGCCACCACCGCCGTCCTGGCGAGCGTCGCCGCGCTCGGCATCTGGCGGCTGCTCGCGGTTGCCGCGCCGCATTTCGCCGCGCTTGCGCTGATGTACGAGACCGAGACCGATTTCGGCTCGCGCCTCTCCTTCCTGCTCGCCTGGGGCATCCTCAACTTCTTCTGGATCACGCAGCTGCGCCGGCCGGCACTGTCGGGTGCGCTGTCGCTGACCATGGTCGTGGTGCTGGTGCTGCTGTCGCGGCTCAAGCACGACGTCGTTCAGATGACGGTCAACTTCATCGACCTGATGATGATCGACCGCGACACGGTCGCCTTCCTGTTCACGATCTTCCCGAATTTGCGCTGGTCGGTGATCGGGGCCGGCCTGGTCACGCTGCCGCTGATGTATGCGCTGTGGTGGCTCGATCCGTTCCGCATCCGCCGCCTGCCGGCACTCGCCGCGATGCTCGCCTGTCTCGCGGGGTTGGTCGGATATTCCGTCTATCATCCGGACGAGGCCTGGCGCGGCTATTACGACGACGGCTATCTCTCAAAATTCTTCCGCTCGGGCGTCAGTGCGGTTTCCGACTTCGCGCAGTATGGCTTCATGGAGTCGGACGCCTCGACCAATGAGCGGCTCAACATGCCGCTGGTCGATTCCTGCCATCCGGCCGGCCGGCGGCCGAACATCATCATGATCCATGATGAATCGAGTTTTGACATCCGCGCCGCGCAGGGCGTCAAGGTGCCCGCTGGTTACGGCAGCCACTTCAAATCCTGGGATGGCAAGGAACGCACATTCCTGGCCGAAAGCAATGGCGGGCCGAGCTGGTTCACCGAATACAACGTGCTGGCCGGTCTCTCCTCGCGCTCGTTCGGCCGCTTTGCCTATTTCGTGACGCGCATTGCGTCGGGGCGCGTGGAGCGCGGCCTGCCGCTGGCGCTACGCCGCTGCGGTTACGACACCATGTCGCTCTATCCCGCCTATGGCGGCTTCATGGGCGCGCGCAGCTTTCAGGTGACGACCGGCGTCGAGCGCTTCCTCGACTCCAGGGATCTCGGCGCGAAGGACGTCGAGCCGGACAGCTTCTTCTACGACAAGGCGCTCCAGTTGATGGGCACGCGGACGCCGAACAAGCCGCTGTTCAGCTTCATCTATCTCGGCGCCAATCATTTCCCCTGGGAGACGCGCTTCCGTCCCGATCTGGTGCCGAGCTGGCGCGCGCCGGGCAACGTACCATCCATCGACGAATATCTGCGCCGGCAGGCGATGAGCGCCGAGCAATACAAGGCCTTCATTGCGGGCTTGAAGAAGACTTTTCCGGGAGAGCCTTTCCTGATCGTGCGCTATGGCGATCACCAGCCTGAGTTCGCGCCCAATCTGCTCGAGCCCGGGCTCGACGAAGGCGCGATCGGCAAGAAGCTCGACGCCTACGATCCGCGCCTCTATGCGACCTATTACGCGATCGACGCCGTCAACTTCGAGCCGGTGAAGAGCGACGCGGTGATGGACACGATCGACGGTCCCTATCTGCCGCTGGTGATCCAGGAAGCTGCCGGCATTCCGCTCGATCCGTCCTTCGCCGAGCAGAGGGAGATCATGCTCCGCTGCAAGGGCATCTTCTACGGCTGCAAGGACGGCGCCGAGGCGCGGCGGCTCAACCGATTGCTGATCAATGCTGGGATGATTCACGGGCTTTAGTTACTGGCATCCTAGCGCCCGCCGACCTTCCCCCACAGCCACTTCGCTACTACATCCGGCGATGAATTCGCATCATTGCCGCTGGCGCGCAGATTGGCCTCACGCATGGTGGCGATGTCGATCTTGCCGAGGAGCGGGCTCAGCGCCGCCTTGAGGCGCTCGTCACCGGTACGCTTCGGCGCCAGCAGCAGGATGGCATCGTAAGGCGGGATCGCTTGCTTGGGATCGTCGAGCGCCACCAGCTCGTACTTCGCGATCAGCCCGTCGCTGGTATAGCCCGCGATCACGTCGACCTCGCCGCTGGCGACCGCCGCATACATGAAATCCGGCTGCATCTGGCGCTGCGCGCTGAACTGAAGACCGTAGGCCTTTTGGAGCGCCGCCCATTCGGGCCGCGAGAAGAATTCGTAGTCGCCGGCAATCGACATCGTCGATGCGTGGGCGGCGAGATCGGCGATGGTGCGGATGCCAAGCGCGTCGGCGCGCTTCTTCGGCAGCACCAGCGCATAGGCATTCTCGAAGCCGAGTTCGCCGAGCAGCGTGATGTCGTCCTTGGCGAGCGCCATCTTCAAATCTGCCACCAGCTCTGCACGCGGCTTGATGTCGGTGCGGTGCAACTGGTTGGCCCAGAGCGTGCCGGAATAGTCGACATAGAGATCGATGTCGCCGGCCTTCAGCGCCTCGAAGATCACGCTCGAGCCGAGACCGGACCGTGCCGTGGCGGAGAGGCCGGCTGCCTGGAGGCGGTCCCTCAGCAGGGCCGAGAGCACGTATTGCTCGGCGAAGGTTTTTGCACCGACCACATAGCCGGACGACGAACGTCCCATCGTCGGCACCAGGGTCGCCGCAACCAGCGCCGCGATGCCGATCGCGCCGAGCCCGGCGCGGAGGCGGCTGCGATTGCGCAGCCCGCTCTCGATCAGGCCGAGCAGTTGATCGACAGCGAGCGCGAGCAGGGCTGAGGCAAAGCAGCCGAACAGCACGAACACCCAGTTCTGGGTCTGGAGCCCCGCAAAAATGTAATTGCCGAGGCTGGTCTGGCCGATCGGCGTCGACAGCGTCGCGGTGCCGATCACCCACACGGCGGCGGTACGGATGCCGGCCATCATGACCGGCAGTGCCAGCGGAAGCTCGACCATGACCAGCGACTGCCGCTCAGTCATGCCGACGCCTTTCGCGGCTTCGATCAGCGCGGGGTCGATGCCGTTGAGCCCGGTGATGCCGTTGCGCAGCACCGGCAGCATCGAATAGAGCGCCAGTGCCAGCATCGCCGGCAGGAATCCGAATGCGGAGAAGGAGACGCCGAACCATTTCAGCGTCACGGACGCCGCAAGCAGCAGCAGCGGATAGAACAGCGCGAGCAGCGCCAGCCCCGGCACGGTCTGCACGATGCTGGCGAGCGCGAGCAGGATGGCGCGCGGCGCGGGGCGGTTGCGTGTGAGGATTGCGAGCGGCAGGCTGACGATCAGGCCCAGCGCGAGCGCGGCGAGGCTCACCCGCACATGATTGCCGAGATAATCGGGCAAGTGCGACAGCGCCTCGCCCCAGCGCGGATCATTCAGGAAGCTCATGCCGCACCGCTCTGTGGTAGCAGCGCGTTCAGCCGCTCGACCTGGCGCCGTGGCGTGCGCAGCAGCTCCAGCACATAGGCATCGCTGCTCGTTGAGAGCTCCGACGGCGTGCCCTGTGCGAGCAGCTTGCCGCCGCGCATGACCGCGATGCGGTCGGCGAGCAGAATCGCCTCCGTCATGTCGTGCGTGATCATCACGGTCGTCAGGCCGAGCCTGCGATGCAGTGAACGATAGTCGTCCCCGAGCGCATCGCGGGTAAGGGGATCGAGCGCGCCGAACGGCTCGTCCATCAGCACAATGCGAGGTTTTGCTGCCAGCGCCCGCGCCACGCCGACGCGCTGGCGCTGCCCGCCCGAAAGTGCCTCCGGCAGCCTGTCACGATGGGCGGCACGGTCGAGCTGCACCAGCTCGATCAGCTCGTCGACGCGCGCGGCGATCTCGGTTGCGGGTGCGCCGAGCAGCTTTGGCGTGATCCCGATATTGTCGGCGACGCTTAAATGAGGAAACAGCCCGCCGCTCTGGAAGACGTAGCCGATCCGGCGCCGCAGCGCGACCGGATCGATGTTCTGGACGTCCTCGCCCTCGACCGTGATGGTGCCGCCATCGGCCTCGATGAGCCGGTTGGCAACCCGCAGCAGCGTCGTCTTGCCCGAGCCCGAGCCGCCGACGATGGCCAGAAACTCGCCGTCGGCGATGTCGAGCGAGACGTCGTCGACCGCCCTGAGGGCGCCGAAGCTCTTGGTGACGTTTCGGTAGCTGATCGCCGGCTTGGAAGGCATCGCGGGTGGGCTCAAGGGCGGGTAAGGGGACGGCCAGCCCCATGCGTAGCACGCTTGGCCGGTTGATTGAACTTGCTCGCGCGAGCGGCTAAGGCATCAAGCCAAGTTCGGAGGAAACACATGACAACGCCAACGGCGGTGGCGCTGGAAGATGCCAAGGTTGCGTTCCGGCTGGGGGACGGGCGGGTCTATACGGCGGTGGAGAAGGCCCATCTCGCGGTCGCGCAGGGCGAGTTCGTCGCCATTGTCGGCCCGACCGGCTGCGGAAAATCCACGCTGCTCAATGTCGCCGCAGGGCTGCTGAAGCCGGCCGCCGGCAGTGTCAAGATTTTTGATCGGCCGCTCGCCGGGCTGAACCGGGATGCCGGCTATCTGTTCCAGGCCGATGCGCTGTTCCCCTGGAAGACGGCGCTGGACAATGTCGCGATCGGGCTCGAGATCAAGGGCACGCCGCGCGCCGAGGCGCTGCCGCAGGCGCAAAAGTGGCTCACCTCAGTGGGTCTCGGCGCCTTTGCGGGCCGCTATCCGCACATGCTCTCCGGCGGCCAGCGCAAGCGTGTGGCGCTCGCGCAAGTGCTGATCCGCGACCCAAAGATCCTGCTGATGGACGAGCCGTTCGGGCCGCTCGATGCGCAGACGCGCCAGGTCATGGGCAATCTGCTGCTCGACTTGTGGAATGCCGACCGCAAGGCCGTGCTGTTCGTCACCCATGATCTCGAAGAGGCGATCGCACTCGCTGACCGCGTCGTGATCATGTCGGCGGGGCCGTCCTCGCGCATCATCGGCGCCTGGCGCGTGACGCTCGCCCGCCCGCGCGACATCTTCGAGGTGCGGATGGACAAGGAGTTCCATGCGCTGCATCGCGAGATCTGGAGCGTGCTCAAGGACGAGGTGATGAAGGGCTACGCGCAATCCACCCACGCGGCGGAGGCGGTCTGATGTCGCGCGTCACGCTGCTTGCGCTGCAAATCCTGGTCGCGATCGTCTGCATCGTGCTGTGGCAGTTGCTGTCGACCGTGCCCTTGTTCGGCAAGATCCTGCTGCCGCCGTTCTTCTTCTCCAATCCGGTCGACGTGTTCGAGCAGATCGTCAAATGGTTCGCCTCTGGCGTGATCTGGAAGCATCTCTGGATCACGCTGGTGGAATCGATCCTGGCCTTCGTGATCGGCTCGCTCGGCGGCGTCCTCATTGGCTTCTGGTTCGCACGCCAGCCGTTGGTTGCCGCGGTGTTCGACCCTTACGTGAAGATGGTCAACGCGCTGCCACGGGTGGTGCTGGCGCCGATCTTCGCGCTGTGGCTGGGGCTTGGCATCTGGTCCAAGGTCGCGCTCGGCGTAACGCTGGTGTTCTTCATCGTGTTCTTCAACGTCTATCAGGGCGTCAAGGAAGTCAGCCGCACCGTGCTCGACAATGGCCGCATGCTCGGCATGAGCGAAGGGCAGCTGATGCGGCATGTCTATTGGCCGTCGGCGCTGTCGTGGATGTTCTCCTCGCTGCACACCTCGGTCGGCTTCGCTGTGGTCGGCGCCGTCGTCGGCGAATATCTGGGATCGGCCGCAGGGCTAGGCTATCTGATCCAGCAGGCCGAAGGCGTGTTCGACGTCGCGGGTGTGTTCGCCGGAATGTTCGTGCTGTCAGCCTTCGTCATCCTGATCGATTACGGGGTGACGTTGGTGGAGCGTCGCCTGCTGGTCTGGCGGCCGACGGTGGATGGGCGCGGCTAACCGCCGGGGGCCCGCGCGCAAGCGCGAGCCCGGAAGCAACGAACGCTTAATCCAGCAGCTTGGTATCGTCAGGTGCCTGCGGCGGCGTCTTGATCGCGATCGCCTTGACCTGGCCGGTGATCGGCTTGGTGCCGCCATGCGGCGTGCCCTTGGGGATAATGACGAGGTCGCCGGGCTTCACCGTGACCTCCTTGTCACCGAACCAGATCGTACCGGTGCCCTCCAGAATGTACTGGATCTCGTTGGTGTTGGAATGCAGGTGCTTCGGCACATTGCCGACCTGGATCGACACGGTGGCGCCGTCAGCGGTCATGAAGGTCTTGGAGCGGTAGCCGACTTTGTTGGCGTCCCCTAGCGCGTCGCCTTCCATCTCGCTGGTATGGATGATCTGCGGGGCGATGCTCTCGGCGGCCAGTGCCGGCCGGAGCAAGTGGGTCGCGCCGCATCCGGCGATAAAGGCGGCAGTGATCGACAGCCCGGCAGCAAGGCGATTCATGGACGATTCTCCCCATCAGGAATGGTTGTTGTGTGGGCATGCTATTGCGCCGAAAGGCCAATGGCCAGTGCCACTTAAGCGGTGCTTCTCAAGCCAGTCCCGCTGCTCTATGGTGCCGCCAGCCGAACGGAGGAAACCAATGAAGAACACGATTGCCAGGCTCGCCAGCGCGCTGCTCGCGCTGACGCTCACCACCGGTTTTGTGGCAGCGCAAAGCAAGGTCACCATCGCGATCGGTGGCGGCGCCTGCCTGTGCTATTTGCCGACGGTGCTGGCCAAGCAGCTCGGCGAGTACGAGAAGGCCGGCCTCAATGTCGAGCTGGTCGACCTCAAGGGCGGCTCGGACGCACTCAAGGCCGTGCTCGGCGGCAGCGCCGACGTGGTGTCCGGCTATTTCGACCATTGCGTCAACCTGGCGGCCAAGAAGCAGGAGCTGCAGGCTTTCGTGGTCTATGACCGCTATCCCGGGCTCGTGCTGGTCGTCGCCCCCTCGCACACGGGAGACATCAAGTCGGTCAAGGATCTCGCCGGCAAGAAGGTCGGCGTCAGCGCGCCGGGCTCCTCCACCGACTTCTTCCTAAAATATCTCCTGAAGAAGAACGGGCTCGATCCGGCCGGCACCGCCGTGATCGGCGTTGGCCTCGGCGCCACGGCCGTGGCTGCGATGGAGCAGGGTCAGATCGACGCCGCGGTGATGCTCGATCCCTCCGTCACCGTGCTCCAGGGCACCCACAAGGATTTGCGCATCCTCAGCGACACGCGGACCCAGAAGGATACGCTCGAGACCTTCGGCGGCGAATATCCGGGTGGTGCGCTGTACTCGACCGTGGCCTGGATCAACGGACACGAGAAGGAGACGCAGGCGCTGACCAATGCGATGCTCGCCACGATCGCCTGGATCCATTCGCATTCGCCCGAAGAGATCATGGCCAAGATGCCGGACGAGATGGTCGGCAAGAACAAGGAGCTTTATCTCGCCGCGCTGAAGAACACGATCCCGATGTTCTCCGAGACCGGTAAGATGGATCCGAAGGGCGCCGATGCCGTGCTGGCGGTGTTCAGCGTCGGTTCGCCCGAGGTGGCCAACGCCAAAATCGACGTCAGCAAGACTTTTACCAACAAGTTTGTCGACCAGGCCAAGAAGACCACGGGGAGCGCCAAATAACTGACGCGAAGGCCTGGTAATCAGACGTCATGACGTCACCCACCATTCATCGCGTCTCGACGCTCGAGCTTGCCGTGCGCCCCGTCGTCTGGCCGTTCGCCGAAGAGCGGCGCGCCGAGATCGAGGCGCATTTCGCCGAGCAGCAACGCGCGCGGCCGAAAATCTGGAACGGCCGGGTTCTGCTCGGACGCGATGCCGTCTTCACCGACGGTCATCTCGCTGCGACCTATTTCGAGACCGATTTCGCCAGCTTCCTGGCCTGGCGCGATTGGGGCTTTCCCGATCCGGCCGTGTTCAACGGGTTCGGCATGGCCGCGCTGCGCACCTCCGATGGCGCCTTCGTAATGGGCGAGATGGCACATCACACCGCCAATGCGGGACGCATCTACTTCGCGTCAGGCACGCCCGACCTCGATGATGTCAGGGGCGACACGCTCGACATTCCCGGCAGCGTCGTCCGCGAGCTCGAGGAGGAGACCGGTCTGCTCCCCGCCGATTATTCGGCGGAGGCGGACTGGCACTGTGTCGTCACCGGCAGCGCACTTGCCATGATCCAGATCCTCAACCTGGATATGCCGGGTGAGGCGGCTCGCGCGCGGATCGAAGCCAATCTGGCGCGCCAGGACGAGCCGGAGCTTTCGGCCATCCATCTCGTGCGCGGAATGGATGATCTCACGCCGACCATGCCGCGATTTGTCACGGCCTTCATCGCGCAGCAGTTCGCCCCGCGCTGAGGCGCGAGGCTTGACATCGCGCGCCCCAACCCATGTGATGGGTGCAAAAGCAAAACAAAAAATTGCAATGCACAATCGTCCAGGGAGGTTTAGATGCGCCCGCGCATGGCTGCCCGCTTGGTACGTGGGCTGTTGATCGCAATCGCTGCGATGGGTTTGACGGTTTCGGCCCAAGCTCAAGACAAGAAAATCAAGATCGGCGTGATTTTCGACCTGACCGGCCCGCTCGCGGGCGGCGGCTCCGAGCTCGAATATCTCGGCACCAAGATCATCCTCGATCATTTCAGCAAGACAGGCGTCGAGGGCTACAAGGTCGAGGCGGTCTACGCCGACGCGCAGAGCAAGCCCGACATCGCCATCAACGAATCCGTCCGCCTGCTCGAGCAGGAGAAGGTCGACATGGTGCTCGGCTTCTTCTCCTCGGCGCAATGTGTGCCGGTCGCTGCCCGTGTCGAGCAGCTGAAGAAGTTCATGTGGATGACGACCTGCATCTCGTCCGCCGTGTTCGCCGACAAGAACTACAAATATGTCTTCCGCCCGCAGGCGAGCGGCGACCAGTTCGGTGCGATGACGATGGATTTCATTGCACAGAATGCCCAATCGAAACTCGGCAAGGAGCCGAAGGATCTCCGCGTCGCCATCATCCACGAGGACGGTTCCTACGGCGTCGACGTCTCCAAGGGCAACGAGGCCGGCGCGAAAAAGGCGGGCTTCAACGTCGTGATGAAGGAGGGCTATTCGGCGACCGCACCGGATCTCTCGGCGCTGGTGACCAAGCTGAAGCGCGCCAAGCCCGACGTGATTTTCCACACCGGCTACAACCCTGACATCACGCTGTTGCTGCGGCAGGCGCGCGAGCAGGGCCTGAAGTTTGCAGCCCTCGTCGGCCACGGCGCCGGCTACGGCGTCTACGAAAAGCTGAAGGAAGGGATGGGTGCCGACGCGAGCTTCATCTTCAACACCGATCCGATCTCGATCTGGCTCGCCAACCAGAAGACGATGAACCCGAAGCTTGCGCCGGTCATCAAGATGGTCGGCGAGGAGTTCGACAAGATCAAGCCGGGCGTTGCCATCCGCTCCGCCCATGTCGGCATCGGCGCGTCCAACACCTACGTGTTCATGGATGACGTCCTGCCGCGCGCCATCAAGAAGTATGGCGGGGTCGATCCCGAGGCGCTGCGCAAGGCGTCGCTCGACACCGACATCCCCGAGGGTGGCACCATGCTCGGCTTCGGCGTCAAGTTCTACGGCGAGGGCACACCGATGGCGGGCCAGAACGAGCGCTCGTTCCCGGTCGTGATCCAGTATATCGACGACAAGTCCTCGGTGGTGTGGCCCAAAAGCCAGGCGCAGCGCGAAGCCGTGCTGCCGCTGCCGAAGGGCACCACCTACAGCAACCAGTAGCAGCGGAGCGGGGGCGGTGCTGGAGGTCAGCGGATTGGTGAAGCGGTTTGGCGGCTTCACCGCTGTCAACAACGTGTCGTTTAGGGTCGAGCAGGGCGAGATCCTTGGCCTGATCGGTCCCAACGGCTCGGGCAAGAGCACGATCTTCAACATGCTCTCCGGCACGCTGGCGCCAAGCTCAGGATCGATCCTGTTCGATGGCTCGGAGATCGCGGGGCTGGCGCCGCACCGGATCATCAACCGCGGCATCGGCCGCACCTTCCAGATCCCGCGGCCGTTTCGGCGGCTGACCATTTTCGAGAACGTCGCGCTGGCCGGCTTCTATGGCCAGGGCCGCCACAGCCGCGTCAAGGCCGAGGAGGCGGCGGAGCGCTCGCTCGCCATGGTAGGCTTGCCGACCGATCGCCACGCTAGCGTCGACGGCCTGGGCGCGGCCGGCTTGAAGAAGCTCGAACTCGCGAAAGCGCTCGCCACCGCGCCAAAACTTCTGCTTGCCGATGAGAGTCTCGGCGGTCTCGACGAGACCGAGATGGGCCAGGCGGCCGACATGCTGCGCAACATCCGCGACGAGCTCGGTATCACCATCATCTGGGTCGAGCACATCATGGGCGTGCTGATGCGCGTCGTCGACCGCGTCATGGTGCTCGATCACGGCGAAAAAATCTCGGAAGGCCTGCCGAGCGCGGTTGCCGGCGATCCGCGCGTCATCGAGGTCTATCTCGGCACCGATGCCGAGACCACGCAGGCTGCGGCCGCCGAAGCGCGCCGCCGTGCGGGAGGCCAATGATGCTGGAGCTTCGCGGTGTCAATGCCGGCTATGGCACGTTCCAGGCGCTGTTCGACGTCAATCTCGACGTAAGGGCCGGTGAGGCCGTGGGCGTGATCGGTCCGAACGGCGCCGGCAAGACCACGCTGATGCGCGTCATCTCCGGCCTGATCCGTCCCTCGCGCGGGTCGATCGCCATGGAAGGCGTCGATGTCATCGCAACGCCGCCGCACAAGATCGTCAGCCTCGGGATTGCACATGTGCCGGAGAACCGGCGGCTGTTTCCGCAGCTCTCGGTCGATGACAATCTCAAGATGGGCGCCTTCATGAAGGAGGCGCGCGGGAAATACGCCGAGCGGCTGGAGGTCGTGTTCGACCTGTTTCCGCGGCTGAAAGAGCGCCGCCATCAGATGGCCGGCACCATGTCCGGCGGCGAGCAGCAGATGTGCGCAATCGGCCGCGCGCTGATGTCCAATCCAAAACTTCTGCTGCTCGATGAACCATCGGCGGGGCTGGCGCCGGTCGTGGTGCAGCAGGTGTTCGAGCTGGTGAAGCGGATCCGCGGCCGCGGGCTGACGGTGCTGATCGTCGAGCAGAACGTGCAGCAGGTGCTGCGCGTGGTCGACCGGGCCTATCTGATCGAGGCCGGCACGATCCGCGCCTCAGGCACCTCGGCCGAGATGCTGGCGAGCGACACGGTCAAGGAAGCGTATCTCGGGGTGTGAGGAGCATATGCAGGGTTTCCTGGACATTTTCGACATCTATCTGCTGGAGGCCGTGATCAACGGCATCCTGCTCGGCGGCGTGCTGGCGCTGCTCGCGCTCGGGCTGAACCTGATCTTCGGCGTCATCGACGTGACCTGGATCTGCTACGCCGAGCTCGTGATGATCGGCATGTACGCGATGTATTTCCTGGTGCAGTATTACGGCATCAGCTATTTCATCGCCGCACCGCTGACCATTCTGCTGGTCGCGATCCTCGGCGCATTGCTGCATTATCTCGTGATCGCGCCGTTGTTGACGGCGCCGCCGATCAACCAGCTGCTCGCAACCGGCGGCGTGCTGTTCGTGCTGCAGAGCTTCGCCACCGTCGCCTTCGGCATCGACTTCCGTAACCTCGGCATCCGCCTGCCGGTGCTCGCCTTCGGCGACATGAACTTCAGCTACGCACGCCTGCTGTCGTTTCTGGCCGCGCTGGTCGGCATGGTCGCGGTCTATCTGTTCATGACGCGAACCTTCACCGGCACCGCGATCCGCGCCATCTCGCAGGACCGGCAGATCATGGCGCTGATGGGTGTCGATACGAAGAGGATCTATCTCATCACGTCCGCGATCGGCGGCGGGCTGGCCGGGCTCGCCGCTTGTCTGCTGGTGCTGCAATACGACGTGCACCCCTTTGTCGGCCTCTCCTTCGGGCCGATCACCTTCCTGATCTGCGTGCTCGGGGGGCTCGGCAATTTCATCGGCGGCTTCATCGCGGCCTTCGTGTTCGCCGAGATCATCTCGCTCGGCGGCCTGTTCTCCGATCTCGAATGGGGCTACGTGCTCGCCTTCGCCTTCTTCATCGTCATGATGTTCATCCGGCCCGCGGGCCTGCTCGCGAGGCGCCGATGACGCGGCAGGGCCGGCTCGTGGCTTGGGGGATAGGACTGGCCGCGCTGGTCGCGCTGCCGTTCGTGTATCGCGATCCCTATCATCTGCACATCCTGGTGCTGATCCTGATCTGGTCATTCGCCTACACGTCGTGGTCGATGATGGGGCGGTTCGGCCTGGTCTCGCTCGGCCACGGCGGCTTCATGGGGATCGGTGCCTATGTCACCGCGCTGCTGTGGAATCATCTGGGCCTGTCGCCCTGGATCGGCATCCCCATCGGCATGGTCGCGGCCGGCGTGCTGGCGCTGATCGTCGGCTATCCCTGCTTCCGCTTCCGCATCACCGGGCATTACTTCGTGCTGGTGACGCTCGCGCTCTCCGGCATCGTGCTCCAGGTCATCACGGCCACGCGCGACTATACCGGCGGCTCGCTCGGCTACACGCCGAACCGCGCCTCGGGCAACAAGCTGCTGGCGCTGCAGTTCGACGACAAGATCACCTGGTATTTGATCGCGCTGGCGGTGTGGCTCGTCGGCATCGTCGTCTGGCACCTGATCGACCGCAGCATGAGCCGCTATGCGCTCGAGGCGATCTCGGAGGACGAGGACGCGGCTGCCGCCGCCGGCGTCGACGTCACCGCGGAGAAACTGAAGATCACGCTGATCAGCGCTGTGATGACGGCGCTGGCGGGCGCGATCTATTGCCAGTACCAGATGTTCATCACGCCCGACACCGTCTCCGGCATCGCGGTGTCGCTGCAGATGGTGTTCGCGGCCATCGTCGGCGGTCTGTTCGTCTCGCTCGGTCCGACCGTCGGCGCCGTCATCACCATCATGCTAGCGGAAACCCTGCGCATCGGCTTCGGCACCAAGGCGGTCGGCTGGGACAACCTGGTCTACGGCGTGCTGCTGGTGCTTTTCATCATATTCCTTCCCAAGGGCATCCTTGGTAGCCTGCTCGACCGATTGAAGCCGCAACGCAAGGTGCCCCGCGCTCATGAGCAAAAAGCCGTCCAAATCGCTCGCCCAGGAACTTGACCGCTACATCACGCCATTCCGGCATGACGGGTCCGGCAAGTTCCACCTGAAGACCTACAAGACCAACGAGAAGGGCGATCTGGACAAGGAGGCGGCGCAGGAGATTCTCGACGCCAACAAGAAGCGGCTGGTCGCGTTCCAGGAGAAGCTCTACGCCCAGGACCGCTGGTCGGTGTTGATCGTGTTCCAGGCGATGGATGCCGCCGGCAAGGACAGTGCGATCAAGGCGATCTTCGAGGGCATCAATCCGCAGGGCTGCGAGGTGTCTTCCTTCAAGGCACCGAGCAGCAAGGAGCTCGATCACGATTTCCTCTGGCGCCACGTCATCGCGCTGCCGGAGCGCGGCCATATCGGCATCTTCAACCGCTCGCATTACGAGGAATGCCTGGTGACGCGCGTGCACCCGGAGATCCTCGCCAAGGAGAAGCTGCCACAAAAGCTCGTCACCAGGAACATCTGGAAGGAGCGGTTCGAGGACATCTCCGCCTTCGAGCGCTATCTCAGTCGCAACGGCACCGTGGTGCTGAAATTCTTCCTCAACCTCTCCAAGGAGGAGCAGCGCCAGCGTTTCCTCGACCGGCTGGAGGAGCCGGCCAAGCAGTGGAAGTTCTCGATGGACGACATCAAGGAGCGCGCCCTGTGGCCGCGCTACCAGGCAGTCTACCAGGACATCGTGCGCCACACGGCAACGCCGCATGCGCCGTGGTATGTCGTGCCCGCCGACCACAAATGGTTCGCCCGCGTGGTGATCGGCTCCGTCATCGTCGCGGAGCTCGAGAAACTGGATCTGCGCTTTCCGCGCGCCGACAAGGCCTCGGCGGCGGAGTTCGAGAACGTCCGCAAGGCGCTGGAGAAGGAAGGCAAGGGGAAGCGGTAAGGCGCGTCTCCGAACGATCTCCGCTCTCCCGGTTCTCGAAAACAACCCCATGCACAGTAGCCGACGGTCGCAAAATCAATGGCTTGACCGCCGGCTCAAACAACATTCGGAATTAGCGAATATCACTTGACCCGTCGGGCAAAACAGGGGCATGATGTCACCATCGCGCCTCTTCACTTCAGCGGACAAATCCTCTGGTCGGTCGACGCGGAACCGCTCCGCAAATGTGATCCTCAGGCGGTCGATCCCGCTTGACAGTTTTATGTCATGGGAGGACCATCGATGCGGTCGCAAACAAGCGACGCGTAACGTCCACATCATGAGCAAGGGGAGGTCTATGACTCCACCTCCGCAGATCCAGCCGCGTTAAGTGCGATGGAGCTCGTTCGGACTATCGCATAGCGGCAGAAACCGCGAACGGCACGCCGGGTTAAGGTTTAGTGGGCTGCATCAGCGAGGCATAGCCCCTACCTGCCCGGCGCTGTGCGTTTTGGACCCTCGCGCGTCGACTATGCTTTCTTCTGCACGCCGAAGAGATCACCGAGCCAATGATAATACACCGGCTGCTTCTCGTGCAGCGTGGCGCGGTCGTTGGGGGGACGGTCGACATTGCCCCAGAGGTAGAGGCTTCCCGTCACCGCAAAGAACTCCTGTACGTTCTTCAGCACGTAGGAGTCCGGCGGATAGAGTTCGTTCTGCCTGGCGATGCCGTAGAAGCGCACGAGGTCCGGATTCTCCAGCGCGCCCGGCAGGACGCGGAAATGATAGGCGTGGAGCAGCTCGTGCAGCAGCACCGGCTTCTCCGGCGCAACGACGGCCGCGTCAACCGTGACGCCCTCGACCTTGGATGAGAAGTGTCCGCCGCCGTCGCCCTGTCCGGGCTTGACCGAGACCGGCTGACTTTTGAAGAAGGTCATGATCGCGGGCTTGGCGCCGCATTCGACGACGATGTCGATCTGATGCTTCAGCGATGCGACGACCTCCTTGATGTTCGGCTGGCCCTGCGCGGCGCTGGTGTCGACCGTGATGCCGCGATAGGTGAAGGTGGGTCCGCTCTGTGCGACCGCGGATCGCGTGCCGAGCAGGACCGCAGCTCCCGCAAGCACGAGCCGGCGCCGATCGAAATCTGTCATGTGATGCCCCCGAATTCCCACAGCAATTTCTCATGCTTTTGCGACATTGACCATGACGCGGTTCCATCACATTTGCGTTGCAGCAAATGCCAAGAGATGGTCGCCTGATCGGCAAACTTCCGACACATGATCGGGGCGAATAGCCCCATCCGACATGACGCAGTGCTTCGCGGTCACGATTCCGCCGGCGCATTTCATTTATTTTGGGGAATCCGCGTGTCGCACAAATTTGTCTCGGCGCTTTTTGCAGCGCTCTTCCTCGCCATCTCGTCTTTCTCCCCAACTCACGCAGGGCCGCCTGCGCCGGCCGCCAATGGCACGGCCGCACTGTCGCCTGACGAGGCCAGGCGGGCGCTGGAGACGCTTCAGGACGACAAGAAGCGCGCCCAGATGATCGATACGCTGCGCGCGATCGCGAATGCGTCCGGTCCACAGCAGCCGGCACCCGCGCCCGAGCAGAAGTCACCGATCCCGCTGTCGGCGGACGGCCTCGGCGCGCAGCTTCTGCTCACGGTGTCCGAGCAGATCGGCGAGATCTCGCGCGATGTTGCCGACATGGCGCGGACGCTCACGCATTTTCCGGCATTCTACTACTGGATCGTGCGCACCGCGAATGATCCCGACGCTTACAACCTCCTGATCGAGATCGCCTGGAAGCTGGCGCTGGTGTTCGGCTGTGCGCTTGCGGCCGAATGGGTGATCGTCCGCCTGATCCGGCGTCCGGTCGTCTTCCTCGAAGGGCGCGTGCCGCAGACCGCGCATCTGCCGGCACAGGCGCTGCCCATTGCCGATCCACCGTCATCGGTCGCCGATGTCACGCCATCGCCGGAATTGCACAAGCGCAGGCACAGCCTCGCGCGGGTCTGGCAGCTGTTGCTGCGGCTACCCTTCGTGCTGGGGCGGCTGTTGCTCGAACTGCTTCCGGTGGTCATTTTCGTTGGCAGCGCGACCGCACTGCTTGGAACGGAGATCGGCGAGCCCGCCACCGTCCGCCTCGTGATCCTTGCCGTCGTCAACGCCTATGCGTTCTCGCGCGGGCTGATTTGCGTCGTCCGTGCACTGGCCGGCCCGTTCGGCCTGTTTCCGGTGCGCGCAGAGACGGCAGCCTATATCGAGATCTGGGCGCGTCGCATCGTCGGCGTCAGTGTCACCGGCATTGCGTTCGCCAACGTCGCGCTGCTGCTCGGCCTGCATCGCGCCGGCTACGCGGCGCTCATTCGTATGGTAATGCTGGTCGTGCACCTCTTCGTCGTCGTCATCATCCTGCAATGCCGCCGCCAGGTCGCCGATGCCATCCGCGCGCCTGCGGATCGGCAGGGGCTTGCGGCGCGCCTGCGCAATCGCATCGCCGGCGGCTGGCATTATCTGGCCATCGCGCTCGATCTGGCGCTGTGGGCGGTCTGGGCGTTGAACATCCGCAACGGCTATTCGCTGCTGCTGCAATATTTCGTCGGCACCATCGCGGTGGTGCTGATCACGCGGGTCGCGATCATGGTGACGCTGAGCCTGATCGATCGCGGCTTCCGCATCCAGCCGGAAATCCTCCATCGTTTTCCGGGGTTGGAGATCCGCGCCAACCGCTATCTGCCGCTGCTGCGCAAGATTGTCTCCGGCGTGATCGCCTTCATCGGCTTCGTCGCCGCGCTCGAGGTCTGGGGCGTCGATGCCATCGTCTGGTTCTATGGCGGCCAGATCGGCGGCCGGCTGATTTCGGCGGTGGCGACGATCGGTGTTGCGGTGTTCATCGCCGCGGCGGTCTGGGAGGCCAGCAACGCGTTGCTGGACCGGCAGATCAATACGCTGTTGCGCGACGGACATTATGCCCGTGCCGCGCGGCTGCGAACCTTCCAGCCGATGCTGCGGACGGCACTGCTGTGCGTGATCGCGACCGTCGTCGGCCTCACGGCACTGAGCGAGATCGGCGTCAATGTCGCGCCGCTGCTCGCGGGTGCCGGCATCGTCGGCATTGCCATCGGCTTCGGTTCGCAAAAGCTGGTGCAGGATCTCATCACTGGGCTTTTCCTGCTGCTGGAGAACACGGTCCAGGTCGGCGATACCGTCAGCGTGTCGGGCCTGTCAGGCGTGGTCGAGAACGTCTCGATCCGCACCATTCGCTTACGCGCCGGCGACGGCGCCGTGCACATCGTGCCGTTCAGTGCGGTGACGACCATCACCAATGCCAGCCGTGGCGCCGGCAATGCCTCCGTTAGTATCAATGTCGCCTACAAGGAAGACACCGACCGGGCCGGCCAGATCCTCAAGGACATCGTCGAGGAGATGCGCCGCGAGACGGAATTCCGACCGTTGATCCGCGGCGACCTCGAACTCTGGGGCATCGACAAGGTCGATGGTGCCATGGTGTCGATCGTCGGCCAAATCCGTTGCACCGAGGCCGGCCGCTGGCCGGTCCAGCGCGAATTCAACCGCCGCATGAAGCTGCGCTTTCAGCAGAACGGCATCGAGGTCGCCTCGGCCACCCAGACCATTTTGATGCACGTTGCGCCGCCGGCCGATGTCGCGACCAATCTGACGCCGCGGCGGGCGGCGGGATAAATTTCCAGCTTGCCTCCGTTCACGCGGCAGCGTTCACTCACCCTCCAGTCCGCTGATGACATGCGGGCGAGAAGAAGCTTGGGAGTAGGTGATGCGGGGGCTGTGGGCCGGATTGCGCGGTCATGTAATCGTCATGTGTGCGTTGATCGGATGTGCGGCGTGGAGCGCACCCGGCCAGGCCCAGTCGTTCCCCTCCCGTCCTATCACCCTGGTGGTCCCGTTCGCCGCCGGCGGGCCGACCGATACGCTGGCGCGGATCCTGTCGGAACGGATCGCAGCCGGGCTGCATGCGACGATCGTGGTCGAGAACGTCGCCGGCGCGTCCGGCAGCATCGCGGGCGCGCGCGTCGCGCGTGCGACGCCTGACGGCACCACCATCACCATCGGCCATTGGGGCACCCATGTGCTCAACGGCGGGATCTTCAAGCTGCCGTATGATGTGGTCGCCGATTTCGAGCCGGTCGCGCTGGTGGCGATGGGCACGCAGCTGATCGTCGGCCGGAAGTCGCTCGAGGCCAACAATCTGAAAGAGATGATTGCGTGGCTAAAGGCCAATCCCGGCAAGGCCACCGCGGGGACCGCCGGCGCCGGCACCGGCGCGCATGTTGCGGGTGTCTTCTTCAAGGAGAAGACCGGCACCGACTTCCAGTTCGTGCCCTATCGCGGTGCGGGGCCCGCCATGATCGACCTTGTCGCCGGACAGATCGATATCATGTTCGACCAGGCCTCGAACTCGCTGCCGCAATACAAGAACGGGGCGATCAAGGCGTTCGCGGTGACGTCGCCGACGCGGCTCGCATCCGCGCCCGACATTCCGACCGTCGACGAAGCGGGCCTGCCTGGCCTGTACATCTCCTATTGGCACGGCATCTGGGCACCGAAGAACACGCCGAAGGAGATTGTCACAAAGCTCAACACGGCCATTGTCGCGGCCCTTGCCGACGCTTCCGTCAAGCAGCGCTTTGCCGAACTGGGCCAGGAGATTCCGCCGGCGGACCAGCAATCGCCCGCAGCGCTTGCCGCCTTCCAGAAGGCCGAGACCGAGAAATGGTGGCCGATCGTGAAGGCCGCGGACATCAAGCCGGAATAGCTGTACAGCGCCACAAGCACTGCTCCTCATCCTGAGGAGGCCGCGCAGCGGCCGTCTCGAAGGATGGCCGCCGGCAATATGGGGCCTTCATGGTTCGAGACGCGCGAAGACGCGCTCCTCACCATGAGGGGCACGAGTTGCCCCGCGGCGTTAACCTTTTGCGCCGCCTGCAACGCAGTCTCTCGCGAAAATCTCGCTGCGGTGCGAGATCACAATCGCAGCGCAAGGGGCAACGTCCTTGATCTCGATGGAACGCTGGCCGACAATGTCTGCCCTTCAATAAGAAACTCCCTGGGGGAATTCGTGAATAGACCTGCTCGGGTCAGCGCCCATTCGACATTATCCGATTCCGCGCACGGCATGACGCTGTTGCGCGACCCCCTGCTCAACAAGGGCACCGCTTTCACGGAAGAGGAGCGCGATACGCTCGGCTTGCGCGGCCTGCTGCCGCCCTGCGTGCTGACGATGGAGACGCAGGTCGAGCGCGTGCTCGTTAATCTGCGCACGCTGCCGACAGATCTGGAAAAATTCGTCGCGCTGAACGCGCTGCATGACCGCAACGAGGCGCTGTTCTTCCGCGTCGTGGTCGACAATATCGACGAGATCCAGCCGATCATCTACACGCCGACGGTCGGGCTCGCCTGCCAGAAATACGGCCTGATCTACCAGCGGCCGCGCGGCATGTTCATCTCCTCGCGCGACCGCGGCCAGATCGCGGACATCCTGAAGAACTGGCCCAATCCCGCAAAACTCATCGTCGTCACTGACGGCGAACGGATTTTGGGACTTGGCGATCTCGGCGCCAACGGAATGGGTATCCCTGTCGGCAAGCTCTCGCTTTATTCTGCCTGTGCCGGTGTGCATCCCGAGCACTGCCTGCCGATCGTGCTCGACGTCGGCACCAACAACGAAGAGCTGTTGAACGATCCCTATTATCTCGGTCTGCGCGAACGACGGCTCACAGGGGAGGCCTATGACAGCTTCGTCGACGAGTTCATGACAGCCGCGCGAAAAACGTTTCCCGATGTGCTGATCCAGTTCGAGGATTTCGCCAACCATTCCGCGTTCAAGCTGCTGCACAAATACCGGGATGAAGCCTGCGTCTTCAACGATGACATCCAGGGCACCGCAGCGGTTGCGCTCGCAGGCCTGTTTTCGGCGCTGCGGGTGAGTGGCGGCAAGCTCCGGGATCAGCGCATCCTGTTCCTCGGCGCCGGCGAGGCTGCGACCGGTATCGCCGATCTCGTCGTCTCCGCCATGATGGCGGAGGGCGCAACAGAAGCCGATGCGCTCCGGCGCAACTGGCTGGTGGATTCCCGCGGCCTCGTCGTCAGCGGCCGCGATGGTTTGCACGGCCACAAGCTCCGTTATGCCCATAAGGATCAGGCGCCGATCGCCGACTTCCTCACCGCGATCAAGACGCTGAAGCCGACGGCGATCATCGGCGTTGCCGCGGTGGGCGGCGCCTTCACGCCCGAGGTGCTCAAGGCGATGGCCGAGCTCAACGAGCAGCCGATCGTGTTCGCGCTGTCCAACCCGACCTCGAAGGCCGAGTGCTCGGCGGAGGATGCCTATCGTTACACCCAGGGCCGCGCGCTGTTTGCCTGCGGCAGCCCCTATGATCCGGTCAAGCTCAACGGCCGCACCTTTGTGCCGCGCCAGGGTAACAACTCCTACATCTTCCCCGGCGTCGGCCTCGGCGTCATCGCCAGCCGCTCGCGGCTCGTGACCGACGAGATGTTCATGGCGGCGGCCCATACGCTCGCCAATTGCGTCGGCAAGGAGGACCTCGATCAGGGCAGCCTCTATCCCGCGCTGCCCCGCATCCGCGAGGTCTCGGCCCGCATCGCGGTGGCCGTCGCTGATGTCGCCTATCAGCGCGGGCTCGCGGATGGACCCGCGCCCAACGATGTCAAGGGCCTGATCCAGTCGCAGATGTACGAGCCGAAGTACTAAAGGGGAGAGCTCGGCCTGCATGGTTCGAGACGCCCGCTTAGGCGGGCTCCTCACCATGAGGGTCTGGCATCTCGCTGCAAACGCGACCTCATCCTGAGGGCCCGCCGCAGGCGGGCGTCTCGAAGGATGGGCCGCAGGCAAGCTGCCCGCGGCCGGCCGGTTCCGCCGGAATCGCCGTTGTCTGCCCGCGCCTGATGTGCGACGGTCCGTAACGTTACAAGAATCTCAAGCCGTTAGGTAAGCCACATGGACGATCGTTTGCCCGACCTGGGCGATCTCGAGCACGAGGTCATGCAATTGGTATGGGCCCATGGGCCGGTCACGGCCGAAATCGTGCGCGAGCGGCTATCGCGACGCCTGAAGGAATCGACGGTGCGGACGGTGCTGCGCCGGCTGGAAGAAAAGGGCTATGCTCGTCACACCGTGGACGGGCGTACCTACGTCTACCACGCGGCCGAAGAGCGGGCCCGCGTTGCAGCCAAGGCGGTGCAGCGCATCGTCGACTGGTTCTGCAACGGCTCGATGGAGGAGGTCCTCGTCGGCATGGTGGACAATGCGATGCTCGACCAGCAGCAATTGCGTGCGCTGGCCGACCAGGTGGCCAAGGCGAAGAAGGCAAGGGGAGTGAAGAAAGAATGATCGCAGCTCTGGCTGAGGCGGCGTTACGCTCCTTCGCGCTGGGAGGCGTCGTCTGGATCGGTCTCATCCTGTTTCGTGTGCGCAATCCGCACATCCACATGACGGCGTGGGTCGTCGTGCTGCTGGCATCGCTGGCGATGCCGTTCGTGATGCATTGGCCGACGCTCACCCTCGACCGGATGCCTTTGTCCGTGCCGGTGCCGGACGACGCCTGGCCGGCCGACTTCGCGATGCCTGATCGACCGCAGCCATCCCTGCCGATCGCGCCGGCTTCGGCGATCGCGCCGACGGTCAAGGCAGGCGTCTCGATCAATTGCTGGATGGTCGCCACCACCGTCTATGCCTGCGTCGCCGGCCTGTTGCTGCTGCGACTGGCCATCGGCCTCTGCCTGACCTGGCGTCTGGCGCGCGCGGCGAGGCCGGTGAAAAGCCGCGAGATGATCGATGCCGATGTGCGCGTCAGCCGCGACGTCGGCGGCCCCGTCACCTTCGGCTCGACCATCCTGGTGCCGCCGCAGTTTTTCCGTTGGGATGCGAAGAAGCGCCTCGCGGTGCTCGCCCATGAGGGCGCGCATGTCGCCAATGGCGATTTCTACGTCCTGTTGCTCGCCTCGCTCAACCGAGCGGTGTTCTGGTTCAGCCCGTTCTCCTGGTGGCAGCTGGCGCGGCTTGCCGAGCTCGCCGAGATCATCAGCGACGCCCGGGCGATCGAGATGATCGACGACCGGCTGTCCTATGCCGAAATCCTGCTCGACGTCGCTTCCTCCGTGAAGCCGCGGCCGATGGAGCTTGCGATGGCGCAGATGTCGACCGTGCGCGCGCGGGTCGAACGCATCATCGCGGCCGCCGCCATGCCCGCAGCGGTCGGTTGGCGCAAGCGGCTGTGGATCGCGGCCGCGATCGTGCCGGTGGTGGTCGTATCGGCCGGCATGATCGCCGACCGCACGCCGGATCCGGTGCCCGCCGGCGCAGATATCGGCCAGGTGCCGGCCGAGCATTACCGTCCGTTCGTCAATTTCTACGCCATGGGCCCCGCCTCGGTGTTCGCCATCTTCCGCGAGGGCGACGAGATCTACGGGCAGCTCACCGGGCAACGCAGGCTGCGCCTGACCGTCACCAACGACGGCACTGCGTCCTATGCGGCGTCGTTCGGTGAGATCACGTTCCCGATCGACGCAGAGCGTCGCTCGTCCGAGTTGACGCTGCGCATGAATGGCCGCGACGTGCGCGCCGTTCGCGTTGCCGAGATGCCGGCGCCGGCCACCGATCCGGTGTCGCTCGATCAATATGTCGGCTGGTACAAGATCGCGCCGAACCGCGTGCTCACCGTTCGGCGCGATGGCGATCGTCTGCAGGTGCAGGAGACCGGGCAGGGCCGGGCGCCCGTTCTTGCCGAGGGCACCGACGCCTTCTCCGTCCACGGCGATCATCTCCTGATCTTCCTGCGCGATGACGCGGCCGGCGTCTCGCGCGTGCTGGTCCAGAACGCCACCTCTGGCGCCCGTCTCGCGCAGCGGATCGATGCGGCGGAGGCCCAGGCGATCGAGACCGACTTCGCGCGCCGCCTGGCGGAAGTGCCCGACAGGTTCAGGGAGCAGGTTCCGGCTGCGGGCAGCAAGGAAGCGATTCTGACTGGAATCGAGGATCTGCGCCGCGGGACGCCGAACTATGATCGCATGAGCGCGCCGCTCGCCGCCAACATCCACCGTCGGGTCGACGAATTGCGCGCGACCTTCGTAGCGCTCGGCGCGGTCGAGACGATTTTCTTCCGCGGCGTCGGGCCCGGTGGCTACGACATCTATGGCGCCAAGTTCGAGAACGGCACGGCGGAATTCCGCGTGCTGCTCGAGCCCGACGGCAAGGCCGGCGACGTCATCTTTCGTGCCGATGGCAATGACGAGCTCGGCGGCATCGTCCCCTGCTCGGAAGAGGCGAATGTGCGCGGCCGCGCCGGCACCTCGCCGATCCGGATCATGGTCTATAACGAGCTGGGCGACGACATTCGGATCTTCAATCTCGACGCCGATGGCAATCGCCGGACGCAGAGCATCGTCCGGTCAAACATGACCTGGGCCTCAACGACCACCGTGAACAATCCATGGGTCATTGCCGACAAGTCGGGGAAGTGCATGGAGATCCTGGTGCCGGGCCGGCAGACGCGCTTCCATAATGTCGAGGCCTCGAACCTCGGTGCCAGGCCGGGACGCGCCGCGCGTCGCGCGGTTCCGATCGCCGATGGCGAGGCGATGCTGCGGCAGTACATCGCGGGCGTCGGCAAGGGGCAGCCGGACTACGACCACATGACGACCGAGGTTGCCAACATCACGCGGCAGCAGCTTCCGTTCGACCAGGCCATCCTGGCGCGGCTCGGCACGTTGCGCGCGGTTTCGTTCCACGGCGTCACCGCGCTCGACAGCGACATCTATGTCGCCCAGTTCGCCAACGGCTCGGCGGAATGGCGCATCGGCGTCCGGAACGGAACGATCACCAAGATCGCGCTGGGGCCGAATTTCTAGCGGCGCGGCTTGCGCACGAGTGCTGCGAGCGCTACGGTGTGTAACATTACGTTAGGTAGCCGGCCGCGGGCCCGGGAATCCGTCGCGGCCCTCGCAAGCTGACCGGGTTCATCATGTGTATGCTGACGCAACGGGAGCTCGACTTTCTCGCCAGCCTGAAAACCGGCTGGCGGCTGCTCTATCGGCGCGAACTGATGCGGCTCATCAGGAGCGACGTCGAGGCCGGCGAGGCACAGCCGGAGACGCGCCCGATCATCTGGCGCGTCGTATCAGGCTGATTTTTCGCTGATTTGTCTCGATTCAGGACAGTTAACTGTGGTGGATTCATCACATCCGGCGCGAAACGATGGTGGCCGCAAGGCCGCTTTTGTTCAGCCAAGGTTCTGCCCTCATTGCCCACCGAAACTTAGGCGTGTTCGGAGGGCGCATCATGTCTTGCATTGCACATACCGAAACTGCCCGGATTTCGCTGGCAACCTCGAGCCGGTTGCTCCTCGTCATCATCGGAGCCGCCTCGCTCGCTGCGTGCGCGCAATCACCCGCCGGCCGGCAGAGGGCTGATCTCGCTCCGACCACGAGGCAAACCGCGATCGAGCGTCCGCACAGGGTGGCGGCGCTGCATCCGCGCCCGATCTACCGGCCGCATCGGTCTCATGACATAGCCAGCGCCAAGTCGACTGCCTCGCAGGGCGTTGCGAGCTTCTATTCGGATACGGAGACAGCGAGCGGCGAGAAGTTCGACAAGAACGAATTGACGGCGGCGCATCCGAGCCTGCCGTTCGGCACCAAGCTGCGCGTCACCGACGTCTCCTCCGGCCGCGCCGTGACCGTCAGGGTCAACGATCGCGGGCCCTTCGTTCGCGGACGCGTGGTCGACATCTCGCCGTCCGCGGCCGAGGCGCTCGGCATGGTCGACAAGGGCATCACCAATGTCCGGCTCGACGTCGTGCGATAGAGCGCAATTCATCGATCCGAGATGACGCCGCTTAACCGGCTGTTAGCCGCTTCTCACGCACCATGGCTGCCCAAACAAATTGGGGCTATGGGGGAGACGGCGCTTGAACACGATCCAGTATCTTGAAGATCAGGCTGCGCGCGCCGAGCGACTTGCCAAACGGATCACGGATACGCTGACGATCGAAAAGCTCCTGACCTTCGCCGGCGAACGCCGCCGCGAGATCGAGGTCATCGCCGGAAGACGGCGCGGCTGACGCCTGTCAGCAGATAACGCCGGCAGCCCAAGCGGCGCCTTTTTGTTGCCTGCGCTTTGAAGCGTGTCGCGAGGACAACGCGCTCAGCTATGGCTTTCGACGAAGTCGCTGAGATAGTCGGGAAGCCGGATGCCGTCGATGTCGCAACGCGCGCGAATTTCGCCGGCGACGTCAATCGAGATGTCCTTCATCCAGTGCTCGAGCGTGTTGAACGAGATCACCTTGATGGGATCGTTGAAACAACCGGCGACGAGCTCGCTGATCGTCGTGTCGAGGTCATATCGTTCGACGCGAATTTCTTTTCCTTTGTCGCGGCGATCGATCACCACGAACAGGGTCTGGTCTGCGCCATAGGGCACGTTTTGACTGGGTACGGCTTCAAGCATCTCAGGCACTCACGCCTTGGCTTTGACTCTTAACTTCCGATCCGCGTTAACGGGAAAAACCGGAAGAAGGTTCCTACTTTTTTGAGAAGCCCGTCGCGGCGACGCCGTCAGAGATATTCACGTAGCCGCGACAGCTCCGCGATGTGCTCGGGCGAGAGGATGTCCGTGACCAGCGGCGGCTGCGGCGCCGTGTGGATGTCATAGAGATGCCGGGTCGGCGCGGGCTTCTCCATGAAGGCCGAGATGCACTCGTCGAGCGTGCCTTCGCTCACCTGATAGGACGCCCGGTCCGGCCGGCGCTGGTTTCCGAGCGATGGCCACTTATGCAGCACGGCGTGCGCGGTGAAATCGACCTTTGAATCAACTGATACGCCACCCATCGTCCCCGCCTCACGCAAAAAGAACCCCAGCACGCAAACTAGCGTGCCGGGGCCCATACCAAATCGTTGCATCTCAAAGCCACGCGTCCATAACGCGGCGGCCGGGAAAAGGTTCCCGGCCGATGGCTTCTTAACTCGCGGCCGCAGCGATCTTGTGCCCCGGGCTGTCATGGCCCTGGCTGGTGTCGTCGCCGCGGCTGACCTCCGGCGGAAGCCCCGCAAAGCGCCGCAAGGCCCCTGCCATCTGCGTCCGTCCCTGGACGCCGGTGATCACCACATCGACCATCGGAAAGGACGAGTGGAAATGGCCGCGCGCCTTGAGCTGCTCGACCGGCACGCCTGCCGCCGCCATCGCGTCCGCATAGGCGATGCCCTCGTCGCGCAGCGGATCGAACTCGCAGGTGACGACGAAGGCCGGCGGCAGGCCGGCGACCTTGCCGCGCAGCGGCGAGACGCGCGGATCGGTGCGGTCGGCCGGCGAGCAGTAGAGATCCCAGAACCAGTACATCAGCGACCGCGTCAGGAAGTAGCCCGTCGCATTGTCGTTGTAGGACGGACGGTCGAAGCTGCAGTCGGTGACCGGACACACCAGCAACTGGCCGGCGATCTCGGGCCCGCCGCGGTCGCGCGCGAGCTGGCAGGTGACGGCGGCAATGTTGCCGCCGGCGCTCCAGCCTGCGACCAGCACCGGTCCCGGCTTGCCGCCGAGCTCGGTGAGATGCTCGGCGATCCAGCGCGTCGCTGCATAGCCGTCCTCGGCCGCCGTCGGGAAGCGATGCTCCGGCGCGTGGCGATAGCCGACGCTGACGAAGGTCATGCCGGTCCGCCGCACCATGTCGCGGCAGAACGGCTCGTCCGACTGCTCGTCGCCGAGCACCCAGCCGCCGCCGTGGAAATAGACCACAACCTGGTGCGGTCCCGGCGTGGCCGGCTTGTAGACGCGATAAGGCAGCGGGCCGTCCGCGCCGGGCAGGGTGCCGTCGACGATGTCGCCGATCAGCCGTCCCGCAGGCCGGCCCTTGTTGAACTCGTCGACGAAGGCGCGCGCGCCGATTGCGCCCATCGATTCGATCGGCGGCAGGTTCAGCGACGTCAGCAGGTTCAGCACCAGCCGTACGTCCGGCTGCAGCCGCACCACCTCGCCGTCATTGCATTGTGCGGCGACGTCGGGGCCGGTGAGCTTGAAGCCGAGCATGCCGCGGCTCGTGACCTCGTCGCAGATGCTGCGATAGGGACCGACGCCGCCGGTGTAGGGCATCAGGCCCTGCACCTTGCCGGGCACGTTGGCGCCCGTGTACCAGGTGTTGGCGAGCCGGTGCAGCGTCACCATCGAGCAGTCGGCCAGGTGCCGGCCCCAGCCGGCCTGCGCCGTCTCGGTCGGCTCGATCGTGGTGAAGCCGGCATCGCGCAGCGCTTTGAGGCGGTCGACGACCCAGTCGACATGCTGCTCGATCGACACCGCCATGTTCGACAGCACCGACGGGCTGCCGGGCCCCGTGATCATGAAGAAGTTCGGGAAGCCCGCGACCGTGAGACCGAGATAGCTCTGCGGCCCCTGTGCCCAGACATCGGTGAGCGACTTGCCGTTGCGACCCGTAATCGGATGCACGGCGCGGATCGCGCCGGTCATGGCGTCGAAACCGGTCGCGAACACGATGACGTCGACGTCGACGTTGCGTTTGCCGGTGGTGATGCCGCCTGCGGTGATCCCCTTGATCGGCTCCTGGCGCAGATTGACCAGCGTCACGTTGGGCCGGTTGTAGGTCGCGTAGTAATTGGTATCGAGGCACGGACGCTTGGCGCCAAAGGGATGATCGTGCGGCATCAGTGCTGCCGCCGTCTCCGGATCCTTCACGGCAGCGCGAATCTTCTCGCGGATAAGCTCGCCGATCAGCGCATTGCCGTCGAAATCGACGCCCTGGTCGGCCCAGAGCTGCGTCAGGATGTGGACGAGGTCGCCGGCGGCCCAGGCACGTTCGAACCGCTCACGACGCTCCGCATCGCTCAATTGCCAGCTCACGACGGTTTGCTGCGGATAGGGCACACCGGTCATCGACTGGCGCGCCTGCTCGCGATAGGCCGCGCGGTCGCTCTGGAACAGGTCTCTGCGATCGGCCGGCGAGGGGCCGTTATGCGCGGGCAGCGCGAAATTCGGCGTGCGCTGGAATACGGTCAGATGCGCGGCCTGCTCGGCGATCAGCGGGATCGACTGGATGGCCGACGATCCGGTGCCGATCACGGCAACGCGTTTTCCGGCGAGATTGACGCCGTCATGCGGCCAGCGTCCGGTGAAATAGATCTCGCCCTTGAAGTCCTTGACGCCGTCGATCTCCGGCGGCTTTGGTGCGGAGAGGCAGCCGGTGGCCATGATGTAATGGCGGCAGGAGACCGGCGCGCCGTTGCTGGTGCTCAGTTGCCAGCGCTCGGCTGTCTCGTCCCAATTGGCTTCGGTGACCTTGGTCTTGAAGCGGATGTCGCGGCGCAGATCGTAGCGGTCCGCGACGAAGCCGAGATAGCGCAGGATCTCGGGCTGTGCCGCGTATTTCTCCGACCAGGTCCAGACCTTGTCGAGTTCCGGATCGAACGTGTAGCTGTAGTCGATGGTTTGGATATCGCAGCGCGCACCGGGATAGCGGTTCCAGTACCAGGTGCCGCCGACGTCGCCGGCTTCGTCGAGACCGACAGCCGAGATTCCTGCCTTGCGCAGGCGATGGAGAAGATAGAGGCCGGCAAATCCGGCGCCGACCACGGCAACATCGACCTGTTGAGCTGTTCCACTCGCCGCGTTGGACTCACGCGCGGCGACCATTGCGTCAGGCATGGTATTCCTCCCGTGTATTTTGTTTTGCCGGCAGGCTAGTCCTGCAGGCCCGGCTTGTCATCAGAGCAGGTGCAATCTTCGGTAGTCGTTTGCGGCGTGATCGTGGCGGCGCGAACCCTGCTTCAATGCACGCATCGCGATGCACAATGGCCGTGATTACCCGGGCTAATCATGTACGATTCGCCTGTGTATGCTTGCGGCTACAAGCCACGCTTACCGACCGGGCGTCATGACAGAGTTGAGTGAGCGAACCAAAGCCAACATGGACGTCGTCCTTGAGGAGACGTGCCGCCAATTGCCGCACGGCGGCGATCACGACAGCCGCAGGTTCATCGCCGAGCGCCTGATCGAAGCCGCGCAATCCGGCCACTCCACGCTAGGCGAGCTCGGCATCATCGCGCGACGTGCGCTGTCGGATATCATTGCCAAGGGCGGGTAGCTGCCCCCTCAGCGCTTGCCTCGGTGCTGGCTGCGGACGTAACCTGACGGGGAACATTTCCGCGCATCGAGATCCCCGAAGATGCGGTCCCTGCTTGCGCTCATTGCAGCCTTTGCATCGCTCTATGCCGGCGCGGCTGTGGCGCAGTCGGTCGGCCAATTTCCATTTGCGTTGACGCGCGAAGGCCAGATGCTTGGCGCCGTCGAGGGCGAGGTGGCGTCATTCAAGGGGCTTGCCTATGCGGCACCGCCGGTCGGCAGCCTGCGCTGGCGTCCGCCGCAGGCCTTGCCCGAGAGCTCCGAGATGAGCACGGCCTACGATTATGCCGCGGCCTGTCTCCAGCCAGCGATGCCGGCCGCGCGCGAGGATTGCCTCACGCTCAACGTGTTTCGTCCCTTCGGCGTCGACGGGCCGCTGCCGGTGATGGTGTTCATCCATGGCGGCGATTTCGTTACGGGCACCGCCAGTGATCCGCTGTTCGACGGCTCGAGGTTCGCGCAGGCCGGGCTCATCGTCGTGACCTTGAATTATCGTCTCGGCGCGCTCGGCTGGCTGACGCATCCCGCGCTGTCGGACGGCGGCTCCGGCAATTTCGGCCTGATCGACCAGGTCACGGCGCTGCATTGGGTGCATGACAACATCGCGGCCTTCGGCGGCGATGCGAACAACGTCACGCTGTTCGGCAACGGCGCCGGCGCAACGTCGATCGCGCTGCTGATGCTGTGCGCGCAATCGCGCGATCTTTTCCAGAAAGCCATTCTGCAATCAGTGCCCGGCCGCGCGCGCCTGCATTCGTCGCAGGAGGCCGAGGCCGTAGGCCGGCAATTTGTCGCCGCGCTCGGGCAGGAGGCGGATTTGCGCGCCGTCAAACCGGCGCGTCTGCTTGCGGCTGAAAAACGTCTGCTGGAGAAATCACCACGCAGCTTTGCGCCGGCGATGGATGGACACCTGGTGACGGAAGACATCGCCGCCGGATTTGCGGCAGGACATGAGAGCCGCATTCCCCTGATCATCGGTTCGAATGACGACGAGACCCGTTTCGGCAGCGAGCCGGAGGTCATGGAGACGCTGTCGTCCTCAGGCGCGAGCATCGACGAGCTGCGCAAGCTCTATCCCGATGCCGCGAGGCCGTCCGACGTTGCGGCGAGCTTCTACACCGACAAGGTCTTCTCCGAGCCGGTGCGAATGCTCGCCCGGCTTCATGCCGCGAGCGGCGCGCCGACCTTCCGCTATCGCTTTGCCTATGTGCCTGAAGCACGGCGCGGCAATCCCGACGAAGGCCACGGGCGGGAGTTGCAGTTCATCTTCGGCGTGGAGGGCGTGCCCGGTGCGGGCATCTTCTCGCGACGGGACCGCGAGGTCGCAAGCCGCATGCGGGCCTACTGGATCAACTTTGCCAGGAGCGGCGACCCCAACGGCGCAGAGCTGCCGCATTGGGATGCGGCCGCGGACCACGACCATCTGCTGCTGATCGCGAACGATCGCATTGCGAGCGGCGACGACCCCTGGGTGGTGCGTCTCGACCGGCTCCCGCGCGAGAGCAAAAAATGAGTTGGAGTTAGGCCGCGAGCTCGACGCGCGGCGCCGGGCTCAGCCGGTCTTCTTCCAGATAGTCCATCGCGCCGTCCTTCTCGACGGCATAGAACTGCTGGCCTTCCTTCGAGCGGTAGGCGGCGCGAACGACGCCGCGGCGGCCCTTGTCACTGTTGACGACGTCCCCCAGCGCAAACTTCTTCATCTCACGACTCGCATGTCTTCAGGCCGATTCCTTCGGCCACGCCGGATTGTGGGCGGCAAATCGTTAACGACTTGCTAACCATACCGGTTTGCCTATGCTCGCCGCCGATTGCGCGACTGCTACACGCGCATGTCGTTCAACGAGACGAGCTGGCACAAATGACGCGATTTCCGACCCTGTTCCTGTCCCACGGCGGCGGCCCCTGGCCCTTCATGGAGGACCGGCGGGTGCAATATGCGAAGACGGCCGCGGAGTTCGGCCGGCTGCCGCAGCTTCTGCCCGCAAAGCCGAAGGCGGTGCTCGTCATCACCGGCCATTGGGAGGCCGACGCCTTCACCGTGTCGACCTCGGCGCATCCGCCGATGGTGTACGACTATTACGGCTTCCCCGAGCATACCTACCGCATCACATATCCGGCGCCGGGCAAGCCCGAGCTCGCGGCAGAAGTGAAGGCGCTGCTCACGCGCGCCGGCCTCGATTGCCGGGAAGATCTCAATCAGGGGTTCGACCACGGCACCTTCGTGCCGCTTGGGCTGATGTATCCGAACGCCGACATGCCGATCGTACTGCTGTCGCTGAAGTCGAGCTACGACGCGGCCGAGCACATCAAGGTCGGGCAGGCGATCGCCTCGCTCCGCGACGAGGGCATTCTGATCGTCGGCAGCGGGCTCACCTATCACAATATGCGCGGTTTCGGCCGCGCGGAGTCCAAGCCCGTCTCGTACGATTTCGAGGCCTATCTGAACGAGGCGATCGGCAATCCGGATCCGGCGCGCCGCAACGCGATGCTGGTGGACTGGGAGAACGCGCCGAGCGCGCGTCTCGCCCATCCGCGTGAGGATCATTTGCTGCCGTTGATGGTCGCCGCAGGTGCCGCCGGCAGCGACGTCGGCAAGCGCGTCTTCGTCGACGAGGTCGCGAACGTCGCGATGGCGTCGTACGTGTTCGGGTGAATCCGTAGAACTCGTAGGGCGGATTAGCGTAAGCGTAATCCGCCATTGGGCTAAAACGTAGGTCGCGGATTTCGCTTCGCTAACCAATCCGCCTTATGGGCTGCGCTTCGCGATGAAGGTGCCGTTCGGCTGGTGATACACGAGTTCCTCGATCGCGCCGGATGGGCCGCGGCGGAATTCGGTGCGATAGCCGTCGAGCTGGACGATGCTGAGCGTCGCGCCCTGGTAGGGCCGCAGCTGGTAGAGCGGCACGAACGGAATTTTCAGAGTAAGCTGGCCCTCGCCATCCTCGGTGACGATGTGGGTCTGATCGCCGCGAATGTATTCGCCGACGCAGGCCAACCGGAACGCAGGGTCCATGCATTCGCCGGCGGCGGCGCGCGTGAAGACGATGTCCGGCACCAGCACCTCGAGCTGGGCCGAGAGACTCGCAATGTTGCCGTCGCGGTCGGTCGCAAAGGTAATCACGAGATCGTCCGGATTGAGGTCTCCGAAAACGTACGGCAGCTGGAACGAATCGTAGTGCCGGTGTGCGAGCTTCGCCTTCGTGCCGCGCCAGGCCCAGTGCAGGCTGTCGCCGTCTTGTGTGATGACCACCCGGCCATAGGCCGGATGTTCATAGGCGCCGCAAAAATCTGCGAGATCATGGCTAGGCTTCGTGTTCAGCTTGCGCGCCGTCGGCTTCGCCGACTCGTCGGCTTTCTGCTGCGCCAGCGCTTTGCGGCGCTTGTCGCGCAGGCGGTCCAGCCACGGCACGGGTTCGTTGCCGGCGAGATGATCGTGAACGCGGTTGATCAGGATGCTGGACACCAGATTGCCGCCGGTGTTGGTGAAGACGGCGATGCCGGTGTTTCGCGCCGGGATGAGGCGCATCAGCGTACTCCAGCCGAGCCAGCCGCCGGAGTGTCCGACCACGCGCTCGCCGCGGTAGGTGGTGTGGTTGAAGCCCAGCCCGTAATGCGAATGGCCGAACTCTTCCCACTCAGCAGCGCCGGCGAAGACGCGCGGCGACTGCATCTCCCGGATCAGCGTGGACGACAGCAGGCGCTCGCCGGCGAATTCGCCCTCGGCCAGCAAGAATTTCATCCAGTTGGCGAGGGCGGCAACCGAGGTGACGATGGCGCCGGCGCCCGTCGTGGTGATGGGGAGGAATTTGCTTCGCGAGCGCAGGTCGCCCCGTTCCACCAGGTAGGGAACGGCGGCGTCAGTTGCCGCGGCGTACTCCTCGGCCGAAAAGCCGACCGGGATCCGTAACTTATCTGTAAGCCGGGTGCGGACGAAATCTTCATAGCTCTGACCACTGATGCGCTCGACGACAAGGCTAGCGGCATTGTAGGCGAGATTGTTGTATTGAAAATCGGTGCGGATGTCCCGGGCCGGCTCAAGGTGACGCAGCGCCGCCATCATCTCGCTGCGCGAGAGATCGGCTGGAATCCATATCCAGTCGTGGCGGGGCAGGCCGGAGTGGTGGCTGAGCAGGTCGCGCACGGTGACGCGCTCGGTCGCGACCGCGTCCTGCAGGCGGAATTCGGGAATGGTGTCGCGGACCGGTTTTGTCCAGTCGAGCCGTCCCTCGTCCACCAGAAGCGCCAACGCCGTGGCGGTGAACGTTTTGGTGATCGAGCAGATCAGGAACTGCGTCTCTGGCGTCGCGGGCAGTCCGGCTTCCACGTCGCGCTGGCCGCATGCCCTGAGCAGCACCGTCTCGCCGTTCTGCACGACGGCGAGCGTCACGGCCGGCACCTGCCACTCCGCCATCGCCTCCGTGACCAGCGCGTCGAGCTCGGGGATGAGGGCTGTGATGGTCGTATCGCTTCGGGCAGATCGGCTGGACATGGCACACTCGTTCTTCCGCTCGCCTCCACAACGGCTGGATGACGACCCGTAATGTTACAAAGCGTAGCATTCGCGACTGACCGACGCAAGCTGCGGGCGAGGCGACACGGGTCGTCGCTTCCGCCCTCGCTCTTCGAGGTAAGGCGGACAAGTCCGCCGCGCGCAACGCGCACGCGGAGAACCCATGACGCAGTAAGACGAATCCGCCCTACGCGCTGCGGGATGCCATCAGGCCGCGATAGAGTGCCGCGTACTCGCCCGCCCGGTTGCGCCAGGACACGTCGGTCGCGAGGCCCGCGAGCTGCAATTGCCGCCACGTTGCCTTGTCATGGTAGGTGAAGCTGGCGCGCCCCAGCGTTGCCGAGAGATTTGCCGATGTTACGGGCCCGAACGTGAAGCCGGTCGTCTCGTTCACGGTATCCGCGAGGCCGCCGACGCGCGACACGATCGGCACGGCGCCATAGCGCAGCGCACAGAGCTGGGTCAGCCCGCACGGCTCGAACCGCGACGGCACAATCAATGCGTCAGAGCCGGCCTGGATCAGATGCGCGAGCGCTTCGTCGTAGCCGATCACGGCCGCGATCCGGCCCGGATGTCCGCGTGCGGTTCCCTGGTAGCGATCCTGCAGTTCGGCATCGCCGCTGCCGAGCAGCGCCAATTGCATCCCATCACCGAGGATGGTGGGCATGGACTCCAGCAGCAGATCGAGTCCCTTCTGCCAGGACAGGCGGCTGATAACGCCGAGCAGCAGCGCATCCGGCCGCGGGTCGAGGCCGAGCCGCTGCTGCAGCGCGGCCTTGTTGGCCGAACGAAACGACAGCTCCTCGGCGCTGAAGCGGTAGGCGATGTGCGGATCGGTGTGTGGATTCCACACCGAGATGTCGATGCCGTTGAGGATGCCGCTCAGCGCGTTTGCGCGCTCGCGCAGCAGGCCGCCGAGCCCCATGCCGCCCTCGTCGCTCTGGATCTCCTGCGCATAGGTGGGCGACACCGTGGTGATGCGATCGGCCAGTTGCAGCCCGGCCTTCAGGAAACTGATGCTGCCGAAATATTCGAGGCCGTGGACGTCGAACGACGCGTCCCAAGGCAGCCCGATCGCGCCCGCGAGCGTGCGGTCGAACTTGCCCTGATAGGCCATGTTGTGAATGGTCATGACGGTGCCGGGCCGTGCCCCGCCATCGTAGTGCAGATAGGCCGGCGCCAGCCCGGCCTGCCAGTCATGGGCATGCACCACGTCAGGCACGAAGGCCGGAACGAGACCGTGGCCGATATCGGCCGCGATGCGCGACAGCGCCGCGAAGCGCACGCCGTTGTCCGGCCAGTCGACGCCTTCGGCGGTGACGTAAGGATTGCCCGGCCGCGCGTAGAGATGCGGCACGTCGAGCACGAACAGGTCGAGCCCGTCATGGGAGCCCGCGAGCAGCCGGCCCGGGCCGCCGAAATAATCCGGCCAGCGCCGGATTTCTTCCGCACCCGAAAGCCGCCGCATCACGTCCGGGTAGCCCGGCATCAGCGTGCGCATCTCGACGCCGTGCGCCTTCAGCGCAATCGGCAACGCGCCGGCGACATCCGCGAGGCCGCCGGTCTTGACGATGGGGTAGACTTCTGAAGCGACCGCGAGGACGCGAGCAGGCGTCATGTATTGAGCCTGTCGATCATCGTTTGCGTAATCAGCGAGATGCCTTGCTCGGTGGTGCGGAAGCGTTTGGCGTCGAGCTCGGGATCCTCGCCGACGACAAGCCCCTCGGGGATCTCGATGCCGCGATCGATCACGACATTCTTCAGCCGCGCGCCGCGCCCGACGTTCACATAGGGCATGATCACGGCGTTTTCGACACTGGCATAGGAGTTGATGCGCACGCCGGTGAACAGCAGTGAGCGGCGCAGCGAGGCGCCGGAGATGATGCAGCCACCCGAGACAAGCGAGCTCACGGCATAGCCGCGCCGGCTCTCCTCGTCGTGGACGAATTTGGCTGGCGGCGTGATTTCCGAATAGGACCAGATCGGCCAGGCGCGGTCGAACAGATCGAGCTCCGGCACCACGTCGGTGAGGTCGATATTGGCGGCCCAATACGCGTCGACCGTTCCGACATCACGCCAGTAGGAGCGCGGTTCGGTGCCGGTCCGTACGCAGGACGTCGAGAACTGGTGCGCAATAGCGCGACCGTTCTTGACGATGTAGGGAATGATGTCCTTGCCGAAATCGTGGTTGGAGTGTGGATCCTCGGCGTCGCGCTTGAGCTGGTCGAACAGGAATTTCGAGTCGAACACGTAGATGCCCATGCTGGCGAGCGAGACGTCCGGCTTGCCGGGCATCGGCGGTGGATCCTTGGGCTTCTCGAGGAATTGCTGTATCCAGCCGTTCTCGTCGATATGCATGATGCCGAAGCCGGAGGATTCCGCGCGGGGCATTTCCAGGCAGCCGACGGTGACGTCCGCGCCGCTGTCGACGTGCTGCCGCAGCATCACCTCGTAATCCATCTTGTAGATGTGGTCGCCGGCGAGCACCACGATAAAGCGGGCGTTGTGCGACTCGATGATGTCGATGTTCTGGTAGATCGCATCCGCCGTGCCGACATACCACATGCTCTCCGAGACGCGCTGGCTCGCAGGCAGGATGTCAAAACTCTCGTTGCGCTCGGGGCGGAAGAAGTTCCAGCCCATCTGGAGATGCCGGATCAGGCTGTGCGCCTTGTACTGGGTGGCAACCGCGATGCGGCGGATGCCGGAGTTGACCGCGTTCGACAGCGCGAAATCGATGATGCGGGATTTGCCGCCGAAATAGACCGCGGGTTTGGCGCGCCGGTCGGTCAATTCCAGCAGCCGGCTGCCGCGACCACCGGCCAGGACAAACGCCAAAGCCTGGCGGGCAAGCGGCTCATTTCCGGCGGCACTCATGTCATCCTCCCTGAACTCAGGCGCATACCAAGGTCTTCGCGAGACGCCTCCCGGCCGCGCATCGTTGGAACCGATAGTAACGGTACGAATAGGTAATCGGGAAGGTGCTTGTTGGTTGCGAACGCATGGGAAGCTTAACGCTTTCCCGCCGGTCTCAACGCTCCAGCGCCGTCGTACCGGCGTCATACCGGCGCGGCGGATGATCACATTTCGGGCACGCGTGGTGTCTTGTGCGGTGCACGCAAATTCGAGGCTTTGACTTAACGCTGGGATGCCTGAATCATGGCGGCGCGATCCTTTCCAAAACGAAACGTCAGAGAGGGAGAAAGGCGATGAATATCTGGAAAACGACAATTGCCTGTTCGCTCACGGCTGCGGTCGTGGCGGGCCAGGTGGGGCAGGCGTCAGCGGCCCCGCTGCCGACCCATGTCGCGACCATGAAGGCCGCGGCCGGCGATGACGTCACGCCGGTCTATTGGCGCGGCCGCGGGTTTGGTTGGGGGATCGGTGGCCTGGCGGCCGGCGCGATCATCGGTGGCGCCATCGCCAGCAGCGGGCCTTATGGCTATTACGGCGGCGACCCTTATTACGGTGGCGGTTACGGGCCGGGCTACGGCTATGCGCCGGCCTATTATGGTTACGGCTACGGGCCGGCCTATCCGCGATATTACCGGCCCTACCGTCCGTATTACGGCTATGGCTACGGCTACCGGCCGTATCGCCCGTACTACCGCGGATATTGGTAGGTTAGAGCGACAGCCACACGATCAGGCTCATGCAGGCGAGATGCGCGAGCACGATTGCGGCGAGATGCAGCGGGCCGGCTTTGGGGCGAATCCTGCGCATCTCGCCGCCCCGCGCTAGTTCGATCCCGCGGCCGCGGCGGTGAAGCTGCGGTCGACGGCTTTGCTGACGTCGAGCGTCTTCGGCAGGATGCCGTAGCGCGTCGAGCGGTCGGATGCTTCCTGCACCTCCTTCACGACGTTCTCGTCGATCGGAATCGGACTGGTGCGCTGTGCGGTGTAGGCTGACAGCAGCACATCCTCGGGCAGTTTTGTGAGTTCGGCCGTGCTCTTGGCGTATTCACTGATGTGATCGAGCGACCACAGCCGCGCCTTGTTCAGCCGCTGCAGCAGGTCCTGCACCGCCGCGCGCTTGGTGGCGATGGCGCTGTCGGTGGCGACGATGAAGGTGATGGTCGGCGTCAGGCCGTCGCCGTCGGCGATCACGCGCGCCTTGTCCTTCAGCGTGGCGAACGAGACGTAGGGCTCCCACACCGCCCAGGCGTCGATCGAGCCGGCCACCAGCGCGACCTTGGCATCGACAGGGCCGAGCGGCGCGAAGGTCGCGTCCTCGAGCTTGATCTGCGCTTTCTCCAGCGTCGCGTCGATCAGGAACTGTCCCCAGCCGCCGCGCGTGCCGGCGAGGCGCTTTCCCTTGAGGTCGGCGGCCGACTTGATCGGCGAATCCTGGCGCACCAGGATCGCTTGCGTCTTCGCGTCCGACTTGGTGCCGCCGATCGCCTTGATCGGCGCACCGGCCGCATAGACCGACAGGAAGGAAAGATCGCCGGTGTAGCCGACGTCGAGCGCGCCGGCGTTGAGCGCTTCCAGGATTGGTGCTGCCGCCGGGAATTCCGACCATTCGATTCTGTACGGCAGGTCCTTGGCGTAACCCGAGATCTCCAGCAGCGAGCGGTTGCCGCCCTTCTGGTCGCCGACGCGCAGCACGACCGTGTCGGCCGCGAACGACGCGGCTGCCGTCGACAAGGTGACGGCTGCGGCAAACAGCGAGGCTGCCAACCGGCGCGTGATGGAATGGTCGTGGGAATTGATGCTCATGTGATCTGTCTTGTTGCCTGCTTGTTACCTTGGCTCACGACACGTGAGCGCGTGATGCAGTAAGACGATCGAGTCTATGATTGCGCGGTGCGCAGTCAATGAAATGGCTATCCGTATTGCGGATGCGTCGGGCAATGACGTTTCAGTGTGGCGCCGCTTTCGAGAATGCGCGGCGTGTGCGGCAGAATATGCGCAACAATGGAGCAGATCGCGGGAGTCGCGGTGTACCACTGCCGGATGATGCACCAGCTGAAATCGTTGCATCGTTCCTGCGCGCGCTGATGGAGAGAATGACTTCGCATCGCGCCACATTAGAAATTCCATTTCATTGACGATGCGGCAGGCGCACCGCATGATTTGCGCATCGCATCAACGCGGCGCCGGAAGCGCCTGCGAAAAAGATTCTCTCAACGCAGCTCCGCACGGAACATGCGCAACGCGAAGCGGTGCGCGAATGGTGGAGCCATCCCAACTCAGGAGTGGGGCTGATGGGCAACGACGACAAGCGCGCTGGATCGGGCCTCGACCGACGTCATCGCGGCGACCCATATCTGGCCGATCTGCGCCGTCAAATTCTTGGTCTCTTGGGATTGGATGCGACATGGTGACTTCTGCAGCTCAGGGACGAGTGGCGCATAGCGAGCCCGACTACATCGCGCGCGCCGAGGCGCTTGCGCCGGGCTTTGCCGCGCGCGCGGCCGAGCATGACCGCACCGGCAGCTTTCCTTTCGAGAATTTCCGCGAGCTGTCCGAGGCCGGCCTGCTGTCGCTGACGGTGCCGGCCGCGCTCGGCGGGGCCGGCGCGGGCGCACGATACACCGCGCGCGTCCTCGGCATCATCGGCAAGGCCGATCCGTCGACCGCGCTGGTGCTGTCGATGCACTACATCAACCATCTCGTGATGGGGCGAAGCCCGACCTGGCCGGCAAAGCTGTCGCGCAAGCTTGCGCGCGAGACGGTCGACGGCGTCGCGCTCGTCAATGCATTGCGGGTCGAGCCCGAGCTTGGTTCACCGTCGCGCGGCGGATTGCCGGCGACGATTGCGCGCCGCACCGAAACCGGCTGGCGCCTGACCGGCCACAAGATCTATTCGACGGGCTCGCCGATCCTGAAATGGTACCTGGTCTGGGCCCGGACCGACGAGGCGGAGCCGCGCGTCGGCCAGTTCCTGGTGCCGGCGGGCCTGCCGGGCACGCGCATCGTCGAGACCTGGGATCATCACGGCCTGCGCGCCAGCGGCAGCCACGACGTCATCTTCGACGATGTCGTGATCCCGCTCGATGCCGAGGTCGATATTCGCAAGCCCGCGGATTGGAATGCGCGCGACATCACGCAGGCGACCGTCCATACGGTCTTCGTCGCCGCGATCTATGACGGCGTTGCCCGTGCGGCACGGGACTGGTTCGTTCAGTTCCTGAAGCAGCGCGTTCCCGCCAGCCTCGGCGCACCGCTTGCGACCTTGCCGCGCGCGCAGGAGATCCTCGGTGCCATCGAGGTCAGGCTCGCGGTCAATGCGCGACTGCTCGACACATTTGCCCGCGATTTCGACGACGGCGTCGATCTCTCCACCGGCGAATCCAACGTCGTCAAGCTGACGGTCACCAACAATGCCGTCGCCGCGGTCGAGGATGCCTTGTCGCTGACCGGCAATCATGGGCTCAGCCGGACCAATCCGCTGGAGCGGCACTATCGCGATGTCCTGTGCGGGCGCGTGCACACGCCGCAGGACGATGCCACGCGCATCGGCCTCGGCCGCGCCGCATTGGGCCTTTAGCTTTCAGAAAACAACAGGGAGACCATCATGTCGGTCGAGTTCATCGGCTTTATCGCAAACAGCGACGCTTCCGAAACCATCGTGCGCCAGGGGCCGGTGCTCGATCCGCACTATATCGAGACGGTGGCGAAGGCGCATGAGCTTGCCGGCTTCGACCGCGCGCTGCTGGCGTTTCATTCGACCACGCCGGATGCGCTGCAAATCGCCCAGCACGTGCTGACCATCACGAAGAATCTCAAGGTGATGATCGCGCAGCGCCCGGGCTTCACCGCGCCGACGCTGCTGGCGCGCCAGCTCGCCACGCTGGACCAGCTCTATGATGGCCGCGTCTCGCTGCACGTCATCACCGGCGGCAACGCCATCGAACTGCGCCAGGACGGCAACACGCTCGACGACAAGGACGAGCGTTACGCCCGCACCAGCGAATTCCTCGACATCGTACGGCTGGAATGGACCAGCGAGAAGCCGTTCAACTACAGCGGCAAGTATTACACCGTCGAGAACGGCTTCTCGCAGGTGAAGCCGCTGCAGAAGGGCGGTATCTACACCTTCGTCGGCGGCGGCTCGGACGCCGCGATCGAGGTCTCGGGCAAGCATGCCGACACTTTTGCGCTGTGGGGTGAATCCTATGCCCAGGTGCGCGATGTGACCGCGCGCGTGCGTGCGGCAGCCGCGAAGCACGGGCGGCCAAGCCCGCGCTTCAGCCTGTCGGTGCGGCCGATCCTGGCCGATACCGAGGAGAAGGCCTGGCAGAAGGCCGAAGGGATCCTCGAGCGCGCCACCGCGCTGCAGGACCAGACCGGCTATCGCCGGCCCAATCACGCGACCGAGGGCGCCAAGCGGCTGCTGGCGGCGGCCGACCAGGGCGCGCGCATCGACAAGCGGCTGTGGACCGAGATCGCAAAGCTCACCGGCGCCAACAGCAACACCACCGCGCTGGTCGGCACGCCCGAGCAGGTCGCGGAAGTCTTCGCCGATTATTACGATCTCGGCGTCAGCCACTTCCTGATCCGCGGCTTCGATCCGCTTCCGGATGCCATCGACTACGGCCGCGAGCTGATCCCGCTGACGCGCAAGCTGATCGCCGAGCGCGACCAGCAGCGGGGGATCGCGGCGGAATGATCCGGTTCATTGTTGCAGCAGCGCTCGCATTTGCGGGCGCTGATCTCGCGGCCGCGCAGACCACGCTGCGCGTCGGCGACCAGAAGGGCAATTCGCAGGCGGTGATGGAAGCCGCCGGTGTGCTCAAGGATGTCCCCTACAAGATCGAGTGGAAGGAGTTTCCGGCGGCCGCGCCGCTGCTGGAGGCACTGAGCGCCGGTGCGATCGAGACCGGTCTCGTCGGCGACGCGCCCTTCACCTTCGCCGCCGCCTCCGGCGCGCCGGTGAAGGCGATCGCCGCGATCCGGCAAACCGGCGAGGGGCTCGCGATCCTCGTGCCCGAAAATTCGTCGATCAGGAGCTTTGTGGATCTCCGCGGCAAGAAGATCGCGACGGGCCGCGGCTCGATCGGCCATCAGCTGATCCTCGCTGCACTGGAAAAGAACGGGTGGGCTGCGAGCGACGTGCAGATCGCGTTCCTGGCGCCGTCGGACGCCAAGATCGCCTACACGCAAGGCTCGGTCGATGCGTGGTCGACCTGGGAGCCATACGTCAGCCAGGAAGAGGTGGTGTTCAAGTCACGCCGCGTCATCACCGCGGAGGGCCTGACGCCGGGGCTGAGCTTTCAGGTGGCGCGGCCGGATGCGATTCGCGACAAGCGCGCCGAGCTGACCGACTTCGTCCGCCGCCTCACGGTCGCGCGAGCATGGTCAATGACCAACGCCAACGGTTATGCGGAAACCTGGGGCAAGCTGATGAACATCCCGACCGCGGTGCCGCAGAACTGGCTCTCGCGCGCAAAAATCCGCATCGCGCCGATCGACGACGGCGTCGTCGCGGACGAGCAGAGCACGATCGATCTGTATTTCCGCTGGGGCCTGATCAAGCAGAAGCTCGATGCCGCGGAGGTGGTCGATCGATCGTTTACGGATGCGATCGCGAGGGCGGGGTTGTAGCCGTACGTCTTGCTCTCGGTTAGATGGGCCCCGGCTCAGCAGCGCACCACTGCGTGATGCGCTGCGTCCGGGGCACGAGATATCACAACGTCATCAAGCGCCTGTGAGGTGAGGACGGCGTTTCTAACCCGATCCGCACCTCCGAAACATTCCTTCTGCATTCCCGCGTCGCGGCAACACTCTCATTGCTATTTGCATCGCACCTCTTGCACCGCCGTCCGTCCCGTCAAAAATCAAATGGACGACCACATCGGGAGACCGGCCATGGGCCTGCAAGAAACAAAAATCGAATCGCTTCCCTTCGTCACTGCTGAACTCAACTACCTCGCGCCGGTGTCCGGCAAACCACGCACCTATGCTTTCGATCCGCCGCCGGGTGAACCCAAAAGCACATCGCTGCCGGAGCCGCACCAGGTGCCGATCTTCGATGCGAGACTGATCGCGAACAATATCTCGCTCGATCGCGAAGGTTTTGCGCTGGTGCGCCATCCCAATCAGGTGAAGGACTTTTACAACGACGAAGAGATACGGGCGGTCTACTATCCAGCCGTCGAGGCTTTCCTCCGCGCGACGTTGAAAGCTGATCGCGTCGTAATCTTCGATCACACAGTGCGGAGGCGCGTCGAGGGCGCCGCCGACATTCGCGACGGTGGTCCGCGCCAGCCCGCGACCCGCGTCCACGTCGACCAGACCGCTGTCTCCGGCGCCAACCGCGTGCGCGAGCATCTGCCTGATGAAGCCGATGAGCTGCTCAAGGGCCGCGTCCAGGTGATCAATCTCTGGCGACCGATCCGCGGCCCCTTGCGCGATTCACCGCTCGCAATGGTCGACGGCACCACGGTGTCGCCCGACGATCTCGTCGCCTCCGACCTGATCTATCCCAACCGTCGCGGCGAGACCTATTCGGTGAAGTACAATCCGAACCACCGCTGGTTCTATTTCCCCGAGATGACGGCGGACGAGGCCTTGCTGCTCAAATGCTATGACTCGGCAACCGACGGCCGCACCCGCTTCGGGCCGCACACCGCCTTCGTCGATCCGACCACACCGGCCGATGCCGCGCCGCGTGAGAGCATCGAGGTGCGCACGCTGGTCTTTCACAAGCGTTGATTGCTACGAGGGAGTTCGGTCGTGTCGGGCCAGACAACCCGACACGGCGGCAATCTATCTCCTCAGGCGATTTCAGCCTCGCCCGTCACCGACAGACATAGGATCCGTTGACAAGCACGCGAACGCATCCGGTGCCTACTGCGGCCGCGCCAACGGCAGCGCCGCCTACGACGGCACGTCGTGTGGTGCGACGCGCAACGCCGGCCACGCTGACAGGCGTCAGGGGACGTCCGACCCTGGCCTCTGCGCTGCTGACCGACAGCGCGAGTCCTTCGGTCGGCGACCACTCAAATGAACCGGATAGTCCAAGGCCGGCTATCAATGCAGCCAGTAGCAGCATTGTCGGCTTGCGATATGTCATGCTGAGCTCCCGTCGTCTTAGAGTGAGAGGTCATCAGCCTACGGCTGGACCTCCAGACCATTGATCAGGATCAACAGATCAGGCTGGCGCAGGGCAGCGAAAGGTGCGGTGGCGTCTTGCCGCAGGCGGGGTATTTCACAGGTCGTAACAATGTGTGATGGCACTGCCTGGCGTCGCCCGGCAGTGTTCCCGGAACCAACGGGAACTGGGCGACGTTGCAGCGGGGGCAGGGCTAACCGGGAGCGGTGCCGTGCGAGCGCAGCCAACATTATTGTTTTACCTGATCACTTTCTCGCTTTCTGCATTTTCCGTCGCCCATGCCGAAAGCGGACTTGCCTCATATTATGGATACGGGAAAGCCGCGAAGAGCGGCGAACTGACCTGCGCGCATCGTACGCGTCCGTTCGGCAGCGTGCTCAAGGTGTCCTACAGCGGACGGAGCATTCAATGCCGCGTCAATGACCGCGGTCCCTTCATCCGCGGCCGCATCGTTGATCTCTCGGTGCCCGCCGCCCGCGCGCTCGGCATGATGAGCGCAGGCGTGGTGCGGGTCTCGGTGGAATAGCTCCTTCAGCGCGCTATAGTGCCGCCCAAAGCAAGGGGAGGGGCGCTATGGCCAGAATTAGGGTCGGACTCGTCGGCTGCGGCTTCGTGTCGGAGCTGCATATGTACGCGTTCCGGCGCGTCTACGGTATCGACGTCGAGGTTGCGGCGGTCGCCGCGCGCGGCGATCACGTCGTCGAATTTGCCGCCCGTCATAACATCCCGCGGGTCTATCGCAGTTTTTCGGAATTGATCGCAGACCGCGCGCTCGATGTCATCGACATCTGCACGCCGCCCAACCTTCATGCCGAGATGATCGTCGCAGCCATGCAGGCCGGCAAGCACGTCATCTGCGAGAAGCCGTTTGCCGGCTATTTCGGCCGCAACGGTGACAGGGAGCCGATCGGCAAGCACGTGCCGAAGGCGCTGATGTATGAACGCGTGCTCGAGGAGATGGACGCAACGCGTGCCGCGATCGAGCGCACCGGAAAACTGTTCATGTATGCCGAGGACTGGATCTACGCGCCGGCCGTGACCAAGACCGCCGAGATCCTCAAGGCGACGAAAGACAAGATTTTGTTCATGAAGGGCGAGGAGAGCCATTCCGGCTCGCACGCGGCGCATGCCGCGCAATGGGCGATGACCGGCGGCGGCTCGCTGATCCGGATGGGCTGCCATCCGCTCTCGGCCGTGCTCTATCTCAAGCAGGTGGAAGCGAAGGCGCGTGGCGAGACCATCAGGGTTGCCGGCGTCACCGGCGATGTCGGCAACGTCACGGCCGGTCTCAAGCCGGAGGAGCGGACTTACATCAAGGCCAACCCGGTCGACGTCGAGGATTGGGGCACGCTGACGGCGACCTTCTCCGACGGCACCAAGGCCACCGTGTTCTCCGGCGACATGATCATGGGCGGTGTACGCAATCTGATCGAGACCTACACCAGCGGCGGCTCGCTGTTCGCCAACATCACCCCGAACAACCATCTGATGAGCTACCAGACTTCCGAGGAGAAGCTCGCCCCGGTCTACATCACCGAGAAGGTCGATCGCAAAACCGGCTGGCAATATGTCTGTCTCGAGGAGGAATGGACGCGCGGCTATCTCCAGGAGATCCAGGATTGCATGGAATGCGCCGCCACCGGACGGCAGCCGCTGTCGGATCTCGCGCTGGCCTACGAGACGATCAAGGTGAACTATGCCGGTTATTGGGCGGCGGAAGAGGGACGGCGGGTGGTGTTGTAGGACGCCGCGCGTTCGCTGCTACCAATTCCGCCGCCTACCAGGCTCCGACAGCCATCATCACGACAATGGTCAGGCAAGAGAGGCAGGCAATCGACGCAGCATAGACTTCGGGCGTATTCAATGTTGCCTCCTGGAAATGTACTGCCGATCTAAAATACCGTTGCCGTGACGCGATTATTCCCGGACGCGCTTCGCTTCGGCTTCGTGTTGCGGGTCCGTCCCATCCGGATCGGCAGGATCGTCTTCCGGCAGAAAAAGTTTTGGATGTTTGCCGATGAGCAGAAGCTGCTTGCGCATCTCGGCAAGGCGAGCGCGGCAAAATTCCTTGTAGAGCAGTTCGAATATGGCGGGCATTGTCACCCCCATCGCTGGAATTCACGATCCGAAAATGTCTGATCCGCGCTGGACGGCTTCGAAATGCGAGCCGATTTGCCGGTTGGGCCAATGCTGAGCGCGATTGGCTGATCGGCTTGTACGTACGAAACGAGGCGGGGCTCGTTAGCCAGATCACACTTTAGAAAGCTTTTGTTTCAAAGAGACTTCGTCTCACAACCAGCACGAGTTGCTCTGTGGTCGAAAATCCAACTACAGCGCGAAAAGAATGACTGCTGGGTGCAAACGCTCCGGCCTGCAACGCGATTGTTGCGGCGGGTAGAGTTGTCAGGCACGGGCGGCGCCGCAGTTCACCTCGCCCTGCAAGCGGAGCGAGGGAGCGCACCGTCATCGCCGCGCGCTCGCTACGTCCCGTAGGTCGAGCCCTTCGGCAGCGGAAACACCGGATCCTGGGTACGGATGTTGGTCGGCCACACCACCGAGATGTGCTCGCCGGCGTTCTGCATCACCACTGGCGTCGAGCGTTCGTTCTGGCCGGAGAGCGGCGTGCCCGGCGGGAAGAATTTCACGCCGTAGCCCTGGATGGTGCCACCTGCGGGGATGTCGACATCGAGCGCGGCCTTGCGAATGGCCTCCGGCTCGAAGCTGCCGTACTTTTCCTTGGCGACCGGCAGCACGTTGTTGAGCAGCACCCAGGTCTGATTGAAACCCATCGAGCAGTGCGGCGGCACGTCGGTGGCGCCGGTCTTGGCCTGGTAGCGCGTGACCATGGTCTTGATCAGATCGCCCATGCCGGGCGCGAGCTTGGACGGATCGAGCAGTTGCGCCGGCACCGGATCGATGTTGCAGAAATTGTCGATGTCGGCGCCGAAGGCGGTGCGCAGCTTGTCGAGCTGGCTGTAACCGGCGCCGGCGCCGAACAGCATCCTGAAACGCAATCCGCTCTCGCGCGCCTGGCGCAGGAACAGGGTGATGTCAGGGTTGTAGCCGGCGTGCGAGATCACATCGACCTTGGCGCGCTTGAGTTTGGTGACGAGCACCGAGAGATCGGGCGCGGAGGCCGAATAGCCCTCGCGCAGCACCACCTGAATGCCCGCCTCCTTGGCATAGGCCTCGTCTGCGGCGGCGACGCCGACGCCATAGGGACCGTCCTCGTGGATCAGCGCGACCTTGACCTCCTTGGGGTCCATGCCGAGCTTGCCCTTGGCGTGCTCGGCGATGAAGCCGGCAAAGGCCTGGCCGTACTGGTCGGAATGGATCTGCGCGCGAAAGACGTATTGCAGGTTCTTGTCCTTGAACACGGCGGTCGACACCGCGGTCGTGATCCAGAGGATCTTCTTCTGCTGCTCGACCTTCGCCGCCATCGGCACGGCATGCGCGCTGGAATAGACGCCGTTGATGATGTCGATCTTCTCCTGGCTGATCAGCCGCTCGGCTTCGTTGATGGCAACGTCGGCCTTGCTCTGGGAGTCGGCGGAGACCGGCACGATCTTGGTCTTGCCGCCGATGCCGCCTTTCTCGTTGACGAGATCGATGGCGATCTGCGCGCCGACCGAGGAGGCGACCGAGCCGCCCGCGGCAAACGGGCCGGTGAGATCGTAGATCAGGCCGATGCGCAAATTCTCGGCTTGCGCCTGGGCCCGGGTCCAATCGAGGCTGAGTGTGGCGGCGGCAGCCGCCGTACCCTTCAGCAGCTGCCTGCGTGAAGTCGGCATCCTATCCCTCCCTCCCTCCGAACCGTCGTTTGCGACTGATTTTATGCTTTTTGGTGAGTATTTGGAGGGTGCTCGTGAAAGTCAACATGCACCGCACCAGGCAAATCGCGGCCGTCCGCGAGCAGTTCGGCATTTTTCCCTGAGTATCATTCTTTTTGCGGAGCGCTCAGGAAGCGACCGCTCCGCTGCCCCTCACCACGGATCGTTCGATTGCTCTGCATCATGCCGGACGCGAACATCCGCTTGTCGTGCGTGGGCTTTCAGCTTCGCTCCAACACGGACATCGTCTCCCGTGATTGTGATGGTTTCGCTGCAGCGCGTCCGCCGCTGATCAGGCTGAACGGCTGGCATTCGGCTTGTGCACATCGGAGGTTGCGTGCCATCCTAGCGAGGTAAATTGCACGGGAAGCCCAATTCCCGGCTTGGCCATCGCGCCGCTTTAAGGGTCGAAACAAAAAGCTCAGGAGAAGAGACATGGTGTGGACGCTTCGTTTTGCGGGGCTCGCTTGCGTTGGCCTGCTGCTGTCCCCGGTCAGTGCCTTGGCAGGGCCGAAGGTCGTATCCGGTCCGGGCGCCGATCCCGGTTGCTTCAAGCCCTGGTCTGCTCAAACCAAGTTCTTCCAGTGGGACAAGAAGCCCGGTCCCTACAAGATCGCGCTCGTCAACGGCTTCGTCGGCAACACCTGGCGCATTCAGATGGTGAAGACCGCAAAGGCCTTCGCCGCGCAGCCGGGCATCAAGGAGAACATCAAGGAGTTCAAGGTCGTCTCGACCGGCACCGATGTTGCAGCGCAACTCGGCGCGATGGAGGACTTCATCAATCAGGGATTCGACGCGATTGTCACCATCGCAGTGGCCCCCGATGGCTTCGACCGCATCATCCGCCTCGCCGACAAGAACAACGTGGTCGTGGTTCCCTTCGACAACGTCCTCGACACCGACAAGGTGATGATGGTCAACGAGGACCAGAAGGAAATGGGGCGCATGTCGGCGAAGTGGCTCATCGACGAGAGCGGCAAGAAGGCGGGCGACATCCTCGAAGTCCGCGGCCTGCCGGGCAATTCGGTCGACCGTGACCGCCATCTCGGCTTCCGCGAGGTCATGGAAGCTTCGGGCAACAGCTTCAAGATCACCGAAGTGGTCGGCAATTGGGATACCGGCACCTCGCAGAAGGTGACGGCGGACGCGCTCGCGGTGCACGGCCATTTCGACGGCGTGTTCACGCAAGGCGGCTCCGACGGCACCGTGCAGGCGCTGATGTCGGCGAAGCATCCCTTCGTCCCGATGTCGGGCGAGGGTGAGAACGAGTACCGCAAGCAGATCGCCGATCACGCCAAGGACGGGCTCAAGGGCATGTCCTACGGCCAGTCTCCGGCGCTGGTCGCCATCGCCACCAAGGCGGCGATCTCCGCGCTGCAAGGCAACGTGATGCCGCAGCTCATCTCGATCCCGATTCCGGTTGCGACCTACAAGGATCTGAAGCCCGGCACCAATTACTGGCCGGACCTCAACGCAAATTTCTTCGCGCCGAACCAGTTCACGCCCTGCGGCGTCAACTTCACGGCGCCGGAGATCATGTCGCAGAGCGAGAAGAACACCCAGTGAGCCTACTGGAGATGTCCTGGTTGCGGCCCGGCGTTTGCCGGGCCGCTGCTGCTTGAGCCCGCCATGCCGGACGCCACCTTGAGCCAATCCGCCTTCCTCACCCTGTCCGGAATCTCCAAGCGCTACGCCGGCGTGAGGGCGCTCGAAGGCGTCGACTTCGCATGCGAGCGCGGCAAGATCCACGCGGTGCTGGGCGAGAACGGCGCCGGCAAGTCGACGCTGATCAAGATCATCGCCGGCGTTGTCCAGCCCGATACCGGCGCCATGCGGCTCGACGGACGCGATGTGACCTTCGCGACGCCGTCCGCGGCCAATGCAGCCGGCGTCGTCTGCATCTTCCAGGAATTGTCGCTGATGCCCGACCTCTCGGTCGCGGACAACATCTCGATCGCGTCGCCGCCGCGCCGCTTCGGCCTCATCGACGCGCGGGCGCAGCGCCGCCGGGCCGAAGAGCTGCTGGCCGCGATCGGTTGCGAGGACGTCAATCCCCTGATGCGCGTGCGCGATCTGCCGCTGTCGCGCCGCCAGGTGGTGGAGATCGCCAAGGCGCTCGGCAAGAAGCCGCAGCTCCTGATCCTCGACGAAGCCACATCGGCCCTCACCAGTGCCGACGTCGAGAAGGTGTATGCCATGCTGGCGCGGCTCAAGGCCGAGGGCGTTGCCATTCTCTATATCTCGCACCGGATGCACGAGGTCGAGGCGCTGGCCGACCGTGCCTCCGTGTTCCGCAACGGTCGCCATATCGAGACCTTCGACAAGGGCAGACGCTCGACCGCCGATATCGTTCAGCTCATGATCGGGCGCGACATCGCCACCCAATATCCGCCCAAGCCCGCGCGCGGATCGCCGAAGCCGATGCTGGCCGTCGATAATCTGAGCTGGGACAAGAGTCTCGATCGCATCTCGCTCAGCGTCGGCGCCGGCGAGATCGTCGGCCTCGGCGGGCTGGATGGCCAGGGCCAGAAATCCCTGCTGCTGGCGCTGTTCGGGGTGCTGCGCGGCGTCTCCGGGCAGGTCACCGTCGATGGTCGCGAGGTACGTCCGGGATCTCCGGCGGCGGCGAAGTCGGTCGGCATCGCGCTCGTGCCGGAGGATCGCAAGACCGAAGGCCTGATGCTGCCGATGTCGATCGCCGACAATCTGGTGATCGCCTCGCTCGACGCGATCTCGACCGGACCTCTGGTCGACCGCGCGCGCGAGACGGAGGCGATCAAGCGCGGCATCGCGCGGCTTCAGATCAAGATCGGCGCGCCCGGCGACGCGGTCGCCACGCTCTCAGGCGGCAACCAGCAGAAGGTCGTTCTCGCCAAATGGCTGATGACCGATCCGCGCATCATCCTGCTCAACGATCCCACGCGCGGCATCGACGTCGGCACCAAGCAGGAGCTTTACCGGCTGATGCGCGAGCTCGCCGACCAGGGTGCCGCCATCCTGTTCTACTCGACCGACTATGACGAGCTCATCGGCTGCTGCGACCGGGTGGCGATCATGTATGACGGGCGCATCGTGCGCGAGCTCGAAGGTGACGAGCTCAACGAGACCAACATCATCGCGAGCGCGCTGAACATCGACGGGGCGACGCCGGACACGCCCGGAGCCGCCCATGCTTGACGATGTCGCCATCAGGATTCGCCAGAACATCGGCATCGTCACCGCCGTCTTGTTGTTCTCCATCCTCTATCTGCTCTACAATCTCGCCCACCCCAAGGGCTTCTCATCAGCGGTTCTGGTGCAGAACGGCGACGAGATCTTTGCGCTCGCCATGTTGGCGATGGCCCAGACCGTGCCGGTGCTGGCGTCGGGGCTGGATCTCTCCGTGGGCGCCGTCATGACCATGGTGGGGTGTTTTGCGAGCTACCTGCTCACGGGTGCGGCGGGGGGCGCGGCGTTACATCTCGACATCTTCGGTCTGCATCTCGGCCTCGGCACCTTTCCCGGCGGCGTGAGCGGCATCCTGCTCGGGATTGTCATCTGCCTCGCGATCGGCGCGCTGGCCGGCTTCGTCAATGGCTGCGTCGTCGTTTATGGACGCATTCAGCCGATCATCGCGACGCTCGCGACCGGCGCGATCTATATCGGCATCGCGCTGTTCCTGCGGCCGACGCCGGGCGGCAAGATCGACGAGGATCTCAACTGGGCGCTGACCAATTCGCTCGGGGATTTCGCCGCGACCGTCCATATCTTCGATGATGGTGCAGCGCAGTGGTTTGCGCCGGTGGCCTGGATCCCGGTGCCGTTCGTGCTGCTGGTCCTGATCGCGCTGCTGGTCTGGGTGCCGTTCCGCCGCTCCGTGATTGGCCGGGCCGTCTATGCGGTCGGCTCAGCTGAAGGCGCGGCCTATATGTCCGGCCTTCCGATCGAGCGCGCCAAGATCGCGGCCTTCACGCTCGCCGGCTTCTTCGCCGGCTGTGGCGGCCTGTTCCTCGCCATCCAGACATCCTCAGGCAATGCCGACATCCCGCAGGCCGGCGCCTATACGCTCAACTCGATCGCCTCCGTCGTCATCGGCGGCACCTCGCTGCTCGGCGGGACCGGCAGCGCGATCGGCTCGATCTTCGGCGCCATGATCCTGCGCGTCATCTCGTTCTTCTTCCGCATCTTCGACATCGCGCCGCTGTTGCAACCGCTGTTCGAGGGCCTGATCCTGCTGGCGGCGGTCAGCATCGGCGCGCTCGGCGTCCTGCGCGTCAAGAACACGCTGGAGCTGTTCCGATGAGTTCGGCCTCGCTCAGCCTCTCGCGCGATGACCGCCCGATCCTGATCGCGGCGCTGTTCATCCTCGTCATCCTGGTGGCGGGCACGGTCTACACATTTGCCCGCTTCGGCAGCGCGCCGCTGCTGTCGCCGACCTATTTGTTGCAGCAGCTTCAGATCGGCGCCTTCCTCGGCATCGTGGCCGCCGGGATGATGATGGTGATCCTGATCGCCCAGATCGATCTGTCGGTGCCCTGGACGCTCGCCGCGGCCGCCATGATGGCGACATCGATCGGCGGGCCGCTGGCAATTCCGGTCGGGCTCGGGGTCGGGCTTCTGGTCGGTCTCGTCAACGGCATCGGGGTTGCCTATCTGCGCGTGCCCTCGATGATCTTCACGCTTGGCGTCAACGCGGTGATGCGCGGCCTGATGGTCGCGCACACCGGCGGCTATGCGCCGCAGACCGGCGCCACCGACCTGATGCGGATGCTCGCCGGCGACCGCACGCTCGGTATTCCCAACGCCTTGTTCGTCTGGATCGCCGTGTCGGTGCTCGTTACGATTGTTCTCCAGCGCACAACGCTCGGCCGCTATGTCTATGCCATCGGCAACAAGGAGGCAGCCGCGTATCTGGCCGGCGTCGACACCCGCCGCATCACCGTGGTCTGCTTCGTCCTCTGCGGTCTCGCCGCCGCGCTCGCCGGCGTGCTGCTCGCCGGCTACTCCACCAAGGCCTATCAGGGCATGGGGGATGCCTATCTGCTGCCGTCGATCGCGGCGGTCGTGATCGGCGGCACCAATATCCTCGGCGGCCGCGGCCGCTATCTCGGGACGCTGATCGGCGTCGTGCTGATCGTGCTGCTCAACAGCGTGCTGTCGATCATGGACATGCCCGAGGCCGGCCGCCAGGTGATCTACGGCCTCGTCATCATCTTCATGCTGCTGGTCTACGGCCGCGGCGAACGCGTCACGAGTTGACGCCGCGCTGACGGATCAGAGAAACGGCGACGCCAGGGCCGGAGTCTCGACCAGCGCGTGAGCGGCGTACTCGAGCGCAGATCTGATCTGCGCCCGGGTTGAAGGACCGCAGATGCATATTCTCACGGCCTCGGGAGGCGGATCACTCACGACAAAGGCGTCGCTTGCGACCACACCGATACCGGTCTGCCGCATATGCCCCACGAAAGCCGACCGGTTCCAGGCTTCGGGCAGCGCAACCCACAGGTTGAAGCTCAGCGGATCGCCGCGATAGGACCCCTTGGGCAGGATCTCGGCGGCGAGCTTCTGCCGCGCCGAAGTCTCGGCCCGGATGAACCGCAACATCGTGTCCGCGGTGCCGTCTTCGATCCATCGTGTCGCGATCGCCACGGTGAGGGGAGATGCCATCACGGTCGCTGACCGGAGCGCCGAGGCAAACGGCCAGGCCGAGCGCGTATCGGGCACGACGACGTAGGCGGTGCGCAAGCCCGCTCCGATGCATTTTGCCAGTCCCGCGACGTGCCAGGTCAGATCGGGTGCGATGGCCGCGAAGGGTGCGTGGCCGTGGCCGTGCTCGGGAATGAAGCCATAGGCATCGTCCTCGATGATCGGCAGCTTGAAGCGTCGTGCGATCGCGACGATCTCGCGCCGTCGCGAGTCCGGGATCGTCAGGGTCGTCGGATTCTGCAGCGTCGGATTGAGGTAGATGGCCTTGGGCTTCAGCTTCTTGCAGGCGTCGGTCATCGCCTGCGGCTCGATGCCGTCGCCATCCATCGGCAGGCCGACGAGCGTGATGCCGAGTTGCGCGGCGATGGACCTGATCCCGGGATAGGTGATGGCCTCGCACAGCACTACCTCGCCTGCTTTCGCGAGGATCGAGAGGATGCCCAGCAGCGCCGGATGTGCCCCCGGCGAGACGAAAATGCGGCTCTGTGCCGGCACCAGCGCACGGCGGCCGAGCCAGCTCGACGCGGCATCCTTGTCGGCCTGCGTGCCGCCAAAGCCCTGGTAGCGCAGCAGTGATACGACGTCGCGCAGCACATGTTCGGCGCCGGCCTGCATCCGCTCGATCAATTCGGGATCATCAGGCTCGGGCGGCAGATTCATCGACAGGTCGACGGGACGGGGCGGAAAGCTCGTCGCCGAGCGCCGCGGGCGCGGCTTGTCGCGAACAAAAGTTCCCTGTCCGACCTTCGATTCAATCAACCCGCGCTTCTGGGCTTCGACGTAGCCGCGTGCAACGGTCGTGAAATCGACATCGAGGCGCTTGGCGAGTTTCCGCTGTGGTGGCAGGCGGTCGCCGATCACAAGCCGTCCGGCGGCGATATCGTCGGCAATTGCGTCTGCAATCGCGAGATAGCGCGGCTTGTCGCTGTTCGATAGATCGGGTCGCCAGTCGGCCATTGCTTGGTTCCGTCAAGTTACGTCAGTAGAATTGACTGTATATTGTTGCAAGCGTCGAGGCAATTGCATCGCGGCTGTTGCTTGCCTCGGCGAGGCGGTTCCGCCTGAGCATGTTGCACACCGATCGAGCGCGCTGCCCAGCATTTCTCAGGCAGTATTTTTCGACCATTGCGCAAACATATCCATATCCAGTCAGGTCTCCATTCAACATTGAATGCATAAATGAATGCATATTGTATGGGTTGGTGATTTGTAGTGCAGAACGTCGCTTGGCACATTGATTGCAAAACCTGATCCCGATCCGGGAGGCCCGGACGTGAACAGGAGATGTCTATGCCAGCAGTGAACATGCCCGCGCGTCAGAAGGGCGACTTTCTTGTCGACTATGAAGAGAAGGTTTTCGAGGACGTCAAAGCAAAGCCCGGTGAGAAGGCGCTCGTCACCTTCCACACCGTTGCGTTCGAGGGCTCCATCGGCCTCGTCAACATTCTCCAGGCGCTGCGCCTGAAGCGGAAAGGTTTCGAGACCTCGGTTCTGCTTTACGGTCCCGGTGTCACGCTCGGTATTCAGCGCGGCTTTCCGAAGATCGGCGACGAAGCCTTCCCCGGCGCGCAGAACTTCAACAACCAGCTCGCAAAGTTCATGGATGAAGGCGGCAAGGTCTATGCGTGCCGGTTCGCGCTGCAGGCACTCTACGGCCATGGCGAACCGTCGCTCATTCCGGGCATCCGGCCGATCAATCCGCTCGACGTGCTCGACCTCATGCTGATTCACCGCAGGGACGACGCGTTCATGATCCACACCTGGACCGTCTGATCCCGGTTGGCTCACGCGACGGACGAGGGAGGAGCACAGTGACAGCGAAGCGCACGATCAGGGCCGGCGCGATTCAGATCGCGCCGGATCTGGACACGCCGACCGGAACGGTCGACCGGATCCTGGCGGCCATCGCGGAGGCGGCCGGCAAGGGAGTCCAGTTCGCCGTTTTTCCGGAGACGTTCGTTCCCTGGTACCCGTATTTCTCCTTTGTCCGTCCGCCGGTCCTGAGCGGCGCCGAGCACATCCAGCTCTACGACAACGCCGTCGTCGTGCCTGGTCCCGTAACGGACGCGGTTGCGCAAGCGGCCAGGCGTCACGGCATGGTGGTGGTGCTCGGCGTCAACGAGCGCGATCACGGCTCGCTTTACAACACCCAGCTCGTGTTCGACGCGAACGGCGCGCTCGTCCTGAAGCGCCGCAAGATCACGCCGACATTTCATGAGCGCATGATCTGGGGGCAGGGCGATGGCGCTGGCCTGAAGGTGGTCGAGACCACGGTCGGCCGGGTTGGCGCGCTGGCCTGCTGGGAGCATTACAACCCGCTCGCCCGCTACGCGCTGATGGCCCAGCACGAAGAAATCCATGCGGCCCAGTTTCCAGGATCGCTGGTCGGACAGGTCTTTGCCGATCAGATCGAGGTGACGATCCGGCATCATGCGCTGGAAAGCGGATGTTTCGTCGTCAACGCCACCGGTTGGCTGACCGAGGAGCAGATTGCGAAAATCTCGCCCGAAGAGGGCCTGCGCAAAGGCCTGCGCGGCGGCTGCATGACCGCGATCGTCTCCCCCGAAGGCAATCATCTGGTGCCGCCGTTGACCAGCGGCGAGGGCATCCTTGTCGCCGATCTCGATCTCGCCCTGATCACCAAACGTAAGCGGATGATGGACTCGGTCGGCCACTACGCTCGGCCGGAGCTGCTTTCGCTGGTGCTGAACGACCAGGCCGCGCGTCCGATGCACGGCTTTCACCCGAACCGCCTCGCGCCCATTCCGGGAGACCAATCAGATGAGACCGCAGATGCTGCAACCCAACGCGATGCCGACCGAGCAATTGATCAACGAGTTGCAGTCCTTCGGGGTCCGGCTCGCTGATCCCAAGACCGCGGGAACCGGCCGCCGCGGCGGTGCCGGGCCGTCGGATCATACGCCGTTCACGATCGACGGCGCGACCGTGATGATTCCAGTCCACAACGCGCCGGCCTTCGAGAGCCCCTATCTCGTCGAGCGCCCGGACGAGGCCGGGCGCAGCCGCATCTCGCGCGACGGCGTGGTGCTCACTGAGGTCTCGTTTCCGTTGCGACCCAAATTCTACGACCGCACCACCGAGGACGGCGTTCCCTATTGGAAGATCGCGACCCTGCACGGGCGCGACGTTCTCGCCACCACCGTCCTGCAGACCTGTATTCGCTACCAGAGCCGCACCAAGACCTGTCAGTTCTGCGCCATCGGCCAGTCGCTCGCGGCGGGACGTACGGTCGAGCGCAAGACGCCGGCACAGCTCGCCGAAGTGGCCAGGGCTGCCGTCGAGCTCGACGGTATCAGGCACATGGTGATGACGACCGGCACGCCGCATACGTCCGATCGCGGCGCCGGGATCCTTGCGGAGAGTGCGCAGGCCGTTAAAGCCGCGGTCGACCTGCCGATCCAGGCGCAATGCGAACCGCCGGACGATTTTGCCTGGTTTGGGTGCATGAAGAGTGCGGGCGTCGACGCGCTCGGCATGCATCTGGAGGTGATCGGGCCCGCCGTGCGGCAAAAGATCATGCCGGGCAAGGCGCAGGTCTCGATCGAGCAATATATGGAAGCGTTTGCTGCGGCCGTCCCGGTGTTCGGCTGCGGACAGGTCTCGACCTATATCCTGGCTGGCCTTGGCGACGAGCCTTCCGAGATTCTTGCGCTGTCGCGCCGGCTCATCGAGATCGGCGTCTATCCCTTCGTCGTGCCGTTCGTGCCGATTGCCGGCACGCCGCTGGAGAGCCATCCGACACCGTCTGCCGCGTTCATGCACGACATCCTGCAGCCGCTCGCCGAGATGCTGCGTGCCGGCGGCCTGCGCGCCACTGACATCAAGGCAGGCTGCGGCAAATGCGGCGCCTGCTCGGCCCTGTCCACCTACGAACGCGGAGCAAGCGCATGATGTTCGAGCCGTTCAAGCCATTCGTTGCGCCGGAATTCCAGGTGAAGTTCGCAACCGAAGCCTGGGAGCGTGCCGCCGCCGCAGCCCTGCGCCGCGACGTCTTCTGCGAGGAGCAGGGCGTGTTTGCGGGTGACGATCGCGACGCGGTCGACGATATCGCCATTCCGCTCGTGGCCGTGTCGCTGCTCGGCGTGGCCGAGGTCGATGTCGTCGGCACCGTGCGCATTCACGCCGATGAACACGAGACGGACGTGTGGTGGGGCTCCCGCCTTGCCGTTGAAAAGGGCCATCGCCGGCTCAGCGCGGTTGGCGCCGGTCTGATCCGGCTTGCCGTCTCCTCTGCGCATGCGCGCGGCTGCCGGCGCTTCCTTGCCAACGTGCAGAGCCAGAATGCGCTGCTGTTCCAGCACATGCACTGGCGCTCGCTCGGCGAATTCGATCTCCATGGCCGGCCGCACCATCGCATGGAGGCTGACCTCGATCATTATCCGCCGTTCCGAACGCCCGAAACCGGCTTCCGGTCACTCGCAAAACTGGCGGCCTGATCATGCTGACGGAGGCCGCACTCACAAGTCTCGCCGAAAGGCTCCGCCAAAGCCGCGGCATCGCCGCCAAGACCGACATCGCGGCTGTCGCGGCCGCGCTCGACCTCTCGGGCGGCGACGCCATCGCGGTGGGGGACGACTGCGCGGCGATCCCGGAGGGTGACGGTTACACTCTGTTCGCCATCGAAGGCTTCATGAACGAATTCGTCGCCGCCGACCCCTGGTTTGCGGGCTGGTGCGGCGCCATGGTCAACATCTCGGACGTCGTGGCGATGGGCGGACGGCCGACGGCCATCGTCAATGCGATCTGGTCCAATGGTGCGGACAAGGCCGCGCCCATTCTCGAAGGACTGAAAGCTGCCGCGAAGACATTTGGTGTACCCGTCATCGGCGGGCACACCAATGTGCGCAGCGGCCAGAGCCAGTTTGCCGTCGCGATCCTCGGCCGCGCCAGGCGGCTGCTCACGAGCTTCGACGCCAGGCCCGGCGACAAGCTCATCGCGGCGATCGATCTTCGTGGCCGCTACCGCGAGCCGTTTGCGAACTGGGAGGCGGCGACCGACGCGCCCGCGGAGCGGTTGCGCGGCGATCTGGAGATCCTGCCATCCATTGCCGAGGCGGGGCTCGCACTCGCAGCCAAGGACATCAGCCAGGGCGGTATCGTCGGGACCGCGGCGATGCTGGCCGAGTGCTCGCAAGTCGCCATCACGCTGGACGTTGAGGAGATTCCGATTCCCGCCGGTGCGCCGCTCGAGCGCTGGCTGCTCACGTTCCCGAGCTTCGGCTATCTCCTGTCGGCGAACCCTGACTCCGTCGACGAGATCCTGTCGCGCTTCCAGCGACGCGGTATCGCGGCGGCCGCGATCGGAGAGGTCAGTGCGGGAACAAGCGTGGACATTCGCGACCGCTCCGGCCGCGCAACGGTCTGGGACTTCGCGATGCAGCCCCTGATTGGCTGTGCGCCAGGTCAGAGCCATCAGCAACGGAGCGTGGCATGAGCTATGGCTCGTCCCGGCTTCGCATCGCGATTCTCACCCATTCGACCAATCCGCGAGGCGGCGTGGTGCATGCGCTCGCGCTTGCCGACGCCCTTGCGGAGCTCGGACATAGGCCGGTCGTGCATGCGCCCGACCCCGCAGGCAAAGGCTTCTTCCGCCGCAGCGTCGCCGCGACGCGCTCCGTGCCTGCGTCGCCCGCCCCGGGCGACGTTGTCGCGATGGTCGAAGCGCGCATCGAGGACTACGTCCGGCATTTCGAGGATGCCGCAAATCGGCAGTACGACGTTTTCCACGCCCAGGACGGCATCTCCGGCAATGCGCTGGCGACGCTGAAGCAGCGCGGCCTGATTCAGCGTTATGTCCGGACCGTTCATCATATCGATGCATTCAGCCACGAGCGGCTCTGCGAACTCGACCGTCGCTCGATCGTTCACGCCGACGGCCTGTTCGTCGTCAGCCGGTTCTGGCAGGCGCAGCTGGAGGCGGAGATGTCGCGCTCGTCGACGCTGGTCGGCAATGGCGTCGACACGGCACGCTATTCGGCTGCCCCGGCATCCACCGACCAGGTGCTGCGCGCCCGGCTCGGCCTTCGCGCGGGCCCGATCCTGCTGTCCGTCGGCGGCGTCGAACAGCGCAAGAATACGCTCGGCATTCTCGATGCCTTCCGGCAGGTGCACGCCATGCACCGGTCCGCGCAGCTCGTCATCGCCGGCGGCGCCTCTCTCCTTGACCATGGTCTCTACCGACAACAGTTCAAGTCGCGGCTGCGCGATGCGGGACTGCCGGCGGATGCGGTGATCGAGACCGGTCCGCTGATGGTGGATACCGACATGCCATCGCTCTTTCGCCTGGCCGATGCGCTGCTGTTCCCGTCCTTGCGCGAAGGCTTTGGCCTGGCTGTGCTGGAAGCGATGGCCAGTGGCGTGCCGGCGGTGGTCTCGCATATCGCACCTTTCACGGAATATCTCGGCCCCGACGATGTTGCCTGGTGCGATCCGCATCACGCGGGCTCGATCGCTGACGCCGCCCTCAGTGCGCTCGCCGAGCCCCTGCGCTCGCGCCTGATCGCGAATGGTGCCAGGGTCGCCAGGCATCATGACTGGAGCCGCACCGCCAGGGCACACATTGCGACCTATCAGGATCTGCGCGAGGTGCACTATGCCTGAGATGCAGTTCAACGTGCGCTGGCCCGATGAGCGGATAGAGGCCTGCTATTCGCCCTCGCTCGTCATCAAGGATCATCTCGTGGCCGGCACGACCTATGCGCTCGACGATTTTCGCGAACGCAGCCGCATTGCGCTGACGATTGCGGCCGAACGTGTCCGTGAGAAGTACGGCTTTCTTTGCTCGCGCGCGCTCGGGCAGCTTGCCCGGATCGAGGCGACGGCCGCGCAGTTCGAGGCCACGCCTGGCGCTTCCGTCACCATCGTCTCGTTTGAAGAATAGCAGGAGCTGATCATGCCTGACCTTGACACTCACTATCCAGTCGTCGTGATCGGGGGCGGCCAGGCCGGCCTTGCGATGAGCGCGCAACTCTCGGCTCAGGGTATTGAGCATGTCGTTCTCGAAAAGAACACCATCGCCCATTCCTGGAAGACGCAGCGTTGGGACGCGTTCTGCCTCGTCACGCCGAATTGGCAATGCCAGCTTCCCGGCTTTCCCTACGCCGCCGGTGATCCGCATGGCTTCATGCTGCGCGACGAGATCGTCTCCTACATCGAGGATTTCGCCAGGCACATCGATGCGCCGGTCCACGAAGGTGTCGCCGTCACACGCCTCAGGCAATCCGGTCGCGGTTTCATGCTCGAGACGACAGCCGGCGAGATCGCCGCGGATCGCGTCGTGCTGGCCGTCAGCGGATATCACGTTCCGAAAGTGCTGCCGTTTGCCGACCGGCTCGATTCATCGATCACCCAGATCCACTCCTCCGCCTACCGCAATCCGGATCAATTGCCGCCGGGCGAGGTCCTCGTGGTTGGGAGCGGGCAATCGGGCTGCCAGATTGCCGAGGATCTGCATCTGGCCGGCCGCAAGGTGCATCTCGCTGTCGGCAGCGCGCCGCGGTGCCCGCGCTTCTATCGAGGCCGCGACGCCGTCGACTGGCTCGACGATCTCGGCCAGTATGACCTGCCTGTCGACAAGCATTCGCTGAAAGAGGGCGTTCGCAGGAACGCCAACCATTATTTGACCGGTCGGGATGGCGGCCGCGACATCGACCTGCGCAAATTCGCCCTCGAAGGCATGAAGCTCTACGGTCGTCTGAGGGATGGCCGCGGAAGCAAATTGCAGCTTGGCGATGATCTCCAGGTCAATCTCGACAATGCCGATCGGGTCTACAACGGCATCTGCCGAATGATCGATGAGCACATCGCGAAGAATAGAATTGCCGCGCCGCTGACGTCTCACTATGAGCCCGTGTGGTCTCCCACTGCGGTGCCCACGGAGCTCGATCTCGCAGCGAGCGGCATCACCAGTATCATCTGGACCACCGGCTTCCGGTCCGACTGGTCCTGGATCGACCTGCCGATGTTCGATGGCAACGGCTATCCAACACACAAGCGGGGCATCACGTCGGTCGACGGCGCCTATGTGGTCGGCCTGCCGTGGCTCTATACCTGGGGCTCGGGCCGATTTGTCGGCATCGGGCGCGATACAGAGTTTGTTGCCGACCACATCAAAGAGCGAGCGAGTGCATCGCACGCCGGCATGCATCAGGCGGGCCCACGCGAGGTCTCGCAATATGCAGCGAGAGAAGCCGTGTAGCCTCGCTGCGCGCTCTACACCGCCGCCCGTGTGTTGAGGTAGATCGAATACAGCGAGGTCTGGCCGCAGATGTAGAGGCGGTTGCGGCGCGGACCGCCGAAGCAGACATTGGCGACGATCTCGCCGATCGCGATCGTACCGAGATGCGTGCCATCGGCTGCGTAGCAGAACACGCTGCGGCCCGCCGACGTCCAGATATTGCCATGGATGTCGCAGCGGAAGCCGTCATAGAGTCCGTCCGGGCAGGTGGCGAACAGCGAGGCTTCCCCGACTTTCTGCCCCTTGACCTCGTAGGACCAGATCGTCGGCGGAAGCCCGCGGACATGGGTCGCGCCGGTGTCGGCGACATAGAGCCGGGTTTCGTCTGGCGAGAAGGCCAGCCCGTTGGGCTGCACCCGGTCGGACACCACGCGCGTGATGGCACCCGAGCTGCCGTCGATCCGGTAGACGTTGGAGGCGCCGATCTCGGACGGGCTGTGCTGCCCTTCATAGTCGCTGTCGATGCCGTAAGTCGGATCGGAGAACCAGATCGAATTGTCCGATTTGATCACGACGTCGTTGGGTGAATTCAACCGACGACCCTCGAACGCATCCGCCAGCACGGTGATCGCGCCATCGTGCTCGGTTCGGGTGACGCGCCGCATGAAATGCTCGCAGGTTACGAGCCGCCCCTGGCGATCGGTCGTGTTTCCGTTGGAATTGAAGCTCGGCGCGCGGAACACCGACACTGAGCTGTCGGTCTCGTCGAAGCGCATCATCCGGTTGTTTGGAATGTCGGACCAGATGAGGTAACGCCCGGCCGGAAAATAGGCGGGGCCTTCAGCCCAGCGGCAACCGCTGGTGAGTTTCTCGAGATTGACATGGCCGAAGACCAGCCGCTCGAAGCGAGGGTCGTGGGCGACATAGGGGAGCATGCGTCCTCCTTGATGAGCCGCAGATTCTTGGAGCTGCCTGCGTGCCGTCCATAGTTTGATCGACCCTGCCAAATTTGCAAGCGTGCTTCACTTCAAGGGCGCATCGCGGCAGAAACGAAATGCCCGGGAATAGGCCCCGGGCATCACGCGTTTGCGAAAGCGTTCTTCCGATATTTACTGCGACAGCTTCACAAAATTCGGAAACTTCAGCTTGCCTTCCGCGACCTTCTCCGGCCACACCGTGACTTGCTTGCCGTCCTGCCACTGGAAGACAAGACCGGTGACCGCGCCGGGACCGTACTTGATGCCGTGGGTGAACTCGTCGTCCTTGCCGTAGAACTGGATTTGGCCGATCGTGCCCTCGAAATTGGTCTTCTCCATCTCGGCGACCATCTTGTCCGGATCGGTCGAGCCGGCGCGCTTGATCGCGTCGGTGATGATGTAGACCTCGTCATAGGCGGTGTAACCGGTATAGGCCGGCGGCATGCCGAACTTGGCCGCGAAGGCCGCCGCGAACGGCTTTGTCTTGGAGGTGACGGCGACGTCGGCCGTCGACACCGCGAACGACGGCACGCCGTCGGCGGCGCCGTTGGTATCCTTCCAGAAGGTCGGGCTCAGCGCCTGCGCGCTGATGCCGAACATCGGGATCGGCACCTGCTGGTTCTTCCACTGCACCGTCGGCTGAACGCCGACATGGGAGATGCCGGTGACGATCACGTCCGGCTTCTTGGCCTCGATGTTGTTGAAGATCGGCGTGAAGTCGGTGGTGTCAGGCGAGAAGCGCACATGCTCGACGACAGTCAGTCCGGCCTTCGGCAGGCAGGCCTCGTAGCCGATGTCGAGCGGCTTGGTCCAGGCGGCATCCTCGCTCATGATGGCGACTGTCTTCATGTGCATCTTGTCGACCAGGAGATCCTTGGCGGCATCGCAGACGATCTGGGCCTGGGCCGCCGAGGTCAGATAGCCATGGAAGGAGTACTTATTCTTCTCATAGTCGTTGTGGATCGCCTTGGTGATCTCGTTCGAGGCGGCGCCCGGCGTGATCAGCGGCATCTTCAGGCGAGCTGCCCAGGGCTCCAGCGCGAGCACGACCTCGCTGATATAGCTCGCGATCACGGCGGAGACCTTGTCCTCGCTCACCGCGCGCTGGAAGGCGCGCACCGAGTCGGCCGAAGAACTCTTGTTGTCATAGGTGACGATCTCGACCTTGCGGCCGAGGATGCCACCCTTGGCGTTGATCTCGTCGGCGGCGATCTGCGCGCCGCCGGGTGTCGCGGCGCCTGCGATCGACTGCACCTCGGCGATGACGCCGATCTTGATCGGATCGTTCGCCTGCGCGTAGGCGGGGGCGGCGAGGCACAGTGCCAGCGCGGAGGTGAGGAGGCTGCTGCTCAAGATCGTTTGTGGTCGCATGGTCGTTTCCCTTTGCTTGTTTTGTTATTGATACGCGCGAATTAGAGAAAGTCGGCGCCGGCCTCGGCGGCGAAGCGGCCGGGATCGCCCTCCCAGACGATCCTTGCGTGCTCCAGCACATAGACGCGGTCGGCATGCGGCAATGCGAAGGTCACGTTCTGCTCGCCGAGCAGCACCGTGATCGACGTGGTCTGCCGCAACTTCGTTAGTGCCTTCGACAACAGCTCGAGGATGACCGGTGCCAGCCCCAGCGTAGGCTCGTCCAGGATCAGGATCTGCGGCTGCATCATCAGTGCGCGGCCGATCGCCAGCATCTGTTGCTCGCCGCCGGACAGCGTCTGTGCCATTTGGCCCTGTCGCTCTTTCAGGATCGGGAACAGCTCGAACAGCCAGGCGAGCTGCGCGGCGCGCTTGTCGTCGGCTAGATGTTGCCCGCCGAGATCGAGGTTTTCCCGCACACTCATTTCGCCGAACAGCTCGCGCGATTCCGGGCACTGCACGAGGCCGCTGCGCGCGATCTTGGCTGGACTGGTGCCGCGGAGCTTGTCGCCGCCGCGGATGATCTCGCCGCTATAGGGCAGGAAGCCGGAGATGGCGTTGAACAGCGTGGTCTTGCCGGCGCCGTTGAGGCCGACGATGGAGACGAACTCGCCCTCGTGGATGTGGATCGAGACATTCTCCAGCGCCTGCGCCTTGCCGTAATGGACGCTGACATTCTCGACCTGGAGCAGCGGCACCTTGTCCTTGAAGCTGGTCTCGGGCCGCGCATGGGTCTCGATGGCGCCGCCGAGATAGACCCGGCGCACGGTCTCGTTCTTCATGACGTCCTCGGCCTTGCCGGTGACGATCTCCTCGCCGAGATACATCGCCAGCACGCGGTCGACCAGCGCCGCGACGCTCTTGACGTTGTGGTCGACCAGCATCACGGCGCGGCCGTCGTCGCGAAAGCTGCGGATCAGGTCGGAGAACACGTCGACCTCGCCCCGCGTCAGCCCGGCGAAGGGCTCGTCTACCAGCACGACCTTGGGATCGCGCGCGATCGCCTTGGCGAGCTCGAGCCTTCGCAGATCGGCGAAGGGCAGCGTCGGCGGGCGGCGGTTCATGACGTTGCCGAGGCCGACGCGATCGGCGATCCATTTGGCGCGCTCGACCAGCGCCTTGTCCGGAAACAGCATGAACAGGCTGTCGGGCAGAAGCGCCACCATGATGTTCTCCAGCACCGTCTGCCGGTTCAGCGGCCGCGAGTGCTGGAACACCATGCCAAAGCCTTTTCGCGCGATCTTGTGCGCGGGCAGGCCGGCGACATTCTCGCCCTCGAACACGACTTCGCCTGCGGTCGGGCGCTCGATGCCCATCACGCTCTTCATCGCGGTCGATTTGCCCGAGCCGTTCGGCCCGATCAGGCCAAAAATCTCGCCGCTGTTGACCTCGAAGCCGAGGTTCTTCACCGCGGTTAATCCGCCAAAGCGTTTGGTCAGGCCGCGGACTTCGAGCACGGGCCGATTTGAAAGCCTTTGATCCATTACGAGCGAGCCTCGCGCGAGAGGGCCGCTCCGAGGAAGCCGCCGGGGAAGAACAGCACGACGAGAAGCGCGACCGCCGAGACGATGAAGGTCGCAAGCTCGCCGGTTGGGCGCAAAAATTCGCCGGCGACGATCAGGAAGATCGCGCCGAGCGCAGCCCCAAGCACGGTGCGCCGGCCGCCGAGCACGGCCGAGACGATGACGTTCACGCCGACCGCGACGTCGACGACGGTGCCGACCGAGGCGGTGCCGAAATAGAACACCAGCAGCGCACCCGACAGCCCCGAGAAGAACGCGCTGACGATGAAGGCCGCGAGCTTGTGCTTGACGATGTTGAAGCCGAGCGCGCCGGCCTGTACCGGGTCCTGGCCGCTGGCTTGCAGCACCAGCCCGATCGGCGATTGCGACAAGCCGTAGAGGATCGCTGCCGAGATTGTCATGAAGCCGAGTGCGATCCAGTAATTGGCGCCAGCATTGATGGTGATGACGTCGGGGATGGTCAGCCCGATCTCGCCGCCGGTGAGGTCGGCGAACACCACGACGAAGTTCTGCAGCATCAGGACCGCGACCAGTGTGGTCAGGCCGAAATACGGCCCGCGCACCCGCAGCGCCGGCAGCGCCAGCACGAGGCCGGCGACGACGGAGGCCAGCGCGCCCAGCACGATGCAGAGATAGACCGACCAGCCGAACTGCGCATTGAGGATGCCGGCCGTGTAGGCGCCGACGCCGATCAGGAAGGTCGGACCGAAATTCACTTCGCCCGCGAAGCCGAACAACAGGTCCCAGGCCATCGCGAACACACCGAAATAGAACGCGACGGTGAGAAGGCCGAGCACATAGCCGGAGACGTAGAGCGGCAGCGTGGCCGCGATGACGACCAGCACCAGCGAAACGAAGAAGAGGCGCGAGGTAAAGAAGCCGGCCATCTCAGCGCCTCCCCAGAAGGCCCTGGGGCCGGATATACATCACGAACACAAGCAGCAGCAGCGCCGGAATGGTGCGGTAGGCCGGCGAGACCAGGTAGGCCGTCAGCGTTTCGAGATAGCCGACCACGAAAGCCGCGATCAGCGAGCCGGAGACGCTGCCGAGGCCGCCGAGCACCACGATCGAGAACGCGCTCGCGGTCAACGGCCCCACGCTGTAGGAGCTGACGCCGAGGAACATGCCGAGCAGCACGCCGGCGATGCCGGCGAGAATGCCGTAGATCCCCCACACCACGATGTAGATGTTGGTGAGCTCGAGGCCGAGCAGCGTGACGCCGCGCGGGTTCATCGAGGCCGCCAGCACTGCTTTGCCGGTGCGGGTGCGGTTCACCAGCAGCCACAGCAGCGCGATGACGAGGCAGCACACGATCGCGGTGAAAATCTCGTTCTTCGGCGTGCGGACGCCGAGCACGTCAACGACGCCCTCGACGATCGGCAGCACCGTCTTGGCGTTGTTGGTGAAGAAATAGGCGATCAGTTCCTGGATCATGATGCCCCAGAGCAGCGTTCCCGTGAGGACGAAGATCTCTTTCTCCTCATTCGGGATGCGCCGGGAGTCCTGGATCGGCTTGACCACCGCGAAGTAGGTGGCGAACGCCGCGAGGAGGGCGACGCCCACTCCGATCAGCGCGCCGGCATAGGTGCCGACACCAAGCACGCTGGCGGCGGCCCAGGCCGCCACCGCTGCCGCCACCATGATGGCACCGTGGGAGAGGTTGAGCACGCCGGAGACGCCAAAGATCAGTGTAAAGCCGGTGGCACCGAGAGCGTAGAGGGCGCTGATGGCAAAGCCATCAATCAGAATCTGGAAAGCTCGCATTGATGATTGGCCAAGAGTCCTACTGGAGGGAAGGTGCTGCGGGGGCCCGCAAATGGAAGCTCCCGGGAGGTGGTCCCGGGAGCGTGTCCGATCAGTTGCCGAGCTTGATGAAGCTCGGGAACTTGATGTCGACCGTGGCGACGTCCTTCGGCCAGACGGCGCTCTGCTTGCCGTCCTGCCATTGCAACATCAGCCCGGTGATCAGGCCCTTGCCGTATTTGATCGAGTGCGTGAACGGATCGTCCTTGCCGTAGAACTGGACGCGGCCGATCGTGCCTTCCCAGTCGGTCTTCTCCAGCGCATCGACCAGCTTGTCGGCATCGGTCGAGCCGGCGCGCTTCACGGCGTCGGCGATATAATAGACCTCGTCATAGGCGGTGTAGCCGGCATAGGACGGGTAGTTGCCGAACTTCTTCTTGAAGTTTTCAGCGAACGGCACCGACTTCGGCGTCACCGCCACGCCGGGGCCGGAGACGCCCTGATAGAGCACGCCTTCCGCCGCCTGGTTGCTGTCCTTGCCGAAGGTCTCGTTGGTCGCCTGCGAGGAGATGCCGAACATCGGGATCGGCACCTGCTGGTTCTTCCACTGCACCGTCGGCTGCACGCCGACATGGGAGATGCCGGTGATGATCACGTCAGGCTTCGAGCCCTCGATCTTGTTGAAGATCGGGGTGAAGTCGGTGGTATCGGGCGAGAAGCGGATGTGGTCGAGCACCTTCAGCCCGATCTTGGGCAGGCATTCCTCGTAGCCGACATCGAGCGGCTTGGTCCAGGCGGCGTCCTCGCTCATGATGACCGCCGTCTTCATGTGCATCCTGTCGACGAGCAGGTCCTTGGCGCCGTCGCAGACCGAGAGCGCCAGTGCCGCCGAGGTCAGATAGCCGTGGAAGGTGTACTTGTTCTTCTCGTAATCGGCGTGGACGCTCTTGCTGATCTCGTTGGAGGCCGCACCCGGCGTGACGAACGGCGTCTTCAGCCGCGAAGCCCAGGGCTCCAGCGCCAGCACGACTTCGCTGATGTAGCTGGCGATGACCGCGTTGACCTTGTCCTCGTTCACGGCGCGCTGGAAAGCGCGCACCGAATCCGCCGAGGAGGAGTGATTGTCGTAACCGATGATCTCGATCTTGCGGCCGTCGATGCCGCCATTTGCGTTGATCTCGTCGGCGGCGAGCTGCGCCGCCTGCGGGATCGATGCGCCGGCAATCGCCTGCGCTTCCGCGATCACACCGATCCTGATCGGATCGGCCGCAAAGGCCGGGCCTGACGCTGCCAATAATGCGCCGGTCGCGGCCGCACCAAGCACACTTCGCAATGCACCAGAGAGTGCTTTATTCATATTGTTCTCTCCCTTGACCCAAGCTTCTTTGAGCTATTGGGCGGGACTATAACGACGAGAGAATCCTCGGCAAGTGAAACTGTATTCAGGATTGTACGATGGGGACTAAAGTTCTAGCGCTGCGCAAAATGCAGGCAGACAAGTGCTGGACCCGTTGTGCGCAGCTATGCAGATTTCGTCGACGAGCATGCGCGTCTATCGCAGGCGGACAATTGCGCTGCCGTTGAGAAGCTGTGGCGTTGAGCCGGTTCAGCGCGCTTGCAGCAGCGATGGATCGAGCGGCGTGAGCCGGGCGGGATCGAACGGCGCGAGATCCACCTCGCGCGCTTCGCCTTCGGCGATGAGCCGTGCCATGGCCTCGCCGGTCGCGGGCGCATTCAGGATGCCCCACACATTATGTCCGGTCGCGACATAGAGACCGTCGCTCTGCGGCACCCGGCCGACCAGCGGCAGGCCGTCCTCCGTCACGGGACGGAAACAGGCCTGCTGCGCGATGATCTTGTCGGGACGAAACAGCGGCGATAGCCGCTCGGACATGGCTTGCAGGCGCGCGATCGCATCGCGGTCCGGCGTCACCGCCGCCGGGTCGAGCGGCAGCGGCGCGATGTCGGAGAGTGCGGTGACATGCGTGCTGCCGTCGGCGCGCGGAAAGACCTCGATCGACACGGTGCTGCCATCCGTCTCGCATTCCAGGAACAACGCATCGGCCGGCAGGTTGGGGTCGATGTCGTACACGATGCTCGGGCTGCGCTGGCCATAGACAGCGGGCAGGCTCATCCATTGCGCCGCGAGCAGCGACCATGGTCCCATCGCGATCATGACGGCATCCGCGTCAATGATGCTGCCTTCGACCTCGACACCTTTCGCGCGCGTCGCATCGCGGACGATGCCGGTGACGCGGCCGCGGCGAAGCTCGGCGCCTTGCGTGAGCGCCGCGTTCATCAAGGCCGATGTGAACTTTTGCGGATGAACGATCGCGGTTGTTTCGGTGGTGCCGATGCGCTGGGCGATGACGACGCCGTCGCTGAGCCAGCCGAGCGCGGATGGCGTGTTCCGGCGTGGGTCGCTATCAGGAGCAACGTAACCGCTATGCGCGCTCATCGGGCGGTAGCCCCAATCGCCTGCGATCTCCCCAGGCAGTTGTGCATGAAGCGCAAAACTGCGCCGCGCCAGCGCATCGAGCGGCGTACCCGCACACCAGTCGCGCGCCAGAAAACCGCCGGCCTAACCCGAGGCCGCGGCCGCCACTTCGGTCCGTTCGACGACGATGACATCGGCGCCGAGGCGGCAAAGGAAGTAAGCCGTGCAGGCTCCGATCACGCCGCCGCCGCAGATCACAACGCGCATGGCTTGTTTCCTGACCCGGGCCTACGCTTGAGGAGACAACCTAGCTCGAATAGCCGCGTTCCAGGGCGTGACGCTGCTGGTAGCGGTCCAGCGCCAGATGGACGAGGCGTGTCAGCAGCTCTCCATACGGCACGCCGGAGGCTTCCATCATCTTCGGATACATGCTGATCGACGTGAAGCCGGGCAGGGTGTTGATCTCGTTGAAGCAGAATTCGCCGCTCTGCCGATCGAGGAAGAAGTCGACCCGCGCGAGGTCGCTGCATTCAAGCGCCGCGAACACCTGCACCGCGAGCGCGCGCACGCGCTCCATCTGTGCCGGATCGAGCCTGGCCGGAAGATCGACGCGGGCGCCGTCGGGATCGAGATATTTGGCCTCGTACGAATAGAATTCGTGATGGGCGTTCGGATTGAGTTCGCTGGCGACGCTCGCAAACAGCGTCTCGCCTTCGAGCACCGCGACCTCGATTTCGCGCGCGTCGATGCCCTGTTCAACCAGCACCTTGACGTCATAACGAAACGCATCATCGAGCGCGGGGCCAAGCGCATCCCACGTCTTGACCTTGTGAATGCCGACACTGGAGCCCATGTTGCACGGCTTGACGAAGACCGGAAGGCTCAGCCCCTCGACCGCCTTGGCGAGAGACGCGGCGCGGTCCGCGGCGAAGGCCTTGCGGGTGAGCACGCGATAGGGCGCGACCGGAACGACGGCGAATTCCGCGAGTCGCTTGGCGACATCCTTGTCCATGCTGACGGCGGAGGCGAGAACGCCCGAGCCGACATAGGCGACCTCGGCCAACTCCAAAAGGCCCTGCACGGTGCCGTCCTCGCAAAGGGGGCCGTGCATGACCGGAAACACGACGTCGATCTCGATCGGGCCTGTCGCGCTTTCGGAGATCGGCACGAGAACGCCGCGTCCGTCAGCCCCTCGGGCGAGCCGCATCTCGGGTGCATCGGGCAAGATCGGCAAGGCCGCCTGCGCCGGATCGATCCTGGCAAGATCGTTCCACTGCCACCGGCCGGTCTTGTCGATGGAGATCGGGATCACCTCGAAGCGCGCGCGGTCGAGATGCCTGAGCACGGAGGCCGCCGATTTCAGCGAGACCTCATGCTCACCGGACCTGCCGCCATAGAGAATAACGACGCGAATTTTGTCTGCCATGGCTCAATTATCACGCGCTCTGTCCGGAAGTCACGTGCTGCCTCGGGGACTAGATCGATCTGGATGCCAAAAGTTCTCGAGCGCGCTCGAGATCGGCCAGCGTGTCCACGCCCAACGGCTCCGTCCGGATCACCTTCGCGTCCATCCGCATGCCGTGCTCGATCGCTCTGAGCTGTTCAAGGCTTTCGCGCTGCTCGAGGACGCCGCGTGCGAGGCTGACATATTTCGTCAACGCCTCGCGCCGATAGGTATACATGCCGACGTGATGATAGTGCTTTCCCACTCCCGAGGGGATCATGGCCCGGCTGAAGTAAACCGCGCGACCGATGGTTTCTCCCGGGTGAATCGCAAGGGCGATCTTCACAACGCTCGGTGCCTGAAGCTCGATGGGATCCTCGATCTCGGTGGCGAGCGTTGCAATCGCGCATTCGGCACGTCGAGACAACGGCTCCATCGTCGCCCGTATCGTCGCCGGATCAATGGTCGGCAGGTCACCCTGAAGCACGACGACGACATCATAGGCCGCTTCCGCGTCGATCAGCTGCAGTGCCGCGTGCGCACGATCCGACCCGGTCGGGAGGGTTGGGTCGGTCAGGACGGCCCGACCGCCCAGATCGTCGATGACATCCACGATGGCTTGATCGCCACAGGCAACGACGACGGGGCCGATATCGGCCTCGAGACCTCTTCGCCAGACGTGAGCGATCATTGGCTGACCGTTGATATCCGTCAGCGCCTTGCCTGGGAGCCTGGTCGAACCGAGCCGGGTGGGTATGATCACGATCGGACGCATCGAAACTTTCCGCTTTCTGAATGGGCAAGTTTGAGGCGTCAGCGGGCTACGCTGGCGCCTCGTTGCAATTCAGCTCACGCCTGCTCAGCCCGGCCCTGCACCTTGCGTCGCGGTGAACACCGCGTAGAGCGACTGGCTCGCGGCCATGAACAGGCGGTTGCGCTTCGGCCCGCCGAAGCAGATGTTGCCGCAGACTTCGGGTAAGCGAATGCGGCCGAGCAGCTTGCCGTCCGGCGACCATGTCGTGACGCCGTTATAGCCGACCGCGCGACCGGCGTTGCTGGAAGCCCAGACATTGCCGTTGACGTCGCAGCGCACGCCGTCCGGCCCGCACGTCACGCCGTCGATCACGCAATCGGAGAAGCGCTTTCCGTTGGACACCTTGTTATCCGCGCCGACATCGAACACGAAAATCTCGCCCTTGCCGCCGGGGCCGGTGTCGCCCGGTCCCTTGCCGGTCGAGACGACATAGAGCTTCTTGAAGTCGGGCGAGAAGCACAGCCCGTTGGGATCGGGCACCTGCTCCTCGGTGACGACGAGATCGACGCGGCCTGAGGGATCGATGCGATAGCAATTGGTCGGTAGCTCGCGCTTGCCAGGGGTGAAGCCGGCCGGTTGTCCAATCCGCGGATTGAGCTTGCCACCTGCATTGCTCGGTCCGCCCGCCGCATCGGGCTCACCTTCATAGAGCTGGCCGCCATAGGGCGGATCGGTGAACCAGTAGCTGCCGTCGGGATGCGCGACGACGTCGTTCGGCGAGTTCAGCTTCTTGCCGTTGTAATTGTCGCACAGCACGGTGGCGGTGCCGTCGTGCTCGTAGCGCGTCACCCGACGGGTCAGATGCTCGCAGGAAAGCTGGCGGCCCAGGAAGTCGAACGAGTTGCCGTTGGAATTATTGGAGGGCGCGCGGAACACGCTGACGCGGCCGTCATCCTCGCTCCAGCGCATCTGCCTGTTGTTGGGAATGTCGCTCCAGAGCAGATACCGTCCTTGCGCGCTCCAGGCCGGACCTTCCGCCCATAGCAGGCCGGTATGAAGCCGCTTGATCGCGGTGTTGGGCTGCGCCAGATCGTTGAACGACGGATCGACCGCGATGATATCGGGGTCCCAGAAATAGGTGGTCGGTGCGCCGTTGGGGCCGAAGTCGCGCGGTGGTGTGGTGATCGTGGTCGGCGGGGCGGCAGGTCCGGTCTGGGCCAGTGCGGTGCCCGCTCCGGCCATCGTGGCCGCGGCACCGAGCGCGAGTCCCTGGACCAGCGTCCGTCGTGAAAGCGCAGCATCCTGCTCACGCTGCTGTTGGCGTGTCATTCGCGTCCTCCCGGGTCATGTTCAGCTGGCCGGTTGATCCGGCCGAGCAAGTGCAAGGTTAGTCCCATTCATCCCCGGTTGCGAGGGCGGCCAGGCTGATTTCGGGCGCAACGGTGTGACGCGACAATTCGCGTGCCCTTGCGGAATTAACCGAGCCCCAGTTTGGGCCCTGTCAAGTCTTGACCTCGCCTCTATTGCTGCGCAGAAATCCTGAGAGAAAGGCCGCAGCCAATGGTGCAGGGTGTCATCACATTGATCGTGTTGCTCGGGATCGCGTATGCGGCCGGCTATTTCACGCGCGATTTCCAGTCCCGCAAACGGCGTGCCGTGGCTCGCCGCTCGGGCGGCTACACGCAGCCGGACTGGCTTAGCCCCACCGTTCCCGCCAACACCAACGAAACTCCGTCCCCAGCCGTCGGTGAACTCGGCCAGATGCTGGATCGCTGGGAGACCAGGTCCCGCTCGCGTCGCACGGGTTAGGCTGATCGCCTGACATATCGGCAGGTCGTAGCCCGGATGGAGCGTAGCGCAATCCGGGACCGGTCCCGCATTACGCTCCGCTCCATGCGGGCTACAAGTGCTCGCGTTGCCCGACACGGGCAAAACACGCAAGCACTGAGTCAATCGGCACGCATCAAAATATTCCACGTTACCGAAATTCGGGTTTGTTGGCGTTGTCGAATACCGTCACCCTGAGGTGCGCGCCTTGGGGCGCAACGCGCCGCAGGGCAAGCCTCGAAGGGCGACGGCCCGGATGCACCTGTTCGGCCGTGCATCCTTCGAGGCTCCCGGCGCGATGCTATGCGCACCGCGCCACTCGCACCTCAAGGATGACGGAGCCGCCATTGCGAGCCGAGCGGCGAGATCCGCACCCAGGTCAGTCCCCCTGACCATCTTTTGGCGTTGCGGTTGCGCCTATTTCTCGTCTAGAAACGACGCACTGAGCCTCCCGGCAACCAACCGTCAACGGTTTTGATCGAGGATTTGGGGCTCAAAAGGGTCTGGTAATGCTGATTCGCGGCCAAATCGATGGGATTTCGGGGGAGGTGGCTCTGGCCGCCGCCACGATCCCGGCCGCGCTGCTGCCCACCCTCCTTATTGGCGGCCTTCTTCTTACTTGCCCCTGAGGGCCGGCTGGGCGCCACGCGCCTGGGCACTCAGGGGTTGGTCGAGATCACCGGACACCTCCAAGCGCCCAGCAGACTGAACGGCGCAGAAGCTCAAAAGGAATTTTGCAATGGCCCCCGCGAACAAGTCCGACAAGGACCGCGTCATCATTTTCGACACCACGCTGCGCGACGGCGAGCAATGCCCCGGCGCCACCATGACCTTCGAGGAAAAGATCGAGATCGCCGAGATGCTCGACGACATGGGCGTCGACGTCATCGAGGCCGGCTTCCCGATCACGTCCGAAGGCGACTTCCAGGCCGTCAGCGAGATCGCCCGCCGCTCCAAGAATTCCGTGATCGCCGGCCTGTCGCGCGCCAATCCAAAGGACATCGACCGCTGCGCCGAAGCGGTGAAGTTCGCCAAGCGTGGCCGCGTCCATACCGTGATCGCGACCTCGCCGCTGCACATGCGCGTCAAGCTGAACATGACGCCCGAGCAGGTGATGGAGCTCTCGATTGCCAATGTCACCCGCGCTCGCAACCAGATCGACGACGTCGAATGGTCGGCCGAAGATGCTACCCGCAGCGAGATGGACTACCTCTGCCGCATCGTCGAGGCCGTGATCAAGGCTGGTGCTACCACGGTCAATATTCCCGACACCGTCGGCTACACCACGCCGGAGGAATATAGCCACTTCATGCGCACCTTGATCGAGCGGGTGCCGAATTCGGACAAGGCGGTGTTTTCGGTGCACTGCCACAACGACCTCGGCATGGCGGTGGCAAACTCGCTGGCCGGCATCGCCGGTGGTGCGCGCCAGATCGAATGTACCGTCAACGGCATCGGCGAGCGGGCCGGCAACGCTTCGCTCGAGGAAGTCGTGATGGCCATCAACGTCCGCAACGACGTGTTTCCGTGGTGGAACAAGATCGACACCACGCAGCTGACCCGCGCCTCGAAGGTTGTGTCGGCGGCGACCTCGTTCCCGGTGCAGTACAACAAGGCGATCGTCGGGCGGAACGCGTTTGCGCATGAGAGCGGCATCCACCAGGACGGCGTGCTGAAGGATGCATCGACCTACGAGATCATGCGGCCCGAAATGGTCGGCCTGAAGCAGTCCTCGCTGGTGCTCGGCAAGCATTCCGGACGCCATGCCTTCGTGCACAAGCTGGAGGAGATGGGCTACAAGCTCGGCCCGAACCAGCTGGAAGATGCGTTCACGCGGATGAAGGCGCTCGCCGACCGCAAGAAGGACATCTACGACGAGGACATCGAGGCGCTGGTCGACGAGGAGATGGCGGCATCGCATGACCGCATCAAGCTGACCTCGCTGACCGTGATCGCCGGCACTCATGGCCCGCAGCGCGCGACCATGAAGCTCGACGTCGACGGCCAGATCAAGATCGAGGAAGCCGAGGGCAACGGTCCGGTGGACGCGGTGTTCAACTGCATCAAGGCGCTGGTGCCGCACGAGGCCAAGCTCGATCTGTATCAGGTCCACGCCGTCACCGAAGGCACCGACGCGCAGGCGGAAGTGTCGGTGCGGCTGTCGCATGACGGACGTGCGATGACGGCACGCGCGGCGGATCCGGATACGCTGGTGGCGTCGGCCAAGGCCTATCTCGGCGCGCTCAACAAGATCGTCATGAAGCGCCAGCGCGACACTGTGACGACGGCCGCCGCAAGCTGAGCTTGCTGTCTTCGCCTCTCTCGCTTGCGGGAGAGGCAGACACGCGAAGCGTGGCGGGTGAGGGTTCTCTCCTCTAGGGGGCTCTCGCTCGAGGAGACACCCTCTCCCCAACCCTCTCCCGCAAGCGGGAGAGGGAGCGCAGCGGCGCTTACGGCATTCACTGTGAATAGCAGCCCTGCTAACGGCCAATAGCACGCAGGGGCGCCGGCCTGTATTGAAGTGCCTGGCATGAGGACAGGCCGCCCGCGCGCCGGGCGGCCCAAAAACAATAGGGAGAGATTATGCGCACCTTCGCGATCGCGGCATCCGTCGCGGCATTGGCCTTGAGCCTTGCCGGCCCCGCCAGCGCCGACCCGATCATCATCAAGTTCAGCCACGTCGTCGCGACCGACACGCCGAAGGGCAAGGCCTCCGAAAAATTCAAGGAACTCGCCGAAAAGTACACCGGCGGCAAGGTCAAGATCGAGGTCTATCCAAATTCGACGCTGTACAAGGACAAGGAAGAGCTCGAGGCGCTGCAGCTTGGTAGCGTGCAGATGCTGGCGCCGTCCAACTCCAAGTTCGGCCCGCTCGGTATCCGCGAGTTCGAGGTGTTCGATCTGCCCTATATCCTTCCCGACCTGAAGACGCTGCGGAAGGTGACGGAAGGTCCGCTCGGTGCGCGGCTGCTCAAGCTGCTGGAGCCGAAGGGCATCACCGGCCTTGCCTATTGGGACAACGGCTTCAAGCAAATGAGCGCCAACAAGAAGCTGGTGGCACCGAACGACTATCAAGGCGTCAAGTTCCGCATCCAGTCCTCGCGCGTGCTGCAGGCGCAGTTCAAGGCACTCGGCTCGCTGCCGCAGGTGATGGCGTTCTCGGAAGTCTATCAGGCACTGCAGACCGGCGTGGTCGACGGTCAGGAGAACACCTGGTCGAACATCTATACCCAGAAGATGCACGAGGTGCAGAAGTACATCACCGAAACCAATCACGGTTACATCGGCTACGTCGTGATCGTGAACAAGAAGTTCTGGGACGATCTGCCGGCCGACATCCGCGACCAGCTGTCGAAGGCCATGAAGGAAGCGACCGACTTCAACAACGCGCAGTCGCAGAAGGAAAACGACGACGCGCTCGCCGAGATCAAGAAGAGCGGCAAGAGCGAGATCATCAAGCTTACGCCGGAGCAGGACGAGGCGATGCGCAAGGCGATGGAGCCGGTCTACAAGGACGCCGCAGGCCGCGTCGGCCAGCCGCTGATCGACGAGTTCCTGAAGGAATCGAAGAGCACGACGAACTAATCTAAACGAAATATGAAGGAGAGCTTCCGTGCGGGCTGCACGGAAGCTCTTTTTTGTTACGGATGATGTCCGCGGTGGCTGAACGGACATTCAAGTGAGTTACATCTGCGAAAGAACGCCCTCTCTGTCCAAGTTGTAAGTTGCACCTTGGCCTCGCGACGCCCATCTTCAGGACATCCTTCCAGAGGAGGTTCGTATGAGGAAGTTCACCATCGCCGCCATCGCCGTGCTCAGCATCGCCGGCTCGGGCGCGGTCTATGCCCAATATCATCGCCCGTGGATGGAGCACTTCCGCCACATCCGCATGAACCCCGAAGACCGCGCCGCCTTCGTCGACGCGCGGATCGCCGCGGTCCATGCCGGGCTGAAGCTCAACGCCGACCAGGAGAAGCTGTGGCCGCCGGTCGAAGCCGCCGTGCGCGACTTCGCCAAGCTGCGCCTCGACCGCGCCAATGCGCGGATGAACGCGGGTCCGGGCGACGCTGCCAAGGACGGCAATAAGGACGGCGACAAGCCGGACGATCCGGTCGCCCGCCTGCGCCAGCGCGCCGACGACATGGGCGCGACCTCTATGGCTTTGAAGAAGATCGCCGACGCCGCCGATCCGCTCTACAAGAGCCTCGATGATGGCCAGAAGCGCCGCCTTGCCATGCTGACCCACCACCGCGGCCCGTTCGGCGGCGGCGAGGATGGTCCGCCCCGCCACTTCATGGAGCGCGGCATGGACCGCATGATGGAGCGTGGCATGGACCACTTCCGCGGTGGCGACCGGTTTGACCGCGACGGCGGCCCGGATCGGGAAGGGCGTCTTTGAGCGCTCCGGGATTTCCCGAGGTTTAACCTCTGAGAAGCCGCTGGAATCCAGCGGCTTTTCGCATTTCCGGGGCTGTGGAAGAACCTTGGAAAACATGCGCCACATCGCTTGCCAGACCCGGATCGCTTTGCTAAACGACCGGCCTCGCAAGGCATTGACCGCCTTTCGGGCGCATAGCTCAGTTGGTAGAGCAGCTGACTCTTAATCAGCGGGTCCCAGGTTCGAGCCCTGGTGCGCCCACCAAATAAATCAAAGACTTACCAACGCTGTGCACCAGAACGGACCTTTCAGTTGGGAGGTCAGTTGGGAGTTTTTGTTCGGTTTTCGTGCTCGCTCGCACGCCCTGATGAATGATCGGGGAGGGCTGCGCGCTGCCGCAGCGGCTACCTCGTTCCCGGCGGCGTGGAGCACTCTCTTACGCGGAAGCTTTGGCGACCGGTGAACGCCTTCACCTGGATTTCCATCCACATCCCAAACCTTCATTTTTGCCCTTCTCCGTAAACTGCACTCAGCTTCTTGATCGCTGACTCCGCAAGTTCTACTCGCCCGCCAAGATAATGCGCATCGAGTATCTGCTGCACCGTGGCCATGGAATGTCCGGTTATCGCGGCAATCTCGGGCACTGAGCAATTCGACAGTGCGAGCCGTGTGACAGCGGTTCCGCGCAAATCGTGGAAGTGCAAGTCCTTTAGCGAGGTCCGTTTGAATGCTTTGTCCCAGCTCGTCCTGAAGCCGTCCTCCGTCCACGGTCGGCCGAACGAGTTAACCAAAATAGTGACGGCTGAGCGCTTCTCGTTGAGCGCAGCGTCAAGGGCGGCCTTCAGCGGCGGGCCGACCGGGATCGTTACCCGGCGCCGGCCGTTGCTGCCACGACCCTTCGACTGACGCATCCGGATGTAGGCGCCGTCGTAATTGCTCCAGGTCAGCCGCAACAGGTCTCCCTGGCGCTGGCCGGTCCACAGAGCGAGCAGCAAGGCCGCCTGCAGCTCGATGGACGCTACACCGCAAAAGGCACGGATGTCCTCGGCGGTCCAGACGATCTCCGACCGATCGGATTCATAAAGCCGCCCGCCGCGCTCGCAAACATTCACAGCAATCTTGCCGTGGTCCTTTGCAACCGAGAGCACGCGCGCAATCGTCGTCCAGACGTAATCTGCCTTGCGAGGTGTGGAAGCGAAGGTGTTGCGGAAGGCTTTGAAATCGCCGCGCGCACGCCGGTCCTCGATTGCGCCAATCGGCATCGCGCCGAACTTGGCCTCGATCAAGGCGAGGTACTGATCGTAGGCGCGCTTGCTCTTGTCGCCAAGGCCCGTGTACTCGCTCTGATCTTTGAAGTAGTCAATCAATGAGCTAAATGTTTCAGCGCTGTTCTTCTTCGCCGCAGTAGCTTCGCCGTAGAGCCTTATGAAGTCCGGTGTGCCTGGTTCAGCATCGATGCGTGGACCGCCCTTCCACGCGTACCAGTACGTCTTCACTGTTCCATCAGCGAGTTTCTTTGTGAGGCTGTTGATGCCTTTGAGTCGCACCCGCATCTTGCGAGGCCTTCCATTCATCATAGGGTGATCGCTGCGGTTGCATTTTAGAATCGAGACCTGACATCCGGTCAAGGGCCGCATCAATGGCTTTTCTGTCCCATTTGCGGGTTCCCGCAATCGGTTTCGGCATAATCCCGCGCCGAACCCAGGTGTTGAACGCTGAAAGCGACTCGCAGCCTGCGTAAGCCGCAGCTTGTTCTCTCGACATGCCACGGGGCTCGATCATCGCTGTTTCCACTTGCGATACTCTGAATGATACCGATTTTCGACAGCACTCTTTTTGATCGAGGCCGAGAACGCTCGACAAGAGGAGAAGGCCGGGCGTAGCAAATTCGGCTGGTGTGGCGTGGAATCGGACCTGTCCGTGCGTAATGGCTGTGAGATGATACGGCCGGCTCCAACCATTGAGCTACAGGCCCCGCCGCGAGACGGCCGCGGGAAGGCGGCTGGCAACGGTGTGCGGTTCGTTTACAGATTGCGGTGCAGTCCAGGACTGGACTGCACCCCTGAAGT
>NZ_VSSS01000090.1 GCF_008123425.1 Bradyrhizobium rifense
CCCAGCCTCGACGCGTCAAACGGCATCATGCGAAAAATCGCAGGCTTGCTGTCGCCCGCCAGATCTAAAACAAAAACCGCCATGAAAACAACCCGGTCGCTACTGTGCATGGGGTTGTTTTCAAGGTTTGGGGTTGGACGGCTCCGGACTCACGCGGCGCAGACGATCACGCCGTACCAGCCGAGCCCGCGATAGGTCTCGTAGCCGGGCGTCGCATGGAAGGCGATCATCGTGCCTGAGCGGTCCTGGTAGAAGCCGGAGCGCTGGCCGTTGAGCGACAGCGAGATGCGCTCGCTCAAAATGCCCTGGCCGTCGGAGGCGGCGATGACGCGAAAATGCGAGTCGACCAGCAGCACGCGGGCCTTGTCGGCGTCGCCGACGCGCACGCCTTGCACGATGGCGCGCGCCTGCGGCTCCCAGTCGAAATGGATGGCGAGCACGCCGACCGGCGCGCCGTTGGCCTGGCCGCCGGCGCGGACGCTGGCGCAATAGGTTGCGACCTGGGCGTTGCCGAGCAGCGGCTGGTTCTCGATGTCGCCGGCGACATAGTCGTCGCCGGAGCGCAGGGTCTTCGCCTCGCGAAACCATTTGGTGTGGGCGACGTTCTGGCCGACCACACGAAAACGATCCGCGCGGCCGTTGGCGATGACGTTGCCGTCGAGGTCGCAGAGCCAGAGGTCGAGATAGACGGTATAGGCGCCGAGGATGACGCCGAGGCGCTGCGAGGCGTAGGTGACCGCCGCCGGCGCAGGCGAGGCCGCGCAATCGACCATGGCGGAATCGGTCGCCCACCAGCGCACGTCGCAGGTGCGCTCATAGAGGTTGCGGTCGATCAGCTCGACCGCGTTGAGCGACAGATCCATCATGCGCTCGCCGCGCGACCGCTGGCTCATGCGGTCGATCGAGGCGACGAGATCGCCGGTGCGCTTCGTCAGCTGCGTCTCGAGCTCGCGCGCGATCGTCTCGACCTGCTGGCCGACGCCGCGTACCTCCTGCGCCACCACCGCGAAGCCCGCGCCCTGCGCGCCGGCGCGCGAGCTTTCGATCAGCGCGTTCAGCGCCAGCATCTTCATCTGGTTGGTGATCTGCTGGATCGACTTGGTCTTGTCGACCGCGATCTGGTTGACCTCCGCGGTCAGGCGATTGATCAGCGCGGAAATGTCGGAATCGTCGTCGACGGGTTCGGTGGTGGTCGGCTTGGTTTTCAGACCCAGCGCAGCAGACATCGGGTAACTTCCCTTGGCAATGAGGCCTGATCTGCAACGAACCCGGAACAATCAAATCACAGACCGAATACGAGTCTTTTTCTAGGATTCAACCTAACGCCTGCTTAATTTGCTGTTCGGCGGAATGCCCAAATGATAGTCACTCCCGCCAGTTAGGCAGCCGTCCACCGCTTTGTGCGCCCCGGCCGTTGCAAATCCCGAAGGTTTGCCGGCCAATCGCTGTCAGCCCAGCCGCCGGACGTCCGTATTTGTCCGGGACCTCCAGTTCCAACAGTCAGCCTCTCGTCATGACGCCGCCCGCCACCGTCTTGCCCGTCGAAATGCCCCAGGCCTTCCTGGGCGTGGCGCGTTCGCTTACCGACAAGCTCTGGCGCAACCGGCTGGATGCGCGTGGGGCCGCCACGGCGCTTGCCATCGTGCAGCGTCACCAGCTGCCGGAACTGCTGGCGCGGGTGCTTGCGGGGCGCGGCGTCGACATCGACGCGGTGCCCGACTTCCTCGATCCGACCATCCGCAAGCTTATGCCCGACCCGTTCACTGTCACGGAAATGGAGGCCGCGTCGAAGCGCATTGCCGATGCCGCCGTGAAGGGCGAGACGGTCGCGATCTTCGGCGATTACGACGTCGACGGCGCGACCTCGGCGGCGCTGCTCGCCTGGCATCTTCGCCATTGCGGGCTCGACCCGCTGATCCACATTCCCGACCGCATCTTTGAAGGCTACGGTCCCAACGTCGAAGCCGTGCGCGGGCTGGCCGCCAAGGGCGCCACGCTGCTCGTCACCGTCGATTGCGGCACCACCAGCATCGAGCCGCTGGCCGAGGCAAAACGCCTCGGCATGTCCGTCGTCGTGATCGATCATCATCAGGCCGGCACGGAGTTGCCGGAGGTCGACGCGCTGGTCAATCCGAACCGGCTCGACGATCTCTCCGGCCTCGGCCATCTCGCCGCCGTCGGCCTTGTGCTGGTGACCCTGGTCGCGGTCAATCGCGAGCTGCGCCAGCGCGGCTTCTGGAACGCTGAGATGCCCGAGCCCGATCTGCTCGGTATGCTGCATCACGTCGCGCTCGGCACCGTCGCGGACGTCGCGCCGCTGGTCGGCCTGAACCGCGCCTTCGTCGCAAAGGGGCTGATCGCGATGCGGCGGCGCGACCATGTCGGCCACACCGCGCTGATGGACGTGGCGCGGCTCAACGGCCCGCCGGAGGCCTGGCATCTCGGCTTCATGCTGGGCCCGCGCGTCAATGCCGGCGGCCGTATCGGCCGTGCCGATCTCGGCGTTCGGCTTTTGCTCGAGGGCGATAGCGTTGAGGCCGCGCGGATTGCGGCCGAGCTTGACCGTCTCAACGGCGAACGCCGAATCATCGAGCAGGCGGCAGAAGCGCAGGCCGAAGCCGAGGCGCTCGCCTCGATCGGGCTGGAAGACAAGCTCGGCGTCATCGTCACCGCGTCCGAAGGCTGGCATCCCGGCGTGGTCGGCCTGGTCGCCGCGCGCCTGAAAGAGAAGTTCTCGCGGCCCGCGTTTGCGATTGCGCTCGAACCCGGCGGCATCGGCACCGGCTCGGGCCGCTCGATCGCCGGCGTCGATCTCGGCAAGGCGGTGCGGCAGGCGGTCACCGACGGCATTCTGCTCAAGGGCGGTGGCCACGCGATGGCCGCGGGCGTCACGCTGCGGAAAGAGAAGCTGGCCCAATTCCGCGCCTATCTGGAGAACGCGCTGGCTCAGGACGTCGCCGAGGCGCGCCATGTCAACGAGCTCTACATCGACGGCGCGATCTCGGCGCGCGCGGTGACGACGGAGCTTGCGGCCACGCTCAATCGCGCAGGTCCCTTCGGCAGCGGCAATCCGGAAGCCGTGCTGGCGCTGCCAGCGCATCAGCTTGTCTTTGCCGACGAGGTGGGACAGGCGCATTTGAGGCTGCGCTTCAAGTCGGGGGACGGTGCCATCGTCAACGGCATCGCGTTCCGCTCGGTCGGGCAAAAGCTTGGCAACGCGCTTCTCGCCAATCGCGGCCAGCAGCTGAATGTCGCCGGCTCCCTGTCGGTCGATCGCTATCAGGGTGCCGAACGCGTGCAGTTTCGCGTCATCGACGTCGCACTACCGGACCAGGGGCCGTCCGTGATCAGGTAGCGACCTCAAACAACAGACTTCAAACAACAAAAAGAAAGGGAGTGAATATGGCAGGGCAGGTTGAGGGCAAGGTTGCGCTGGTGACAGGTGGCGCATCCGGTATTGGTGAAGCCATCGTCGAGCTGTTCGCGCGCGAGGGCGCCACCGTCATTGCGACAGATATCGATGAGCTCAGAGGCCCTGAGCTCGTCAAGCGCATCACAAAAGCCGGCGGCAAGGCGATCTTCCTGGAGCAGGACGTCACCAGCGAGGAGCGCTGGATCGAGATCGTCGCAGAGGTCGCGAAGCACTACGGCCGGCTCGACATCCTGGTCTCCAATGCCGGCATCGGCATTGCCGTGCCTTCGATCACCGACATGACGCTCTCTGACTGGCGCAAGCAGAACGCGATCAATCTCGATGGCGTGTTTCTCTCGGTCAAGCATTGCCTGCCCTTGATGCGCAAGACCGGCGGTGGCTCGATCGTCATGATGTCCTCGCTCGCGGGCCTGCGCGGCGCGCCGGGGCTGTCGGCCTATTCGGCAACCAAGGGCGGCGTGCGGCTGTTTGCCAAATCGATCGCGATGGAGTGTGCGGCCGCCTCCGACGGCATCCGTGTCAACTCCGTGCATCCCGGCATCATCGACACGCCGATCTGGGGCAAGATCCCGACCGGGGCGACGGGCGCAGGCCAGAACGCGCCGATCGATCCGGAGGAGCGCGCCAAGGTCGCAACCCCGCTTGGCCGCGCCGGACAGGCTGCGGAGATCGCATCCGGCGTGCTGTATCTGGCGTCAGATGCTTCGCGTTACGTCACCGGCAGCGAGCTCGTGATCGATGGCGGCATGAATGCCGGCGGGGTGCCGCGGCGGGCGTGAGACGCGCAGGGCAGGGTGGCGGCCGCAGGGGCTGACGCGCAGGCGTCCGCCCTGTAAAACGCTGCCGTCTCCTGCCCGAAAGAGGTCTCCTTCGCCATGGCGCACAGCCTTCACGCCTCCTCACCCGCGGCCGTCCGCTCGAACCGGCCCGACCTCGCGACCGATGCGATCCGCACTGCGCGCGAGGATCTTGCCGCCTGTTTCCGGATGGCCGCGCGCAATGGTTTCGAGGAGGGCATCTGCAACCACTTCTCGGCCGTGGTGCCCGGCCATGACGATCTCTTCCTGGTCAACCCCTACGGCTACGCCTTTCGCGAGCTGACCGCATCAAAACTCCTGATCTGCGACTTCCACGGCCACGTGCTTGATGGCGAAGGCGAGCCCGAGGCGACAGCGTTCTACATCCATGCCGAGATGCACAAGCGCCTGCCGCGCGCCAAGGTCGCCTTCCACACCCACATGCCTTACGCCACGGCGCTGTCGATGACCGAGGGCGATCCCCTGATCTGGGCCGGGCAGACCGCGCTAAAATTCTACGGTCGCACCGCAGTCGACCGCGATTATAACGGTCTCGCGCTCGACAACCGCGAAGGCGCGCGCATCGCGTCGGCCGTGGGTGATGCCGACATCGTCTTCATGAAGCATCACGGCGTGATGGTTCTGGCGCCGACGATCGCGGAAGCCTGGGATGATCTCTACTATCTCGAACGCGCCGCCGAGGTGCAGGTGCTGGCGATGTCGACGGGACGGAAGGTGCTGCCGGTCGATCCCGCGATCGCAGCCGAAACCTACAAGCAGATGCGCGAAGGCGATTCCGAATCCGCGCGGCTCCATCTCGCCGCGATCCGCCGGCAGCTCGATGCGGAAGAGCCGCAGTACCGGCACTGAGGCCGTCTACGATCCCTGCCGCAACTTCGCCAGCACCTTCAGCCCGCCGTAACCGTCGGCGGGCGTGATTCCGGCGCGCTGCTGAAAATCCTTGATCGCCTTCATGGTGTCGTTGCCGACGCGGCCGTCGGTGCCGCCGGTATCAAAGCCAGCCCTGGTCAGCCGCGTCTGCATCTCCTGCACCTCGGCGAGCGTCAGCACGCGCTCGGAGCCGGGGAAGGGCTGAATGAACGGCGGCGCGCCCAGGCAGCGGTCGCCGAGATGGCAGATCGCGAGCGCATAGTTCATGGAAGGGTTGTAGCTCTTCACCGCGTTGAAATTCGGCCCGAGCAGGAACGTCGGGCCGCCCGCAACCGGTGTCCAGATCTGCGCGGATGCGTTCGGTTGTGGAAAGGCCTGGCCGTCAGCGCGGGTGACGCCCGCCGCCTGCCACGCCGCATAGGTCCTGCTGCCGCTCATTTCGCCGGGGCTGCGGACCTCGTAGCCCCAATGCTCGCCGCGGTGCCATTTGCCCCGATTGACGAGATATTTTGCGGTCGAGCCAAGTGCGTCGTCGGGCTTGCCGAACGGGGAAACCTTGCCGTCGCCGTCATAATCGATGCCGACATTGAGCCAGACCTCCGGCATCCATTGCGAATGCCCCATCGCTCCGGCCCAGGATCCCTGCATCTCCTCCGGCGTGCTCCAGCCCTTGTCGACGATGCGGAGCGCGTTGATCAGCTCGGTCTCCCAATAGGCCTTGCGGCGCGGCTCGTTCCAGGCGAGCGCGGCGAGCGAGGGAAACACGGGCGTCATGTGATTCTGCTGCACCAGCGGATCGCCGTAGGCGGACTCCACGCCCCACAGCGCCAGCAGCGTGCCGCGCTCGACGCCGAAATCGCGTTCGATGCGCGCGAGCAGCGCCTCGTTGTTCTTGAGCGCGATCTTGCCGTTGATGATGCGCCAGTCGGAGACGCGGCGGTTGATGTATTGCCAGACCTGCTCGTGGAATTCGGGCTGGTTGCGCATCTGCTTGAACACGGTCATGTCGGGCTCGACCCGCGCCATCGCGCGCTGCCAGGTCGCAGCCGAAATGCCCTTGGCCATAGCACGCGCGCGAAAACCCTCGCGCCATTCGTCGAAGCCGGGCGGCGACGCGAAGACGCCTGTCGGGACTGCGAGCAGAGCGGCTGCGCCAAGCGTGGATTGGAGGAGCGCGCGGCGGCTGTGATGGGCCGAGGAATCAGCTTGTTTCATGGATGCATAGTAGCGGGAAACAAGGCTGCTGTGAGCAGGTTCCTGGAACAGGAGGAACAGGCTTCAGACGTCACGTTCCCAGGAACAAAGTGTCGCACTCCCGCATTCCCTCCGCACACATTGGAGGAGGATGAGATGAGGAAGTATCTGTTTGCCGCTGCCATGGTCACGGCCATTGCGGCCCCCGCGTTCGCAGATGAAGTCGGCGTTCATGTCGGCCCGGTCGGCGCCGGTGTGACTGTTGGACAGTCCCCCGAGTATCGCGAGCGGGATCGCGATCGTGACCGCACCACGGTGATCAAGGAGCGTGAGCCTGCTGACCGCACCACTGTGATCAAGAAGGAAGATGAGTTCGGCAACCGCAGCAAGACCGTGATTCATCACGACAACGACTGACGGAATAGGGGCCCCGGCTGATCGCCAGGGCCCGCCTTCCCAGAGAATTCGGGGTGGAATGAAGATACGCGCGCATGCGGAAAGCCACGTCGTCGAACTCGATGACGGATCGCAATGGCAGATTTTCCCCGGCGATCTCGCAACTACGTTGAGCTGGAAGCCCGAAACCGATCTGCGCCTGGAGCCGAGCGGCGACCGGGTGAGTTCGCATGTGCTGGTCAATGCCGCCGACGGCAGCCGCGTGCGCGTGATCGCCGCGAGCGAGACCTGGCCGGATGGCGAAGTTAAGAAAGTGTTGAAGGGCGGATAGGCCAGCCTCCGAAATCCCCAACTTTGAGCCAGTTCTTTTACGGTCGGTTCGCTTCCATCTGCGCATCATGCGCACATGCGGGAGCTGTTCGACATCATCCGAGCCAATCCCTGGCCCTTTGGCGCAGGGCTGTTGGTCGTGGTCATGATGATCATCGCAGAAAATTTCGGTCGCGGCATTCAGGGGGACGGCGACTTCGGCTTCGGCGATTCCGGAGATGGTGACGGCGGCGACGGAGGAGGCGATTAGGCCTCGTCCTGCAGATCGGCTGCGATGCCCGCAAGCCAACGGCGGACAGTGACTTCAGCCTTGCCGTCGAGCCCTGTCACCAGGCGCTTCTCCAGTTCGAGCACGCGATCCCGGCAAGCCTTGAGCAGCGTCGCGCCGCGCGGCGTCAGCGTCCATTGCTGGATGCGGCCGTGAACGGGATGCGGTGTCATCAGGATCGCGCCGTCGCGCTCGAGGTTGCGGATGATGACGCCGACGGTCTGCGGCGTCAGGAAGGTGAGGCGGGCGACGTCGGCGCCTGAGAGTCCCGGATAGGCGTTCAGCATGGTCAGCACGGCGAATTGCGGCGAGGTCACCCCCAGATCAGCCAGCGTGCGTTCCATCTTCAGCCGCACCGCGGCGTGGGCCTGACGCAAGAGATAGCCGAGATAGCCTTGCTCGCCGCGCTTGCCTTCGCCGGGGGCGGGCACGCGCACCGTAGCCTCCTGCCTGGATACCCTTTGCTCCAGTTTCGATTTCGTGATGCTCGCCGACTTGCGCATAATGTAAGAGCTCTTATAAGATGTAAGCAGTCTTACAATAACACGAGGTGAGCGGCGATGTCACACGCCCGCAGCGAGTACGAGGATTTCAAGAAGATTGCGCCGGACGCCTATGAGCTGGTGCTTGCACTGGGTCAGGTTGCGGCCAAGGCCGGCCTCGACAAGCAGCTTCTGGAGCTGGTCAAGCTGCGTGCCTCGCAGATCAACGGCTGCGCCTTCTGTGTGCAGCATCATATCCTTCTCTCGGAGCGGCTCGGCCTGCCCGCGGACAAGCTCCATCTGGTCGCGATCTGGCGCGAGGCGCCGATCTTCTCGGCGCGGGAGCGTGCAGCACTAGCCTGGGCCGAGGCATTGACCCTGCTTCCCGACGGTTTCGGCGACGAGGTCTATGCAGAGGTGCAGCGTGAATTCTCCGAGACCGAGTTGATGTACCTGACGTCAGCAATCGCCTCGATCAACGTCTGGAACCGGTTTGGTGCGGCCTATCGCTGGACGCCGGCGAAGCGGCCGGTCGCGGCGAATGCGGCGGCATCCTGATTGCAACGAAGGGAGATTGTCATGACTGCAATGAATTTGGCCACCATGCCGCACCCTGTGCCATTGCGCTCGATGGCGCTGGCCGTCGTCGGCGGGCTCGTCTGCGCGATTGCGATCGGCAAGGTGCTGCCGGCGACGATGGACACCGTATCAGGCGCACTCGCACCGCTCTGCGCCACCGCCGCGGAAAGCTCGCCGCTCGACAAGGTCGAGCCGATCGGCTCCTACGCATTGCCCAACGTACCGGGCAAGCGCGTCACCATCGTGCGCGTGTTCTACGGTCCTGGCGGGTTTTCGCGACCGCATCGGCATGCAGGCTCGGTGACGGCCTACATCACCAAGGGCGAGATCCGTTCCCAGCTCGGGGGCGGCCCGGTCGAGACGTTCGGTGTCGGCCAGTCCTTCTTCGAGCCGCCCGGCGCGACGCATCTGGTCTCTGCCAACGCCAGCACCACGGAGCCGGCCGAACTGATCGCCGTGTTCGTGGCGGACGAGGGCGCGCAACTGACGACGTTTCTGGAGTGAGTTGCAGCCGGATCGAGCTATGCTCCATCCGGGCTACGCCTCAAATCGTCCTCATCCTCCGTAGGACGCAGGATCCGGATTGTCCGACGGGTTCTCGAACGATTTCTTCAGCGAGGCCGGCATCGGGACGTGGAAGTTGAGGCCGCGCGGTGGCACCGGCTCCATGAACCATCTGTTGTAGATCTTCTCGATGTCGGGGCTCTTGTAGAGCTTTGCCGTGGCACGATCGACCACCGCCTTGAAGGGCGTGTCGTCCTTGCGCAGCATGATGCCATAGGGCTCCGGATCCGAGAATGCGCCGTTGCTGATGGCGTAGAGCGACGGGTCCTTTGACGAGGCGATCATCGCGGCAAGCTGGATGTCGTCCATGACGAAGGCTTGTGCGCGGTCGGTCTCGACCATCAGGAACGCTTCGGGGACGTCCTTGGCATTCATCACGGTGATGCCGAGCGAGCGGGCCGCGTTGGCCTTGTTGAGCTGGGTGATGTTGGTCGTGCCCGCGACCGAGACGACAGCCTTGCCCTTGAGGTCATCGACCTGGTCGAGCTTCAGCGCCTTCTTGGAGACGAAGCGGCTCGCCGTGAGGAAATGCGTGTTGGTGAACCACACCTGCTTCTGGCGATCGGCATTGTTGGTCGTCGAGCCGCATTCGAGGTCGATGGTCCCGTTCGCCATCAGCGGAATACGGGTGGACGATGTGACGATGTTTTCAACGACCTCGAGCTTGTCCAGCTTGAGCTCGGCTTTGATCTCATCGACGATCTTCATGCAGATGTCGACGGCATAGCCGACGATCTTCTGCTTGTCGTCGATGAAGCTGAAGGGCACGGCACTGTCGCGTATCCCGAGGGTGATCGCGCCGGTGTCCTTGATCTTCTTCAGCGTGCCGCTCAATTCCTCCGCATGAACCGGTACGGCAAATGCGACGGCGAGTATGGCCGCCGTGGTCAGATAGCGCATGAACTTCCCCTTCATCCTGTTTGGCTGCGGGGGGCCAAGCAAGTCTGGGGCCAGAGATGGTCAGGTCATGCGGGGCGAGTCCGGATTTCGGTCCGGCCAACCCAGGTGCCTGTCATTGGCGTGTCATCAACACACTTGGGCGAACGCCATTGGCGGCGTGAGCGGCCTCAGTTCTCTTCGCTGCTCGATCCCTCGCGCTGATCGGGCTTAACCACATCCTCGGGCAGCGCGTGTGCGACGGGCTGCGGGCTGCTCGCGATCTCCGGGCCGACCTCGCGGCCGCGGGCGCGGATGAGGCGCTCATAGGCCGAGACCAGCGTAACGTAGGGGCTGACCCAGATCCAGCCGTCGCGGGTGAACACCTGGACGTCGAAATGCAGGTGCATCGACGTGCCCGCAGGATGGTCGAGATAGTTCGAGATCACGCCGATCTTCTCGCCTTCGGTGACGATGCGGCCATTGAGCACTCCGTCGGCGTTCAACGCCTGCGGGTTCATGTGCATATAGCGGAAGCGGATGTGCTCGGTGCGGCTGTTGACCTCGAGCGTCGCGGCCTGGTCCTTTGATGCACGGATCACCACGGCGTCGCGCACGGCAACGACGCCGCGCTGCTTGGGATCACAGGGCTCGCGGCCGTCACCGGGCTGTGGGCAGTCGGCGGCGCGGATGTCCTCGCCCTGATGGCCGTAGCCGCCGCCGCACTGCCAGACCTCGAAGCTGCGGGACTCGCAGAAATTGTCGCGCCAGGGATAGGCGGTCGGACCCTCATTGTCGCGTTTGGCGTAGGACTGCGAATGCACGAAGGCGGGCGCCTTGTCGAGCGGAAAGCGGATCTGCGCATAGGCCATCGGGTCGGGATGGCCGCCCTGCTTGCGATAGCCGGTGTTCGGGATGATGTCGCCGCTCGGCCGGTAGCTGAAATCCGTCGAACGTGCGGCCGGGCGATCGAGCAGATCAGAGGCGACGTCCATCAGCGGCCGCGTGCGCTGGCCGCCGGCGACGTGCAGCGCCTTCAGGAAACGCTCGGCAACGGGGTAGGCCTCCTTGCAGGCGAGCCGCCGCGGCTTCGCGACGCTGTCCAGGCACTGGATCGACACCACATAGGCGGCGCCGAAGCGCGTGAAGGCGTAGCGCACGTAACCTTCGCGGATGAATTTGCGCAGGTCCGGGTAGATTGCCGCCAGCGGCTTCACCGGCTCGCCCTTGCCGCCGGCGGGATCGGCGATGTCGTAGACGAGCGCCGATCCGGTGATCTGGATCTCGACCGGCTTTGCGAAGGTGCGCGACGGCATGCCGTCGCCGGCGCCGGGCTCTAACGAGAAACTTGCGCTGTAGCCGGCAGGTCCGGCGTCGAACATGTCAGCGGGACTGAAATCGGCCTGGTAGCGCGGCAGCGCCAGCGGAGCCTGTGCGCCGCTGCGTTGCCCCTCGAGATAGGCGGCGGCATCGAACGGCAGCAGCACGGGAACGGGGCTGCGGGCAATGCCGGTGAAGAATTGCGAGGAGACCGCGTTGAGCTGCACCAGCGCCGGCATTGCGCGCGGATCGAAGCGCGGCACCGAACGGCGCGACACGAAGATGAAATCGCCGGCGACTTGCGGGCGGTTATTGATCTCGGTGCGGAGCTGGTCGAGCGCTGCGCGCCAATCGACGCGCAGGGCTGTGAGTGAGGGGCTGCGGAATTCGTCCGCAGCAAGCGGCGTTGCGAAGGGGGGCGACAGCGACGCCAGAAAAAGCGAGACGAAGCGGAAAGCCTTCCTACCCAATGTCTCGCCCCCCGGCGGCACCTGTTCCGATCCTCGATCCCTTGCCTAGTCCTTGGCGCGCTCGGAGTAGGAGCCGTCTTCGGTCATGACCACGATACGGGTGCCGACGGCGATGTGCGGCGGCACGGTGGTGCGCAGGCCGTTGGAGAGCACCGCCGGCTTGTAGGAGGACGAGGCTGTCTGGCCCTTGGTCACGGGCTCGGTCTCGACCACTTCCAGCGTCACGCGCTGCGGCAACGCGATCGACACCACGTTGACGTCGTGCGTCGACAGCTTGACCGTCATGCTCTCCTGGAGATAGGCCGCCGCGTCGCCGATCACGTCCTTGGACACCTGGACCTGATCATAGGTTTCCGGGTTCATGAAGTGGTAGCCGTCACCATCTTCATAGAGGTAGGTGAAGTTACGCTCTTCGATCGTGGCCTTTTCGACCTGATCGGTGGTCTTGTAGCGCTCGGAGATCTTTACCCCGTCCGAGATTCGGCGCATTTCGATCTGGCTGACCGGAGTGCCCTTGCCGGGATGGATGTTCTCGGCGGTCACGACGACATAGAGCTTGCCGTCTTGCTCGATCACGTTGCCTTTGCGAATAGAACTGGCGATGACTCTCAAAGCTATATTTCCTGCTTGCTTGGCCCGGCTCAGGCCAGGACGTGGTCAAATCGATGGGGGACTTGGGGCCTCAAATCAGACCTCGGCGCCCGTTTCGGGCCGCAACATACGCATTTTGTCGTTGAATGCCAGCATTTTGCTGGCTCAAGGGGCGGTCGGTTGATGGCTGGGGACAAGCCGATTTCGCCGTTCTGGACGCCCGGGCGGCACCTCGACCGGCGGCCGTTCCTCCAGGCGAGGGGGGCCATTACCGGGGCTCTCAGGGGCTTTTTCGCCGAGCAGGGCTTTGTCGAGGTCGAAACCTCGGTCCTCCAGGTCTCCCCGGGCAATGAGACCCATCTGCACGCCCCCCGGACCGAGCTCATCCGGCCCGATGGCAGCCGGGCCAGCCGTTACCTGCGAACCTCGCCAGAATTCGCCTGCAAGAAGCTGCTGGCGGCCGGCGAGGAGCGGATTTTCGAGTTCGCCCGGGTGTTCCGCGACCGCGAGCGCGGCGACCTGCATCTGCCCGAATTCACCATGCTGGAATGGTACCGGGCGGGCGCCCCCTATGATGCCATCATGGCCGACACCGTGGTGGTTATCGCCCGCGCCGCGCAGGCGACCGGAATCGGGACCTTCGCGTTCCGGGGCCGGACCGCCGACCCCTTCGCCGAGCCGGAGCTGCTGACCGTCGCGGGTGCCTTCGAGCGCTTCGCCGGCATCGACCTGCTGTCGACAATCTCGGGCAACGAGGGTAACCGTGCCGCGCTCGCCCAGGCGGCGGCCGGCAAGGTCCGCGTCGCCGAGGACGACACCTGGTCGGACATCTTCAGCAAGGTTCTAGTCGAACATGTCGAGCCGCATCTGGGGCAGGGGCGTTTGACCATTCTGTTCGAATACCCATCTCCAGAGGCGGCATTGGCGCGGGTCAAGGCGGACGATCCCAGAACCGCGGAACGGTTCGAGGTCTATGCCTGCGGCGTCGAGCTCGCCAACGGATTTGGCGAACTCACCGACGCCGAGGAACAACGCAAGCGCTTCACGGAATCCATGGCGGAGAAGCAGCGCCGTTACGGCGAGGCCTATCCGCTGGACGAAGACTTTTTGGCCGCGGTCGCCCAAATGCCGGAGGCGAGCGGTGTCGCACTCGGCTTCGACCGGCTGGTGATGCTGGCGAGCGGCGCAACACGAATTGATCAGGTGGTGTGGACACCGCCTGCAAATGAAACGTTAAGTGAAAAATGACGAAGACCAATCTTGCACGGACATTGCGCGAGCCAGCCGAACTCGTGGCCGCCGACCTCGCGCCTGCGACGGCGCTGCCGGCGCTTGAACGCGTCGCCGCGCGCTATGCGGTGGCGATCACGCCGGCGCTGGTCGAGCTGATCGACAAATCGGATCCTGATGACCCGATCGCGCGGCAGTTCGTTCCGACTGCCGCCGAGCTCGATATGCGACCGGGCGAGAGCGCCGATCCGATCGGCGACCACCCGCATTCGCCGGTATCAGGCATCGTGCATCGTTATCCCGATCGCGTGTTGTTCAAGCTCGTTCACGTCTGCGCGGTCTATTGCCGCTTCTGCTTCCGCCGCGAGATGGTCGGACCAGGCAGGGAGAACTCGCTCTCGGACAGCGCCTATCGCGCCGCGATCGATTACATCCGCGCGCATAGCGAGATCTGGGAGGTGATCCTGACTGGCGGCGATCCGCTGATGCTGTCGCCGCGCCGGCTGAGCGAGATCATGGCCGATCTCGCCGGCATCGATCACGTCAAGATCATCCGCCTTCATACCCGCGTGCCCGTGGCCGACCCCGCACGGATCAGCGACGACATGGTCGCGGCGCTGAAGGTCGAGGGCGCGACCACATGGGTGGCACTGCATGCCAACCATGCGCGCGAGCTGGCGGGACCGGCCCGCGCCGCCTGCGCGCGGCTGGTCGATGCCGGCATTCCCATGGTGAGCCAATCCGTGCTGCTGCGCGGCGTCAATGACGACGTCACCGCCCTGTCGGATTTGATGCGAGCTTTCGTCGAATGCCGGATCAAGCCCTATTACCTGCATCACGGCGATCTCGCGCCAGGCACGGCGCATCTGCGCACGACCCTGGCGCAGGGGCAGGAGTTGATGCGGCAATTACGGGGGCGGGTGTCAGGGCTGTGTCAGCCTGACTACGTCATCGACATACCCGGCGGCGCCGGCAAGTCGCCGGTCGGGCCGAATTATGTGTTGGCGGAGCAAAATACCGCGGCCGATGCACGTGATGCAGCCCCGGAAACGCGCTATCGTATCGTCGACTATTGTGGCGATGTTCATCTCTATCCGCCCGAGACGTAGGCGGTCAGAGAACGCCGGTTTGAGGAATGGAGGAACGGATATGAAGAAGATCATGGTGGCAGCATCGCTCGTGGTCTTGCTCGGTGGCGCGGCGATTGCGCAGACCGGGACCAAGGGATCATCGACGTCAGGCGGCGCCACGTCGGGAACGTTGCCGCAGGCGCCGATCGGTCATCGCCAGCCGCGCGCCGGCGACGTGCCGAACGAGAAGAATCTGAGCGATCCGAACAATCCCGTGAACAAGGAAGACGCTCAGCTCGACAAGAAGATCAAGAGCATCTGCCGCGGCTGCTAGGCCGCAACTGCTGCGCGGTGGGCAGGACGCGAACAGCATCGCCCCGCCCACCTGTTGCCCCGCTTAAGCGGAGCGCTCGTGCAGTCCAGCGCGCGCGGCGTTACGCCGGATCTCGACCGCATCGGCGAGCTGCCCGAGCACGGTTGCCGTCGTTGCCCAATCAATGCATCCGTCGGTGATGCTCTGGCCGTAGGTCAGCGGCTTGCCCGGCACCACGTCCTGGCGGCCGGCGACGAGATTGCTCTCGATCATCACGCCCATGATGCGGTTCTCGCCGCCCGAGATCTGGCCGGCGATATCGGCCGTGACCAGCGGCTGGTTCTCCGGATTCTTGCTCGAATTGGCGTGGCTCGCATCCACCATCACCAGCGGCGCGACGCCGGATTTCGCCAGATCGTTGCAGGCCGACGCGACACTTGCAGCATCGTAGTTCGGCTTGGCACCGCCGCGCAGGATGATGTGGCAGTCCTCGTTGCCCGCGGTCGAGGCGATCGCGGAGCGGCCGAGCTTCGTCACCGCCATGAAATGATGCGGATGCGAGGCCGACTTCACCGCGTCGGCTGCGATGCGCACATTGCCATCGGTACCGTTCTTGAACCCGACCGGGCAGGACAGCCCCGAGGCCAGCTCGCGATGGATCTGGCTCTCGGTCGTGCGCGCGCCGATCGCAGCCCAGGACACGAGATCGGCGATGTATTGCGGCGTCGTCATGTCCAGAAATTCTGCGCCGGCGGGCAGGCCCAGATTGTTGATGGCCGAGAGCACGTTGCGTGCGAGCCGCAGGCCCTTGTTGATGTCGAAGCTGCCGTCCAGATCCGGGTCGTTGATCAGGCCCTTCCAGCCGACCGTGGTGCGCGGCTTCTCGAAATAGACCCGCATCACGATCTCGAGCTGGTCGGAGAGCTCTTCGCGCAAGGCGGCGAGGCGCTCGGCATATTCGAGCGCGGCTTTGGGATCATGCACCGAGCAGGGGCCGACCACCACCAGCAGGCGATCGTCCTGGCCGTTGAGGATGGCATGGATGGCGTTGCGCGCCGCCATCACCACACGGGTGGCCGTGAGGGTGCGCGGGACCTCCCGCATCACGTCCTCAGGCGTGCTCAGCTCTTTCAGTTCGCGGATACGAAGATCGTCGGTCGTGCTCAGCACGGCGGGCTCCTGTCATTTTGAGAACCTGCCGGCCAATAAAAAAGCCGCCAGGTCTGGCGGCTGTTCGGACGTTTGCTTCAATATTTCAGATTGAGCGCGATCCTCCTGCCGCCAGCGAGCTGTCGTAGCTAAAGTACCAATAGAAGCTGGTGGCGACGGTGATCATGGTCGGTCATATAGCGCGCCGTTGGCGGGTTGTCACCCCCCAAAACGGCGCAGAGCGCGACGAGGCGCCTCAGGTGTTGCTTTTGCGCGCCGCCAGGGCCATGCCGATCAGGGTGGCGCCGCCAAACAACAGGTTGATGCCGACCAGCACGCCGATGGCCCATTCCGCCGTGCTCGGCAGTCCCGTGATCACCATGAATGAGATCGCGATGTCGACAAGGCCCGAGATCAGCAGCCACGACCAGCGGCCGCTCAGCTCGCGGCGGTGCTCCAGCGCATACATGATGGTGGTGACGCCCTCGGCGAGGAAGTAGGCGCCGAGCACGATGGTCAGCGTCAGCACGGCCTGCATCGGGCGGGCCAACAGCAGCATGCCGGCGAGCACGGCCAGCGCCGCAGAGATCAGCGACCACCAGAAGCCCGGCGTGGCGCGCGCCCAATAGGTCACGATCAATCCGCCGATGCCGCTGACCAGGAACATCCAGCCGAGAAAGATCGTGATGGCGAGGCTTGCGAGCGGCGGCAGGATCAGCGCGGCGATGCCGAGAACGGCGAGCAAAATGCCTTCGAACAGAAAGGCCTTCCAATGCGCCTTCACCGCCTGGCTCATCGCGGATTGCAGCCGTGAAAACTCTTCGGGCGATGTCATCGGCAAGCTCCGGATCGAAGGATGTGAGCACAATCTAGTACGCACACGCCACGCTTGCCATCCCGCGGATCAACCGCCGCCGTGCGCTGACGAAAAACCCTCGCCACTGGTGCGGATGCGGTTGCGGCCGAGAACGTAGATCGCGGTCGTGACGACCAGCAGCGCAAGGCCGAGCAGGATCGAGACGAAGCCGATCGGGATCAGGGCCAGCGTCAAATTGCGCTCGGGGTTGATCAGCCAGTGGTGGATCGAGGTCAGCACGAAGGCGAGGCCGAGGAAGCCGACGCCGCCGCCGGCAAGCCACAGCGCCCACATCCGGCGCAGCTGGCTGAGCCGCTCCCGCGCGATATCGGTGCGGGGCGCGTGGTGGCGCGCCACGCGCCGCACCAGGCGCATGGCGAAGGCGATCGAGCTGAAGCCGATCAGCAGGCTTGCGCCGCCCAGCCACATCCGGATTGTCGGATCGAGATCCGGCATGCGCTGGAGCGTGAGCAGTGGGAAGTCGAACGCCGAGTGCAGTGCGAGCGGGCCTGCGAAAATCAGGAGCCGGCTGGAGAGACGGGCCCAGTCGCGGTGATGGCGGTTTGCGCCCAGCGCCGTGCCGGCGCGTGCGATCGTGAGATAGGCGCCTGCGATGATGCCGAGCGCGCCGTGGAACGGCACGGTGAGAACGCTGCGCAGCGCCGCCAGCGACCGCCACATCTCGGCGTGCTGGACCAGATAGGCGAGGTTTTCGTAAGCCGCGAAGCCGAGGCCGACGGCGGCGCCATAGACCACGGTGTCCATGGGGTTGGCGAAGGTCCGCCGCTTGGTCGAGGAGATCAGCACGATGGCGATCACCTTCACGGCTTCCTCGGGCAGCGCGACGCCGAAGACCGAATGCATGGCGAGCGCCGCCCAGGGATTGTCGGGCGCCGCGACCATCTTGGCGAATGGGGCCCGGGCGAGACCCAGCAGCGAGATGCTGGCCGCGCCAAGCAGGAACGCGGTCCAGACCTGGGCCGGCGGCCCGGGGCGCTCCTCGGCGGCAATGACAAGCCACAGCATCAGCAGCGCCGGGGCGATGGCGGCCGTTCCGATGACGGTGGGTAACGCTTCAATCAGATACATCGGCGCCGAAAATAGGTTCCCTTGGTCCGCTTATCTACGTGTCCCGACGCGACCATCTGTCATGCGCCTGCTGTCCGGTTGCTTAACAAGCGCGACAGCTGGCGTTCATCAGGACCGCTAAGTGTAGAATACGAGCGCAATCAATTGCATGACAGAGCCACCTCGTCGTCGACTGTAACGGGCTGCGCGCCTGTCAGGGAATCGCGATCGATAAGTCAGATCAAGGCAATGTGCAGGTTTCTTCGATTGACGATGCACGTGCGCTGGCGGCGAGTCCAGAGGCGGGATGAGCCTCGTTCGGACAACGCGCGGGCCAGCTGGACCGCCTAATCACGCTTCGTTGTGCGTCCGCGGGGCGGCGACGCCATTCGTCGGGCTCGCACCTGCTCGAGCTCCCAGATGGCGCGTATGAGGCACGTGCCAAGGCACGAGACGATGAGCAGCATCAGGAAGGCCTGGTCGGCGGGAAGGATATGGATCATGGCGTTGACTAAGCAACGCGCATGCCATGCGTTCCCGGGAAGGCCTGCGCGCTGCGCAACGGCGTCTCACACCGGGCCCTGCTTGCTCCGGTTCGAATCGCCAGTGCCCGCAAGCAGGGCCCGCGCCCCTTCCGCCCTCAATGGGTGGTGAACGGCGGTGGAGCGTCGGGCCTGATGTCGAAGGCCCCAAGGTGGAATTCCTCGCCGACGGCCTCGTCTGGCTCGGAATGGTGGGCGAGCAGCGTGAAGGCGGCTTGCGGGTACTGCTTCCAGATATCGAGATCGCCGGCCGTAATCGTGAGCCAGCCGAACGTGTAGATGTAGCGTCCGGGCTCCGTGACCCGGCCGACCCTGTCCCAGGTGATCTTATCAACTCTGATCTTCTCGACTGCCATCCGGTCCCCCGATCGCAAGTCTGCAAATGGAAAGTCTGCAAATGAAGCCCGGCACGCGGCACGGACCCGCAAAAGCTGATCCCGCAATGGGGCCGAGATAGGGCAGCAATACGGATTGGTTTGGCCGGCTTCAGGCCGGCTGCGGCGCGGCCTGGCGCACAACCAGGCGGACGAGGTCGTCCCGCTGCTGCTTGTCGGTGAACTTCACTGCAAAGCCATTGTCGAACTTGCGGATGACGCGTCCAACGCATGCGCCGACCGCAAGCGGGGTCCCGATCGGCGGGTCGTATTCGCAGGAGATCGCGACGCCGGCCGTGGAGACGTCGATGATGAAGCAGGGATGGGTGCTGCCGTCGGCAACCGTCAGGAATGTGTGCGCGGCCTGCGGAACGAAGCGCGCGTCACGGCGCAGCTCCTGGATGCTGTCGTCCTTCTGCTTCTTTTCGAGCCAGGTCAGCTTTTCCGACATCCAGGCGCGGCGGGCCCGGGTCATGTCGAGCTCCATCAGGAAGCCCGATTTCAGCGTCGCGCTGATGGTGCACTGGAATTCGCCGAAATCCTGGAAGTAGGAGGTTACGCGCTCGCCGATCTTGCCGACGACCGGCACGTCCACGATCATGCGGAAGGGCGAGACGCGCTTGGTGCGGCAGGCGAAGTTTCGCAGCTTGCCATCGCAATCGTACCAGCGATGCAGCGAATAGCTGCCGCTCACGTGCACTTCCACTGCACGCTGCCTGAGGAACTCTGCGACGGACATGGGTGCCAGATCGTGCTTCTGATTGTTTCCGTAATTCCACGGTAGCGATCAAATTCTAAGCAAATGATACCGGCACTCAGGAGCAGGGGTAAATTTCCGGTAAATGGGCAGGTCGGTAATGTGACGGGGCAAGCGGCAAAACGTCCCGGTTGTCGGGCGGGCGCATTCACAACCATGTCATTGCGACCGCGGCCGCTTCAGCCGTTCCGGCACTTGGCGATGATGCCGTCGGCGAGGCGGATGTCATCGAGGGTCCAGTTGCCGAGCAGCGTGATGATCGCCTCGCGCCGGTACTGGTGCCGCTCGTCCCTCGAGGTTTGCCGATAGTCGATGCCGTCCTGTCGTGCCAGCGCGCGCGACACGATCGCGATCTGTCGCAGCTTCGCCTGCTCCAAGGAGCTCATGTCTCACCGCGTGGCAACGCCACCTGCTGGGTCTGTGAATCGGGCGCTTTGAAACTAGCTCGACCGGCTTACGGAGACCTGACGCGGGTTTCTTCACCCGACCGAACGGCGGCGTTCAGGCAGGCCCGTGCAGCGCGAGCAAAGCCAGCGCACCAATGGCCAGGGCGAGCTTGATGACCTTCCAGGTCAGGCTGTCCCACCTGATCTCCAATCCGAGCCATTGCAATGCGCGCCGCATCGCGCGTGTCGCGAGCGCTTCGACGATGACGACTGCGAGGGCAATGCCGGCGATGAGAGACCAGGACGGTTCGGCCGGCGGCATCCATGCCGCGAGCCAGCCGGGAACGACGTCCCGCAACGACACGAGCAGCGCGAACCATCCGAACAGGGAGACGAAGCCCTTGACGATCTCGGGCCCGATCGCTCCCGGCTCGAACCGGATCCCGATCGTTGCGAGCGCGCTTTCGATGCGCTCGCCGTCAGTCAGGAAGATGAACGCCCCGAGGTAAAACGGCACGCGCGATTGCAAAGAGAACGCGATGATGGCTGACAGGACGGCGTAGCCATAGGCGTCGCGAAGAATGTCCCCGCCGCTCATGCGCGAGGGCTTCGTTGCCTTCGCGGCGTGGCGCTGCGGCACCGATCTGGCGCGCGCCATGTGCTCCAGCATTTTGGCGCGTCGGTCCGGCGAATACAGTGCCGTGCGCTGCATCCAGGCAGGGGCGTGGTCGCAGCCGGCGGGGCGCCGGACTGGCCGTGCGCAGGCGATTTGCGTTGCTCCATAGGCCGACCCCGGTCCTTCAAGACGTGACGCCATCGCGGTGGGCGAGGCGGTTCCTTCGGACATTGGTCGGAGGTGAGGGCCAGGGAGGTTCATGCCGGGCGGGCGGATTCTGCCGGCGCATCGCCCGGCTGCCCGGTTTCCCGAGCGATCAAGGCCGGCCCCGCGCGGACTCACTTCAATAGATTGCCACGACGCGCCGTGTTGTGGCTAAGTGCGAACGCGGATGCTGCAAGATCAAAAAGCTGTCCGAAATCCAGACCTCGGATGTCAGGACGACCGTGGTTCAAAAACTCGAATTCCTGCCTAGACTTGAGTCGTTGCGCGGCCTGGCTGCGGTTTCTGTCGTCGGCTACCATGCGTGCGGACGCTTCACCGACACCTATGTCACAGGCATGGCGCCGGTGGTGCTGTTCTTCGTGCTGAGCGGCTTTGTGCTGTCGCGCTCGCTGGCTCGGAACGACGACATCGCGGTATTCCTGCGTCACAGGATTCTGCGGCTGTTTCCAGCTGCGATTGCGGTCGTATTGCTGCTGGTCGCGCTGCACGAGGCATTCGGGTTCTATCTGGGCTTCGGGCCCGATTTTTCGCCCTTCAACGTGATGTTGAACGCCCTGATGATCCGGCACGACATCAATGGGCCGATGTGGTCGATGACGGTGGAGTGCTTCGCAACACCGGTCATCATTCTGGCTTTCCTGGGTGGCCGGCGGTTTGGCTTGCGCGTCCTGATGGCGGCGATCGCGGTGCTATTCGGGCTGTCGTTCATCGGTTCATATGCGCACCTGCTCGGCGGCTACACGAACCTCGCGCCCTTGTACGCTTTTGTGCTTGGCGTGGCGCTGCACTTCTCGGGACGCCGCCTCGTGGAAGGTATCGGCGGTCGACAGATGGTGGTCGCTGTTGTGGCTGGTGTCCTGTTCCTCTATTGCGGTCTGCAGAAGCAAACCGCGCCGATCATCCTGCTCGAAGCCTGTTCATCCGGGTTGCTGGTTGCGCTGATCGCGTTTGGGGATCGGCAGCGCGGCTTTCGTTGGCTGGATCAGCCGGTGATCGGCTTCTACGGCAGGATATCCTACAGCTTCTATCTCTTCCACATGATCGGCTTGAGCGTTGCGGTCCGCATCAGCGCCATCGATGGCTGGCCCATGCTGTCGATCCTGTTGAGCATTGTCATCGGGGTGCTGTTGACCACGCCGATGGCGTGGATATCCCGGCGGTTCATCGAAGAGCCGTTCATCGCGATAAGCCGAAAATGGCGCGACCGGCGACGTGAGGTTTTGACGACGACCTGAAGACGAATTTCTGGCCCGCCGGATGACGTTCCTGTTGAAGTCCCGCTGCAGTTGCGCTTGAGTAGCTACGGGTTCGGGGGGACTGTTTTTATGTGTATTTTTGTGTCTGCGGCGCCTCGCGCTGCGGTGTCTGATGTCGCGATAGATCATCGTTCGAGCAGGCTGGACGAGGCCTGCGTCTTGTCATGGACATGACCGTCATCTCTGGCTGCCTGTCTCCGCGAAAAGCAGGCATCCTCGATCACGCCGACCGTGTCGCCACGGACCGCGTCGCCTGGCGCGAGAAGAACAGCTTTTTTCACGACGAGGATGAACGCTATCTCCGGTTCTTGATCCCGGCGGGAAGTCGCGTCCTCGAGATCGGATGCGGCGTCGGCGACACGCTCGCGAGCCTCGCGCCATCACATGGCGTCGGAATAGATTTTTGCCGCAAGCACATCGGGATCGCGCGGCAGCGCCACCCCGATCTCAATTTCGTCGAAGGCGATGCCGAGGACCCCGCGACGCTGGAAGCGCTGCAAGGTCCGTTCGACTATATCCTCGTGCTCGATACGATCGGTTCGCTGGAGGATTGCCAGAAGTTCATCGCCCAGCTGCATCCGCTGTGCACGCGGGATACGCGACTGGTGATCGGTTACTTCTCGCATCTCTGGTACCCCGTGCTGAAATTCGCCGAGCTCCTCGGCCTGCGGATGCCGCAGCCGGATCAGAACGTGCTGTCGCCGTCCGACTTGCGCAGCCTGGCGAGGCTTGCGGATTTCGATCCGGTGAAGTCCGAGCAACGCGTGCTCTCGCCGGTACGGATGTTCGGGCTCGGGCGCTTCCTCAATCGTTTCGTCAGCGTGCTGCCGGGAATCCGCCAGGTGGCGCTGCGGCACTATATGGTCGCGCGCTCGAGCCGCAGGGCAAAGGAGGAGTTTTGCTCGGCTACTGTCGTCGTCCCCGCGCGTAACGAGCGCGGCAATATCGAGCCGGCTGTCCTGCGAATGCCCGACTTCTGCGGCGACATCGAGATCATCTTCATCGAAGGCCACAGCCAGGACGGCACCTTCGAGGAGATGGAGCGGGTCAAGCAGGCGTATCCTGCCAGGGACATCAAGGTGATGCGCCAGCCGGGCAAGGGCAAAGCCGACGCCGTTTTCACCGCGTTCGACGCGGCGCGCGGTGACTTGCTGATCATTCTTGACGCCGACCTGACCATGCCGCCGGAGCAGATTCCGAAATTCGTCGAGGCGCTGCTGTCGGGCAAGGGCGAGTTCGTCAACGGCTCGCGTCTGGTCTATCCGATGGACGACGGCGCGATGCGTTTCCTCAACCTGATCGCCAACAAGATCTTTTCCTATCTATTCTCCTGGCTGCTCAATCAGCGCTATACGGATACGCTGTGCGGCACCAAGGTTCTGCGCCGCAGCGACTATCAGCGCCTGAAAGCCGGCAAGGCCTATTTCGGCGATTTCGATCCGTTCGGCGATTTCGACCTGATCTTCGGCGCCTCGAAGCTCAATCTGAAATCGGTGGACCTTCCGATCCGCTACGCCGCGCGCACCTATGGCGAGACCCAGATATCGAGGTTTCGCCATGGCTGGATGTTGCTGAAGATGGTGGCTTTCGCCTTTCTCAAGATCAAGGCGATCTAGGCCGTGGAAGCCACGGTTCGATGACGATGATGTCAGCCGATTGCGGTTTTCCTGACACGCGCGCGAGCGGGAGGGTCAGAACATCGCTGATTCTCGTCGTGCCGTCATTGTATCTGGCGGCGACGTTGCTCTATTCGGCCTGGCAGGCGGTCTGGGGCGTCCAGGTCGATCCGGAATCGGCCTACACCATGAACGGGCTGGTAGCGGCCGCCGGCTATGGTTCGCTGAAGTTCGATCATCCGGGAACGACGACGACGCTGCTCGTCGAGCTGGTCATCAGGGGCTGGGCCTTGGTCGCCCGGCCCGATGATATCGTCGCGTTCGGGCTCAAGCACTACGATGCGATCACATGCGCGGCGCGGACGTGCGAAGCGCTGGTGCTCTCGGGTGCGTTGCTGGCGGGCGGGCTCATCGTCGGCCGGACAACGCGCAGCGCCATTGCCGCGATGCTGTTTCAGGCGGGAGCGTTCGTTCATCCCGATGCGTTTCACTTTCAGACGGTGCTCGCTCCGGAAAGCCTCATGGTCGGGATCGCGCTGTTCGGCATGGCGATCGTGCTCAAGGCTGCGCTCGACGAGCGTCCGCCGTCGACAAGCCTCGGTGTCGTATCAGGATTGATTTTCGCGCTCGGGTTCGCGACCAAATATCTCTATCTGCCGCAGGCGCTGTTCGCCGTGTGCCTGCTCAGAAATAGGCGGGCGTTCGTCGCCGCCTTGATCACCGGGGCGATCGGCTTCGTTGGCTTCAGTCTGATCTTCAATCCCGGCACGATCACGCGCGGGTTCGGATGGCTGGTGCAGATCGCAACCCACAAGGGCCATTACGGCGAGGGCGAGACCGGATTCATCGACTTCGCGACGTTCTGGTCGAACATGCGCGAGATCATCGCGGCCGTGCCGCTCGCGGCGGGCACCTACGTCGCAGCCGCCGCTGCGGCGCTCGCCTGGTGCATCAAGACGCGGGACTGGCGCGATCCGGTCACACTGACGCTCAGTGCCGCCGTCGTGGTCTTTGCGGCGTACCTCGTGGCGACGTCGAAGCACTTCGCGCTGCATTACATGATGGCATCGTGGGCCCTGATGGGCGGTGTCCTTGTCCTGGTCGTGGTGCAGATCAGGCGTCTGGTCCCGGCGATCCCGTCGGCAGCGCTGAGCCTGCTGGCGGGCGGTCTATGTGCCGTGACGGCTGCCGTGACGCTGATCGACGCCCGCGCTGTCGCGCTGCAAACCTCGCGCGCGAATGCGATCGGGGCGAGGCTCTCGCAGGCCGTGGTCGCGGCCGGTCCCGCGTGCGCCAACGTCTCCGGCATGTTCGTGGGCGCGCCGGAGAACGACATGAACCACGGTTGGGACATGACCTTGCAGCTCTGGGGCGACCAGGCGATGCGGGAGAGGTTCTCCGTTGCCTATGCGCGCGCCTTCACGGTCGCGCTGCTGGACCACAACACCTACACGCATGTCCTGAAGAACAATTTTCGCCCCACCAGCTACGCCAAGCTCGCCGCCGACTACCCCTGCATCATCGTGCGCTCACCGTGGGAGCTGAACGAGGACACGTCGATCGGACTGCTGGCGCTCCATCCGGACCATTGCGTGATCGAGGGGATCCACGTCTATACCGTCGGGCTCGCCTGCGCGAAGGTGCAGGGCAGCTTCCTGCGCGAACGGTGAGGGGACGGGGGCTGTGTGGCGCTCCCTAGCGGAGCCGCCGTTTTCTGCAACATCAATGAGTTAGCAATGATGTTGGGGAAGGCGACTTCTATTGCTTTGCCATAGCTTTCTTCGGGCTTCCCCAACCCTAACTCTGGCTTGTCAAAATAAAACCCCGGCAACCGTTTGAGCGGCTCCGGGGTCACGCGCTAGTGCCGCCTATGAGAGAGGCGATCATGAGTAAGAGTAAAGCTGGAGCGTTACGTGATCAAGAGGGTCGTCACACCCTCGCAATGCTGCGTTCAAAACCCGAACCAATTCACTACCGGATCAGGCGCGCGATTATGGCTGATCCTTCGCTCACATCGACGGCTAAATTGGTAGCGGACGCGTTGCTTATCACGTTCCGAAATAGCACGACTGGCCGGTGCAATCCCTCGCTAGCCAAGATCGCGTTGGCAATCGGTCGGTCGAGGCGAACCGTGATCAAAGCAATCGGGGAGCTCAAGGCTGGAGCTGATCCATGGCTAATTGTCCGAGGCACGCGGGGAGGTTCAAAGGACAACACCAACAACTACGAGTTCAGAATGAAAGGTACGGGTGCAGTTTGTTGCACCGGTGAAGAAGGACACGCCAGTGAAGAAAAGGCCGATAGGGGTGAAGCGGAATGCACGGAAGGGGTGAAGCCTACGGCCCACAAACTATCTGATGAACTATCCAGAACTATAGACGCAGATAATGTCGAAGAAGATGGGCCGGATCGCTCGCTACCGCGCACCCTGATGGGCGCGCTTCGCGATCCGGAGCCGCAGCGCGAGCGTCCCGAAGTTCTCCAGAACCGCATTGCGATGCGCCTGACGGGCGGCTGGAACATATTTGGCGACCTGCCTGAAACTGAGCGCGACCGTCTCACGGAACTTGAGCGGACTGGCGCACTCACGGATGAAGCACTCGGACTTGCAATTGCGGCAGCCCGGATGGGCAAAGCGTGACCGGGCGCGGCAACCAACCGTGGGTAAGCGGCGAAGCCCTGCTTGGTGGTGCGCCGGGCGGTCAGACGCGGGTCAGAATTGGCCGCCGTTACATAACGGTAGTCTCGGACGTAACGGACAAGTCCGTTACGTAACGGAAAGGAGATCGCCATGGGCCTCAGCAATGCCGCGCGACAGGCGCGCCATCGTGCCAAGCGGGCCGCAGAAATGGAGGCGTTACGTAACGGGGCGGCACCGTCGCAAGGTGCGGAGGTAAACGCGCTGCGCAAACGGGTTAGGGAGCTGGAGGCCGCACTCGGCGCCAAGCCCAAGCCAGCCATGACGTTGGACATGATCTCGACCAAGACGGGCCGCGAGCAGGCCGAGATATTCATGCGCCAGCAGGAGAAGCGGTTCGAGGGGGAAATCAGGCGGCGGGTCCAAGCCGAGGTCGCGGCGTGGATGGAGCAGATGCTGCCGGAATACAAGAAGCGGCTGGAAGAATCAGACCGCGTGATCAAGACACGCAAGGGCTTCATGAAGAAGGCGTTGTTCAACAAATTCCGGTTCGCCATTCATGAGGACACCTACAGCCACAGGTCCGCGAAAGAGCGCGCCGAGCTGTGCCAGTGGCTGGAGGAGCATGAGACGGTGCTGGTTGCCGAAGACGAGAAGCCGACAACGCTCCCAACGCTGGAGGAACTGATGCGGAACCGGGAAGCAATCCGGCGAGCCAACAGCGAGCGGAGCAAGGCAGCGCACGCGAGGGCAAAGGCGGAGCGGGAGGCGGAGAAGCGAGAAGCGGACAACTCGGCATTATAAAGGGCCGACGCAGACGCGCTACGACGGCAATAAGCCGCGCCCGATCAGCAGCGTCAGGCTCATGCGCGTCCCAAACTTTCCATGCGCGTACATAGGATGAGGGCGCGCATGAAGTCGCGGCTTGACCTTCCACGTTGGGATGATTCTAATCGCGCAGCATAGAGTAACGGGCCATGGCACCTGAAAGTACAGGTTGGAAACAGGCAGGCCGGTTTCGGCCGGGGCAATCTGGAAATTTGGCCGGTAGGCCGCGCGGGGCTCGTAATGCGACCACCCTTGCATGCGAAGCCTTGCTCGATGGCGAAGCGCAACGGTTGACCGCGAAGTGCATCCAAATGGCGCTGGAAGGCGATCCAGTCGCCTTAAAACTTTGCTTCGACCGAATATACCCGCCCCGCAAGGGCCGCACGGTAACCTTTCCTTTGCGTGCTATCGACTGCGCACAGGACACGGCCGACGCATTGTCCGATATTGCAGCTGCCGTGGCGTCAGGCCAAATTTCGCCAGAAGAGGGGAGCGCAATTTCGGCTGTGCTCGGCCACGCGGCGCGGGCCTATGAGGTTTCCCGAGCCACGCCCGGACATGAAATTAGACAATACACGGACGCGGAGCTTCACGGCATCATCGAGCGCGAGGAACAGCGTCGCGCGCGGGAGGAAACGAGATTACTCACTGACGGGCGGTAGCCGTTCGCTAGGATTTCGTCGCTCGCCCGGTTGCCGCATCGTCGCCTACAGGGCGAGGCGGCCCTGATCCTCGGACCAATCGATGATCTCGAAGAACATTCCTCGATTGAGCATTTCGGCTTCCAGATTGCCGGCGTGTTGCTTCCAATCGGCAGTTTCCCGAACCCGAAAGCGAGGAGCTTCCTCGGCGGCTTTCTGCGCATCGTCGGACGCCAGCGCGCCGCGCACGCTTTCGTACATCATGGTGAGGCTGTCGTTTGTGAACGCGCGATAGTCCATTCACGGCCCAAAAAAAGGCCGTCGCCGGGTTGAGATCAGCGACGGCGCCAATGTGTGAGTTGTTAGTTTTAATTGCGCTGGTCGGACAAGATGATGGAGCGCCGAGGTTAACGCTGCGTAATCGACCGCCGAACCAACCACTGGCGCCGTTCAAAGAGCCGTAAGATGGAAGCGGCGATTCCATTTTCTATATCGCAGGTTGCGAGCATCCTCCATCAAACGGCACAAGATATGTTCTTCAAATGAAAGAAGCCGCCAACTGAGGCGGCGTTACTTTTCAGTGGGCGAACAAGAGGACAGTTACGGCGGCGACAGTGAACGTCCCGGCCGCGATAGCAAACACCCGAAATAGCAGGTCACCGCTCATCAACCAGCTTTGTTCCGGGGCGGCAATCTGTCTATGCAGATTGTGCCAAAACCGGGAAACTTCGGTAGTATATGACAGCGTGTTCCGACCGTGAATACACCTCATGGTCGTCCAGAACAAAACAGGCCGTTTGTCATTTCAAGCTAGGCCACTGTCGCCGGAAACAGGCCAGCGCCTCCCGGTGGGTGCTGTCCTAATTAGGACACGCGGAACTCTGAATTAGGACACGGTGTTTTGTGACAGTGGTGTGTCAATGAGCCGCGCGCGTACTGAGTAAGCGCGGCTACGAGAGCCTCAATCCTGCCAGCCCCGGATTGGGGCTTTTTCGTTTGCCGGCACAGGCAATGGAACACCGTGTTTCAACGGACTCCACAACGGTGCAGAAATAAGTAGAAATATGCAGGCCGGGGCTGGCATTTCATCCCGAACAATCATTTTGCCCGGTAAGGGGCTGCCGTGAGGTGGTCCCTTTCGATTCCGACACCCGCGTACTGGCGGATTAGGGCACTGGGAAATTTACGGGTGACCAAGCAAAAACGCCGCCCGCTTAAATGTTGCGCGAGCGGCGGCTTTCCAGCCCCGGTGGGTTTGACGCAAAACTCCGGTGAGGATGATAGTGCACAAGTTGTGCCAAGGTTTTGTGTCGCGTTCTGTGACAGTGCTAACCGACATGAAGAGAGGCCGCCAACTGGGGCGGCCTAGAAGCTCCCCACCCATCTGGTGGTCTAGGCCACGAAAGGGCGGGGAGCTGTTGCGCCGGTCCCCCCGTCGCACAATCAGGCTAGAAACGTCATATGACGGTCATGTGAAGTTGTCGGCACTGTCCACTATTAATGCCGAACGGCCTTCATCGAAGGTTGGATCGTGAGGCGATAAGCAACGTAGTCGTCGTTGCCGTTGAAGGTCTCCAAGACCTCTCTACAGGCTGGGCAGCGGTATTCGCCACCACTGTTAGGGAGGGACGTAAGCTCCAGTCGGCGAAAGCCGGCGCCGCACTCGGGACAAGTCACGTCACTCTTTTTCATACGCCACTCCCCGGGGAAAACGGCGAGAGTTTATAGGAAAAATTAACGCTGAGCCATCGGTTGGTGTTCGTCCAATGGAACGCAACTTTTGGCTTAGAGAACGAAACTAGGCCACTACACCAATCAAATTAGGCCGCTGAGGTCGGAAACGGGCCAGCGCCCGGCTCGGCATAGGAACGAAGCGCGTATCCGAACACAGCGCGAACCGTTGGCGTGCCTCATTTGGGTTTACCCAACTGAGTCATCGCGCTGAGACGGAAAATCTGTCTCATTTGGGTTGACTTACGAATTATGAGACGTCATTGTCTCATGGTCTAGAACCTAGCGAGACATGACCATGACCAAGCAGCACCTTGTCGGCTACGCCCGCGTCTCCAGCACCGACCAGAGCCTCGACGTGCAGGAGAAAGCACTTCTCGCGGCAGGATGCGACATCATCCGGGCCGAGAAGCGCAGTGGCACGACCAAGGAAGGGCGCGACGAACTCAACCTAGCGCTCTCCATCCTGCGCACCGGCGACGTGTTGATGGTCACGCGGATCGACCGGCTCGCGCGCAGCATCGGCGACTTGCAGGACATCGTCAGGGCGGTAAAGGCCAAGGGCGCGTCACTCAGGGCGATAGAGCAGCCAATCGACACCAGCACGGCTGCGGGCAAGTGCTTCCTCGATATGCTCGGGGTGTTCGCCGAGTTTGAAACCAACCTTCGCCGCGAGCGCCAGCTTGAAGGGATCGCGAGCGCCAAGGCGCGCGGCGTCTACAAGGGGCGCAAGGCGAGCATCGATGCCGGGAAGATCAAGAAGATGAAGGCCGACGGTGTGGGGCCGTCCGCGATTGCAAAGACGTTGAAGATCGGCCGAGCTTCGGTGTATCGCGCACTGGCGGAGTGAGCCGCACTAGTGTGCAGTCCACGGAGCTTTTTTCCGGCACCTAGGGGGAGGGAAAATTTCTCGGGAAAGCATGCTTATTTTCGGCAAAACCCCTCACAAAGCCGCCGAAAGCTGATCGATCATGCGCCTTAGCCGAAGGTCGCATGAACCGTGTCATGTCGGCTTTTAGAGGCGAACCCGAAGGCAATCCAGCATCGCGTCTACCGCTGCTTTTGACCCGAACCGAACTTCGGTCGGCTTTCAACGCCCCGCGAACTCCGGGGGGATCACGGCTCCGACGGTGTCCCATAACGGCCGAAATGTGGCCCTTGCCGCACTCGCCTATTTCTTTCCCCTTCTCCGCCCAGCTTAGAGCGCGTTTCGTATCCACGATTGCCGCAAGCGCCCCTAGTGCTGAAGAGAGTTCGTTGCGTCCGGTGGAGCAAGCGATGCGTACCGAATTGTCCTTTCAGCGCAAGCTGCGCCGCATGCTTGTTGCTGTCGCCATCGTTGGCCCCGTGGCGCTGACGCCCGAAATGAGTGCGGCCGAAGGCTTGTTTGATTTCTTTTTCGGTGGCGGCCAGAAGCAACAGCAGCAGACCTCGTCTTTCAACAACAATCCGCAATCACCACCGCAGCGGCCGGTCGTCGTAAGCGCGGGACCTGCCTTCTGCGTGCGCAGTTGCGACGGCAAATATTTTCCGCTGATGCGCGGCGCGGCCTCGCCGGCGCAGATGTGCCAAGCCTTCTGTCCGGCAAGTCCGACCAAAGTTTTCTTCGGCTCCAGCATCGACAGAGCCTATGCCACAACCGGCGAACGATACGCCGATAGCGAAAACGCCTTTGCCTATCGGAAGGCGCTGCGAGCCGATTGCACCTGCAACGGCCACAATCCCGCCGGTCTTGCGTCAGTCGATATCGCGATGGACGGCTCGTTACGCTCGGGCGACGCGGTCGCTACCGCTGACGGGCTCGTCGCCTATTCCGGCATACGGGTCGGCAACGACCAGAACCCAGATTTCACGCCGTTAGCGTCTTCCGAGTTGACTCGCACGCCGCTTCCGGCGACGACCATCACGCCGAAGCCGGTGCCCGCGCGCGACTAGCGCGTATATGCGGGCTGATGTTGCAATCAATCTCCGACGATCACCCCTCTTGCAGAGCTTCTCGTTGACGTCCGCTTTTTGAGGCACAACGGACTAGATTTGCTCAGGTTGAGTTTTTCGCATTTTGACCCGTTGCAGACCTCGCGGAGAGTTGGCATTGTTGTGCGATGTTCAACTACCTGCTTGCCAATATGCGCACATGGTCGCTCTCACTGGCGGTCTATTGCATGACTTTCACGGGCGCGACCGCCTGCACCATCGTGGTAGCACGTAGCATCATGTTCGAGCAGGTCCCGGCGGACGTCGATGCGTCCGAGATCATCGAGGCAACAATCCATGATCGTACGCACTTCATCGACGCGCGAGGTCTGCAAGGCGAGCTGTTGAACGCACGTGTTGATCGCGTGATCAAGGGATCAATCAAGACAGACACCGTGAAGATACTTTTGTATGAAGGCTGCCCCCGCGCTAGCGGGGGGCGCGGCATCATTCTCGGTAATCTTCAGAGCGATCCGTTACTCGGTCTCGTGCTGATACCGAAGGATCACTTAGTCCGCTGATGGCCCGGTGGCGAAGTTCGGTGTGGCCCGGATATGGTCTGCTGATCGGCGCAGACCGGAAGTGACGCTGCGCCATTTAAACCGGCGCTGTTGACCCCGAGCGGACGTCGTTGCCTCGCGAGACCTGCACCGCGTCGGGACAGTTCTGTCGCCAATAGTGGAGCAATCAAGAGCCAAGTTTCAAGCCGAGCCATCCGCGGCTGGGGTCTGTCGCGCCGCTTTCTCTTGCGCGAGAGTTGCTTCCAGCCGCGAGTTGTTTTCCTGGAGGCGCTGGTTGTTTTCCAGCAGACGCCGACTGGTGAGGAGGAGGATGTAGTAGCCGAATTGCTGATTACTTTGAAAGTAGATTTCAAGCAACCTTTCATAAGTTATAGTCAGGACTTGTCCGTCTTCTATGCACTCGACCGTTCCGGTTCGTCGGTTATCGGGCGCAAGGAAGCCAAGTTCTCCCATGAGACGCCCTGGCGGAATCTCGACGCCGATTTCTTTGACGAGAAACTTCCCGGTGACGGTGAGAAACATTTCGGCCGCCGCATCACCCTTCCTAAATAATCGGTCGCCATGGCGATATCTGCGTTCGGTCATGAACGGTTTGAGCCATTCCATCGACATGTCACCTTGCATCGCGTTACGTGCCTTCTTAACGAGCCTGAGCAGTTGACGGAGACGAACGGCATTGACCGGCAGCAACAGCAGATAAAGCAGAAAGGTGGCGACGCTTCCGGAAAGCGCGCCAGAGGTTGCGAAGAATGCACAGCCGACCATATTCGCGACCCGCAGCGGCACCATTCTCTGCATCAGCAAGGTAGCGACAAGGAAGATTGCGCCGACCAAGGCAAACATGTTGGCGAGCGTGATGTTGGCCAACACAATTTCCAGCAGCCGATCAAACAGTGCGTCGTAGGTGATGTTGTTGGGATCAAGCCCCATTTGAACGAGAATCTTTGCAATCCTGAGATTATCTGCCGCCGTATCAAGGATGCGGTTTAGTACCGTGGAAAGATCTGCACTGATGGGCTCCATCGGATCATCTCTCACAAAGCGGTCAGTATCCCCCGAATATATCCCGGATATTGATGATCGAGGGGCGATATTGAAGGCGCTTTTTGTTGCAGCGCATGAGTCCGAAATTGGCCCTTCGCGACCGTCCAGGCGGCGCCTGGCCATGTCCGAAGTTGAGGGTAGACAAGACGTGACTGCACACGCCCGAAATCGGCGCTGATGACCCATCTGAGACATCGCGCCTAATTGCGTCTGAGGCCGGTTGGGGGCCATTTCTCACCGCGCCCCCTTCTCCAAAGTGCTAGGCTCTAGGCACTGGACGAGACCTGCTCTCAGGGGGCGCATGCAACGGCGCAAGTTCATCATGGCGCTCGGTGGCGCAGCGGCGACTTGGCCGTTTGTCGCGCGTGCGCAGCAGGCGGCGAAGCGCATGCGGCGGATCGGGGCTCTCATAGGATTCGCGGAGGATGATCCGGCCACCCAACGCCGTGTTGCCGCTTTCTTGAAGGTGCTCGCCGATTTGGGCTGGACGCCGGATCGCGACGTCACAATCGACTTTCGTTATGGAGCGGGAGACGCCGACAGAAACCGAGCCTTCGCGAAGGAATTGGTTGGCCTCAACCCCGATGTAATCCTGACTACCTCCACATCCGCCACTGCGGCCATGCAGCGCGAAACGAGCATTATCCCGGTGGTCTTTGTGACCGTTTCCGATCCGGTCGGTAGTGGCTTCGTGGCCAGCCTACCCCGACCCGGCGGCAATATTACCGGCTTTATCAATGTCGAGGGTTCGATTGGGGGAAAATGGCTTGAGCTCCTGAAAGAGGTAGCTCCTCGCACAAAGCGGGCTGGACTCATGTTCAATCCGGCGATTGCTACCTATTTTGACTATTACTGGAAGCCATTCGAAGCTGCGGCAAGGGCCGCCGGCGTGACGCCGATCCCACTGCCGGTTGGCAACGTTGCCGACATCGAGCAGGCGTTCGCAACAAGGGATCGAGACGACGGCCTCGTTCTGATGAGCGATGCCTTTTTAACCGTAAATCGGGTCCTGATTAACGAAAAGGCGCTGCAGTTTCGTGTCCCGGTGGTTGCCGGCATCTCTCAAAGCGGTTCCCTGATTTCTTATGCGCCAGATATCGAGGACCTCTTTCGACGCTCCGCATCCTACGTGGATAAGATACTTCGCGGTGCCTCGCCCGCCGATCTGCCGGTGCAGTTGCCGACCAAATTCCAACTGATCATCAACCTCAATACCGCAAAGGCGCTCGATCTCACCGTGCCACCGACGCTGCTCGCCAGCGCCGACGAGGTGATCGAATAGAGATGTTGATTTGCTGCGGCGCATGAGTCTCTTCTTGGCCCTTCGGCGAAGTGGCAGCATCGCTCCACAAGGTCCGCTTATTGAGGCATGGCGGACAAGATTTGCTCAGGTTGAGTTCTTCGCATTTTGACCCATTGCAGACCTCGCGGAGAGTTGTCATCTTCACGCAATGGTCAGCAACTGGCTCGTCGACATGCGCACATGGGCGGTCTGTTTGGGGGCTTATTACGCCGCCTGCACCGGCGCAGTTGCCTGTATGGGACCAAGCTTCGAAAGAGGCATCATATTCGAGCACGTCCCAACCGACATCGATGCACCGATTATAGTCGAGGCGACGCTGTCTGACAGGAGGGAAGTGGGCGATGCAGCCGGTAATCAGATTGTGGTTATGAACGTCCATGTTGATCGGGTTATCAAGGGCGCAATCGACGCCAGGACGTTTAGGATAGTTGTTTACGGAACAGACTGTACACGAGCGAGCGTCGGGCAAGGCATCGTTCTCGGCGATCTCGTAGATGTTCCTCCGCACGGACTTATGTTGAGTGCAAGGGACGGGTCCAACCCCCGAACGTGGTCCAAGGAATTTTTGCAAAAGCAGTTGGACATTTGGAATGCAGCCCGCAACGACAAATGATCTTGCAGAGCTGTGAACATTGCCAACGTCCTTGACGGGCGAAATTTGATGTCGGCTTGTGGCCCTTTTGAGACCTGCCGACTGTCTCTAAGAATGTCTGCTATCAGGGGATGGGCGGAAGAATTTGTTGATGTGACCGACTGAACACCGAGCGCAGCTTGCTCAGGACTATATCGCAGGCGTTCGCGAACTGATCGAAACTCCGTTGCCCCTAAGCATGCTTCAACCGCACGACCCCGGAGGGATCGGGCAACCCCAAAGGGGGAGGGAAAAACTCCCCTGCAAGCATGCTTATTTTCGGCAACGCTCCTGACGAAGTCGCCCGACGCCCGTCATTGCCGAATGAACACTGTGGCAAGCGGGGGTCGGCGACGAAAGCGCCGCTGCGTAAACGTTGCTTGCGAGTTGGGCTTGTAATGCTTGGCGCCCCTTCACCGGGGGAGGAAAACCGTTCGCGAAAAGAATGCTTTTGTGGCGGTTGGGGCAGGCGGACATGGTAGCCCACCCGCCTTTCCGTTGTGCCCGGCCAGTCATCCACCGCAATCCGTAGCGGCTTGCCTGATCCGCGCGGACCGGTGATCCTTCGCCCATGGGCACCAAGTCGCGCGAGAGGATTTACGGCGCATCTGTCCGGGCTGCGGCAGAGCGGGCGGCGGAAGCGCGCAAGCAGGCCGACCGGCTCGCCGTCGAAGCGTGGAACGCGCGCATGCTCGGCTTTCAGGGGCCGGCGCAGCCATCGCCGACACTAGGTGATGCGCTCAATGCGGGGTACACCTACCTCGAAGTGCACTGCCTTGGCTGCGACACCAACCAGACTATCCCGCTGGACATCGTGCGGCGACCAAAGGCTACGCCGATCCATGAGCTAGAGCGTTACATGCGGTGCAAGGACTGCTCGCAGGTTCGGGGCTATCCGTACAAGCGCAGCCATCTGGTGGCGTTGCGGCCAACCAAAATCTCGGCGAGCGATCCGCCATCGACGTGGTGGCCGGGAGAGCGATGATTTGGGGAGCAACAATGAGACAATTGAATAGGGCAGCTCTCATAATCTTGCTGTGTGTTCAACCGATGGCGGCAAGAGCCGAAGCCGTCAGCGTGCCCGACGATGGGTCGGTGACTGTTGATAAGCCGATCCAACAGATCACTGCCCATTATCGCCTCAACACGCAGGACGCCGAGCTTGCCAAAAGAGCCGCAGCGGCCTTTACATATGTTGGCATGTGTCGCGGTGTTGGCGTTTCTGATGCAATGGGAGCTATCTCGCTCATCATGGGTGCAGACCCTGACGTGCCTTATCAAGCGGCGGCTCTCGCCATCCTCGGCGTTTACACGCGCTCTGCGTTTGGACGCGACAGTTCGGCAGCGTGCGCGAAGGTCCATGATGACGCTACCAAGCAATAGATTTCATCGGCGCTGCTCGGCACGCAGCACTTCTGGGAGCGACCCGGCCACAACGACGTGGCCGGGGAAACGGTAAGGCTATAGATGTCGATCCTAAACGAAGACGGTTCATCCTCTACAGATGGATTAGATGAATTTTTTCGCGCGGTTGAGCCGACGATTAGCGACGCAGAGGACTACCTAAAAGTCGCTCGCGGTACCGTCGCCAACATCCGTCAGGACAGCGATTTTCTCGCTGTCGTCAAGATGCATGCGACCATCGAGCCGCTGTTGGGCGATGCGCTCGAACAATCTGTGACGAGAGCACTAAGGCATCCGAAGGTGAACTTCCCCGGTGGCGAGGCGTTGGCAGAATTCGTCGTCGGCGCAAACTTAGAGTCCAAGATTAGGCTTGCATTGAAGTCGGAGATTATTAGCGACGACAATGCTAAGTTCATACGTGCGCTTGCGCGCGTAAGAAATCATTACGCGCATGATGTCGGCAATATGCAGAAGAACATCCATGATGCTGCGAGCGATGCTGACAAGCAAGGAGACGGCCTATCCATACTGCGCGACCTGATGTCGAGTTCGTCGGGCACGAAGCAGAAGATCACGTCGAAACTAGCGTTCGTCTACTTGAAGCCATTCATGTTCCTTCGATTTGCAAGCTTGCTTGCCAACCTCCTGCACGGAATTCGACCTCCACCGGCCTTGTCTGGCTTGATGGGGGGACTATTGGGCTTGCAGAGCGATGCCAGCGAGCCAGATAATACCTGATGTGCAACCTCTACAGCATCACCACCAACCAAGCGGCGATCATCAACCTGTTTCGCGTCGTCAACCGCTACGTCGGCAATCTCGCGCCGATGCCCGGCGTCTTCCCCGACTATCCCGCGCCGGTCATCCGCAACAGTGACACAGGCACCGAGCTTGCAATGATGCGCTGGGGCATGCCGCCACCACCGCGTACAGGCGGCCCGCCGGTCGCCAACATCCGCAACACGTCATCGCCGCATTGGCGCGGTTGGCTCAAGCCGGAGAACCGTTGCCTTGTCCCAGCCAACAGCTTCGCCGAGTACGCGCCCGAGCCGAACCCGGAGACCAAGAAAAAGGACGTGGTATGGTTCGCCCTCAATGAGGATCGGCGGCTGTTCGCCTTCGCGGGCATCTGGACAACGTTCAACGGCGACCGCGGCACCAAGTCAAAGCCGGTGCCGGGGCCACATCAGGTCTACGGCTTCCTGACGACCGTAGCGAATGCGGTGGTGGAGCCGATCCACCCCAAGGCCATGCCGGTGATCCTGACGACAGATGAGGAGCGCGACGTATGGATGCGTGCACCGTGGGATGAGGCGAGGGCGTTGCAGCGGCCACTGCCGGATGATGCGCTGAGGATCGTGATGCGCGGCGCAGAAAAGGAAGATCGGGCGGCCGCATAAAGAGGAGCCCTGTAGGGAGCCCTTCGCGCAGCTGGGAAAGCATGCTTGGCGTGGCTCCACCGGGGGAGGGAAAATCCCGGATGAAAGCATGCTACTTTTCGCAAATGCCTCTCACAATTGCCGTCACCCGTACCCTCGCAGCGAGCGACGGGTTCAACCCCGAGAAAATCCATTCTCGTTAAGCAACCAAGCCCTCTCCGGATCGATCCTCACGCTCGCTTCGACCGAAACCCCGAAAATGCCCAACCAAGGGCGGCACCTACGATCAACACAAACAACGGCACCGCAAGTGCAATTGCAAGCGCCATCCCAAGCGCTCTCCATGGTCGCGCAGGACTAAGGACGATCCCTGCCTTGCTGTACAGCTTATCGCTCAACGCTGTTTCAGAACGGTCCCGATATTCTGGATAGAGCCGCCGAAAGTCGGGGAGCTTGTACCAACAGTTTGGAGTTGCCGTGTATGTATTCCATGGCCGATCAGGGGCGGTGTAATCCGCGCCTGATTTTCCGCGAGCCTCACGACAATCGACCGGCAACATCAGGGTACCGACTTGGCTAAAATCGAGCGACGCTTTCTCAAATTCCTCTTTCACATCTTGGTATGAGACGACGGCCACGCCCATCGCGAATAGCGCCGATAGAATAATCCATACTCTGAAAAAACCTCGGCCAAAATTCATTTGCGTTTACGCTCGGCTAAACAGCTACAGGGCTCGGCTATTGCTCTAGATCGCTTCCCCTACATCCGTCGCGGTTTCCGCAATCGGCAGAACCTCCGGCAAGACATAGCCAGCCTTCGCAATTTTCTGCAACGCGCTGATTGGCACCATGTGCTTGTTGTCTCGCGCCGAATATCTCGCCGCCTGCTTCACCAATCCGAAGTCACCATAGTACACTTCCGTCCAGTCGCCGTTTGCATCTATCTTGAGACAAAGAAGCATATCAGCGTCGCCACGAAACCCGATTTGCGACGCTGCATAATTTGCCTTCACTTGCACCTTCTTGCCCTCTGGCGTGACGGCGTCGTAACCGTTCGCTCCGCGCGGTGCTTGTTGCAGATTGTAGGCTTCAACCGCGATAAACTCTCCGTAGTCACCTAAAAGATTGCCAAGCCCGGCCCATCTAAAATTGGGAGCCAACGATTTCAACGTGCGCTGCGACGCAAATAGCGATGCAAGCACGCCTTTCATCGCTTCTAGGCGTTGTTCCTTAGTGATCATGTTACCACCCCTCGCGGGGCCATCTTTTCCATGCAAGCTCACCTGATAGCGGAGCGGCGTTCCGTAACAAGCCTGCTACAAGCGCGCTGCGCAGGTTGTCGGCAAAACGAGTTCCGTTAGCTACATCGGGGATGTGAGAACGCGATACCGCCGGCCGGCTTTTGTGTATCAGCGGCTACATCGGCGAACGATACCTAAGAGCAAGCGAGATCGCAGACGCTACTGTTGGCGCGAGTGCTTCTAACCCCTGTGATCTTAGTCCCGCAAACCCTCCAAAAAAGCTGCGTTGACGTAATACACTAGGCCTTCTCCTAGGCGGTCTCGTTCGGCCTCTAGTCGCTTGTAATCATAGTCGCGGTTGTAGATGAAAACTGGCCTGCCACGTGCATCCGGAATACCGAGGAAGCCGTACCACAAGAGCAAATCAACATTTGGTGTGGTTCGAGTTCGCCCGCTCGCTTGCGAACAATCTCCGTCACTTGCGCAGGCGTCAAGCGCTGGCCTTCGCCGATGAAGTCATAGAAAATGCTTTCTGACAGCCCGGAAACATCCCTCACTTCGAGCCCGAAATCCGTCACAAGATAAAGGGAGTGCTTCTCAAGCGCCGTCTTCACATCGGCAACAGTGATCACAGGATGACCCCGATTGACGGCGATGGATAAAGCCTTCTCGGCGAGATCGATGAGAAATCTCGGACGCATCAACGACGCGCCAATCATTACGTCAACAGCGGTGCGCTTGTCGTCCATGATGGGATTGATAGCGTTCCACGCCTCCTCCTCTTTCCCTTCGGGAACAGCTGCTATTACTCGCTGGTGGATCAAGTTGCTCAGTTGCTCGGCATCGGACCAATCGACCTTGATTGGATCGAACTTCCCTCGGTCTGCCGTATTCTCGACCAGCCGTTCATAAACATCGCCGCGCAAAAACAGGAGATACTCGAATTCCAAGTCCTTCCTTGCGAGTTCGCGTTGGACCTTATTCATGACGTTGATCAGATGCTGCACCGTCTTAATGTCATGCTCCTCGACCCGCGTTGCTGGCCACCCCTTGTCGACGTTGTCGAACAGGAGATTGATGGTTTTGTAACCATCGGCAAGTTGCGCCACCGAGTCTCTGAGCTTCGATATTTCATGCTCAAAGAGGACGTTCGTAATAGTTTCCTTAGCTGTACTAGCGTTCGGAGTGCCCTGTATGGTTTTGATTACGAGTTCTACCGCCGTTTCTAACCGGGAAGTGAAATCACCATACACGTGCTCGCTTCCCATCTTGAAGCGCTGCTCGACACTCTCAATCAGCTTCAATTGGGTCAGATTGTATTTCGCCTTCGGAAGAAGCGCCTCCCGTAGCGAGTAAATGATTTCCATGTAGATGATGTATTGCCAAAACGCCTCTATGGAATGATCAAAAAATCCGGCTGCCTTTACGTCCACTAGGCTTTGCCGGAGTTCGGAAAGACGATGAGACACCGGCATAAGGGGAACAACGAGGTTACGCTTGTCGGCCTGCTTCTTTTCTAACGTCGCGTAGAAAATTGCAGTCTTACCGGACCCCTTTCTTCCTACGACAATCCCTCCCTTTGCACGAGATGCGGCAGTGAATTGTGCCGTGTGGACAAAATACTGATCTAACCGTGTAGCTTCATGTTCGGCTGCCGACTTTCCTAGGTCCACCTGTTCAAGCAAAGTTGGGCTCCGCTTTCGTGGAGGCGGCTTGCTTCTTTGATTGAGGACGAGGGTCTGCTGACAGTATTCTTCTACTTCATTTGTGGTCTCTAGCTTGCCACGAGCGGTCGAAATGAACTCCCTGAAATCGACAGGAGCCGGAACGTCGTTAAACTGAATAAGAAGCGCTTCGATGCCTAAGCCGTGAGCCATCCCTGCGAGTGTGGATGCAAGCAGATTGTGTTTTACATCGCCCTCGATGTTGGGTGCGATCAACGGCAGAATTAGTCCGGTCGATGCCGACACTTCCGCGAAGGCGTCGTTGATCGACATGAAATTAGTGTCAGTTGGATCGAATTGACGCTGCTCAACCTTAGAGTTGGAAATTGCGGAGGAGATATACTCAATGAAGTTCGTTCGCTTGAATGCACCTAAGAAAAACAGCGGCTGATTGTAATTTCTTGGCTTTGGGGCAATGGGCCGCCAATCATTTAGATCGATCTTCTCGATTTTTGCCGCGAGATCCTTGTAGTTTTGATACCTGATCTGACCGGTCGTCGCGAAGAGGCCAGTAAGGTCCACATTTTCCTTCGATCCCTTCAAGGTGAAGTCAACGGTTGGGACAACTGGCTTTCCCGATCCAACGCAATACCCGATTTCATAATAGACGTTGAAATTGGGTATCGTTACGTCGGCAAGCAGGAAATCGCTCGTATCGATCTTTTCGCGAATGAGTTTGTCGAGCCTGTATCCGAACGTATTCAAGTGCGGCCAAGGCGTCACATGGATGCCCCGTACTTCGCGCACAGCTTCATCGGCTGTCGTCAAAATCGGTTCGGATGATGGATAGGCAAAGAACGCGCTCTTGGACATGACAGGCTTTCAGCTACCGATAGTTGTAGCTTACACGCGCTAGGATGGTTGGGAAGAATGACGAGAGAACTTGTCCACGCGTTTGGCCAAGACTGTCAGCCAAGGGTGTGCCCCCTAAACGTGCGGCCCACTTGCTAGAAACCGAACGAGCTAGCGTGAGGACGAATGGCGTAATTTTTACGGCCTCAGACGAATATTTACGCTTGGCATTTTTATCAGGGGTGCATGCTTGAAGAAGAACATCCATAAATAGAATAGCTAGTTATTACAGTGCCTTAAAGGCCGTCTCGTAATGGGAAACGCTTAGCCAAGCTTGTGGAAAACTCGGCAAGCTACCGATTGGAGCGGCCCAAGCACCAATACTATGACGTGGTGAGTTGCATTCCGTTGCAATGGGCGAGCTTGAGCGATGAAGGAACCGGGATCATCACTGCCCATCGGCTATAGCCGGTGCGTTCTCCACCGAGAAGAAGCGGCCGAATATGTTGGCGTCAGTCCACGCCTCTTTGATGTGATGGTCGCCGACGGCCGGATGCCGAGGGCCGTGCGACTTTCGGAGAGGCGCTACGGTTGGATACAGCGCGAGCTTGATGCGGCGGTTGCCACGTTGCCGCGTAAGGAAGACTTCGATGACCACACCAGTGGCATCCACGTGAGCGAAGCGGAAAGAAAGGCACTGGAGAAATTCGATGCAGCCCGTCAAGCCGCCAAGGCGGAAAAATCTCCTGCCGAACATTGACGCCGTCATTGACCGGCGGAAGGGGCAAGAGACCGTGCGGTACTACCACCGTATCGGTAAGGGAAAGCGCACGCCGCTGGTGGGGTTACCTTATAGTCCAGAGTTCTTGGCTTCGTATCAAGACGCGGTTGAAGGTCGAACTGGCATCGCGATGCCAGCGCTAACGCGACGCAATACCGAGGTGCGGACGGTCTCGACGCTTATTGCGCACTATCGCGCCAACAACGAACAGTTCAAACGCAATCGGACTTACACAACACAGCGGGGGTATAGCTCACGTTTGCGCGCCATGAACCGGGATTACGGCGAGTGTCCGCTGATCGGTTTAACCCGCGAGCGTATTCGAGATTTTCTCGACGACTTCGATGATCGACCCGGATCGGGGCTCGACACCCACAAGAAATTCAAAATCCTGATCAAGCACGCCAACGACATCGGATGGATGAATACCGATCCGATGGTAGGGCTCAAGCGGCCAAAGGGTGGTTCGATCCGTCCATGGACCGAAGACGAGGTTGAGCAATTCAAGGCGCGATGGCCGCTCGGCAGCCGCCAACATTTGGCGTTCTGCTTGTTTGAATTTCTGGGACAGCGTCGCAGCGACGTTCATCGAATGTTGTGGAGCGATATCAATCCGCGCACCGGTGGCATCAAGGTGGTCCAGCAAAAGACCGAGGCCAAACTAGAAATCCCAATCCACGAGGATTTGCTGTACGTGCTTGATGATGCTCACGCGCGGCGAGGCAGGGTGGTTGGCCTAAACGATCCGATCATTAGGACGGATGCAGGTGCTGGATTTACGGTCGCGGGGATTTCAGATTGGTTGCGAGATGCAATCACGGCAGCGGGGCTGCCCCTAGATTGCAAGCCCCACGGGCTTCGTCACTTGGCGGGCGTCCGCTTGGCGGAAGCCCAGTGCTCAGATGAAGAAATGATGGCGGTGCTCGGCCATCGCTCAGCAACAAGCCTGCGCATCTACACCAAGGGTGCGGAACAGAGGCGGCTTGCCCGAAACGCCATCACCAAACTTGAACAGAACCGGCACAACGCTTCCCCAACACGCGGTTTTATATTTGGGGAATTGCCAAAAAAGGAAGGAAACACAGCCATGTAGGGAAGCTGGTGGCGCTCCCTAGCGGAATCGAACCGCTCTCTCCACCGTGAAAGGGTGGCGTCCTAACCGATAGACGAAGGGAGCAAACGCAAGGCCAGACCGCATTCGCGACAGGCCCGCTGGCCGTCCGAATAGTGCCCGGCGGCTTGCAGCGGGCGAACGTATAGTGGCCTTTGGGCCGGTGGGCAAGCCGTTCCGGAACGCTCTTTTGGAACCGGTGGATAGCCGGCTCCGGTATCATTCGGGGGACGATTTCAACTGTTTCTTAGGGTTGCCTGGGCTAGCCCTGATACGGGAGAGATTTTTCGCCAATGCCACAGCCCAAGAAGCGCGCAGCCCGCAAGCTGCTGTCGCAGCACGCCTGGATCACGCTCGAGGGCGGATTCGCGGCGCGGCATTGCCTGGTCCAGGACATCTCGTCCTCGGGCGCCAAGATCACGATGGACGAGGATGCGAGCCAGCTCCCGGGCGTGATCCGGATGGCGTTTGCGCGCGATGCCCGGACCGGGCGGAGCTGCCAGGTGGTCTGGCGCCGCGGCAAATCGGCCGGCATCAAGTTCCTCTGACGGCCACCGGATAGCGCCTGGCCCGGGTCCGGGCTACAAGGCGTCGATGCGCGCAACCATCCTCGTCCTGATCTCTCTCGCGACCACCTCCGCAGCCGGGGCCGAGACCTTGCGCTTGCCGCCGAGCGAGCAGCCGCAGTCGGGCAAGGCCTTGCCGTTGAGGGGCGCCACCGGGTCTGCCAGGGCCAATGGCTGCGCCTCCTATGGCCGGGGCTTCACTTGGGTTGAGGCGACCGGGACCTGCGTGAAGATCGGCGGCTCGGTCAGGGTCGACGGCACGGTCGGGCGGTGAGAGGCGGATGTCGCCGGACCTGTTGCGACTCGATCTCCTCGTCCCCGCGCTGATGTATTGCGCGCTGCTGTGGTGGGTCGGACGCGGGCTGTCCTGGACCGCAAGGCTCGCCACGGCGGTGGTCACGCTCGTGCTGATCGTCGGCGTTTTGCTGGTCGGGCGGGGCTGGCACTAGGGCGCCCAAACAAAACGCGAAAACAACCCCATGCACAGTAGAACCGAGGCGCGGGCTGTTTGCGCGCTCGCAGCGATTTCGCGCGCGCTTACCACATCTTAAGCCGCGTCAGCGGTCACGACATCGGCGGGGCCACGTGCTGGGCAAATCCGGGCCGCTTGCCGAGCTCGGCGAGCCACCGCGTCAGGTTCGGCTGCACCGGGCGGGTGATCCCCTCGACGCCCAGCCAGCGCCGCGCGTAGGCGCCAACAGCGATATCGGCGAGCGTGAACTGGTCGCCCTCCATGAACGGCCGCGTCGAGAGCAGCCGGTCGGCGATCGCCCAGACCTCGGCGGCCGCATCGGCATCCTTCTGCACCTGCACCATGTCGCGCTCGGCCGGCGCCGTGCGCACGATGCCCCAGAACACCGGGCGGTCGACCGGCTGCACCATCGACAGCGTCCAGTCGAGCCAGCGGTCGACGCCGGCGCGCAGCTTTGGCGCCTCCGGATAGATCGGCGTGCCGCGCCCATGCGCCATGCAGAGATAGCGCATGATCGAATTGGATTCCCACAAGCTGAAGTCGCCCTCGACCAGTGTCGGGACGCGCGCATTGGGGTTCATCGCGAGATAGTCGGCCTCGCGGGTCTTGCCGTGCTGCATGCCGGCGTCGATGCGCTCGTAGGGCAAAGCGAGCTCGGTCAGGCACCACAGCACCTTCTGCACGTTGACCGAATTGGCGCGGCCCCAGATCGTCAGCTTTTGGTCCGGCATAAAATCCTCCCGCGCGTCTTTCGTTGTCGTAGCCCGGATGGAGCGAAGCGCAATCCGGGGTGCTTCGGCTGCGGCCGGTCCCGGATTACGCTTCGCTCCATCCGGGCTACAAGGCCACTGCGCGCGGGTGATAGCGGAATTTTCGCCAGTGAGCGATGCGCGATTGCCGCGAGCCCCTCATGCAAAAAGCTTCGCCTGCATGCAAAAAGCCCCGCCCGAGGCGGAGCTTTCATTGCAGAGTCGATCAGACGATCAATGGCCGAAGAACAGCCACAGCAGAATGATCACCGGAATAGGCACGCCCAGCATCCACAGCAATAATCCTCGTCCCATTGTTTCCTCCTCCAATCGCATTGTCGGGGAGTGAACGCGGGGTGCGAGGGCTTTGTTCCTATCGCGGGAGCCTTACCAGTGGCCGATATTCGGCATCGACGCCCACGGCTCGGCCGGCGCCTTCGGCTCGCCCTTCTGCAGGATCTCGATCGAGTGCAGATCGGGCGAGCGGACGAAGGCCATGTTGCCGTCGCGCGGCGGCCGGTTGATGGTGACGCCGGCCTTTTGCAGCTGCGCGCAGGTGGCGTAGATGTCGTCGACCTCATAGGCGAGATGGCCGAAGAAGCGGTCCTCGCCATACTTCTCCTCGTCCCAATTCCAGGTGAGCTCGACCAGCGGCGCGCCGCGCGTCTTGGGCTGATCCTTCAGCGCATCGAGGTCGTCGGCCGAGCACAGGAACACGAGCGTAAAACGCCCCTTGTCGTTCTCGATGCGCCGCACCTCCTTCAGCCCCAGCGCATCCTGGTAAAACTTCAGCGCGACATCGAGATTGCGCACGCGCAGCATGGTGTGGAGGTATCGCATGGTTGTTGCTCCCTTGGACAATCGGAGGGTTTTGCTTTCGGCCGGGACGGCGGGGGAGAGATAGCAGGAAAGTGGGGGAAGGGGCAGGGGGCAGGGGCAAATGTGCGTGAGGGCACCAACTGCTTGACGCTTTATTTTGAACGGGCCCTCTATCCAGGCGAATTCTGTTGCTGGGATAGGATTCTGAAGATAACTCAAGGTTGAGTAGTGAAACGCGTCCTACCGGTGCAACCGAATGAACGATGGCCAATCTTTGGGAGAGGAATTCGAGGCGCTTGTTTATCAAATTTACCAAGCGCTGGGTTATAAGCGGATTGCTCCGCTGGGCCGATCAGATCGCGGATACGACTTCAAGGTCACTTCTCCCGAGGGCAAACTAGTCATCGTCGATGTGAAGCTCTACCGCACACGGGTGATTTCCCGCGAACTAGTTGTCCGGGCAGCGATGGCACTGGAAAACCAGCGCCTGGCCGTGGCCGCTTCCGAGGCCGTTCTAGTGATTGGAAGCACGCTAAATATTCCGATTGTGAACACCGGCCGCACCATCGTTATAGACATGACGAAGCTACGCGAGATGGCCGCCAAGTTCCCTATGTTGGCAACGCATCTCGATTCGATCGCACGGCAAATATCGCCCATGCCGGTAGGTAATGACACTGATATCCTGGCTGCTCGGATATGCGGTCTGTCGCTCTGATAATTTCGCGAAAGGGTGCCGACAAGAATGCTAGCGCTGTGATGCGTGGTGCTCTGAGAGAAACCGGTAAGCTGATGTTGAGCCTGAGCTTGGACGACGTCCATAAAATGCTTGAGATGAAAGATCGAGGCGACGACCCCAACACCCTTTTGTTCGAGCTGTTGGATGAGATGTTGATGAAGCTCGAACGTTGATTGAATTACGGTGACAGCACTG
>NZ_VSSS01000091.1 GCF_008123425.1 Bradyrhizobium rifense
GCTAATGGGATGGTCCGGCCGTGCTCCTGCCCCGCCAGCGATAAGCTGGCCAGGGGCGCCAAAACAAGGAGCACGCCATGTCTCAGACCCCCAATACCACAGTCGCCGTGATCGGCATCGATATCGGCAAGAACTCGTTCCACGTCGTGGGCCACGATGCACGCGGCGCCATCGTGCTGCGGCAAAAGTGGTCGCGTGGCCAAGTGGAAGCGCGACTCGCCAATATACCGCCTTGCCTGATCGGCATGGAAGCCTGCGTCGGCGCACATCACCTGAGCCGCAAACTCGCATCGCTTGGTCACGATGCCAGGTTGATGCCGGCCAAATATGTCCGTCCCTATAGCAAGGGACAGAAGAACGACTTCAATGATGCCGAGGCGATTGCCGAAGCCGTGCAGCGCCCGACGATGAAGTTCGTGGCGACCAAGACCGCAGAGCAACTGGATCTGCAGGCGCTGCATCGGGTGCGCGAACGGCTGGTGTCACAACGCACCGGCATCATCAACCAGATTCGCGCCTTCATGCTGGAACGGGGGATCGCCGTGCGCCAGGGTATCGGCTTCCTGCGCACGGAACTGCCCACCATCCTTGCGACGCGCACCGATGCCCTGTCGCCACGCATGTTGCGTGTCATCGAGGAGTTGGCAGGCGACTGGCGCCGGCTGGATCAGCGTATCGATGGCCTCTCCGGCGAGATCGAAGCCCTGGCCCGTCAAGATCAGGCATGTTCGCGCCTGATGACGGTGCCTGGCATTGGGCCGATCATTTCGAGCGCCGTGGTGGCTGCGATCGGCACTGGAGACGTATTCTCCAAAGGCCGCGACTTCGGCGCCTGGCTCGGACTGGTGCCCAAGCAGATCTCGACGGGAGACCACACGATCCTCGGCAAAATCTCGAGGCGCGGCAATCGCTACCTCCGCGTTCTGTTTGTGCAGGCGGCATGGGTTGTGCTGGTCAGGATCAAGAACTGGGAACGTTACGGGCTCAAATCCTGGATCGAAGCCGCCAAGAGGCGGTTGCACCACAACGTGCTCGCGATCGCGCTCGCCAACAAGCTTGCCCGCATCGCCTGGGCGGTGCTGGCTAAAGGACGCGCCTTCGAGCTGACGAGGACCGACGATGCAGGCGTCCGACCCGCTTGATCCTCGCGCCGTGCTCGGCGCGGTCAAGGCGCAGCCTGGCAACGCCGGAGCCAGCCGCAAGCCAAGCGCGACGGCCGGCCTTGACCGCCCCTGCGCGCGACGCGATCGACGCTCTGCGGGCCGGGACGAAGGAACGGCC
>NZ_VSSS01000092.1 GCF_008123425.1 Bradyrhizobium rifense
CGGCCGAGTGACTCAGTAAGATTAGCCGAAGGCGTAACCCACCTCTTCTGTCTCTGCGGATACGAACAGTGGCGGGTTACGCTTCGCTAACCCGCCCTACGAGACCGGCTGCGAAGCGAGCGCAGCGACGAACAACGCACTCGCTCCCACCGCCGCCACCGTCCGCACGTGATTCCAGAACACCCAATCCTTCAGATAGACCGCCCACACCGCGCCCGCCTCCGGCGCTGACGGCTGCACCGCGGCGAGCGCATTGTTCAGCGGCACATTGAATGCCATCGTCACCACGAACATGCCGATGACGTAGAGGCCTCCCCCGGCGATCATGCTCGCCGCGCCCGGTTCACCGAGGCGCAATGCGCTCATCACCACCAGCGCGGCGCCCGCCATCGTGGTGCCGAGGAACAGCGGCATGAACAGCGAACGCACGATGTCGACATTGATGGCGTTCATCGCCGCGATGCCGGCGGCCTGGTCGAGGCGGCCGAGCGCGGTCATGATGAAGGTCGAGAACGCGAAATAGACGCCGGCCATGAGGCCGCAGCCCAGGGCCGAAAACCAGAGCAATCCGCTCGTCAGAACCTGCCGCATGCCACACCTTCCCTAAATACGATAAACTCTCGTATTTGATAAAAGCGATAAACTCTCTTATTTCTGGCGTCAAGCGCGGATGGCGGGAATCAGGATGCCGGAACGGAAGATCAGGACGGGCAAAGCGACGCAGGCGGCCGGACGGCGCACGCCGCTGGTGCCGACGCAGGACCGCAGCCGGGAGCGTTTCGATCGCATCCTGACCGCTGCGACCGAGATCCTCACCGAGAAAGGCAGCGACGCTTTCCGGATGAGCGACATCGTCGAGCGCACCGGCATCGCCTTCGGCTCGCTCTATCAATATTTTCCGGACAAGAGCGCCGTGATCGGGACGCTCGCCGAGCGCTGCAATGCCATCGGTCGCGACTGCGTCCGGCGCGACCTCACCGAGATGAAGAAGCTGTCCGACCTGCACACGGTGCTCTGCCGCATCACCGACGGCTACCACCAGATGTTCCGTGATCACCCGGTGATGCATCACATCTGGCAGGCAACGCAAGGCGACCGGACGCTACAGGCGATCGACGAGGAAGATGTGGCTTTTCTCGCCGGCCTGTTGCGCGAAGCGCTGCATCGCGTCGCACCGAAGCAGTCGACCACCGCCCTCACCGCGTTCTCGCAACTGGCGATGATCCAGATCGCGGCCGCAGTCCGACATGCGATCTCGCTGCCAGCAGCGGACGCACGCCGGATGCTCGACCTGTTCAAACGCATGCTGCCCGCGGATCTCTCCGCGCTGCGCTGAGACGGCCTACGACAGCGCCTCCCCGGTGCGGTCCTTCAGCGTCAGCACCGCCATCAGGCTGATCAACGCCGCGACCGCCAGATAGAACGCCACCGCGATCGGCCGCCCCGTCCAGTTGATCAACGCCGTGATGATCGCCGGCGTGAAGCCGCCGAAGATGGCAACGCCGAGGCTGTAGGTCAGCGAGATGCCGGTGGCGCGCACTTTTGTCGGGAACAGTTCGGCCAGCACCGCCGAGGCCGGCGCCGTATAGATCAGCATGAAGATTGCGACCGCGATCTGGCTCGCGACCAGACGCTCCGGCGTCGGCGATGCGATCAGGTAGGCAAACGCCGGATAGGCGACGATCGCAAGCCCGACTGCGCCGACGACCATGATGCGCTGACGGCGGAAGCGATCGGCCAGCGCGCCGATCAGCGGACAGAACAGCAGGACCGTGCCGACCGTCACCGGGCCGAGATAGGATTGCGACAGCGACATCTTCAGCTCGCGCGCGGCAAAGGTCGGAAAGTAGTTCGCGATATATTGCGCCACCGTCCACAACATCACCACCAACATGCCCGTCAGCACCGTGCGCCAATGGTCGCGCAGAACGGTACGGATCGGCGCTTCCCCGCCGTGATCGGACGACTTGAACAGCGGCGCGTCCTCGAGCTCGCGGCGGATGTAGAGTCCGACCGGTGCGATGAGCAGACCGACCACGAAGGCGAGACGCCAGCCCCATTCGGTGACGGCAGACGCCGGCAGCGCCAGCGAGATGATCAGCGCAACGAGGCCCGACAGCATGGTCGAGCCGCCCTGCGACATCTGCTGGAACGACGCGAAGAACCCGCGGCGCGCAGGCGGCGCGTGCTCGACCAGCGTCGACACCGCGCCGCCGATCTCACCGCCCGCCGAAAAGCCCTGGATGATGCGGGCGAGCAGGATGATGATCGGCGCCGCAATCCCGATGCGGTCATAACCCGGGCACAGCGCGATGATGCCGGTGCCGAGTGCCATCAACAGAATGGTGAGGCTGAGCGCGTCGCGGCGGCCGCGCTTGTCGGCAAGGCTGCCGAGCACGATCGCACCGAACGGGCGCGCGACAAAACCGATGCCGAAGGTGACGAAGCCGAGCAGCAGCGACACCACCTCGCTGTCAGCGGGAAAGAATGCCTTCGAAATCGGCACCGCGAACGCGGCATAGATCGTGAAGTCGTACCATTCGAGCATGTTGCCGATGGTTGCGGCAACGGCCGCGCGGCCGACCGACTGGCGCTCACTCGTCATCCCACGTTCTGCAATTGCGCTCACGCTGTCCCCCGTTTCGCTCTGCAATTTCCGTAGCCGCGCCGTGCGGCCTCGGTTGTTCGTGGGGCAAAAAGCTTGCACGCAGGATCAGGCTATGCAAATATTTATTTCCAATTCAAATTTCTATGCGATTAATGAATAGAAAAACGAACACTGCCGAGATCGCCGACGGCGGCAAACTTCGTCCATCGCTGCGCGAGATCGAGGCGCTACGGGCGATGATCGCGACCGGCAAGACGACGCAAGCCGCGCGCCAGCTCGGCACGTCGCAGCCGTCGGTGTCGCGCGCGATCGCGAGCCTGGAGGCGCGGCTCGGCCAGCCCCTGTTCGCGCGCCGCAACGGCCGCCTCGCGCCGACCGCGGAAGCGCTGGCACTGGAGGCGCGCGCGGCCGTCGTGTTCGACCTGCTCGATCAGCTCGCCGCGCCCCGCAGCGATGGCGCCACCACGATCCGGGTCGCAGCGCCGCCGACGCTTGCTAATTTCTTCCTCGCGCCGCTCTTGGCACGCTTCATCGCGCGCGAGCCGGGCATGCGCGTTCACGTCGAGATCGGCAAATCGACCGACTGCCTCGGCGCCGTTGCCGACGGCAGCGCCGATCTTGGTCTGGTCGACCAGGCCGCCTCGCACGATGGCGTGCGGCTGGAAATCTTCCGGCAGGCCCGCCCGCACGTGCTCTTGCCGAAACGGCACCCCTTGGCTGCGCGCTCCGAGCTTGCGATCGGCGATCTCGCCGGTGAGCGCATGATCGCGCTGAGCCGCCGCTTTCCCCTGCGCAACAAGCTCGATGCCGCCTTTGCCGCGGTCCGCGCCGAACCCCTGGTCGTCGCGGAAGCCTCGACCTCGACCTTCCTGGTCGAGATGGTCCGCGCCGGCCTCGGGATCACGATCCTCAATCCCTTCCCGCTCGAGCTGCGTCCCGAGAAGTCCATGGTGTTCCGCCCGCTGGATCTCAAGATGACGCTCGAAACCGCTGTCGTCGTTCCCGCGCGGGGATCACTGACGCCAGCCGCGCGCTCCCTCGCCAACTTCATCCGGACTGAACAGCCGGAGAGCCCGTACTCCAAACCCAGCGAGTCAACCTGAAATGCCCAACCCGATCTTCCCGAGCTCAAGACCCGACCGCATCCGCAACGCCCTTGCCGACCTCGTCGGCTTCGACACGATCAGCGATCGCCCCAATTTGCCCCTGATCGCCCATATCGAGAGCTATCTCGCCTTCCTCGGCATCAAAGCCGAGCGCATCACCGACGAGACCGGCAAGAAGGCCTCGCTGTGGGTCACCATTGGCCCCGAGGATCGTCCGGGCTTCGTGCTGTCGGGCCATACCGACGTCGTGCCGGTCGTCGGCCAGGACTGGAGCCATGATCCGTTCAAGCTGGTCGAGCGCGACGGCAAGCTTTACGGCCGCGGCACCACCGACATGAAGGGATTTATCGCGGTGTGCCTCGCGATGGTGCCGGAGATGCTGGAAGCGAAGCTGACGACGCCGATCCATCTTGCGATCTCCTATGACGAGGAGATCGGCTGCGTCGGCGTGCGGCCGATGCTTGCCGAGGTCGCGAAGAAGAAGGTCGGGCCGCTCGGCGCCTTCATCGGGGAGCCGACCGAGATGAAGGTCATCATCGGCCACAAGGGCAAGCACGGCGTGCGCGCGACGTTCCACGGCGTTGCCCGCCACTCCTCGATCGCGCCGGACGGCGTCAATGCCATCGAATACGCCGCCGAGCTGATCACCGAGATCCGCCGCCGCGCGGTGAAGCTCGCAAGCGAGGTCGAGCGCAACAGTCTCTACGATGTCCCGCATTCGACGCTGCTGACCAGCATCGTGCATGGCGGCGCCGCGCTGAACATCGTGCCCGACACCTGCACCGTGGATTTCGAATGCCGCGGCATCGGCATCCCCGAGTCCAAGGAGGTGACGGATGCGATCGTCGCCTGGGCCAAAGCCGAGCTCGAGCCCGCGATGAAAGCCAGGAGCCCCGAGTGCGGCATCGATTTCGAGGAGATCCTCGATTACCCCGCCCTCGACACCAAGGCCGATGCCGCCATCGTCACGCTGGCCAAGCAACTCGCCGGCCGCAACGACCACGCCAAGGTGGCCTTCGGCACCGAGGCGAGCTTGTTCGCCAACATGGCCGATATCCCGTCAGTGGTGATCGGCCCCGGATCGATCGCGCAGGCGCATACGCCGGATGAGTTCGTGGCGATGGCCGAGCTGGAGAAGTGCGCAGGGTTCGTGGAGAGACTGATCGCGCATTGCGCGAAAGCGGAGTCGTAAACGACGGTGCTGTAGGGTGCGCAAAGCGAAGCGTGCCCACCATTTTCACCACGAGTGCGGACAGATGGTGGGCACAGCGCTACGCGCTTTTGCCCACCCTACGAGAGCATCTCTCGGATCGCGCGAGCGGCGGATTACGCTTCGCTAATCCGCCCTACAGATCTGGGCTACCGAAGCGCGCCGCGCCTCAGCGCTCCTGCAAGGCCAGCCGGACGCCAACGGCGCAGTAGATGGTCCCGACCACCTTACCCTGCCACTTCACGACGGCCGGATGGCGGCGCAGGAAATTGCCGAGACGGCCCGCGCCGACGGCGAATACGACGGTACTGAGCAGGCCGAGCAGCACGAAGACGATGCCGAGGATCGCGAGCTGAAGCGCGATCGAACCGTTCTCCGGCCGGACAAACTGTGGCAGGAAGGCGAGGAAGAACAGTGCGGTCTTGGGATTGAGCACTTCGGTCAGCACGGCCTGCCGGAAGGCGCGGCCCGCGCTGATCGTGGGAGTGCCATCGTCCAGCCTGATCGGCGCCTTGTCGAGCATGGCGCGAATGCCGAGGTAGATCAGAAAGCCTGCGCCCGCATATTTGACGGTGCTGAACAGGAGCGAGGAGGTTGCGATGATCGCCGACAACCCGACGATCGCCATCGAGGTGTGGATCACGTCACCCGCAGCAATCCCCGCGCCCGTCGCGATGCCGACCTTGGTTCCCGAGCTTGCGGCGCGCGCCATGGTGAGCAGAGTGGCCGGGCCGGGAATGAAGACGAAGCCGAGCACGATCAGGATGTAGGTGACGAGAGTGGCGTGGTCGATCATGTGCGTGATCCTGAGAGCCAATTAGTGTGACAGGCTGAGCGACGGCGAATAATCCACCGGCACGAGCAGGCGGTCCTCGATCTGGTCAACCATCAGGCCGTGCTCGCCATGAGTCACCCGCTTGATCTCGGCCCACTCGGCATCGGCCATGAACGCCGCCCACGCCGAAATCTTGGCCGCCTCGTCCGGCCACTCCAGAAGATAGGCGAACTCGGTGCGATCGCCGAATTTCGTCTCCCACATCGCGACGATGTGAAAGCCGTATCTGGTTCGCATGATGCGCGCGGCGTGGTCGCGAAACCGGGCGTGGAATGCAGCCTTATTCTTTTCGAAGATTTCGTAGATGCGCAGTTGCTGGATCATGACCGTCTCCTTGCGGAGGAGATATGGTCAGGCTTGGTGGCGGGACAAGCTGCATGCGCGCCTCCCCGTCATTGCGAGGAGCTCTTGCGACGAAGCAATCCAGACTGCCGCTGCGGAAAGTTCTGGATTGCTTCGCTTCCGCCTTCGCTCTTCGAGCTACGGCGGACAAGTCGCTCGCAATGACGGAGAATGTTGAAGCATCGCGAACTCAAAGCAAAAAGGCGCGACCCCAGCCGCGCCCTTGTCTCTCCTACACCGCGCCTGCCTTCTGCGCGTACTCCCACGACGCCTTTGACAGCGGCACGGTGCGCTTGGCGGACTCCAGCGCCTTGGCATTCGCCGCAGTGCCGTCGCGGACACGCCCGGCGATTCCCTGCGTGATGCCGGCGAGGCGGAACAGATTGTAGGCAAAATACCAGTTGAGATCGGGCACCGTCATCTTGGTGACGTTGCAATAGATCTGCGCGGCTTCCTCGACGCTCGGGATGTTGAGCGACTTGAGGTCGGCGCCGTGCAGACCCGGCATGACCCATTGCATCAACAGATAGGTGAAGTCGGCCATGGGATCGCCGAGCGTCGACAGCTCCCAGTCCAGCACGGCCTGCACGCGCGGTTCCGTCGGGTGGAAAATCATGTTGTCGAGGCGATAGTCGCCGTGGACGATCGAGACGCGCGCCTGCTCCGGCACGGTCTTCGGCAGCCATTCGGCGACCTTCTCGAATTCCGGAATGTGCTGGGTCTCGGACGCACGATACTGCTTGGTCCAGCGGTCGATCTGGCGCGCAAAATAATTGCCGGGCTTGCCGAAATCGCCGAGACCGATCGCGGCGGGATCGTACATGTGGAGCTTTGCCAGCGTCTCGATCTTGCTGGTGAAGATTTTCCGGCGCGCATCGTTGTCCTGGCTCGGCAGCGTCGGATCCCAGAACACGCGGCCGTCTTCCATCGACATGATGTAGAAGGCGGCGCCGATGATGCTGTCGTCCTGGCACAGCGCGTAGGCGTGCGCGACCGGAAAACCCTGCTTTCCAAGGGCAGCGATGACGCGATATTCGCGATCGACCGCATGCGCCGACGGCAGCAATTTGCCGAACGGCTTTCTGCGCATCACGTAGGAGCGCTTCGGCGTGTTGAGCCGGTAGGTCGGATTGGACTGGCCGCCCTTGAACTGCAGGACGACCAGCGGGCCCTCATAGCCTTCGACGTTGTCGCGCAGCCACGCCTCGAGCCGCATCTCGTCGAAGCGATGACGCTCCTCGACCGGCTTGGTGCCCGAGAACTCTTCGTCTTTCCTGACGCCGTCAGCCACGGTGACGCTCCCTCTTCAGTCCGAACATGATCCTAATCGGTAACCGCTGACGCACTTGCGTCAAGCGGTCATCCGACGCGGATCATGCCCTGTCGTTTCTTCAAGTCGGGAGCGCTTCCTGCCTCTCCCGCTTAATGCTTGGGAGAATTGGCATACTTCCGAACCTCTAACCTTGCAATGGCGCGATTGTGCACCTCGTCCGGACCATCCGCGAGCCGCAGCGTGCGGATGCCGGCATAGTCCTTGGCAAGACCGGCTTCATCCGAGACGCCGGCACCGCCGAACGCCTGGATCGCCTCGTCGATGATCTTCAGCGCCATGTTGGGCGCTGCGACCTTGATCATCGCAATCTCCGCCTGCGCGGTCTTGTTGCCGACCTTGTCCATCATGTCCGCGGCCTTGAGGCACAGAAGACGCGTCATCTCGATGTTGGTGCGGGCCTCGCCGATGCGCTGCTCCCACACACTGTGCTCGACGATCTTCTTGCCGAACGCGGTGCGCGACATCAGACGCTTCACCATCTTCTCCAGCGCCTCCTCGGCCTTGCCGATGGTGCGCATGCAGTGGTGAATACGGCCGGGACCAAGGCGGCCCTGCGCGATCTCGAAGCCGCGGCCCTCGCCGAGCAGGATGTTCTCCTTCGGCACGCGCACGTCCTCGAGCAGCACCTGGGCGTGGCCGTGCGGCGCATCGTCAAAGCCGAACACCGGCAGCATCTTCTCGACCTTGATGCCGGGCGTGTCGAGCGGAACCAGGATCTGCGACTGCTGCTGATGTTTTGCGGCGTTGAAATCGGTCTTGCCCATCAGGATCGCGATCTTGCAGCGGGGATCGCCGACGCCGGACGACCACCATTTGCGGCCGTTGATGACGTAGTGATCGCCGTCGCGCGCGATGCTGGTCTCGATGTTGGTGGCGTCCGACGAGGCAACCGCGGGTTCCGTCATCAGGAAGGCGGAGCGGATCTCACCATCCATCAGCGGGCGCAGCCATTTGCGCTTCTGCTCCTTGGAGCCGTAGCGCATGAACACTTCCATGTTGCCGGTGTCGGGCGCGGAGCAGTTGAAGACTTCTGAAGCCCAGGAGATGTGGCCCATCTGCTCCGACAGCAGCGCGTATTCGAGATTGGTCAATCCCGCGCCGCGGAATTCGTCATCCTCATGCTCGTTCGGCGGCATGAACATGTTCCAGAGGCCCTCGGCCTTCGCCTTCTTCTTGAGATCCTCGAGGACCGGGATGACCTTCCAGCGCTCGCCACTCTTGTCCTGCTCGTTATAGATCGGCACCGCCGGGCGCACGTGCTTGGCCATGAAGGACTGCACGCGGTCGAGCCATTCCTTCTGTTTGGTGGACAGATCGAAATCCATGGGACGCTCCTCGGTCTTGCTTTGAAAGCCTGTTTTGCGCCGGACTGTCCTCCCGCAATGCGCGGCCCGCAAGCGCCATTCGGCGGATCGCGGGCCGTGGAACCCGCGCCGCTCTAAGTAGCGGCGCAATTCCATCATGCGGATTGACTTTTCCCGGCCTTCAAACGATAGTTTCATACAACTGTTTGAAATGCAACTCCCTCAGGGAGAGCGCCATGCCCAGCGATCATACAAGGTCCGCCATTCTCGCCGCCGCCGAACGGCTCTATGCCGATCGCGGCTTTGGCGACGTCACGCTGCGCGACATCGTCGCGGAGGCCAATGTCAATCTGGCCGCGGTGAACTATCATTTCGGCTCGAAGGACGAGCTGATCGCGGAATTATTTGTCACCCGCTCGATCGCGACCAACCGCGAGCGTCTGCGCGAGTTGAAGGCCGCGGAAGAGCAAGGCGGCGGCCGCGCGCCGATCGAGGTGATCTTGCGCGCGCTGGTCGGCCCGACCTTGCGCGGCTGCTTAGGCCCGGAGAACCAGCGCTCCAGCGCGGCGCGCTTCATGATCCGCGCCTCGATCGAATCCGTACCGCCGATCCGCCGCATCAAGAACCGCGAGATCGACCATCTGCGGAAATTCGCCGGCGCGATGCGAAGGTCCCTGCCCGACCGCAGCGACGTCGATATCTATTGGGGCCTCAACTTCGCACTCGCGATGGCGCACCACACCATCCGCGAGAGCGAGCGCCTGACAAAGCTGTCGGAAGGAAAATGCGATCTTGACGACGTCGAGGGTGTGGTCGCGCGTGTCGTCAGCGTCGCGACGATGGCGCTGACGGCGGGCAAGACCGAAACCAAGGCGCCGTCGCGGCTCGCGGCGCGCTAGCCGCTCACATCATCGCGATGCAATCGATCTCGACATCGAAGGGCCCGAACCATTCCGGCGTGCAGACGAAGATCCGCGCCGGCGGATCGACCGGGAAGTATCGGGCGTAGATCGCGTTGAACGTGGCGAAATGTTTGGTCGAGGTGCAGTAGACGTTGCACTTCATGACGTTGTCGAGCGACGCGCCGGCCGTCTCCAGGCAGAGCTTCATCTGCTCCATGATGATCTCGCTCTGCCGCTCGATTCCCATCCCCCCGATCTCGCCCGTCTCCGGGTCGAATGGTGGGAGGCCGGCGACGAAGATCATGCTGCCGGCACGCGTCACTGGCGAGGTCGGTGCCTTCACGCGGTCGAGAAAGGACGAGATCGGTTCGACGCGGAGCGCTTCGCGTTTCATGGGCCACCACCTTCGGTTCAAGCGAGACTGGTCCCTGACTACATTATATTGCAGCCGGCATGTTTCGCTTCTGATCGAAGTGTGGCTGCTATGCGCAGGCTAGGCCCGCTGCGGCATCTCCTCGGCCTCTTCCTTGGCGAGCAGCAGCAGCATCTCGATGCCCATGTCGCCTTCCTGCGGCGAGCGGATGAACTTGATCTCTTCGGCGCTTTGCCGCAGCGCGGCAATGATCGCGACAGCCTGGTTGGCCGTGGCCGCCTCGGTGGCCAGAATTGCCTTCTGGTCTTTTGCTTGGAACCCGATCGTGTAGGACATGCACTTCCCTCCCGAACCCAGTGGGAGAGATCGAATCTGAGTCGCGCGCGAAGCGGAAGCCTGTGTGTTTACGGACCGGGTTTATCTGGGGATTGCGCGCAAGCCTCACGCAAGGCCGCGAGATCGTCATGCTTCCGTCAATAATTGATCGACGACGGCCTGGCTTTACGCCAGCCCGAGCATCGCGCGCACGTCCTGCGCGGTCGCAACACTGGCGCCGAGACTCGTCAGGATGCCTGCCGCATGCGTGACCAGCTCGGCATTGGACTTCGCCAGCACGCCCTTGGACATATAGAGATTGTCCTCCATGCCGACGCGGACATGGCCGCCAAGCAGCCAGGCCTGCGCCACCATCGGGAATTCGGCGCGGCCGACGCCGAAGCCGGACCAGATCGCGCCCGGCGGCAACAGGTTGCGGGCATAGAACATCGTCTCCGGCGTGGCGGAGAAGCCATACTTCACGCCGAGCACAAGCGAGAACAGGCCCGGCCCCTTCAGCGAGCCGTCTGCAAGCATGTCGCGCGCCAGATGGCAGTCGCCGGAATCGAACAGCTCGATCTCCGGCAGCACGCCGGCGGCCTTCATGCGTTCGGCCATGATGCGGACATTGCGCGGCGTGTTGATCACGACCTCGCCGCCGGAATTCATGGTGTTGAGGTCGAGCGTGCAGATATCGGGCTTCAGGAGCTCGATATGCTCGACGCGCTTTTCCGGCTGGAGCAGTGTGGTGCCGGGGCCGGCGACGCGGGGATCCTCGACCGAGGGCACGAAACGACCGCCAGGGCCGGTCGTGAGGTTGATGACCAGGCTTTTGTTGCGGGCACGGATGCTTTCCACGACGTCGCGATAGAGATCGATCGACATCGACGGCCGCCCCGTGGCGGGGTCGCGCACATGGATGTGGGCGATCGCAGCGCCGGCTTCTGCCGCCTCCAGCGCGGATGTCGCGATCTGCTCGGGCGTGATGGGCAGATACGGCGACTGCTCGGGTTTTGTCAGGTTGCCCGTGATCGCGCAGGTGATGATGGTTTTGCCGGTCATGAAATCAGATAATCCCCTGCTTCTTCAGCTCCTCGATCTTCCCCGCATCGTAGCCGAGCTTGCCGCCGAGCACCTCCTGGGTGTGCTCGCCGAGCAGCGGCGGCGCGCGGTAGGTCTTGATCGGGGTCTCCGAGAAGGTCAGCGCGTTGCGGATCAGCGACAGATCGGGCTCGAAGGGATGGTCGACCTTCACCCGCATGCCGCGCGACTGCACGTGCGGATCGGAAAACACCTGCTCGAAATTGTTGATCGGGCCCGACGGCACGCCGGCCTCTTCGAGCTTGTCCAGCCAATAGGCCACCGGCTTGGTCAGGAACAGGCCGGCGAAGATCGCCATGATCTCCTTGCCGTGCACGACGCGGTCGTTGTTCTTGATGAAGCGCTTGTCGTTGGCCAGCTCAGGCTGGCCGAGCACGGCGCAAGTGCGCTGGAACTGGCCGTCATTGCCGACCACCAGCATCAATTCGCCATCGGTGCAGCGGAACACGCCGGCCGGCATGCCGCCATTACCCCAGGTGCCGCGGCGCGGGGGCATCTTGCCGTTGACGAGGTAGATCTGCAGCCAGTGCGACAGCGACGCGATGACGGTGTCGAACAGGCAGACGTCGATGTGCTGCCCCTGCCCGCCATTGGCGTCGCGATGGTAGAGCGCCGACAAAAGCCCGATCGAGGTGTTCATGCCGGTCATGTAGTCGACGATCGACGGGCCGACCTTCATCGGGCCCTCGCCAGGTTCGCCGTCGATGTGGCCGGTGACGCTCATCAAGCCGCCCATCGCCTGCAGAATCGCATCATAGCCGGCGCGCGGCGCGTAGGGGCCGGTCTGGCCGAAGCCGGTCACCGAGCAATAGATGATCGTGGGATTAATCGCCTTGATCGTCTCGTAGTCCAGGCCGTAGCGCTTGAGATCGCCGACCTTGTAGTTCTCCATGAAGACGTCGACGTCTTTGGCGAGCTCGCGGATGATCGCCTGCCCCTCGGGCTTGGCGATGTTGACCGTGACCGACTTCTTGTTGCGGTTGGCGCAGAGATAGAACGAATTGTTGTTGTTCGCCTTGCCCTCGGGATCGGTCAGATAGGGCGGCCCGAAGGCGCGCGCGTCGTCGCCGCTGCCGGGCCGCTCGATCTTGATCACGTCGGCGCCGAGATCGCCCAGCATCTGAGCCGACAAGGGCCCGGCGAGCACGCGCGTGAGATCAAGGATCTTGATGCCTGAGAGCGGCAGGGCCGACATGTCGATTTCCTCCGGGGAACTGGATCTTGGCGCGGCGGCGATCGCGGCCCGCGCTCCTTGCGGATACACCATTTTGGGGCCCCGAGCACTGCGCGCTGGGCATACGGCCATCCCCCGTCCCGCAGCAGAGGTAGCCCGCGACGCCCAATTCCGCGTTGCGAATATTATCCGGTCGAGCTCAGGTCGCGGCTGCCGCGGCCAAGTGCGGGCGTCGTCGGCCCAGTAGGATCAGAATCAGCACCGTCGCGCAGGAAAAGGCCAAAGTGAGCCCAAGTGCGCCGCGGCTTCCGAACTGGGTGAGCAGGCCGGCGAGAAGCGGCGGCGAGATCGCGGACGCCAGATTGAGCGGCAGCGCGATCATCGACATCGCCTTGGCGAATTCGGCTTGGTCGTAGAACACGAGCGGGATCGTCGCCCGCGCCACCGCCATCGCGCCGCTGCCGGCACCATAGAGCAGGATGAAGACCGCAACCGCCCAGGTCGCGCCCTCGCTCAGCATCAGCAGCACCATGGCGACGGGAAGCGCGGTGCCGGCGACGAGGCCGGTGGTGATGCCGTCCCACCGGCCACCGCCGAGGAAATCGAGGCCGCGGGCGCTGACCTGGATCACGCCGAGCATCGAGCCAAATGCAAGCGCCTGCGCCGGCGCAAGGCCCTCCGCCCGCAGCAGCTCGATCAGGATGGCACCGATGCCGAAATTGACGAAGGCATTCATCGTGATCACGCAGACGACGAGACCGAAGGTGCTTCTTGGAATCGCGGGCGGCGGCGCAGCCCTGACGGCCTCGCCACCATCGTCCGTCGCAATTTTCCGGCGCGGTGCGACAAACGCATAGAGCGGAAGGTTGATGGCGAGCAGCATCGCCGCATAGACGAGACAGGTCCCGCGCCAGCCGAGCCAGGCGCTGAGGAACGACGTGGTCGGCCAGAAGATGCTGCTGGAGAGACCCGTCACCAGCATCAGCCCGCCGATCGCGTTCTTGGCGCCCCGTCCGGCGACCTCGTTCAGCATGATATAGGCGCCGGTCGACAAGGTGGCGCTGCCGCCCATGCCGAGAACGACCCAGCCGGCGAAATAGAGCACCGGGTCCCGCGCGAAGAACAGGACGATGTAGCCCGGCACGGAAACAATAGTGCCGACCATCATCACCTTGCGCGCACCGTGCCGCGCAAAGGCCTTGGCGAGCCAGGGCGCGCACAGGCCCATGGTGACATAGAGGACCGAGCTGCCCGCAAATACCGCCGGCAGGCTCAGGCCGAGGTCGGCCCCGAGATCGCGGCCGACCACGGCCGGAAGGCCGATCGTACCCCATCCAATGAGTTGGGTGATTGCCAGCACCAGCAGGACCCCGATGAGCCTGCTGTCAGATTTCAAGATCCGCATTCCACTCGTCGCCTGCCCGGCAGGCGCCGATCACGCCTGTGAGCTTTGTCTTACCCGGAGACTCAGCTCACGGGAATGTCGGTTCCGAATGGCAGAAGGCAGCCAGAAGCATGTCAGGAGGAGGCAGTAGCCCCCTATCCCACGAGCCCAAGCAGGGACCGCGCCTCGGCTGCGGTCGCGACGCGCCGGCCGTGGCGCGTGACAGCTTCGGCGGCGATGGTCACGAGCTCCGCGTTGCTGGCGGCGAGGCGCGTCTTGTCGACCCTGATATTGTCCTCGAGCCCGGTGCGAACCGCGTCGGCGCCACGCGCGAGCGCCCAGTCCATCACCTCGGCCTGATGGCGTCCGATCCCGGCCGCGGTCCAGGTCGCTTGCGGGATCAGCCGCCTGAGCTCGCCCAGGAGGATGTCGAGGACATGCTCGTCCGCGGGCATCGCGTTCTTGACGCCCATGACGAATTGCACGTGCGGACGCGCGTCCATCAGCCCCGCCTCGATCAGGCGGCGCGCCCCATGCAGATGCGACAGATCGAAGATCTCGATTTCCGGGCGGATGCCATTCGTCTTCATGCCGCTGGCGAGAGTGTCGACGAGGGCAGCGCTGTTCTCATAGACGATCGTCGGAAAATTCACCGATCCGGTGGAGAGCGAGGCCATGTCCGGCTTCAAATAGAGCGATGATCCACGCGCCGAGGGATCGCGGCCGCGCCCGCCGGTCGAGAACTGCACGATCATCCCCGGGCAATGCTTCCTGATCCCCTGCTGCACCAGGGCAAAGCGCTCGGGGTCGGAGGACGGCGTCTCATCGTCGTTGCGAACATGGATATGGGCAAGCGTGGCGCCTACCTCGAAGGCTTGTTGCGTCGACTCAATCTGTTCGGACGGCAGAATCGGCACCGCCGGATTGTCCTTTTTGCGCGGAACGGAGCCGGTGATAGCGACAGCAACGACAACGGGGTTCATCCCTTGACCTCATGATGGTCGCGCTCGCGCGCACAAAGTTCGAACAAGTAGTGACAAGAAGCGTGAAGCCCTGCCGCTGCAAACACGACCGATTGCAGCGGCATTGCCTTCAGTCGTTTTTATCAGGTCGGAATTGCGGCCACACCACTCGCCGCTTCAGCGCGCTGCCGATCGTAATCGGCCCGCGCCATTGGAACAGCCTTGGGATTGCCGAGATCGTCGATACTGACCCGATAGGTTTCACGGGCCGTGACGGCCGCCAGCGCCGCAATCACCGTGATGCCGAAGGCGATCGCCCCGACCGTCAGGGGAATGTTGGCCGAGCCGGGAGGCGCCACGGTCGCAAACAGGGCCGGAAGCAACGCTGTGATCGTGGTTCCGATGTTCTGCGAGATCGCCATCGCTGACACACGGGTGCGCGTCGGAAACAGTTCCGGGTAGAAGCTCGGGAAGATCGCGTTGTAGCCCTGATAGACGACGCCCCACATCAGGAGCGACAGCAGGATCGCCAGCGGCACGTTCTTGATGCTGATGGCGTAGAGATAGCCGAACGCGAGCAAGCCGGACAGCAGCGCGCCCACGATGATCGGAGGCTTGCGGCCAACCTTGTCGGAGAGATTGCCGACGAAGGGAATGACGAACACGGCCAGCATGTTTCCGAGCACCGGGATCCAGAGATAGACGTCCTTGGCAAAGCCGATGCCGTAGGCGGGCTGCACCGCGTAGGCCGCACCGAAGATGGTCGCAACAACCGGAATGACGTTCATCAGCGCCATGCAGATGACCCGGAGCATGTCGCGCCAGCTCAGCTTGATGGCCTGAACAATGGGCGCCCGCGGCGTTTCTCCGCGCTCGCCCTCGCGGGCAAAGGCAGGGGTCTCGTCGACTTCGCGACGAATGATGTAGCCGGCGACAATGACGAAGAAGCTGAGCAGGAACGGAATCCGCCAGCCCCAGCTGTTGAACGCGTCGTTCGGCATGTAGGCCGCCAGCGGCAGGAAGACGGCTGCCGCGAGAATTTGCCCGGCCTGCACGCCCTGAAGGGCGAAGCTCGCATAGAAGCCGCGCCGACCGAACGGCGCGTGCTCCAAAATCATCGAGCTTGCGCCGGAGATTTCACCGGCAACCGCAAAGCCCTGGATGAGGCGCAGGATCACGAGCAGGATCGGCGCCAGGATGCCGACCTGCTGATAGGTCGGCAGGATACCGACCGCCATGGTCGAGATGCCCATCAGGAACATGCAGACGATGAGAACGGTCTTGCGGCCGTGGGTATCGCCCCAATGTCCGAGGACGAAGGCACCGATGGGGCGAGCCACATAGCCGACGCCATAAGTCGCCAGCGATGCGACGATGGCGACGGTCGGATTCTCCGACGGGAAGAAGATTTGCGGGAAGATCAGCGACGCGGCGGTCGCATAGATGAAGAAGTCATAATATTCGAGAGCCGACCCGATCCAGCCGCTCGCAGCGGCCTTCCTGGACTGACTCATCTGATGGATCGCGGTCATCTCAAAATTCCTCCACTTTGGTTTTTGGGGTCCCTTGGCGGGCTTCTTGGAGAAATTGGGCAGCACTCTCCGCGCGCTGTGCGGGTTTCCGCAAGCGTTTGTCACTGCCGATAGGTGTTTGATTGACGCGACAATAGGCTTTCGCCGGGCTAACACAATTACCCAGTTATGCGATAAACCTAACATGATGTTATCTACGCCGGAGCGCCCGGGTCGCAGTCGCGCGCGAACCGGCGGCTCGGCAAACTTACTCCGGCGGATTGAACGTCCGCACGAAATACACGGGCTCCCTGCCCTTCTTCAGGCGATAGAGCTGCGCCGGGCGGTTCGGGCCGCGCCGCATCTTTGCGACGGGCTCAATCATGTCGGCCGACAATATCCGGGTACGGAAGGCGCTCTTTTCGAGGGGACGGTCGAGCACGATCTCGTAGACGCGCTGCAGATCCGGTAGCGTGAACTCGGCAGGCATCAGGTAAGCCGGCAGCGAGGTATATTCCACCTTGTTGCGCAGGCGCTGGATCGCGGTTGCGAGGATGTCGCCGTGATCGAAGGCGAGCCTTTCTTTTAGCCTGCCGTCTCGAATCGGAAACCAACGCGCATCAGGTGTGAGTACGCCCGCCTCTTCCGGGATCAGCGCGAAATAGGCGTGGGTCGCCGACCAGCCGCGCGGATCGCGCACAGCGCTTCCCCAGCTTCCGAGCTGCTCGAGATAAGGGCTCGTGACCCCCGTCTTCTCCTTCAGCTTGCGCGCCGCGCAGGCCGCAAGATCGCGGTCTTTCGCGACGTCGACGAAGCCGCCCGGCAGCGCCAAGCTTAGCGGAAACGGTTCACCGTCGCCGGCCGGACGCTGCACCAGCAACACCCCAAGCCTGTCGTCGAGAATCGCAAAGATCACGACGTCGACCGTGGTCAGGGGTCGCGGGAAGTCCAATTGTCCTGCTTTTCCAAGTCCTTCGGCCCGAGCCTCACCCGCCATAGGCGATCTCCTCTGTTCGGGCTTGACAGTAGCACACTTAGTTGTACAGTCCAACTTATTTAGTTGTTCAGACCAACTTATAGCTAGCGACAGGAGTAAGCCATGTTCGGCCTCAGGTTCATCAAGGCGCAGCCCACCACCTATCTGATGAAGTACCGCGCCGGCGCAGTCGTCGCCGAGGGCACCGGCCTCTCCACGTTCTACTACGGCCCGGTCACCACGCTCGTCGCCGTGCCCGTCGGCAGCCGCGATGCCTCCTTCATCTTCCAGCAGATCGCGCGCGACTTTCAGACGCTGACCGTGCAGGGCCACGTCACCTATCGCGTCAGCGAGCCGAAGAAGGCGGCCTCGATGCTCAACTTCACGCTGAAGTCGGACGGGAAGACCTATGAGACCGACGATCCGGAAAAGCTGCCGGAGCGTATTCTCGGCACGGTCGAGGTGCTCGCGCAGCAGGCGATCAAGGAATTGACGCTGAAGGACGCGCTGCAGGCATCCGACCACATCGCCGACATCATCGCGGGCGGCTTGCGCGGGCGCGCCGACATCGAAGCCCTCGGCCTCGAAATCCTCGGCGTGTCGATCCGCGGCATCAAGCCGGCGCCCGATACCGCAAAGGCGCTGGAGGCGCAGGCGCGCGAAGCGATCCTGAAGACGGCAGACGAGGCGATCTTCGCCCGGCGCAATTTCGCCGTCGAGCAGGAGCGCGCAATTCGCGAGAGCGAGCTCGACACCGAGATCGCGGTCGAGCAGAAGAAGCGGTCGATCCGCGAGACCCAGATGGATGCCGAGGCGAGCGTGGCAGCCAAGCGCAACGAGCTGCGCCAGGCCGGCATGGCCGCCGACATCGTGCTGGAAGGCAAGCGTAAGGACTTCGTCGGCCTCAACGCCGAGAACACCAGGACGCTGGCCGACGCCGAGGCCTATCGCGTCGGCGCGCTGATGAAGATTTTTGAGGGCGTCGATACCCGCGTGATCCAGGCGCTCGCCGCGGCCGGCATGCAACCGAGCCAGTTGATCGCGCAAGCCTTCTCCGGCATCGCCGAGAAGGCCGAGAAGATCGGCCAGCTCAACGTCTCGCCGGACCTGCTCAGCCAGCTGCTGGAGAAGCCGGAGGCCGCCAATGCCCGCCGCCAATGACCGCAAGATCGTGCTGGTGACGCGCAAGACCAGGTTAGAGGACCTGGTCGCGCGTTACCTGACCGCGGCACAGGCGCGCTTCTATGTCGAGCATCTCGGCGCCGATTTCTCCGACTATGAGCGCGAGCACGAGGTCTATCACGCGCAACGGCATGCGACGCTGCAGGTGCTGGAGCAATGGGGGCGATATCAGGTCATCGAGCGCGGCTTTCTGCCCAACTTCATCTTCGCACCTGACGACATCGTGGTCGCGCTCGGCCAGGACGGCCTCGTCGCCAACACGATGAAATATCTCGACGACCATCCGCTGATCGGGCTCAACCCGGACCCGGCGCGTTACGATGGCATCCTGCTTCCGTTCGCACCGCGCGACCTCGCAAAACTTCTGCCGGAGGTCGCCGCCGACAAGCGCAGCAGCCAGGCCGTGACCATGGCGGAAGCGCGGCTCCGCGACGGCCAGGTGCTTCACGCCGTGAACGATCTCTTCATCGGCGCACGCACCCATGTCTCGGCGATCTACGAGATCGCGGCCGGCGGGACGACGGAACGACAATCATCGAGCGGATTAATCGTCGCGACCGGGCTCGGATCGACCGCCTGGTTCAAGAGCATCGTCACTGGCTCGCTTGCCATCGCCGGCAGCTATGGCCAGCCTCCCCTGCCGGGTGGTTACGAGACCCTGCCCTGGGACGCGGCCGAACTGCGCTTCGCGGTGCGCGAGCCGTTCCCCAGCCGCCACTCACAGACCAGTCTCGTCTGCGGCCGGCTCGCGGTTGAGGAGCAATTGCGTATCCGTTCACTGATGGCGGAGAACGGCGTCATCTTCAGCGACGGCGTCGAAGCCGACCGCCTCGATTTCAACGCGGGCGCCGAGGTCACGATCGGAATCGCCAAGCGGCACGGACGGCTGATCGTGTGAGGACTATTGCGCGGGAACCGACGCCGCAGCCTGATACGCCGCATAGGCGCGCTTCAGGCCATCCTCGAGCGACGTCGTCGCGCGCCAGCCGAGCTTTTCCAAGCGCCCGATATCGAGCAGCTTGCGCGGCGTGCCGTCGGGGCGCGAGGTGTCGTAACTGATCTCGCCGCGGTAACCGACGATCCCGGCGACCACGCGGGCGAACTCAGTGATGGCGATGTCCTCGCCGGTGCCGATGTTGATCAGGTCCGCACCAGAATACGTCTTCATCAGGTGCACGCAGGCATCGGCCATGTCGTCGACATAGAGGAACTCGCGCCGCGGCGTTCCGGTGCCCCAGACAACCACATTCTTCGCGCCCGCCAGTTTCGCCTCGTGAAAGCGGCGGATCAGCGCTGCGACGACGTGGCTCAGCTCGGGGTGATAATTATCACCGGGACCGTAGAGATTGGTCGGCATCACGCTGATGAAGTCAGAGCCATACTGGCTGCGATAGGCCTCCGCCATCTTGATGCCGGCAATCTTGGCAATCGCATAAGGCTCGTTGGTCGGCTCCAGCGGGCCAGTCAGCACGGTGTCCTCGCGCAAGGGCTGCGGTGCGAGCTTCGGATAGATGCAGGACGAGCCGAGGAACATCAGCTTCTCGGCGCGGTTCACATGCGCGGCCTGGATCACGTTCGCGGCGATCGCGATGTTGTCGTAGATGAATTCGGCGCGCAGCGTGTTGTTGGCGACGATGCCGCCGACTTTTGCCGCGGCAAGGAAAATCACCTGCGGCCGCGCCCTCGCGAACCAGTCGAACACCGCGGCCTGGTTGCAGAGATCGACCTCGCGCCGGTCCACCGTGACAAGCTTGACATCCTCGCGCGCCAGCCGGCGCGCGAGCGCGGCGCCGACCATGCCGCGATGGCCGGCGACGTAGACGCTTTTGCCCTTCAGCTCAAACGGTGCGCTTGCCATTTGCAATGTCCCGTTTGGCCTCGGCCAGATCGCTCGCCACCATCTCCTCGACGAGCTGAGCAAAGGTCCGCTTCGGCTTCCAGCCGAGCACTTTTCGTGCCTTGCTGGAATCACCGATGAGCAGATCGACCTCGGTCGGACGGAAATAGGTCGGATCGATCTTCACCACCGTCTTGCCGCTCTTGGCATCGATGCCGGTCTCGTCGACGCCTGCGCCGCGCCATTCGACACGACGGCCGACCTGCGCAAAGGACAGCTCGACCATCTCGCGCACCGAGCGCGTCTCGCCGGTGGCGAGCACGAAATCGTCGGGCTTGTCGGCCTGCAGGATCATGTGCATGCCTTCGATGTAATCCCTGGCGTGACCCCAGTCGCGCTTGGCCTCGAGATTGCCGAGATAGAGCGTCTCCTCGAGTCCGACTTCGATGCGCGCCACGCCGCGCGTGATCTTGCGCGTGACGAAGGTCTCGCCGCGGATCGGGCTCTCATGGTTGAACAGGATGCCGTTCGAGGCGAACATGCCATAGGCTTCGCGGTAGTTCACCGTGATCCAATAGCCGTAGAGCTTCGCGACGCCATAAGGCGAGCGCGGATAGAACGGTGTGGTCTCCTTCTGCGGGACCTCCTGCACCAGGCCGTAAAGCTCGGAGGTCGAGGCCTGGTAGAACCGCGTCTCCTTCTCCATGCCGAGGATACGGATCGCTTCCAGGAGGCGCAGCACGCCGATGGCGTCGGCGTTGGCGGTGTATTCGGGGCTTTCGAAGCTGACGGCGACGTGGCTTTGGGCGGCGAGATTGTAGATCTCGGTCGGCCGGATCTGCTGCACCAGGCGGATCAGATTGGTCGAATCCGTCATGTCGCCGTAATGCATCAGGAACGGCACGTCGCCGACATGCGGATCCTGGTAGAGATGGTCGACGCGTGCGGTGTTGAACGAGGATGAGCGCCGCTTGATGCCGTGCACGACATAGCCGAGCGACAGCAGATGTTCGGCAAGATAGGCGCCGTCCTGGCCGGTCACGCCGGTGATGAGAGCGACCCGCTCAGCCATATCCGCAACTGCTCCCAAAATGCCCCGGCGGGACGCCGGCTTCCAGCTCAGTCCGAAACCCATCCCTCTCTCTGACATATCGTTCGCCGGGGTCAACCCACTACCGCGCTACACCGTTCTTTTTTCGAGGATTTTGGCCCGAGGGACCAAGGACACGGCCGCTGACTCAAGGGAGACCTTGAGAAGCTGGTAACACTTGTGTGGTGAGATTTTCCCGCATGATTTGACGCGTTTTGAGGTTCAGGTGACGTTCCGGGAAACAGCAGCAGGCACTGAACGGCGCGAGTCCAGTCCGCGCCCCTTTCCCCGTGAGCACGGAGATATCCAGACCGCCGTCGTGAACCTCGTCGACGGTCTGGCCCCCATCGTCCCCGTCGCACGCCAGGTCGATGTTGCACGCGAGATCGCAAGCGTGATCGCGCGCCTCCCGAGCACGATGGGTAACAACATGTTTCTGCGCCAGAGCATCATTCGCCGCGGCACCGCGACGCCCGATCATGTGATCGACGGATTGGCGGCCTGGGTCACCGTCCTGTTCGACCTTGCCAATCTGCAGCAGGATCGCGACAGGGCGATGGGCTGTGAGGCCAGGATCCCGAAAAAGGCGCTCGATCGTCTCGCGCGGGCGCTTTCGAAATCCCGCAATGGCTGCATCATTGCCGTGCCCCACATCGGCAGTCTCGAACTGTTCGCGGCCCACCTCAGGGATCGTGGCTTCAACGTCGGCTTCGTCTATTCGATCGGACGCCAGCCAACGCCGACCGAACGATGGATCTATGCGGGGCGGAGCGCGACCGCGGCTACACCGATTGCGTTTGCAAGACGCAATACCGGAGCCGAGATCTCCAGGGTGCTTCAGAACAACGGTGTCGTCTTCATGGTGGTGGACGTCTACCCCAGCGCCAAATACGCCGGCATCACCGTCAAGACTCACGATTCCGACTTCCGCTATCCACCCGGACCGGCGCGCTATGCGCGGACGGGCACGCTGGTTCTGCCCGGCTTTGCCTCACGCCGCGACGCGGCAGGCTTTTCGATGAACATCCTCGCTCCGATCGAGTACCGGACCTGGATGCCGGCCCAGGCCGCCGCGTCCGAACTCACACAAGAGATCGCGACCCACGTCGATGGCTTCTCAGCAGAGCAGCCCGCGGCCTATTGGCTCTGGCACCCGATCCCCAACGATCCCTATCTCGCGATCGCGCAACGCCAGCGCCCGGATCTCCTGACCGCGATGGCGCCTGAAGATGACGAGGCCGTCGCTCGGGCGGTGGAAGCAGCGCACGCCAAATGGGCGGCATCTGATATTGCCGATGCCATCCGCTGGACAGAGGCTCCACCGCTTGCATCGTCCGCTCTCGCGGAAGGTGTATCGGCTGACTGACAGGCCGCAGAATCTCATGAGCCGGCCGCTGGTCGCCATCCTCGCCTGCGCCGCCCTCGAGGCATCAGGCATTGCACTGATCTTTCCGACGCTGCCAAATCTGCTGCGCGCCATGGCCAGCACCGACAACGTGTCGGCGCTCTACGGGACGCTGCTGGCGCTACACGCACTCACGCAATTCGTCGTCACGCCGGTGCTCGGCGTCCTGTCGGACCGGCTCGGCCGCCGGCTGGTGCTGCTGCTCGCCCTTGCCGGCTCGACCATCGACTATCTGGTCATGGCCTTCACGCCCTATTTGTGGCTCCTGTTCGTCAGCCGCACCATCGCCGGTCTGACGGCAGCCGGCGTGGCGATGATCACCGCGACCATCGCGGACATCACGCCGGAGGCGATGCGCGCCCGCCGCTTCGGCCTGTTCCACGCCTGCTTCGGCGCCGGCTTCGTCATCGGTCCTGTCGTCGGCGGCATGCTCGGCGACATCTCGCTGCGCGCCCCGTTTCTTGCCGCTGCCGCATTGAGCAGCGTGAACGTCCTGATTGCGCTGTTCGTTCTGCCGGAGACGCACCGCACCGAGCGCAAGCCGTTCGAATGGCGGACGCTGGACCCGTTCGCCCCGCTGCGCTGGGCGATGACCTTTCGCACCCTGATCCCGCTGCTGCTCGTGTTTCTTCTCGTCAGTCTCGTCGGCCAGACCTACAGCACGGTCTGGGTGCTCTTCGTCACGGATCGCTTCCACTGGACCGCGACCGATATCGGCATTTCGCTGGGCATCTTCGGCGCATTGGTCGCCCTGGTGCAGGCCTTCGCCATTGCGCCGCTGACAGGATGGCTCGGCGAACGCGGAACGCTGCTGCTCGGCATCTCCTGCGAGGCCGTCGCCCTCGTCGTGCTCGCCTTCGCGCAAGCGAGCTGGATCGCGTTCGCGCTGATCCCGCTGATCGCGTTCGGCGGCATCAGCGCGCCTGCACTGCGCGCGCTCCAGTCGAGGGCCGTCGATGGCGAACGCCAGGGCCAATTGCAGGGCGTTGTCGCAAGCTTCGTCAGCCTCGCCGCCATCTTCGGCCCGCTCGTCTTCGGCGGGATTTACGCCCTGTCGCGGCCAGGCTGGACCGGGCTCGTGTGGATCATGGGAGCCGCGATTTTCGCCGTTGCGGTGCCAATGGCGCTGACGGTGCCGAAGATCGCGGGCCAGCGAGGGTAAGTGGGCGGCGATCTTGCCAGAAGATCACCGCCCCTTGCAGCTCGTGCTACTGCGAGCGGTCCGAGGTCCAGCCCTTGTACTCCGCGATATTGTCGCGGGTCACGAGCTTCGACGGCAGCAGCTCGACGGTCGAGGCCGGCTTCTGCCCGTTGAGAATGCCGACGCCGAGCTGCACGGCGCGCCGCGCCATGAAGAACGGGTCCTGCGACGCTGACGCCTGAATCTGCGGCGAAGCGGGATCCTTCAGCGAGGCCTCGATGTCCGGAGCGCCGTCGACGGCGGTGATGATGATGCCGCTACGGTTCTGCTGGCGCGCCGCAAGGTCGGTGCCGATCGCCTGCGGATCGTTGATGGCGAAGATGGCGTCGATCTTGGAGAAGCGGGTCAGATAGCCCTGCCCGACCGTGAGGCCGCCCTCGCGCGAACCCTTCGCGTCCTGGTCGCTGGACAGCACCTTGATCCCCGCATTCTTCGCGAAGACGTTCTTGCAGCCGGTGACACGGTCGATCACGGCGGAGACCTGCGGCCCATTCTCGATGATGACATCGCCCTTGCCGCCCAGCTTGTCGACGATGTACTGGCATGAGATCTCGCCGGCCTGGACGTTGTTCGTGGTCACCGTGGCATCGGCGCCTTCGGCCGCGGTGTCGACTGCGACGACGACGATACCCGCCGCCTGCGCCTTCTTGATCGCCGGGCCGATCGCCTTGGGATCGCCGGGGTTCAACAGGATCAGGTCGACGCCGGCGGCTATGAAATTGTCGATCTGGGTAACCTGCTTGCCGAGGTCGTATTCGAAGCCGACGGTGGTGATCTTCACATTGGGGTTGGCCTTCTTGGCCTCGAACTCGGCGCCTTTCGACAGCGCGACGAAGAACGGGTTGCCCATCGAACCGAGCGAAACGCCGATCGACTTGAGCTCCTTGGCAGAGGACGGCGCGGTGGTCAGGGCAAGCGCCATCGCGGCGCCGGCGAGCATGGTCATCTTCAACATTGGCTTCCTCCCTGGTCTGTCCTTAATCCGGCACGGCAGACCAGTTGCCGTAACGGAATCTCGTATCGCGCCCCATCCCTTACGTTCTGGCGGAGCCTTGCAGCCGATAGCGATCCAGCGCCACGGCGCCGATGATCACCAGACCCTTGATCACATATTGCCAGATGTCGGAGACGCCTGTCAGGATCAGGCCATTCGAGAGCACGGCGATGATCAGCGCGCCGACCAGCGTCCCCCAGATCGAGCCGATGCCGCCGACAAAGGACGTGCCGCCGAGAATGACTGCGGTGATGGCGTCGAGCTCGTAGCTTTGCCCGAGCTGCAGACCGTTGGCCGCGTAGAGCCTCGCTGCCTGCATGGCGCCGCCCAACCCGGCCAACAATCCCGACACGCCATAGACGAAGATCACGACGGCCCAGACCTTGATGCCGGCAAGCCGTGCCGCACTCTCATTGCCGCCCACCGCATAGATATGCACGCCGAGCACGGTCCGGCGCAGCACCAGCCAAGAGACCAGGATGACGAGCAGAGCAATCACCGAGAGCCATGGGATCGACGCCACGCCGGGCACGAGCGTCAGCGATCCGTTGCCGATGAAGGCGTAGGGAATGGATGGATTGAACACCGTGGTGTCGGCGCCGAGCAGCCGCGCCAGACCGCGCACGGCAGTCAGCGAGCCCAGCGTGACGATGAAGGGTGGCAAGCGCAGCAGCGCGATCAGCGCGCCATTGACGATTCCGAAGCCGAGGCCGGTGAGAACCGCGGCCGGCAGCCACAGTGCGCTCAGCTCGGGCAGTTTGGACATCGTCAGGCCCGCCATCGCCGATGCCGCCAGGATCGAGCCGACCGAGAGATCGATGCCGCCGGTGAGAATGACGAAGGTCATGCCAGCGGCCAGCACGGTGTTGACGGCGGCCTGTTGCAGGACGATGCCGAGATTTTGGCCAGTGAAGAAACGGCCCTCCGACAAATAGTGAAAGCCGATGCAGAGCAGCAGCAGTACCGGCAGCATGCCGGCCGCGCGGATCAGGAGCCTGATGCGCTGGCGCTTGGTCTCCTGCGCGGCGGCCAAGCCGTTTGCCGTGGCGGCTTTCGCCTGCGTCGATCCGCTGTCAGGCATCGAGATGCTCCGTCCCCGTGGCGAGGCCCATAATGTCTTCCTGAGTCAAAGGCGCCGTCTCGGTTCGCCTGACCTCGCCCGCGATATGCCCCGACCGCATCACGAGGACGCGATCACAGATACCGATGATTTCAGGCAGATCGGACGAAATGACGAGGATCGCGGTGCCGGTCTTGGCGAGATTGTCGATGATGGAATAGATCTCCGACTTGGCGCCGACGTCAACGCCGCGCGTCGGCTCGTCGAGGATCAGCACTTTTGGCGCGATGGCGAGCAGCCGCGACAACAGCACCTTTTGCTGGTTGCCGCCGGACAAGCCACCCGCGGGGACACCAACATTAGCGGCACGGATGCTGAGCCCTGTGAAGGCCCTGTCGGCACGCTCGCGCGCCTTGTCGCGATCCAGGAAACAGCCGAGCTTGGCATCGCGTCCGAGCACGGCGAGATTGATGTTGTCCAGACACGACATGTCCAGGAACAGGCCAAGCGCCTTCCTGTCTTCCGTCAGATAGGCGATGCCGGCCTCGAGCGCTTCGCCGGGCGTGCGGATCTCGATTGGCTGGCCTTCGAGCTCGATACGGCCCGAAATTTTCGTCGCCGCGCCGATGATGAGATGCGCAAGCTCGGTGCGGCCAGCGCCGATCAGGCCGGCAAGCCCCACCACCTCGCCCGCATGCACGGTAAGCGAGCAACCCTTGACGCGCAGCCCGTCGGCCATGTCGCTAGCGCTGAGCACGGGGTGCCCTTTCCCGGCCTCGGGATCATGATCTTTCTTGTAGAAGGAGGAGACGTCGCGCCCGACCATCATGCGAACGATGGCGTCGGCGCGGATGTCCTGCTTGTCGAGCGAGCCGACCAGGCGGCCGTCGCGCAGCACGGTGACGCGGTCACCGAGCGCATAGACCTCGTCCATGCGGTGCGAGATGTAAATGATGGCAAGCCCCTCGGCACGGAGCTGACGGATCAGCGCAAACAGCCGCTCGCTTTCGCCGGCTGACAGCGCGGTGGTCGGCTCGTCCATGATCAGGATTTTCGAGCGCGCGTGCAGCGCACGCGCGATCTCGACGAGCTGGCGCTGGCCCATGGAGAGATGCGCAACCAATGTCGACGGCAGGAAGTCCGCCCCCAGCCGCTCCAGGATCGGGCCGACGCCCTCGCGCATGGTGCCGCGCGCCAGCAAACCTGAACGCGAGAGCTCGCGGCCGAGATAAATATTCTCCGCAACGCTCAAATTGGGGGCCAAAGACAGTTCCTGGTAGATGATCGAGATGCCCGCCGCACGGCCGCCAAGCGGGCCTTCGATGCGCGCCGGCTTGCCCTCGATGCGGATCTCGCCGCCGGGATCGGGCCGGTAGGCACCCGACAGGATTTTCATCAGCGTCGATTTGCCGGCACCGTTCTCACCCATCAAGGCATGAATCTCGCCGGCATAGACGGTGAGATCAACCGCGCGCAGCGCCTTGATGGCGAAGAAGGATTTTGAAACTCCCCGCATCTCGAGGATCGGATCGTTCATCGTGCCTCCCGGCGCACAATGCGTTTTCTGTCCGCATCTCGTTTTGTAAGCGCGGTTCACCCATTAAACAAAAGGCCGTCGCACAGGGCAACAGCGAACAGGCAGAAATGCGGACGTGACGCGAAGTTAGTGGCGCGGCCGATACAGTTGGCGCCAGGCGGGAAGCCGCCCTGCATAGGATTCGACCAGCGCGCGATCGGGTTCGAAAGTCTCGACGCGTTGGGGCGGTGTGCAGACGGCGGGGATTGCCTCGCCGGTGACAGCAAGCCGCCCCAATCTCGCCGCACCGAACGCCGCGCCGGTTTCACCGTCGGCAAAGCGATGGATCGGAACATTGAGAACATTGGCCAGCACCGACAGCCAGAACCGGGACCGCGATCCGCCGCCGATGACATCGGCTTCCGTCACCGCAATGCCGGCGTCGCCAAGCGCGTCCCGGCAATCGGCGAGCGCGAAGGCGACGCCCTCGAGCACGGCCTGCACGATCGCCATGCGGTCGGTGCCATGGCTCAAGCCGTCGAGCATGCCGCGCACGACGGGGTCGTCATGCGGTGTCCGCTCGCCGGCGAGATAAGGCAGGAAGCTCACAGGAGACGGCGCCTGCGGGCGCGCGCCCAGTGACGCCAGCAGCTCGGTTTCAGTGACGCCGAACAACCGCGCGGCCCAGGCCAGACACGAGGCCGCCGAGAGGATCGCGCCGGCCTGGATCCACATTCCAGGGATGGCATGGCAGAACGTGTGGACCACGCGGTCCGGATTGGCGGCGATGTGGCTGGTCGGCGCCAGCAAGGCGCCTGAGGTTCCCAGCGAGATGAACGCGGTTCCGGGCCTGATTGCGCCGATGCCGATGGCTCCAGCCGGATTGTCGCCAGCGCCGCCCGCGATCATCGGCCGCCGAACCATGCCCCAGCGCTGCGCCAGTTCGCTCCGCAATGCGGCTGCGGGCGCGCACCCCTCCACCAGGCGCGGCATGTGCGCGCGCGACAGGCCGGTCGCAGCCAGCGCCGCATCCGACCAGTCCCGGCCCGCCGCGTCGAGCCATAGTGATCCCGACGCGTCCGAGACATCCTCGATCGCCTCGCCTGACAGCACCAGCCGCAGATAGGCCTTCGGCATCAGGACGCGTGTCGTCGCCGCAAAAATCTCGGGCTCGTGCGCGGCGATCCAGAGCAGTTTTGGCGCGGTGAAGCCGGGCATCGCCTTGTTGCCCGTCGTCGCACGCAAGGCGGGCCAGCGTTGTTCTAGAACACGGCACTCCGCGGCGGACCGTCCGTCGTTCCACAGGATGCAAGGCCGCAACGGCGTGTCGCTCGCATCGAGCAGCGTGGCGCCATGCATCTGGCCGGACAGCCCGATGCCTTCAACCGCTGCCAGCTGTTTTCCGTGCGATGCCTTCAAGGCGTCCAGAGTGGCAAAGGTCGCCTCGAGCCACTGCGCGGGATCCTGCTCGAAATAGCCCGGCTGCGGCGATGCAATCGTCAAGGCCCGGCTCTCGCTCGCAATCACGCGCTGCGCGCCATCAACGAGAACGGTCTTGACCGCCGAGGTGCCGAGATCGATGCCGAGATACATAGCTGCTTACAATTGCTGACGTCGGTCTGGTGACGACGCCGCGACGTCGGATAGTCCAATCAATCCAAGAAGCCTGATCGGGTCAAGGGAGGCTGCATGCCTAATCCCGCAAGAGACTGCGTTCGCTTACCATGACGCGCCGCCCTAGATCACAAGGCAGAGTCCCGAAAACAGCAATAAGCCCAGGATGATCCGTTTGAAGGCGGCTTCGTTGATCCGTCCGAACAGGACGATCCCGACAGCCGTTCCGGCAGCCAAGGCGGGCAAGGAAATGCCGAAGTCGATCAGGACCTTCAACGACAGGCTGTGGTGCGAAAGCATGAGAGCGAGGGCGAAAAGCTGCATGACCCCGATATAGGGCTGAACCAGGCCGCGCTGCTGGGTTTTCGGGAGACCATGGAAATCGCACCAGATCGCAGGAAGCGCGCCAGGCATCGCGGTCAAGCCGCCGACCAGTCCGCCACCAAACCCCACCAGCGCGTTGCTGCCTCGGCTGTCCATCTGACGCAAATAGGCAGCCGTTGGCCGCAACAAGGCATAGGCCGCGTAGAGCGATACGAGAATTCCAAACCCCAGTCTGAAGATCCCGGTATCAACATTCTGGAGCAGATAAATCGCGATCGGAATGCCCAATAGTCCGCCAGCGATGAAAACGAGGCTGGTCTTCCATTGCATGCTTTTGCGTAGCGCAAACAGATTGGCCGCTTGTACGGTGATGCTGCAAGCCATCATCAACGGCACAGCTTCCATGGGCGGAAAAACGTGTAGCAGGATGGCGCCGGCGACCGCCGAGAAAGCAAATCCGGAAAGGCCCGACACGAACGCGCCGGCAAAAACCGCCGCACTCAGCACCAGATAGACCGCAATGTCTGACATGGTATCGCTTCCTGGAAAATGGTGATCGTCGGCAATAGCCGGACAGCGCGAGGCCATCCGAACGCACGCAAGTGACAACAGAGCCAATCCATCTAGTCGCCGTCGGCCGCCATCGTTGCTGTTTCGATGGGCCGGATACTCGGGGCGTGATGCAGCATGTATGCTCCGACGACATGCAAAATGCCGAAGCCAGCCAGGACAGCGAATGTCCACGCCCTGAGAGCCGGCGATGGTCGCCGGGCGCGGGAGCTATCGAAAATTGCCATGTTCAAATCACCTTCTTGTCGGTTTGGCCCGGCAGGGCGCCGCTCACCACTGGTATCGCGCGACGCCTTTGCCGGCGTAGGAGCGGGTTACATTGGAGAATTCACCCTCGAAGGTCGCCGCGGTGGACCAGCCATTGAGCCATTTCATCTCGGCCGCGCCGGTGACAAGCGCGGAGTTGGACGCCTGCGCGGCGCCGTTGACGACGAAGCTCGCGCCGGGCAGCGTCTGGAAGGTCGCGCCGAGGCTGCGGTCCGGATTGAAATCATGCGCCCAGGCGGCGCGGCCGCGCAGGGTCAGCACGCCGTCGTGCAGGGCGAAGGATTTGTCGGTGCGCAGGCCGAGTTCGCCGCGGGTATCGGTGACGCTCTTCGAAGTGTAGGCCAGCGCAAAGATGTTGCTGCCGGCGATGGCCACTTCGGCGTAAGCGGGCAGATCGAAGGTCGTGAACTGACCAGCGGCATAAGGCGTGAGGCCAAATCCCTGGCTGACGAAACGATAGCCACCCTCAAGCCGGCCCGACCAGGCATTGGCCTTGAACTCGGCGCGCAGGCGGTCGGTGCCGGCGACCGTGACTGTGCGATCGGTGGCGATGTCCTGCCAGCCATAAGCCAGCGCGGCGGTGAGATACGCCGCGCCTGCGTTATGACGCATGAACGCGCCGGCCTGGAATAGGTCCGAGCGACCGCCGCCGAGGTTATTTGCCACCGAGAAATTGGTGCCGCCGCCAGCGAGCGCAAAACCGGCGAGCGTATCCGGCGAGACGCGATAATCGGCGCCGACCGCCGTGCCATAGATGCTGCTTGTGATGCTGTTCGAGCCGAGAGCCGCGTTGCCGTCGGTGGTCTGCGATCCGCCAAAGCCCGCCGCCCACACGCTCCAGCGCTGCTGGAAACTCGGCACGATCGGCGGCGCCTTGGTGGTGATCGCAACCAGCGCGTCGACCGGACGGCGCTTTTGCGTGTAGGCCAACGCTTCCTCGTCGGCGTAACCGGCAGCCGTGCCAACAGCCGGGAGACCATCGCCGCGTCCTGCGACGAACGGATCGGTCATCACGCCCATGAACTGGTTCATCGCATTGAAGGTGGCTTGCTGCGAGCCGGAGCCGACCTCGCCGGAAAGCTGCGTCAGTCCTGCCGGCGTCAGCGCGCCAAACACGATCGGGATGCCGCCGGTCGAGTTAAAGAAGTTGACGAGGGCATTGCCGACGTTCTGCTGGTTGGCGTTGAGACCCGTGCCCGGCGGTGGAACGAAGCTGAGCGCGAGATCGAGATACGCATCGTCGGTGCCGTAGCTGAGACTTGCCGTGAAGCCCGACGGCAGATCGGTATTGACCAGCGCCGAAAACTTGCCGTGCACCCCGCTGCCCGCATGGACGATGGTGTACTGCTTCGCGACATAGGTGCCGGGCGCAAAGCTCGCATTCACCGTCGCGCCGCCAAGCGTCGCCACACCCGTGACGTTGGTGCGGTCGGCGCTGACAGGCGAAACTTCCACCATGTAGCTCGCAGCCGCGGTAAAGGTCAGGCTGCCTTGCACGGTCAGCAAGCCGATCGAATTGCCAGGCGCCAACGCCCCGCCATTGATGGTGGTGTTGCCGACGGTGCCGTTGCCGCCGAGCGTTCCGCCGGCATTCACGGTCACGTCGCTGGTAATCGAACCGTTGACCGACAACACGCCGCCATTCACGGTGGTGGCGCCGGTATAGGCATTGGGGCCGGTCACCGTGGTGTGGCCGCCAGTCGTCGTCAGGCTCATGCTGCCGCCGAGGCCGTCCAGCGTGCCGCCGGTCGAGGTCACCGCGCCGTTCAACAAGCCACTCTTCAGCGTCCCGCCTGCCAGCGCCACCGCATTGATGGTCTGCGACGTGCCGCCGAGATTGACGGTGCCGCCGGTGTTGATCGTCATCGCGCTGGCGGCGCTGTACGAATTGTCGACGATGCTGAACAGGATGGCACCGTTATTGACCGTGGTGGCGCCGGTATAGGTGTTGCCGAACAAGAACGCCGTGAGGCCGCCATTCGCGGTCAGGCTCATGCCGCCGCCGATGCTGGCGAGCGTGCCGCTGGTCGAGGTCACCGCGCCGGTCAGCGCACCGTTGGTCAACAGGCCGCCCGCCAGCGCCACATTGTTGATGGTCTGCGCAAAGCCGCCGAGATCGACCGTGCCGCCGCTGTTGATCGTTGTCGCGCTGACGGCGCTGAACCCGTTGGCGAAACCGCCCAGCAGGGTTGCGCCGTTGTTGACGGTGGTCGCACCGGTATAGCCGCTGCTGAAGCCGCCCACGGTGGTGGTGCCGCCGGTCGCGGTCAGGGTCATGCTGCCGAACATGTCGATCAGCGTGCCGCCGGTCGAGGTGACCGCACCGGTCAGTGTGCCCGACGCTAGCGATCCGCCTGCCAGTGCTACCGCGTTGATGGTCTGCTGGGAGCCGCTGAGAAGGAAGGTGCCGCCGCTGTTGATCGTCACCGCGCTGGCCGCGCTGAACGCATTGTCGATGGGAGTGAACAGGAGGGCACCGTTGTTGACGGTGGTCGCGCCGCTATAGGTATTGGGGCCAGTCACCGTGGTGGTGCCGCCATTCGCGACCAGGCTCATGCTGCCGCCAAGACCGCCGATCCCGCCGCCGGTCGAGGTGACTGTGCCAGTCAGGGAACCGTTCTTCAGCGCGCCGCCCGCCAGCGCCACGTTGTTGATGGTCTGCGCATAGCCACCGAGGTCGACGGTGCCGCCATTGATCGTCATCGCGCTGGTGGCGCTGAACGCGTTCGCCGCGCCACCTGCAAGCGTGCCGGCAAGGATGCTGGTGCCACCGGAGTAAGTGTTGACGCCGGAAAGCGTCAATTTCCCGGTGCCGGTCTTTTGCAGGGTCAATCCGCCGGTACCGTCCGCAAGCGTACCGGCAAAGGTTGAATTCCCGGAGTTGAAGACGTTGAGAGTAGCCGATGTCGTATTGCTGAGAATGGTGCCTGCGCTCGTACCGGTGAGATTAGTGGACGTCTCTGAACGGCCATTCAGATCTAGCGTCGCGGTTGTCGCGCCGGAGCCAACGGTTAATCCTCCGGATGCATTGCTGATATAGAAGGGGTTGCCGACGACCACCGTTCCGCCGTCTATGGCAATAGCGGTACCGGAGCTGATAGTGCCTACAGCACCAGCACCAAGAAAGACCGTGCCGGTATCCGTCGTCGAACCAAAATGCACGGTTGTCCCGGCGCCGCCATCAAGGTGAATTGGACTATTCGCAATCGTCAACGTATTGCCCGCGCTGGCTCCGATCGTTGCCGAAACCCCTGCACTGACGGTAATGCCATTGGCAAGCGATCCCGAGACGGTCGACTCCAGTGCGGTGTTGTTGCCGGTGAAGGTCAGAGTGCCTGTCCCGAGCGCCGCAATGTTGCCGATGGAAATTGAACCAGCAGCAATGTTGGTGCCACCGCTGTAAATGTTGGCTCCGGTCAGTGCCAAGGTCCCAGCTGCGCTCTTGGTAACGCTGCCGCTGCCCGTGATGACGTTTGAAACCGCCACGTTCGTAGCTTGATTGAAGTTCAGCGAGCCGGTGACGGCGATGTTGCCGGTCATGCCGGAGGTCGCACCACTGAAGCTGATTGTGTTGGTGCCACCGGTGAAGGTGATGGCATTGGCCCGCGTCACGCCGTCGCCGGCAAGTCCACCCAAGATGACTCCGGCGTTGGTGATCGTCAGGTCGGAGCCGACGACGGCCGCGCCGCCGGCGCCATTGGTCGAACCCGCGCCGCCATTGCCGCCGGTGATCGTGCCGCCGTTATTGTTGATCGTGGTGTTGGCTGCCGAAACGCCAACCCCGCCGGCACCCCCGGCACCGGTTCCTGCCCCGCCGATGCCGCCCGCGCCACCGGTCCCGCCGCCGGCTATGGCGCCGGTGTCGAGCGTCAGGGTGCTGGCTGCGCCGAACGACGGAAAAACAAAACCAGCACCGCCAGAGCCGCCCGCGCCGCCAAGCCCGGCCGCACTCGCGCCGCCCGCGCCGCCAAAGCCGCCGAACCGCTGACTGACCGGGTTGATCACAAACGTTATCGCACCGTTTGCAAGGATATTGACGCCGCCGGCACCGCCGCCGCCGCCCGCACCAGTTCCGTTTCCGGCACCGCCCGCCCCGCCCGCGCTCGCGTCGAAAGTGCCGCCATTGATAACCCCGGAGATGACAAGCGAGACTGCGCCGCCACCGCCGCCACCGCCACCATCGCCGGCTGCCGCTCCCGCGGCACCAGTGCCGCCCGCCGTCGTATTGGTGCCCGCCGTACCGCCGGCCGCGCCATTGCCGCCGGCTCCGCCAACGCCGCCCGCGGTGCCGGAGCCGTCAGATCCCGGGCCGATGCCGGCGCCGCCACCGCCGCCGCCCTGTCCCGCCGTCGCTCCCGGCGCGCCGTTGCCACCCGCGATCGTCGTGCTGTCTGCGCCGCCCGATCCGGCATTGCCGCCGCCGTCGCCGCCCGCGGCGAAGGCGGGGGCGAAGCCAACAACAAGGGAGGCGGAGACGATTGCGCCGACAAGCGCAGTGCTTCCGAGCAAACCGCGCCGGCGCGCTTTCGGGTCGGAAGTGGTTCTTGTCGGCAATTTCTTTCCAGCCCGCAGACCCAACTGCGCTTCCAAACAGAGATGCGGGCGCGCCAATCGGAGGCCACGCCGGTCGAGCTGACCAACCGGCTGCCGTTCAAGCGCGTCCAGTTCGGGGGGATAGATATCGTCAGGCTCGTTTGCGAGCGATACGGCAGATGTCGTATTTCGTCGCCGGTCAGGCTGCCAATGTCGACACGCCCTGCGCCGCCGCAGGCTGATCGCGCCGTGGGAGATCAGCGCCGGACGTGCCTTTAGCGACTGGTCTCGAGCGATTCCTCGCCGCCAACACAGGCTGCAACGATTGCTTCGTACAATTCCTCGCCTGTGATCGGCTTGTGCAGGATACGAAGTCCGCTGGCGGTGGCGTCCTTGATGCGTGACGGCGAGGTATCGCCGGTCACGATAAGTGCAGGAACCCAATGGCCGATATGGGCGCAGAGAGCCTGGATTGCGTCCAGACCGGTAGCACCATCTTCGAGGCGGTAGTCGGCGATGATCAGATCGACCGGCGCATCGCCGGCGGTCATAGCCTCTGCATGTATCTGTTGCACTTCGGCGGCAGAGCGGCCGGCATAAACGCGATGCCCCTGGAGCGTCAGCAACTGCACCATGACATCGAGAACATCCCTCTCGTCTTCCACGACCATGATGCTGACGGCGATGCCTGCGGGTGACGACTTGTTGTCGGGCAAGAGAGGCGCCACCGTACTGGCTTGCGGAACCGTGACGGAAAACATCGAGCCGCGCCCGGTGACGGAGATCACCTTCAGGGAATGTTGCAGCAGTGCGGCGGTGCGGCGAACGATGGCAAGGCCGAGGCCAAGGCCTTGCGTGCGATCCCGCGCCGGGTTCTGCAACTGCACGAATTCCTCAAAGATCATGGCATGCTGATCTGCGGGGATGCCGGGGCCGGTATCCCATATCTGGATTTCCACCGCAGCGCCGCGCCTGCGGCAGCCGAGCAGAACGCCGCCGGATATCGTATATCGAAAGGCGTTCGACAGCAGATTGCCCAACACCCGCTTCAGCATCATGGGATCGCTGTCCACCTGGAGTTGGCTTTCAACAACGCGCCAATCGAGGCCGCGATCCTTCGCCGCTGAAGCGAACTCGTTGCTGAGTTGGTAGAACAGTTGGGAGAGATTCACCGTTTCCCTCGCAACAGTGACGACACCGGCATCAAGCCGGGAGATATCGAGCAGTCCATTCAGAAGGGCGCTGAGATTGCCGACAATGGATTTTGCCTTGCCCGCCAGATCGCGTGCATCGGCGGATTGGACAGCGCCGCGGTGACCCAGCACGGCGAGCGTGGAGATCAGCAGGCTCAGAGCATGGATCGGCTGGCGCAGGTCATGACTGGCGGCGGCGAGGAAACGCGTTTTCGCACGATCGGCAGCTTGCGCGCGGTCGCGTTCTTCCTGCAAATGGCCAACCAGCTCGACATTTTCCAGGCGCAACCTGATGGTCTCACGCAGCATGCGGTGCGTTGTGCGGCAATAATAGAGATTGATGGTCACAAGCCCCGTGAGCAGTGCGAGATATGCGCCGGCGCTTTCACCTCCATTGATAATGGAGCGCACCATGACCGGTAGCACCGTTGCGATGATCGAGCCGACGAGAGCCGGCGGAAAGGCCGAGAGCGACGGAACTGTGCCGCAGACCAGACCGGTCAAGGCAACAATGGTGAATAAAAAAGGAACGGGCTGTTCAGGAACGAACCCAACCCAGCCGAGCATTCCCCACAGCAGGCCCGACACGCAGGAAAACGCAGCCGCGAGCCACGCCCATCGCCACACAGACGCTGGTTCTCGATTTCCGCTGAAGAACCGGCGCGCCGCCAGGACGCGTATGGCGGTGAGCAGATACAGCGCACCGAGCCATCCGACCAACCAGCTCGCAGGTACGGTGCTCCTCAGGACGTACGCCGCCGCCAGGGAGATGAGGACGTTGGAGGCCACCACCCCATAGGAATTGCGATACAAGAGTTCGACGAGCGCCTCGCGTATCTTGTCTTCCTGCATCGAATCTTCCTGCATCGAGACCTCTCAGCGCGCCGGTAGGTTGCGGCGGCTTCGTTCGCGAGTTGCCGTTGCGCTAGCCCGATGGAAGCCCGAGACGAATTGCGTAGGCCGTCAATTCAGCACCACTGTGCAGATCAAGCTTCCGCATCAGATTCTCGCGATGTTTCCGGGCGGTCAGCGGGCTAATGCCGAGACGGTTGGCGATGTCGCGGCTGGTGGCGCCGTGAGGGATCATCCCCAGGATTTGCCGCTCACGCCTTGTCAGCGTGACCGGAGATATGATCGCGGCCGTGGGCTCCGGGGCTTCGTTCAGGCTGTCATGCTGGTCCACCGCAAAGCGAACCTCCTCCGCCACATAGAGGTTGCCTTTTCTGATGGCATCGATTGCAGCGATGAGTTCGGATGGATCGCCGCTCTTGGTCAAATAGCCGTTCGCGCCAGCGGAAAACGCCGCCCGAACCGAGCGTGGCTCAACATTGGCGGTGAGGACGAGAACGCGCAGCTCCGGCCATTCGGCTTTCAGGTTCGCGATGAACTGAAACCCGCTCACGCCCGGCATGCCGAGATCGAGGATGAGAAGATCGGCGGCGCCTTCATTCAGCAGCCGGTGAACGGCTTCACCGTTCGCGGCCTCTCCACTGATTGTAAGCTGGTCTACGGTCGACAGAAGCTGTTTCAGACCTTCCCGAACCACGGCGTGATCGTCTGCAATGATCGTCTTCACCAGCCCACCACATGCATCGCTTCCGGCGATGACGGTATTATTGTATCAATCAACTTCAATCAAGGATTGCGATCCACAAATCCATTTGCCGGATTGGCCAACCTGGTCATCTTGCAGTGATCGTCTGAACGCGCCGCAGCCATAGCGGTCGCAGATCGTAGCTGAATAACCCTCAACTATCCGAAATGCTCGATCAGCAGTTCAGTCAGAACGCGGACTTTTCGCGCGGGGTGCTGTCCCGGCGGCCGGACGACAAACAATCCGGCGGTCGGAGGAGGATAGTGTGTCATCACCGGCACGAGAGCGCCGGAGGCCAAATGGTCCTCGACGAGGCAGTGCGGAAGCCAGGCGATTCCGATCCCTGCGACTGCGGCAACGGCAAGAGCAGTGCCATTGTCCGCCTTGAAGCGCCCCTGCGGATGAATGGAGATAGTCTTCTCCCCATCGATGAACTGCCAGGTTTCCGTGCCCTGCATGAGCGCCTGATGCGTCAGGAGCTCATCCGGCGTCTCGGGCGCTCCATGCTCCCTGACATAATCCGGGCTTGCGACGAGGGCACCATGGATCGGCCCGACGCGACGCGCCATCAGGTTTGAATCGCCGAGATAGCCTACGCGTACCGCACAGTCGAAGCCGTCGCCGACAATATCCACGAAGCGATCATTGTAGCTCGCATGGACGTGGAGCAGCGGATGGCGCCGCGCCAGCTCCGCAAACACCGGCGCCAACAGCGTCGGGCCGAAGGTCAGCGGCGCTGCGATACGAAGGCGACCACGCAGGTCTCCTGCGGGCAGGATCGTCTCCCGCGCGACATCGATTTCGGCGCAGACGCGGGCAGCGTGGTCACGGAACGTGACACCAGCCTCGGTCAGCGCAGAGCCGCGCGTTGTCCTTGCAAGAAGCTGAACGCCCAGTTCGGCTTCCAGCCGGAACAGCCGCCGGCTGACGATCGATTTCGATACGCCGAGCCGGCGCGCGGCCGGCGATACGCCGCCGGCATCTGCCACTTCGACAAAGGTCCGCAAGTCTTCGATATCCATGGTCGGCGTTCCGATTTCTGCGACATAGCTGGGCAGATCGCGAGGCTATCGCATCGTGGAGTGGAACGACAACATGAACCGGTCAGAGCGGACAATGGTGCATTCCAAGCGCTTCGCCGCTCGTTGAAACGGAGACCTCAAATGCCGAGCCCTTCGGAGCACCCGCATCGTTCCGCCGCAGTCACCGGCGCCGGCGGCGGCCTCGGCCGCGATATCGCGCTTGGACTGGCTGCCAAAGGCTACGTCGTTTTCGGCACGGCCATGTCCATCGCTGAGGTCCAGGATCTGAAGGACGCCTCCGGCGGGCGTGTCAGCCTGACCGTTTGCGACATGACGAGAGAGCAGGCCGTGAAAGCCTGGGCGGGTGGCGTGTCCGACGCGCTCGGCGATTCCGGGCTTGATCTTTTGATCAACAATGCGGGCATCCTCACCCCGGGCCCGATTGAGGTCCTGCCTCTCGACGCTATCCGGCGCGAGTTCGACGTCAACGTGTTCGGGGCCCTGTCGGTCATGAACGCTTTCCTGCCCGCGCTCAGGAAGGCGCGCGGCCGCATCGTCCAGGTCAGCACCTGGACGGCGAGCGTCCCCCTTCCCTTCAACGGGCCATCAGGCGCGTCGAAGGCGGCCATGGAGGTGTTTGCGGCCGTCTACCGCGCCGAGCTGAAGTCCTTTGGGGTCGACATCGTCGTCGCGGCTGCGGGCAACATGAGAACGGGCGGCCCCGCCAAAACGGTAGCGGCCCTCGCACGCGTCGCCGACGACATGACGGCCGAACAACGCGGCCTGTACGGACAGTCCTTCAACACATTCGCAACCACGCTCAATGGCATGCAGAGCAGCGGGCTCGACTCCGTCCTGGCGGCCAGGCGCGTCATCGAGCTGGCCGAGCAGATGCCCGCACCAAGCCGCGCGCCGGTCGGCACGGACGCCGATGAGATGCTCCGGGCCGCGCGCGAAAAATCCGACGACGAACTGGATGCGTTGCGCCTCCGGATCGTCGGCCTCGGCTAGGGCCACCGGCACATCCACATTTCACAACAGGAGTTATCCATGATCGAGCTGTTCGATTCCAATGACGGCCGCGCCGTTCGCAACAAGACCAATATCCTTGGCTTCTACGACCTTGTGATCAACCAGAAGAAGTCTGAGGCGTCAGTCGCCAGGTTCATCAGCCCCGCCTACGTCCAGCACAACCCGCTCATTGCCGACGGACCGGACGCGCTTGGAAGATTCTTCGGCCAGATCACCCGGGAGCGCGCGCGGGCCCGTGTCGTTGTCCACAAGATCATCGCCGTCGGCGACTATGTGTGGGCGCACGTGAATTTTCTGAATCTGTTCAACGACGATCCGAATGATACGGGGATCGCCGGCGTCGACATCTACAAGATGGACGCCGACGGAAAAGCCATCGAGCACTGGGACACCTTGCAGCTCGTCGGGGACCCCAGGAACGCGGCTCCGTGGCTCGCGCCGAATGTGCCGCGCGCCAACGCCAACGGCATGTTCTGAACTGGAGGACGAGCGATGAGCGACACACTTGGTCCTCTGATGGAAAGGAACCTGCTCGACATATTCGGGCAGTCAGATCGCGCGCGCCGGGCGGTCGCGATCGCCGACATCTACACGCCGAACTGCACGTTCTTTGAAGCGGGGGGAACGCGTCGTCGGCCACGACGCTCTCAACGCGAAGATCGAACGCATTCTCAAGGAAGCTCCCGGATTTGTGTTTCGCGCGACAGCGCCCGCTGAGGTGAATCACGATCTCGGTCGCTTGCAGTGGCATCTGGGACCGGCTGGAGCTCCTCCCGTCGTCACGGGCATGGACATTGCGATCTTCGAGCACGGCAGAATTCGGGCGCTGTACACCTTTCTCGACAAGCCTGCGAGCGATTGAGCCGTGTCACAGGTTTTTGAACATTGCGCGCGCATTTTGAAGAACCTTGCTTGTGCACGCTTTTCTCTCGCAACTTTACGCGGCGAGTGTTGCGCCAGCGCAGCAGTTGACGGTTGCCAGTTGTAGTTGATTGCACCACAGTCCTTGAAGATGGACGCCGTCCGTTGCGCTTGCGCGGGGACAGGTCAGGTCCCTTTCAAGCGCCGGAGCAGCCATGCAGCGATCCAGGGCAGTCTTTATCACGGGTCTCATCTACGCCTTGATCGGCCTGATCCTCGCGGGCGGTGGCATTTGGCTTGCCGCATTGGGTGGTTCCATTTTCTACATCATCCTCGGTGTCGGTATTCTCGCCACCGGTGCGTTGTTGATGGCACAGCGCCGTTCGGCGCTGTGGTTGTTTGCGATCGTGCTGGTCGGTACGCTGGCGTGGGCCATCTCAGAGGTCCAATTTGATTGGTGGCCGCTCGCGGCACGCGGCGACGTCATCTTCCCGATGGCGCTCTGGCTTCTGACGCCGATGATCGTGCGCGGGCTGTTGCGAGACGAGCCGGTGTCCTACCGAAGCGCGACGGCGCCACTCTGGGCCGGCGTCGCCGCGGCTTCGGTCGTCCTCGTCATCGCGCTTCTGTCCAGCTATCACAACATCAACGGCACGATCGTCGAGCCCGGCTCTGTGGTGCAGCAAAGCGAAGCCGACCCGCAACCCGATGCCGATTGGCGTGCCTATGGTCGCACCCAATTCGGACAACGCTATTCGCCGCTAAAGCAGATCACGCCTGACAATGCCGGCAACCTCAAGGTCGCCTGGATCTTCCGCACCGGCGACATGCCCACGCCAGAGGATTCCGGCGAGACGACCTTCGAGGTCACCCCGATCAAGGTGCGCGATACGCTCTATCTCTGTTCACAGCACCAGGTGCTGTTTGCGCTCGACGCCAAGACCGGCAAAGAGCGCTGGAGGTACGATCCCAAGCTGACGTTCAACAAGACGTTCCAGCACATGACCTGCCGCGGCGTCTCCTACCACGAGACCGCGGCAGGCGCGGTCGACAGCGGCGGCGCTCCGGCGCCCGCCGAATGCCCGCGGCGGATCTTCCTGCCCGTCAATGACGGGCGCATGATCGTGCTCGATGCCGACAGCGGCAAGCCCTGCGATGGTTTTGGCGATCATGGCTCCCTCGATCTCCAGCAAGGGATGGGGATCAAGACGGTGGGCTTCTTCGAGCCGACGTCACCGCCGGTCGTCAGTGACAAGATCCTGGTCGTTGCCGCCGCGGTGATCGACAATTATGCGGTTGAAGTGCCCTCGGGCGTGATCCGCGGCTTCGATGTCTACACCGGCAAGCTGGTTTGGGTCTGGGACTCCGGCGCAGCGGACGAGAATGAGATGCCGTCGCCGACGCGTCATTACGTCAACGGTTCGCCGAATTCATGGATCGCGGCCGCGTTCGATCCGAAATTGAACCTCGTCTACATCCCCACCGGCAACAACGGGCCCGACATCTGGGGCGGCAATCGCAATGAACTCGTCGAGCGCTATTCCAGCTCTATCGTTGCGCTGGATATCAACACCGGCAGGCGCGCCTGGTCGTACCAGACCGTGCGTCACGACCTCTGGGACATGGACGTTCCCGCGCAACCGAGCCTGATCGATGTGATGACGCCCAAGGGCATCGTTCCCGCACTCATCCAGCCGACCAAAGTGGGCAACTTGTTCGTGCTCGACCGCAGGAACGGTGAGCTGATCGTGCCGGCGCCGGATCGTCCGGTGCCGCAGGGGGCCGCGCCCGGCGACCGCACCGCGCCGACACAGCCGTTTTCCGACCTGACATTCCGCCCGGAGGCGAAGCTGACCGGCGCGGACATGTGGGGCGGCACGATCTTCGACCAGCTGCTGTGCCGGATCATGTTCCATCAATTGCGTTACGAGGGCACCTTCACGCCGCCGTCGTTGCAGGGCACGCTGGTCTTCCCGGGCAATCTCGGCATGTTCGAATGGGGCGGCATTGCCGTCGATCCGGTGAGACAGATCGCCATCGCCAACCCGATGGCGTTGCCGTTCGCGTCACGGCTGATTCCGCGCGGCCCGCTGAATCCTCCGGCGCCGACAGCCGAGAAGCCGGTCGGCAGCGAGGTCGGGGTGCAGCCGATGTATGGCACGCCGTTCGGGGTGGATATCTGGAGCTTTCTCTCGCCCCTCTCCGTGCCGTGCTATCGGCCGCCATGGGGTTACATGGCCGCAGTCGATCTGAAGACGATGAAGATCGTCTGGCAGCATCCCAACGGCACGATCAGAGATACCACGCCGCTGCCCCTCCCCTTCAAGATGGGCGTGCCGATGCTGGGTGGGCCGATCACGACCGCCGGCGGGGTCGCATTCTACACCGGAACCTACGAGTACACGATCCGGGCTTACGACGTGCGTACCGGCAAGGTGGTCTGGGAAGATCGATTGCCGGCCGGCGCCCAGTCGACACCGATGAGCTACGAGGTCGACGGCAAGCAATATGTCGTCACTGCAGCCGGCGGCCACGGCTCGTTCGGCACCAAGCGCGGTGATTACATCATCGCCTACGCGTTGAAGGACTGAACCCGGGAGCATCGTCATGATGGCATCATCCGGTGAGCGAGCGAAGCATCCAGCGACGCTCTGCCTTTGGCTGGTTCTCTCAATCATCTCGGTCTGTGCGGTCGGCGACGCCGCCTATGCCGCCGACCTGACGATTCCCGCCGGCGCGGCCAGCCCGGCTGTGGCAGCGGTGCCTTGGCTGTTCGGCGACTGGAACGGCGCGAGAACCCGGCTGTCGAATGCAGGCATCGATTTCCAGTTTGGCTACACCAGCGAGATCGCCGGCAATGCAACGGGCGGTGACCGCCGTCAGGTCGCCTACACCGATCAATGGACCTTTGGCACGACGTTCGATCTCACCAAGCTGGGCGTCGTGCCCGGCGGCACGGTCCAGGTTACATGGACGGACCGCAACGGCAGCAATTTGAGCGATGACGCGCGCCTCGGCACGTTGCAACAGGTGCAGGAAGTATTCGGGCGCGGCCAGACGCTGCGGCTCACGCAATTCTGGTACGACCAGAAATTCATCGACGGCGCGGTCGACTGGAAGATCGGGCGGATCACGTTCGGCGAGGACTTCGCAGCGTTCTCCTGCGACTTCGAGAACCTGACATTCTGCGGCGCGCAACCCGGCAACCTCGTCGGCAATTACATCTACAACTGGCCGGTCAGCCAATGGGCTTCCAGGCTGAAGTTCAATCTGCAGGGTTTTGGCTATTTTCAGTTCGGCGTGTTTGACGCCAATCCCAATTACCTGAAGGTGGCGCAATCGGCACTTCCGGTGTTCTATTCGGGATCCACGGGTCTCCTGATCCCGGCAGAGCTCGGATGGTTGCCGAAGTTCGGCGATCTGCAGGGCAGCTACAAGTTCGGCGGCTGGTATGACACGTCGACCGCGCCCGATGTGGTCACCGACATCAACGGCAACCCGGCCGTGCTCAGCGGACAGCCGCTGCTGCAGAGCCGCGGGCGCTACGGCATCTACGTCAATTTCCTTCAGCAGGTGATCCACCCGTCGCGCGCAGATTCCTCAGGTGCATTGAGCCTGTTTCTGAATGCGACAATGGCCGACCGGCGGACGGCGACCACCGATTATCAAATCGCCGGCGGTCTGACCTATACCGGCCCGTTCCAGTCCCGCCCCGAGGACGACATCGGATTTGCGGTCGGCACCACCCACGTCAACAGCCGCGTTGCCTGGTCGGAACAGCTGCAAAACCTGGCCGGCCTCGGTCCGGTCGCGGTCCAGAGCAACGAATACAGCATGGAGCTCTACTACACCTACCGGCCGCTCGCCGGCCTGCAGGTGCGGCCGAACATCCAGTATGTGATCAACCCCGGCGGCACCACCACGAATGCAAACGCATTGGTGTTCGGGTTGAAGACGGTCGCGAATTTCTGAGATCGCGCGAAGCGCGTTCACGGGTGGATCCCGATGGTCCGCAGAGTTCGACGAATTTCGGTAAATAAGTAGTCCTCGCCGGACCGGCCTGCTCCCGTCGGTTTTGCCGCGAGCAGAATCCTGCTCCGACGAACAAGCAACCCAATCCTCACGCCCGTCACCCGCCGACCAGAATCACGCGAGCCACGAGCCACAGCCGGGTCAGAAGACGATTCCTAGCAAAGAAAGCGCTTGCGCAAGCGCTTCGATGAATTTACCGTTCGCATGTCAGGCTAGGTCGCGAGTTTCAGCTCACAAGAGAACCGCCTCCCCCTGGCTCACGCTTTCGCAGTTCATGCGGACGCGAACGGAGGAGAACGTTCACGCCAGGCACCGATCGCCCCGGGATTCGCCCGGGCCGAGAGACGGAAAGGCGTGTCTAGGAGGACGACAAATCATGCCTTTCAAAATGTCCCTGAGCCGCCGCGCGCTTCTGGCGGCGACCTTCGCAGCCAGCGCGGTCTCCGCGATTTGTGCCGCCAGCCCACCAGCCTCGGCCGCACCGGTGGAGCTTCGCTACTTCTATCGTGCGCCGTGGCCGTCGTCGGAAGTCTACGCGAACTACTTGATCGACGAGTGGAATAAAAAGAATGGCACGCGGATCCACGTGACCGGAGCCAGTGTCGATGGCGAGACCTACAAAACCAAGCAGACGATCGAGCTCGCTTCCAGCAATCCACCCGACATCTTCTATTCCTGGGAAGGCGGCCGCGCCGCGGAGATCATCAAGAACGGTTTCGCGGCCGATCTCACTCCCTACTATCAGAAGTACGGCTGGGCGAAGGCGCTGGTCCCGGCCGGTGTCTCACTCGCGACCTTCGGCGACAAGAAGTTCTTCGTTCCGACCGAAGTCGGCGCGTCGGTCGTCTGGTATCGCAAAGACCTCTACGAGAAGCTCGGCCTCAAGGTCCCGAAGACCTGGGACGAACTGATGGCCAATGCCGAAGCGGGCAAGAAGGCGGGCCTGTGGCCATTCATGCTGGCGAACCAGAAGAAGTGGCCGGCGCAGTTCATGTGGTCTGCAATCCTGGTCAACAAGTTCGGTCTCGAAACCTATGACGGCCTGGTCAGCAACAAGATTCCATGGACCGATCCACGCGCCGTCGAAACCACCCAGATCATGGCCGACCTCTCCAAAAAAGGCTATTTCGAGCCGTCGTTCAACTCGATCGATGTCGGCCCGGCGATGGTCCCGTGGAGTCAGGGCAAGGCTCTGCACTGGTACCAGGGCTCGTTCAATCTCGGCCGATTCCGCGGCGAGAACCCGAAATGCTGCGTCGTCCCGATGGACTATTTCCCGATGCCGTCATTCGACGGGCACAAGCCGGTCATGTCGGTGTTTGCGGAAGACACGATCATGATCCACGCCAAGAGCCAGCATAAGGACGAGGCGGCCGAGTTCGTCGACTGGATGGTCTCCAAGCAGGCCATGACGGAGAAACTCGTGATCGACAAACCGTTCCCGTCTTCGACCGAAGCGGATCTGTCGGGCCTCAGCGAGATGGAGCAACGGCTCGGCAAAGACATGGCCAATGCAGGCTCCTTCACCTTCATGCATGTCGACCATGCGACCCCGCCTGCGATCTCCGACAGGTTCCTCGATGCGGTTCAGGGCGTCCTTGCCGGTGCGGTCACGCCTGAGGAGGCGATGAAGACAACGGAACAGGAAGCCATCCGTACGCGGGGAAAAATCTGATCCTGCCGTTCTGATCCTGCCCAGTTGGCGGCGAGCGTCCCTGGCCGGCACCGCCGCCTTGGACGCCGCGAGGAAACCCTCACTCCTCGCGGCGTCCTCCTTCAAGGCACCATCGCCGACTTGCCACCATCCATGATCGAGGTTGCCCCCACGATGTCCGAGCTTCTGCAAACAAGGCAGCCGAGCCTGTTCGAATTCGCTCGCGCCCACGTGCTTGCGACGATCTTCGGCGTCGTGATGCCGCTCGTCGTCTTCGCGGTCTTCGTCGGCTATCCGATCGTCTACACCGTCGTTCTCAGCCTTTATGAATGGAACGGCATGACGCCGACCAAAACATTCGTCGGGCTCGCGAACTACCAGTACATGCTGCAAGACCGCTACTTCTACACGGCCCTGTTCAACAATCTGAAGTGGCTCGCGGTGACGCTGGTGTTCCCCGTCTGCCTCGGCCTCGTCATCGCTTACGGTCTCCGTGCCAAGATCCTGCCGTTTCCGACGCTGGTTCGCACCGTGATCTTCTTCCCGGTCACCATGTCGCTGATTTCGGTCGGCCTGATGTTCCTGCTCATCCTCAATCCGTTGTTCGGCGCCTTCGACACGCTGCTGCAATCGATCGGCCTCGGCGGGCTGGTCATGGAGTGGTTCGGCGACTACCGCATCGCGCTCTACACGCTGACTGTGGTCTCCGGCTGGGCTTTCACGGGCATGCCGATGATCTTCTATTTTGCCGGTCTCGGCGACGTCCCGAAGGATACGTTCGACGCGGCCCGGATCGAGGGGGCCGGCCACGCGCGCATGCTGATCCAGGTCGCAGTGCCCCAGCTTCGACCGGTCACCGCGGTCGTCGTTATGCTGACGATCTTCGAGTCGCTCCGCGCCTTCGACCTCATCGCTGTGATGACCAAGGGCGCGCCGTTCGGCACCACCAACGTGCTGGGCTACCTCGTCTATCTCGAAAGCTTCTGGAACAGCCGGTTCGGCTACGGCGCAGCACTGTCGGTCGCCATCCTGGCCGTCTCGGTTGGCCTTGCAACCCTGGTCACGCGCACCCTGATGAAGGGAGCCTTCGATGTCTGACGCCGCGCTCGATTTCGCCGATAGCCGCCGGGCGCTGCTGGGCTTCACCGGACGCCTCGTCGGCTTCACGCTGCTGGCGACACTGATGTTCATCTGGCTCGGCCCCGTGCTGCTCGTCGTCCTGACCTCGGTCAAATCGAACAACGACTTCCTCGCCGGCCCGTTCGCGTTGCCCACCCATCTGACCTTCGAGCCCTATCTCAAGGTCTGGTTCGCACTCGGCTTCGGACCGCTGATGGCGAACTCCTTTCTCTATGCGACGGCCGGCTCCGCACTCGCGGTGATCCTGGCGCTCGTCCCCGCCTTCACGCTGTCGCGGCTCGACGTGCCCGGCAAGAAAGTGATCTTCGGCATCATCCTGACGGGCTTGATGCTGCCGCAGCAGACCGTGATCATTCCACTCTACGACACGCTGCGCTCGCTCAATCTTCTCGACACCCGCCTCGGTCTGATCGTCGTCCACGCAGCCTATGGCATGCCGGCGCAGATTCTGATCCTGCGCGGCTTCATGACCACGATCCCGCGTGACATCGAAAAGGCCGCCTATCTTGAAGGCGCGTCCGACCTCCAGGTGTTCTGGCGGGTCATACTGCCTCTTTCCATACCGGGGATCCTGGTCGGGTTTACCCTCAACTTCATCGCGATCTGGAAAGAGTTCGTGTTCGGCCTCGTGCTGCTCAACTCCGAAGCGAATTTCCCGGTAACGGTCGGCATGCTCAAGCTCAACTCCGACCGGTACATGTCGGTGTTCAATCTGCCGGCGGCGGGCCTGGTGATTGCGCAGATCCCGATCGTGATCCTGTTCATACTGACTTATCGCAGGATCTCCGAGGGCAACTTCGCTGGCGCCACCAAAGGCTAGTCCCGCATCCCTCCGAAAGCCGAAGGCTGTTCATCGATGGCTCAAGTATCGCTCACCAACATCGTCAAGCGCTATGGCGCACATGTCGTCGTACCAAACCTCGATCTCGAGATCGCCGACGGTGAGTTCGTCGTTCTGGTCGGGCCATCCGGTTGCGGAAAGACGACGACCCTGCAGATGATTGCTGGCCTGGAGTCGATCTCCGGGGGCACGCTTCGTATCGGCGGCCGCGACGTGACGCACCTGCCCGCCAAGGATCGCGACATCGCGATGGTGTTCCAGTCCTACGCGCTATTTCCGCACATGACGGTCCGCGACAACGTCAATTTCGGGCTTCGCATCCGCCGCACGCCAGCGCAGAAGATGGAGCACATCGTCGCCGACGTTGCCGAGCGGCTGCAGATCGCGGCCTACCTCGACCGCCTGCCGCGCGCGCTGTCCGGCGGTCAACGCCAGCGCGTCGCGCTCGCGCGCGCACTGGTGCGCCGCCCGGGCGTGTTCCTTATGGATGAACCGCTCTCTAACCTCGATGCCAAGCTGCGCGTCGAGGCACGCTCCTTCCTGTCCAAGATGCATCATGAGCTCGGCATCACCACCGTCTACGTCACCCACGACCAGTCCGAAGCCATGACAATGGGCACGCGCATTGTCGTCATGAAGGATGGCATCATCCAGCAGGCAGCGCCCCCGCTCGAGGTGTATCGCCGGCCAGCAAACAAATTTGTCGCAGGCTTCATTGGCTCGCCGTCCATGAATTTCCTCGAATTCGTGTTCGACGGAGCCGCGCTTGTTCGCGCGAACACTGCGGTCCGTCTCGAGCTTCCCGAGGCCCAGCGCTGCATGCTTCGAGCCGCGGGACAAAGCCGCATCACCCTCGGCGTCCGGCCGGAGCACCTCATCCTTCAACCGCGCGAGGTCTCCGAGTCTGGAACGATCGGCTTTCAAATCGACGTGTGTCAACACCTCGGCAATGAAACCCTTCTCGATCTCGCCGAAGGCGCCTTCCGCGCGATCGCCCGGGTCCATCCCGAGGAGGACGCTTCAGAGGGAGAGCGTCGTCAGTTCCGGATCGATATGGAGCGCGCTCACTTCTTCCATGTCGACACCGGCGAGAACTTGAGCCTGGCGCCACAACGCAACGGAGGTTGACGTTGGAAATCTGATCATGACCCGATCTCCTTGTCCGAGCACGATGTTGCGGGAATGCCGCTGCGCGCCTTTCCGGATCATGTTCTGGTACAGTGTATTTTAACGAGTCTCGTCCCTCGCTGGACGTTTCAAGGTTGTTTTCAAATGGCTACCATTGCCGATGTCGCCCGGATCGCCGGCGTCTCGCTTTCCACCGTCAGCCACGTGCTGAACGGGACGCGCTTTGTTCGGCCGGAAACCGAAAAGGCGGTGCGCGATGCGATCGCGGCCACGGGCTACACGCCCAATTCGCTCGCCCGCTCGCTGGCCCGCGCCTCGACCAACAGCGTTGGCATCGCCATCTCGGCCGTCTCGAATCCCTATTTCAGCGATATTATCCGGGCCGTCGAATCCGAATGCGCAGCGCTCGACATGACAATCTTCCTTGCCGACACCCACGACATTCCGGAAAGGGAGTTGCAGGTCGTGCAGGCACTGCATCAACACCGCGTCGACGGCATCATCCTCGCGCCGTCGACGACGTCGAGCGAACGCTCCGTCACCTACCTTAGGGAGAACAAGATACCGGCCGTGCTCGTCGACCGTCTCGTGTCGGCGGAATTCGATCAGGTCGGCGTGTACAACGCGGAATCGGTCGAGCGGCTCGTCGATCACCTCGTCGGTTTGGGGCATCGGCGGATCGGAATGGTGCCGGGCCAGCCGGGCTTCGCCACGACCCTCGAACGCATTGCCGGCTACCGCTCGGCGGTCGCGCGGCACGGCATCGACGCCGAGGATGATCTGATCGCGCCCGGCTCGATCGACATCGACTCGGCTGCGGACTCGGCCGAAGGTCTGATGCGGGTCGCGCACCCGCCGACGGCCATTCTCGCGGGCAACAACCTCGCGACCATCGGGGTGATGCGGGGCCTGCGTCGCGGCGGGTTCGCGGTGCCGCGCGACGTCGCGCTTGTCGGCTTCGACGATTTCGATTGGGCCGACAGCTTCGAGCCGCGGCTGACGGTCGTCGCCCAGCCCTGCCTCGATATCGGCCGGGTCGCAGCCAATCTGCTGCTCGAGCGCATCAAGGATCCGGACAAGCCACCGACCACGACGCGGCTCCAGACCTCGCTCATTGTCAGGGACTCCTGCGGATCTCACCTGCGGCGTCCCGCTTCGCCGAACCGAGATCGCAACGCTTAGACGAGCAGTGTTGGCAATCCACAGCCGTAGCGGCCATCTAGACCCTCGTCCGGCCTGACGTTGCTGACGCACGATCCCAGGGCGGATCAGCTCCGAAGCTCGCGATCAGGTGGTCGATGAAGTGGCGCGCTTTCAGCGAGATATTGCGCGCCGACGGATACAGCGCGTGGATCGCCAGCTCGGACGTGCGATGGTCAGGCAGCAAAGCGATCAGGTCTCCGTCCGCAATTTGCTCCCCGAAGACGAAGGTCGGGCCATAGGCGAGACCGGCACCAGCGAGGGCAGCTGCAAGAAGCATTTGCGTGTTATTCGCCGCCATGCGAACCGGCCCGTCAATCAGATGAGACTGGCCCTCAGGGTCCGTCAGCATCCAATCGCCCGCCGAGACGGCTGCGCTGAAAGCCAGCCGAGGCGCCCGGCGCAGCTCTTCAACGTTCCTCGGGGTGCCGTATCGATCGAGAAAATCGGGCGATGCACAGAACACCATGCGGCAAGGCGCCAGGCGTCTGGCGACGAGATCGGAGTCGAGCAGCCGGCCGATCCGAATCGCGACGTCGATCCCTTCGCTGAGAAGGTCGACATAGCGATCGCTGAGCATGACTTCGACAGCGACTGAAGGATGCTGCTCGAGATAGCGGGCCAGGACGCCGCCCAGATGCATAGCGCCGAAGGTCAAGGGCACAGCGACACGCAGCACACCGCGAACGACCTGTTGCGCATCGCTGGCCTCGCGGTTCGCATCGTCGACTTCCTCAAGGATACGTTTGCAGCGCGTGTAATAGGCGCGGCCCGCATCGGTCAGGCTGAGCTGACGGGTGCTCCGCTGCATCAGCCGGATGCCAAGGTCAGCTTCGATCGCGGAGACATGCTTGCCGGCCATGGAGGCCGACAGGCCGAAGCGCCGTGCGGCTCCGATCAGGCTGCCCTCCTCGGCGGCAACAACGAACACGGCCATGCTGGTGAAGCGATCCATGGTTCCTCCATTCGATAATAAGATTATCATATCCTGGTAAAAATATGAGGATTATCGACCAAAACTACGCGATCTACCTTCGCCTTTAAGCCCGACCGGACACCCGCCGGCCCTGCGAAGGTCAAGGAGATCGCCATGAAAATCGCCGCGAACGGCATTCGGATTCACGTTGAGGAGCAGGGCAGTGGCGACGTCGCCCTCGTGTTTCTTCACTATTATGGAGGCTCGTCGCGCACCTGGGGCAAAGTCATTTCGGCTTTACCGAAATCGCACCGCACCTTTGCGACGGACCACCGCGGCTGGGGCGAATCCGACGCTCCTGCCAGCGGCTATGGCTTGGCCGATCTCGCCGACGACGCGCAGGGCGTGATCGAGGCGTTGGAGCTCAATCGATACGTCCTTATCGGCCATTCGATGGGCGGCAAGGTCGCTCAGTTTATGGCTTCGCGCCGCCCGAATGGCTTGGCTGGTCTCGTTCTTGTCGCCCCCTCGCCTCCTCAGCCCATGGCCATGCCCCCCGAGGCACGTGAGGCGATGGCAAGTGTCTATGCGACGCGCGAAAGCATCGGCGCGGCGATCGACCAAGTGCTGACTGCCAAGGTTCTCAACCCGAAGGACCGAGAGCAGGTGATCGAAGACAGCCTGCGTGGCGCCCCACAAGCAAAGGCGGCGTGGCCGCGGTCCACCAGCCTGGAGGACATCACCCGCGATGTCGCTGCCATCGATGTGCCCACGCTCGTCGTCGCGGGCGAACTCGACCGGGTCGACAGTGTGGATTTGCTCAAAGCCGAGCTGCTGTCGCGCGTTCCGCACGCCGTGCTCCACGTCTTGCCGGGTACCGGCCATCTCTCGCCGCTGGAGTCTCCGCAGGAGCTTGGCGATCTGATCGACGCGTTCGCCACACAGGTCGCAGACGAGCCGAACCGGACGGACGGCAAAACCAAGCAGCCGGCCCATCAGCGAACGTAAGCCGGCTTGCAAACCTGTGAGCCTTGAATCTTGAGGAGGATATATGAGTAAACCTGTCGTAATCGGAGGGATTATCGCTCCGGATTCAGATCTCGCTCGCAAAGCCGCTGCGCTGGCAAAGCAGGCCCATTCCCAGGTGCTGCTCAATCATGTGCATCGGACGTGGTGGTTTGCCGAGTTCCTCGGCCGAAAAAGAAAGATGAAGTACGATCGCGAGCTTCTCTACATCGCGTCGCTGCTCCATGACCTCGGCCTTTCGGCGTCGCACGCCGCCGACAAGCGATTTGAAGTCGACGGCGCTGACGCCGCAAGCCGCTTCCTGCTTGCGAACGATTACCCGACGTCGAAAGCCGAGATCGTCTGGGATGCCATAGCGCTCCACGCCCTCGCCGACATCGCCGACCGCAAGCAATCGGAAGTCGCGCTCGTCCATTTCGGCGCACACGTCGACGTCATGGGACTTCGTATGGAGGAAATCACCCCGTCCCTGATCGACGACACCCTCGCTCTCTATCCGCGGATCGGAATGAAAGCGGCGTTCACGGAAGCGTTGGCCGAAGTCGCAAGAAAGAAGCCGCATACGGCGATTGGTACTGGCCTGGCCGACATCGGACGGCGTCTCGTGCATGGTCTTGAGATTCCGAACGTATGCGACATCATCCACGCAGCCCCGTTCGAAAGTTGACGATGCAGCCGAAATCCCCCACTGGCCTCTCATCCGACCCGCGGCACTGTGGCGTTCGAAGGCGAGCGCTTAAAAGCGCGCCAAGTCGCATAAGATCGTAGAGTGGCGAAGAAAATCGTGGAGCGGGTGAAGCGCTCCGATCGGTTCGAGCCCTCGATCACCGCGAAACTCCACCAGCGCGACCATGACGTTTTCCGCCGCCGGTGGCATGCCGACTGCCGTGGTCTCGTAGGCAACCGCACATGCAGCCTCGACACGATGGCCTCCAGCAGCGAGCCGCATCGACCGACTGCTTTATGGATGTGTCGGCAGTTACGTCATCCGAACCCAGGCGCCTTTGCGTGTCGCGGACTTCACGGCAGCTTCGATGAACTTCACGCCTTCCAGGCCATCCTCAACAGTTGGGAAGATCACGTCAGGATCTGGCTTTTCGCCGGTCTCTGCCGCTTGGATGGCGCGCGCCGCCTCAGCATAGATGGTCGCGAAACCTTCAAGGTAACCCTCAGGGTGGCCAGAGGGGATGCGGGTGACCCGACCCGCGTCGCCCAAGACGCCGGCGCCGCCCCGGGTCAGGAGCTGCTTCGGCCGGCCGTAGGGCGTGAACCAAAGCTGGTTGGGATTCTCCTGCGCCCATTCGAGGCCGCCTTTGCTGCCGTAAACACGCAACGTCAGGCCGTTCTCATTGCCGACGGCGACCTGGCTCGCCCAGAGCATGCCCTTGGCGCCGCCTTTCCACCTGAGGAGGATCTGGACATCGTCATCGAGGCGCCGCCCCTCGACGAAAGTCGACAGTTGTGCGAGCAATTCGTCGAGCTCGAGCCCGGTGACGAAGCAGGCGAGATTGTAGGCGTGGGTGCCGATGTCGCCGATGCATCCGCCGGCGCCGGACCGAGCCGGATCCGTGCGCCACGCCGCCTGTTTATGGCTGCTCGCCTCCAATCGCTCGGTCAGCCAATCCTGGAGATATTCGGCATGGACGAGCCGAATCTCCCCGAGGTCGCCATTCGCGACCATGGCGCGGGCCTGCCGGACCATGGGATAGCCCGTATAGTTGTGCGTCACCACAAACACCTTGCCACTCTTCTTGACGAGCGCCACCAGCTCTTCGGCCTCTGCGACGGTCGTCGTCAGCGGCTTGTCGCAGATCACGTGGATTCCGGCTTCAAGAAAGGTCTTCGCGACCGGGCTGTGCATGTGATTTGGAGTTACGATCGAGACCGCCTCGATGCCGTCCACTCGCGCGGCTTCGACCGTCGCCATTTCTTCGAAGGAGCCGTAAGCGCGATCGTCGGCAATGCCGAGTTCCTTCGCCGAGGCCTTGGCCCGAACCGGATCGGAAGCAAGCGCGCCGGCAACGAGCTCGAACTGGTCGTCGATACGCGCCGCGATGCGGTGCACGGCGCCGATAAAGGCTCCTTGGCCGCCACCGACCATGCCGAGCCGGATACGACGATGACCGCCAGCCTCATTGCTTGCTTCGATAGCCATATTGTTCCCCTCGCTCAGGAGATGCCCAGCATCTTGCGGTTCGCCTGCTGGTCCGCACCGGAACCTGCGAAATCGTCGAACGCTTTTTCGGTGACGCGGATGATATGGTTATTGATGAACTCCGCGCCCTCGCGCGCACCTTGCTCAGGATGCTTCAGCGCGCATTCCCATTCGAGCACCGCCCAGCTCCCGTAATCATACTGCGTCAACTTCGAGAAGATGGCGCCGAAATCGACTTGTCCATCGCCGAGCGAGCGGAAGCGGCCGGCACGGTCGACCCAACTTTGGAACCCGCCGTAAACACCTTGGCGGCCGGTCGGATTGAACTCGGCGTCCTTGACATGGAAGGCTTTGATACGCGCGTGGTAGATGTCGATGTAGTCGAGGTAGTCGAGCTGCTGCAGCACGAAATGCGACGGGTCGTAGAGCAGGTTCGCGCGCTTGTGGTTATTCACACGTTCGAGGAACATTTCGTAGGAAACACCGTCGTGCAAATCCTCACCCGGATGGATTTCGTAGGCGAGATCAACGCCGTGCTCGTCGGCATGGTCAAGGATCGGTCGCCAACGCTTTGCGAGCTCGTCGAAGGCGGCCTCGACGAGGCCGGCCGGACGCTGCGGCCATGGATAGATGTAGGGCCATGCAAGCGCGCCAGAGAAGGTCGCGTGCACAGTGAGCCCGAGACGCTTGGAGGCCAGGATCGCGCGCTTGACCTGGTCGACGGCCCACTCGGTACGCGCCTTGGGATTGCCGCGGACTTCAGGTGCAGCGAAGCCGTCAAACGCCGCGTCATAAGCCGGATGGACGGCGACGAGCTGGCCCTGGAGGTGGGTCGAGAGCTCGGTGATGGAAAGGCCGTGGCGAGCTGCGATTCCTTTCAGCTCGTCGGCATAGGTCTGCGACTCCGAGGCCTTCCTTAGATCGATGAGCCGCCCATCCCAGCTCGGAATCTGAACCCCCTTGTAGCCGAGCGAGGCGGCCCATCCGCAGATCGAGTCGAAGGAGTTGAACGGCGCCGCGTCGGCAGCGAACTGAGCGAGGAATATCGCTGGTCCCTTGATCATCTTCATCGAATGCTTCCTTCTGCCGTCGACGCTCCAGCAGCACGCGCCCGCCGAGCTCGATATTCCACCAAAACCCGCCTCCCCTCGCTGGTTCCAGGAGACAGAGCGGGCATTTCACCCAATGTCTGTCGCCAGGCAATCATCTGAGGGACTGTCGCGATTCAGAACGTCTCCTCGCCCCACAACGCCATCGCATCGACGTCGGACAGCGGCGCCGGTCGCTCGACGCGCGAACGCACTGCGATCTCCCCGCCTTCGGCACCGGCCTTAAGGATCGCATGCTTCACCTCCAGCGCGTGACTCGCCAACGCGCCGGAGGAGCGGTGTGGCGTGCCGCGCAGCACCGCACTTGCGAGTTCGGCGATGCCGAGGCAACGATAGTTCGCCTGGTTCGGTATATGATCGGCCCAATTCGGCGAGCGCCAGTTGGGCTTGCCGAATGGCCGGTCGTCAGCTGTGACCGAGATCCAGTCGCCGCCTTTCTCGGTGTATTGCACCACGCCCCCAAAGAAGTTGGGATCCGGCACGCGTAGCGAGCCCTCGGTGCCGTAAAGCTCGATCGGCGGATGTCCGTGTTTCCAGACGTCCCAGCTCATCGCAAAGATGATGTCGGCGCCAGACTCGAAATGCAGCAGCGACATCACCGTCGTTGGCGTTTCCACCGCGATGGTCTTGCCGTTCATCGGCCCCTTCGAGGTAACGAGCCGATTGGCGAAACCGGCGCTCGCACGTCCCTGCACCGAAGCAACCGGCCCCAACAGGTTGATGAGGGCCGCAAGGTAATACGGCCCCATGTCAAGGATCGGCCCGCCGCCCGGCTTGAAGAAGAAGGTTGGATCGGGATGCCAATGCTCCATGCCATGCGACATCAGGAAGCAGGTGCCATAGAGCACCTTGCCGATCCGACCCGTATCGACGAACTCGCGTGCTGTCCGTCCGCCGCCGCCAAGGAAAGTATCCGGTGCGCAGCCGAGCTTCAAATCGCGACGCGACGCCTCCGCGACCAAGGTCGCGGCGTCGTTGGCCTCCACCGTAATCGGCTTTTCGCCGAACACGTGCTTGCCGGCGCTAAGCGCCGCGTGGCTCACGCCGTAGTGCGCACTCGGCGTGGTGAGATTGACGATGATCTGGATGTCGGGACGCGCCAGCAGCGCCTCGATCGACAACGCCTCGATGCCGAACTGCGCTGCCTGAGCTTGTGCGGCCTCCGGCCGCAGATCGGCACAGGCGACCAGCTTGAGATTGCGGAATTTCGGCATGTTGTGCATGTAGATCGTCGAGATGTTGCCGCATCCGACGATGCCGACACCGAGCTTAGCCATGATCCGATCCCCCGTCACGTCCATGACGACACGGTCTCGCGCGCCCGGCGCGCGAAACGGGCGACGTCGTTCGGCTTGTCGTGTTCGGCGACGAACAGGGAGACCCCGGCCTCCTTCATCGCCGCGAGCAGCGCCGTCCAATTCATGGTGCCGTGGCCGGGATCTGCCCAGCCGTCCTCATCGGCGCATTGTCCCGATGGTGCGAGATCCTTGATGTGGCAGGCGACCAGGCGCTGCGCATGCTTCTTGATCTCGGCGACCGGATCGCCGCCGCCGCGCACGATCCATGCGAGATCAGCCTCCCAGATGAGGTCGGGAGCCTCCTCGAAAAGGCATTCGAGATAGGTCTTGCCGCTTCCGGTGCGGCCATATTCCCAATGATGATTGTGCCAGCCGAACTTGAGCCCCTCGCCGGTCACCGCCTTGCCGATCTCCGCAAGCTGGCGCCCGATCCCGCGCCATTCCTTTTCGCCACCCTCGCGCTCACCCAATGGCGGGGCCGGCGCGAAGACGGTCTCGATCCCCAGCTCCTTGCACATCCTCGCCGTGCCGACCGTATCCTCACGCAGCCGGTCGAGGCCGACATGGGCGCTCGGCGCAGTCATCCCGTGGACATCGAGGAGCTTCTTCAGCGTCTCGGGATCGTTGAACAGTCCGCCCCAGGGCTCCACCATTGTGTAGCCGAGGCTGGACAGCAGCGCGAATTGTGCCTCGAGCGGGTTAATGGAGCGGGCGGAATAGAGCTGGATGGAAAATCGGTCGATCGGTTGGGTCATGTCTCGCTTTCGGCTGCGTGGAGGATTTAGAGGCGTTGTCCGCTCGCCTCGTCGAACAGCGACAGGGCGTCGGCAGGGAATCGGACGGCGAGGGCGTCACCTGCACGCACCTGCGCGTCGGCGTCGCGGCGGAAGGAAAAGGCGGTGCCGTCGGCAAGACGACACCAGATGAGCGTGTCGGCCCCCATCGGCTCGACCATCTCGACACGCGCAGGCACCGAGGATTGATCGTCGGCCCCCGTCATCTCGATATGCTCGGGGCGGATGCCAAGAACGACCGGTGCGTCGGTGGGCTGACTCCGAAAGACGTAGCCGTTCAGGCCAAGCCGGTTTACGCCGGCGACGAATACCATTTCGCCGCCGCGCGCGAGCCTGCCGGGAATGAAGTTCATCGCGGGGGAGCCGACGAAGGAAGCGACGAAGCGGTTCACCGGTTCGCGATAGATCTTCTTTGGCGTATCAAGTTGCTGGATCACGCCACCCTGCATGACAGCGATGCGGTCTGCGAGCGTCAGCGCCTCGATCTGGTCGTGCGTCACGTAGATCATGGTGGCACCGAGCCGTGCATGCAGCCGCTTGATCTCTACCCTGAGCTCGGCGCGCAACTGGGCATCCAGATTGGATAGCGGCTCGTCGAACAGATAGACGCCGGCATGACGCACCAGCGCCCGTCCGATTGCGACACGCTGACGCTGGCCGCCGGAGAGCTCGCTGGGACGGCGCTCGAGGAGACTGGTGAGCCGCAGCATCTGCGCGGCCTCGCCGACGCGGCGCTCGATCTCGCTCTGCGGCGTGCCCGCGACCTTCAGCCCGAACGACATGTTCCGCCGTACGCTCATGCGCGGATAGAGCGCGTAGCTCTGGAACACCATTGCGATGCCGCGATCCTTCGGTTCTGCCCAGGTGACATCACGGCCGCCGATATGGATCTCGCCGCCCTTGACGTCGATCAGCCCGGCGATGGCGTTGAGCAAAGTCGACTTGCCACAGCCGGACGGCCCAAGCAGCACGAGGAACTCGGACTCACCAACGTGGAGATCGAGATTTTCCAGCACCTTCAGGCCGCCAAAGCCGATCTGCAGGCTCCTGATATCGACGCTCGATTTCTGCATGGTGCGTCAGCCTTTCACGGCGCCGGCGGCAATGCCGCGCACGAACCAACGCCCGGAGCCGAAATAGACGACGAGCGGCAACAGCGCGGTCAACAGCGTCGCCGCCATGTCGACATTGTAGGCGCGCTCACCTTGCGTCGAATTGACGATGTTGTTGAGCTGCACCGTCATCGGCAAATTGTCGCGGCCGGCGAAGATGAGCCCCAGGATGAAATCGTTCCAGATGCCGGTGGTTTGCAGGATCACCGCGACCACGATCATGGGCGTGGCCATTGGCATCATGATGAGCGCATAGATCTGGTAGAAGCCGGCGCCGTCGACGCGGGCGGCCTTGAACAACTCGACCGGCAGCGATGCGAAATAATTGCGGAACAGCAGCGTCATGGTCGGAAGGCCGAAGATCGTGTGGATGATCACGATGGTGAGGAGCGACTGCCCGAGCCCGGTGAAGGAGAACACGCGCACCAACGGATAGATGAACACTTGATAGGGGATGAAGGCGACCACCATCATCGCGCCGAACAGGATGTTGGCGCCGGGCAGACGCCATAGCGATAGCGCATAGCCGGTGAGCGAGCCGATCAGAATGGAGATGCCGACCGACGGCACCAGGATGCGCAGCGAGTTGAAAAAGCCGATCTTGATGCCCTGGCAGGTCAGGCCGGTACACGCCGACGTCCAGGCCTTGACCCACGCGTCGATGCTGGGAGCTGCCGGCAAGGCCAACAGATTGCCCTGCCGGATCTCTGCCATCGGCTTCAGCGAGGTGACGATCATCACATACAGCGGCAGCAGGAAGTAGAGCGCGGTAATGAAGATGAAGGCATAGAGGCCCCAGCGCGCCGGGGTCATGCGCTTTGGCCGGCGAGAGGCGGGCAAGAGCTGCGCCACCGCGGTCATCGCATCTCTCCCTTGCGCGCGCGCCAGTAGAGATAGGGCGCGACCACCGCGATCACCGTGATCAGCATGGTGGTGGCCGCCGCTGTCGCAAGCCCGATATTGGCGCGTTCGAACAAATGATCCATGACGAATTTGGCGGGCACCTCCGAGGCGATGCCCGGTCCGCCATTGGTCATCGCGACCGAGAGGTCGTAGAGGCGCACCACGCCGGTCGACAGCAGCACCGCGGCGGTCGCAAAGCTTGCGTCCATCATCGGAATGATGATCGACACATAGACCCGCCATTTCGGCAGGCCGTCGACCCGCGCCGCCTTCCATATCTCCTCGTCGACGCCACGCAAGCCAGCGAGCATGATCGCCATCACGAGGCCGGAAGCCTGCCAGACGCCCGCGATGACCAGGCAATAGATCGCGGTCTCCGGCCGCACGATCCAGTCGAACGTCGCGCCTTCGAAGCCCCAGCTGCGCAACACATGCTGGATGCCGAGCGTCGGATTGAGCAGCCACTGCCAGACGAGGCCCGTGACGACGAAGGACATCGAATAGGGATAAAGATAGATCGAACGGATCGTGTCCTCGGCGCGCACCCGCTGATCGATCGCAACGGCCAGCAGGAAGCCGATCAGAAGCGCGAGTGAAACGAACAGCACACCGTAGATGACGATGTTGTGGACCGAGGTGATCCAGCGATCGTTGTTGAACAACATCTCGTACTGCCGGAGCCCGATGAAATTGTTGTTCGGCAGCATGCGCGAATTGGTCAGCGATATCCACACGGTCCAACTGGTGGCGCCGATATAGACGACGAACATCACCAGCAGTGCCGGCAGGAGCGCGGAGATCGCGGAGAGTCGTGAGGTCAGCGAAAGACGCATCGCATCGCCGGATTGAGGAGAGGTCGACGGGCAGGAAAGGCGGCCGCAGTTCGTCGGCCGCCTTTATTGTGATGCATCACTCCTGGGACTTCAGCACCGCGGCAACCTTGGCGGAGAATTCATCGGCGCTCATACTGGTGTTCCAATATTGCGAGATCGCATCCTGCAGCGCACCGATCAGCGCCGGCGGCGCCAGCATGTCGCCGGACGGCATTTGCTGGGCCTTGTCTGCGACATAGCGCATGCCCTTTTGGGCACAAGCGTCGAGTGCGGACGCATCGACATCGCTACGCACCGGGATCGAGCCCTTCTTCAGCGCGAACTGGATCTGGGTCTCGGGCGTCAGCATCAGTCTCGCCAACGTCATCTGCGCCTTGGTGGTGGACGGGTCCTTCGCCTTCGGGAATACGAACACGTCGCCGCCCATCACATAGCCGCCACTGCCATTGGACAGCACGGTGCAGCCGTAATCCTTCTCGGGGACTTTGCCGGCGGCGATGAACTCGCCCTTGGCCCAGTCGCCCATGATCTGCATTCCGGCCTTGCCCTGGATGACCATGTTGGTCGCGTCATTCCAGTTGCGGCCGGGCGCGCCAGCATCGACATAGTCCTTGAGCTTCTTGTAGGTGACGGCGACCGCCTTGAACTCGGCGCTCTGCGCCAGCGAGGTGTCGCGCTTGCCGAGGATGCCGGTCCACATCTGCGCGCCACCAGCGCCGATCATGACCGCGTTGAACAGATTCTGTTCCCAGTTCTTCTGGCCTGAGAAGGCCAGCGGGATCACCTTGCCCTCGGCCTTGAGCTTGTCGAGAATAGTAATCGCGTCATTCCAGGTCTTCGGCTCGTCGGCGCCGACAGAGGCAAGCACAGCCTTGTTGTACCAGAGCCAATTCTGACCGTGGATGTTGATCGGCACCGCATACATCTTGCCCTTGCGGGTCGCCGCGGCAATGATTGCGGCGGGCATCACGCCTTTCCAGTTGCCTTCGGTTGCAATCGCATCGACATCGGCGAGCAGATCGCCCTCCACCAATTCGTCGAACTGTTTGCCGGTGTTGAGCTGCATGGCGGTCGGCGGATTGCCGGCGACGGTGCGGCTGATCGCGGCGTTTCGTGCATTCGCAGCGCCGGCGACTGCGCTGTCGATCCAGGTGCCGCCAGCCTTGTTGAACTGGTCGGCGAACACCTTCACGGCGGCCGCCTCGCCGCCGGAGGTCCACCAGTGGATGACCTCCGCCTTCATCTCTTCTGCGGAAACTGGCGCCGAGGCCCAGGCCGTGGCGACAATCGCTACCGATGCGAACAACGTGCGCTTCATCATTCCCTCCCGGATTGGCCTTTTGCAGGCCTGTGTAATTCGTCTTACGGCCCTTAAGGGCTCGCTATGGCTTTACATGCCGTATGTAATCGATTACATCGTGACGCTAGCAGAACGTCGAGATTTTGCAAGTCCCGTCATGACGCCGAAATCGCGAACCTCGATATGGCCAAGCGAACCAGAGTGACACGCCCAAAGGCGGCCAGGATCGCGGACGTTGCACAGCTGGCAGGAGTCTCGGTTGCGACCGTCAGCCGGACGCTGGCCCGCCCCGAAGTCGTGATTGAGGAAACCCGCCTGCGCGTGCTCGCTGCGGTGCGTGATACCGGTTACATGCCGAACATTTCCGCAAGGAACCTGCGCGTCCGGAAGACCATGGTCGTGCTGGTGGCGGTGCCGGACATCGCCAACCCGTTCTTCGCCGAGGTTCTCCAGGGCATCGACGATACCCTATCGGCCGCCGACTACGGTCTCATCATCGCCAATCTGGCCGGCTCGCCCGGGAAGGAGGCACGCTACGTCGATCTGGTCTGCGCCGGTCAGGCCGACGGCGTGCTGCTGTTGTGCGGCCATGTGATGCGCAGCCCCGACCGCGACTTGCGCGATGCGCGCGTGCCGCTGGTTGCGGCCTGCGAGTATATTCCTGGCGAGAAGTTCCCGCAGATCACAATCGACAACGTCGACACTGCGCGCGAGGCGGTGGGACACCTCATCAAACTGGGCCACACAAATATCGCCTATCTGTCCGGGCCCAAATCCAACATCCTCGAGCAGCAGCGTCTCGAAGGCTATCGACAGGCCTTGCGCGAGGCGGGGATTGCGGCCGATGCGGGGTTGATTCTGCGCGGCGATTTCACCTTCCGCGCCGGCGTCGAGGCCGGCCGGGCGCTGCTGGCGCTCGAGCCCGTAGCGCGTCCCACCGCGCTGTTTGCGGCCAATGACGAAATGGCAATCGGCCTGATCAAGACCGTGCACACGGCCGGCCTCCAGATCCCGGACGATCTCTCCGTCGTGGGCTTCGACGGCATCGCCTATGCCGACTATTGCGAGCCGACCTTGACGACCATCGTCCAGCCGCGTCGCGACCTCGGAGCCACCGCCGCGGCCGAACTGATCTCGCTCATGACGAACGGCAGAGCGGGGCCGCGGAAGGACATCAAGCTTCCCGCCACGCTAATGCTGCGCGACAGCACGCGCGCGCCGCGGAGGAGTCCCTCTTGAACCGCCAACCTGCCGCATTGGGCTAAGACGGTTTCCTTGCCCAAAATGAAACGCGCGGCCCGCTCGCCGGTCATCATCGTCGGCGCGTTGGTATTGCCGGAAACCAGGCGTGGCATGATCGACGCGTCTGCGACGCGAAGTCCTTTGACCCCGCGCATGCCTCGAAACCAATTCTGGGCACCGGGGCGTCGTTAAAAGGCGTGCCACATCGTACAAAATCGTAGAGTGGCGCACAAAATCGTGGAGCGGGTGAAGGGAATCGAACCCTCGTATTCAGCTTGGAAGTCATGGAATCCTGCAGTGTTTTCAGCGGCCGTTCTGACATTTACGGTGTTTTTGGCCCATTGAGATCATTACAGAATTTCTCGTTGTCAGAATGGCGGTTGCGAGCCTCACGGTCGCAGTCAAGACCGGTTTTGCGCCTTTATGGAAATCCGTGAAGTAATGGTGGTAGCGCCTGTATCAGCAATACGGTGCTTCCGCCCAACACGCTGGCACCCACGACGAGCAGGGACAGGACCCGCGCCAAAGCATCTCGTTGC
>NZ_VSSS01000093.1 GCF_008123425.1 Bradyrhizobium rifense
GGTGCAGTCCAGTGCACTCAATCAACCGCAATTTAGTGCACTTTCACCGTAACACTGCGGTCTCATTTCGAGAAGGCGCTTCGACAAATCCTGCTCGTGGTGCGAAAAGATCGTATCCACAGCGGAGGTGTTGAAACGATTGGCAATTTTTGACGTCGCACCAAAGCAGGCGTTTGCAGGGTCGAAGCATCCCCTGCTCACCCGCGCGCTTCTCCGCTTTGACACGTCGGGCAAAACACTGGCAGAGTGGCATCATCGGAAAATCCGAGCACCCGCACGGAGCAATCCGGTGCGGGTTTTTTCATGCCGAAGGAGGAATGCCGTGATCAGGGAACCATTGTCGCGTGCCGTCGCGTTCCTGAGACGCTTACGAGCTTTGGCTTCCCGCCTGAAGCGGCCCTGATGCCGCCGGTGCCGCGCGAAGCAGCAAAAGCGCGAAGAATGCGGAGACCGAGGCGAGCGCGCTGATCCATAGCGCACTGCGACCCATGTGCTCCACCATCAACCCCAGCACCAGCGGCGCTGCGGCACCCGTCAGCCGCGCCGGGAGCGAAATCATGCCGACCCGCTTCCCGAATCCCACCGGACCAAACAACGCCAGCGGCAGCGTGCCACGCGCAATTGTGATGATCCCGTTGCCGGCACCGTAGAGGACGGCGAAAACCGGCGCAAAGAGTGAACCGCCTGCAATCAAGGCGACAACACCGATCGGATTCATCAGCATGGCGAGCCGCGCCGACAACAGCGGATGGAAACGATTGAGCAAGCCCGCTTCGAGAAGGCGAGCGCCGACCTGAGCCGGGCCGACGAGTGTTCCTGCGAGCAACGCTTGGGCGGGCGTCGCGCCGAACGCGACCAGCATCGAGGGCAGAATTGCCGAAACGCCCGAACTGACGAAGCTTGCAGCCGCAAACATGTAGGCCAGCACGCCCATCGCAAACGTCTCGCTCTGGCGTTCGCCATGCGGGTTCGCTCCGGAAACCGCTTGAGAGGCCTGATCGAGTGGCCTGGCACGCGGTAATGAAAGATTGAGCGGCAGAGCGAGGCAGAGGTGGATGACCGCCCATATCTGGCAGGCCTCACGCCAGCCGTACTCGGCCGCCAACCAGGTCGTGAGCGGCCAGCCAACGGTGCTCGCAAAGCCGGCGATCAAGGTAATGCCGGTGATCGCCTTGCGAGCGCCCGTGCCGTAGATGCGCGTCAGCGTGGCGAATGCCGCTTCGTAAAGACCCATACCCATGCCAATCCCGAGTGTCATCCACGCGGCAATCAGCAACGCCGCGCCATGGGCAACGGACAGCAGCAGCAAGCCTGCGACGAAGATGGCATTCGATGCGCAAGCAAATAACGCCCTCCAAACCGGTCAATCGCATGGCCGACACGCGGCCCGAGAAGTGCGGAGATGACGAGCGCACTCGACAGCGCCGCGAACACATAGGTCGGCGCGAGATCAAGATCCCGCGCGATCGGAGCGGCCAGGACGGCCGGAAGCTAGTAGCTCGACGCCCACGCAATGGTTTGCGTGGTGCCGAGCTTAACGACGACCGCAAGTGAACGAGTAACTTGGCCCGCAAGAACCTGTGTCATGAACAACCACAACCCGAGGCACCGGCCTTCTTGGCTGTTTCGTCGGCCGCGCAGCAGGCCGATGGCTCTTCCATCGCTGGGCCTCCGCAACATCCTGCGGCCTCGCCGGACTCGACGCCTCCGCGCGTACACACGCCGGTCTCCGGCAGCACAAGCTCGACCCTCTCCGCCGCTGCCCTGTCACCGGCGAGATCGGCGGCAATCGACCGGACCTGCTCATAGCCGGTCATCATGAGGAAGGTCGGCGCGCGGCCATACGACTTCATGCCGGCGAGATAGAAGCCCGGTTCGTCATGCGCGAGCTCGCGCACGCCGTGGGGGCGCACGGTCCCGCAGCTGTGTTCGTTGGGATCAATGAGCGGCGCCAGCGCGACCGGCGCCTCGATAGCCGAATTGAGCCGCAGACGCAGCTCGGATAGAAACGAAAAGTCGGGACGCAAGCCCGTCGATACGATCAATTCGTCCACGACCACACTTCGCGCGCCACAGCAGGCGCCGGCCGAAATCTTCATGCGACCTTCGGAGTCCGAGAGATGCGTCACGCCGAATTCGGTCTCGACCCTGATCTTGCTGGAGGTCACGAGCGCGGCAAAGGCACTTCCAAGCTCGCCGCGTGCAGCAAGCTTGTCGTTGCGACCGCCGCCGAAAGCCTTTGCAGGGTCAGCGCCACGCAACAGCCAGACGGCTTGCGTCCCCGGCACCTCGTCGGCGAGACGTGCGAGATCGATCAGCGTGCCGACCGCGGAGTGGCCGGCGCCCAGCACGGCAACGGTCTTTCCGGCATATCTGGAACGACCGGCACCCCGCACGTCCGGCATGCCGTAGGCGACGCGGTCAGCGCGCTCGGCCTCGCCGATCGCCGGCAGGCCGTTGCTGCCGGCAGGACTTGGCGAGAACCATGTGCCTGACGTATCGATCACGGCATCGGCGCGCAGGACTTCAGGCCCCTTGCCGTTCTGATAGCGGACTTCGAAAGGCGCCTGCTCCCTGCCCCTGGTCTTCGCCTTGTCGAAGCCGACACGGCTGATGGCCGAGACGCGGCTGGACGTGCGGATCACCTCGCGCAACGGCGTTCTTGTCGCAAGCGGCTTGAGATATCCCTCGAGCAATTCACCACCGGTCGGATAGGCCTGAGGGTTCGGCGAATTCCAGCCGGTCGGCGCGAGCAGACGCGCGGCGGCCGTGTCGACATTGTATTCCCATGGCGAGAAGAGCTGGACGTGCTGCCATTGGCGGATCGCGTGTCCGGCCTCTGGCCCGGCCTCCAGCACGATGGGCGACATGCCGCGCTCGAGCATGTGCGCAGCTGCCGCGAGACCGACAGGCCCTGCCCCGATGATGGCTACCGTCTTTGCGCCGCCCATTTCGCTACTCCCATCATTCTAGAATCATCGAATAACTGGCCAAAAAAATCAGGCCGCCGATTGAGCGCCGCCGCATTCGGCTTCGTCCGCGCAGCACTCCGCCACCAGGAAATCGACCAGGCCCTGCATCGCATCGTAGTTCGCATGGCAAACAAGCGTCGTGGATTCACGGACCTGACTGACGAGCCCGACCGCAACCAGAGACTTGATGTGATGAGACAGCGTCGATGCCGGGATCTTCAGCTTGTCCTGCAGCCGGCCAACGGGCATGCCGGACCGTCCAGCCCGGACCAGAGCGCGATAGATCTGAAGCCGGGTCCGGTTACCCAGGGCTTCCAGGCGTGCCGCTGCATCGTCGATCTTCATGACAGCATATTGCGACGAGCCGGCTCGCACCGTCAACCGTATTTCTAGAATATTAGAAATAATGACGGTGCCCCTCCTTCCGCGGGTCTCAACAGCACTTTCCGTTCTGCTGGATCGGCGGACAAGGAACTGATCCGTACGAACAATAGACGCAGCAATCGCCGCTCTTCGGCTTGAGCCGGGCTCCGCACCCTCTGCAATCATAGAAGAACTGGCAAGCATCGGTCGGCATGGTCTCAGACGACGCATGGCGACAGACCGGACAGGTAATCGTCGATTGCGTTTGCATGGGCCCCCTCGATCGCGAGCGATGCCGGATTCTAGCCACTCAGCCCGAGCGCGGCCAGCCTGCCCATTCAATTGACGCCCGAACATTATTTCTATAAATCTGGATATATGGAAACCGAAGAAGCGGTCCTCGCGCTCGCGGCGCTGTCGCAATCGACCCGTCTGGAGGCGTTCCGGACGCTGGTCAGGCACGAGCCCGACGGCCTTGCGGCCGGCGACCTCGCGCGCCTGCTGGAAGTGCCGCCGAACACGCTGTCGGCCCATCTCTCGATCCTGACGCGCGCGCGTCTCGTGACCTCCGAGCGGCACGGCCGTTCGATCGTCTACCGCGCCAACCTCGCCGAATTCCGCGATGTCGCGGTTTTCCTGTTGCGTGATTGCTGCGGCGGGCGGCCGGAGGTTTGCGAGCCCGTCGTCGACAGCCTGCAAGCTTGCTGCTCTCCAAAACGAAAGGGGCGAGCCCGTGTCTGACCAGATGTACAACTGGCTGCTTCTTTGTTCTGAACACGCGCCACGCCCAACACCGGAAGTGGGCTGATGGACAATTTCGACCTTTCGAGGCGTCTCGCGGCCGAAGCGCTCGGCACCGGCATTCTCGTCGCCACAGTAGTCGGCTCCGGCATCATGGCGGAGACGCTGACCAAGGACGTCGCGCTTGCGCTTCTCTGCAATACCCTGCCGACCGGCGCCATTCTGGTTGTCCTGATCACCGTGCTCGGCCCGATCTCCGGGGCGCATTTCAATCCCGCGGTCACGCTTGTCTTCACCGGCAGGCGCGAGCTGCCGGTGAACGAGGCCGCACTCTACGTGATTGCGCAGATCGCCGGCGGCATCGCAGGCACGATGGCGGCGCACCTGATGTTCGGATTGCCCCTGCTCGATCTCTCGACCAAGGTTCGAACGGGTGGGCCGCAATGGTTTGCCGAAGCCGTCGCCGCCTTCGGGCTGGTCGCGACGATCCTGGCCGGCATCCGCTTTCAGCGGACGGCGGTGCCCTGGCTGGTCGGCCTTTACATCACAGCGGCCTATTGGTTCACGGCGTCCACATCGTTCGCCAATCCGGCAGTGGCCATCGCGCGTTCCCTGACCAACACGTTCTCGGGCATTCGTCCCACCGACCTGCCCGGATTCATCCTCGCGGAACTCTGCGGAGCGTTCGCCGGCCTACTGCTGATGAACTGGCTGCTCGGACATTCGCGCGCGCCGGCTCCTCTCCCGATGACGGAAACCATCCAATGATCGTCACGATCTATCACAACCCCGACTGCGGCACCTCGCGCAACACGCTGGCGATGATCCGGCAGAGCGGCGTGGAGCCGACCGTCATCGAATACCTCAAGACGCCGCCGTCGCGCGACGCGCTCAAGCAACTGATCGCGACGATGGGAATATCCGTCCGCGCATTGCTGCGCGAGAAGGGAACACCCTACAAGGAGCTCGGCCTCGCTGATCCCAAATGGTCCGATGACGAACTGATCGATCAGATGCTCGCACATCCCATCCTGATCAATCGCCCGATCGTGGTGACGCCAAAGGGCACCCGCTTGTGCCGGCCTTCGGAGGCCGTTGTCGATCTCCTGGACAGTCCCGTCGGCCGGTTCGTGAAGGAGGACGGCGAGGTGATGGAAGCGCGATAGCTTGGTGCCGCCCCACCCCATCAGTTCAACAGACGCCCGGCTTCCTGCCGGTCGTCCGGCCAATGGTGACGACGGCAGCCTAGACCGCCGCCGGCACAGAGCGTGCTGCACGTCTCGCATCAATATACGGCTGGAGCGGAAAGACTTCACCAGCACGCACTTCTTCCGTCAGCACCTTGAAGCGCGCAAGCTCCGTCGGCCCGAACATTGTCGAGATCGCGACGTCAGCCGCATCGCGACCGCGGGCGATGACAATTCGGCCGATGCGAGGATGGTTGTGCCGTGCGTCGAACGTGTACCACTGCCCCCCGATGTAGGCCTCGAACCAGGCGCTGAAATCCATCGGCGCCGGGTCGATGGGAACGCCGATATCGCCGAGATAGCCCGTGCAATAGCGCGCGGGAATGTTCATGCATCGGCACAATGCAATCGCAAGATGGGCGAAATCCCGGCAGACTCCAGTGCGTTCGTGGTGACCTTCTGACGCCGTGCGATCATCTCGGGCAAAGTGATATCCGAATTGAATACGGTCGTGGACGTAATCGCAAATGGACTGCACACGCTGCCAGCCGCCGTTGATATGTCCGAACGTTGACCACGCCAAATCGGCCAGCTTTTGCGTGTCGCAATAGCGGCTGCCGAGCAAATACATCAGGGCAGCATCGGGCAACTCGTCCAACGGCACCTGAGAGGCCTGCGGCGCGACAGCATCAGGCATACCGCTGTCCTCGATGACAAATTCGGTACGAATCTCGATCAGACCTGCAGGTGCAACCAAGCGGGTGCAAACATTGCCGAAAATGTCGGTGTAATCCCTGGTCCGGACATTCGGCGATACACGGATGGCATGGCCAGCCACAAGATCTGTCTGCCGGGACGGATGAACGGTGAGCATGAGCACCATCGGAACGTCCTGAGGACACTTGAACGCGATATCGTAGCCTGCCCGGATTCTCAAAGCCGTCTCCACCCGTGTCATCGTTGACCGTGGGACAGAAAGCGCGCGCACCTTCCACTTGTTCCAGGAATGTGCGCCCAAAACTGCTGAAATGAGGGGCAGTTGTGCGGGACGAACAATGGACTTAGCTCTGGAACCGTCAGCCAATCGTGGCAATATCCACTGCCACGAGCGCCAGTCATGCCCCTCTACACCGTCCATCACACCACGGCCTATCGCTTCCGCCGGCCCGTGAAGCTCGGCCAGCACCAGATGCTGTTCCGGCCGCGCGACAGCTTCGACCAGCGTTTGCTTGCCTGTCGCCTCGAAGTGCACCCTGAACCAGCCGAAGTCCGGTGGATCCATGACGTGTTCGGCAACTGCGTCACGTTGGTCGACTTCAACATTTCGGCCGAGGCGCTGGAGTTTGAGACCACGATTCATCTCGAGCATACGCCGGAGAACACCCCGGACTTCCGGATCGAGGCGTACGCCAGAGAGCACCCCTTCAGCTACGATCGCAGCGAACTGCCGGACCTGGAGCCGTACATCCGCCGTCATTTTCGAGATGACCGAACGGTCGACAATTGGCTGTCCAAGTTCATCGCGCCCGGCCAAAGCCGGCCCACTGGCCAACTGCTGATGACACTGAACGAAGCCATTTCGGAGGGCTTCTCATACCGTCGTCGAACATCACAAGGCACGCAGACGCCCGCCGAAACTCTGGGTCTTCAACAGGGGACATGCCGTGACTTCGCACTGCTGATGATGGAAGCGGCCCGCTCGCTCGGCTTCGCCGCGCGCTTCATCACGGGGTACATCTACGTCCCCGATCGCGATGGACCGGTAAGGCTCGGTGGCGGTTCGACGCATGCCTGGTGTTCGATCTATGTCCCGGGGTCAGGCTGGGTTGAATTCGATCCAACCAACGGCATCGTGGGAAATAGAGAACTGATCAGGGTTGGTGTCGCCCGCAACCCAGCCCAAGCCATCCCGCTGTCAGGCAGCTATTGGGGCGATCCCGATGACGAAGCCGGGATGGAAGTCACGGTCAACGTGAAATCAGAACCTGCCGGGCATGCCCTGATCTGAGCCACCGTACGATTTTCCGCCGCCCGGCCCTTGCTGCTGCCCACGCACTGCGTCAATTCAAACTAGCGCGGACACTCCGCTCCACTGTCGATCCAGGCCTGGACCAGCTCTCCGGCGGCCTGCTGGCTCCCCGGCGCAGGCTTGCGGCCCTCGCCCGGAGTCCAGGCCCAGCCGACGAGATCGTCTCTGGCGACGTGCTCCTGCAGCGCGGCGAGGTCGCGGCCGCCGTTGAGCTGGACATCCTTCAATTGACGGCAGATGTCGCCCAATGATTTGCCCTGCCATGCCATGGACAGCGGCGCAAAGCCCCATCGCGGATGACCGGGAATGCTTCGATAGGTGGCGGCCTCGTGAAGTGTGATGTTGTGCGTCGTATGGCAGCCGGAGCAGCTGACCTCGACATGCCCGGTCTCGGCACGCCAGATTGGCGGCATATGCTCGTGGCGATCGTCGCCCTGCGTCGGATGGTCGCCCGCCGGATGGCAATTCATGCAGCGCGGATTGGTGAGCACCTTGCCGATCTCGTTGAAGATCGCGCGCGAACGCTCAGTCGGGTTCGAGATGGACAAAAAGTCGGCGGGATTTTTCAGTACCGAAGCCGCGGGTGACGGATCCGCAGCGCCCGGCCGGGAAGAAGCCACCGCCCCGACGAAAGCGATAACAACAAGGCTCAAGGCCCGGACGGCTGATTGAGGCGTCCCGATCATGACGTCCTAACCGGCACCTGTCCTGTTTGGTTCCCTTATCGCAGCTTTCTGAGCCAGAGCGCCGTGAGCGTCGCGCGATTGCGCTCGCCGAACTTGGCGTAGATCGACTTGACGTGGAAGTGCGTGGTGTTGGGACTTTGGTCGAGCGTCTGCGCGATCTGCTTTCGGTGCGATGCCGAGCGCCAGCGTGACCGTCGTGCGATTAGTTGCCGGCCGCCTCAACGTCCGACGCCGCCGACCAGTCGCGGACGTCGGTTTACGCCCGGGTTCTCGGCCGACTGGGCGCGCAGCCATACGCGAAAGCTGACGATCTCGGGGCAATCCGCGGTGCCCTCGGGCGCGATCAGCCAATCGCCAAGACCGGATCCCTCATTGACCCGGTCGCAGCGATAGCCTGGATGGTGGCCGAGACCGCGGGCGATCAGCACATCGACCTTGCCTTCGACCAGCTCGTGCAGGCCGGCGGGCTGCAGCACGCGCAAGCCGATCTCGGCATGCGCCCCACGAAACGCCGCAAGATCGAGCCGGCGCAAATCGAGGCTGGCATGCACGCCCAATTGCAGCAGCACCGCACCTGAAGGCTTCAATTGCGAGGTCGCCTCCGCGATGCGGCGAAAGCCATCGGATATCCCGGGCAGATAGGCCTGGCCTGCCGCAGTCAGGATGAGCTGCTTGTGCAGCCGCTCGAACAGCTGCACGCCGAGGCGCGCCTCCAGCGCTTTCACCTGCTGCCCTACGGCTGCGGGCGTCACGTGCAACTCGTGCGCGGCCAGCTTGAAGCTGAGATGGCGCGCGGCGGCCTCGAAGGCGCGGAGCGCGTTGAGCGGTGGAAGGGTGTAGGTCATCGCGCTTCAGTTTGACACCGATGGACCGCGACCTTGCAATAGATTTTCTTGCGCTGAACCGCAGGAATGATGCTTTGCGCCGCGGCGATGTCGCCGGATACGGTCGGCCCGCAATCCGGAGAAACGCCATGCCGCCTGCTCACATCGTCAGCCATAATCCCGCAACGGTCTCCCCTCCCGCAGGCAGCTACAGCCTGGGACTTGAAGTGACGCAGCATCGCCGGCTGCTGTTCATCAGCGGCCAGGTGCCCGAGAGATCCGACGGGAATGTTCCTGAGGGTTTCGAAGCGCAGTGCGAGCAGGCCTGGCGCAACGTCATGGAGGTGCTTGCCGCCGCCGGCCTTGGCGTCGCGCATCTGGTCAAGGTCACCACGTTCCTGACGGACCGCAACCAAGTCGTGACCAACCGCACCATTCGCCGCCAGATGCTCGGGGAGCATCAGCCGGCGCTGACGGTCGTGATCGCCGAGACCGTCGACAGCAAATGGCTGCTGGAGATCGAGGCGATCGCCGCAGAATGAAAGCTACTTTCCGACAAGCCCACGATGCGAGAGTCCAATGGCTGACATGATCCATCCCTTCTACGAACAGCATCGCGACGCCATGGAAGCGGCGATGCGCGATCGATTAGACCTTGCCGAGGCGATGTTGCGCGAGCGCGCGCAGCTCACCGATATCGACGGAATCAGGCAGGAGGTGATGGACGAGTTCGACATCGTGCTCACCCAGACGCCCTATGTCGGCGGCGCGGCGAGCCGCATGAGCGATTTCTTCATGCGCCTGATCGGCTTCATGGCGATCAGCCGCGCGCTGCGGCGGCACGACGTGCCGCTGCCCGTGATCGGCGAGATCGAGCGGGAGACCTACAAGGCGCAATTGCTCACCACGCCCGAGGCAGAACGCCTCGCCGCGGGAGATCAATTCATGTCTCCGGAGAACCAGGTTTTGCTGCGCGAGCAGGCGGCGAAAAGCGTCAGCGCGAGCCATCAGGCCGAATTTCCGGAGGATTTCGTCTACGATTTCGTCGAGCCGGGGCCGCATGACAGCTTTGAATTCGGCATCAACTACAAGGCCTGCGGCTTCTGCAAATTCGCGGCCCGCCATGGCGACAAGGAGATTTTGCCGAACATTTGCGGGCTCGATTTCGACGCCTATGCAACGCGCGGCATTCATCTGGAACGCACGCTGACGCTGGCGGGCGGCGCGAGCCACTGCAATTTCCGCTTCTCGCGGCTGCGCCTCGGCTAATGCGCCCCGCACCGGCAGTTCTCGTAGTCCACGGGATCATGGCTGTTGAAGATCGTCACGCGGCCGCCGTGGCTGAGCTTCAACTCCCTTAGCCGGGCCTGGTTGGCGATGCGGGCCTTGCGGTCCATGTCGACCTTGCGCTGGAAATAGCGAAGCATCAGCGGCGCGCGCGGTGAGGCGTCGAGCTGGGCATGATGGAAATAGCTGTCGCCGGCGTGCAGCAGCCATTTGTCGCCGGAGCGCACCGCGATGCCGCAATGGCCGAGCGTGTGCCCGGCGAGCGGGATCATCAGGATGTCCCCTTCCCGGTCGCCGAGCGCGCGCACGCCCTTGAAGCCGAACCAGTCCTCGCCGGCCTCGCCGTAAAATGACCAGCTCGGCCCGTGGCTCCATTGTCCCGTGATATAGCGCCCTTCGGGCGGCGCGGGCTTGCGCAGCACCGCCATGTCGTATTCGGCGCGATGGACGTGGATCGCGGCATGGGGAAAGTCGGGCACGCCGCCGGCGTGATCACGGTCGAGATGCGTCAGCAGCAAATGGCGCACGTCGGCAGGCGAATAGCCGAGCGCCCTCACCTGCTGCAGGGCCGTCTCCGCCGGATCGAGCTTTGGCGCGGTCTGCCGCAGCCATCGTTTCCCGAGCCGGTCGGGCGTGGCGATATCGCCAAGGCCGATGCCGGTGTCGACCAGAGCGAGGCCGTCATGGGTCTCGATCAGCAGGCAATGGCAGACCATGCGGGCGCGCTGGAACAGGCTGCCGGTGCCGTTCACCAGCCGCCGGCCCATGGGGCACATCGTGCCGGTGTTGAGATGATGGATCTTCATGGATGATGCTCGCCTGTTGTGAACACGGCGTTCTTGCCATCCTCCGATCCATAGGTAAAATATCGAGTATTGATGCTACCTATAGGTCTAGACTATGGATATCCGCGAGCTCCGCTACTTCGCTGCGGTCTACCGTGAACGCAACCTCACGGCCGCGGCGCGCACCTGCTTCGTGTCGCAGCCGTCGATCTCGACCGCGATCACCAATCTGGAGGCCGAGCTTGGCACCACGCTGTTCATCCGGCACAAGAAAGGCGTCGCGCCCACCGCCTCGGCCGAGCAGTTTCATGCGCTCGCCCGCCGCATCATCGACGAGACCGATGCCGCGCGCAGCCTGTTCCGCAAACCCAGCACCAGGACCAATCTGACGCTCGGCCTGATGCGCACGCTCGACGTGCCCCGGACCATCGCGCTGTTGAAGCCGCTGACGGCGCGCAGCGACATCGCGCTCCGGCTCGTGGGCCACGACGAGCGCGCGGATGCAAGGATCATCTCGAAGAGCATGCTTGGGGATGACGAGCATTTCGTCCCGCTGTGGAGCGAGCGCTATGTCGCAGTCCTGCCGCCGTCGCATCCGCTGACGCTGAAGGAGCAGCTTCGAGCCGCCGACCTCGCCGAATTCCCCATGATCGACCGCTGCCATTGCGAGCAGAGCGCGTTCTTCGGTCGCCTCGCGCAGCGGCGCCAGTCCGCGGCGATCGCGCAGTCGGAGGATTGGGCGATGGCGCTGGTCGCGGCCGGCGTCGGCATCGCCATCGTCCCCGAGGGCGTGGCCAAGGGCCATCCGGACGTCGCCATCCGGGAGATCGAGGTGAAGGTCAAACGCGAGGTCGGGCTCGCCTATCGCGCATCAGTGCCGCTGGCGGACGCGCTGAAGGATTTTGTCGGCAAGCTGCGGAAGCAGCGATCCAAACGCGGACGCTGATCGCGCTCGCGTCGTCGCGACGTGATCCGGGAACGCGCAGCTGCGAGTGAGACTATCCGAGCAAGCCCTTCAGGCCGGCGTAGATGGAACCAACGGCTGTCGCGGCGACACCCGCCAGCGGCCCGATGGTCTGCATCAGGTCCTGAATCAGGCGGGCGCGGCGGCGGAGTTGTTCCTCACCGACATGCTGCCCGAGCAGACGCGCCATCCTGAAGGCAAACGCGTTCGGCTTGCCGCCCTGGCCGAGCACGCGCGGCAAGACCTGGAAGATCACGACTCCCAGGATGTTTCCGGAAACGAAAGCGAGCAGAATGCTCGCACCGTATTCGAACACCTCGCGCCATTCGACCCATACCGTCGGCAGGATCGGAACGTCATCGTGGAGGCCCGTCACCGTCAGCATCGCCTGGATGCTGGCGCTGGCGAGCAGCAACGCCAGCACGAACGCCCCCAATGCCGAGACCCGATGCAGAGGATAGGCAGCGAACCCGAACAGCAGGGGGACAACGATCGACGCGATCCGAAGCGGGATTGGAGAGAGGTTGAAGGTGATGGTGATCAGAATATGCGTAATCGTCAGCAGGACGGCCGGAATGACGACGTAGAGAAGGACATGCGTCCCGAAATAGCGCACTGGATTCTTGTACCGCTCGAGCCGGACATTGACCCGGTCGAGATCACGCCTGAGCTTGTCGAGCTCGGCAACGATCTCTTCGATCTCGATGAGCGTCGGCCGCACGACGCGCAAATCGCGCGAGCAGTGCTTGCACGCGATGGCTTCGTCCTTGATCGTCTCGGCGCAGAACGGACACTCCATCGTCAGCGCGACTTCCTACGCCGCATGATGGCTTCGATCTCGTCTCTGGCCTGCGTCAGCTCAACGCGCAGCTGGTCCCGCTTGCGCAGGAGATCGTCGCGCTCCGCAATCAGCGTCGCGGGCACGGCGATGTCTCGCGAACAGGATGTGCAAACCAGCGCGCTATCCGCATTCTCGGCCTTGCAGTAAGGACACGTCACTTCGGTGCGACCTTGAGGGTAAAAATGGCCGTGCCCGGCCGCCCGTCACTATCCTTGATGTCGACCCGCATGGTGTAATCGCCCGGCGGCAATTCCGCATCCTGCATGTTGATCCCGTCGGCCTGCACGAACGGCTTCACCCGGGGCGTCAGATCGACGTTCGGCGTGCGAAGGAAGATCACCTTGACCGATTCCGGATCGATCTTGGCGCCCCCGAATGACTCGAACTTCAATTGGAGCCGCATGGGCGAGGAGACGGAATCACCGGGCGAGACAAACTCCACCTTCGGCCCGCGCAAGATACCGCGTCGGTCGGTCGCGACCGCGCCCTTTGGCGGCGGCAGCTTCGCCTCCTCTTCGGTGATCAATTGTGTTGCCGCTCTCGCTGCTCCCGAAACCAGGAGAGCTGCCGCGATCAGCCCCGACAAAATGTTCAGCTTCATTTCAATTCCAACCCTCTTCACATGCCGTCAGCGCACGCCGCCATCGCCAATGATCGTATACGGTGCCCAGAACAGCGGATGCGCATAGGCGAACTCGGTCTTGCCCTCGCCGTTCAGGTAACCGGGGCCGTCGACGAGGGCCATCATCGCCTGCCGCAGCGCTTCACTCCGCGACAGTTTGGGATCGTCGGCCTGCCGCTTGAACAGATCGGTCACCAGCTGCCGGGCGGATTGCGAATGCACCGACCAGTTCGTCACCAACAGTGCGCGCGTCCCCGCGTAGAAGAACGCGCGACCAAGGCCGGAGGCGGCCTCGGCGCCGGCGCCTGCACCTGCGCCGGTATTGCAGGCGGACAGGATGACCCAGTCGGCATCGAGCTTGAGGCCAAGAATCTCCTCCATGGTGAGGAGCCCGTCGCCGCCTTCGCCCGTCACCGTTGGCGATGACAGTGCGAGCGCCGGCTGCGTCAAACCGTTGAGCTCGCCCGGAACGAGACCGTGCGTGGCAAATGCGAGAATCCTGAAGCCTGAGAGGTTCATCGTCTTCACGGCGCTCTCGGTCGCATTCTTGCCGAGGAACAGCACCTTTGAGGGATCGGCCTGCAGCGCCAATGCGATCGATTTCAGCTCGTCGGCTGTATCGGGAAGACGAGGCAAGAGGCCGAGTTCGGCGCTGTCGACGCCGTCGAGCTTCGGGCTGTTGCGACGCTTCAGCGGCATGCCGCGCGTGACGTTGCCACCCGCGTCGGCGACCTGAACCTTGGCCTGATCGCTCTCTGCCTCAGCCTGTTGATCCTTGTTGAAATAGGGATCGCCAAACGCCACGAGATCCCCGCGGCCGGGCTTGCCAGGCGGCAACTGCCGCAGCGTACGCAAGGCCGCGGCCGACGGCACGGTCGACACAGCGTGGGTGCGCGCAAGCCATGGCACGTTCCGATAGCCGACGAAGAGCGGATCTTCGTCCGCGGCCACCTCGGCCGGCGCCGTCGGCAACAGGGACAGCGGGAGCAGGCCGAGCGCGCCATTCGTGACCACGATCAAATTCTTGGCCGGCTTCCATCCGCTCTCGACCGGCTTCAGCAACAGCTCGTAGAGCTCGTAACCAAGCTTGAGATCAAACGGCGGAATGTCCGAGATCATCGCCGCCTGCGGCTCGAGCGCCTCGCGCAATTTGCGGATCTTGGTCTCGACGTCGCCGATGCTGGCCTTGACAGCCGCGAACGCCACCGGCCCCGACTTCGGCACGGCCCAGACGAAGCTACCGTTCTGTCCGAAATAGAACGACAGCATGGCCTCGTTGTCAGCCAGCGTCGCACGGATTTCGGCGACGGCCGGCGGCTTCGGCGAGACCAGATCGGCATAGGACGGAAACTTCTGCTTGATCTCCTGGCGTGCCTTGTCGCGTTCACCGCGCAAGGCGACGATCGAGGCCTGGATCTGCTGCGCGCCCTTCTCGTCTCGCTCCGCCGAGGGAATGGCGAGGACGTTGGTGAGCGTGCCGAGCTGGGCGTTGACCTGCTTGGTGAGGTCCTGCTCCTTGCGCACGAGCTCGGCCAGCGCGGGATCCTTCGCCGCCGCACGCGCGCTGGAGGCGGCCAGCGCCTGCTGGACGGAGCGGCCGCGGATCGCATCGGCCAGACCGAACGTCTCCTCGCCGATGCCGCTGCCGGTGCCTTCGGCCCGCGCGAGCAGCAGGAAGTAGCTCTCGACGATGGTCTGGAGCCGCTGGCTGCGCGCGGCCACGACGGTCGTGTTCTCGTCGTCGGCGTTCTCGTTTGCGTTCGCCATCATGATCGGAATGGCGGCCTTGAACTCCCGGATCGCGTCGGCATCGCGCCGCGCGCGCATCAATCCGATCGCGAGCGTGCCGCGCGCCGACGCCGCATCGAAATGGTTCTCGCCGACCCGCCCGATCTGCTTCTTGACCAGTTGCTCGGCGGCGGCGATGCCGGCGTCGAGCTGGCCGGAATTGTACAGCGCGAGAATGCGCGCCGGATTGAGCTCGATGACCTGGCGGCGCTGCGGATCCCAATTGGCGACCGCCTTGTCGATCCGCGCAAACATGTCGTTGGCTTCGGCATTCTTGCGCTGCAGATTCAGGATGCCGGCGACCTGCACGAGCAGCTGCACGGTCGACTGCGAGTCGTCCGGCACGCCCACCGCCTTATTGATGTCGAGCGAGACCCGGCCAAGCTGCTCGGCTTCGTCGTAACGTCCTTGGTCGACCAGGATTCCGGCCAATCCCATCACGAAGCGCGGCGTCACCGGATTGTACTTGCCGGTATCCTTCAGGCGCGACAGCAGCGCCCGGCGCGCGTCGACCTCGGCTTCGGCGAGCCTGCCCTGCCGCGCCTTCATGCGCGCCTGATTCAGGATGGTGGTGTCGACTGCCTGCAACAGAATAGTCTCGGCAGGTGGATTGTCCGAGGCCAGAACACCCTTGTTGCCGGCGCGCTTGCGCACCTCGGCGGTGCGATAGGCTGCCTCGGCCTCGGCGAACTGACCCCGCGCTTCGAAAATCTGGCCGCGCGAAATCTCGATCTCGCCCTCCCAGCTCTGGCCGAACTTGCCATAGGAGGCGCGCCAGCCCGGCAATCCACTGGTGCGCGCTTCCTGGATCGCGGTCAGGCTGCGGCGCAGATAGGCTTCGGCCTGGGGGATGTCGCCCATCTGGATCAGGATCGCTGCAACCGAGCGATTGGCGTTGAACTGAAATCCCTTGGCGCCGGGCACGCCGGCAAACTCGCGCAGCAATTTCTGGAGGATTTCAAACGCACGCTTGGGATCGCCCGCAGTCGCATATTGGAACGCCTGGAGCTGCATCATCCGTCCCATCATGTTCGGGCTGGCGACGCCGCGCCCCGCCTCCACGGCCTTGTTGGCATCGGCGGTGGCCTCGGCGAGGCGGCCGAGCTGGGCGCGCGCGTTGGCGCGGTCAAAGTAGAATTGCGCGAGATCCACGCGCGCTTCCTTCCCCGTCGGCACGGCGTCGGCGTCCGATTTCAGCTCCGCAATCAGCTTCTCGTCGGGCTTCTCGCCGTCGAGAATCGCCGTGATGTCGGAGATGCTGCGCGGCGGCGCGACGAAGTCTTTTGGCAAAGCGGTGCCGGGATCGAGCTTAGGCGCCGCTTCCTTCGGCACCTCGACGGCGACATTGGCGCGTCCGTTCGCGGCGTTGAGGGCGGCGAGCACGCAAGCGTGGACCTTCGGTTTAGCCTGGGCGCGGCACCCCTCGATGTCGGCACCGGCCCTGCGACCTCCCTGAGCCTGCATGCAAGCCTGCACGATCGGTTTGCCGACGGTCATCCGGCAGTTCTCGATCGCCGCCTCCTTGGTCAGGGCGGCGGCGGAGCCGGTCGATCCGACAAGGATGGCAAGGGCCAGCAATTTTCGCAGAGGCGTGGAATGTCGACGGGCGTCAAGCGGCATCGCGGAATTGATGCTCATCTCAAAAGACCTTCGTGCAAAATGACTTGGTATAACAGCACGATCCTATCGCTATGGCTTGGGAGAACAAGCACCAATCGGGGCGGTTCGACCAAATGCCGAACAGCGTGGGCCGCGGCCAACACAGGTTCCCGGAGCCCCGTCCCGGTGGCACGGGGACGCGATCCTCGCCAAGGTTGCAGGATTGGCCGCCGTCGCGACGGGCCGGGATCGCTGCTCGTGCCGATGGGAGATGCGGACGCCGAGACGGCGGCAACCGGATGCGTCAGCTCCGGACACAGCGGGTCAAGCCGCTAGCTGACTCGCTCGAAGAGCTTTCAGCCCTTCGAGACGACGGCGCGGTCGTAGACCGGCTGTGCCGCAACCGGTGGATTGGTGGTCTGGGCGGCGAGCTCGCCGATCAGGCGATCGGCATCGGCAGCCATGCCGTCGGGCGCCTGGATCACCAGCCGCTCCAGCGCGAAGCGATAGGACGAGACACGCTGCTCGAGCGACAGTTGCACCCACTGGATGATCAGCGAGTTCTCCTGCATGCGTTCGACAGCATCGGCCTTTTCCTGCGGCGACAGCGCCGAGACGCGCGCCATGCTGGCCTCGCGCTTCTTGTCGAGATCGATGACGCGGATCGCGCTGGCGAAGAACGGCTCGAAGCGGGTGACGTCGTTGCGCACGTCCTCGATCAGCTGCGCATAGCGCGAGGAATGCGAACGATGCGGCTCGTCGATCAGCGTGCGGCCATACATGGTGCGGTCGAACACGATCTTCTGCCGCCACGGCGACGGCAACGCCTTGTAGTCGCCGAACACGCTCTTCCAGGCCGGCCGCGACAGCGGTGGCTCGATCATGGGATAGGCGAGATCGCGAAGCTGGCGCTCCTCGTCGGTCAATTGGAATTGCGAAGCCTTCAGGCCGAGGCTGCCGGTGGCCTCGGCGCCGAGCCAGCTGTGCATATCGTCGCTGCGCATGTTGGCGCGGGTGCGGCCGAAATCGCCGCCGCTACAGCCGGCGAGCGACGCGCCCACAGCCGCGAGCAGGATGGCCGATACGATTGTGCGGATCTGGCGGATGGAGTCCGGCATTGCAAAGGCCGGAACTCAGCGGCGACGACGACGGCGCCCTGGCGCTGTGCCCGCTTCCGGCCCACGATCGCCGTTGGTTTCGTCCGCCTCGCGCTCGATACGGATGACGGGAAGGATCAAAATCGTCCCCATGTCCGCGCGCGGTGTGACGTCCCCCGACGAGCCCACCCGGCGACCGGCCGGAAATTCGATGATGGTCCCCATGTCAGCTCTCTCAATTGCCGCGCGACAAAATGCGCCCCTGCAACATGCGGGTCATTAGGATCAGTTTATGGTTAACGGGGTGTAAACATGGCCTTTGGACCGTAACCGCACGGGCCGGCCCGCGCGTCCCGCTGCGACACGAAAACGGCTGGAATGAGCGGGTTTACTTCACACCTCGTTTTCCTTAACGAGCCTTTAAAGGAACCCCTGATAGGCTGAGGCAACAGTTTCTTCCAAGTTGCGTACGCCTCCATGACCAAGTCGCTGTTTCCCGGATTCGACGGGCTGATGACCCTCTCCCGTCGCGAGGGCGTCGATGTTCGTCCGACGCTGCTGCGGGTGCTGACCGATCTGTATGTCCAGGCGCCCACCCACAGCGAGGACGAGCAGCGGCAATTCATCGAGCTTGCGACGCGGCTGATCGACCAGGTCGACTATGCGACGCGCGCCTCCGTCAAGGCGAAGCTTGCGATCTATCCGCACACGCCGGTCCCAGTCCTCCAGAAGCTCGGGCTGGTCGCGGCGCAGGAAGGCCGCAGGGTGCCGCTGGCGCGTGAAATTCCGCGCGCCGCAATCGCGCCCTCGCCTGCCCGCACGCCGACAGACGCCGAGCAGCGTATGGCCGCCAACATGGCGATGCAGCCGAAGGAAGCGGCCGAGATCCACGACATGTTCTTTGGCGCCGATGCGAGCCAGCGCGCGCTGATCCTGCACAATCTGGCGCAGACCCCGCTGAAGGCCGCGCCGCGGATCCCGACCGTGCGCGCCAGGCGCGCGATCCAGATCCTGGAGATGGCGGCGATCGCGGGCGATGTCGAGAACTTCACCTACGAGCTTGGCGACAGCCTGATCCTGCCCTCGCGCGTCGCAGCGCAGATCGTCGACGACGCCGGCGGCGAAGCGCTCGCCATCGCCGCGCGCGCGCTCGACATGCCGAGCCCCAACTTCCAGCGCATCCTCTTGTTCTTCAAGCCGGAGATCGGCAATTCGGTGGATGCGGTCTACCGGCTGTCGCGGCTCTACGACCGTCTCAGCGACCGCTCCGCGCTGGTGATGCTCGCCGCCTGGCGCGGCTCGACGCTTGCCGTCACGCGCGCAAAATACCAGCCGTCGCTGCACGACAGCGACCGCCAGCGTGCACGCGCCGCGACCGGCCAGACGCGGCCGAGCGTGCAACCGGGCTCGAGCCCGGCGGTGCGCACGGGCTCAGGCGGATCGTCGGAGCGCTGATCGCGCCCCAAGCTCGCCTTTGCGAGGCTAGGTCTTCGCCAGTTCGAGGAAATGCCGCCCCGCGCGGTCTTCGGTCTCGACGATCCACGCGTCAGGATCGAAACGAAGCTCCTTGGTCAGGCGCTCCTCCACCGTGGATTCGGGCTGAGGCTGCGGCCCGGCCGGTACGAAGAAACGATCGACGGGACGGCCATCGTCATAAGAGGTCTGCGGCGCCGGCACGTAGAGCATCGCGTTGCCGTCGAGCAGCGACACCTTGACGAACACCGCGCCCGCCTCCTCGGCGCCGCGATGGCGCACCGCGCCGAACACGCCCTCGGTCTGGCACCGGCGCAGATAAGCTGAGACCCAGATGTTTGATTTCAAACGCATGAGCGCACGATAGGCCAGCGCTGCCATCAGCACCAGCTTTGAGCCTTCAAGTTTGCAGTCTTGACGAACCGACGACGATTATTCGACAGGATGGCCGATTGCGGCGGCGAGTTCGCGCAGCAGGCGGTCCGACACCTGGCCGGTGACGGGCATCTTGCGCTGGCGCTCGAATGTCTGGATCGCCGACTGGGTCTCGCCGCTCATCGTGCCCGTGATCTTCAAATTCCCATAGCCGTATTCGGACAACGCGCGCTGCACGCCGGCGAGGCGACGCGCCGCCGGGCTTTGCTGCGCCGGGATCGCTGCCGGCGGACGTGCGACGGCGACCGCAGACGGTGCCGGTGTGGGCGTCGTGGCCTTGATGACCAGATTGGTCATGGGATCGCCCGCACGCGGCGTCGAGGCCGTCGTCTCGGCGGGTTTTTCGGGCGCCTTCTCGGCCGGTTTCGGCTCGACGCGAAACTCGGTAGCTTTCGGCTCGAGCGGCGAGGTGTCGGCGCCGACGGGACGCGGACGCGGCATGGGATTGGCCTGCGGCATGGACGACGGCGCGGGAAGATTGATCACGGTGCCGAACATCGGCGCAGGATGCCGGCCGGTCTGCAGGAACAGCGCATTCGCAACGATGGCGCTGACGGCCGCGGCGGCGACGAGGCCGGCCAGCGTGTCCTTGGGGCTGTGCAGGAGCACGCGCATCACGAGATTGCGCTCGGTCTCGACATCCACGACCGCGGCCTTGGCGCCACGGCGGCGCGGAGCAGCTTCGTCCTTTGCAGCAGACTTTCTAGGCACTTTTCTTCACCAGAGCAGGTTGGTCCTGAATTTCATGACGCAGCACCGGCGTCAGCGTCGCGATCTTGCTCTCCGCGGGCTTTGCTTGCGGCGGCGTGTAGACCAGCGGCAGCTTGACCGTGACGGCGGTGCCCTCACCGAGCTTGCTTTGTACCGTCAATTCGCCGAGATGCAACGCCACCAGGCTCTTCACGATCGACAATCCGAGGCCGGTACCCTCGTGACGACGCTGATAGGTCTTGCCGCACTGGAAGAACGGCGAGCCGATGCGCTTGAGATCATCGGGCGCAATCCCAACGCCGGTGTCGCTGATGCGCAGCGTGAGCTGCGAGGCGGATGCCGCCGCAGACACCGTGACCTGGCCGCCGCGCTCGGTGAACTTGACGGCATTGGCAACGAGATTGAGCACGATCTGCTTGAACGCGCGCGGATCGCCGGTCATCACAGGCAGATCCCGCGGCGCGTCGGTGATCAGATCGACGCCGTTCTCGCGCGCCTTCAGCGCGAGCAGATTGCAGCAATGCATCAGCGAGGCGCGCGGCGCGAACGGCTCCGACGCAATCTCGAAATTGCCCGATTCCATCTTCGACATGTCGAGGATGCCGTTGACGACCGACAGCAGATGCTGGCCGGACGCGTTGATCAGCTCGGCATATTCCTTGCGCTGGGGAGCGCCCAGCATCAAGGCCTGCTCCTGCGCGATCATCTCGGAGAAGCCGATGATGGCGTTGAGCGGCGTGCGCAGCTCATGGCTCATGGTGGCGAGGAAGCGCGTCTTGGCGGCGTCGGCGGCTTCCGCATCACTGCGGGCCTGATCGAGCGCCTGCTCCTGGAGCTTGCGATCCGTGACGTCGCGCATGACGCCGACGACTTCGGCCTCGCGCGTGAGATCACCGCCCAGGTCCTGATCCAGCGGCCGGCAGCGCATCTCGACCCAGATGAAATCGACCTGACCGCGCTCGGAACCGGTGGGTTCGCGCCGCAACCGGAATTCGACGCTGCGCACGTCGCCGCGCGCGGCATCGGAGAGCGCGGTGAGATAGGCCGGACGATCGGCGACATGGACGCGATCGAACAGGCCATGGCCGAGCAGCTGCGCAACCGGCATGCCGAGCATGGCTTCCGCGGCCTGTGAGATGAACTGCACCGCGCCGTTGCGCTGATGCCGCGAGATCACGTCGCTCATGTTGCGCGCCAGGAGGCGATAGCGCTCCTCCTCGCGCGACAGCAGCGTCACGCTGGTGCGCGCGAGAGATTCGGCGCCGAAGGCGAGGCCCGCCGCATAAAGCGTTGCGGAGGCGACACCGAACGCCATCATCACGCCGCGTTGCGCAGCGCTGACATGTTCGGACGGCAACCAGCCGAACTGGCTGACGAGGATCAATATCCCGGCGCAGGACAGCGCCAGCAACGAGGCAAAGGCCGCGACGCGGCGCGAAGCCGACAGCGCGGCCTCGAGGGGAACCACGACCAGCCAGATCGCGGCGAATGATTCGATGCCGCCGGTCGTGCTCGCAATCGCCATGATCAGGCCGGCAAGCGCCAGCGACGACAGCACATGGGCGCCTTCGTAGCGGCCGGTGCGCGACAGGAACCAGGACAGCATGATCGGCGCGATCAGCCAGGCGAAAGCGGCGACCTCGATCGCGCTCGGCGCGCCACGCAGGACGAGATAGACAGGAAATGCGGCAAAGGCAGCCAGGCTTCCGAGAAGCCGCGGCGCCATGAAGGCGCGATGGCGCGCGCGCGTCAGCGCATCGTAACGCGCGGAGGGATGCAGCAGCGCATCGAGACAATCGCGGATGATACTCAAAACTGTCACGGGTCTCGCGCTTCGGCTCAATCGTCCTTGAAGACGTGCCGGAACGCCTCCTTGTCGTTGAGCCAACGTGTCAGAGCGACCTTAAACGAGTGCTAAGGCGATCCGGCCTGCGGCTCCACACCGCGTCATCGCGGAGATTTTTAGGCGATTTGGCGATGTCATCATCGGGGATGGTGAACACAGGGTTTCGCCGTCCCTTTCATGGTTTCGAATTGGTGGATGCGCGAGGTCCGGAACACCACGGGCGCAGCTATCCATCGAAAATTTACGAGACCTCACATCGCGAAGATTTTTGCGTAAATTTTCCGCGAATTAAGCGGAAGGCAATCACTTGCGATTTATCGAGAGTTGCTAGGTCCGACCTCGCGGAGATCGCCGCGACGGGATCTAACGTACAGGTTCGCAAGATGCGCTTTCTGCTCCGCATCACATTCTGGCTCGGGCTGGTGCTGGTGCTCCTGCCGCGGGACAAGTCACCCGAATCGGGCAAGCTGCCGAACATCGGCGCTGCCGACGCGGTGCAGGCTGCGACCGCGGCCGTCTCCGACATGAGCCAGTTCTGCAAGCGCCAGCCGGCGGCCTGCGAGGTCGGCGGACAGGCCGCGACCATCATCGGCCAGCGGGCGCAGGACGGTGCGAAGAAGATCTACCAGATCATCAACGACAAGAAAGAGCAGATCACCAACGAGAAGAACGACAAACCCGACAAGAAGGCGCCCGACCACACCGGCTCGATCACGGTCGCCGGTGAAGGCGACGCCGCCGCGACCGAAGCACCGCGCGACACGCTGACCCAGGACGATCTCGCGCTGGAATGGCACGGACCGGAGACGGCGAATTAGGGCTCAAATCCTATCGATTTCGGCAGTGCGCCTCCCTATATTTGCCTGAACGGGAACCACGGGCCATCAATGACTGCGATTGACGAGATCAGGGACAATTTCGAGCTCCTCGAAGACTGGGACGACCGCTACCGCTACGTCATCGAGCTCGGCCGCACCCTGGAACCGATGCCCGAGGCGGAACATTCGGCCGAGAACAAGGTGAATGGCTGCGTCAGCCAGGTCTGGCTCCAGAAGCTGGTCGATCGCGGCAACGGCGCGCCGCTCCTGAAATATCGCGGCGACAGCGACGCGCATATCGTGCGCGGGCTGGTCGCGATCGTGCTCGCGCTCTATTCCGGCCGCACGCCGCAGGAGATTCTCGCGACCGATGCGATCTCGGTGTTCGACGAGTTCGGCTTCCGCGACCATCTGACGCCGCAGCGCTCCAACGGCCTGCGTTCGATGGTCGAGCGGATCAAGACCGACGCGAAAGAGGCGCTCGCGGAAGCGTCGTGAAGGGTTACTTCCGCTTCCGCTGCTGCTGACCCAGGCCCATCTTCTTCGCCAGCTGCGAACGCGCCACCGCGTAGTTCGGCGCGACCATGGGATAGTCGGCCGGCAGGCCCCATTTCTCACGATATTGCTCGGGCGTCATGCTGTACTGGGTGCGCAGATGGCGCTTCAGCGACTTGAAGCGCTTGCCGTCTTCCAGACACACCAGATAGTCCGGCGCGATCGACTTCTTCAGCGAGACGGCAGGCTTTGCCGGCTCGAGCGGCGCTTCGACGCGGCCCGACGACACCCGCGTCAACGCGCCGTGCACCTGGCTGATCAGGTTCGGAATCTCGGCGGCCGGCGTCGGGTTGTTGCTGACATAGGCCGAGACGATGTTGGCCGTCAGCTCGATGAAATTTTTAGCCCCAACATCCGACATGGGCTCGACCTCTCTCCAATGCGACTCCGTCGCATTGCATTGGCGGCGGTGAAGTATTCTCTGTCAACAATACGTTTGGCCGAAATACGACGACTAGGAAATATCAACCGATTACTGATCTCGCGACCACAATTGCGGGACTTTACTTGAACGCCGCGAAGCTTCAGCCGCGCTGGTCGAGATGGGAGCGCAGCTCGTCGATCGAGGCGAAGCGCATCATGCCCTCCGGCATCTGCGCCTCGATCGAGCCGTCTGAATAAAGCGAATAGGCCATGCCGTCGACGATGCCGGATTTGAGCACCGTTACCGGCGACTGTTCGGCCGGCGGCGGCTCCGGTGCCGGCGGAGGTGCGGCAGGCTGAGGTGCTGCAGGCTCGAAGGTCGACGCCGGCCGTGGCGGCGGCGGGCGACGCGCTGCGGGCGGCTCCGGCGGGCGCGCACGGTCGGCCTTCGGCCAGGCATCGTCAAAGCTCGCGGGCGGAGCCTCGTCGGGCTCCGCGGGCTCGGTGTGCGGTTGCGACGGTAGACCGTCCGCGGCCTTGGCCTCGGCACGCTCGCGCTCCTTGCGCGAGCTCGAGGCGAACAGCAGGTTGCGCCGGCGTGGCGTCTCCGGAGCTGCGGGCGGAGGCGGAGGCGCTTCCGGCTCGGCCGGTGCTTCGGCCCGCGGACGCTCACGGGCGGGCGCTTCGGCCTGCCATGGCGGTGCAGCGGGGGAAGGCTGTGGCTCGGCTCGTATCGCCGGAGCCAGTTCCGGCGCAGTTGCGCCCGGTGCATTTGGCCCAGCGAGGCCCGGCGGCAGCACCGGCCTCACGCGAACCTCCGACGGCGCGGCCGTCCCGGCCAGCCGGCGGGCGATGCCTTGCAGCTCCAGCAGCACGACGTAGAGGCCGACCAGTAACATTCCGGAGCAGACGCCAATCGTTCCGCTCGTTATGAGCGTGCTGCCAAGGCTGAAATCCCTGATCGAATAGCCAAAAGCGACCGCAAGGAGGCCCGCCACCACGGCGAAAATCCCTACGATCAACAACGCCAAGCTCATCGAACCCATCCCCGTCCGCGCATCCGCGCGCGGCACCCGTTACGCCACGATACCGTCATACTGCGTTCCTCGCCAACGACCAATTGCCGCCGCCGTTCCTAAAGGGAAGGATATCAGGGACTTATTCACATTCCCTTCAGCAACGGTCAGCTAGCTGTAATCTGCTCCCGCGTTTTCGGAAATTGCTGCGTCGCATCAGGAATTTAGCCATAATGCCCAATTACTTGGTAATGGAACTGCGCTATAGGGATTCCGGGGAGCAGGCCCGCGCGCACCAGCAGGGCCAAGAGGGGATTCCGGGTCACCAATAGCCATGACATCCATCACGACTTCGGCGATCGACACGCCTCTCGGGCGCTCGGTTGAACGGACTTGCGACGACCTCGCCATGCTGGTGCTGGCTGCCGTCGCCGTCATCGCGGGCCTGACCTTCCGCGACTACGGGCTCGGCTGGGACGACTACACCCATGCCGAATATGCCGACCTGCTGCTGCGCATGTACGGCTCCGGCTTCAGGGATACGTCTGCCCTCTCCTTCGCCAACCTCTATATGTACGGCGGCGGCTTCGACATGGTCGCAGCCCTGCTGCACAAGATTCTCCCGCTCGAGTTGTTCGAGACGCGACGCCTGGTCGGCGCGATCGTCGGCGTGATCGGGCTTGCGGTCACGTGGCGGCTCGGCCGCCGCATCGGCGGACCGCTTGCCGGCCTTGCCGCGCTCCTGCTGCTGGCGCTCTGCCCGATCTTCTACGGCCACATGTTCATGAACCCGAAGGATGCGCCCTTCGCGGTGGCGATGATCATCCTGATGCTCGGCCTGGTCCGGCTTGCCGAGGAATATCCAAAACCCTCGCCGCGCACGATCTTGATCGTCGGCCTCGGTGCTGGCCTCTCGATCGGCTGCCGTATCCTCGGCGGGCTCGCGCTGGTCTATGCGATGGTCGGCTTCACGCCGCTGTTCCTGGAAGAGCTGCGCACCGAGGGCGCGCGCGAGGCTATCAGGCGTTTCGCCCATGTCGTCTACGTGCTGCTGCCTGGGCTCGCGTTCGGCTATCTCGTGATGGGCCTGATCTGGCCGTGGTCGATCATGGAGCCCGGCAATCCCTTCGAGGCCCTGACCTATTTCTCGCACTTCTTCGAGAAACCCTGGAAGGAGATGTTCGACGGCGCGATCGTGTCCGTGCCCGACATGCCCTGGTCGTATCTGCCGACGCTGTTCGCGCTGCAGCTGCCCGAGGTGATGCTGGTGCTGATGGCCGGCGCGATGTTCAGCACCTTCGCGATGCTGCCGCGTCGCGAGGTTCCGGCGCGCCGCAAGACCATCCTGCTGATGCTGACGCTGGCGGCCACCCTGCCGCTCGCGATCGCGATGGTGAAGCGTCCTGCGCTCTACAACGGCATCCGCCATTTCGTCTTCGTGATCCCGCCAATGGCGGTGCTCGGCGGCGTCGCCTTCGCCTGGACCATGGAGCGCCTGCGCACCAACCACCGCGCCTGGCAGCCGGCCGTGCTTGCCCTGTTCTGCTTCGGCCTGGCGCTGCCGCTTGCCGAGATGATCCGGCTGCATCCCTATCAATACACCCACTTCAACCACATCGCCGGCACGGTGCGCGCCGCCGACGATCGCTACATGCTGGACTATTGGGGCCTCGCGCTGAAGCAGGCCTCCGACGAACTGCGTGAGCAGCTGGTCGAGCGCCAGGAAGTGCCGCCGCGCAATCGCAAATGGAAGGTCGCGGTGTGCGGTCCGCAGCGCCCGGCGCAGGTCGCGCTCGGCCCCGACTTCACCATCGGCTGGGATTCCAACGCGGCCGATTTCGCCATGACGCTCGGCGAATTCTACTGCAAGGGCCTCACCGCCCCCGTGCTGGTCGAGATCAAGCGCGATGACGTGGTGTTCGCCCGCGTCTACGACATCCGCGGCCGCGGCATTTCCAGCCTGCTGTCGATCCCCGCGCCGTAATATTCTTCTACGGGCCTGTAGCCCGGATGAAGCGAAGCGAAATCCGGGGACAGCGGCCCCGCATTACGCTGCGCTCCATGCGGGCTACGCTTGGCTGCTTGCGATTTGACCGCCTTGCTGCCGACCTCACCCGAGACTAGGCTCCCTCCCCGCAACAACGAGGTTCGGAGAGATTTGCCATGTCACCAGCGGAAGCGCGCCTGAAGGAAGTGCCGTCGAACATGACGGAGGCGGAGTGGCAGCAACGGGTCAATCTCGCCGCCTGCTATCGTCTCGTCTCGCTGTACGGCTGGGACGATCTGGTCGACACCCACATCTCCGCGCGCGTGCCCGGCCCCGACCATCACTTCCTGATCAACCCCTATGGGCTGATGTTCGACGAGATCACGGCCTCGAGCCTGGTCAAGGTCGATCTGCACGGCAACCAGCTCAGCGAGAGCGAATACAGCATCAACCCGGCCGGCTTCACCATCCATTCGGCGATCCACGAGGTGCGTGAGGACGCGATCTGCGTGCTGCATCTCCACACGCTGGACGGCACCGCGGTGTCGAGCACCGCCGAAGGCCTGCTGCCGCTGAACCAGACCGCGCAGCTCGTCACCCACGACCTCGCCTATCACGACTATGAAGGCATCGCGCTCGATCACGACGAGCGGCCGCGGCTGCAGAAGGACCTCGGCGACCACAACCACATGCTCCTGCGCAACCACGGCACGCTGACCGTCGGCCGCTCGGTCGCGTCCGCCTTCGAGCGCATGTACCATCTCGAGCGCGCCTGCTCGATGCAGGTGCGCACCCGCGCGCTGGGCACGCCGGTCTATCCGGTCGAGGAAATCGCGATCGAGAAGAACACCGAGCTGCTCGCCAACCGCGACCGCGCCGAGCTGCGCGCGACCAACCTGGTGTGGCCGCCGCTGCTGCGCAAGCTCGACCGCGAGCTGCCGGGCTACCGCTCTTGAGATTTACGGAGTTTGGTGTAGACTAGCCGTCAACACCCTCTACACATTTCGGAATGAAACGCCGCCCAATTCCGGGCGGCGTTTTTATTTGGTGGGGTCGTCGTTACGGAAACAGAGCCGTAGGGTGAGCAAAGCGAAGCGTGCCCACC
>NZ_VSSS01000094.1 GCF_008123425.1 Bradyrhizobium rifense
TCCGGCCCGACATAGTCCTCAATCCGCGCAGGCAGAAGACTGGGTTGCTCCCGGCTCTCGCCGGTCTTGAATGTGCGATTCGCCATAAGACGAATCCTACATCAACTCCCAAAAAACTTGCCCAGCCTCGACGGGTCAAGTGAGAATTCGAAAAATAAGAATTTTCGGAAATGCGAAGTCACAACAGGCGCTTCGCTACTGTGCATGGGGTTGTTTTTCGAAGTTTTGGTCTGGAGGCTCTGACCAGGGCGACCTCGGCGACATGCTCAGCTTCGCGGTCCGCGCAGCTGCGTCGTCAGCTTCTCGATCGCGTCAGCGACGTCACGCCATTGCGACAGCCAGCTGCGCGGAAAGCGGAAGGTGAGGTCGGCACCGTCGATGCGGCGCTCGGACAGGCACATGCCGGGTGTGGTCCCATCACGCGTGCAGCGCGCCGTCAGCGCGGGGCTCGTTGCGGAATAGAAATCCTCGCTGCCATAGGGCGTGTCGCTGCGGAACATCCGCATCGTCAGCCCGTCGTCCGGTGTCGCCGCAGCCTGGTCGAAATAGCGCGGATAGATCGTCGCGGTGCGCTGCTCGGGCGACAGCGCATCGTGATGCGCTGATATCGACAGGAAGATGCGGTCGATCGGCTGCATCGCCGTATCAACCGTATCAGCCGTCACGTGCCGCGGCCCGTTGGGCGCTTCCAGCGAGGGATAGAGGAAATCGAGATCGATGCGCTCCTGCGGTCCGGAGTGCCGCTGGATCTTCATCCGGATCGCCGGGATCGGCAGGTTGAACAGCGTTCCGCCGACGCTGACGGGCAGCTTGTCCGGCGCGTCCGCACCGCCCGTGCTCCAGGTCGGCCACAAGAGATAGGCGACCAGCGCGATCGCGCTCGCCGCGAAGACGCCGGTGAGCGCAAACGGGACGAGATGCGTGCGCATCCTTGCGCCTGTCCTGGAAGAGCGAGGGGAGGTTGCCGAAAACACCGTCATGACGTTGCGCAAATGGACCCGGGGGTCGGCCGGTGGCCGACGAATCATCGGCGAATATGCCACGCGGCGGCGATATCGCGGAAGGTTCCCGGCTACCGGGAACGGGAGGGGGCTCTGCGTGGGCCGGGCGGCAGCGTTAACCTTCGCTTAAGGATAATGTAGCGTTAACCGGCACGATTTGTCACAGGAAGGGCTCCTCGCGTTGCGTATGGGCGGACTGTTCCGATGACACCTGAAGCTCTCAATACTTTGTTCGCGATCTGCATCGGCTTCGCGCTCGCGGGCGCGCTCGCAAATGGATACCAGGCGATGTCGCAGAGGCCCGCAGGTTTCGGGCTGTTGCAGGAGGGCGTGGCCCCGAAGACATTTGCGGCGGTGCCGTTCCTGGTGTTCGCGGCGCCCTTCATCATCATGCGCAACACGTTCCGCGGCATGCGGCTGGAGAGCCGGCGCTTCGAGTTCGTGATGATGGCGACCGTCATCGCCGGCTTCTGGAGCATGATGAGCGGCACCTTCTTCCTGATGACGTTGCGCGCCACCGGCGTGCTGGGCTGACGCGCTTTGCAGGGCTGCCCGCTGCGGCAGCCCTTTGCCTGTTCGTCGTCGTTTCGCTATGGCTGGGGTTGACGCGACAGGAGACCTCCATGGCGATCTACGAGCTCGACGGGCAGGCGCCCGATCTTCCTTCTGACGGCAATTACTTCATCGCGGAGACCGCAACCGTGATCGGCCGCGTGCGCCTGAAGCCGGGCGCGAGCGTCTGGTTCGGCGCGGTGCTGCGCGGCGACAATGAGTGGATCGAGATCGGCGAGGGCGCCAACGTGCAGGACGGTTCGACCTGTCACACCGATCTCGGCTTTCCCATGGTGATCGGCAAGAACTGCACCGTCGGCCACAACGTCATTCTGCACGGCTGCACCGTCGAGGAGGGCGCGCTGATCGGCATGGGCTCGATCGTGATGAACGGCGCGAAGATCGGCCGCAACAGCATCGTTGGCGCCGGCTCGATCATCACCGAGGGCAAGGAGTTTCCCGAGCGCTCGCTGATCATCGGCTCGCCCGCGCGCGTCATTCGCACGCTCGACGACGCCCAGGTGCAGAAGATGGGAAGTGCTGCGCGGTTCTACGTCGCCAACGGTCCGCGCTTCAAGAAGGGCCTGAAGCGGATCGGCTGACGCCGGTCCTTTGCCGGGCGCGCATCGCCGCGGTTCCCGAACCGTAAAAATACCGCTCGGAACTTTAAGCCTCTCCTAGCGCAACCGTGCCTATCCTGGGTTGTTGTCACCAGGAGGAGCGGCGCCATGGCTGCTGCGGCGCTGGGATCCCGGTTCGAGGCCGGATCCCAACTATTGAAGAAGCTCGTTCGCTTCGCGCGCGGTACCGACACGCTCAGCGTCGCGGAGAAGGTGTACAGCATCGCGGGCTTCCTCGCGATCGTCACCATCTTCCTGCTCGTGATGTCGGTCCAGACGGTCCGGTTGCAGACGACCTATCGGCACATGCATGCCACCTCCGCGGAAGCCGCGATCAACGTCGGACGCATCAATGCGCTGATCTACGCCATCGTGATGGAATCGCGCGGCATCTACATGTCCGGCGATCGCGGCGCGATGAAGCCGTTTGCCGACGGGCTGGTACGGCGCAACCGCGAGCTCGCCGGCGCCGTGAAGAGCATGGAGCGGACCGTCGGCGACGACGACGCCGAGCAATTGGCGAGCTTCCGTCAGCGCATCGCGCAATTCATCGACTTCCGCCAGGAGCTGGTACGACGCGGGCTCGAGATCAGCCCGGCGGCCGCGCGGGAGTGGGGCGACAATGATGCCAACCGGACGCTGCGCAACAAGCTCAACGTCGACCTCGAGACGTTAGAGCGCATCTACAGGCAGCGCGCCACCGATGCCGACGAGCTCGCGAACGAGAACCGCTATGCCGCGGCCTATCTGTTCATGCTCGGGCTCGTCGCGCTCGTTCTCGCCGGCCTCAATGTCGTCGTGATGCGGAGCTCGGTGGTCGGTGCGCTGGCGGAGATCACGCAGGCGACCGACCGGATTGCGGACGGGGACGTCAAGAGCGAGGTGCCGCATCTGCGCCGTCACGACGAGATCGGACGTCTTGCGCGCGCTGTGCAGCACTTCCGCGACGCGGTGGCGCGTGTCTTCGAGCTCGAAGAGCTCGAGCTCGGCACCGCGCAGGCGCGCGATGCCGCGATGACCGAGCGCGACCAGTTCAACGACAAGTACCAGGCCAAGAAGTGGCAGCTCTCGGCAGCGATCAACAGCATGCCGCAGGGCCTGATCATGCTCGACGGCAAGGCGGCCGTGGTCGCCATGAACGCCAATTACCGGCGGATCTACAATCTGCCCGAGACCATCCAGGCTGGATCGACGCTCGAGGAAATCCTCCAGCACCGGGTCAAGAGCGGGTTGTTCAGCGGCGACGTCGCAAAATATGTCGCGGCCGTTCTCGACCGCATCGCCAAGCGCGAGCCGACGGCCTATGAGATCAGCCTGAACGACGGCCGCACCATCAAGATCTACGAGCGTCCGATGGATGGCGGCGGCTGGGTGTCGGTGCAGGAGGACGTCACCGAACGGCGCCAGCGTGAGCGCATTCTCGAACGCATGGAGCGCTTTCTCGCCACCATCATCGAGAACGTGACTGAAGGCATCATCGCCAAGGATGCACGCAACCAGCGCTACGTCTTCGTCAACAAGGCGGCCGAGAAGATGATCGGCATGTCGCGCGGCGAGATCATCGGTAAGACCGCGCGGGAATTGTTCTCCGCCGAGGCGGCCGAGCTGATCGAGCGGCGCGACCAGCAGCTTCTCGCGCAGAAGCAGCAGCTCGAACCGATCGTCGACACCATCGACAATCCGACGCGCGGACGCCGCGTGATCTCGGCCCGCCGGGTCCAGATCGGCGGCGCCGGCGAGGAATCCCACATGTTCGTGACCATGGTCGAGGACCGCACCGAGAAGATGGTGGCAGCGGCATAGTGGCTGCCATTGTCACTTGGTCTTCTTGGCTTTGCGTCGCGCCGTTGTCTTCTCCGCCACGCCGTCGAGTCTCGCGCTCTTGCGCAAGGCGTCTCTGAGGTCGATGGGGATGCCGTGCTTCTTCAGGAGGTCGGCGAAGGCCTCGTCCGCGAGCTCCTGAAACGTCGCCATCCTGTCGCGCCCCAATTGCTTCAGCTTGTCGAACGTATCCTCGTCGAACGCGATCAGTTTGCGCATGATCGTTGCTGCCTCCCTGCTTCAAGCGGATGTGACGGGACTGGTTCCGGAACCCGAGTTTACCGCAGCCGTTGATGAGGCGAGGAGAATTTCCGATGACCAGATCGCCCGCAAGCGCTTCCATCAAAACCTTGATCGTGATCTTCGCACTCGCCGCGACGCCGGCGATTTCGTTCGCGCGAGCCACCGGCGGCTCCACCGGATCGAACTCCGGCGTCGTGCATGCGCCGCCGCCTGGCACCAACAGCCTGGGCACGGCGCAATCCTCCGGCGCGAACACGGCGCCCGGCGTGACCACCGGCTCGGTTTCGGGTGCGAACGCCAGCGCCGATGCCACGGTGAACGCCGAGAACCAGCTGCTCGACAGGAAGATGAAGAGCATCTGCCGCGGCTGCTGACGCTCGCGCGGAAGTGAGCCACCCCGCCTATCATCAATGATCGCGTGACATTAGCTTGACCTCTCTTTGGAATGTGGAGCGTTTCCACGCGGAGGATGAGTTGATGTTACGCAAGATGATCATGGCCGCGCTGGCCATCGCGGTGGTCGGTCTCGCAGCGCCCCAGGCGGCGCAAGCGAGGGGCGGCTTTGGCGGCGGCGGCCACATCGGTGGCGGCGGCCATTGGGGCGGCGGAGGCGGCTGGGGCCATGGTGGTGGCTGGGGTCACGGCTGGCACGGCGGCGGCTTCTGGCCCGGTGTCGCAATCGGCGCCGGCATCGCGGGCGCCGGCTATTACGGCGCTTATGGCTACGGCTACGGCGACCCTTACTATTACGGCGCCGGCTATGACGATGGCGGCTATGGCGCGCAGTGCTACCTCGTGCAGCAGCGCGTGATGACGCAATGGGGCTGGCGCGTCCGTCGCGTTCAGGTCTGTGAATAGGTCCTATGAGCGCGGGTGCCTGGCCGAGGCACCCAAATACCGCGGCACTAAAAAACAAGGCCGTTGACGCAGTATACCGTCAACGACCTTGCCAGCCCCGGATATTAAAATCGGCTCACGCCATCCGGTATGGGCGAGCATCGCGCGGAATCATACGGACGAGTGTGATCCATTTCACAAGTGGCAAAAATAAAACGTGGCGGCCCGGGATCCAATCAGCCGCGTGAGCGTTTGCGCGCGCTGGCATGGACGCGTTGACGCACCGGTTTCCTCCGGGTAACCGAGGGCGCATCCGCCTCGGTGGAGCGGACGCTGGCAAAGGATTGCCGCAGACCGTCGATGGATTCGTTCAAACTGGCGACCTGTTCCGACAGGCGCTTGGTGTCGGCCTGCTGCGAGGCGAGCAGCTTCTTCATGGTCAAAAGCTGGTCCTGCACGACCTGGAGCTGGTCGATCGATTCCTGCTGGGTCGCTTCCAGCCCCTTGGTCTTCTCGACGAGCTGCTCCGAGGCCTGCGCCGTGCGCGCCTGAAGCTGCCGCGATGCGACCACCCGGTCGGTCTCAGGCGCAGCGCCCGTATAGGCGCGCCAGATCGCGATCGAGGTGACGCCGGCGATCAGCAACAGCAGCGCTGCGGCCGTCAACGCGATCGGTTGGGCACCGAGACGGAGGAAGGGATTGGACCGTGTGTCCTCTGCGAGATCGATCATCGCTGACAAAACCCAAATTGAAACTTGGTGAGTGGCGAAGAGCGGCAGCACAAGAACGCAGAACAAGGCGGCCGGGACGTCCCGAAAACGTTACAGTTCAGCAACAAATGGGACGAAAAGGTGGCCGCCGGTGGAAAAAGCGCAATTGGCCCAAGGCGACGGCTCTGGTGGGAGGACGGCGCGCCCAAAAGAAGCCCTCTCCAGGCCGAATTCGGGTTGAGCGGAGAGTATCAGGGTACAGCCTATCGTGATGCGGATGAACGCGAGCCCGCTGCAGGCGAGCGGCTCTCATCGTGGACTGCAGGCTTAAGGCTGAAACGGCGCAAACGGGCCTGAATAGGTCTTCGAACGCGGCACCGCGTAGGGGCCGAGCCGGGATGTCGTCAGATTGAGCCGCACCAATCCCTCGGCCAGCGTCACCGCAGCCGCAACGCCGTCGACCACCGGCAGGCCGTGGGTGGCGGAGAGCTCGGCGGCGAGATCGGCCATGCCGGCGCATCCCAACACGATGGCTTCGGCGCGGTCGTCGCGGATTGCGGCCGTGATTTCCGCGGAAATTTTGCCAAGAGCGTCAGCGTTGCGCTCCTCGAGCGCGAGCACAGGGACCTCGGCAGCCCGCACGCGGGCGCAGCGCTCGGCTAGTCCGTATTTCCGCAAATTATGCTCGATCGGCACGATGGAGACGCCGAGCGTCGTCACCACCGCAAAGCGCGCCGCGATCAGGCTCGCCACATGGAAGCCGGCCTCGCCGATACCGATCACCGGCGCCTTCGCCACAGCGCGTGCGGCGTCGAGGCCGGTGTCGTCGAAGCAGGCGATGATATGCGCGTTCGCGCCGTCGCGATCGGCCTCGTGGATGCAGCCGAGCATGCCGGGGACGGCGAAAGCTTCGTCGTAAAATCCCTCGATCGAGACCGGCCCCATCGCGGGCTGGCGTGCATCGATGACGGTGTCTGGCAGCGCGATCTCACGCGCCGCCGCGGCGATCTTCGCCGTCATCGTGGCAGTGGTGTTGGGATTGACGATGTGCAGTCGCATCGCGATCAGACGAGCCCTTTGCCGGCGTCCGAGCCCTTGGCCGCCTGGCGCTTGTTGAGCATGTGGATCGTGCCGAGCGCAAGCGTGATCACCGCGAAGGACACCGCGGAGATGATGGTGCCGAGCGCGTAGATGTCCGGGTTCGTCACGGTCGTGGTGAGGCCCTGGAGGTCGAGCGGCAATGTATTCACTGCGCCGATCGCCTGGCTGGAGCGCGCGAGCTCGTCCCAGGACAGCGTGAATCCGAACAGGCCGATGCCGATCACCGACGGCAGGATGATCGGCAGCACGACATGACGGAAGGCCTGCCACGGCGTCGCACCGAGATCGCGCGCGGCTTCCTCGAGTCTGGGATCAAAGCGGTTGAAGATCGCAAACATGATCAGGAGGCCGAACGGCAGCGTCCAGGTCAGATGCGCGCCGAGTCCGGAGGTGAGCAAGCCCATCGAGGTCTCGAAATTCTCGTTCCAATGCGCCTTGATCAGGTCATCAACGATGCGGAATTCGAGCGAGATCCCGAGCGAGGTGATGATCGAGGGAACGATGAGGCTCGCGATCGCCGAGTAGAACAGAATGCTTTGCGCTTTGAACTTCCGGCGGAAAGCCATGCCGGCGGCGACCGACAGTACGACGGTGGCAGCCATCACGATGAGGCCAAGCAGCAGCGAGCGGCGGAAAGCCGCGCCGAGATCGACGATGCCGGTGCCCTGGAATAGTTTTTGGAGCCAGAAGGTCGAGACGCCATTCATCGGGAAGGTGAGGCCACCCTGCGGTCCCTGGAACGACAGCACGTAGATCGCGATCATCGGGCCGTAGAGAAACAGCACATAGGCCGCGAAGAAGATCGCAAGCACGTAGAAAGAGCGCGGGCGTCCTTCCTTCATCGCCTACAGCTCCTTCTTGATGTCGACGATGCGCGACATCATGGTGATGATCAGGAACGTAATGATCAGCAGGATCACGGCGTTTGCGGCTGCGGCCGGGAATTGCAGCGCGTTCACCCGTGTCTCGATGATCTTGCCGGCAGAGGCAATCTGCTGGCCGCCCATCACGCCGATGGTGATGAAGTCGCCCATCACGATGGTGATGACGAAGATTGAGCCGATCACGATGCCGGGCTTGGCGAGGGGGATAATGACGTTGACCAGCGTCTGGAAGCCGGTGGCGCCGGCGTCATAGGCGGCCTCGATCAGCGACTTGTCGATACGCACCATCGAATTGAAGATCGGCACCACCATGAAGAAGGTGAAGAGATGCACCAGCGCCAGCACCACGGAGAATTCGGAGAACAGCAGCCATTCCAGCGGCTGGTTGATCAGCCCGCTCTTGATCAACCCGGAGTTCACCAGGCCGTTGCGACCCAAGAGCGGAATCCAGGCGATCATGCGGATCACGTTGGAAGTCCAGAACGGGATCGTGCAGAGCAGCGACAATCCCATCTGCCAGGTCTTGGACTTGACGTGGAAGGCGAGGAAGTAGGCGACCCAGAAGCCGATAAAGAGCGTGATCGCCCACACCATCACGCAGAGCTTTAGCGTCTTCACATAGGTTCGCCCGATCGTGCAGAGATCAGGGAGCTGCGCGATGCAGCCTTCGAACGTGTCGGTGTAGCCGCGGCCGGAGAAGGTCGGCAGCAATTGGTATTCGTTGTAGTCCCAGAACGAGACGATGACGACGAAGACGAGTGGGATCAGGAAGAAGGCGAGAAACACCAGCATCATCGGCCCGGCCTGAAGCCAGGAGATGAAGGAGGGCGACAGGCGCGCCGCTTTTGCAGGGCGCGCCGTCTCCGATCCCCGGACGAGGTCCGGGGATGGCTGTTGCAGGATGTCTTCCGACGTATCCATCACGCGGCGATGAACTCGTTCCACTTGCGGACCATGTAGTCGTTCTCGTCCATCACGGCGTTCCAGCACGCGACGCCGCCCATGCGCTCCTCGTAGGAGCCGCCGTCACGCACGGCGCCTGCCTTCTCCAGCAGCGAGCCGTCGGGCGCCTTGATGTCCTTCTCGGCCGGCTTGCCTTCCATCCAGTAAGCCCACTCATAGGGCTCCATGTTGGCTTTCGCGGTCGAGAGCACGGCCGAGTAATAGCCCTGGCGGTTGAGATAGGCGCCGGCGTAGCCGGACAGGAACCAGTTCACGAACTCATAGGCCCAGTCGAGCTTCGGACCCGAGACGCCCTTGGAGACGCAGAATCCCGACGCCCAGGAGCGATAGCCTTCTTTAAGCGGCTGGAAGGTGCAGGCGATGCCCATCGAGCGCACCTTCGTCACCGCTGGCGACCACATCGACTGGATGACGGTCTCACCCGAAGCCATCAAGTTGACGCTCTCGTTAAAGTCCTTCCAGAACGCGCGGAACTGGCCGGCCTTCTTCGCTTCGGTCATCACCTTCATGGTGAGATCGATCTCTTCCTTGGTCATGTTGCCCTTGTCGGCATATTTGTACTTGCCGGTGGCTTCCACGACCATCGCGGCGTCCATGATGCCGATCGAGGGGATGTTGAGGATCGAGGCCTTGCCCTTGAACTCGGGGTTGAGCAGTTCAGCCCAGGAGCTGATCGGGCGCTTGATGATGTCGGGACGGATGCCGAGCGTGTCGGCGTTGTAGACGGTCGGGATCAGCGTGACGAACTCGGTCGCCGTCTTGGAGAAGGTCTTGGAGTCCTTGCCTTCGAGATACAGCACCTTCCAGGGCGCAGTGCCCTGATTGCCGATCTTCTTGCCGCCGGGCGTCTCGCCCTTGGTGAAAACCGGCGTGATGTTGTCGAATTCCTTGATCTTCTTGGAGTCGAGGGCAAGGATGTTGCCCGACGGCACCAGCTTCTTCAGCGAGAAATATTCGGTGTCCAGCACGTCGAAGGAGTTCGGCTGGGTCATCACGCGCTTGGTGACGTCGTCGGTGGTCGCGGTGATGTATTCAATCTTGATGCCGGTGTCTTTCAGGCACTGCTTGGAGATGTCATCGCCCTCGTTCACGGCGGTGCCGAGATAGCGCAGTACCTTCGGCTCGGCCGACATCACGTAGGGGAAGCCGGTGATGGCGCCGGAGCCGGCGGCAAGGCCGGCGAGCCCTGCGGTGCTCTTGAGTAGCGTACGGCGGCTGACGCCGGTCTTTTTGGTGGTCTCGGTCATTCCAGTCACTCCTCTGTGTTGCGCATTTTCTATGATGACGGCGCTATTGCAGGCGTTGCGCCTTGGCGGGATCCCAGGTGACCAGCACGCGATCGCCCGGACGGAACGGGTGGACGTCGAAGGTGGCTTCGGAAACGTGGGCGAACAGGGCGGTGCCGTCGTCGAGCGTGAGCGAGACGGCGACGTAGGAGCCCTGGTACTCGGTCTGGGTCAGCAGCGCCGGTGCGCCGAACGCGCCGTCAGTGACCGGCTTGATGCCGAGCTGATCGGCGCGCACGGCGATGAGGTTGCCGGCGTCGCTGAGGACGTTGTGGCCGCCGATGAAGCGCGCCACGAATTCGGTGTGGGGATGGTGGAAGATGTCGCGGGCCGTGCCCTGCTGCTCGATCTTGCCCTGGTTCATCACCACGATGTGGTCGGCGAGCGCCATCGCCTCTTCCTGGCCGTGGGTGACCTGGATGAAGCTGATGCCGAGCTCGCGCTGCAGCCGCTTCAGCTCGCCGCGCATCTTCACCCGCAGGAACGGATCGAGTGCGGACAGCGGCTCGTCGAGCAGGAGGATCTGCGGCTCCGTGATCAAGGCGCGGGCGAGCGCGACGCGCTGCTGCTGGCCGCCGGAGAGCTGGGCCGGCAGCCGCGCCGCATAGGGCGTCATGGCCACGAGCTCAAGCAGTTCGCCGGCGCGCTTGTGCCGCGTCGCACGGTCGACGCCGCGCATTTTCAGGGCAAACGCAACATTGTCGAGCACGCTCAGGTGCGGAAACAGCGCATAGGACTGGAACATCATCGCCGTGCCGCGCTTGGCAGGCTCGAGGTCGGTGACGTTTTGTGGCCCCAGGATGATGTCGCCCTCGCTGACCGCTTCGTGGCCCGCGATCATGCGCAGGGTCGAGGTTTTGCCGCAGCCGGAGGGGCCGAGCAGGCAGCAATAGGTGCCGGCGGGAATCTTCAGATTGACGGTGTCGACCGCCAGCGTCGTGTCGTAGCGCTTGGTGACGGCGACCAGTTCGAGAGCGGCGGGAGTGGCCATGATGTGTCCGAAGGAGGGGCGGTAGTCCGCGTCTCTCCGCAAGGTCCGTGCCAACCGCCCTTGGCCGGCCGAATTTTAGAACTGTGCAGTGGAGTCAAATCGTTAGATCGAATCCGGCAGAGCTGCGCGGCCCGTCGCGTGGTCCGTAGTATGCACACAAAATGGGCGAATATTGTATAAAGTTTCGCCTGTGATTGGATACAGCTAGTCGACTACCATTCGAGACCGAACGTCGTCGACCCAGCCCTCAAACCCAGCCGTCGAACTAATGGCCGCCAAATCCCGCCCGAAATCCGACGCGCCCGACGTGAGCGATCGCGTCAGCCGGATCAGGGAGGGCGTGACTGCGGCGATCCTCGAGCATCGCCTGCTGCCGGGCACCAAGCTCGGCGAAGACGAGATCGGCGAGATCTATGGCGCGAGCCGTACGCTGGTCCGCACCGCGCTGCAGCAGCTCGCGCATGAGGGCATCGTCAACATCGAGAAGAACCGCGGCGCCTTCGTCGCGCGCCCGACGCCGGCGGATGCCCGCGAGGTGTTCGAAGCGCGTCGGCTGATCGAGCCCACCATCGTCGATCACGCTGTCGACGCCGTTTCGCCCGCGTGGATCAATCGCCTTCAGCAGCATCTCGCCGAGGAGCGCGAGGCGGAGCTGCGTGGCGACGCGCGCGCCTCGGTCCGGCTCTCCGGCGAGTTTCACCGGCTCATCGCGGAGATGAGCGGCCACAGCATCTATCTCGGCTTCCTGAAAGAGCTGATTGCCCGCTCCTCGCTGATCATCCTGCTCTATCGCCGTCACGACACGCCGGCCTGCGGCACCGCTCATCACGCCGAGATCGTTACCGCGATCCGCAAACGCGACAAGCTGGCTGCGCGCGCGCAGATGCTGTCGCATCTGAACGAGATCGAGGCCGAGCTGTTCCTGAAGGATCCCGCCGCCGACGAGCTGCGACTCGCGGACGTGCTGGGCGCGTAGGCGCTTGCGGGTTGATTTGAGTTCTACGGAAGTCTGACAGTCGCGCTTACCCATCTAACGGCAGAACTTGGCTCCGACGCATCTCATCGGGCCGTATAGCTGACTTGCAAAATCTTCCTGTGGTTGCAAATTGACTCGATGCGGTTTGCAAGCATCAATCCACAAAGGCGGCACGTCGACGGCTGGCTGGATCTTGGCCGGCAAGTTGCGGCTGGAATTGCGTAGCGTATCTGCGTGGAGATTGGACATGCGGGCTTTGACCGCGCCGGCCGGATTGTTCAGAGCGGTTCCACTGCTTGTCTCGATTGGAACGAGCCTCTGTCTCGCGTCGCCGGCGCCGGCCCAGCAGGACACCGCTGTCCTGTTCCGCAACGTCAAGATCTTCGACGGCAAGAACGCGACGCTCTCGGCCGCATCCAATGTCCTTGTCAGGGATGGCAAGATCGAGAAGATCTCGACCGCCGACATCGCGGCGACCGGCCAGGTCATCGCCGGCGGCGGCCGTGTGCTGATGCCGGGGCTGATCGATGCGCATTGGCACGCGATGCTGGTGCGCCCGACGCCGATGGCGTCGCTTGCAAACGATGTCGGCTACAACAATCTGCTCGCCGCCAGCGAAGCGACCGCGACGCTGATGCGCGGTTTCACCACCATACGCGACATGGGTGGGCCGACCTTTGGTCTCAAGCAGGCCATCGACGAGGACCTCGTCGCTGGTCCGCGCATCTATCCATCCGGGGCCATCATCACCATCACCGGTGGTCACGGCGACTTCCGCCAGCTCTCCGACCTGCCGCGCACCATCGGCGGCATGCTCAGCCGCATGGAGCGGATCGGCGGCAGCATGGTCGCCGACAGTCCCGACGAGGTGCGCGTGCGCGCCCGCGAGCAGCTGATGCAGGGTGCTTCGCAGGTCAAGCTCACCGCGGGCGGCGGCGTGGCCTCGCCGTTCAGTCCGTTAGACGTCTCGACCTTCACTGAGCCCGAGCTGCGCGCCGCCGTCGAGGCCGCCGACAATTGGGGCACCTACGTCGCCACGCACGCCTATACGCCGGTCGCGATCCAACGCTCGATCGCCGCCGGCGTCAGATGCATCGAGCACGGCCATCTCATGGACGAGGCGAGCGCAAAGCTGATGGCGGAGAAGGGGATCTGGCTGAGCACGCAGCCGTTCCTGGACATGTCCATGGGTGCCGGGCTCGGGCCGGCGGAGCAGGACAAGCTGCGGCAGGTGGTCGCCGGCACTGATCGTGTCTATGCGCTGGCAAAGAAATATCACCTCAAGACCGCATTCGGCACCGATGTCCTGTTCTCGCAGGCGCTGGCGGAGAAGCAGGGCTCGATGCTGGCCGCGCTGACACGCTGGTACACGCCGGCCGAAGCGCTGGCCATGGCGACCTCGACCAATGCGGAACTGCTGAGCCTGTCGGGCCTGCGCAATCCCTATCCCGGCAAGCTCGGCGTGGTCGAGGAGGGCGCGCTCGCCGATCTTCTCCTGGTCGACGGCAATCCGCTCGACAACATCAGTCTCGTTGAAGATCCCGCGAAGAATTTCGTGGTGATCATGAAGGACGGCAAGGTCTACAAGAACGCCCTGCCGCGCTGACAAGCGTGCTCCCAAAAAAGTTGCGGCCAGCCATTGGGGGATGGCTGGCCGCGCGCGAACCGGTCTGGGACGGGGAGGGGTGGGGATGTGACCGGGTCGCGTAACTCGTTCGTTTGTCTCTACTGATCTCTTGCGCTGGCGGTGGAGACCGCCGGCTTGGTATCGCCGAGCGACACCCAGACGTTGGGATCGGCCTGCGACTGGCGCTTGACGAAGCGGTAGCCGGTCTCCGTCCAGGCAACGACGCTCTCGTTCTGATTGTCGAGAACGAACTCGCCCTTGTCGGTCTTCACCGTCAGCACCGCATGTCCTTCGCCCTTCTTGTCGCGCACGACGGTGATGAGCAGGGCCTCGCGCGGCCATCCGGCATCAATCAGCATCTTGCGCTTCAACAGAACGTAGTCTTCACAGTCGCCGTAACCGTCGGTCGGCAGCGACCATTTCTCGATCACGCCCCAGTGCTCCTGGTCGGTCAAAGGCTTGATGGTCTCGTTGACCCAGCGATTGACCTTGGTCAGGTCGCGCCACGCGGTCTGCGACATCACGATGTCGCGCGGCTGCGTCGGCCCGCCCTGACACTGAGCGGTATTCTCTGCACAAAACTCGACCCAGCCGATCGGCGCACGCGTGGTGTCGCCGAGGCTTGCGTAGAGCAGACGGCTTTCGCCGGCCTGCGCTGCCGCGCTGATCCCGAAGAGCATGGCGGCGATCGCCAGTCTCTTCCCCTGTCCCCTGAAGTCCAACATTGCGGCCCCCGTTTCTTGTTGGGACCACATTTCGCATGGAGCTTTTGAGTTGACGCTAAATCAGCCAAGTCAAGTCGAGACGAATACAAGTAAAAGGCGCCGCTAATTCGATCTATACTTGAAGAAAACTCGAGTAAAATTTGAGAATACTGCAATTGATTCAAATTGTAGGGATTAACGCGGGAACGCTGGCGGAACTGCTGTTTGGGCGCGCGAACAGGCCGCGCGTTAACCGGCGTGCGGCGACATCCAGACGCGAAAAAAGGCGGCGTCCGCATCGCGGAGGCCGCCTTTGAGCCTGGAAAAACAGGGGTTTTGACGCGCTTTCGCTTTACCGCGCGGTAACGCTCTCTTCGAGTGTCTCGATCGGCTGCGAGTGCAAGAACTCCAGTGCGAAGCCGTCTTCGAGGTTTCGGACCACGCGGCCCTGGACCCGGCCGAGCAAAACCGTCGATTTCAGCGGCGGGCGGTTCTCCGCGGCGATGGCGGCGCCGGAGAGCGAGAGGTCGATGATGCGGCAGGTCATCTTGGTGCCGTCCTCGAGCGTCAGCACCGCGATCGGGTTGCGCGGCACGATACGGTCGTGGCGGCGGTCTTCCGGCAGATTGAGGATGTCGCGGTTGGCGAGCCAGGTCAGCTGGGCCGCGAGCTTGTCGCGCTTGCGCGGCGTCGCGCCCACCGTCATGGCAAAACCGTTGTCGATGATCCGGGTGATTTTGCCCTCGACCCGGCCGATATGGTCGAGATAGGCGACTACGCGGTCGCCGACATTACCGATGCCCGGCGCCAGCAGTGCCAGCCCGCCGGGCGACATGTTGATCACCTGGCAGGGGAATTCACGGCGATCCGGCAGCATGTAACGGCCCAGCAGGTGAACCTTCACCCGCTGGAAACGCCGACGTTCCTCGGCGGCCGGAAGAAATTTTTTGTTCGCCAACGCCATTTTCACTACCCGGACCCCCCGCCCGGGCGGAGTCCGGCACGACCCTAAGGTGCATAGGGTTAATGCCGCGTTATGATTTGGCGCGGCGATTACGAACCGACACGATCCGTTCAAAAAGCCACATCAAGGGCGGGCAGGCCAAAACCGTCAGTGCGCCGAGGTCGAGCGCGACCGCCGCGGTCCCCGCCGATTTGGCGAGCCGCCCCGCGACCGCCGGCCCCAGCATCATCGCGGCATAGAAGAGGGTGTAGAACACGCCCATCCCGATCGCCCTGGTCTCCGGGACGAGCACGCGGGCGGCGAGACTCATGATCGGGCCGGCCGGATGGCCGCCGATCAGGCCGATCAGGACCAGGATCGTGATCACGGCGTCCGACCGGCTCAGCCAGGCCAGCAGGGCGGCGACGACGAGGCTGGACGTAATCGCCAACATAAAGGGCCGCTTGAAGCGATCGGCGAGATAGCCGCCGGCGGGCACCGAAACCACTGACAGCCACATCACGACGCTGATCGCCGAGCCGGCCGCGGCGATGCTCCAGCCGCGCTCGGCCAGCAAGGAGGGGCCGAACGAGAAGATCATGGCGAAGCCGACATTATAGAGACCCCAGATCAGGCCCGCGACGATCACCGCGAGCAGCGCGAGGCGATCGAGACGGGCAGAGCTGGCCGCGCTGACTGTTGCGCCCGGCGGCGGCTGATAGAACATGATCAGCGCAATGCCGATCGCGCTCAGCGCACCAGTCGCTGCGAATACGGCGCCCGCGCCATAGGCGGTGCCGATCGCCGGCAGCACCAGCAGCGAGATCGCAACGCCTGCCGGCCAGGAGTTGACGAAGATCGCCATCGCGGTTGCGATCTCCTTCCCCGCGAACCAGTCGGTGCCCATCTTGGTGAGCTGCACCGTCAGCAGCACGCCGCCGGCGCCGGAGACGAGCCGGCCTGCCATCTGCAGACCCCAGATGTCGGTGGTCGCCATCACCAGGCTGCCGGCCGTCATCAGCAGCAGCGCTGCGATCGTGGTCGGCTTGTCGCCAAGGGTTCGCCCGATCGCGCCGCCCGGCAACGCCAGCACGACGCCCGGGGTGAAATAGAGGCCGATCAGAATTCCGATATCGGCGAGCCCGACGCCGAATATCTCTCCAAGCAGCGGTGCGACCGCGGCCACGCTCTGGAATTGGAACGCGATGGTAAGGCGAACGACGAACAGGATCGCAAGAATAGCCCAGCGATTACGCAATGACCGATCTCCCCAACCCGCTAGTCAAGCGTGCGGTGGGGAGGGACGAGAGTCAACCTTCTGTCTTCCGCGTCGCGCGCTGATAGAGCAGACACAGCAGCGCCAGCAGCACTGCGGCCGATAGTCCCAGCGACCAGTGAATGCCGATCACGGCGCCAAGGACGCCGACGGTGATGCCGCTGAACGCCCTCATGCCAAGTCCCGCCATATTATAGAGACCGACGACGCGGCCGCGGATGTCGGCTGGCGCATTCAACTGCACCAGCGCTTGCGCCATAGTGTTGAACGACAGCTCGAAGAAGCCCGCAAAGAACAAGAGCACGATCGCGACCGGATAGATCCGCACCGCGGCGAAGCCGAGCAGCGCCACGCTCCAGAGCGTCGCGAGCAGGATCGCGGTGCGCGGCGTGCCTTTCAATCGTCCCCAGGATTCCAGCGCAATGCCCGCGAGCAGCGCGCCCGCGGCGTCTGCCGCGAGCAGCACGCTGTAGGACACGCCGGGATCGCCGTGGCCGAGGTCGCCGGCAAAGCCCGGCATCTGGGCGTGATAGGCGTTGCCGATCATGAAGGAGGTGAGGCCGGCCAACCACGTCATGGCGGTCAGCACCGGCTGCGTGCCGATGGCGCGGATTGTCAGCAGGATGTCAGCAAAGCCGCGCACGGCGAAGCGCCGCACGGCGATGCTGCTGTCGCGCACCGGCGCCCAGAACAGCCACAGCAGCATCGGCAGATAGAATAGCGTGTTGAATATGATGCCATGCGAGGTGCCGAGCGTCAGCATGATGACGCCGCCCACGGCAGGTCCGACCAGGATGCCGAGATACCGCGCCATCGCGTTGAGCCGCACCGCGCTCGGAAGATCGGCAGGACCCACGAGGTCGTAAAGCAGCAGCTGGTTCGGCGTTTGCCAAAGGACGCCGGCGCAGCCGTGGATCACCAGCAGCAGCATCGCGTGCCACATCTGGATGGTGTCGGTGATGAAGAAGAAGCCCCATCCGGCGGAGGCCACGATGAACAGCAGCATACCGCACTGGATGATGCGCCGCGGATCGAAGCGGTCGGCAAGCCCGCCGACCGCCACCGAGAACAGCAGGAACGGCAGCCAGTGCGACAGCACGGCAAAACCGCCCAGCGTCGGCGAATGGAATTTCTGGAACACCACCCAATAGCTGATCACATGCTCGATATTGTCGGCCATCATCGCCAGCACATAGGCGATGAACTGCAGCCGATAGGGCACGGACTTCATCGCCGCGAACGATCCGGACGCGGCCACGGGATTTTGTCGGTGGGGGTTCAAGCGATCACCAGGGCGAGACTCTTGCGGCCTTACACGTTCGCCGCCGGTCGCTCAAGACACTTGGGTGCGGGGTAGGCTCGCTCCTAAAGCAATGGTCCCGTAGCCCGGATGGAGCGCGGCGCAATCCGGGAACGCCGGCCCCGCATTCCGCTACGCTTCATGCGGGCTACGCAGGTCCATCGGCCGCGCGACGCGCGTTATCGCCTCGGCATCGTCCTTCCGGTACTCACGCAGCATCGGCAGTGCTCTCTCGCAGCTCGGCATGCGACCGCCGCCGCAAACCTGCTCGCTCTGGCAAATCGCGCGGCGTCCTGACGTTCCAGGCGAGCCCGGTGAATTCAAGCGACCGGATCAGCCACCAGCCGGGATCGACCTGTCCCGATAACAGCCCCATCTTCGCCGAGCCGGGATAGGCGTGGTGGTTGTTGTGCCAGTTCTCGCCCATGCTGATCAGCGCGGCGAGGCGGACATTGTAGCCTTGCGCGGCAACGCCATCGATGATCCAGACCTGATCGCCTCGGGTATGGGAGAAGTGGCCGACCAGCCAGTGTCCGGTCACGCAGACGCTTATGCGCACACAGATGCCCCAAACGACCCAGTCCAGTCCGCCCAGCGCGAAGAAGAGCGCCGCCCACGGCAATTGCTGCAACATCCATGTGCGCTCGACGAAGGCGTAAAACCGGTCGCTGGCAAGTCGTGGCTCGAGCCTGAAGTCCGGCGGGTGGCGCAACACCAGCCGGCAATGCAATTGCCACCACGCATCGCGCCAGAAGCCGGCGCGATGGCAGGAATAGTCGTGGCACGCGAGCTGGCGCTGCGCCCAGTCGCGGAAATCGTGCAGGGCGATCATGCCGAACGGGCCGGCCATGCCGACCAGTTTGCCGAGATAGACGAAGAGATGTTCGAGCCAGAGCGGACAGTCGAAGCTCGCATGGATCAGCTTGCGATGCATGCCGACCGAATGTCCGCAGCAGAGCGTGACGGCGCTGGTCGCGATGAACAGCGCGAATGCCGGCCAGGAGCAGGTAACGGGTCCAAGCACGATCGCAGCTGCCGTCATGCCCGCCAGCCACAGCGATTTCGCCGGCGCCCATCCAATGGATCGGTGTCCGGGCCAATAAAGATTCGTTCCGAGCCTGGTCGCCAATTCATGGTCAGATTCCGGCAGAGGTCCGAAGCAGGCATCGCTGCGGCATGGGCAGCCTGCGGATACAACTGCGGCGTGTCAACGCCCGCCTTGGTATTTGCAATGTCGCACGGGTGACATAGGCTGATCGCGGCCCGCACCAATCAAACACAACAAGCGGGCCCCGAGGAAACAGCCATGCAACAGATCCGCGTCTGCACCCACGCCGGACCGGGCTCAGAGCCCGTGATCAAGACCGTGCCGTGGCCGAAGGTCGGCCGCAGGGGTGCGTTGATCAAGATCGGCGCGTGCGGTGTCTGCGGCACCGATTTGCATATTCTCAAGGGACATTGGCCGAAGCCGCTGCCCTGGCCGTTCACGCTCGGCCATGAGATTGGCGGCGTCATCGTCGAATGCGGCGACGAGTTCACCGAAGATTTCATGAGCAAGCCGCTCAAGGTCGGATCGAAGGTGATGATCCCGCCGCTGATGCCCTGCGGCAAATGCTACTACTGCATCCATTATCCGCAGACCGCGAACAAATGCCTGACGCCGGTCTATTACGGCCGCTATCTCGGCTTCGACAAGGCGCCGCACATGTGGGGCGGCTGGGCCGAATATGTCTATGTCGATCTCGACATGCTGCCGGGCACCAAGATCTACAAGCTGCCCGACGACATGTCGCTGCGCCTTGGCGCGCTGTCGGAGCCGCTGACCTCCTGCATCCGCGCGTTCAACCGCGCGACCCGCGCCGGCGGCTTCACCTGGGCCGACACGGTGGTGATCCAGGGCTCGGGCCCGATCGGCATTTTGGCGGTCGCGGCCGCCAAGGAGATGGGGGCGGGACGCGTCATCTGCGTCGGCGCGCCGGAAGAGCCGCGCCTCAAGCTCGCGCGCGAGTTCGGCGCGGAAGCGACGGTGAACATCGTGGAGGTCAAATCGCCGCAAGATCGTATCGCGCGCGTGCGCGAAATCGTCGGCGGTTTCGGCGCCGATCTGGTGATGGATTGTTCGGGCCATCCGACCGCGGGTCCCGAAGGCATCGAGATGCTGCGCGACGGCGGCACCTATGTCGAGATGGGCCAGTTCACCGATGCCGGCTCGATCGAGACCTCCTGGCACCGCATCTGCACCAAGGATCTCAACGTGCTCGGCTCCTGGGGCTTTACTGGTAATGATCTCCCGCTCGGCGTCGACATGCTCTATCGCACCCGCGACAAATATCCCTGGCTGAAGATGCAGACGATCTATCCGTTCACCGAAGACGGCGTCGCGCAGGCGGTGAGGGACGCGATGGCGATGAAGACGGTGAAGTCGACCATCGTGCCGTGGCCGGAATTGGTGGAGTAGGCGATGCCGTCCATCCCCTACGATCTCGCGGCATTCCTGGTTGAAGCCAAGCGGCGCACCTATGCGGGCCTCGATGACGACGCGACCGTGGCCATGCCGCTGCTCGCCGGCTCGAAACAGCTCGAGCATCGCGCGCCGCCTTACGCCTATCGCGATATCTATTTCGGGATGGGATTTTTCGCTGGGCAAGAAACCGTGTCGCGGGACGATCGCGTCATCTGGTCGATGAGCTATAGCGGCGGTGCGCGCGCGGAGATCGCGGATCGAGACACTTTTTTCGCGATCTACAAATTCCTGCGACAGGCGTTGCTGGGGGTGCGCGTCGAGGAGCCCTTTCGGGGACCGCGCCTGTTCGAGCAGGCGGACATGGTCTATCGCAACGAGGTCGAAGGCACCCTCGATCGCTTCCACGGCATCGAGACGATTGCACGGCATGATGGCGCATCGCTCTACGAGCTGCGGTATAGTGGCGGTATGTTGCGGTAAATCTGGCGAACCTTGCAGCGTAATCCGGGGCGGCTGGTCCCGCATTCCGCCCCGCTCCATGCGGGCTACGAGCCGGAGTTTGGAATAATGGCTACGATGACAGACGAACAAACCAACGAACCAAGCCGCAGCCGCTCGCCCTTCAACGCTATCCGCGCGATCGACTACACCGTCATCTTCGTGCGCGACATGGTGGCGATGCGCCGCTTCTACGAGGACGTGCTCGCCTTATCCCTGCTGCGCGAGCTGTCGCCGAACTGGATCGAGTACGGCCTGGGCAGCAACACGCTCGCGTTGGCCCGGCCAAGCCGGACCGCTGCCGATGCGCCGACGCCGGCGGGGAGCGCATCGCTGCAACTGGCTTTCAAGGTGGCCGCAGCCGAGGTCGATGCGTGTGCCGACGAGCTTGTGCGGCAGGGCGTGGCGCTGCTGTCACCACCGACGAACCAGCCGTTCGGGCATCGGACGCTGTTCTTTAGGGATCCCGACGGCAATCTTCTGGAGGTTTATGCCGAGATCTGAGACAGACGAGACCGAATGCCTTAAAAGTTCCACAGGGAATCCGCGACTTATTCACGTCGCGGTGAAACTTAGGCCCAGGTTCCGGCTTTGAGTTCGCGGGAGAGATTTTGTGAAGCGAATCCTGAAGCCCATCACCTACATCCTGGCCGCGATCTACTTTCTGGTGGATGCGGTGTTTATGGCCGTGGCGAGGCCGATCTCGCTCTGGCTCGGGCGGCATTTCGAATTCAAGCGGCTGCGCGCCTGGATCAAATCGCTGCCGCCTTATCCGTCGCTCGCGCTGTTTTCGGTGCCCGTGATCATTCTGGAGCCGATCAAGCCGCTGGCCGCGTACCTCGTCGCGACCGGTCAGTTCCTCAGCGGTGTGGCGGCGTTTGTCGGTTGCGAGCTGCTCAAGCTCGTGCTGGTTGAGCGCCTGTTCCATCTTACGCGCGACAAGCTGATGCGGATTCCGGCGTTCGCCTGGGTGTACGGGAAGTTCACCGAGATGAAGGCATGGCTGCAGGCCACCGAAGCCTGGCGCGCCATCCGCGCCTTGAGCCATGCGGCAAAAGACTATGTTTTGCGGACGAAGGCCAAGCTGGCCGGCAGCTTCAGCAGGCTCGTGACCTCCAGGGATTAGAGCCGCGCCTCTATGCGAGCTTGCGCGCTGCAGCGGTGGTCTTGTCGCCCGTGTTCGGCGTGCCCCTCGGCTCAATGAGCATCAGGTGAACCTCCTCGCGGGCCACCGGGCGGCGCTCGACACCCTTGGGCACGACATAGAGCTCGCCCGGTCCGAGCGTCACGGTGCGGTCCCGCAAGTCGATGTCCAGCTGGCCTTTCAGCACCAGAAAGAAATCGTCGGTGTCGTCGTGCTTGTGCCAGGTGAACTCTCCCTTCACCTTCACCACCATCACGTCGCAATCGTTGAAGGTCGTGATCGTGCGCGGTGACCAGAATTCCTGAAAGGTCGCGAGCTTGTCGGCAAGCGAGATGCTGTCTGACATGTTTCACCCGAATCCTGTTCTCTCGGCGCTTATGCACGAGACACGTGAGCAGAGACGCACTGCCAACGCCCGTCGCGGAATTGCCAGTCGTCCGTGTACCGGCCAGCACCTTCGCTACCGTCCGGCTTACGATAGCTGGTGCGTGCATGAATGATGGCGAAATCGCCGAGAATACGGATAATCACGTCGTGCTCACGAATGTCGCGTACCGTCGAGCCGCGGCCTATCTGCACGAGGAATGTCGGTCGGTCGATCAATGTGCCGTCCGGATTGGTGTTGCGAAAGTCCGACGCGAGATTGGCGTCGAACCAGGCTACATCGGCCTCGTCAACGGCGCGGACATAGTTGTGATTGAGATCCGCCAAAGCGGCCTCCGACGTCTTGTCGTCGGACATCTGTTGTTCTCCTGTTTGTCTGCTTGCGCGCCACCAATGGTACTTCAACCACTGTTCTAGGCCCGTGGGTCGCCTCGATCGGGCCCGGAGCCTGAGGCAATTTGCCGATCCGATGGTTCGGTGTCGATCGAACCGTGCCCCTTTGCCAAATCATTTGCCGTCACCGTCACGCCCACCACCTTCGTGCCCTCCAGTTCGCGCACGATGCGTTCATCCGGTCCGACGATGCCGAGATCGAACTCGCGCTCCGGCGTGATCAGGATCATGCGCTGGCCGACGATCACGACGACCGTCATGTCGCTATGCTCGCCTTCCACGGCCCAGGCACGGATCTCGCTGGCGTAGGGCTCCTTGCGCCATGCATTGGGAGTGCCGGGGTCGCAGCGGATCTCGACGCCGTCCTCGGACGTGGTCAGAACCAGCTTGGAGCGGCTCGGCTTCCAGCGCTCGTCGAGGAGGTCGTTGACGAGCCAGAGACAGCTGAAGCTTTCGCATTCGGCGGGCCGGTCGGCGTAGATCGCGCAGCCGCGGCCGGGCTTGCAATGCGCGCACCAGCTGCCCGCCGGCTTGGCGAGCGCCTCGATCCCCATCACCTTGCAGCAAAGCGTGCAGTCGCCGCACCGGCGTTCACCCGACGAGCTCATGGATGCATCCCTGGCACCTCCGATCCCGCACAATTTAGGCGAGATGGCCGCAAAAGTCCGCCGTTCCGGCCCAAAAGCGGGCTGGAGGCGTCAAAGCGCGCCAAAAGCGCCGGGCTGAGCATCCCGGGCTTATTCACCCTGTCGCCAATGCCATGCATCAAAGCCATGGTGATTTGGCCGCTTCTGGCGTAAAGAGCGTCCAAATCAAAATCATGATGGGTGTGACCGGGCCTTCTGCAGTGACTGCAGCGTCGGGCCCCTCGGCTTTCCGTTCCGCGCCCCCGGACCAACCAAGGTTTTCCATTCCGTGTCCTTTCCGGCCCTGACCCCGCCGCTCGCCCGTGCCTTGGCTGAGCGCAATTACGATTCACCGACCCCCGTTCAGCTCGCCGTGCTCGGCGAGGATGCGGTCGACCGCGACCTCCTGGTGTCGGCCCAGACCGGTTCGGGCAAGACCGTCGCGTACGGCTTGGCCATGGCCAAGGATTTGCTCGATGGTGCCGAGCGGTTCGAGCAGGCCGCCGCACCTTTGGCCCTGATCGTCGCACCGACCCGCGAGCTCGCCTTGCAGGTCCAGCGCGAGCTCACATGGCTCTATGAGCACGCGCGGGCGCGCGTCGTCTCCTGCGTCGGCGGCATGGACCCGCGCCGCGAGCAGCGCGAGTTGGCCGCCGGCGCGCACATCGTCGTCGGCACGCCAGGCCGCTTGTGCGATCATCTGCGGCGCAACCGCCTCGACATCTCGGAATTGAAGGTCGTCGTCCTCGATGAGGCCGACGAGATGCTCAATCTCGGTTTTCGCGAGGACATGGAGTTCATCCTCAAGACCACTCCGGACACGCGCCGCACCTTGTTGTTCTCGGCGACGTTTCCGCGCGGCATCGTGGCGCTGGCGAAGCAGTATCAGCAGCAGGCGTTTCGGATCGAGGTCGCCGGCGACGAAGGCGGTCACGCCGATATCGAATACCGCGCCATCCGGGTCGCTCCCGGCGATGTCGAGCATGCGGTCGTCAATGTGCTGCGCTTCTACGAGTCGCCGAGCGCACTGGTGTTCTGCAACACGCGCGATGCGGTCAGGCATTTGCAGGCGGCGCTGCTGGAGCGCGGTTTCTCGGTGGTCGCTCTCTCCGGTGAGTTGACGCAGAACGAACGCACCCAGGCGCTCCAGTCGCTCCGGGACGGGCGCGCCCGCATTTGCGTCGCGACCGACGTTGCCGCCCGCGGCATCGACCTGCCGAGCCTCGACCTGGTGATTCACGCGGACCTGCCGAACGATCCCGAGGTGATGCAGCATCGCTCGGGCCGCACCGGGCGCGCGGGCCGGAAGGGCGTCAGCGTCTTGCTGGTGCCGCCCGTGCGACGGCGGCGGGCCGAGGTGTTGTTGAATTTGTCCGGCATCGAGGCGAACTGGGGCACGGCGCCGCAGGCGGATGAGATTCGCAAGCTCGACCATGAGCGCATGAAGGACGTGTTGTTCACCGAGGAGACGTCCGCCGACGATGTCGAGCTGGCGAAGGCCTTGCTGGCCGAGCGATCGGCCGAGGACATCGCCGCAGCGCTCGCGCGGCTCTATCGCGCGCGGCTGCCGTCGCCGGAAGACATTCTCGATCCCGGCGAGGCGCGTGGTCGGCCGCGTGACGATCGCGGCCGCGACGATCGGACATCGCGCGGAGATCGCGCTCCGCGCGGCGATGACCGCTCCGAGCGGCCCCGACCCAAATCCGGGAAATCGTCGCCGAAGCATGGCATGACAGAAGCCACCGTATGGTTCCGGGCCAACATCGGACGACGAAAGAACGCGGAAGCGCGCTGGCTGTTGCCGATGATTTGCCGTCGCGGTGGCATCGACAAGGGCGACATCGGCGCCATCAAGATCCTGGACACCACGACCGAGTTCGAAATTTCCGAGCGGGTTGCGGAATCCTTCGCTGCCAAGATCAAGCGTCCGGACAAGGAAGACAATATCCGCCTCGAGCCGATGACCGGTGCGCCGCAAGCGCCGGCGGAGAAGCGCTCACGCGCTCCGAAACGCGATGAAGGTGACGACGATCATGCTGCCCGCCGCGGCGACAATCCGTGGAACGCGAACGGGCCGAAGCAGAACGACAGGCCGCGAGGAAAGCCGGAAGCCAGGCACCAAGGCAAGCCGAACGCCAAACCTCACGAAGGTGGCAAATTCGGCAAGCCGGCGTTTGGGAAGAAAGACAAGACATTCGGCAACAAATCCGGTGACGCCAAATATGCGCCGTCGGTCACCGAATGGCCGGGTTCTTCCGCGAAGAAGGGCAAGAAGAAGAACCGCAGCTGAACTGCCGCGCCAGTTAACGCAGACCGCGCGGGGAAGGGGACTATTCGCCGAGCCCGCGCAGCATGTAGGTCGCGCTCGCGCCGTAGGACAAAAGTTTGTCGCGCAGCGCAGCATCCGGTACGACACCTTGGAAGCCGAGACGCTCCCACAGCGGTCGCGTGCCGTAGACCGAGACCAGCGCAAGCGTTGTGATGCCTGATGATCGCGCGAGCTCTTCGATCTCTGTGACATAAGCGCGCGCCACGCCGCCGCGGAAGTCGGGCAGCACGGCGACATCGTGCAGATAGAGACAATCTGCAGCATCGGGCAATCGGTCGAGGAACCCGTCGAGCTGTGGAATCTGTTGCTGTATCCAGGGATGCGCGAGGCCGTAGCCTGCGATCTCGTGGCCTGCAGTGAGCACGCAACAGCCGTCCGGATAAAGCCGCATCTTTTCTGCGAATACTTCCGGACGCTCGGGGAGATCAGGATGAATTCGCGCCGCGATCGCGCTGATTGCGGCGAGGTCTCCGGCGTGCGCGCGCCGCCAATGTGGCTTGCTCATCTCGACTGTTCCGTCTCAACCATCGCAATTTATTCCGCGGCGCCGATGTGCGCAGCCAAAAATATCTTTGCGCCATTTTGAGGAATACCGCGCGCGATGCGGCGTCCTACCTCGTGCAAGCCAATTGCATGACAGGAGACACCATGACGACATCCTCGATCCGCCTCGCGCTCGCGCTCGCAGCAACACTCGCGCTCGCCTCGGCTGCATTCGCGGCGCCGCCGACCAAGACCGGCAAGACCGACAAGGGCAGCGTGCTCACCGACGCCAAGGGCATGTCGCTCTACACGTTCGACAAGGACATGGACGGCAAGTCGGCCTGCAACGGCCCGTGTGCGACAAACTGGCCGGCGCTGAAAGCCGAGGCCAGCGATGCGGCCGGCGACGGCTACACCGTCATCACCCGCGACGACGGCTCCAAGCAGTGGGCCCACAAGGGCAAGCCTCTCTACACTTTCGCCAAGGACACCAAGCCCGGCGACATCACCGGTGACGGCTTTCTGAACGGTGCCTGGCATCTGGCGATGCCGTAAGCGATCTCGAAGATGCGCGGGGCGGGCGGCGCCATGCCAGCCTGTCCTCGCATCGCGCGCTTTACGCAGGCGGAGCCGGTATCAGGCCAAAGCGTAGCATCGTCGCTTTCATCTGGACTGGATCGGGCGCGCCGGACGACAGCAGCGTCGCCATCTCCGTGAAATATTGCGGGCCCAGCACGCCGGGGCTCAAGATGCACAGGCATGTCGCCGGCCCGGTCGAACGGTTGGTAAAGCCGTGCACGATGCCGCGCTTGATGAAGACCGATTCTCCGGGGGCAAGGTCGCTCTGCTTGCCGTCGATCGTCCAGGTCGAGACACCGGACAGCCCGTAGATCGTTTCGTCCCAGCGGTCGTGATAGTGCGGGATCGGCATCCGCGCATTCGGCTGCAGCGTCATTTCGAAGATGTCGACGCTGCCGCCGGTGTCATCCTTGGTGTGCAGGAAGCGGAGCTGAAGCGTGCCGAAATTGATGATGTCGGACATGGCTGGGTCATCCTGGTGAGAGGTCGCATCGAGGTCGCGGTGCCCGCTCACATCGAAACGAAAGTTACCGCAGTCCCTCATACACTATCAGCCCGCGCTCGCCAGTGCTGATCTTAAGTTGGCGCATGCAATGGCAGCAACTTCAAAGACGCAAAATGTCTGCCTGCGCTACTGCGTCGCACGAATCCAATAAAATCAAATTGAGAGTCCGAAAGCGAACCGAAGCATCGACTTTCGTCGGCCATAGTTGGCTCCGGCAGGGGGCGAGAGCGGCATATCCGCAGCAGCATCCCACCATCGTGAGAGTAGGGGCACTGGTGTCCCGGTGCAGCACGCATCTGGACGCGTCGGGGAGTCTTCAATCCATTATCTAGTTTCGCTTGAAAGGATGAAAGCCCGTGAGTGATGTCAATGTGAAAGCCGAGACGAATGCCGCTCCGCTGAATGGGACGGCGAACGGAAATACAAAGCTCAAGTTCGACGTGCCGTTTTTCAACATCCAGGCGATGTTCGGCGATCTCACCGCGCCGGCGACCGCACGGGCCAAGGCAAATTTCGAGCAGATGAAGGCGACTTCCGAGGAGATCACCGCAGCTCTCTGCGACGCCTGTTCGACCAATGCCAGTCATGCCGCCGACTACGGCACCAAGGTCATCGAAATATCCAGGACCAATACCAGCTCTGCGCTGGAATTTTTCTCCCAGCTTGCGGATGCGAGGTCGTTTGCGGACCTCATGACCCTCTCCACCGCCCACGGTCGCAAGACCTTTGAAGCGGCTTCCGCCCAGAATCGGGAGCTTTGGGATCTGGCCCAGAAGGTCGCGACCGAGACGGCCGAACCGATCAAGAACAGCTTTAACAGGGTTCTGCACAGGGCTGCTTGAATCGAAGCAACCGGCCACGTGGATCGGCTGGACGAGCGTCTTCGCCAGAAGAGACGCCGTCCAGCGGGGGACGGCCAACCTCGCCGCGAGGTGATGCCGAGCTGGAGGGAAACCAAGATGGGTATGGTGATGATCAATTGCCCGGAAACGGGGAGCGCAATTCCGACAGGCATCGAGATGGATGGCGAAAGATTTCGCTCCAGTACGGTGTTCTTTTCGCGCACCTATTGCCGGATGTGCGCGGCGACGCATGAGTGGTTCGCCCGAGAGGCCTGGGTCTATGAAACGGTCTTGGCGAACGGGAAATCCGGGGGCGGGCAGCCATTCCGCGCCGGTGCGGCGTGAAGGAGCCTTAACGCATCCTGCGACACGATCCGATCGATCCTTCGGCTCATCACCTTGTAGCATTCGCAAGCGACGACCTCGAGCCGTTGCCTGTCGATTTCGAGCTGTCCGCGCCGATTGGATTTGATGGCCCTTGATGTACGAAGTGCGCTCACGACGTGCGTGACCGTGGTGCGCCGAACGCCGAGCAATTCCGACAGCGTCTCCTGGGTCAAGGGCAGCACGTCACCGCCGTCCGTCCGGTCGTGAATGTGAAGCAGCCAGCGAGCGAGGCGCGCTTCGACGGAATGCAGCGCGTTGCAGGCCGCGACGTGCAGGAATTGCGTCATCATCGCCCTGGTGACAATCTGAATCGCGCTTGCGATGACCGGACTGCGTTCGAGCACAGCTTGGAATCGCGCGGGCGAGATCTGGAGTGCGGTCCCGGCCACGCGGACAACCGCTGTCAGGGGGGATCGGACCGGACCGAGCGCCGTCATGAGTCCGACGACACCGTCGTTGCCGATCACCGCGGTTGCGGCCGTCTGTCCGTTCGGCAACTCCATGATGAGGGCGATCGCGCCGCTGCAGGGGAAGTAGAGGTGTTCGACCCGGTCGCCCGATTGAACGAGGACCGCGTCGTGCTCGATCGGTACTTTTCGCAAATGCGGTGCAAGCAAAGCGAAGTCGGCCGGCGGTAACGCAGCTAGCAGGCGGTTACCAACTCTGGTCGCGTGCTCCATCACGGGAATCGCCCCTCGACGGACGCTCGGCGGCGAGCAAACGCATTGTCACCGACCGAGCCGCGTTGCCGCGCACTCGCTTGGCACGGCAAAAGGACAAACGTTCTTCAACAGGTAAGGTTCCAATGATGGATCGCAAGCCTGCCGACCGACGCGGTCTGCCGTCCGACTCGCAGGATGAACACTGGGTCGGCCGTTCGCAAAAACTGCGCGCCCGACACGAGGGGCGCCCCTACCGCAGCCCCTCATACACCATCAGCCCGCGTGCGATCTGCAATTTTCGGATGGCGCGCGGCAGCAGCTTCTCCGGCTGGTGCAGATAGCGCCAGGAGGTGACGGTAAACGGGCCGAGCGCGCCGCATTCGTCGTCGAACGGCGCAAGCACGCCGGTCACGCTCACCGGCGTGTGCGGGCGGGCGTTGAAGGGCAGCAGCAGCAGCTCGAGATGGGCCTTGCTGCCGTCCTCGCGCGTGGCCGTGATACCGGCGATGGCGCCGAGCGTCTCGTCGGCGACGATGGCTGCGATCTCTTCGATCTCGCGGCGGCTGGCTTCAGTGAACATCGCCGTAAAGCTCTGGTCCTTGAGATCGCAGCCCGCGAGCGCACAGACGCGGGTGCCGGCGACGCGGAAGGGAAAGCCGGTTTCCGGCTCGCAGGACAGGACGAAGATGTCGCCGAGCAGCTCGCGTACGGCGGCCGGGTCGATATCGGCCCGATCAGGCGCTCGCGCGCTGCCGCGCTTCTTGTCCCAATACGCGAAGAACGCGCGGCTCGACGGATGTTTCATGACTGAACGCTTACCCCGGGGCCGCACCAGTGGGACAAACCTGTCCCGCTTCAGTGCACCTGAGATCCCTGTGTTGTTGTGCAGGAGGGGAATTGCAGCGTCCATGCCGCGGGGGCGTTTTTGGCCTCGCGCGGGCAGCCTTTGCGTCGTTAACGTTAAATTAACTATGCGCTTTGCCCCGACCGCGCGCCTGCTATGGTGATCGCGGTCGCAAGCCGCGCCGCTTTCTTCCAGGTTCTCGGCGAGGTCTGTACACGGGCGTCAAACAGTTTGGTCACTGGCCGCGGGGAGGGGTGGGGATACTCCTTGTTCCTCTGCAGTGCCGGCAAGATCGACACGGACAGGCGGGGCTTTCCCAGGGCCCTGCCTTTTCCTTTTGTGCACTTGCGCAAGGCTGGTAAAGGCGACTATCTCCAATCTGCTGCTTCGATCGCGCCTGAAAGCGAAACCGCCTTGGATTCCCCGCCACAACCACCGTCAGACCAGCCGGTCGTCGTCGAAGAGGCCCCACGCGAGCCGATCCTGACGCTGCCGTTGCCGCTGACGGCCTATGTCGTCCTGTTGGCGGTGATCCATCTGCGGGTGCTGCTGCCGCCGGAGCTGGAGAACTGGACCATCGACGTCTTCGGCTTCATCCCGAAGCGCTACGATTCCTCGCTGGTCAATTTGCAATTCGAGGGCGGCGCCGGTGCCAAGGTCTGGACCTTCGTCACCTATTCGCTGCTGCATGCCAATCTCACCCATCTCGCCTTCAACGTGCTGTGGCTGCTGCCGTTCGGCAGCGCGCTGGCGCGGCGCTTTGGCGCGGTGCGCTTCTTCGTGTTCCTGGCGGTGACGGCCGCGGCCGGCGCGCTTGCCCATCTCGTCACCCACGAGCACGCGGTGGTGCCGATGATCGGCGCCTCAGCCTCGGTGTCGGGCGCGATGGCGGCCGCAATCCGGTTCGCTTTCGTGCGCGGCAGCTTCCTGTCGTTCAGCCGTTCGGATGCAGATACCGCCGCAAAGGTTCCCGCTCTGCCGCTGTTGCAGGCTCTGCGCGACCGGCGGATCGTCGGCTTCCTGGGCGTGTGGTTTGCCCTCAACATCATCTTCGGCGTCGGCGCCATCGGCGTCGAAAGCGACAGTGCGGGCGTCGCCTGGGAGGCGCATATCGGCGGCTTCTTCGCAGGACTGTTGCTGTTCGCGCTGTTCGATCCCGTGCCGCGCGTGCGAAACGATGATGCTGCGGATGCGTCATCACAGGACATTTCAAACGGTATTTGAGGCGGCGCTTGCGGCGCGGCCCGAATTCATTCATCATTCCGGGAAGAATGTTCCGAAGCAGCAAGCTCATAGAAGCTGCGCTTCGCAAAGCGCCTGAACGTGAAACCGGCGCCGAAACTGTTAGTTGAAGACTCGCGAACAAGTCCGGACCGCGCAAAGCGGACGGCTCCGATTCAGGAGGCGACAATGACGGTACGTTCCATCCTCAATACCAAGGGCCACCAGATCATGAGCGTCGAGCCCGACGCCAAGCTGGCTGATGCGGTCAAGCTGCTCGCCGAGAAGAAGATCGGTGCGGTGCTGGTGATGAACCAGAGCCGGCTTGAAGGCATCCTGTCGGAGCGCGACATCGTTCGCGTGCTGGGCGAGCGCGGTGCGGGCGTGTTGGAGGAGCCGGTGAGCCAGGTCATGACCCGCAAGGTCGTCAGCTGCAAGGAGGCCGACACGGTCGCCGAGCTCATGGAGATGATGACCACCGGCAAGTTCCGCCATCTGCCGGTCGTCGACAATGGCAAGGTGGTCGGGCTGATCTCGATCGGCGACATCGTCAAGCGCCGAGTCCAGGAATACGAGTCCGAGCAGGAAGCCCTGCGCGATTACATCAAGACGGCCTGAGCCGCCTTACTCGCCGAGCTTACTCCAACGATTTGGGCGCGGCGCCTTCGGGCGCCGGCGCCAGCACGTGGATCGCCTCCTGGATCGAGTCCAGCGCGCGCTCGGCGGCGCGGGTGCCGAGCGCGATCAGGTCCTCGGAGCGATGGAAGTCGAACCAGCCGAACTGGCCGACCCGTGGCGTGATCAGGAGGTCCGGCGGATCGCCAGCGAGACGGGCGCGTGTGATGCGGTCCTGCATGATGTTGAAGGCATCGACCATCACCGAGGAGATGCCGGGACGTCCGGCGCTGCCGAAGAACTCGCGCTTCATGGTCTTCTCCGCCGAGAACAGGCGCGGAAAGCGCCGCTTGGCGGTCGTCGTCTCCTCGGGCACGGCCCTGACCGGAGCGGGCATTGCGCCGTGCGAATAGATCGTCGTGGAATGGGTGAAGATGTCGCTGGAAAGATTTGCCGCGATGACGATTTCGGCGCCGAGCGCGCGCGCAGCCGAGACTGGCACCGGATTCACCAGCGCGCCGTCGACCAGCCAGCGGTCGCCGATCAGGACGGGGGAAAAGATGCCGGGCAGGGCGTAGGAGGCACGCATCGCGTCGACCACGCGGCCGCGCGTCAGCCAGATCTCGTGGCCGGTGCGGACTTCGGTCGCGACGCTCGCGAACTTGATCGGCAGGTCCTCGATCAGGATGTGCCCGATCGCCTCTTCGAGACGGGTTGCCAGCTTCTCGCCGCCGAGCAGGCCGGAGCCGTCGAGGCGGATGTCGAGATAGCTGAGGATGTTGCGCATCCCTTGCAGGCTGCGTCCCCACTCTTCGAGCGTATCGAGCCGGCCGGCCGCATGGAGGCCGCCGACCACGGCGCCGATCGAGGTGCCGACCACGACATCGGGCACGATGCCGTTGGCCAGCAGCGTCCTCATGATACCGATATGGGCGAAACCGCGCGCCGCGCCGCCGCCGAGCGCCAGGCCGATGACCGGCTTGCGGATGCTGCCGAGGCCGACTTTTTCTCCGTTCGCGCCGTTCACGCCGCGCCCCTTCAAGATATCCAGCACCGAAAACTCTCCTACTCCCGCCGCCCTCACTCCAGAGTAGGCGCCGCGCTTCCGCTCCGCCAGAAGGAGGGCGAAGCTTGGTTTATAGCGTTCGGGACGCAGGGGGCAGGAGTGTGGCGGGGGCCGGTTGCCTCCGATGTAATCACGCAGGCATCAATCGGGTTCCATAGAACTGCCTCGGGCCGTATTTCGTGGGGTTTCAGAGGCTTGAATTTGCCGCGTTTTCGGTGAAAAGCAGAGGGTATGACTCTCGGGGGTGACGGCATCATCGGATGGCGGCGCGGTGGCAGGCTGCTGCCGGCGCTCGCCCTTGCCGCATGCCTCGTTTTTCTCGGCCAGAATGCCGCTCAAGCGCAGCTTTTCTCGGATCGGCCGCCGCCGGTGCCCCCGGCCTCGGTGCCCGATCCCGGCGGCGCCGTCAGCCTGGCGCCGCCCTCCGGTCCGGGCGCCGGTCCGCCGCCGAGCCTGCCTCCGACCCTGACGCAGCCGAACACGCCCAGCATGCCGCCGCCCGCGGTGACGAGCGTTCCGCCGGCAGCCCCCCTCAATGCGGCCGCGCCCGGACAGGCCGTGCTGTCCCTGAGCGCCAAATACGGCAAGGACACGCCTGCGATCAGCAGCGGCCTGGTATGGCGGGTGTTTGCCGATCGTCCCGACGAGAACGGCACCTTCAAGCTGATCCGCGAGGATCGCAGTGCGACGCCCAACATCGTGCTGCCGCCCGGCAACTACGTTGTGCACGTCGCCTTCGGCCTCGTCAGCGCGGTGCGCACCGTCAGCCTGAAGGCTGAGACCGATCGCGAATCCTTCGTGCTGCCGGCCGGGGGCTTGCGCATCGAAGGCCGCGTCGGCACCAGCCGCATTCCGCTGAACCAGATCTCGTTCGCGATCTACAAGGGCAGCCAGTTCGAAACCGGCGAGCGCGCCTCGCTGGTGCCGAACGTCGCCGCCGGCGACGTCGTGCTGCTGCCGGAGGGCACCTACTACATCATCTCCAATTACGGCGACGCCAATTCGGTGGTGCGCTCGGACATCCGCGTCCAGGCCGGCAAGCTCACCGACGTCACCATCACCCACCGCGCCGCCGTGATCACGCTCAAGCTCGTCAGCGACAAGGGCGGCGAGGCGCTCGCCAACACCGCCTGGTCGGTGCTGACGCCCGGCGGCGACGTGATCAAGGAATCGATCGGTGCCTTCCCGCGCGTCGTGCTCTCCGAAGGCGAATACCGCGCCATCGCCAAGAACGAGGGCAAGGTCTACGAGCGCGGTTTCAATGTCGTCAACGGCGTCGACGGCGAAGTCGAAGTCGTCGCGCGCTGATCCTCACTTCCGATATCGCAGCGCCTCCACCAGCACGGCAAACGCCGGCGTCGGCTGCCGCCGGCTCGGATAATACAGGTGATAGCCCGCGAACGGCGCGCACCAGTCGGCGAGCACGCGGATCAGCCGGCCGTCGGCGATCTCGCCTTTCACGAGATCTTCCGGGATGTAGGCGAGGCCAAGCCCGGCCAGCACGGCATTCATCCGGAGCAGGCCGGTGTTGAACACGAGTTGGCCGTCGACGCGCACCTTCATGACGCGGCCGCGCTTCTCGAACTCCCAGGCATAGATCCCGCCATAGGTCGGCAGGCGGAGGTTGATGCAATTGTGCCCGGTGAGGTCCTGCGGCTGCTTCGGCTTGCCGCGCGCGGTGAAATAGGCGGGCGCGCCGACCACGGCCATCCGCATCTCCGGCCCGATCCGCACCGCGATCATGTCCCTGGCGACCTGCTCGCCGAGACGCACGCCGGCGTCGTAGCGCTCGGCGACGATGTCTGTGAGGCCATAGTCGACGACGAGCTCGACCTTGATGTCGGGATAGCGCGGCAACAGCTTTGCGAGCGCCGGCCACAGGATGGTCTCCGCCGCATGATCGCCGGCGGTGATGCGGACGGTGCCGGCCGGTGTGGCGCGCAGCTCCGTCAGCGCCGACAGCTCGGCGTCGATATCGTCGAAGCGCGGCCCGATATTGCGCAGCAGCCGCTCGCCGGCCTCCGTCGGCGCGACGCTGCGGGTGGTGCGGGTGAGGAGCCTCAAGCCGAGCCGCTCCTCCAGCGCGCGCACCGTGTGGCTCAGCGCCGATTGCGACACGCCGAGCTGAGCGGCAGCGCGGGTAAAGCTGCGCTCGCGCGCGACGGCGAGAAAGGCGAGCAGGTCGTTGGTGTTGGTGCGGGCCATTCATGAATCCTGATCATGAGTACATGCCGGTTTTATCACCTAATCGCGGGGCCGCGCGCGGCTTAAGTTCGCAGCCGAACATGATCTTCAAAGGAGAGCTGCAATGCAGACGCGCAAACTGGGCACAAGTGGTCTCGAGGTGTCGGCCCTCGGCCTCGGCTGCATGGGATTGAGTTACGGCTACGGCCCCGCGACCGAAACATCGCAGGCGATCGCGCTGATCAGGACCGCATTCGAACGCGGCGTCACTTTCTTCGACACCGCCGAGGCCTATGGCCCCTTCGTCAACGAGGAGCTTTTGGGCGAAGCGCTGGCGCCATTCCGCGACAGAGTGGTGATCGCCACCAAGTTCGGCTTCAAGGGTGGCAAGGTCGATGCCGGGCTCGACAGCTCCCCCGTCAACGTCAAGGCGGTGGCAGAGGCCGCGCTGAAGCGGCTCAAGACCGACCGCATCGACCTGTTCTATCAGCATCGCGTCGATCCCGCGGTGCCGATCGAGGACACCGCGGGCGCCGTCAAAGATCTGATCCGCGAGGGCAAGGTGCTGCATTTCGGCCTGTCCGAGGCGGGCGCGGCGAGCATCCGCCGTGCTCACGCGGTGCAGTCCGTCACCGCGCTGCAAAGCGAATATTCGCTGTGGTGGCGCGAGCCGGAGCAGGAGATCCTGCCGACGCTGGAGGAGCTCGGCATCGGCTTCGTGCCGTTCAGCCCGCTCGGCAAGGGCTTTCTGACCGGCGCGATCAACGAGAGCACGACGTTCGACAGCAGCGATTTCCGCAACATCGTACCGCGCTTCTCATCGAGCGCACGCAAAGCCAATCAGGCGCTGATCGATCTGCTCGGCGGCATCGCTGCAACGCGGAAGGTGACGCCTGCGCAGATCGCGCTGGCGTGGCTTCTTGCACAGAAGCCGTGGATCGTGCCGATACCCGGCACCACCAAGCTGCACCGCCTCGAGGAAAATCTCGGCGCGGCTGCAGTGACGCTGTCGACTGCGGATCTCGCTGCGATTCAAGGGCTGCTCGCCAGTGTGGCGGTGCAAGGCGACCGTTATCCCGCACATCTCCAGGCGCGGGTCGGTCGCTAACATCTGTTGTGAATGTCCGGTGAGTGTTCGCTTACCGGACATTTCCATCCTGTGTATCGCTGTAAGCGCTACCAAGCTCGGCAGCGGAGGAAAGAAATAACACCGGCGGCATCGGCTTATTCCAGGCTCGTTGCGACTTCGTCATACCAGTGCAAGATACGTATTTCCGATAATCAATTTAATTCGCTTTCCATCCTGCTGGGTTATATGTCGGGCATCCGTCCAATGGGGGAGGCCGGCGCAAGCCTTGTGGGCTTGCGCGACCGGCTAAGGAGCAGGGGACCAAGCGCGTCGGCATGTTCGAAGTGATCCTCACTAGGCGCAAACGGTTCGGTTGGCGGTGGCAGGTCTGTGACCAGTCCGGCAAGATATTTGCCGATGGCTTCGAGCGCACGCGGCCGTCCGCCAAATACTATGGCGAGCGCGCGCTGTTCTTCCTGTTGTCGCAGGCCCATTTGCGCAATCGTTCCGCGGCTGCGAGCGAGGACTAGTTTGCGCGCGAAGCTTCGTAGCCCGGATGGAGCGCAGCGCAATCCGGGGCCTTCGGCTTCTTGGCGAAAATCCCGGATTACGCTTCGCTCCATCCGGGCTACAGACTCCAACTCAGATATCGACCACCAGCTTGCCCTTGGCGGCGTGATCCCTGATCAGCGCATAGGCCTCGCCAACGCTCTCCATCGTGAAGCGCCTGTTATCGAGCAGCGGCACCAGCTTGCCGGCCTCGGCGAGCCGTGTCGCCTCCGCCATGATCTCCCCGTGATGCGCGCGGCCTTCGCCTGAGAGCAGCGGCAGCAGTGTGAACACGCCGGAATAGGTGGCGGCGCGGAACGACAGCGGCGCCAGCGCATGTGTGCCCCAGCCGAGCGCGCTCACGACATGGCCAAAGCGGCGCACCGCCGCAAACGAGGCATCGAGCACCTTGCCGCCGACGGTGTCGTAGACGATGTCGAAGCCGCGGCCTCCGGTGTGCTCGGCGACGTAAGCCTCAACCGCGGTGCCGCGATCGATGAAGACGGCGCCAAAGCCTTCGATCGTCGTGCGCTGCGACGCCGAGCCGGTCGCGAACACCTCCGCGCCGAATGCGCGCGCGATCTGGATCGCGACATGGCCGACGCCGCCCGCGCCGCCGTGGATCAAAACCTCCTGTCCGGCCTTCAAGGCGGCGCGGTCGATCAGGCCTTCCCATGCCGTGATGAAGATGAGGGGCAGGGCGGCCGCTTCGCGCATGCTGAAATTGGCCGGCTTCAACGCCAGCAGGTCGGCGTCGACAGCGGCGAACTCGGCGAGCGATCCCTGCACGCCGCCGACGCCACCGGTCATGCCGTAAACTTCGTCGCCCGGCTTGAACCGCGAGACCTCGCGCCCGGTCTGCTCGACCACGCCGGCGAGATCGATGCCGGGGATCGCGGGCAGCGGATGGCGGGCATGGGCGGCAGCACCCGCATGGATCTTGGTGTCGAGCGGATTGACCCCGCTCGCACGGACCCGCACCAGCACCGCGCGCGGGCCGATCTCGGGTGTGGAGATGGTGGAGAGGCGCAAGGGCGCGTTGTGGGTCTCCAGCACGCCTGCGCGCATCGTCGATTGTCTTGTCATGATCGTCTTGCTCCGTTGTCGGCCTCCAATATGCCCATGATTTTTTGCATGGGAAGGAACAAGGATGTACGATGGTCGTGCATTTTTGAATGGGCGGGATTCCGATGGAGTGGAGCGATCTGCGCATCTTCCTGGCGATTGCGCGCGAAGGCACGCTCGGCGCCGCCGCGCGAAAAATCGGCCAGACCCAGCCGACCATGGGGCGGCGGCTGCGCGCGCTCGAACAGGCACTCGGGCAGACGCTGTTCCAGCGCACCGCGGACGGTTTTGTGCTGACCGACGAGGGCACGGCCGTGCTGGCGCATGCCGAGCGGATCGAGGAGGAGGCGATCGCGCTTGAACGGCAGGCGACGGGGACGGAGACGCAGCTCGACGGCACCTTGCGTCTCTCCTCATCGGACTGGTTTGGCACGGTGCTGCTGTCGCCGGTGATCGCGGCCTTCGGCAAGCGCCATCCCAGGGTGATCGTCGAGCTCCTGACCGACGCGCGGCTCTACAGCCTGCCGCGGCGCGAGGCCGATCTCGTGTTTCGCATCAAGCCGTTCGATGAGCCCGAAGTCATTTCCAGAAAACTGCTCCACATTCCCTACGCGCTCTACGGCAAGAAGGGCAGCAAGCCGCCGCGTGCCGGTGACGGCAGCGGCGTCCGCGTCGTGACCATGAACGCGGAATTTTCCGACATGCCCGACGCGGTCTGGCTGAAGCGCACGCTGCCGAAGGCGGAAATCGCCTCGCGCAGCAACAATCGCCAGGCGCAGGCCGAGCTCTGCGCCGGCGGTGGCGGCCTCGCGGTGCTGCCACGCCCGCTCGGTGATCGCGATCGCCGCCTCGTCGCGCTCGACATCGGCGCGAGCCCGCCCGGTCGCGCCACCTATGTCGGCTATCACCGCGATCTCAGGCGGCTGGCGCGGCTGCGCGCGCTGCTGGATCTGGTGATCGAGCGGCTGGCGGTCACGACTCCGTAGCCCGGATGGAGCGCAGCGAAATCCGGGGGCCGCTCGTTCCACTTGGATGGATTCCCGGATTACGCTTCGCTCCATCCGGGCTACGAGACCTTGCGTTGCCCGACCAGGCTGAGCAAGAAATAGTCGTTAGCGGCCTCAGGCCGGAACGAAGCGGCCGATTGGGAGCGGCGGCCGGATATTGGTCCAGAGTGCCTCTGGAGCAACCTGGATGGGCTGCAGGAGGGCTGCGAGGATACATCGGCAAACAGC
>NZ_VSSS01000095.1 GCF_008123425.1 Bradyrhizobium rifense
CGTAGCAACCATTAAGAGCTAGGCTGCTTTTTCGGTCCAGGGCGTGCCGCGCTGTACGACAGTGTTGGCGTAGATCAGGAGTTTCCGGGCGCAGGCGATCAGTGCAGCGTTGTGGGCTTTGCCCTTTGCCATGAGGCGGGCATACAGCGCGATCAGAGCCTTGTTCCAACGGAAGGCCGCCGGAAGGGCCGCGGCGAACAGGGAGCGCCGCAGGCGGCTGCGGCCTCCGGCGATTTTGCGCTGTCCGCGGTGTTGTCCGCTATCTGCATCGAAGGGGGCCAGCCCGGCCAGGGCTGCGGCTTCCTCACGACTGACGCGACCGAGCTCCGGCATGCGGATGACGATCGCCAGCGCCGTGCGCTCGCCGATGCCGGGAATGCTGAGCACCAGCTTGAGCCGCTTGGCCAGATCGTCATAGGCGCGAAGACGCTTGGCAATGTCGCGTATCTGGGTCGACTTGCGTGCCTTCAGCCTGGCGATGTCGCTGTTGACGAGGCGTCGCAGTGCAGGCTCGTCGATGTGCTCAAGCCGGGTCTTGAAGCGCCTGATGTCCTCCTCGATCTGCTCGAGGAAGGTCAGATAGTCGGCCAATTCGGTCAATCGCGGATCCGGCGCGACCTCTGGCGGATCGAGGGCTGCAGCGCAAGCCGCGATCAAAATCGCGTCGAGCGCATCGTTCTTGGCCCGGCGTAAATGGACCTGGCCGAACGCCTTGACCTGAAGCGGCTGCAGCAACAGCACGGTAAAGCCGGCCGAGCGCAAATGCTCCACCACGCCACGCTCATAGCCGCCAGTCGCCTCGATCCCGACCCGCGTGACGCCGGCCTTGGCCAGGTTTGCTGCCAGAGCGCGCCAACCCGGCAAAGCATTGGCGACCTGCCAGCGTTCGGTTCGACCGTGAACCGCGATGTCGAGCTTAGCCTTCGATGTATCGATCCCAGCCGTCGTTATGCTAGTCTGTGTCATCTTCGTCGACCCTGCCTTGTGAAGCGAACCAAGTTGTTCCGGCAACCATCCGGGTCCGATGAAGGTGCTGACGCGATCACGCTACGGGGCAGCCACAAACTGCTCTGGGTGGGCTCGATCCGATCGCCAGCGGCCTGCCGTGGTTGCAGCCGCGGCAGGCCATTCCTCATGGAACAGGTCAAGGATAAGCGATCGCGCTATTACAAGGGTGGG
>NZ_VSSS01000096.1 GCF_008123425.1 Bradyrhizobium rifense
GAGGGGTTCCCCTCGCGCTCTCCCGCTCGCCACGTGGCAGGGTTGCAGGACTTCGCCTGCAACCATTTGACTAGTTTGTGGTGTCGCCGCCGCGTCAAGCGTTGTCCTCGCTACGCTGCGGGAACGCTTGACTCGGACGTCTGTGTGCCCTCCTCGAAATGCCCCACGGATATGAACCATCACGATGACAGCCAAACGACTCTAACAGGACAGTTCGAACACAGAACCTAAAAGCGGCGCACGCTGGATGTTCTCGGCCAGCGGGTCGTCCTCGCCGGGAATGTCGGTCGCCGGATCGCGAACGATGCAAGGCACCGACGCCCTTGGCCAGGCGCGTCTGCTTCACCAGCAGCTCCAAGGCCGATAGCGGCGCCCGCCGGCCGGGATCTCTCGTGGGTCTGGCCGGCGGATTCAGACTACTCTCCCCCTTCGTAGAACAGCTCGAGCGGCAGGCCGACCAGCGATTTGCCAATCCAGTCCCGAGCAATCACATTCGAGGGTCCCATTGCGATGGCTGCGCGCGCGTCGCGGAAGGAACGCTCGATCGGCCCGCGATGATAGCCATAGCCTCCCGTCACGGTCAGTGCCGCTGCTGCGACCTTGTTTGCGACCTCGGCGGCGTGAACCTTGAACTCGGTCAGTGGGATCAGGATTTCGCTCTGCGGCTTGCCGGCCCGCCAGAGCTCGTCGAGCTTTGCTGCCAATTCGAGGCGCCACGGCCGTAACGTTTCGACCAGGACCTTGGCCGCGCCGAGCTCCTGCCGGATTGCCTGATAGTCGGATAGACTCTTATTCCGATCCTTGTGCACGAAACTCGTGGCGTGCTTGACCGCCGCATTCAAGGCGCCGCGGGCCACCCCTTCCCAGACAGCGCCGAGCCCGATCAGATAGACCGGCGATACGCCGTCGTAGATGATCTCCTTTCCCTGCCCTTCTGCGCCGAGCCGATCCCGCTGCGGCACCCGCACATTGGTGTAGCGGATCGGACCCGAGTGATTGGCGCGCACACCGAGGGCATCCCAGGGCCTGGATTCGATACCTTCAGACTTGCCGTCGACAATGAAGAAGATGATGTCGGCCTGGTCTTTGGCGCCAGGGGTGCGGGTCTGCACCACATAGAAATCGGCCTGACCGGAACTTGTCGTGAACGATTTCTCGGCGTTGAGCAGATAGTTGTCGCCATCGCGTGATGCTTCGGAGAGGTTATACCACCAGTGTCCTCCGGTGGCGCGCTCGCTGGTCGAATATGTGCCAAGCAGACCTCCGTTATTCGCCTTGAGCCAGCGCTCCTTCTGGTCATCGCTACCAAACAGATTGATCGTCTGGACCGCGCCGACATGCATGACGTAGATGAGGCCGGTCGATGCATCAGCCTGTCCAATACGGTAAGCGGCTTCCGCGAAATCGACATGAGCAAGGCCAAGGCCGCCAAACCGTGTTTCATTCAAGACGCCGGTCCAGCCGGCTTGCGCCAACGCTTTGAGATTCTCTCTCGGAAAGCGGCTGTCCAGATCGTTGCGATCGGCGTTGACCTTGACGGTCGCATCGATTGCGGCATCCAGTCGGGAATAGACGTCTTCATCGATCTTGCGCACCAGATTGGGGGTTATCATGGTCAGTCTCTCCTGTGTCGATCAAAGTCCAGCTACGGCATGGATACGCGGCTTTTCGCCGACGTCACTTTGCGGCGAGCCGCCGAGGTAAAGCGCCTTGATGTCGTCGTGGGTGCGTAACGCGTCAGACGCGCCGGACAGCACGCTGCGGCCGTTCTCAAGGACGACGGCATGATCGGAGAAACGAAGCGCGACCCTCGAATTCTGTTCCGCTATGAGGATCGAGAGATTCTGCTCGCGGTTGAGTTGCTTCAGCGCCCGGAAAATGCCTTGGACCACCAGTGGCGCCAGCCCCATCGACGGCTCGTCGAGCACCAACAGGCGCGGTCGTGACATCAGGGCGCGGCCGATTGCGGTCATCTGCTGCTCGCCACCCGAGGTGAGCCCGGAGATCGACCCGCGATGATCCTTCAGCCGCGGGAACAGCTCATAGACCTGGTCAAGATCAGAGCGAATCACGCGAGACTTAGCGTCCCGGCCAATAGCACCGGTGATGAGGTTCTCTTCCACCGTCAGCGAGCGGAAGCAATGCCGGCCCTCAAGCACCGGAACGATCCCAGCCCGGACCAGCTTCGCGGGCGATGCGGATGCAATGTCGTGGCCATCGAAGACAATGCGCCCGCCAGCCACTTGGCCGCGCCGCGCCGGCAAGAGCGCTGAGACCGCCTGAAGTGTCGTCGACTTACCCGCGCCGTTTGCGCCGAGCACGGCGACGATCTCACCGCGCCGAACCGAGAGCGAGACGTCGTTCACGGCGCGGATGGCGTGATTGTAGGTTGCGGCCAATCCCTCGACCGAAAGCAGAACGTCACTCATGCCTGATCCATCCCCTCTGAGACCTGCGGGAGCCGACGGCGCCCGCAGGTACCGAGCGTTGCGTTGCGCTATTGGCTCACGGGATCCTCGCCGGAGGCGCGGATTTTGATGCCATGCTCCTTGGCATAGGCAGTCGACGACTTCTCGATGATCGGCCGGAGGAACGCCCAATCCGGCGCAATCCAATCCGACACAACCTTCCACTTGCTGCCGTCCCACTGCTGGAAGGTGACGCGGCCGTCGCCCTCGTGATTGTCCCAAGTCACATTGATCGAGTGGAACAGGCCTTTCGCGCCCAGTGCCTCCACCCGGGCCGGATCGAGCTGCAGGTGCTCAAAGCCCCAGCGGACTTCGTCGCCGGTCAGGGTGCGCTTGCCAAACTTGGCCTGCGCGGTCCGGATCGCCTCGACATTGAGGATACCGTTCACGATTCCGAGGTTATGATAGACGCTGCCGATTCGCTTCTTGTCATCGAGATTGCCTTTGTTCGCGCCATAGACGGCCTTGATCACCTGCTGCAGCACCGGATATTCAGCGCCGGAGGCCTGGGTCGTAATCGCGATATAGCCCTTGGCCGCATCTCCGGCGGGAATGACGTCCTCCTCGGAGTTGGACCAGACGTTGCCGATGATGTGGTCAGCTGGGAAGCCGACCTTCTGCGCGGTCTTCAACGCCACCGGATTCATCACGCCCCAGCCGCGCAGCACCACGTAGTCCGGCTTCGCTCGACGGATCGAGAGCCATTGCGATTGCTGCTCGTTGCCCGGATGCGGGACCTCGATCTGCTCGAGGCTGAAGCCGTACTTGTCCGCAAGCAGCTTGTAGATCGGGATCGTCTCCTTGCCGTAGGGCGAGCCGTGATAGAGCACGACGATTTTCTTACCCTTGAGTTTGTCCCGACCGCCCTCTCTTGACGCAAGGTAGTTCACCATACCGGACGTCTCGCTGTAGGGATTGAGCAACAGCGGAAAAACGTAAGGGAACACGCGGCCGTCGGTCGAGTCGGTGCGCCCATGATTGATCGTGATCAGCGGCACCCTGTCCTTGGTGATGCGGTCGATCATGGCATAGGCAATGCCAACCGACAGCGGGTTCCAGGCCGCGGTCCCGGGACGGCTCTTCAGGCGCTCATAGACCTCGACGCCGCGCTCGACTTCGTACTGGGTCTCGCCTTCGTCCCAGGTCACCTTTACGCCGTTGACACCGCCATCGCGAATGTTGATCAGATTGAGATAATCGATGAAACCGCCGAAGAAGCCGGTGCCACCGGCAGCATAGGGACCGACGCGATAGCTCTGCAGCGGGAAGAATTGTTCGTCGGCGTGCACCGCAAGCGTACTGGCAAGGCCGACGGCAAGTGCCGCGCCCATCGTCACCTTCAGACGTCTGAACATGTTCATTGCAAGCTCCTTGGGTTAGGCAAATTTCAAGTCGGTATCGTCGGGCGCCTGGCCGGCCGAACGGCGGACCAGGCGCGGTCCCACAGGGCGATCAGCCCGCGTGGCTCCGCGATCAGAAAGACGATGATGAGTGCGCCGATCACGATGTGCTGGCTCATCTCCAGCACGCCGGAATCAAACACGCGGCCGAGCAAGGCGGCGCCGATACGCGACAGCAAGAGCGGAAACACCACAATGAACGCCGCGCCGATAAAGGAGCCGCGCAGCGAGGCGAGCCCACCGATGATGATGATGAACAAGATCTGGAACGAGCGATCGAGATTGAAGCCGGCCGGCTCGACAGTGCGCAGGTACGCGAACGCCCAGAGCACGCCGGCAACGCCAATGAGGAAGGAGGACATTCCAAAGGCCAGCAGCTTGGTGCGCAGCAGCGGCACGCCGACCACCTTGGCCGCTATCTCGTGATCGCGCACCGCGATGAAGTTGCGGCCGGATTGGGAGCGCAGCAACAGTAGCGTCAGCAGGGTCAAGACAACTACGATCGTAAGCGAGAAGACGTAACGTTCCGCGGCGGTGGTGAATGAGACGCTGCCAATACGAAGGACCGGCGCATCGATGACGCCGGATGGATTGTCGTTGGAGAACCAGCCGAATTTGGTAAGCGCCCACTGCACGAAGAATTGCGCGGCGAGTGTCGACACCGCGAGATAGAACCCGCGCAGCCGCAGACTCGGCAGCCCGAACACGATGCCGATGGCCGCCGCGATGCCGCCGGCCAGCACCAGATCGAGCAGCAGTGGCAATCCCGGGACGCGGAGATGAAGATTGTACGCGGCGTAGGCACCGACCGCGAGGAAGGCCGCCGAGCCCAGCGAGACCTGCCCGGCATAGCCGGTGAGAACGTTCAGCCCGACGGCGGCCAGCGCCAGCACCAGAAATGGCGTGAGCACCGCATCCAGCAGATAATCCGAACCGGCGAACGGAACGACGCCATAGGCGACCACGATGCCGATCCCGATCCACAGCGTCTCGGCGGTGGGCCGACCCGTTTTGGTGCGAGCCAGATGGGCCATTGGCTACACCCTCTCCACCAGCTTTTGTCCGAACAGACCGGATGGGCGGATTAGCAGGAACCCGAGTGCCACGACATAAGCTGCCCAGACCTCGATGCCACCGCCGAAGAATGGTCCGACATAGACCTCCGCCAGTTTTTCGATGGCGCCGACCAGGAGTCCGCCGACGATCGCGCCGGCGATTGAATCGAAGCCGCCCAGCACCAGCACCGGCAGCGCCTTCAGCACGACGAGCGACAGCGAGAACTGCACGCCGAGCCGCGCGCCCCATAAGAGCCCTCCGACCAGAGCGACGATCCCGGCTACCGCCCAGACCGCGCCCCAAACCCGCGGAAGCCGTAGGCCGACCGCAAGCGCGGCAAATTGATCGTCAGCTACCGCGCGAAACGACAGCCCGGTGCGGGTGTAGCGGAAAAACAGCGCAAACAGAGCGACCAGACCGCCTGCGACCGCTGCCGCAAACAGATCGAGCCGGCTGATCAGCACGCCCGCGACTTCGAACGGAGTATCGCTGATCCCGATATCGAGGCCATGCACCTGCGTGCCCCACAGGAGCTGAGCGGCACCCTCGATGACATAGGAGAGCCCGAGGGTTGCCATGAACAGCGTGATCGGCGGCTGGTTAACCAGCGGCCGCAGCACCGTCCGCTCGACAGCGATGCCCAGCGCGATCATAATCGCCAGCGTTGCCGCCAGCGCCGCGACAAACGGCGTGCCGCGCTCGACCAGGCTCACGAAAGTCAACGCCGCAAACAGCAGCATCGCGCCTTGCGCGAAGTTGAGCACGCCAGAGGTCTTGTAGATCAGCACGAAGCCGATCGCGACCAGCGAATACATGACTCCCGAGAGCAGGCCACCGATCAACACCTCAATCAAAAACTGATAATCGAACATCAGACCGCGAGCTCCGTATCGTCCTCATGCGCGACGCCGAGATAGGCATCGATCACCGCCGGATCGGCGCGGATCTGGTCTGGCGTGCCGTCGGCGATTTTCCGCCCGTAATCGAGCACGGCCACGCGATCGGATAGCTCCATCACGATGCCGATGTCATGCTCGATCAGGACGATGGTGGCGCCAAGGCTGTCGCGGGCGTTGCGCACATGCTGCGACAGCTCCTGTTTCTCCGCGAGGGTTACGCCGGCAAACGGCTCGTCTAGCAGCAGAAGCTTTGGCCGAGCCACCAGCGCACGCGCAAGCTCGACCCGCTTTTGAACGCCATAGGGCAGCGTTCCGGCAAAGCAGTCTTGAACGTCGTCGAGATGCAGGAAGCCGATGACCTCTTTCGCCGCCGCGCGGTTCTCCTCCTCGATCCGCCGCGCCAGGGGCGAGCCCATGATCTGCCGCAGAAATCCCGCGCGCACGCGGTGCGCGAGCCCCATCTGCACATTGTCGAAGACGGAAAGCCCCTTGAATAGCGCGAGATTCTGAAACGTCCGTGCCACGCCATGGGCGGCAAGCCTCGCAGTCGGCACCTGATCGAATGAGTGCTCGCCGAACTGCACTTGGCCCCGGTCTGGCCGGTAAAGCCCGCTGACGATGTTGAGCAACGAGCTCTTGCCGGCGCCGTTTGGTCCGATCACTGCCCGGATCTCGCCCCGCGCAACTTCCAGGTCAACATCGCGCAGCGCAGCAACACCGCCAAATGTCAGCGAAATCTTTGCCAATCCAAGTGCTGGACTTGCGAGCGTTTGGGCAACACGCGCTGTGCGGCGTTGCGTCGCGCTATCGCGTTCTCGGGTCGATTGATGAATCGGTTCGGCTGGAGGACCCTCCTCCAGACGAAGCACGCCCGCCCCTGTCGCGATCCCAGACACCTGGCTGTTTCTCCTTAAAATCTATTCGGCAGCTTGGACGCGCACGGGCGCCTTCGCCTCGAGCTCGCGGACCAGCGGGATCACATGCTTGCCGAACAATTCGACCTCTTCCTGGAAATGCAGGAAGCCAAGCAGGATCAGGTCAGCGCCTGCACGCTTGAGCTCGATAATGCGTTCGGCGACCTGTTGCGGCGTGCCGATCAGGTTCGAGCGGAAGCCGTCATTGTACTGAACGAGATCCTGGAGAGTGGACTTGGCCCAATTGCCCTCGCGCTCGGGGCTGGCGTTGCCCGCATTCTGGACTTCGTGGTGGAAGCCGCGCACCGCGTCCGGAATCGCCTTGTCGAGGACCTCCTGCAGGACGTCCTTGGCTTCCTTCTCTGTCTGGCGAACGATGCCGAAGGCATTGATGCCGATCCTGGTTCGCCAGCTCTTGCCGAAGGTTTTTTCCTTGGTCCTGATGTCGTCGACCTGCGCTTTCAGGCCGTCTGGCGTATTGCCATTGGTGAAATACCAGTCGGACACGCGAGCAGCCATGTCGCGGGCTGCCCGCGAGGAGCCGCCCTGGAAGATCTCCGGCAGTGGATCGAGCGGCTTCGGCTTCAGCGAATAGTCGTTGAACCGATAGAAGTCGCCCTTGAGCGTGAAACTCTCCTGCGTCCAGATCCCGCGCAACGCGTTGATGAACTCCTCCGAGCGGCGATAGCGCTCGTCGTGATCGAGCCAGGGCTCGCCGATGGCATGGAATTCGCCGCGGAACCAGCCCGACACGATATTGACCGCAACACGCGCGTTGGTGAAATGGCTGATGGTCGCAATCTGCTTTGCCGCGAGCGCCGGATTCCAAGGCCCGGGAAGGAGAGCCGCGATCACCTTGAGCTTTTCGGTCGCCGCGAGCAGCGCGTGCGAGAAGCTGACGGATTCGTGCTGTTTGTCAGCTCCGTAGCCCGCCGTGAAGCGAATCTGGCTCAAAGCGTAGTCGAAGCCGGCCTTCTCGGCGATCTGGGCAAGCTTGCGATTGTAGTCGATATCCCAGCTGGTGCGCTGCTCGATCGATGAAATGACGAGGCCACCCGACACGTTCGGCACCCAGTAAGCGAATTTGATCGGATCGTTGTTCGCGGTCATCTATTTACCCCTCAAGAAGCAGGTCTGCGGCGAAATGGACGACGACTTGAGGCAGGCAGAAACATCCGAGCGTGCCGCTCAGCACAGACGCGCGCCGCTGCAATTCAAGCCGTCGCTTAGGCTACTGATTTGGGAGAGCTACAGCGATCTTCGGTGCGATCGCGTCCGCGCATCTAGCGCAGCGTCAACAGGAGGACAAACACAAGTCATCGACAAGCTCTGCGCGTAACCGAACCACTCACCTTGTCGAAGATGTTGTTGCGCATCATGAGTGTCCCTGATCGGCATCATTGCCTGGTGATCAATCCTCTCAGAGAATGTGCGACCCCGCGAGTCTAAGACCCACTCTTTTTCGTAGTGCGGAGATAATCACTTTTTCTTATTTCGCAGTGAACGCATTGTTTGTTGCTGCGCGGTGAGAAGCGGCGTGTGCGGACTGTCACCTGACGTCTGTTCGCTGAGCGAATTGCTAGCGAGACGTCGCGAGCCAGCGTGTCGCGGCGTCATCTATCGTGCATTTGAACGACCTGCGCATGCAACTTCGTTTGTTTGTTGAAATCTCTTGCCAACTCACGGTGACATCCGCAACACGCGCAATGTGCGCCGGCGCCTTAGCGAGCAACAAAGGCATGCGCGCGCTCCCGAAAAGAGGCGGTCGAACGAATATGAACGTCTCGATGGCCAACCGATCGTTCCTGGCGCGAAGGTGGTGCGTGAATCGTAAGCTCTCTACCTCGATTACTGGAAAGCCTTGCGCACACGCCCGATAAACGACAAGCTCCCCGCCAAGCCCAGCACAGACAGCATGGAAGTCGGCCCTCCATCCGGATTTCGCGTGACCGATCGAATAAGCTGATGGAGCGTTCTGATTTCGCGATGGGCAGCAGCGACAACGAAGCATAAAGCTGCTTTTCGTCGCGACTTCGCCAGCTAGCATATATGCACTGAAGCAATCGAGAGTTCCGATAGAAGCAGCGCTGATGATGTCGATGACGAAATGGAAAACAGGATCCGGATTGAAGGTCCAGCAAGCGAACCCGCCAATCCGTGTGTCCTCGACGCACCTTGCGGCTTACGAGAGGCTGATTGGCCTCGCGCAGAGATATCATCGGAGCGCGATCGGCAGAGATTGACGATCCTTCTGGAGGCGGCGGTGAACGACATTGGCATAGACATCAATTGCAAATCGGATCGATGGTCGATCACCTTCGATCTGGAGAAGATTGACAAGTTCAAGGCTGCGCACGGCGCTGATCGGTTCATCGAACTAGGGTGTCGCTACGTCGAAGAGCGCTGCGATGAGCTCGGCCTCGTCGACGACCTCTGGCTCTGGCTTGACGCAGTTCGCGCCAACGGGAGGGCAAACTGACCTCCTCCGTTGGCTATTTCGCATGATGAGTACCCACCTGCGCCAGCGACAATTTACAGATGTCTTGCCGAAGCGAACCGTGAGATGATTCGATTTTGATGGATACTGGGCACGCGATTTGCGCGCCTACGCAGGTCCGCTGGGGTCAATGGCGTGAATCGTCGCCGATCCAGGTGCACAAGCTTTGTCAAAAGACGCCTTGTGGCTCAGCTCCGACAGATAGACCGCGGCAGAGAATATTCGCTCCTTGTTGCTACCGAGTTGCGCCAAAAGGTGATCGAGCTCTGGGAAGATGTCGGCGGCTTGGTCCAAAATGCTTGGCGGCTTTCGATCCGGCATAGTGGCCACCCAAACGAAGTCGCCATACGCCGTTCCTGCGTTCCTGCCGGTTGCCTTCCACGAAGCCGTTCGATTCCATATGCATGATCAGACACGGGCCAACGGCTGCAAGCGGCAGAGGTTCGGCGTCAATTCGGGAGAGACAAGATCAGGCCAAAGGCCGTCGATCTGAACGAACATGCGGCATCTTTCGTCAGACAATGTTTTCGCGCCTATCGCCAGAATCGTCAGCCGACAGTCTCACATCGGTTCGCGGTCTTCCCCAATTGGAAGCTCTTGCGACGACACGATCCACATCCTCCTCGATCATAAAGCGCTTCGTAACAAGCCGGCTGCGAACATACGCAGCGGACGACCGATAACGCTCGAGCACTGATTTGCGAGGATCGCGCGTTGCTCGCTGTTCATCGCGCGTGTCCGGAAATGGGATATAGCTCCCTTTCGTTAGCCAACTGATGGCGCCATGGCCGTTCCCCCGTTTCAGGATATTCCAACCGGTGTAGGTTCCCAAGGGAACCGCTGCCATTGGAGCCTTGACGCCATCGCACTCGTTCCCGTCTTCGTCGACGCTTGGGACCAAAATCATATATCCTTCTCGGTCCAAGATTACTGGCGGGAGTGAAGAGAGTACACCTTCGGCCTGTCAATCGGCGTTGGACTGGGGCTCTGACGCATATTCGATGATCGTGATTGTTTTTATGGCGCGCCAATCAGCCTAGCCTGAAGGAGATCGAGCTTAGCGCGCCCGTACATCTGCCGTTTGACCAGCTTAAGCTTGGTGATCTGAGCTTCCACTTGGCCATTGGACCATGGTTGCGTAATTGCGGCGTGCACCGCGCCCTTATCGTTGGCGATTCCATTCGCGAACGAGGCAATGAGGCTCCGCTTGGATTCATCAATCCAAGGTTCGAGCTCCATCTCGGCCTTCTTTCGGATCATCGCGTGGAAGCGGCCAACGAGAGCTTGGGCATCAGCAAGCATAGGAACGTTTTGTTCGATGACGGCAAGCGTGACGGTCTCGGCCTTGGTTAGGTGGTCGCGCTTCGTCGTCATCAGCTGCGCTATCGTCCTGGCGGCGGGGACCTTCTGCAATTGTTGATGGCTGATAGTCTCGGCACGCCGCCGTCGCGTCGCCCATTCCGCCACCACGCGCAGCGATCCCTCGAAGCCTTGTCCCTTCAAACGGCGCCAGAGTTCGGCACCGTTGCGACAGCCGCCTAACCACTGCGCGTCCAGGAACGGCAGATGCCCGTCCAGGGTGCTTTGACGGGTGCGGAACATATCCGTACCGCCGCCGCGGCTAATTTGGCGAACCAGATTGCGACTATGTCCTGTGCGGCGGACGATCTCCTTGAGTGGCACACCGTCGCCTGTCTCTTATACACATCT
>NZ_VSSS01000097.1 GCF_008123425.1 Bradyrhizobium rifense
TTTATAGGATTCCCGAATCAATTTTTCAATGATTCATGGGTGGTCGGCTCTTGGAGGGCTGACCATGCCGGGATGGGAAGACGAACTCGAACGCTGGCTGATGCCGTTCTTGGACCGGCTGGGTCATAAGACCCGGCAGCGGATGTGTCCTCTGTATGTTGCGGGATTGATCGGTCCTGGCGATCGCAAGAGCGTTCAGCCGATGGCGGAACGCCTTGCCACGAGCAACTACGACCAGTTGCACCATTTCATTGCGGACGGTGTCTGGAACGCGACGCCGCTGGAGACAGAGCTGCTCAACCAGGCGGACCGACTTGTTGGCGGCAGGGATGCGGTGCTGGTTATCGATGACACCTCACTGCCGAAGAAGGGTGAGCGATCGGTCGGTGTTGCGGCTCAATACGCGTCGGCTCTCGGTAAAACTGCAAATTGCCAAACGCTGGTGTCTTTAACGCTTGCGCGCGGCGAAGTGCCAGTGATGGTCGCGTTACGTCTCTTTCTGCCTGACAGCTGGACAAGCGACATGCCTCGTTTGAAGCGCGCTCGCGTGCCGGTCGAACACCGAACGCCACGGTCCAAGCCGGAGATCGCTTTGGCCGAGATTGACCGCGCGATGGCAGCCAACATGCGCTTTGGATGTGTGCTGGCGGATGCGGGATACGGCCTCAGCGCACCGTTTCGACAAGGGCTAACAGAGCGCGGGCTGGCCTGGGCTGTCGGAATCCCTCGGCACCAGAAAGTGTATCCGGTCGATGTGAAGCTCATTTGGCCGATCACCAAAGTCCGTGGCAAACCACGAAAGCACCACGTGCCCGATATCTTATCGATTGCGGCAGAACAAATGTTGGCCAGCGCCAAATGGAAAACCGTGAGTTGGCGTAGCGGGACGAAAGGTCGGCTCAAAGCCCGATTTGCTGCTCTCCGTGTCCGCACCGCCGACGGCCCTCCGCAGCGGATATGGGATAAAGGTCAGCAGCATCTCCCAGGCGACGAAGCTTGGCTCATTGGCGAGCAACGTGCCTCCGGGGAGAAGAAATACTATCTCGCCAATCTTCCGGCGACGACGGATCTGCGCACGCTGGCCGCCACCATCAAGGCACGGTGGATTTGTGAGCAGGCGCATCAACAGTTGAAGGAGGAGCTTGGACTTGATCACTTCGAAGGGCGATCATGGCAAGGTCTTCATCGCCACGCCCTTATGACAATGATTGCCTACGCCTTCCTGCAACATCGTCGCCTCGCA
>NZ_VSSS01000098.1 GCF_008123425.1 Bradyrhizobium rifense
GTTGCCGCAATGCGCGGGCCCAGAAGCTGTGGAAGGAGGATATCGCTCGCCTGGCCAAGCGCGAGAGGGTCGAGCTGAAGGCGCTGGCCGTCGCCATCCGTGAGCACCACGATCTTGCCGAACGGCTCGACCTGATCAACAGCATCGATGGCATCGGGCTAAAGACCGCGATTATCATTCTGGTGCGGATGCCCGAGATCGGTCAGATCACACGCGAACAAGTAGCCGCCCTGTCGGGGCTTGCCCCTTACGATCACGACAGCGGCAATCATGTCGGCGTCCGTCACATTGCGGGCGGGCGTGAACGGCTGCGCCGCGCGCTCTTCAATGCCGCGCTACCGGCGTCCTTTCGCTGGAATCCGCAGCTCATCGCGTTCTATGGAAAGCTGACGGAGGCCGGCAAGGAGCATAAACGCGCTCTGATCGCTTGCGCCAGAAAGCTGCTGATCTTCGCCAACACAGTCGTCGCTCGCGGCACGCCCTGGCGGAAAGAAGCGCCTGAAGTCGCAAGCCGGCCAGCCACCTGATCGCGTTTCTTTGTTCGGCCGAACCCGTTTCTTCGTCCCGACCTGCCGTCGCAAAGACGCCGCGCGCCGCGGCCGTCAAGGCTGGCCGTCGCTCCGGCCTCACCCCATTGCCGCTGTCGCCAGGCCACGCCTTGACGGCCGCAAGCACGGCGTCATCCTCGCCGGAAATCGGGACGGCTTTAATGGTTGCTACGGCACCGTGCCAGCTAAGAATACGGATTGATCAGCTTCTGCTGCTCGGCACTGTGCTGCACGAGCATGTCGATGAAGGTCCGGACCTTCGCCGACAGATGATGCTTGTGCGGGTAGACCGCATTCATCGACATCTCGACCGGCCGATATTCCGGCAACAGGCGGACCAGCCGGCCGGCATCGAGATCGTCGCCGACCAGGAATCCGGCCGCCAGACTGACGCCCGCGCCCTGCAACGCCGCCTCACGCAGGGCCTCTCCGCTATTGGTGATCAGATTGCCCGACACGCGCACCGAGGCGGGCGTGCCCTTGCGATCGAAGAAGCGCCATTCGTCGAAGGGGTAGTTGATGTGGCGCACGCAATTATGCCCGGCAAGCTCCTCGAGCGTCTGCACGCGTCCATGCGCCTCGATATAGGAATGCGAGCAGCACAACACGTGCCGCCAGGTCGCAAGGCTCCGCACGATCAGGCTCGAGTCGGGCGGCGCGATCATGCGCAATGCGAGATCAAAGCCTTCCTCGATCAGGTCGACATTGGTCTCGCCCATGCGCAGGTCGACCTTGACCTCCGGATAGGTCGCGAGGAATTCGGCCATCACGGGCGCGACGAACGGGACCATGTGGGTGGCGGTGTGGATGCGCAGCGTGCCGCGCGGCGTCGATTGCAGTGCGCCGGCAATGTCGTCGGCCTGTTCGAGATCGGCGAGGATCTGGGTCGAGCGGTCGTAATAGGCCTTGCCGATCTCAGTGAGGCTCACCTTTCGCGTGGTGCGGTTGAGCAGCCGCACGCCGAGCCGGTCCTCCAGCGCCTGGACGTGGTTGCTCACCATGGTCGTCGACATGTTGAGGCGGCGCGCGGCGGCGGAGAAACCGCCGTTTTCGACCACGCGGACGAAGGCGGTAAGGCTGGTGAAGCGGTCCATGGCTGCCTGATTATCCGCTTTTGATCGACAATTGCTGGGGAATCGCCCCGATTATCCATCAGATCATACACATGGTCGCATCCCACTAGCAGCTTCGAATGCAACGGGATGCATGCGTTAGCAGCAATCGCTCGACGGACACGGCAATCGCTCTGGGGCAGTCACGAGCCCGATTCGGTAGACCCTCACACGCAAAGGCGGCGCCTGCCGACTGTCCACCCCCGATGGATAATCCTTCCCGAATTTCGCCAATTATCACTCGCCCCAGAAAGAACGATAGTCTCAGCCAGCCGATAGGAGACTTGCTATGTCAGAGATGCCCCGAACCGATACTTTCGAGCAAGCAACTGAAATTGCTCGTGATTATCCAAAGGCGACGGCGACTGTCCCGAGCCGGAAGAATATGGTCCGGCGCGCGGCATTGGTGCTCGCGCTCCTCGCTGGCACGGCAACGATCGCCTATTACGGCCACGACTATTGGACCAACGGCCGCTACCTCGAGACCACCGACGACGCCTATGTGAAGGCAGACTCCACGATCATCGCACCAAAGGTCTCCGGCTATATCGCGAACGTGCTGGTCGGCGACAACGAGAAGGTCAGGGCTGGCCAGCTGCTGGCCAAAATCGACGACCGCGACTTCAAGGCGGCGCTTGGCCAGGCCCGCGCCGATGTGGCTGCGGCCGAAGCTTCGGTTCACAACCTCGATGCCCAGCTGGAACTCCAGCAACCGATCATCGAGCAGAGCACGGCCGACGTCACGGCAGCAGACGCCAATCTGAAATTCGCGCAAGAGGAGCGCGCCCGCTACGACGATCTCATGAAGTCGGGCTCCGGCACGATCCAGCGCGCACAGCAGACCGATGCGGCGCTCCGCGCCAGCAACGCGCAATTGCAGCACGCCAAGTCGGGCCTGGTGGCCGCGCAGCGCAAGGTTGACGTGCTGACCACCCAGCGTGCGCAGGCCACGGCGCAGCTCGATCACGCCCGCGCGGTCGCGGACCAGGCTGGGCTGAACCTGTCCTACACCGAGATCACCGCGCCGGTCGACGGCACGGTCGGCGCCCGCAGCTTGCGCGTCGGTCAGTACGTGCAGGCCGGCACGCAATTAATGGCGGTGGTGCCGCTCGATGCGGTCTATGTGGTCGCGAATTTCAAGGAGACCCAGCTCACGCATGTGCGCGCCGGCCAGCCGGTCGAGCTGATCGTCGACAGCTTTCGCAAGCAGACGCTCCACGGCCATGTCGACAGCCTGTCGCCGGCAAGCGGACTTGAATTCGCGCTGCTGCCGCCGGACAACGCCACCGGCAATTTCACCAAGATCGTGCAGCGCGTGCCGGTGAAGATCGTGCTCGACGATCACAGCCTGACCGGCCTGCTGCGGCCCGGAATGTCGGCGGTGCCGACGGTCGACACCAAGGCGACCGTGGTGGCCGAGCGCGAGACGGCGAAGCGCGTTGCCGACAACGCGCTGCATCCGAACGGCGGCTGACGCTGCGGGATCCCGGCGGGATTATCAAATCCTGCCGGATGATCCTTCCCGAACTTACCCGATTATCGAAACCATCCGCCTAATGCATCCTGTCTCCGTAACCGAGACGAGGCTTCCATGAGCACGCTTCAACCGACCCTCAATGCCGCTTCCGCCGCCAATCTGCCCGCTCCGCAAGCTGCTCCCGCAACACCGGCCGTCTCTGCCAAAACCTGGATCGCGGTGATCGGCGCCACGCTCGGCGCCTTCATGGCGGTGCTGAACATCCAGATCGTCAACGCCTCGCTCGCCGACATCCAGGGCGCGATCGGCGCCGGCATCGACGACGGCGGCTGGATCTCGACCTCCTATCTGATCGCCGAGATCGTGGTGATCCCGCTCTCCGGCTGGCTCGCCCAGGTGTTCTCGATCCGAATTTATCTTCTCACAAACGCAGTTCTATTCCTGCTGCTCTCCGCCGCCTGCGCGCTGGCGCAGGACCTGCCGCAGATGATCGTGCTGCGCGCCGTGCAGGGTTTCACCGGCGGCGTGCTGATCCCGATGGCCTTCACGCTGATCATCACGCTGCTGCCGCGCGCCAAGCAGCCGGTGGGCCTTGCGCTGTTCGCGTTGTCGGCGACATTCGCGCCGGCGATCGGCCCGACCATCGGCGGCTATCTCACCGAGAATTTCGGCTGGCAGTACATCTTCTACGTCAACCTCGCGCCCGGCGCGATCATGGTCGGCATGCTCTGGTACGCGCTCGACGCCAAGCCGATGAAGCTGTCGCTGCTGCGCGACGGCGACTGGGCCGGCATCATCACCATGGCGATCGGCCTCTCCGCGCTGCAGACGGTGCTGGAGGAAGGCAACAAGGACGACTGGTTCGGTTCGCCCTTCATCGTCAAGCTCAGCGTGATCGCGGCCGTGGCGCTCATCGTCTTCCTGATCATCGAGCTGACGGTGAAGAAGCCGCTGTTGAACCTGCGCCTGCTGGTCCGCCGCAATTTCGGCTTCGGCATGCTCGCCAACTTCCTGCTCGGCGTCGCGCTCTATGGTTCGGTGTTCATCCTGCCGCAATACCTGTCGCGCATCCAGGGCTACAATTCGGAGCAGATCGGTATGGTGCTGGCCTGGACCGGATTGCCGCAGCTGCTGCTGATTCCGCTGGTGCCGCGCCTGATGCGGAAATTCGATGCGCGGATCATCATTGGCATCGGCTTCGTGCTGTTCGCAGGCTCGAACTTCATGAACATCTATATGACTAACGACTACGCCGCCGACCAGCTGTTGTGGCCCAATGTCGTCCGCGCCATCGGTCAGGCGCTGGTGATGGCGCCGCTGTCGGCGGTGGCAACCGCCGGCATCGAGGCGGAGAACGCGGGCTCGGCCTCCGGCCTGTTCAATATGATGCGCAATCTCGGCGGCGCCGTCGGCATCGCGTTGCTGCAGACCGTGCTGACCAAGCGCGAGCAGTATCACTCCAACGTGCTGATGCAGTCTGTCTCGGTGTTCGAGCAGGCCACCCGCACCCGGCTGGAGCAGCTCACGCAATATTTCATCAATCACGGCGTGCTCGACCGCGCCGATGCCGCGCATCGTGCCTATGTCGCGATCGGTCATGTCGTGCAGAAGCAGGCTTACATCTTCGCCTTCAGCGACACCTTCTATCTGCTCGGCCTGGCGCTGATCGTCGCCTTCGTCGCCTCCCTCTTCCTGAAGAAGCCCGGCCATGTCTCGGCCGGCGGTGCCCACTGACCTCAACCCCAAACAAGGAGAACGACCATGAAGCCCCGCATGAATTTCTACCAGGCAGCCCCCGACACGATGAAGGCGCTGATGGCGCTGGAAGAGCAGATCCAGTCGACGGGATTGGAGAAATCGCTGATCGAGCTCGTCAAGATCCGGGCCTCAGAGATCAACGGCTGCGCCTTCTGCATCAACATGCACACCGAGGATGCCCGCAAGCGCGGCGAGACCGAGCAGCGCATCTATCTGCTCAACGCCTGGCGCGAATCCCCGCTCTATACCGATCGCGAGCGCGCCGCGCTGGCCTGGACCGAGGCGGTGACGCTGATCGCGGAAACACGCGCGCCCGACGACGTCTACGCCGAGGTCCGCGCGCAGTTCTCCGACGCGGAGACGGTGAACCTGACCGTGCTGATCGGCGCGATCAACGCCTGGAACAGGCTGGCGATCGCGTTCCGCGCGGTTCATCCGGTGAAGGTGAAGGCGTCGGTGGCGTAGGCGCCCCACGCGCAAGTCTCGTAGGGTGGGCAAAGCGCAAGCGTGCCCACCACCTCCTCAAAAGCAAGAAAAGACGTGGGCCCGGCGCAAGTGCGCCTTTGCCCACCCTACGATAGCTGGGTATGCGGCTTAAACCGCAGTCGCCTTGGCGAACTCGACATAGATCTCGCGAAGCCGCGCGGCGAGCGGGCCGGGCTTGCCGTCGCCCACCTTCTTTCCGTCAATCGCCACCACCGGCTGGACGAACAGCGAGGCCGACGTCGCAAACGCCTCCTTCGCGGCCAGCGCCTCTTCCACAGTGAAGGAGCGTTCCTCGACGCGGAGCTGACGCTCCTCAGCGAGCGCGACGACGGCCTTGCGGGTGCAGCCCGGCAGGATCGCGTTGGAGTTCTTGCGGGTGACGATGACGTCGTCCTTGGTGAGGATGAACGCCGACGACGAGCCACCCTCGGTGACGTAGCCGTCTTGGAGCATCCAGGCCTCGCCGGCGCCAGCTTCGGCTGCGGCCTGCTTCGCCAGCACCTGCGCCAGCAGCGCCACGCTCTTGATGTCGCGCCGCTCCCAGCGGATGTCAGGCACCGTGATCACGTTGATGCCGGTCTTGGCGGACACTGCGTTGATGATGTCCTTTTCGGAGGTGAACATCACCAGGCTCGGCTTGACGTCGCCCTTGGGGAAAGCGAAGTCGCGGCCCTTGTCGGCGCCGCGCGTGACCTGGAGATAGACCAGGCCGGACACGACCTTGTTGCGGGCGATCAGCTCCTTCTGGATCTCGGTGATGCGCTCGACCGTCTCCGGCAGCCTCAAGCTGATCTCGCCAACCGAGCGCTCCAGCCGCGCCAGATGCGAGGCGTTGTCGACCAGCTTGCCGTCGAGCACGGCCGAGACCTCGTAGATGCCGTCGGCAAACAGGAAGCCGCGGTCGAGCACCGAGATCTTCGCGTCCGAGAGCGGGACGAATGAGCCATTGACGTAGGCGGTCGAATCCAAGGCTGGTCTCCTGGCGGGAAAGGGGGATTTATCGACCGGTATAGGGGATTTGTTGGGGTCCCGAAACCCTCGATCTGTCATTCCGGGCCCGCGCCTAGAGGCGCGTCCCGGAATGACGACCGAGCTAGTGCGACAAAATCTTCGACAAGAACTTCTGCGCACGGTCGCTGCGGGGCTTGCCGAAGAAGTCCTCCTTCGGCGCGTCCTCGACGATCTCGCCGCGGTCCATGAAGATGACGCGGTTGGCGACCTTGCGGGCAAAGCCCATTTCGTGGGTGACGACCATCATGGTCATGCCCTCGTGGGCGAGGTCGACCATGACGTCGAGCACCTCGCTCACCATCTCGGGGTCGAGCGCCGAGGTCGGCTCGTCGAACAGCATCACGATCGGATCCATCGCGAGCGCGCGCGCGATCGCGACGCGCTGCTGCTGGCCGCCGGACAGCTGTGCCGGAAATTTCTGCGCCTGCTCCTGCAGACCGACGCGGTCGAGGAGCTGCATGCCCTTCGCCACCGCCTTGTCGGACGACCGTCCCAGCACCTTCTGCTGGGCGAGGCAGAGATTGTCGATGATCTTGAGATGCGGGAACAGCTCGAAATGCTGGAACACCATGCCGACGCGCGAGCGCAGTTTCGGCAGATTGGTCTTGGGATCGTTGACCTTGGTGCCATCGACCGAGATGTCGCCGCTCTGGAACGGCTCCAGTGCGTTGACGCATTTGATCAGCGTCGACTTGCCCGAGCCGGAGGGTCCGCAGACCACGACGACTTCGCCCTTGGTGACGCTGGTGGTGCAGTCGGTCAGCACCTGAAAGGTCGGGCTGTACCATTTGTTGACGTGGCTGATTTCGATCATGACCGACTTGCTCTAGCGGATGATGGCGATGCGCGCCTGGAGGCGGCGGACGCCGAAGGACGCGATACAGGAAATGGTGAAGTAGACGACGGCGGCAAACAGATACATCTCGACGAGACGGCCGTCGCGTTGTGCGATCTTGCTGGCCGCACCGAGGAAATCGGTGATCGACAGCACGTAGACCAGCGAGGTGTCCTGGAACAGCACGATGGTCTGCGTGATCAGCACCGGCAGCATGTTGCGGAACGCCTGCGGCAGCACGACGTAGCGCATGGTCTGCGCGTAGGTCAGGCCGAGCGCGTTGGCGGCGGCCGGCTGTCCCCGCGAGATCGACTGGATGCCCGCGCGCATGATCTCGGAGAAGTAGGCCGCCTCGAACATGATGAAGGTGATGAGCGAGGAGGCGAACGCGCCGACGCTGATCGGTCGCGAGGCGCCGGTCACCCACTGTCCGATGTAGGGCACCAGGAAGTAGAACCAGAAGATCACCAGCACCAGCGGCAGCGAGCGCATGAAGTCGACATAGAAGCCGGCGATGCGCCCGAGCGTCTTGTAGCCGGAAAGCCGCATCAGCGCGATCGCGGTGCCGAAGACGAGCCCGCCAAGTGCTGCGAGCCCCGTCAGCATCAGCGTGAAGGTCATACCCTCGTAGAACAGATAGGGCAGCGCGCGGACGATGACGCCGAAATCGAAATTACTGAACATGGCGCTATTTCCCCGTGATGTAGCCGGGGATCGCGACGTAGCGCTCAAGGAAGCGCATCGCGGTCACGACGACGGCGTTGACGAGGAGATAGAGGAGCGTTGCCGCAGTAAACGCCTCGAACACCTGAAACGAGAACTCCTGCATCGAGCGCGCCTGTCCGGTCAGTTCGAGCAGACCGATGGTGATGGCGACCGCTGTGTTCTTGATGGTGTTGAGGAACTCGGAGGTCAGCGGCGGCAGGATGATGCGGAACGCCATCGGCAGCAGTACGTAGCGATAGCCTTGCACCGTGGTCAGCCCGAGCGCGGTCGCCGCCATCTTCTGTCCGCGCGGCAGCGAGCCGATGCCGGCCTGCAATTGCACCGCGACGCGCGCCGACATGAAGAAGCCGATGCCGATCGCCGCGGTCCAGAACGGCGCGTTCGGCAGTTGCTTCAGCCAGGTGCCGGTCGACTTCGGCAGCAATTCCGGCAGCACGAAGAACCACAGGAACAGCTGCACCAGCAGCGGCATGTTGCGGAAGAACTCGACCCAGCAGAAGCCGAACCAGGAGGCGGCCTTGGACGGCAGCGTCCGCATGACGCCGACAATTGAGCCGAAGACCAGCGCGATGATCCAGGCGAGCACGGCCGTCTTCAGAGTCAGCACCAGGCCCGACAGCAGCATGTCGAGATAGGTACCGGTCCCCATCGGGTTCGGATCGAAGAAAATTCCCCAGTTCCAGTGATAGTTCACGTGTCCCCCGCGCGAACGCGCCAATTAGATATTGGCTCGAAGTAAGGTCTTGCCGCCTATGCAAATGTCCGGCCACTCTGGTGTCAAGAGTGGCCGGACATGATCTCGATCAAGCGACCGAGGTATATCTTACTTATAGTCGTCCGGGTTCGGCGAGTCCGAAGGTTTTGCGAACTCGTTCTTCAGCTCGGCCGAGATCGGCGTGTTGAGGTTGAGACCCTTCGGCGGGATCTTGGCCGTGAACCACTTGTCGTAGATCTTCTGGGCCTCGCCCGAGGTGTAGAGCGCAGCGGTTGCGGCATCGACCACCTTCTTGAACGGCGCGTCGTCCTTGCGCAGCATGATGCCGTAGGGCTCGGGCTTGGAGAACGCATCCTTGGAGATGACGTAGTCATCCGGGGTCTTCGAGCCGGCAACGAGGCTCGCGAGCAGAACGTCGTCCATCACGAAGGCGACCGCGCGGTCGGTTTCGACCATCAGGAAGGCCTCGGCATGGTCCTTGGCCGGAATGATGTTGGCGCCCAGGCTCTTGGCGACATTGGCCTCGGTGAGCTGCTTGATGTTGGTGGTGCCTGCGGTGGAGACCACCGTCTTGCCCTTGAGATCGTCGATCGACTTCAGGCCGCTCGACTTCTTGAAGACGTAGCGGCTGGCGGTCAGATAGTGGGTGTTGGTGAAGGCGACCTGCTTCTGGCGCTCGGCATTGTTGGTGGTCGAGCCGCATTCGAGGTCAATGGTACCATTCGCCATCAGCGGGATACGGGTCGCCGAGGTCACCGGATTGAGCTTCACCTCGAGCTTGTCGAGCTTGAGCTCCTTCTTCACGGCATCGACGATCTTGTAGCAGATGTCCATCGCGAACCCGACGGGCTTCTGGTTGTCGTCGAGATAGGAGAACGGGATCGAGGAATCGCGGAAGCCCAGCGTGATGGCGCCGGTGTCCTTGATGTTCTTCAGGGTGCCGGTCAGCTCCTCGGCGCCGGCCTGGCTGACGACAAAGGTCGCGGCGAGCGCAAGGCCGATGTGACGGAAATGTTTCACTTTTTCTCCCCTTTCAGGATAATGCGGCCGGATGCAAGCACATCTCGGCCCGGATTAGAATGTGACTTTCGGCTGGATGCCGGCTCAGGTTAATGGCCTCAGGTCAGCGGCTTTGGTAATTCGCCGAGATCCCAGAACAGCCCGGCCATCACCGTCAAGGCCTCTTCGGTCAATGGCAGCAGGATGTGCTCATTGGGCGCATGCTGGGAACAGCCGGGATAGGAGTGCGGGACCCAGATCGTCGGCAGGCCCAGAATCTCGGAAAACACGTCGTTCGGCAGCGAGCCGCCGAAGTTCGGCAGCACCGCCGGCGCCTTGCCGGTGGTGTTTTGGACTGAATCCGCCGCCCATTTGATCCAGGGGCTGTCGAAATCGGTGCGCGAGGCGGCAAAGCTCTGGGCCGCCCGCACCTCGACCATCGGAAAGCCCTTTGCGACCAGATGGGCGCGGACGGCCTCGATCAGGCCATCGACCTTGGTGCCGACCACGAAGCGCAGTTGCAGCACGGCATTGGCGTGGCCCGGAATGGCGTTCGCCGGCTTCCCGATATTGCCCGACGACATCGCCAGAACTTCCAGCGTGTTCCAGGCATAGAGCCGCTCGGCCGCGGACAGGCCGTCCTCGCCCCAGTTCTCCGCGAGCGCAGGCTCGTCCTCGGTCGGCACCACCTGTACATCGGCAAGATAGCTGCGGATCTGGTTGGTGAGCCGCGGGGGCTTCAGGGCGTCGAGCTGAAGCCGGCCGTGGCCGTCGACCAGCGTCGAAATCGCGTTGACCAGGATGGTCGCGGGGTTGGCGAGCACGCCGCCCCAATTGCCAGAATGATGGCCGCCGTCGCGCAGGTTCACGTCGAGATGGATGCGGATGCCGCCGCGGCAGCCCAGGAACAGCGTCGGCCGATCAGCCGACAGCCGCGGCCCGTCGGAGGCCATGAACAGATCCGCCTTCAGCGTGTCGCGGTTGAGGTCGCAGACCTTGCCGAGATCGGGCGAGCCGATCTCCTCGCCCATCTCGACGATGAATTTTGCATTGAAGCCGAGCTTGCCGCCGCGGGCCTCGCGCACCGCGCGGAGCGCGGCCATGTTGATGCTGTGCTGGCCCTTGTTGTCAGCGGTGCCGCGGCCGTACAGGCGAATGCCTGCCGCTGTCGTGCGCCAGGGATCGCGGCCGTCGCGCCACTCGCCCTCCATGCCGTCGACGACGTCGCCATGGCCATAGATCAGCACGGTCGGCAGCGACGCGCTCTCGTGATGCTCGGCAAACAGGAACGGCGCCTTGCCGCTCGGGGATTCGACCAGGCGGCTGGTGAAATCGAGCGCGGCGAAGGCTGGCACCATCTCCTGTTCCAGATAGGCGCGCAGCTCGGGGCCGCGCGACGGATTCTGGCTTTCGGTCTTGAAGCCGACGCGGCGGTCGAGTTCGGCGAGGAACGCACCGGATTTGAAATCGTCGCGGGCGCGGGTGATGGCGTCGGCTCTGGTCATTACTTGCTTTTTTCAAGGTTTCGAGGCGGGAGAGCGTAGCGGGCTACACTGGGCCTCGAAAGTGGCGGGGACTTGGACAGCTCTTGGGTCGTTCTTGCGATTTCGTTCTTGCTCTCTTGAGATTGGCTTGCCAAGGGCGGGAGCACCGCTGATTTTGGCCTTGCCAAGGTCGCGCTATATGCAAGAACGTCGCCAAGTTGGGGCGCACGTCTATCATTCGAAGAGCGCTCAGTACAGGGCGCCGGGGGACCAGCATGGCCAAGCAGATCAGGCTCAACGCATTTGCGATGAATTGCGTCGCGCATCAATCACCGGGCCTATGGACCCATCCGCGCGACCGCACCGCCGAATATAACCGCCTGCCCTACTGGATCGATCTCGCCAAGACGCTGGAACGCGGCCGTTTCGACGGGCTGTTTCTGGCCGACGTGCTCGGCGTCTACGACGTCTATGGCAATAGCCCTGACGCAGCCTTGCGCAATGCAGCACAGACGCCGTCGAACGAGCCGCTCCTTCTGCTCTCGGCGATGGCCGCGGTCACTAAGAATCTGGGATTCGGTGTCACCAGCAATTTGTCCTTCGAGCCGCCCTACCCGTTCGCGCGGCGGATGTCGACGTTGGACCATCTGACCGAAGGGCGGATCGGCTGGAACGTCGTCACCGGCTATCTCGACAGCGCCGCGCGCGGCGCCGGCAAGGAGAAGCAGACCGGGCATGACGACCGCTACGACATCGCCGACGAGTACATGGAGGTCGTCTACAAGCTCTGGGAAGGGAGTTGGGAGGACGACGCGGTGGTGCGGGACCGCAAGCGCGGCATCTTCACCGATCCCAGCAAGGTTCACCGCATCAATCATGAGAGCGCGAACTACCGCATCAACAACACCATTCATCTTAGCGAACCGTCGCCGCAGCGTACGCCCGTGCTGTACCAGGCCGGCACCTCGCCGCGCGGCCGTCAATTCGCGGCCAAGCATGCCGAATGCGTATTCATGTCGGGACCGTCGGCCAAGATCATTGCGCCGCGGGTCTCCGCGATCCGCCAGGAGGCCGCCGCATTCGGCCGCAACCCGGCCGAGATCCTCATGTTCAACATGATGACGATCATCCTCGGCAACACCGAGGCCGAAGCGGCCGCGAAATATGCCGACTACCGGTCGCACATCAGCCCCGAGGGCGCGCTCGCGCTGATGTCGGGATGGACCGGCATCGACTTCTCCGGCTACGAACTCGACCAGCAGGTCCGTCACGTCCAGAACGATGCCGGTCGCAGCGCACTGGACAACGTCACTCGCGGCGATCCCGACCGCGTCTGGACCGTGCGCGACGTCATCGAACATGTCGGCATCGGCGGCGCCGGCCCGGTCGTGGTCGGCACGCCCGAAAGCGTAGCGGACAAGATCGAGGATTGGTTCGAGAAGACCGACGTCGACGGCCTCAACGTTGCCTTTGCGATCTCGCCCGGCGATTTCGAGGACATCGCCGACATGCTGGTGCCGGAGTTGACCAAGCGCGGACGATACAAGCTCGAGTATACGAAGGGCACGCTGCGGGAGAAGCTGTTCGGCGATGGGCGCGCAAGACTCGACGCGCCGCATCCGGCGGCGGGGTATCGGGTGGGGAAGAAGGGGTAGGACTCGCTGCCTCCTCGTCATTGCGAGCGCAGCGAAGCAATCCAGAATCTTTGTGCTGAAACACTGGATTGCTTCGTCGCTTCGCTCCTCGCAATGACGGCGGTGTGCGCGGCGCCGCTTACACCTTCCCGTCCACCATCACCTCGATCAGCTTGGTCCCCGGCCGGCCGAACGCCGACGCCAGCGTTGCCTTTAGCTCGCGCGGGTCGCCGATCTTGATCGCCTCGCAGCCGAGTGCCTTCGCCATGCCGGCGAAATCCACGGGCGGATCGGCAAAGTCCATGCCGACGTAATTGTCATCGCCATGGAAGGCGAGCAGGCGCTGCTTGATGATACGGTAGCCGCCATTGTTGGCGATGACGACGTTGAGCGGCAGCTTGTGGTGCGCGGCCGTCCACAGCGCCTGGATCGAA